>DATGFN010000067.1:0-6276 GCA_035308965.1 Terriglobia bacterium | reverse complement strand
TGCGCGGGATGCGGATTGATCTGGGCGAGATCGAGACGGTGCTGGTGGCGCACGGTGGGGTGCGGGAAGCGGCGGTGGAACGGGTGGAAGAGGAAGGCGAAGAGGCGCGGCTGGTGGCGTACGTGGTAGCGGGGGAAGGGGCGACGCCGAATGTGCGGGAGTTGCGACGACATCTGCGAGCGAAGTTGCCGGAGCATATGGTGCCGTCGCGGTATGTGGTGTTGGAGCGGTTACCGCTGCTGCCGAGTGGGAAGGTGAACCGTGGGTTGCTGGGGAGTGTAGCGGGGACCACGTTATCGGAACAGGGGACGGCAGAGCCGCGAACGGAGACGGAGTGGGGGTTGGCGGAGATCTGGAAGGAACTGCTGAAAGTGGAAGAGGTGGGAGTGGAGCAGAACTTTTTTGAGCTGGGAGGGCATTCGTTACTGGTGCTGCAGGTGATGGCGCGGATCCGGCGGAGGTTTGGAGTGGAGTTGCCGGTGCGGACGGTGTTCGAGGAACCGACCATCGCGGGACTGGCGACGGCGGTGGAACAAGCGGAGGCGCAAGGACTCAAGGCACACACTCCGATTCTGGAACGGCGAGTTCGCCTGACGCCCACTGCCACCGCCAGTCGCGAGGCCCTCCTCGCTCAACTGGACAAGCTCTCGGTCGACGAGGTCCAAGGATTACTCAAGCGCGTTCTGGATGGAACATTGTCCCAGGCCCCTGCGCGAGGACCGGAGTAGCAATAGCCATTTTCAATGGCCAGGCGGAGCTTGGAGGTACAAATGTCGTTTGCTCATTGTGTGCATGATCTCGTGCAAAAGCATGCGGATGCGACACCGGATGCGATCGCACTGAGGTCGGGTAGTAGAGAAATCACATATCGTGAACTCGACAACCGTTCCAATCGAGTGGCGCATTTGTTGCGTTGTTCCGGGTTTGGATCCGAAATTCGCGTCGCGATCTGCATGCATCGATCGATCGACTTGGCAGTGGCCGCCCTTGGCATCCTCAAATCCGGGGGTGCGTATGTCCCCATAGATCCCACTTATCCGGCTCATCGAATTGCAATTCTGCTTGAGGATTCCCGCGCGCCGCTGGTTCTAACTCAACTCAGTCTAGCGGACAAACTTCCCAGAGGAGATTGGAAGGCGGTTGTGCCGGACGAAGATGTTTTGAGTGCTCATCCCGCAACCTCGCCGGCGATCAACGCTAAGCCCGATGACCTCGCATACATCATTTTTACTTCAGGCTCGACCGGTCGGCCGAAAGGCGTTCAGGTAACCCACTCAAATCTGATGAATCTCGTTACCTGGCACCAGCGCGCTTTCAAGGTCACGCCCAGTGATCGGGCCACGTTGCACGCGAGCCCCGGATTCGACGCTTCAGTGTGGGAGCTATGGCCTTACCTGGCAAGTGGCGCAAGCGTAGATGTGGTGGATGAAGATCTACGTACAATGCCAGAGGAACTGCGCGATTGGATGGTAGCGCGAAGAATCACTATCAGCTTTCTTCCCACGGCGCTGGCGGAGTGCATGATCGACCTGCAGTGGCCGTCAGAAACCTCACTTCGGATATTGCTAACCGGAGCAGATACGCTGCGCCGACATCCCTCGACGCATGTGCCTTTTGCGCTAGTTAACAACTATGGGCCGACTGAATGCACGGTGGTCGCCACGTCTGGAAGAGTTCAACCCAACGAAAACCTGAATGACGTACCATCGATCGGACGTCCGATTGATAATGTCAACGTTCACATCGTCGACGATCAATTGCAACTCGTTCCGGCGGGAACTTTAGGCGAAATTCTCATAAGCGGAGCAGGCGTCGCACCCGGATATGTAGACTCTCCTGAGCTTACCGCTGAAAAATTCCTGCCAGATCCCTTTAGTGACATCCCAGGCGCACGTCTGTACAGGACCGGCGACCTCGGCCGTTATCTGCCAGACGGTCAAATCGCGTTCTTGGGGCGAATCGATGAACAGATCAAGGTCATGGGCTATCGCATAGAGCCGCGGGAAATCACCGCTGTACTCAGCCATTACCGTGACATTCGAGACAGCTTCGTTACTGCATATGACGATCAGGCCGGGAACAAGCGAATCGTTGCCTATGTCGTGCCCGCAACTCCTGAGGGACTGAAGCCACGAGATATCAGGCGTTTCCTGAGCGAGCAACTGCCCGAATACATGCTGCCCTCGGCTTTTGTCATGGTGCCAGAACTACCGCGCTCGGCTCATGGAAAGGTGAACCATTCGGTGCTACCCGAACCCAGCCCGTCGAATATCCTCGAAGATGGAGCGTTTGAACCGCCGCAATCCCCAATCGAGCAACATCTCGCCGATTTCTTATCGTCTCTTCTCAAGGTGGATCACGTCGGCCGCGACGACAACTTCTTTACTCTGGGCGGGCACTCGCTCCTAGGGGCGCAACTTATCGGCAGAATTCAGCAAACGTTCGGCGTGGAGCTCCCGCTGCGCAGCCTTTTTGAACAGCCGACGCTGAGGGCAATGTCAGAGGAAATCGAAAGACTTATTTACGCAAAGGTTTCGGCCATGAGCGATGACGAGGCACAGCAAATTCTTGCCTCTTCGGGATACGAGACAAGAGACGCGGTGTAGGCATGCCGGCCACCACGAATATCAGTGTCGGCTCTGACAAAACCGACAAGGTGCTTAGCCTGTATCGACTGCTTGACCCCGAAGTCCTGGCAAATCCTTATCCTCTATATGAGCAGTTCAGGAACGAGGATCCGGTTCACTGGGACCCGTATCTGCACTCGTGGATCGTGACCAGGTACACAGATGTTGTCCACGTGCTTCATCATTACTCCGCCAATCGCACGCCAACCCCGCAGCACCTGAGTTCGATGGGATTATCGGCGCTGAATCCGATTGCGCAAGTAATGGTGCGTCAGATGCTCTTTCTGGACCCTCCAGACCACACTCGCCTGCGCGCTCTGGCGTCGGCAGCCTTCACACCCCGGCGTGTGGAAAGATTGCGCTCTCACATTCAGGAAATCATGGAACGGCTACTCGACGCGGTGGTCGGGAAGGATCACATGGATGTGATCGCCGACTTTGCCAGTCCAGCGCCAGCTATCGTTACCGCCGAAATGCTGGGCGTTCCAGTGAAGGATCATCAGCAATTAAAAGAGTGGTCGGCGGATTTCGCCGAAATGCTCGGAAACTTTCAACACAACCCAGATCGGTTTCCACGTGTGTTGCGAAGTGTGGAAGAAATGTGCTCGTACTTCCGTTCCGCGATGAAAGAGCAGCGCCTCCATCCACGCGACGGATTGGTCAGCGCAATGATGGAGGCCAAGGTAGAAGGCGCCGCGCTCACCGAAGACGAAATTATTGCCAACCTGATCGTCACCATGGTCGGAGGCCAGGAAACCACAACGAACCTGATCGGCAATGGCGTACTTACTTTGTTGCGCAATCCGAGCCAAATGGAACGTTTGCGCTCCGATCCCTCATTGATCTCATCCGCAGTGGAGGAACTGCTGCGCTATGAGAGTCCCAGCCAGCACACAGCGCGCCTCGCTCCGGCGGACGTTGAGCTGGGAGGAAAACAGATCCGCAAGCGTCAGGCGGTGATAGCCGTGATGGGAGCAGCGAACCGTGATCCCGAACGTTTTGCCGATCCAGACAGCCTCGACCTCGCTCGTGCTGACAATCGCCATCTCGCATTCGGCTGGGCGGCGCATTTTTGCTTCGGCGCTGCCCTGGCCCGCATGGAGGGCCAGATCGCATTCGAAACACTCTTGCGCCGACTCCCAAATCTTGCGCTTGATCCGGCGGCAGCATTGGAGTGGCGGCATAACCTCGGCCTGCGCGGATTGACATCCCTCCCCGTTCATTTTGACGACTCCACTCCAGCGCTAAGCAAAGGCTCCGATGTAGGGTCTTCGTAAGGGACAAAATGGTATCCCCCGACGTAAAACGATCTCTGCTGGAAAAATGGCTTCGGGGTGGGCTTGGGCCTGCGACCTTACCAAAACAAATTCCTCACCGGGATGCCGACGAGCTAATTCCCCTTTCTTACTCTCAAGAACAAGTGTGGATGCACGCGCAGCTCGTGCCCGATGTTCCGCTCTACAACGAGCCTGTGACGATTCACTACACGGGAGCTCTCGACCCGGCGGCTCTCGAACAAGCTTTTAACGAAATATTGCGTCGCCACGAGGCCTGGAGGACTTCCTTTCGCATCGTGGAGGGCAAGCCTGTTCAGATCGTCACCAATGGCCTTTCGATTTCATTGCCCGTCATCGATCTTAGGGAACTTCCTGAACCAAAGCGCGAGATTGCCGCCCTCATCATCGCGACCGAAGAAGCCAGGAAACCTCTGGACTTGGGGCATCCGCCCTTGTTCCGCGCCACTCTGATGCGGCTCGAAGACCAGCGGTATCGCCTTTACCTGACGCTCAGCCACATCATCTTCGATGGTGTCGCCATCTATCGCGTATTTCTACCTGAACTCGCGGCTCTTTACGCGGCTCGAGTCGCAGGCCATGCGTCGCCTTTACAGAACATCGACATTCAATACGCCGACTATAGTTGCTGGCAACGCAAAACTAGAGGCGATGTCGCCGCACACATCGCCTACTGGCGCAGGCAACTGCGTGATCTGCCCGTTCTCGATTTGCCATCCGACCGTACGCGGCCAGCTGTGCAGACATTTAACGGCAGCATGTATGCGTTCAAGCTGAGCCCGAGCGCCACGGAAGCTGTGCGACACACCAGCCGGCAAGAGGGAGTTACCGTTTTTCAAATGCTGCTAGCCACCTTTGCAGCATTGCTAGGCCGATATTCTGGACAGGACGACTTCTCGATTGGAAGTGTGACAGCGGGCCGCGATCGTCCGGAAACGACAGCGTTACTGGGATATTTCCTTAATACCGTGGTCCTGCGAGCTGATCTTTCCGGCGACCCTTCATTTCGCGACCTATTGAGTCGCACCCGCGAGACGGTGCTCGCGGCGATGGAACACGATGACATCCCTTTTGCATTACTTCTTCAGGAATTGAACATTCGCCGTGATCTCAGCCGCAATCCGCTATTCCAGGTGATGTTCTCGCTCGAACCTCCAATGCCCGAAATTGACTCAGCGTGGCACCTCACCCAGATGGACATCGACACCGGCGCCACGAAGTACGATCTCTATCTGGAACTCGACGAACGCCAGGATGAAATACTGGCGCGCTTTCATTACAGCACCGATCTGTTTGACCCTACGACCATCACCCGCATGGCTGAACACTGGATGAATCTGGTTGCCGGAGCCGTAAGCGATCCGGGACTTCGGGTTTCGCAACTGCCGCTGCTCTTTGAGGCCGAGAAGAATCAGCTGGTGATCGGATGGAATCAAACGCAGGCGAAGCATCCAAAACATGGCGGAATTCACCACCTCTTCAACGCACAATGCGAGTGCACGCCCGACGCAGTAGCGCTGAGTGAAGGACGGCGGCTGCTCACTTTCTCTGAGCTCCAACAACAGAGCAACCGCCTCGCGCACTATCTCCAAAAAAAGGGTGTTGGGCGCGGCACCAGAGTGGCATTGTGTGTCGAAAGATCGCTGGAAATGATAGTCGCGCTGCTGGCTGTCCTCAAGACGGGGGCTGCCTACGTGCCCCTCGATCCTTCGTTTCCCGAAGATCGGCTCGCCTTCATGCTCGAAGACACCGAGCCGACTCTATTAGTGTCTCAGTCATCGATTCTCAAGAAGGTTCCTTTTAGTCGGGCGCAAACTGTGACTCTGGACACAGACTGGCAATGGATTGCACAAGAGAGCGAAAGCGATGTGTCGACACATATTGATTTGCCCGCTGTGGAAGCGACCGATCCAGCTTACGTTCTGTACACGTCGGGGTCGAGTGGGGGGCCGAAGGGGGTGGAGGGGACGCATGGGGGAGCCCTGAATCGTTTTCAGTGGATGTGGGAGCGGTATCCGTTCGAGGCGGGGGAGGTGTGCTGCCAGAAGACGAATCTGGGGTTTGTGGATGCGGTGTGGGAGATTTTTGGACCGCTGCTGGCAGGAGTGCGGAGTGTGATTTTGCCGGCGGAAGTGGTGCGGGATCCGGAAGAGTTGCTGCGGAGTCTGGCGAGGCACGAAGTGACGCGGATGGTGTTGGTGCCATCGCTGCTACGGGCATTGCTGGATCATGCACCGAATCTGCAGGAGCGGGTGCCGCGCTTGAAGCTGTGGTCGTGCAGCGGAGAGGCGCTGAGTGGGGAACTGGCGCAGCGCTTTCGGCAAGGGTTTCCGGGAGCGAGGTTGTTGAATATC
>DATGFN010000066.1:0-69399 GCA_035308965.1 Terriglobia bacterium | reverse complement strand
ACATCGACGGTGCCAGTAACAGGCTTGCCCGCGGCATCATGCAGCGCCCCGCTGAATTTCATCAGGCGCGGGACGATGGCTTGGGTCCCCGACGAAACTGTGGAACTGGCTGCGGGTGAATCGGGCTCCACCGGCTGCGCGCCAGTCGCCGCGCCGTCCGCCAGTATCCTGGGCGTCCTCTGGGTTTGAGCGTTGGCTCCAAGGGTCAAAAACAAGCATAGGCCTGCAACTATAACTGATAGTCTGAAGCGGAACATTGCAATACCTCCCCGGTTGGATTCCGAAAAGCAAGTTTAAGACACGAAACTTCAAGTGAAAACCATTTTTGAATAAGGGTCAATGGCATTTTGGTGCCGCATAGCCTGGAATAGAAGTTCCAAAGGCGATTGAGAATCAGGGCGAAGCCCGATAGGCTGGGTGTATTAATACAATATACAACCTTCCCGTTGTGAGCGTTGCATTAATTTTATTCCGGTCCAGCCCGACTTGATTCCAGGATTCAAGCCATTCTGAGAAGCCCAATTTAAGCGACAGGCAAAACTAAATCAAGCGCCAGGACGGTATGGCAAGTTATCCTCAGGCAAAGATGGCCGGCACAATTACCCGGAGATGGAATCCATGAAGCCATGGATGGATCCCACATTTCCTTTCCTTTATGATGCCTCCGGCGTTTTCGTTGAATTGATTTCCTCCCAGTAGCGCTTGAGGTCGAGTAGAGTCGTTCGAAGTTCATACTGAGGCGCCCAGCCTGTGTCTGCGGTAGCCTTGGAATAATCGCCCCAAATTTCCGGCAATTCCCCCGATCGCCTCCTGGACTCATCCACTGTCACGGTGAAGGGTTTGCATGAAAATGAGCCTAGAATTTCAAGGATGGATTCAAGCAAAACTGGTTTGCCTGAGCAAAGATGGTAGACATCACCCTCCGTCCCTTTTTCCAGCAACAGGTGGTAACCCCTGACAACATCGCGAACGTCGCTGAAGTCGCGCCTCAACTTCAGATTTCCGGCCGTCACCTGGGGTGGCTGGGCGCCGGCCTCAATGTTCGCAACTTGCCGCGCCAAACTCGAACAAAGATAGGCGTCCGATTGCCTGGGGCCGGTGTGGTTGAATGGGCGAGCGCGAACAACCGGCAAGCCATAGCTTCTGTAAAACTGATAAGCGACCATTTCCCCAGCCGCTTTGCTGGCGGCGTAAGGATTCGCGGGCCGGAAAGGACTATCTTCACGCAACGGCATGGAGTCTTTCTCACCACCTCCGTAGACCTCAGCGGAACTCACATAAAGAACTCGGCAATCAAGAACGAGGCGCCGGCAGGCATTAAGCAAATTGAACGTGCCAAGAACATTTACATCGTAGGTTACCTTTGGATCGGCCAGTGACTCAGTTGGAGAAGACACCGCCGCCAAGTGGTAAACCCGTTGCGGCTGGACGTCAACGAGGATCTGTTCCAATCGGTCTGAGTCCCTGATGTCCATGCGCTCAACTCGAATTTGGGAAAGGATGTGGTGAAGGGTTAGCAGGTTATTTTGAGGGTTGACCAGGGCGATGACTTCCTGGTTCTGTTGGAGCAGATACTCCGCCAGATACGAGCCGGCAAAGCCGCCAGCTCCGGTGATCAGGGACTTCATGGTTTGGATTCCCGAACTGGAGGATGGGTAAGTGCATTGGGCAAACGCGCCAGGTCTTCATCAACCATCATATGGATGAGCCTCTCAAAGGAGACTTTGGGCTCCCATCCCAGCTCACTTAAGGCTTTTGAGGGATCTGCCTTCAGATGAAAAACTTCCGCGGGGCGCAGAAGCGCCGGATCCAGCTCCACGTATTGCTTGTAATCCATGCCCAGGTGGCTGAAAGCCACTTCCAGGAGACGGCTTACCGAGTGGGTGATTCCTGTGCCGATCACGTAATCCGTGGGCTCATCGCGTTGCAGCATCAACCACATGGCCTGGACATAGTCGCCGGCGAATCCCCAATCGCGCTCCGCATCCAGGTTGCCCATCTTCAGTTTTGGTTGCAGTCCCGCCTTGATCCGGGCCGCCGCGTAGGAAACTTTGCGGCTGACAAACTCGATTCCACGACGGGGCGACTCGTGGTTAAATAAGATCCCGGAGCATGCAAAAAGATTATAGCTCTCACGGTAATTCACCGTAATCCAATGCCCGTAGAGCTTGGCAACTCCATATGGACTGCGCGGATAAAACGGCGTTTTTTCGTTTTGAGGTGATTCGTCCACCATACCAAACATTTCGCTGGAGGACGCCTGATAAAACTTGATGCGCGGATTCACCACGCGGATGGCCTCCAGCATCCGTGTTACCCCAAGAGCGGTGAATTCTCCGGTCAGAACGGGCTGGCTCCATGAGGTGGGAACAAAGGATTGCGATGCCAGATTATAGACTTCTTGGGGTTCGCTGGATTTCAAGGCGTTGATCAAGGAATTCTGGTCGAGGAGGTCGCCCGAGAGAAGCTCAAGCTTGTCCTGAAGATGTGCCAGCCGCTCAAAATTGATGGTGCTGCTTCTGCGGATCAAGCCATAAACCTTGTAGCCCTTGGACAGGAGGAACTCCGCGAGGTACGAACCATCTTGACCCGTGATTCCGGTGATCAACGCTGCTTTGCTCATCGGTATTTTCCATCGGGGAGCCTCCCGCCAGGGGGAGCACTCAAGAGAGTTGGTCTCCCGAATTTCGCCATCGCCTTACTACTTGCAGGTGACACTCGCCGCGCCGCGCGCATTCGCCACTCCATGGGGGCGGAGATTGGAGAAACAATCTAGAGATGAGCCAGAGAGGCCGTGCGGTTCTCATAGAACTTCTCATAATAAGTGCGATATTCCCCGCTCTTGGTTTTTCTGACCCACTCGGAATGTGCGCGGTACCACGCCACGGTTTTTTCCAGCCCTTTTTTCAGCTCGACTGAAGAGCTCCAACCCAATTCCTTTTTGATCTTTGAAGTATTCAAGGCGTAGCGGCGATCGTGCCCGGGCCGGTCGGCGACATACTCGATCAAGCTTTCCGGTTTATCCAAGATGCCGAGGAGATTTCGCACAATATCCAGGTTCTTCTCCGGCTGACCGTACCCGATGTTGTAGGTTTCGCCCGGGCGGCCGGAATGCAGCACCTGGTCCAGCGCCCGGCAATGGTCCTCCACATAAATCCAATCGCGTTCCTGAAGGCCATCGCCATAGACGGGTAATTGTTTTCCTTCGAGTGCATTGGTGATCATCAGGGGAATAAGTTTTTCCGGGAACTGGTAAGGGCCGTAATTATTTGAAGACCGGGTGATCATCACCGGAAATTTATAAGTCTGCCAGAAACTCCTCACCACCAGGTCCGAGCCCGCTTTGCTGGCCGCGTAGGGGCTGTTCGGTTGGAGGCGACTCATTTCGTCGGCGCTCTCATGGGCCTGCATGCTTCCGTAGACTTCGTCGGTTGAGACATGGAGAAACCGTCCGACCCCGTGCCGCCGCGCCGCATCCAGCAACGTATAGGTGCCCTGAACGTTGGTATGAATAAACTCGCGGGCGTCGGCAATGCTGCGATCGACGTGGCTTTCCGCCGCAAAATGAACGACGGCGTCAAATTTCGCGCTCAACAATTCGGCCATCAGGGCGGCATCGCAAATGTCGCCTTTATGAAATTTATAATTTGGATTTATTTCAACGTCTTGAAGATTTTCGCAGTTTCCCGCGTAGGTGAGTTTGTCGAGATTCAAGACTTGCACTTCAGGATGGATTTGAAGAATGAGGCGAATGAAATTGGAGCCAATAAACCCTGCTCCGCCTGTTACCAGTATTTTCAATGTCGAACGCTCCTGATTTAGAGGACCTTGGGCATCCATCTTCAGGCAAGACGGGGTGTGCGCCAAGCCTCGCTGCGTTCCGGCTGCCTAATCACGCGCCCCCAATGCATCTCCTCTTTTACTCTCGCTTTGTGGCCGCTGAAAGGGAACACCTGATTTTACCTCAAGAACCACTCGGGGAGGATTTTCATTGTCATGCCGCTGAGGGAAATTAGCGTCCGCCGTCAATTGCTTGAACGGGATGAAGGAAAGGTGTGAGAAAGCGCCAGAACAGGAAGACAAGTCCGGCGGAGGGTCTATTCTGTTTTGCGATATGGATATCGATCCCTACCTCGTCCGAAATCCGGGCGCCCGGGGCTATCCTTCGCCAGCCGACTGGGTTTGGGCGGTTTCAAAACAGAGGTTAAACTCCGGAAGAAGCCTCTGAATATCCAGAGGAGAGTTCAGGAGGGCGGCGTTTTCCAAAGCGGCTAATTTCCCTTCAAATTCGCTGAGACACAAAGCCTTGGGCCGCGCCACCCAAATTTTCTCAAATCGGGTTGGCGCCGTGGTCTCGGTGTCATGGTCAAACAATTCCTCGGTCATCTTTTCGCCAGGGCGCAATTGGGTCACTTCAACACGGATATCTTTGCCCGGGCGGAGGCCGGAAAGTTCAATCAGATCGTTCGCCAAGTCGACGATGGTGACCGGGTCGCCCATATCCAGCACAAAAATTTCCCCGCAGGAGGCCAGGACCCCGGCCTGAATCACCAGGCGAACGGCCTCGGGGATGGTCATCATGTACCGCTTCATGTCCGGATGGGTGAGAGTGACGGGTCCGCCTCGCGCGATTTGCTTTTGGAACAGAGGAATGACACTGCCACGGCTGCCCATGACGTTTCCAAACCGGACGCAAGCAAAGTGTGTCTGCTGGCCATGATTGCTGTGCGCCTGAATAATCAGTTCGCAAACGCGCTTTGTCGCCCCCATGACCGAAAGAGGTTTGACTGCCTTGTCAGTGGAAATAAAAATGAAGTGGGAAGCGCCGCTGGCCTTGGCTTCTTCAACCAGGTTGCGGGTCCCTACCACGTTGTTGAGGACAGCCTCGCATGGGTTCATCTCCATCAACGGAACGTGCTTGTGAGCCGCGGCGTGAAATACTACTTCAGGCTGGAACTCACTAAAAACCGCCTTGAGGCGCTCCCGAGAACGAATATCAGCCACCACAGGATGGACCGCAGGCCCTTCGCCGTTGGACGCGAGATGGCAATACACGTCATTTAGTCCGTTTTCATCCTTATCCAGGAGAATCAGATCCTTGGGCATCAAGGCGTACATTTGATGGGCCAACTCAGAACCGATCGAGCCTCCCGCCCCCGTAATCAGGATTCTCTTGCCACTATACAAGGCGCCTACCTCGGCAGGGTTGGCAGTCAAATTCACGGTCTCGCGCCCGAGCAGGTCATCCATGTGAATTTCGCGGAATGCTGAGATGTTTAGTTTGCCGTGGAGAATTTCTTCGAAGGTCGGGATAATCTTGATCGCGATGGAAAGGTTTTCGGAAAGAGCCCAAAAGCGCTTCAATGTTTCGCGCGAGGGACGCGTGATGGCGATGACGACCTGATCCACATCGTGCTCTCTCACGGCCGAAGGCAAAATACTTGTTGGACCGAGCACACGAACGCGATTAATGACCGAGCCAATTTTCTTGGGGTTGTCGTCCAGAAACCCAACCGTTTGGGCCAAACGCTGGGCCTCCATTTCCTGGGCCAGCCGGACTCCCGCCTGGCCCGCCCCTATGATGAGAATCCTGGCGCGCTTTGGCGAATCCGGGGACGATATTGTTTTGCGCTGGTAGAGGATTCGGCGGAGGGCTCTGCCGCCAAGACATCCCGCGAGCGACAGGAGGTATTCAAGAACGATCACGCTCAGCGGAACATGGAATCGTGCGGCAAAGACAGCCTGACCAGGATAAAGAAATCGCAGAGCGAGTAACACCCCCGAGACCACCGCAAGGGACCGGGCAATGGCCAGGGCGTCATTGAGGGAAACATAGCGCCAGATGAACTTATATATCCCGAGCTTCCAATTGACATACAGGCGGGCGGCCACCAAATAGGGCAGCCATAGGAGCAACTGCTTAAAGTGAGGCCAATCGGGCACTCCTTCGAAACGAAAAGCGTACGCCACCGTAAATGAGGACGCAAATATGAGCCCGTCAATAATGAATTGATTGGTGCGCGTGTAAAGGTCAAACTTTCTTGGCAAATTAAATCCTCCGTTCACTTCGAAACGAGCAAGCCTTGGACCGCCGAGACTATTTGGGAGGCTTTCAAGTAATAAGCTCCTTCGAGCGCAGCGCTGGTAGGAGCGGGAGCATCCGGAAGGCAGAGCCGCTGGATCGGCGCTTTCAGGCGATCGAATACCTGGGAACCCACAGTTGCGGCAATCTCCGCTGCCACCCCACCGGTTCCCCATGCCGCGTCCGCAATCACCAGTCGTCCAGTCTTGGCCACCGAGGAGAGGACCATCTCCTGGTCCCAGGGCTTAATGGAGCGCAGGTCAATCAGCTCCGCGTCGATATGCTCCTCGCTCAATATTCGGGCCGCTTCGATGGACTTTGCCGCCATGTAGGAAGTGGCGACAATAGTGACATCGGACCCCTTTCTGCGCAGAGCAGCCTTTCCGATTGCGACCGTGAATATTTCCTCCGGAACCTCGCCTCGTTCTTCATAAAGCCATCGATCGTCGATATACATCACGGGGTTGCCGTCCTGGATGCCGGCAATCAAGAGTCCTTTGGCATCGTAGGCGGTTCCAGGCATCACCACCTTGATACCGGGGACGTGCATGAAAAATGCCTGAATTGCTTGCGAATGTTGTGCCCCTTGCTGGCCCCCCCGGTTGATGGTAGCCCGTATCACAATCGGGACGCTTACCTGGCCGCCAAAAATGTAAGACCAGTTTGCGGCCTGATTGATAATCGTATCGAATGCGAGCAGCATGAAGTCCATCCGCGGATGGAAAACGATGGGGCGCATGCCGGCAATGGCGGCGCCGATGGCGGCCCCCGTTGTGGCATTCTCACTCACAGGCGAGTCGATGACCCGGTCCCGCCCGAATTCCTTGTCGATGTCCTTCAGACTGGTCCCGGCATACCAGGGACTCCATAGCCCCTGGCCAATGATGAAAACTCTCGGATCGGTGGAAAGCAACTGAGCATGTGCTTCCCGGATCGCTTCTGCATAAGTGATGGCTCGAGTGGTCATCTTATTGGATCACCGCCCCCGGGGAAAACACATGGTCCAATAGTTCGCTAGCGCGCGGGTATTCCGACTCGCGGGCGAATTCAACCGCTTTTTCCACCTCGGCTCGAATTTCCTTATCCATCACTTCAAAACCTTCCGGCGTGTCGCCAAAATCTGAAAGGCTGGCCCGGACCCGAGCCACAGGATCCTTGCCCAACCAGTCTTTCAATTCGTCTTTGCGCTTGACGCCGACGTCCATATCCCACGAGGGGCCGACGTGTCCGCGCCAGCGAAAGGTACGGCACTCGAGCAGCGTCGGTCCTCGTCCACCGCGGGCGCGCTCAACCGCAATCGTGGCGGCGCGGTACGCTGCCTCGACGTCATTCCCATCCAGGGAGGACGATGTAATGCCATGAGCATCACCCGCCTTGGAAAGATTATCCGCTGCACGACGTTCGAGCAATTGCATGTGACTGGCGTAGAAGTTATTCTCGCAGACGAAGATAACCGGCAGCCGATAGAGCGCCGCCATGTTAACTGATTCGTGAAAGACGCCCTCTTCCGTCGCCCCGTCCCCAAAGAATGCTACGGAGACCCGCCTGTCTCCACGCAATTTCGACGCCAGGCCTGCGCCCACTGCCAGGGGGATTGTAGCGGCTACAAGCGGCACAGTGCCGAGGATCCCGACATCGGAGGCGAACAAGTGCATCGAGCCGCCTCTTCCCTTTGAGCAACCCGTCGCCTTGCCATATATTTCCGCCAACATCGTACGCAGGTTTCCTCCCTTTGCCAAGTAATGGCCGTGGGAGCGATGTCCGCCCCAGACGTAATCCTCCTTTTCGAGAGCGGCGCAAACACCCGTGGCCACGGCCTCCTGTCCAATGTAAAGATGGCATGGAGTCCCAATCTCTCCGGCCGTCACCAATTCGGCCACGCGCTCCTCAAAAATACGGATTCGCAACATGGTCCGGTACATGGACCTTAGGAGGACAACCGAAAGGCCTCCGGGAGTAGTTTCCGCACCCGGGGGTTTGGTTACTTCTGACTTCATTCAAAGCTCCTCTCTCGCACCCGATCGCTGGAGCTTGTATCAAGCTCCAGCGTCAGCTCCAGCCTCAACACCCGATGCCAGCCACGCCTGATCCTGCCCTGCCAATTCCCACCCATTAGCAGCGCCGGCATTATCTTCGATCTGTTCTGGTTTCTTAATTCCAGGAATGACGCAAGTGACTAATGGATGCTGCAAGACCCAGCGGAGCGCCACTTGTGCCGGAGTTTTGCCGTAACGGCTTGCCACCTTCCTCAACCGCCCCACGGCATCAAGATTTTTCTCGAACTCACCCGGCTGGAAATACTTGCTCCGGCTCCGCACATCATCCTTTCCGAACTGGGTTTCCGGCCCGAACTTTCCCGACAAGAGCCCCTGGGCCAGAGGGTTATATGCCACCACACCCATTTCAAATCGCTCGCAGCATGAAAGTAGCTCGCCTTCGATTGAGCGGTCAATGACGCTGTAGGGGGCCTGCACTGATTCCAAACGATGCACTTGCTGGGCCCGAGTAATCAGGTCAGGCGTAAAATTGGAGCACCCGATATACTTTATCTTTCCAGCTTCCTTGCATTTCTTCAGGGCTTCCATGGTCTCTTCCAAGGGCGTATTCGGGTCCGGCCAGTGAATCTGATAGAGGGCGACGCAATCAAGCCGCAGTCGACGCAGACTTCCTTCGAGAGCTTCCACAACCCGGCTTGCACTGGCGTCACGCGAGATTGCGCCACTCTGATCCCACTTCATGCCAAACTTTGTAGCAATCAGAACTTTTCTTCTATCCTCGCCCAAGGCCTCGCAAAGGATTTCTTCGGAGTGGCCGAATCCGTAAATGTCGGCGGTGTCAAAAAAATTAATGCCAAGGTCATAGGCTTTGCGGATGGCGCGGATAGAATCGCCATCGTCTACCTTCCCCCATCCATGCCCCCCAATCGCCCAGCCTCCGAACCCAACACGGGAAACCTTAAGGTCAGTGACTCCCAGTCTCTTATATTCCATTACTATTGCCAGATGGCACGCAAGGTAAGGAAAATTATCTTGAAATCAAGCCAGAGGGATCGATTCCGCACATATTCCAGCCGCAGTTTATTTTTGGTTGGGAGCACGTTTTCAGCAAAGTACTTGTCCGGATCATCTGCTTCAGCAAGGATCGCATTCAAATCCCTAAACTTTATGGATGAAAAATCGGTAATTCCAGGAGGCACTTCAAGAATAGCCATCTCCTCCGGAGTGTACAAACGGGTGTATTCCTCCACCTCGGGCCTCGGACCCACAAGGCTCATCTCACCCTTCAAAACGTTAAAGAGTTGCGGGAACTCGTCAAGCTTATGCGCTCGAAGCCATTTGCCAATCCGCGTAATACGAGGGTCGGTTTCCGCGGTCGATGTGCCACCGACGGACTCGGCATTAGCTACCATGGTCCTGAACTTCATCATTCTAAAAAACTTACCGTGTCGGCCTGTCCTTACCCCGCGGTAGAAAATGGGTCCACTAGAGGTTAATTTGATGGCTACCGCAATCATGACCAACAGCGGAGAGAGGACGATCAGTCCAATGAAGGCCAGAATGAAATCAAATACCCGCTTGAAGGCTTCATATGCTCGACTAATGGGCAGGTCGGTTGACAAGATTTGGTTGTCCTGCCTTGCATCTCCCGCCATACTTAGCGCTCTTTGATTGGCTTCGAAAGCGTCATCACCATGATCCAGCCATACTTACCAATGAAGGGGCGCTTGAGTATCACCTCATCTACCCCCTCCAAAAAGCGGCGCATGGACTTGAAAATGCGCATCTTCCGAAATGGCACTGCTGCCAGCACCGCCAAATGAAAGAACTTGACGTGGACCTCCGCAAAATACTCTTTTGAGAGGTCCAATTGATTTACCTTCAGGATATGGTCAACTTCCCACTCGGTCCGGAGGTGGGGAGTCATCTTCCGATATAGGTGGATGAGGGGGTTATGCCGCAAAGCCTCGATACAAACGATCTCGCCTGCCGGCTTGATAATTCGGCGTAACTCCATCATAGCCGACTTGTAATCCAAGTGGTGCAAAGCGCCATATTCGACGATGACGTCAAACGTACTGTCCGGGAAACCTGTCGCCTCAGCGTCCCTAACCTCGAATTTACAATTCTGTTCCACGCCCTCTTGTGTTGCGTTTACCCGTGCATTTTCAATACCTTCCGGTGAAATGTCGATGCCTATCACGTCCCCGCCGCACTGGGCGGCGAATATGCCGTTCTCGCCATTGCCGCAGCAATAGTCGAGCACCTTTGCGCCGCGACATCTTTCGCGGAGCCAATCCTGGTAGTACCGCTCGCTGCTGGTTGCAACGGAGTAGAACTTGATATTGGAGAAATGGCGCTTGAAAGCCTTGGGGTCCCGGATCTTTTGCTGAAGCCCGGCGACCTCTTCATCAGGATTGGTATCGCTTTGGCGCTCAAATCCCTGGAGGATACTTCGCCTCAGGCGGGAATGTTCTATTTCTTTGAGCTTCCGCTCTTCCAGGTTCTTCAACCCGCCCTCGTTTGATTTCTCCATCGATTGACCTGTCACCACTCCGCCGGCAATTCGAATATCGTTATGGGAGCCCAACGACGATATACGCGGTTTATCCCGCGACGCGTAACAATAAATTATAGTAGGCGCCAAAAACCGAGTCAACGACACCTTGCAGCCAGCGAGCCCAAGACCGGCGAGAGACGATATAAAAAACATTGATCGTCGGGCTCAGGTTCTTCAGTACGGCCCCGTCACCGACCACGCGTTGAGATTGAACTCGTCGGCGAATCGCGCGTAACAAAGGGATGTTCAGGATAATCCATGAAGCCACCTTCCACTTGGCGATGAACCAGTCCCGCCCCTTTGCCAGCACGTAGACCCACACCATCACGTCCAGCAGTATGAGAACCGGCAAGAGGAGCAGCAGGGTCTTCAGTTCGTAGTTGAGCAGCACCACCATCCACCGGCCAAATTCGAAAGTCGAGAATTTTGGACCGCTCATCGGTTTGGAAAGGTACTTGTGATAAATAAGCGCTTTCGGCGCCAGGCGAATGTGGTATCCCGCCATCTGGGCCCGCCAGGCCAAGTCATACTCTTCGCCGCAGGAATGGAAACCCGTATCCAATAGGTCAAATACTTCTGAGAATCCGCCCAAGCGCTCCAGCAGGTCGCGCCGAACCAAAAATCCTGCGCCCGATATTGCGCCCAGAGTTTCCGGCTGCATGTAATTTGCCGAGGGCTCGCCCAGACCCCTTGAGTTGCACATCCCTGTAAAGTGCAATGTGTTCCCGACTTCGTTGATCACCTGGCGGTCATAAAACATCAGTATTTTGGGGGCGACAAGACCAACTTTGCTGTCCTCTTCCCCGGCGGCCACAAGTTGGGCCAGGCAATCGGGTGCGAGTTCCGTGTCGGCATTGAGCACCAGAATGTACTCACCGGTCGCCGCTTTGAAGCCGAGACGATTTCCCCGCCGGTAACCCAAGTTATCGTCGCTGACCAGGAGGTTAACTTGTGGATACTCGGATTGCACGAAGGAAGTGGTGTCGTCAGTTGATCCAGAATTAACTACGATAATCTCAAAGTTGGAATAGGTCTGACGCATGATCGAGGCAAGGCAAACCGTCAGCTCGCTGCGCTCGTTGTGGGCCAGGATGAGAACACTTACCTTGCCTTTTGAAGTTTGATCAATCTTTTGAACCGCGTTTTCCGAGTCCGGCGTCATGGTGGCTGCATTCGACACTTCCGCTCGTCCGCGTGGAGAATGCCGGAGGATGAGGCCCTCGTGTCATCCAAATTCGATGAACTCTGCCGCAGTCTCATGCCACGGACGTGCGCCAGGAAGGTGAAGTGGGTGCCTTACTCTGTCAAAGTGGTTGGAACCCCGGAACCTTTCTCAACAGCCATGAAAGTCTTGATGTTGTAATAGTTTGGATTATCCCAGTCTTCGAACTTCTCCATGTTTTGAATGAGCTGCCGGACGATTGCCTTGACATCGTCAGCAGGATGGAAGCTGAGCACTGTTTTTGCTTTCTCGATGTTCACCTTGTAGTTCCGAAAGTCCTCAAGATGTTTGATGTTCAGGTCCACCCGCAGCCCAAGATCCTGTTGAATTGTCTCCCGAACGACGTCGGCCACTTCGCCGACCGTATGATTTGCGGAAGCGATATTAAAAATGCCGCAAATCTTCCGGTTGGCTTCGATGACACGAATATAAGCTCTGGCCGCATCCTCAATGCTCAAGACCGGGCGCCAAATTGCCGGGTTGTTCACGTTGATGACCCGGTCTGCTATGGCGGACTTGAACATGGTATTAACCATCAGGTCGAGCCGCATGCGGGGGCTGTAGCCGGAAATCGTCCCCTTGCGCAGAGAAATGACCGAAAAGTCATCCGCGGCCAATTGCAAAGCGGCTTGTTCACCTTGAAGCTTGGAAATCCCATAAGGATAGCTTGAAAACGCCGGAGAGGTTTCGTCGAACAGTTCGTTTTCTGTGTATCCGTATACTGAACATGAGCTGGCGTAGATGAACCGGTTGACGTGAGCCTGCTTGGCGATATATGCAAGGTAAGCAGGAGCCGCAGCGTTTAAGATGAAATTCTTACTGGGCGAGTATTCCGCCATAGGATCATTGGAAAGACCCGCTAGAAACATGACCTGGTCATATCCCTCAAGGTCCTTGGCCTTCAACTCGAAGATGTTGCTTCGGACGATGCCCACTCCCTCGGGCAAATAATTGCCAAACCAAAACAAATCCACAATATCAACGCTATAGCCTCGATCGAGCAGCCTTGGAATCAGCACCGAGCCGACATAGCCTGCCCCACCTGCCACAAGAATTCGCATATGGCCATCCTTAATTTCTGGAGATTACTTCCCTTTTTTTCGACTTTAGTATTTAACCGCATTGGCCTCCTTCGAGGCAAGCCACATGCACCCATTGATCGAAGCAGAAGGGTTACAAGCAACGCGTTTCGACTGGATGTACAAGGTCCCGCATCAGTTGCAAATACGCTTTTCCTGCTCCCTTCCACACACTTTTCATTCTGGCGCTTGGCCAAAGACTTGCCGCAACCACAAGAGGCAGGCGCAACATCAGCACCACGGCGACTACCAGTTTGAGCATCAGAAATTGACCGCGGCTGAAGTAACGCCCGGCAAATCTCAGCATGCCGCGAAAGCGCAAAAGCGACCGCTTGGAAAACCCCAGTTGTTTGGCGCCGGCCCCGCCATAGTGCACAATCCGGGCCTCGGGCACATACCAAATCTCCCACCCTGCCCGCAGGCATCGCGCGCAGAGGTCCACGTCCTCATACCAGAACTGGTATCCTTCATCGAACAGTCCGAAATTCTCAAATGCCTCACGCCGGATGAGAATACAAGCGCCGGGCACCTGCTCCATTCGATAGGGCTTGTCAGGATCCCAGTGGCGCGCCAGCGGCCCCCGCCCGATGTGGTTGGATGTCGAGTTCCGGTTCAGCCAAAAGAGGTCTGCGCAAAGGGTAGCAAGCGTGGGGAGCTCGATAGGGTAGTACCTGAACTGAGTTGACCCATCGAAATTCACCAAGTGGCCTGCCGCCATGCCGGCGCGAGGCCGTTCTTCCATGAACTGAAGGAGAGACCGCAGCGATCCCTTACTTACAATCGTGTCATTGTTTAGCAGAAAAAAATGTCGGCCCCGCCCTTTCCGAATGGCTAGATTGTTCCCCCGGGCAAAACCCACATTCTCGGTATTGGTGATCATCTCCACTTCAGGAAACCCAGCGCGCACAATTTCCACGCTGTTGTCGCTGGAGGCGTTGTCCACAAGGATCACTTCCAGCCGCAAGCCTTCAACTTCCCGCAGCGACTGTAGGCAGCCGGGCAGCCACTTTGCACCCTGCCAGTTCACAATGCAAACAGTCACGTCAATGGCCGGGTCTAAAGCGCTAAGTTCGCTCATGCTGAAAAGCAAAGTGTTCGGCCCCACCGGATTCTCAGTTGGCGATTATCGTCAGACTCGAATCCCAAAATCCCGGTTTGGAAGAATGCCAGAAACATCGCCAGGCCGAAGAACCCCGGGTCAATTCCGAAAGCCTGCCAGAAAGCCGTGAACGGCCACTTGACATAGCCGTGCTTCAAACCCGTCAAGGCCTGTTTCACGAACGAGCCGGCCACTCGTCCCCACGCTATGCGCCGCGCCAGGGGACTTGGAGCCACCGAGCCCAACATAATCTCAGTGATATGCAAAACATCCTGCCGATTTAGTCCTTTCTTTCGCTGTTGGATGCTTACCGTACGCGGGTGGAGGCGCAGTCCACTTAAGGGCTCCGGCAAATAGCCCACCGGCCCAAGGGCCGCCAGGCGCAACCACAAATCGAAATCAAGGAGTTCCGGAAGGTCGTTGGAAAATGGCCCTGCCCTCAGTAAGGCTGACCTTCGGATCAGCACCGCCGAGGGTGACCCCACAAGATTGCCGTAGATCAAGCAGCCCGCTACGAGCTCGGCATAGCTCAAAAGGCGGCGGCTGGTGAGCCGGGAAATAGTACGTAACGTCCGGCCGAAAGCATCCACCATTCGGAAAGGCGAAGTCACCATCACGGCTTGAGGTGACTCCTCAAGCATGTCCACTTGCCTGGCAAGACACGCGGGGTCCAGAAAATCGTCGGAGCAGAGGAATTTAATGTACTCGCCTTGAGCAAGGCTGGCCGCATGGTTGAAATTAAAAGCCATGCCCATGTTTTTCTCAAGACGATGCAGCCGGATCCTGGAGTCGGTGAAACTCCTCACGATTTCGCAGGTGGAGTCGGTCGAAGCATTATCCGAAACGATGATTTCGATATCTTTGAAGGTTTGCGACGACGCACTTTCTATACACTCACGCAAATACTCGGCGGAGTTGTAGGTAGGGATACAGACCGACACCTTCACTGCACAACCTTGGGAGTTGGAAGAGGCAGGATGAATTTCCCTCCCTGTTCACCGTATAGTCGCTGCTGGCGCATAATCTCCTCGGCAAAATTCCAGGCCAAAATTAATACATAGTCCGGCCGATCTTGAAGGAGTTTCTCCACGCCGTGGACGGGAATGTGCGTCCCGGGGGTGTAAAGATTCTGCTTGAGCGGGCTCTTATCCACAATGTAATCCAACATATCGGTTCCGATCTTGCAATAATTCAGCAGCGTATTGCCCTTGGCGGGCGCGCCGTAGCCTGCGATCCTCTTTCCCCGGGATTTTAGCTCGCGCAACATCTGTACTAATTCTTCACCCAACGCGGAGACGCGCGAGCCGAATTCCGCATAGGGTTCAAAGCGATCCAGATGCCGTTCCGCCTCGAGCGCCAATAAATCCTGCACGGAAGTTTGAACAGCCGGCTCGGCATCAGCGCGGTTGGCATAGACTCGAATGGAGCCGCCATGAATGGATACCCGTTTGACGTCGAAGACTTTGAATCCGTATTTGCGAAAGAGGAAATCGAGCGGGTGAACGGAAAAATAGGATAAGTGCTCGTGATAGATGGTGTCGAATTCCAAGTTGTCCAGCAGGTTTACGAGGTAGGGCACGTCAAAAATCGCCTTGCCGTCAGGCGCAAGAAGGGCGTCCAGGCCTTTTAAGAGGTCTTCCAGGTTGCCGATATGGGCGAGTACGTTGTTTCCGAGAATGATTTTCGCTTTTCCGTTTTTCTCGCGGACTAGTTTTGCGCTGCGCTCGCAGAAAAAATCATTCAGAGTTTCCACTCCGTTTTCTGTCGCGATTCTGGCGATATTGGCCGCCGGCTCGACGCCCAGCGTGCGCACCTTGTGCTTTTGAAACTGTTTCAGCAGGCATCCGTCGTTGCTTCCCATCTCCACTACCAAGTCGTCCGGCGATTTCAGGAATCGTGCAGCCACTTCGTCTGCGTACTCGCCGAAATAGCGGGGGATGGTGTCTGAAGTGGAAGACACGTAGATGTAATCGCGAAACATAATCTCGGGCGGGACGACGTAACCCAATTGGACCAAGGCGCAGGTCTCGCAGAAGTACACGTCGAGCGGGTAGGAAGCCTCTGCTCCGTTCAGTTGATCCTTGCGAAGAAAAGCGTTGGCCAAAGGCGTAGGACCAATCGCAAGAAACTTTCTCATCTTTAGTCCCGAACAGATTCGGCATGGTTGCATTGTTTATGTTTTCACCGGCCTGAGTTGAATTCGCTGAAACTATGCAGGAACAATTTCGTTCCAGGGACGAGCAGTGGATTGTTCCGCCCGCATGGCCGCCAGGCCTTTTTCAGGGCCGCTGAGATGATGTCCCAACACCCTGGCGACCTTGTCGGTAATGAGTCCGGCGGAATTTGGGCGTGGTGCGGACAAATTCATTGTTGAGGTTAGGACGGGCTTCACCAATGCCGGCGGCAGATCAAATGCTTTAGTCACCAGTCGGGCAAAATCGCTCCGGACCATGCATTCACTTCCGGCCACGTGAAAAATCCCCGTACTCCCCAGTCCTGCCAGATTATGCACGGCTTGGGCCAAATCGGAAATGTAGGTGGGCGTGATCACCTGGTCTTTCGCCACCAGGATGGGCTCCCCCGTCTGCCGCCGATGCAACATCTGCATCACGAAATTCTTTCCCCGCCGTTCCCAGCCATAAGGCGCTGATATGCGGACAATCAGGAAGTCGCGCAGGTTTTCGCGAACCAAATTTTCGGCGGCCAGTTTTTGACGGCCGTATTCGTTGATCGGATTCGTAAAATTGTCTTCGGAATAGGGTCCATGATCGCCGTCAAAAACATATTCGGATGAAAAATAGACGATTCGGGCGCCCACGCGCAGGGTTTCTCGAACGACGTTGGCGAGACCTTCGATGTTAATCTTCCGCGTGGCTGCGGGTTCGCGCTCGCAACCCTCCACGTGCGGATTGGCTGCGGGACAGAGAACGACTTCCGGCCTGTGGCGGTCGAAAAAATTCCGAACCGCAATTGCTTCCGCGATGTCGAGAGGCTCGAGTCCGGGCAGGGGTTCCGTCGCAAATGTGCCCACCACCGAGTGGTCGCGACGAAAAGCATTCAGCAAATACGACCCTACGAATCCCGACGCCCCAATGACCACGGCCGACCTATTCGTCATCGGTGTTTCAATTGCCAGTCATAGGGGATCTTTTTGTCAAACGGATCGAGCCGGACGATTTCGTCAGGATCATGAGGTATGGTCGCGCAGTTGGCAACGATAGCTGGAATGATGCCCACGCCTTTGAAGCCGTTCCATATTCCCAGCGGAACTCTAACTAATGCATAATTGCTCTCCCCGACGTATAGCTCCTCCAACGCGCCCCTGGTGGGCGAATCCGCCCGGTCGTCGAAGAGCACCAGTTTGATGGTGCCCGTTATGACGGCGTAATTGATGGTCATCCGCTGGTGGAGATGCCAGGCTTTAATTACTCCGGGATAGACCATGGAGAAATAGATTTCGCCGAAATTTTCGAAATGGGGGTCGTCGGCGCGCAGCATGTGCATCACTTTGCCGCGCTCGTCCGGAATCTGTTTTAGTGGATGGACCAACACGCCGTGGATCATGATTGTTGTTTATCGAGAAACTCCCGATACCATGCGATAGTTTCGTTCAAACCTTTTTCCAAACTGTACTTTGGGCGCCAGTTCAGCAGCCGTTGCGCTTTCTCCGAAGAGAGATACTGGCTGCGGATCTCGTTCTTTGCCACATTCTGGATGGTGGGCCGAATGCCCTGGCACCCCATCAACTCGCCAATCTTTTGGACGATCTCGAGCACCGTCACCCGGGATTCCGGGCTGAAATTGAATCCCTCCGCTCGGACTTGAGGCGAATCAATATTTTCCGCCAAGGTCAAATAAGATTCCACCACATCCTTGACGTAGATGTAATCGCGGACGTATTGGCCGTCGCTGCGAAGAAGAGGCGATTCCCCGAAGTAAAATGAGCGGATGGTGCTGGGCACGATGCGCGTCCAATTCAGGTCGCCTCCGCCATAGATATTGCCGCAACGGGCGATGGCTACGGGCAAATTGTAGGTTAACGCGTAAGATTGTGCCACCAGGTCCGCGCAGCTCTTTGATGCTTCATAAGGCTGCCGGCCTCTCAAGGGCAGGTCCTCGGTGTAGGGCAATTGGTCGCTTTCGCCGTAGGCCTTGTCGCTTGAAGCGATGACTACGCGTTTGATCAGGCCGGGGTGGAGGCGGCAGACCTCGAGCAGGTTCCACGTCCCGCGAACATTGGTCTCAAAAGTCGCCAAGGGCGCGCGAGCGGCCACGTTCACGATCGCCTGCGCCCCGAGATGGATCACCGTCTCGCACTCGTGCGCCAGGATCCCGCGCTCAAGCGCGCTAACGTCTTCCAGAACGCCATTCACCACATGCACGCGGTGGATGGTGCCGCTCCGGTAAAGCTCCGACTGGGGATCCGCGTCCATCACTAGCGCCACCACTTTGGCGCCGCGGTCCACCAATTCGCGGGTCACCCACGAACCCACCAAGCCGGTGGCCCCGGTGACGAAGACGCGTCTTTCCTTCCAAAAATTATTGGACGCCGTCATTTACTCCAGACTTTCCATTTGGGATTTTTCTTCCACATCTCGTCCAAAGCCAGGAAGTCACGATAGGTGTCCATACACTGCCAGAAACCCTTGTGAAAATAGACCATCAACTCGCCATCGCGCGACAGATTTTCCAAAGGCTGGTGCTCGAGCACGCAAGACTCCTCGGCGGAAAGATAATCAAAGAATTTGCGGTTGAAAATAAAATAGCCGCCGTTCACGATGCCTTCATCCACCTGGGGCTTCTCGCTGAATCGATTGACGCGCCCGTCCTGGATCACCAATTCTCCAAAGCGGGAATAAGGCCGCACGCCCGTCACTGTGCCAATCTTCCCGTGGCTGCGGTGGAATTCCAGCAACCCGCCGAGATCGACGTCCGCCACTCCATCACCATAAGTCAGCATGAATAAATCGGATTGAACGAACGGTTCCACCCGCTTCACACGCGCTCCTGTCAACGTGCTCTCGCCCGTGTCCACAAAGGTGATGGTCCAGTCTTCGTTGGCCTCAGACTGATGCAAGAGGGGTTGTCGGTCGCCATCCAGTTGAAGGGTGAAATCAGAATTCAAGGCCTTATAGTTCAGGAAATACTGCTTGATCATTTGCCCTTTGTAGCCCAGGCAAAGAACGAATTTCTTGAACCCGTGGTGGCCGTAGGTCTTCATGATGTGCCACAGGATGGGCCGCCCGCCAATCTCCACCATGGGCTTGGGGCGATACTCGGTCTCCTCGCGAAGGCGCGTTCCCATTCCTCCGCAAAGGATGACCACGGGGATTTCGCTGTTGTGATTGACCATTAGCGCGCCAGCTTCCTCATTGATGCCGGGAACAAGGATTGAAAGTAAGCGCCAAACTCAGTGAGATGATGGTTGTGAGGTGGCGGAATTACCTACTCATCTTTTTCCCTCTCCTATTTGCGACAGTCGCCTGGAGCATTCTTTCGATCCGACTTCGTTTCACTCCGCCCGCCAAGGTGGACTGTAAGCGCCATCAATGGTGAAAATGGGCGCGACTCAAAGTGGCGGCAGGCCGCGCTGTCCCCGGCGCCCGCACCAAGGACAGAAGTTGCCTTTTCTTTCCTGGCTTGGCTAGCGGAATGAGGATTGCCAATGCACTTAAGTCGAAGATCCAAGTAAGCTGTTGCGAAAACAGATTCATGTAAGGGAAATAAATAAGAATTCCCACAAAAACCGATTCCATGCAAAGCCAGTAAAGACTTTTGAAGCAAAGGGCACGAAAATACACGTAACCATAGCCCATGCCGAGGATGAAGGGGCCCAGGATGATTCCCAAGAAACCAAAGTCCCCGTAAAATTCTCCAAGGAAAGTATTGGTGAGTGACCCATAATAGAGATGGTATGTGTACTCCTCGATGTTTGTGCGCGGGAGCAAACGGTGGAAAGAGTAGAACAGAAAACCTGCGGATGGAGGACGCATGGTGGGAAAATCGTTCGTGAATCGAGCAAAAGTCTCCAAAGGGCTGGTAAGCGATTGATATCCCACCACTATGCTGTCCCCGAGTGGTCCGCGCGGCAATTTGCTAACGCGTTCCACCTCGATATGAAAGGCATCTTGCCGTCCATGCAAATAGCGATAATAACCTGCGAATGATATAAATAGTGAAAGTATTAATCCAAGAATGGACAGGTGCTTTGACGTCAGGCGTCGGCGCATGTAATGAAACAGAATGCCCGAAAAGATAAGAATGTCGATTACCGGGCTTCGGCCCCCCTGCGAAGCGAGCGCAAGCGCCCCACACACGATGATAGCCGCAGCCATAACAATCTGGGCTCTGGTTTTCCTGTTCTTCTGAATCAAAAGTATGATGGCCAAATATACGGCGTATTTACAGGGCGTGGTTAAGATGCCGACGATTTTATAAAACAGCGTGTCAAACTCAGGATGGCTCCAGCGGCCGGCCGTAGCGAAGAATATGGTCCTGGCGGCGTCGATTTTTTGAGCCAGCACGGGTATTCCACCAATCAACCAGTATTCATAGGAAAAAGCGCTTATACCTACGGTCAGGCACACAAGCGCAACCCTTAGCGCTCGGCGCGGTTCGAGCATCTCTGAAGGAGGAAGTTCGGACTCCGAGGCTTCTCCCTGAAGGTGCTGCCCATTGGAAACACGCCGACTAGTCAGCCAAAAACCGCCGATAAAACTCAACAAGGCCAAGATTACGTAGCTCCATACTGACAGGGGCCAGTCAGTTATGGTGGTGGTAAGTTTCAGAGGAACGAGCGCCAGGCAAAGGCACCAAATGGCCCCGAACACGCGGACGGGATGTAGAGCGTCAGTATTTTTCCCCACCCTCAAGAGGCCAAAAAGGCCGGCGGCGATGCCGAGAATCGCGCTCAGAAGGGTAGAATAAGGAATTAAGCCCAGCAAGATCGCAATGATTAACAAGGCGAAGCCGCCGAGGACAAAGCCGGAGGAAACTAGATTTCCTTTTAGGGGGTTCACGGTGTAAGGCCTTGAAGTTAGAATCGAAGCGGTTGGTTTCACTCCCCCACCTACCGCCATCGGGCCTCGTGGTTCCGACCTCGCACTCATCATGCGCCCCAAGTCGTCAACAAGACATTCGCCGTCGCGTCAATCAGAAAAGCCTCGCCTCGCACACCAAGAAAAAAATCCACACTCCGGAGCTATAAAATCGGCTTGATATTGATGGTCAGCGCCGATAGAATGATATTGGCCGCCGTTCCATTGCAAAGCCAAATTTTTGCTGTGCCTGCTGTGGAGACGTCAGTCATCACATTGATTCCCGTCTGCCAGGATGCCGGAAGCGCACCCTGAGTGCTCCAAAATATGGCAGAGGTTGTTAATAGCCCTGAAATTGCCACGGTGCCTCCGCTCGCGCAAGTCCCCGCTGCAACTGTTGTTCCGGGCGTGGTAATGGTGTAATCGGCAGACTTAAAATTCGTCGTGCTTTGAACAACGCCGCTTCCACTTGGTGATAGGTAGACGTTCTGATTAGTTCCCTGCGCATATAATTCAAGTTGCCCCATATTGTTATCGCCGCCCCCTCGGGATATGAGAACGTAATCTGCCGAAGTGAAGTTATTTGCATCATTTCCAGTGTGGTTCATGAGGTAAAGCGAACCTTGGCCGTTGGCCCCAGTTCTGACGAGACCGATTCCAGCTTTGAACGAAGAAGTTTCGCGCCGGGCACTGCTGGCAACTCCGAAGCCGATAGCGGCCACGCCCGAACTCACGTTGTCATTCTCTATGCGAAGTGGGATTTGCAGAGAGCTGGAGGATACATACACGTGAACGCGGCTATTGCTATTCGGCGTACCAGTTCCGAATCCGACCGCGTTGTTTCCCACACCCCCATTCACTCCAAAAAAAGCGCCCCCATTTGCCTGAATTTGCCACGCCGTCGAGGTTTCTTGGGAGTTCTTACCTAGAATCTCGGGATTGGTATTATCTGCAAGAGGCACAAGCAGAACGTGGTTCTGACTTCCATCTAAACGCACTCCTGCCCCTTTGGAATTTGAAGTGTCCCACGCTTGATTAATCCAGATGCCCGCTCCAAACTCGTTGACGTTGTTCGCAGAGCGGTAGATGGAAATTGCGCTGCCAACCTTCTTGCTCCCCGCGCTTACGATGTGAAGAGCAGAATTCAGCGGGATCCAGGGAAAGGTAATATCAGACGAACTTCCATTGCTAAAATCAATTTCGAGGGCGCTCGCAGTGGTACTGTCCGTAATTACATTCAAATCCGGAACCGTCAGGAAGGACGTATTGATATTCGCACCAAAGAGAGGCCGACGCCCCCCGATACGCGAGGAAAATACGGATAAACCGACTGTCTCTCCGCCCGCAGGAGTGTTGGGAGTTCCAGCGGTAGCCAGGTTTGTGATGGTCAGTCCAAGCTGAGTCATAAAGTGCGATGCCGGACCAGAGCCACCGGCGCAGGGATAGCCCCCGGTAAGCGAAGCGTGAGTGTCATCAGAAACGGACTTGATCGCGGCCCAGCACTTTGTCAGGTCTGAGTTTGCCTTCAAGGATGCCCCGAACCCCGATAACTCCGTGACGAAATGCGTCCCCACACCAGTCACGTCAGTCGAGTTAGGGGCGACGGTTACGGTTCCTGTGAGCGGCACCGAGGTCAACTCTCCAAGATTCTGCGTAATCCCCATAATCGGTGTACGAACCATTCCGACATTAGAACCAGTGAGGATATCTTGGGTTTGGCGAAAGTCCAGCAAACCAACATTGTTGGGCAGCGAGGGCACCGCTCCAGCTCCGAGTGCTGGGGTGGTAAATACGATCCCCGGAACTGTGCCGATGTCTTTAACTGCGGCGCTTTGCTGAATAGTGGGTGTTACGCCGGGAAATTGGTCGGCCCATCGCATCCCGTCCTTATACTCTGTCACTGCTTGTCCGCGATAGTTCGTGCCGATGGGCTGAGGCGTTGACCATGGCCGTGCGTCAGTGACGCTAGTGATGGCAGATCCGCTGCAGTACGCTATGGCGATGGGCACCTGGCCGAAGGCGAACCCCTTGGTGTTGAATTCAGGCACACAGCCGGCCGAAGGATCAAGGTAGATATAATTGATCTGACTCGCGGTCAGGGGGAGCGTGCCGCCAACGTAGGTCACCAAAGCCTGGGGCTTGCCGCAAGACCCCGTGCCCGCGGAAATCTTCAGCTCCAAACCTGCGCCTGCTGTGGGCCAATAGCCAGACCCCACTCGCTGGACATTTGTTGAACTGGAGCCGACGGGGCTTGAAGTTTGTGGTTGCTTTGAAAAAGCATAATTAGAAAAAATCAGACTCAATGAGAGCATGGCTGTAAGGTGGCTTAAACTTTCATTCATCTTTTCCCCTCGCAGAATGTAATGTTTCTCCGCCGTGCCGCGGACATCGTTTCAACGCGTCCGCGAAGGTGGAGAAGAATCGCATTCAATTATGAACATGGGGGCGACTCAAAGTAGCGACAGGGCTCGATCGGCCACGCGCCGGGAAGAAGGATGGAAGCCGCTCTCTCTTTCCAGCCTTGGCGAGCGATATGAGGATTGCCAAGGCGCTCAAGTCGATGATCCACGTAAGCTGCTGCGAAAAGAAATTCAGATAAGGGAAATAAACAAGAATCCCTACGATAACCGCCAGCACCAAAAACCAGTAAAGACTCTTGTAGCCTAGCGCCCGAGAATACACATAGCCATAGCCCAAGCCTAGGATGAAGGGGCCAAAGATGATTCCTAAGACGCCAAAGTCCCCGTAAAATTCTCCAAGGAAAGTGTTGGTGACAATCCCGAAATTACCGTATAACAGATATTCTTCGATGTTAGCGCGCGGCACGAAGCGATGAAATGAATAGAACAGAAACCCCTCTGATGGATGACCCAGGAGAGGGAAATCACGCGAGAATTGGGCAAACCCCTCAAGCGGTCCAGTAAGCGCTTCATATCCCATGATCATATTGTCCCAGACTGGTCCGCGCGGCAATCTGCTCACGCGTTCCACCTCTGAATGGACGGCTTCCGGTCGTCCAATTGCAATGCGAAAATAACCAGCGGCGGAGAGAAACAAAAAAAGCACTATTCCCCCGACAAATAAATGTTTTACCCTCAGGCGTCGACGCAGGTAATGAAACAGGAGGGCTGAAAAAATGAGGACGTCAAATACGAGGCTTCGGCCTCCCTGCGAAGCCAGTGCCAGGACCCCGCAAATGATTATGGCAGTTGCCATTACAATCTGGGCTTTAGTTTTCTTGGTCTTCTGAATCAAGAGTATGATTGCCAGATATACGGCGTATTTACAGGGTATGGTCAAAATGCCAACGATTTTATAAAAAAGCGTGTCAAACTCAGGATGGCTCCATTGACCGGCTGTAGCGAAGAATATGGTCCTGGCATCGTCGATATTTTGGGCAAGCACAGGGATTCCACCAATCAACCAGTATTCATAGGAAAAAGCGCTTATACCAACCAACAGACACAGAAATGACCACCTTAGGGAACGACGGGGGTCAAGCATTTCTGAAGGTGGAAGCTCGGACTCCGAGCCCCTTCCTTGAGGGTGGTGACCGCGTACAGTACGCCGGCTCGTCAACCAAAATCCTCCTATAAAAGCTAACAGTGCCATGATCAGGTAACCCCAAACGGTTGCGGGCCAGTCGGTCATAGTTGTGGTAAGTCTTAAAGAAGCGAGCGCCAGGCATAGGCACCAAATAGTCCCGAACACGCGGACGGGATTCAAAGCGTCTGTATTTTTGCCAACCCTCAAAAAACCAAAAGCTCCAGCGGCGAGGCTGAGCAGCGCAGTCAGTAGTGTCAAAGAAGGGATAAAGCCCAGTAGGATCGCAATAATTACCAAAGCGAAACAGGCAAGTAGGAGGCCGGAGGCAAGATGATTCCCCAGCAAATGATTCATGCCGTGGAAACTTGCGCGTGGCGGCGATACTGTTGGATTTGCTCCGGCACGTGCAGCCATCAGGTTTCGCTGATCCAATCTCATTCCCATTAAGCGCCTCTAAAGGTTGATATGACTTTGCCGCCCGCCCCATCCAGAAAGGTCTTGTCCCGGAGGTCAAGGAGCGGGATGGCAAGCAGAATTCCCTCACTAAAAAAGTTGGGAAAGTAGATATGCATGCTGCGTCTACTTTTTGTCGTCAAGTGGTTCGCGAGCCGACAAGAATCAGCTCCTCGCCTGCACTCCCCGATGTCCTGAGCGCGACCTCTTCGCGTACCTGAAAAGCCAACGCATTAATCCTTAGTCTCACGGTCGCATCTGGAAGGGAAAAGCGCCCCTTATTCTTAATCGCCTGGCTTGCAACCCACACGCCACGGGCACTGTGAGATGAGGTCCTGAGAATCTTAATATGCAGCCCGCTCTCAGCCGCACAATCCTGGAGTGTCTGGAATGAAAAAAGGTGTAAGTGCCTCGGAGGATCTAGTTCGCGCCAATATGCTCTGAAGACTTGATGAGCCATACTTTCCACGTTGGGAGTCACCACCACGAGCCTGCCGTCGGGCTTGAGCACGCGCCGACACTCCCGAAACAGTGCGATGGGATCATAGACGTGCTCGATAACATGGTTCAGGGTTACAGCATCAAATGACTTCTCGGGCAGCCGAGCATCCCAGATTGTGCCTACGATAGTTTGAAGACCGAATCGTTCCTTGGCTATTTTCGCTGAGGCAGGATCAGGGTCAACTCCCATCACTTCCCAGCCAGCGTCTCGCATGATTGCGAGGAAATTGCCGTTCCCGCAGCCGATATCTAACAGCTTCCCCTTCTCGAGTCCATCCAAGCACAACGGCCCAAACCATGCTTGTTCCATAATGGGAGGAATCAATCTCAGGATCCTGCCGATCTGCCTCCAAGCTCTGCTTGGCGCCAGAGCCTGGTATCCGGGCAGTGACGCTAGAACAGAGAGTTCGATTTTCTCCCTCAGTGTAGCCAATTTGCTACTCCCTCCGTTATCGGAATGAGTATAATAAGTTGAGTACACCTTGCCGTTGTCCTCGGGAACTGGGCGGGGATTGAGCCAAATCAACCCACAGCCAGGACACTTGAGAAAGTTCCACACGCCAGGAGCACTAAAAAGGCGGTCACGAAGCGCCTCATAATAACTTACGCCCTTTTTCCCGCAAAGCAGGCACGCGGGGACATCTTCGACTCTGACATTGTCAGCAGCCGTCATCCGTCCTCCTGATGAATGGGGCTGCAACTCTTCCGAGCGTGGACGTTAGGAGCCCTTTCTCCCCTCCGTCAAGCCCGAAACTCCAAATACCTACCGCGAAAAGCGACACCCAAAGTGCGCTTAAAGCCACCTGAGGCAGCAAGGCTGGAGCCGCCCGCAAAGTGAGAGCTAAGACTCCTGCAAAACCGAGCACAGCGAGCAAACACATTACGAGTCCTTTTTCCGCCAGGACGCGCAGCGGGGCGAAGTGGAGTCGCCACACGGCGCCAAAGAGCAGTAAAGCGTCGAACCCCACGCGCAAAGTCCAGGCCAGAGCCGCACCGTCAATGCCCATTCGACTCACCAGAATCCACAAGGTAAGAACATACAACGGCAACTCCAGCAGGTGAAATTTTGCAGGAACATCCGGCCGCCCAAGTCCTTGAATCAAAGTGAATGGGACGAGGGCCAGGGCGTTCAGCAAAATTCCGCCAGCAAGAATCTGTAGGACCAAAGTGCTTTTCAATGCGAAATCGCTGCCCAGCCACAGGCGTAAAATCTCGTGGGCAAAAACGGCCACCAGAGCCAACACAGGCCCGAGGCCGAGAAGGAGAAACTTGACGGAGCGGGCGTAGAGTTTTTCCAGCCTTTCCTTATTGCCCCAAGCATCCAGGCTGCTGAATGCGGGGAAAAGCGTCAAGACCAGGCTCGCTGGGAAGATCAAAAACCGCCCGGTGACTTCCGACGGCGCCGTGTAGTAGCCCACCGCTTCCATGGAGACAAGGGATCCGATCACTAAGCGGTCGCCATAGGCCAAGACGGCACTCACTACACTGGAAACCGTAACCCAACCTCCATAAATTATGAGAGGACGCAGCAATTTGGGATCGAAGGTGAACTTTTTCGTCAGGATTGGAAATGTCTTCAGGCAGACGGCCAAATAAGCGAGCGTCGCCAGCAGTCTGCCGATGACCAGGAGAAAGATGATTCCCGGTAGGTGGAGCCCTGCTGCGATGGCGATGGCCGGCAATAAAAACACAGAAATGTTGGCGGGAACTTTAACGTAATTCACCAGGTCAAACCGCTGGGCGGATTCGAGCACGCTGCGCAGGGCGGTGGTGGCGAGAACAATCGGCAAGGATGCGGCGAGAATATAGAAACAAAGCCTGGTTTCGGCGACCAGGGCGGAAGGAACTTTCAGCCTGCTCACTAAGAAAGGAACAAATGCCGCAACCACCACACTACCGAGAACAGCGAAGATCATTTGATACCCCAGGGAGGTCCAGACCAAACCGGGGAGGCGTTCCAATTCACCACGGCCCAGACATTCGGCCACGAACTTGGTGGTGGCGCGCCCCAATCCCAAATCAAATAAACCGAGATAACCGAGCAGCACCCAGGCGATGGACAGAATGCCAAACCCTGCGCTGCCCAGCCCCCGCACCACGTAAGGAATGGTTACCAGCCCGACGAGAATCGGGATGACGTGCCCTCCCAAATTTAGCGCGGTGTTGCGAGCCAGCAGGCCGCTTCGAATTTCCAGAGGGTTGCTCATTTTCAGGGCTGATCAGAACGCATTATTTTATGGGAATATTTGCTTGGGAAACCCATGGCATGAATCGCGTGGAAGGCGGCGATGAATTCATCCGGCCACGGTCTTTAATTATTTCGTCCGTCACTTTTGGGCGCGATCGCCTTGTCCGGAAGATATCTCTCCCGATGGCGCGGAGCTGCCAGGATAGTAGGTCCAATGGCCCGACATTTGTTTGGAAGTGTAGGCGCCGGAACTGGCGTGTTGGGTAGGGTGATCCTTCAGCTCCTCAAAAGGCCCAATATAAAAATCACCCGTGGCAAGACCAGTGCCAGCACCGATCAAGCCGGGGGGCGTAGAATCAAAATTCTCCTTCCACCAGCGCTCGGAATAGAATAGAGAGCAATAGTCAGTGTCGAGGCACTCGTCTATAAAGATGAAGCCGCGATCTGAAAGATGGGGCCAAAGGTTGCGAATACAATCGTCAAGACTCGCTTCCAGATCCACATCCACGTAGGCGAGAACAACTTCCCGGTCAAAGGACGGCATTGTCTTATCAAACCAGCCACGCACAAAAGTACAGCACTCGATGGCGCCTGCCTTCCGGATATTTTGGGTGACCTCCTCTAAAGTCCCGAGATATTCACCCTTGCTGTAGCCTTTCGCCTGCCGGTCCGACGCCGAGCCTTCCGGCAAACCCTCGAACGAGTCGAAAATAAACAACTGGCGCCCCACCAGTTTGCACACCAGGGACAGATTTGCCGCGGTTCCGCCTTTGAAGGTGCCGCATTCTACGACCACGCCCGGCAAATCCGGAGGCATTTCAAGCAGCTTGAGCGCCATGGCCAAATGTACTTTCGGGCTGGTTCCCGTTCTCACTTTGAGCCTGTTCCGGTAAAACCTATAACCCAGCCGAAGCTTTTTCCATAAGGTCATCTTGTAACTTGGATGAATCCGTTTGGATTGCAGAAGCGCAAGAATACATATCGGGCTATAGATTAGTTGCACCAGCATGTAAATCGTTTTTCTCATCATTCACACTTAACAGGTCAGGCTTTTGCGGTCAGGCTTTCAAGTTTTCTACTTTTTGGATTGGGGCCACTTAAATAGGTGGGTGAACCCCACTGGTCATTGATCCCCAGCGCGTGTCCAGAAAACTTTCGCGGGCTAGTTATCCATTGGAGTTGGCAGCGGTCTCCGCCAGGTGCAAGCTTGTGGCGACGGGTTGGCCATTGATCTTGTTGGCGCCCGTGCCCGCCACCAGATTGGCGGCAGCGTGCAACGATTCGAATGTACCAGCGTCCGTCCACCACCCGTCGAGAATGCTGTGGGTGAGTTCGCCGTCTCTCAAATAGGAATTATTGACGTCAGTAATCTCAAGCTCACCCCGGCCCGAGGGCTTAAGTTGCCGGATGCGGGCGAACACGGAACTGTCATAGAGATAAATTCCAATAACGGCAAAATGCGAAGGAGGGTTGGCGGGCTTTTCTATGATGGAGTCAATCCTCTCATTCTTGAAAACAGGCACGCCAAATCTTTCGGGATTGGCGACCTCTTTTAAGATAATGTGAGCGCCGCGCGTTTGCGATTTGAAGGCTTGAACCGCCTCCAGGACGTTATTCTCAATGATGTTGTCACCCAGGATGACGCAGATTTTATCTTCGCCCACAAAATGTTCAGTGAGGCGAAGAGCGTCCGCAATGCCTCCTTCCCCTTCCTGATAAGCATATTGAATATGCTTCAGACCGAATTCCTTTCCGTTATTGAGCAAGCGGAGGAAGTCGCCGGCATTCCTGCCGCCGGTGACGATCATGATGTCCTGAATGCCCGCGTTGACCAGTGTCTGAAGTGGGTAATAGATCATGGGGAGGTTGAAGATGGGCAGCAAATGCTTGTTGGTTATTTTGGTCAGGGGGAAGAGCCGAGATCCGGCGCCGCCCGCTAGAATCACACCTTTCATGTGGTTAATCTCCCGAGAATTCTATAAAAGTATTGAGCGCGCGCTCCCGATCGCTCCCAAGCTCCGCCCTATCATTGAATCCAGACTGAAGTGGCTGGGCGCAAGTCCACCAGGAAAAATGAGAAAGAAGGCTGGTAAGGCCCGGCCACGCCCGCATCAATTGGCTCGACTAGCCCTCCTCGACCTGGCTTGGCCGGAGGACTGGATTCCGGCAAACGCTAGGCCGCAGCAAACTGCAAACCATGCCGCATTGGCGGGGATGCGCAGATTAAAATCGAAGAAACTGTGGATGAGGATACCGAGAACACCTATAGCCGCCCCCAGTTGCATCCAGCCCGCCACGTTCTTTGGCCCAGCACCCAAGTATCGCGAAATGCGTTTGAGAAAAATGGCCAAGGCCCCCAGGATCAGCACCCCGCCAATTACTCCGGTTTCGGCCAGAGCCTCCGCGTAATCATTATGAGCGTGGTCCCAGACTGGGTCCCCGGCCACAGTTTGATATTGTGGAAATGCCGTTGCGAAACTCCCCACGCCCGTCCCGGTCAGTGGATGATCGCGTAAGATTAGAAGCGTGTCGAGCGCCGTCTCTCCCCGGTGGCCGGAACTTGCGTCGTTGGCATTTTTCAATTCGAACATGCCTTCCAGACGCTTTGAAATTTGGCCCGGGTCGATCCAGAAAAAAAGGATGGCGGCCGCAGTCACCCCGAGAATACCGAGAGATAACAGGCTCCGGCGGCCGGAGATCAGGCTAACCTTGAATAGCACCGTTCCCAGGATGATGATTTCGACCAGCAATGAGACAAATCCTCCCCGCGAACCAGACAGCAATAGTGAGGCGATGGGAAGCAGGACGGAGAAGCCCAGCAAGTTTCGCTGCGGATGCCCCTCGGGTCGCGAAAGGACATAGGTGGCGCTCAGGGGGATTAACATTTCCATCAATCCCGCGTAATGATTGCGATTAACGTAAGGTCCAAACGCTCCCCACAAGGAATTCACCGACCAAAAGTTCCAATAGTTATAAATGGGTCCCGAAAAGAATTGGACGATGGCAAGAAAGGCGATCACGAAGGCATAGATCGTGACGGCGATTCCAAGCCCGTCCCACTTTTTTTCTGAACCCATGGCCCAGAATTGGCCGGCGAGAAAGAAGAGAATGCAATCTGTGGCGAGCTTGACCACAGCTTCACGGGTTCCGATGTAGTCAACGGTCAGGTGCCCGGCGTATTGAGCGACCGCCCAAAAAAGGAAAAGTCCCGCGGGGAGGTACAGGGGCGACCAGAAGATCCTAACCGCGCCCTGCTGGACGCAGGCGATCCCCCACACAAAAAGGATAAGGACCGCCAGCAACGTCAGGGATGCCCATGCCCAGGTCTGAACAGAGCCATAGGCCAATGGGGCTGCCATCAAGGCGGCAATCAGAAGGCCTCGCCCCACGTTGAACAGTCGCGGAGTGCCGAGGTTCTTATCAGCCATGGGGCCGGCTAAAACAGGAACGGCTCTTGCTTCCGCCGATGAAGGTGGCATAGTCAGTGTGCGGGCCTCAGCGAGAATTCCGCGGATTCAACACTAATGGGTTTCAGCGAGACTGAGTCCATCCAAAAACTTCCGGTGATTTCGTTGGGAAATGATCGACCGCGCGCCCGGAGGACCACAACTTCAATTAACTGAGTTTTGGGTCCGGTGAAAATTTTTAGAGTGAGCGGGTGCCAGGGAGTAGTCCCCACCGTCGTGTCGCTGAGGAAATTAAGGCAATTCGGGCACAGGGGATCAATCACTTGAAAACGAGGGCCACTGTCAGAGGTGATGTTTTGGGTCCGGACATAAGCCTGTAGCAAGTACGCGCGGTTGGGATCGACCGGAACGAACTGATAGGGGCCGACGTAATTCTCATTCCGGCCAATTGTGAAGTCCATGCGCATGCAACGGTTCCCATGGTAAGCTCCGGGGTCAGAGAAATCGACGGTTAGAAAAGGTGCAAGGCCAAACCGCCAGTCCAATCCGGCATTTACCGGAAATTCCTCAAAATCCCCGTTATAAATTAGATTGTCCCGGTCGCCGGAATCGGGCCCAGGGACTACATTCAATCTTTCGAGATCCTGCCACGCACTCTTGGCTTCCTGCCCCCGGCCGAGGCTGACCAGGCGTTCGAAATAGGGCGCAGCGGCAGAGATGGGGAATGAAGGGGGCGCAACGAGACTCTGGGTCCAAACCTGGTGGGCCGCATCCACGTTATTCGCTTCCCCGCTCAGGAAGTTGACGTAAGCCAATTCCAGATTGATGTCATTCCCGGGGAGCACTACTTTGTGGTAAACGAGCTCCGGATCGCCGGTAGCCCGCAGGCAAACTCGAAATGCAGGCCAGGCGTACCCAGGATCCAGTTGGAGCAATCGATGGAAATAGGCCAAGGCTTTGTCCGTTTGACCGGCCACCACATAGTGATTGGCCGCCCCCCACTGGAAGCGCGGGGTTACGGGGCTAAAGTGCACGGCCCGCTCAAACGCTTGATCGGCACAGGCAGTGTCATTGGCCAAATCACACGCTGAACCCAATGAATACCAGTAACTTGATCCATACGGGCTCAGTTCCGTGGCACGATGAAGGTACATGAGCCCTTCGACCATATTGGGCTCTTCCGTATAGCACAGATAAGCGCCAAGGAGGCGGTTAATCCTGGGATCAACGGGATCGATGGCCAAGGCACGGCGAAGGTTTACATCCGTAAACGTCGACCACAGAGCTTCTGAAACCCAAAGGCGAGCTGCCTGGACTCCCACCCATAGGCCGGCCAATCCAAGCGTCAGCAGGAAAAGAGCGACCCGCCAACCTGACCGGAGTGAGTATTCAGTCGAACGAGAAGAATAAAGTTGTGTCACGCTTTGTTTCGAGGACTTCCAGGACCGAGGTTAATCCGAAATACGCTTAGGGCAGTGAAATCACTTCCCCTACAGTCACCAACTCTTCTTAATCGAAGCGATTGAACCCAGTCGCCGTAAGGCGAACCTTTAGATGTTTTTTCGCCGGGTTGAAGATTATTCCACTTTGACGTTGGCGCGCTCTTTTTCGGGAGCCCCGTAGTAGGCGCCATAGTATTTGGTGTAGTAACCGTAGTAGTAGCCGCCGCTGCGCAAGTCGACTTTATTGACGACCACGCCCAGGACTCTCCCACCCGCGATCCCGAGAGTGCGATGGGCGCGGATCAACGCGCCGGGGGGCGTCACGCCGCTTTCCGCCACAAGGAGAACTCCATCCACCAACGTGGAGAGGACTGTGGCATCGGTCACCAGAAGGACAGGCGGAGAGTCAACCACCACATGGTCGAAACGCTGGCGCAATTCGTCCATCAGTGATTCCATTTTGGAGGAGGATAGCAGTTCGGCTGGATTGGGGGGATGAGGGCCGGCGGTAAGGACCCACAAATTGACTGCTTCTCCAACCCGTTCGATGGCGTCGTCGATTCCATAAGCGCCGGTGAGGACTCCACTGAGACCTTTTCTGTTGGTGACTCCCAGGGCCCTGGCCACGCCCGGGTTGCGCAAATCAGCATCGATAATCAGCACGCGCGCGCCATTCTGGGCAAGCACCGCCGCAACATTGACCGAGGTGGAAGTTTTGCCTTCGTGGGGCTGGGCGCTGGTCACCACGATGCTCTGCGGCGGTTGAGGGGCGGTCGAAAACAAAATCGCACTTCTCAGAGCGCGGTAAGCCTCGGCCACCGGCGAAGTGGGATCTTTCAGAACCGACAAGGCCACCCCGTGGTTCTGCAATGGCGGCGTTGTTCCCCGCTTTGCCAGGCCGTACCCGTAGCGATTCGCGCCTGAACCGGCCATTGGGATCAGAGCCAGGCAGGTCGCGGGCAATAGCCGTTCCACGTCTTCGGCGGTCTTGATGGAAGTATGTTCCAGGCCTTCCAGCACAACGGCGAGGGAAATACCCAGGAGCAGGCCCGCCATCAGACCCAGCAGAAGATTGAGACTTTTTTTCGGCCGTATGGGTAACGAGGGCGAAACTGCCGGATCTACGACGTGGATGTTGGTCGCTTTCAGTCCCGCCGAAACCTGGGCATCCTTCAATCGCTGGTTAAGGCTCTGGTATAGCAGCTGGTTGGTTTCAAATTCCCGCTGCAGCATATTGTGTTGGATCAAAAGCTGGTTAATTTTCCCCACTTCGGCCTTCTGTTCCGTGACGGAAGCGGAAACAAGTTTTTCACGGCCGACCGCGGCATGATAATCACTTTGGATCCGCTCCACGGTGCGCTTGCGTTCGCGGTCGATCAGCGACTGGATTTCGGTCACTTGATCCCGCAACCTTTGGACCTTGGGAAAATTCGTCCCGTACTGGCCCAGGGCATCTACGTATTGACTCTTCAAGTCCGCGTATTTCTCTTCCAGTTTTTGCAGCAACTCGTTTTGCGCCAGCAGGGCGACTTGATCCGGGTTGGCCTTCACCATTTCGTAGAGCGATTCTTTTTGCTCGCGGTCGCTTTGGGCGTTGCTAAGATCCCTGCTCAAATCGGACAGCCTTTGTTCCACCACGTTTTGCTTGTCGCTAACATTGACGATTGAATTTGCTCTCTCGTATTGAACGAGCGCCTCTTGGGATTTTTCCACATTGGCTTTCGTCTCGTCCAGTTGCTGTTCCATCCACCCGCTGGCCTCGCGCGTGGCGTCATATTTCTTGTGAAAGTCATAATCCTTGTAATTATTCACCAGGGTGTTGGCAACCCGGGCTGCCAAGTCGGGATCAGTACTTTCGAAACTGACTTGCACCATTTGGGTGTTGCGGACCAGGGCGATCGAGACGTCGTTATTGAACTCTTTCATGAGTCTGCCCCGCAAGATTCGCGGGTCAAGGCTCCGGGAACTTGGCTTGGCTGCGTCGGAGGAAAAGGCGGGATTCTGCCCCAGCCCGAGTTGCTGGATCGTTTGCCAGGCTAAGTTGTCGCTCTGAAGCACCTTGACTTGGGTTTCCAAGAAGGCCTCATCTGTCGGCAGGTTTTCTGAGAGGTCTTTGAGTGATTGGATAAGAGGTGATTCGGAGTCAATCTCAAGTTGCGCCGTCGCCTGGTATACCGGCTTCATCTTGAATGTATAGATGGCGACGATCGTTAACACCACGAAAGCCACGGTCAAAACTTCCCATCGGCGCCTGAACAAGATATCCCAATAGGCTCTCATGGATGAGAAGGTGTCGACCTCGGACGGCACTACTTCGATGACGGAGTCAGGAACATCGTCACGCCGTTGCAGACTTCCTCTTGGTCTCAGGGGACCTAACTTTTGGTTATCCGTCATGGGGCCATCCTCAAGTTTAAAAATTCCATTTTGAATAGACTTCTGTTACGCCGAGCTCTTCGATTGCAATCAATCCATTGCCAGGGAGAACCCAGGAACATCTCCACCCGCATTCCCCGGGGCCGGTTGGAAATGACTAATAGCGGTAAACCATCAGGGCCGCGGCTTGGGCCGCAGCTTCGCCCGCCCGGTGAACAGCCCGCTTGCTGGCGCTGTCTGGGATCAAGAGAATGTCGTTGGCCAGCAAGACCCGATCTTTGGCACGACGCTTGAGCATTTTATCCAATTCAATTGGGATTTCCTGGGTTCCGCCCGGGCCCGTCGCTGACCCACGAATGATGACGGCCTTCTTGGTATCCGCCGTTGATGTGACGTATTGGGCCAGAGCCAACGCCTTAAGAACGGTCATCTGCTCCCGGTCTTCCTTCAACACAAATCCACCTGCACGATTCACAGCGCCTTCTACATATACAATGCCCGCTCTCTGTACGGTGACCCGGTCCCCCGGGTAAAGATCGTAGTTCAGCTTGGGATCTCCGCCCTCCATGAGCCGCTTGAGGTCAACGACGATGGTACGAGGGTTGGCTAGCGGATCCGTGGGTTCGGACTCCTTGGCCGTGTCTAATCCCAGTAACCTGCTGGATATGTCACCCCGGGTGATGATGGCGGTATTCCCTGCGTCGTCGGTCAGCCCCTCGGCCTGCGACAAGGCGTCCATCAGGGTGGTTTTGCCCAGAATGGAATAAATCTGCGGTTTCTTAACGGAGCCGGCGATGGCGATCGAATGAAGCCGGGAATTCTTCACTTGAACCGTCACCTGGGGATGACTCACCATGCCAGCTTCACGGAGCTGGTCGGCAATAATCTGTGAAAGCTGTGCCGGGCTATTGCCTGCCGCTTTGATGGGTTTGGTGAGCAGCGGAACCGAAATCATTCCGGTTGGACTTACCCGATACGTGCGCGAAAGTTCGGCGACATCCAACACGAAAATCTCCAGCTCGTCGTCGGGGCTGATGAAGTAGTCTTCTGAAACTGTTTTGGCCGGAGTAACGGAAGTGGGCTCGGGGGTCGGACGGACGGAGTCGGTATTACTTGGTGTAACAATATCCTGAGCGCGCGAAGCCGAATAAGCGCCCCCCAAAATCACTGCGAAAATCAAGATTGAGATCAGCTTCGTCATTGTATAACCAAATCCATGGATGGTATGAAGCTTTGAGTCCAGAGAGTAAAAGAAGCGCATCATTGGTCCTCCTTAAAGACGCCGGAATTAGGAGCCTAAATATCCGGGTGAAATCACCCCTAATACCGGGTACTTCCCATTCAGGCAGAGTTGAGAGTATGAGCCGCCACCCAGTTCGGTATCGTTGCTCTATTTCGGCTGGGCACACGTTCCACCAGGTACGCATCGACCTCCACGGCCACCGATTTTTCCAGCAACTCGACCGAAAGTACCAGCCGATAAGTGTTTTTCTTGCGAAGCAGAATCCCCTCAATTCCTTCGAGCGGTCCTGAGTTGATCCTGACCCGGTCGCCATATCGTAGGAAGGGGTAGGGTTCAACACTTGAGCCGCTGGTAAGCGCCTGACGGACCGCCTCAATCTCTTCTTGAGGAATGGAAACCGGCTGATCGCCAAATCCGACGAAACTATGGAACCCTGGTGTGGTAACAATCTCGATGCGGCGCCTCAGGGTTCCCCAGAGGAAAACGTAGCAGGGGAACAGGGGGAGTGAAAGTTCCTTGGTTCTATCCTTCCAACGGCGGACTACGGTGAGGACAGGAAGGAAGGTCTCGAATCCCTTATCCGATAGGAACCGGGCGACTGTTTTTTCGTGCTGGTGCCTTGTATAAATGGCATACCAGCCATGGTCCGGCTCGGGGGATTCGCTGGTAAGAAACCGGCCCATCGTTTGCATAAAGCTCCGCCCTGTGAATTACAAACGCGACACACAAACTGTGCCACACTTCGGCGCCGCTATCGTTGGCGGGAGTTGTCACTAACCTAAACCAATCTCGATCGGAGCTTCATTTTGTCTGAGTAGGGTCAATTTGTCAAGGATCAACGGCTTCAGGTAGGGGGGCAACTTGGTTTTGTCGAGGCGAGTTGCGGGGACCCCGGGTCTTGCTTTGGGGCTCGCCATATGGCGGCGTAAAGCCGCCTCTAAGTAAGACTCTCGCAACAGGCGTTTCGGGAGACCGCTTGACAGATTAACTTGACCAATAGAGGGATTCCGGCGGGAATTAAACTTCTGGCGGAAGGCAATTACCTTCCGCGCTCGATTGGAAAATTTTCGCTGGAAATATTACCGAGGTCATTGCAACCTTCACCCGGCTGACGCGCCCTCAATAGGGCGTAATGCTTTGGCTAATATTTGAACCTATCTGAATTTGGGGAGGCCAGCCAGTTGGCCAATGTCTGGGCGTTGCGGTCCTTCTCCGAAAGCTTAAATTCGCCGAGCTCCGGCCATCTGATTCCAATCGCCGGATCGAAGACATGAATAGACGATTCACCAAGGGGATTATGAACTCCCGTACATTTGTATTGGAGCTCGACCGTGTCTGAAAGTGCGCAGAACCCCCGGGCAAATCCGGCAGGGGCCCAAACTTGTTTCTTATTCCCGGATGAAAGTTCCAACCCAAACCATTGGCCTATTGTGGGTGACCCTTTGCGAATGTCCACAGCTACCACGAAGGCGTTCCCCACTGATACGCGCATCAGTTTGCCCATGGGGGGATCCCATTGGAAATGCAAGCCGCGCACAACTCCTTTCACGGACAGCGAATGATTGTCCTGCACGTACTCAGACGGCAGTCCTAATTCTTTGAACCTGTCCGCGCGGAACGACTCCATGAACCAGCCGCGGTCGTCTTCGTAAACGCCCGGCACCAATACAACAACTTCCCCCAGATGCTTCGATTCAATACGAAATCCCATAATATCCTTGGTCTCTAAGGTAATGCTTTTTCCAGGTCCCGGAATCCTATTTTGGCGCGCATCCAACCGATTGCTGGACGACCGCTCAAAAGCCAAGCCCGTCTTCTAGACTCGATGCGATTCTTAGCTATGCGACCCAACCATTTATTATCTCAACTACCCCCATGAGCAAGGGCGAGATTTTGCCTCAATTCCCCGCGAATGGCAAGTATTTGAGAATTGGGCGAAGCTCAACGTCCACTCGGCCATCGGACCCGAAAAAGCATTTCTTAGGTACAGGTGGTGCGCATCGAATGTGAAGTGGAAATAGTCCGTGCATTTGCGAAGATATCAACAGAAGTCGTCTTGATATAGAATACTGGGAGTTCGCAGGTCTCCTGTTGAATTCGGAGAGCCCGGAGCCGAGCCGCTACGACCGTTCCCCCGTTTAAATCTGACGTTGAGGGGGTGGCAATTCGTGCTCAATATTCCTGGCCCGGCACTCGAAACGGCGATCGAGGGAGGAATGGCCTGAAAACCAGGGCAAGTAAAGAGCTGCCCTGGCGCAGTTAGAAATTCCGAAAACCAATGAGCACACCTCCCGACGCCTCCATCAGTGTTTCAGCGTTTTTTCCGGCCCTTAATGATGCGGAGAATCTGCGTGTCCAAGTACCACGAACTTTCGAAACTCTCGGGCAACTAACCACGGATTTTGAAGTTATCGTGGTGGATGATGGGAGCACGGACGCAACTCCCCAAGTTTTGGACTCACTCGGACAACAATTTCCCGCCTTGCGGGTGGTCCGGCATTCCCAAAATCGCGGCTATGGCGCGGCGCTCCAGAGCGGTTTTAATCATGCGGTTAAAGACCTGGTCTTCTATACGGACGGCGATTGCCAGTATGATGTAAGGGAATTAGGAACACTCCTCGAAAAGCTGACTTCAGATGTGGATGTGGTAACGGGATTCAAAAAAAGCCGTTCGGATTCGGCTCACCGGGTTGTGCTCGGTGATCTCTATCATCGATTCGTCAAAACAATCTTTCGATTGAAGGTCAGGGACGTCGATTGTGATTTCCGGTTAATTCGCCGCAGGGTGCTGGACACGATTTCGCTGACCTCACATACCGGAGCGATCTGTGTCGACTTAATGTGCCAGATTGAGCGCCATGGCTATCGGGTGGTCGAAGTTCCTGTGAGTCATTTCCCCCGCCTGCACGGACATTCACAGTTTTTTCGCGTCGTCCCCGTGGTCCGAACGATGGTGGACATTATAAGGCTCTGGGTCCAATTGATTTTGTTTAAACGCGCTCTCCCACCTCGCGGAACTTCCCACAGTGCTCAAGGGGTGCGGTGAATGCTTCCGGAGCCTGCGGGGAGAAGCAGGGAAAGTCTTAGCGGTCTCCCGTCCGGACGATCAAAATGATTAAGACCATGGTCCCGTTCCTAAATCTCGCGAGGGAATACGAAAGACTGCGTGATGAGATCGAGCCCGCCGTTCAACGAGTACTGGCCGGTGGTCATTACATCCTGGGCCCGGAGGTCCACGAATTCGAGCGCCGATTTACCGAGTATTGCGGAGTTCCTTACGGTGCGTTTGTAGGCAGTGGTACCGATGGCTTGATGCTCGGCCTGCAAGCTTCTGGAATGATTCGCCCGGGAACAGGAGACGAGGTCATCACTTCCGCCCATGGAAGCCCATACACAGCTCTGGCGATTTTTAGGGCGGGAGCCCGACCTGTTTTTGCAGACATCGATCCCCAAACCTGGCTGCTTACACCCGAAACCATCGAGCGTGCAGTGACCCCCCGCACCAGGGCAATTGTTCCAGTTCATCTCTATGGCTTGCCTTGCGACATGAAGGGCATTCTGGAAATCGCGCGGCAGCACGGTCTGGTTGTGATTGAAGACGCCTGCCAGGCTCAAGGGGCGAGACTACGGGATGGCGAATGGAGACGTGCCGGCAGTTTTGGCCTGGCCGCTGCGTTCAGCTTCTACCCGACGAAGAATCTCGGCTGCTTCGGCGACGCTGGATTCATTCTTTCCTCAGACCGCGACCTGATCGATCGCGCGCGGCTTCTGGCCCGTGGCGGGCAGCGAATGAGGGACCTGGCCGCTGTGCCGGGATACAATTCGCGAGGCGACGAAATTCAGGCTGCCATTCTGAACTGCAAGCTCCCTCACCTGGAGGAGTGGAACCAGCGGCGGCGGACTCTGGCCGCTCTTTACAAACGCCTTCTCCAATTGCCGGGCCTCCAATTGCAGCATGTTCCCGAGGGGACTGAGCACATTTTCCACCTCTTCGTGGTTCGCCACCGGCTGCGCAACCAGCTCCGCGCTCATTTGCATGACAGGGGCATCGAAACCATGACTCATTATCCGGTGGCATTGCATCGCCAGCCGGCTTTCGCAGATACTGCCCAGGCCAACTTGCCTGAAGCCGAGCGGGCCGCGGATGAAGTTTTGTCATTACCGCTTCAGCCCAGCATGAGCGAAGCTGAAGTGGAGGATGTTGCCAATGCCGTCAATGAGTTTCTCCCTGCCGCCTCCTGAAACTGAATCCGAAATTCAGCTCCCTCGACGCCCTTGGGCCAGCCATATTCCCTGGGAACTTCTGGCTGTGCTTTTGGCGAGTGGGGTCTACCTGGCGTTTTTCTACCGAATTCCCCCTTCGACAACTGATGAAGGAATGATCGCAGTGGGAGCGGAGAGAATCCTGCGAGGGCAAATCCCCTATCGTGATTTTTTTTCCGAATTAGGCCCCGGCTCCTTTTATATCCAGGCGGCGATATTCCATCTCGGCGGGATCAGTGTTTCATCCTTCCGCATCACGGCGTGGGTCCTGGGTGTGTTCTTGAACGGGCTTATTTATATTCTGGGGAAATATATCATTCGTGGCCCTGCTTCGTTTGTCCCGCCTCTTCTATTTATTACCACCTGCTATTCCTTCCTGCTTAGTGTCAATCACCATTGGTGGGGAGATTTCTTCTTCCTGCTCAATTTGGTTTGTCTGGCGGTCTCCACGTTTGTCTCGATTAAGGGCGGTTCTTTTTTTAAACGGATTCTGTTGTTGGGGGCCGGGGCGCTTGCCGCAGTCACTCTGCTGTTTATGCAGCCCAAGGGGGTTTGGGCGATTCTTGTCGGGGTCACTTTCTTAATTCTCGTCGAAATGCTTGTAGAGCAACCAACTTGGCTTCCAGCTCTGCGGGCAGGTCTCGGCAAGACTTCCTGGTTTCTCATCGGAGCAGGGAGCACGCTGGCAATGGCGGCGGTGTATCTCGGGTTCCACGGCGCATTGGAAGCCTGGGTTTATGACAATTTTACCTTTCTCTTCACCAATTACCTCCCCTATGAGACCACGCCGGGTGTGTATTCCTGGGCCAGGGTCACCCATGACTTCAGATGGATGGTCCAGGAATTTTCCTTTCGAAACCTTCTCTATGTCGTCGGGTTTTACTTTTTTTCGATAGTGGCTCCAGGAATCGGGTTTGTAGGTGCGATTTGGCAAATCAAAAATTTCCGGGTTGCCAATCCACTTCGCGCCCGCCTTCTCTTGCTTTTCCTGCTCGCGGGCCTTGGATCTTTGGCTTCTGAACTTCACGAGCCTAACTACCTGCACCTGATTTGGGCTTCACCGCTGATACTAATCTTGTTCGTCGATGCAATGAACGAAGCCTTTCGCCGGAAGCGCCGGCTGCACATACCCGTCGCTGTGGCCGCGGCGATTGCGATTGCGCTTGTGATTGCAGTCGCCGGCCGCCGGGTAATGCGAATGGGCGTTACCAAAGTTCCCGTCAGGACTCGTCGCGGCATGATCTTTATGGAACCGGAAAACGCAACCCCATATCAGGAATGGATCGACACCATTGAGCGCGACGTGCCGGCGGGAGGTGAGACGTTCATCTTCCCTTATGATGCTCAATTTTATTTCCTGACCGCGACCCGCAACCCAACTAAATACGACGTCCTTCTGTCAGATTTTCACAGTACGCGCCAATTTGAGGAAGCCATTTCCAGCCTGCAAAGTCGGCAACCCGGTTATGTGTTCAGCTTCAGCCATTTCGTGCGTTTGGCTCCCCGAGCCCACTTCTTTAACGATTTGCCGGATCTCAAGGGGCCGGACGCGATGGAAAAGAGTCTACTGGCCCCGCAAAGCCCTTACCGATTGGCCGAAACGGTGGAGGATATGGAGGTTTGGGTCCTCAAGAAATGAATCGCGATGAATACAAGTTTCTATTCGATTTGGAGGGACACCATTGGTGGTTTGTGGGCATGCGAAAGATTGTCGCAGCCCTGCTCGACACCGCGGTTGGTCCTGGATCCCGGCGCATTCTGGATGCCGGCTGCGGCACGGGTTTTACGATGTCCTGGTTGCGGCGATTGGGCGATGACACAAAAGTTTATGGACTGGATCTCAGCCCGGACGCTCTGGGCTATTGCCGGCACCGCGGCGAAAAGTTGCTGGTGCGCGGATCGGTAAGGGATCTGCCTTTTCCCGCCCAAACATTCGATCTGATCCTTACCCTTGAGGTGCTGGATTGGTTTTCACCCGAGCAGGCTGCACAACCATTCGCAGAGTTGGTTCGGGTGTTAAAGGATGGAGGTTGGTTGTTGGTGCGCCTGCCGGCATTCCAGTTTCTTCACAGTGCACACGATGAAGCCATCCTAACAGCCCACCGGTACACCGCTGGCGAATTGACTCAATGCCTGGTCCGGCAAGGTTTATTACCCGTGCGGGTAACGTATGCCAACACCTTCCTATTTCCGATCGCCGCCGTGTGGCGCTGGCTGCGCCGTTCTCCGCAGAAACAGGCGCATTCCGACGTGCGGCCTCTTCCCAAGTCCATCCGTTGGCTCAATCCAATTCTTGCCTGGATTCTTGGTGTCGAGGCTGCATGCCTGCGACACCTCCCGTGGCCGCTCCCCGTGGGACTTTCGGTCATTGCGTTGGCACGCAAGCCTGCCAGTGGTTCATAGCGGATATCCTCGACGCGCTACATTTGAAGAAGGTCAAGAGAGGATATGCCCGGGAGGTTCAAGCCTCAGGTTGGCGCAAGTTCGCCTGAGCAGTTTACCCGTTTCCTCATCCAATGGCGAAAATCTCACACCCGCTTGTTCTTTGGTTTTCCAAACCACGTTACAGAGGATCATCATCTGTCTACCATCCCATTCTGTCTGTAGCTCGCATGTCTGACCGGCATCGGGGAGTGGCGAGCCATGCAAGCTGGCCCCCGAAATGGAGAGGCTGACCAGCGTCACGTTGATGGTGGCGCCTGTCGTGGGGTTCGAGAGGTACCCCCTCAACTCGCTCACATAGCGTGGGACCAGCCGGCGACTCCGCTCGGACTCCTGGTTGACGGGAGCAGATCGGGGCGCTGCCAGCGGGGGTGCGGAACGCGCCGCCTTGGATTCATGTGCGGGCTCTGCCGGACGGGTTGCCGGTGCTTCTTTGTGATGGGGCGCCAAATGCGGCTGCCTGCTCAACTGGGCGCAAAGCGCATTCAGGCGCGCCTGGCTTTCCTGATCAACCCGGAGAAACCTGAGTCCCGCGTGCCCTTTCGCATTCTTCCAGGCGACCTGGGCCACCACTCCGATGTGGGCGCCCTGCCAGTCAAAGTACAACTCGCAATTCTCGCCGTTGCTCGAACCTTCCGCGTGCTCAAGTTCACACCCGTGTGTGCTGATGTCGCGAACCATCACGTTGGCGCCCACCGCTTGACCCGCGTGGTGAAACGCGCCCTTCAGCCCAAACCGATATCGCGGCGCTTTGCGGTGCTTGACCATCAACCGCGAGTCTAATGTCATGCCCGGTGGAATGCAAGACTCTCACCTTCCCGGTAGTGGGTCAGTTTGACGTAGAGGCGGCTTTACGCCGCCACGTGGCGAGGTAAACTCGCCGCTACGACTCAAACTGACCCACTAACCCCTTCCCTGCTGTGGTCGCTTTCGAACCATGACTGTAGCGCGGGGCTGCCAGCGTGCTCCACCCTGGCCGAGGCCTTCCCTGACAAGCGATAGAAGGGTCACAAATTACCCGGCGTGCGTAGTTTTTTCCCTGTATTTGACCTCCCGCTGGTCCTTGGCAGGCATTATTCCTCTAGATAATAAAGGTCTTCAGGCTCGCTCACAATGATGCGAGTTTGGACAGAGGTTTGCAATGTCGGCGGTTTGTCAGATTTATAGGGAAGTCAGGATGCCGTCAAAGCCGCGGTCCCAAGGGGCGGCATGGAGCCGGCGGCGGCCATTCCTGATGGTGGTTCGGACGTGACTAACTTGTGGCCGGAACGAACGAAATCTACCCACGTTGTCGAATGGCGGCAGGAGAGCCGCGTGAGAATGCTTACCCCTTTCGCTGCTCCGGTTTCATTGGGATTGCGGGTCGTTCAGTTCAAGAGAGGCGGAAGGAATTGTGATCTACCCTCGCTCCATCGCCCCCGCGTGGGCTGCAAGGATTATTCAGTTCAAAAGGAGAACCGGTTATGAAGAGGTCATTGGTTCCTGTGCTCTTTCTGGCATGCATTTGCGCCCCCGCATTCGCCTCAACACCGACGAGCGGCACGCTGACGGACGCGAATCCCAAAGTCATCTACACGGGAGGTCCGTATGCTGTCCCCAACGCGACAGACCAGGCGAACGGTAACGGCTATCCCACTTGTGACCCGACGATTCCCGCCGAGCAGTGCGACATGTTCACGCTGAATGTGAATGTGGCGGCGGGAGACTCGAGCACGAAGCAAATTAGAATCACCATCAGTTGGTCGCCGGTAACCGCGGCGGACTACGACCTTTTTGTATACTCGGGCCCTTACGCGAACTCAGCCAACAATGTGATTGCATCGAATCCCAGCGGCGTCGATCCCGCGGTCGTATTGATTCCCGCTGTCTCCGGGACTTACACCATTGTGCTTGATCCCTTTACTCCTTTTGGGGACACCTTCGTGGGAACCGTCTCGCTGGAAAACATCCCAACCAATCCTCCGCCCGCAACCGGCCCCACGCCGCGATATCAAATCTATCCGGCTCCGTCCAGCGCGGGAGGCGCGGCCACGTCAGGCGAGCCCTCGATTGGGGTGGATTGGAATCCAAATGTTTCTGGCCTGAAATATGGCACGGTGAATTCCGGCGGCGCCATATTTTTTACTTCCAATTTCCACGAATACCGCGTGGACGTGGACGATTGCTCTTCACCGGCGACACCGACTTGGACCGACGTCACCACGCCCGCGGAAACCGATCCCGGGTCACTGGATCCGATTGGGTTCTGTGATCACTTTGGGTCGCAGCCCTCGCCGGGCAGAGTATTCCAGTCGCAGTTGGCGGGGCCGGCAGGAAGTGTGATGGCAGATTCCGACAACGATGGCGACAGTTGGGTGCAATCGCAGGGTGGCGGGCAGCCGGCGGGAGTGGATCACCAAACTGTTGGTGCGGGCCCCTATAATCCCAACTCCACACCACCGCCCCCGCCCCATCCGCTCTACCCCAACGCTGTTTATTACTGTTCGCAGGAAGAAGAGACTGCTTTTTGCGCGCGCAGCGACGATGGCGGCGTGACTTTCGGCCCGGGCGTCCCGATTTACAACCTGACCCAATGTGGAGGAATTCACGGGCATTTAAAAGTTGCGCCTGACGGCACCGTGTACGTTCCCAACAAGCAGTGCGGCGCCAGTCAGGCCGTGGTCGTTTCCACTGACAATGGTCTCACATGGTCCGTGCGCCCAATTCCAGACAGCACTGCGGCCATCGGCCTCACTGATCCCTCGCTGGGAATCGCCACCGACGGCACCATTTATTTTGGATATCAGGACGGCAGCGGCCATCCCAAGGTTGCGACTTCACACGATCGCGGAGTGACCTGGGCGCCTTCCGTGGATGCCGGCGCTCCATTTGGAATCCAAAACTCCACCTTCTCTGAAGTGGCTGCCGGGGATCCTGGTCGCGCCTCATTTATGTTCTTGGGCACACCGACGGGCGGCAACTATCAGGACCCGGCCAATTTCAAAGGCATCTGGCACCTCTACATCGCCACCACGCTGGATGGAGGAAAGAGCTACGCGACAGTTGATGCCACACCCACCGACCCGGTTCAGGTGGGCTCCATCTGCAACTTGGGAACAACGGGGTGTACCAGTAACGCAGCGGGCGGCGCCGATCGCAACATGCTGGACTTTATGGACCTCTCGATTGACTCGCAAGGGAGAGCGGTGGGCGCCTTCGCGGATGGTTGCGTCGCTGGTAGTTGTGACGCCAGCTCGCCCCCCAGTGCTTCGCGCAGCGCGCTGGGTACCATCGTAAGGCAATCGGGTGGCCCGCGCTTGTTCGCTGCTTTCGACCCGGTTGAACCGGCGCTCCCCGGCGCGCCGTTGCTCGTTTCCGCCCTTCAGATGGCGGGAGGCACGCTGCTCACCTGGCAGGCCCCCGACAACGGCGGATCCACGATAACCCAATATAATGTGTATCGTAGTCAGGTCTGCTGCCAGGCGAACAACGAAGTTCTCCTCAAGAAAATTAAATCAGCCAAGACGGCCTTTTTCGACACCTCCAAGGCCGCCCAAAATGGCGAGCCGTATTTTTATTACGTGACGGCGGTAAACAGCATGGGTGAGGGTCCTCACTGCGGCCAAGTGGAAAGCGTGCCCGGACCGCCACCGCAATCTGCTTGCACCCTTCCTGGTCTTACGGTGGTCACGCACTCCTCGGGCGCACAGACAGGCGCTCCGGCAAACAACCAGCTCAACATTCTTTCCATCTCCATCGCCGAACCTTTTGTCAGCGCCGCAACTCCAAACCAGCTTTATTTCACGATGAAAGTCCAGGAGTTGAATTCCACTCCGACGCCCCAGCCTAATTCCCAGTGGAACATATTGTTCACGGCGCCCAGCGGAACACAGTATTTCGTGGACATGAATACCGAAGGGATTGGAGCGGCTCCGGCGTTCACGTATGGCCACATTGCGGTTTCGGCGACTGGTGGCAAACAGTTCGTTACCGATGGAACTGCCGATTCGGGTAATTGGTCTCCCGACGGCACCATTGAGATCGTCATTTCTGACAGCAAAGTGGGCGGGCTTCTTCCCGGTAACCAGCTTGTGAACATCAATGGATTGACTCAAACCGAGGCGGGAACGCCCGCAACCGGAGGCCTGCTGGAGACCATTGATTCCACGAGCTCGGGCAAGTACATCCTGATGGGTAACCAGAGCTGCTCATCGCGGTAAATCGGATCGGGGCCTGCGGCCTGTGGCACGGTAGCGCGGGGCGGGGATTTTACCTTCGAGGGCGCGAAGGTAATTCACCACGTCCCACCTTTGTTGTTCAGTCAATTGCGTATGCTTGCCGGGCATTTTCTCCGTGCCGGCGCCGATGATGTAGAACAATTCGCCGTCGGTTCGCTTGCTCAGAACGCCGGAGCGGGTGAAGTCGGGCGGATGAACACCGTAGACTCCTACAAAATCTCCTTTCCCATCCGCGTTCACTCCGTGGCAAAGTACGCACTGAGTTTGAAAGAGTCGCTTACCCCGGTCCACGGGCAATTCGGTAAAGCGAACCGGATTTTTGCGCGCCCTCTCTTGCGGCGGAACATTGGGTTTGTAGTGCTCCCCCAGTCCTTGGGCAGGGAGGCCGGAAGGTGCCGGGGTTTTCTGGTCCGAAGGGTGGCGGGCCTGCGCCCATAAACTTCCCATCCCAAGGGGCAGCATCAAGAGTGTCCGCAGAATTTTCAATTTCATGGGCCACCTCAATCAATCGCTTCTTTCCCATCCTAATTTCGGCCCATCGGGCGCCCGGGTCTGTGCCGCCGGTCACACCCGCGCGTCTGGATCGCCAAATCTTCCCAGTTTGCAGCCAAAGGGTAAGCCCGGAGCGCCTCCATCGACTGTCACAAATGCACGTGATTCGGGTCACTGAAACATCATCACCGAACACGAATAATGCGCCCAACAAGAAAAGGCCCCCGGGGCGGGCGTAAATTGCAGCGCGGCGACGCGGCCGGCTTATAAGAAATAAATGCTGGGGGCCTTCATTCCAAACCGTCGCCGTCCATGTACCGACCTAAGTTTGCAAAGAGGAGCAAAAAAAGCGGATTGAACAAAGGAGAAACTGAACCATGGCGTGCTGGAAATCAATCTGCTGAAGGCGCACATCCCCAGGAAAGGCCGGATCGAAAACCAAGGCGGCTTGAGTTTTCCCATAAGACCGGGAGCATTCACCAACCCGGCGTTTGAGCATGAACCTCCTTGATCTGCCTCGCCTGCACGTGACGAGCGTGCAGGCGAGTTTTTTTTGCAGGGCCCGCACCGATGCCCTCTTGAAAACGCGCGCTGAAGTCCCCGGCGTTTAATTTCCCCCAGTCAGAAATCACAGTGAAAGTGACGGCACCTTCCTGTGACGACGGTCACAGCTTTATTTGGGGCTGGGAGCTAGCCTGAACGCGTAGCCCATCCAGGGCGGAAAGTGAATTGGGAGGTGAATCATGAGCCAGCCCGCACTGCTCGAAAAAGCGCCGTCATTGAAGTTGATCAATCTCAAAAACATTTTGTTTACAACCGACTTCTCTCCGTCTTCGTTGGCTGCCCTCCCCTACGCGTCGGTGGTGGCGCGACGTTACGGGGCAACGGTCTTCCTGGGCCACGCCGTGCAGCCGAATCCCTACCCGCTTATTTCCGGGGAAGCGGTTGCATTTATGGACGAGTTGGTTCAGGGCGCGCACCGTGAATTGGCCGGGCTGGCGGAGTGCGAGCTGCTCAAGGGCATCGAACACAAAACCTTGCTCGGACACGGCGAGATTGCACTGGTGCTCGACAAATTCATCAAGCAACATGACATCGACCTGGTGATTACGGGAACGCACGGACGCCTTGGCTTCAGACGCTTCTTCCTTGGTTCAGTAGCGGAAGAGATATTCCGGACCTCGGCTTGTCCGGTGCTGACCGTAGGCCCCCGGGTTTCCTCCCAGCCTCGCGAGAAATTCTCCCTTCACCAGGTGCTTTACGCCACAAGCCTTGCGGAAGAATCGGCCCCAGCGACAAATTACGCCCTCTCGTTTGCCCTGGAATACGAGGCGCGGCTTACGGTAATGCACGTGATGAACAATCCCGCCCAGGGACCCGAGTGGCGACTGGCGAAGAATTGTTACGATCGAATGGAGGCGCAGATTCCTCCCGAAGTGAAGCCCTGGTGCAAGGTGGATTGCCACGTGGCCGCCGGTGATCCGGCTGATATGATATTAAAAACAGCGAGCGAGCTGAAATCGGACTTGATTGTGTTAGGCGTGAAGAGAGCTTCCGCGCTCTCCACTCACAGGATGGGAAACCTTGCCTACCGGGTGGTGACGGAGGCGGCGTGTCCCGTGCTGACCATCCGCGAAGCTTCGTTCCAAGCAGGTGGTGAGAGGCTGAATTAATAAGAAGTGGGCCTGCGGTCGCTTGAATGCGATGGACCCCCTTACGAAGGACTAAAGGGTGATTGGGCGGGTTGAAGCAATCGATGTGTTCAGCAGGCGGCGCCCGGTGATCCGGCCGAAAAGAGTACAGGGAGGTGGGCCATGAAGAAGCTGATGATTTGGCTCGGAGTTTGTTTGCTGTTCGTGACCGTGGGCATTTTATGGGGCCAGGAGGCAAAGCAGCCGAAGGACAAACCAGCGGGCGCAGATCAGACAGCCGGCGCGCCGGCCGCGCAAATTCCCCACACTTACAACATCACGGCGGAACAGGCGGCGAAGAAGAATCCGGTTCGTTTTACGGATTTCTCCGTGGGCAATGGCAAGAAAATATTCTCCACGCAATGCGCGATGTGCCATGGCAAGGACGCCGACGGCAGGGGCGATCCCGACTTTTTGGCGGAAATCAAAGCCGCTCCACCCGACCTTACCAAGCCCGAAACCTTGAAGAAAAGGACGGACGGAGAACTGTTTGCCATCATCACCACGGGATCTGAAACCATGCCGGGCCAAACCGACCGGATGCAGGTAAATCATAAATGGGATGTAATTAATTACTTGCGCGCAGTGGCCGGGAAGGTGCCGGATAAAGCCACCGAAGAAGAGCGGCAGTCAGGCACCACAACCGTCCCTCCGGCGGCAGCCCACTAACCCGCGTCCGGGCGGGGAACGCCATTCGACGGTTAGGTGGGGGGGCATGTGCTGGCGTGCTCCCGATCCTCGGCGCGTCGTCTTAGCTACGAACCTGCTACCCGAAGATATTCGAGCGTGGCAAGCTGTTTCCATCCGTCGGGTTGTTTTTCTTCCAGCAGCCAGTTGTAGTCGTCGTTGGTTTTTCGAGTTACCTTCACCCGGAGGTCCGCCATTTTTCCATCGAAGTCATAAGCCCGGAAAGTCATTTGCATGACGTCGCCGTCCATTTGCACCGGTCCCTGGGTAATTGAATTGTGCGCGTCCATATACCACATGCCCAGTGATGCCCGCTCAGGGTCCCAGAAAAAACTGCCGTCGTAGTTCCGAAGCGTACCCTTGTCATGAACGAAATGAGTGGTGAAGCGGATATACGCATTATTGTCCGACCATTGATAACGAGTTTCAATGCGCAACATTCCGGGCGCTATCTTAGTTCCGTCCGCGGTCCATACGCCGCCCACCAGCCAGCCAAGCGCCGCGATGGGCTTGGGTGGGGCCGGGCGTGTGGCAGCCTCCTGCCCCCACGCCGCCAGCAACGGCGCCACCATCAAAGCGAAAACTAAAACTGCTTTCTTCATTGTGCCTCCTCGGTGATTCCGGAACGCGAATCAGCTCTGCGTCTCCGGCAATTTCAAATCTTCTGTGCGTCGGTGCTGCAATTGGAGCAACTTAAAATATTCGCGAAGGTGCTGCACCGATGCATCGAACGGCTCGATGGACCGGTGCGCCCGCGCCTGCATCACGCCGCCCTCCATCACCGTGAGCACAAACTGGGAGAGCGTTTTCAGGTTGGTGCCCGCGGGCAAGCGGCCGATCGAGTCCTGCAAACACTTTTCCACTGCTGCCGTCCAGCCGTCAAAGTTGTCGGCCAGCCGCTTATGGATTCGCGTTTGCTCCTCCGGAATTTCCAGCGCCAGCCTTCCGATGGGGCAGCCATAAGTGCAGCCGGTGGCGAGCAAGTTTCGCCGGTAGAAATCCAAAATACCGAACACCCGCTCAAGGGGATCCTGGATTTGACTCAGGACGGGTTGCACCACGATAGGCTGGAGCGATTGAACGTAGAGATCGAGCACCGCAAGCAGCAGCTCTTCTTTGGTCTTAAAGAAGTAATAAAAACTTCCTGCATTTGCCTTGGCGCGTTCAAGGATTTGGGTCATACCCGTGGCCGTATATCCCTGTAGCCAAAACAGATATAGCCCAGACTGGACAAGCCTGTCACGTGTCTTTGTTTCCGCCCTCGGCATATTAGTTGAATATTCAACTAACACCGGAGTTTGTCAAGACCTTTTTTTGCCGATGCGAAGGAAATCCATTGCTTCGGGGTCTTTCACCACAGAGGTACCAGAGATGATCCTCTGTGACCTCTGTGGTGATCTTTTCTTTGGCCTCGGAATTCTTTGGTCAAGTCAATCCTTGGAATCCACGCTCAGGGTTTTTGCCGCGATGGTGTCAATTGGAATTCGGGCAGCTTGGTTCCATCGTACGGGCAATACTTGTAAGCCCCGCTCAAAATTTCCTTGCAGACTGGACAGGTCTTACGGGGAAGGATGGAGCCGAGGGGAAGTCTCCATCGAAATTCCTTCTTGCCTACTTCCAGGAAGAATGCGCCTTCCTTGCGTTCGTCCGCGATCGCGGCGCCATCTTTATCCCGGCTGGGAAAAACAAAAAAATTCATGTTTTGTCCCATGGGTCCGAGCATGCTCGCCATGACCGGCTTCAAAATGGCAATAAAATTTTGGGAGTCACTATTGATTTGAGCCACGTCCACGGGCGGGTAGAGGTGGCCCGCATGGTCTTTGAGCCGCACCTCGGATGCAAGGTCATCGGCGGGCGTATAGTTGAAACCCGCCAGAGGGCCAACTTTGGCGTCAATCACAATGATGAGAATATAGTTCCGCAACGGCTTCAAGAAGGCTTCCGACTTTTCCTCCGTCATGCTGGCGTTGGTGGCAAGGGAGGCGCGAATGAAGGCCTCCGGAATCCACCAGACGATGGTTATCGCGCCGGGCGATTGAACTGTTTGCTGGGTTTCTTTGACAATGCCCTGAATGTCGGGGGAGCTCTGTTGCGCGCGCCCACTACTGGCGAAACTCACAAGCAAAATTGCAGAACCTGCCACCGCAATAATTTGATTTCGGCCGCGGCTTAGAGGAGAAATCATGCGTGCCCCCTTGAGCATTCTGGATTGATGGTTCCGTTAAAGCGGGAGTCGACTACGGCTTCAATGCAAATCGTAGCACAGCCTTATTCGTATAGACCATGGGGAATCTCACTCGAATTCGCAGGCAGTGCGCCTCAGTTTGATTGTCCAATCGGTCAAGACCCTGAGTGGTCGAAAATGGAGGAAGCTGCGGCCGTCTGAACGGGAAACAGTAGATGAGTGGCACTAGGATGGCGGCATGGGGCGGCCGGGCAGTTCATGGCAATTATAGCAGCGCGGCTCGTAGGTTTCCTTGCCGCCCACCTGCACCTGAGGGGCGTTATATGGGGCGGGTTTGCCGTTGATGATGCGCTGGGGCAGGGCGGCGGGTTTTCCGCATTGGGCGCAGAGTGGGTTTAGCCACATGCAATCGTGCCCACTGTTACAAAGTCCAAAGAGCAGCAGAGTAGATCCAAAAGGCTCACGCTTGAAGTCAAGCGCCAGGCCGGCGGCAATCACGTCGTAGCCACGGTCCAGCAGTTCGTCTATGACGAGGAAAAGGTTGGAATCGGTGGGGAAGAACTGCACTTCGTCAAAGGCAATCATATGGAAGCGGCTGCCCGCCTCCGACTCGCGTTGGCGGACAATCTTCAGCGCCTGCCACGGATCGCGCGCCGGCACTTCGATGGCGTCCATGGTCTTGCCGTGGTAATCCTTGACATAGCCCTTGTCGCTGCGAGTGTCGATATCGGGCTTGAAAATCAGAATCCGCTTGCGTCCAAATTGGCGCAGCGTTTCGATTTCGAGCATCAGCCGCCCGGTCTTGTTGCCAAACATGTTTCCGATAATGAGCTTGAATTCCCCTCGAGGCATGGTCTCTGCTTCCTTTCGTTGAAGGCGGTCTTCAGATTTAGTGCTGGAACGAGGCATTGCTTCCCTACCCCAACCATACTGCCGCCCGGAAGTTGGGGCCCCGGGCCGAAAGCCTGACTTAGCATGAATTCAGGTCATTGACTTTGAACTGTGGCGCGGAAAGTGTCAATCAAGTTCTCCCAAGAACCGCAACTCGCACCCATGCCTTCACCCGCCGGATAAAATGTAAGAACAAATAAGATTGTCCTACATGTCCAGACCAAGTAAGATAGATTACATGGCAGGTGCACCATGAAAATTGAAACCAGCGTTGTTACAACCAAGGGACAACTCGTGATCCCGGCTCGTCTGCGTCGGCGTTTCAGGATAAAAAAAGGGACGAGGGTTACCTTTATTGAAGAGCAAGGGCGAATCATTGTCCAGCCCGTCACGCGTGAATTCATCCGGGGGCTGCGCGGGTCGCTGCAAGGCGGGCCCCCGGCACTTGAGGCCCTGCTTGAGGATCGCAAGCGCGAGCGGACACTATGAAGACCTGCGTGTTGGATGCGAGCGCGCTCATGACGTTTTTCGAAGACCGTCCGGGGGCCGATCAGGTGGAGGAACTCCTGGCCAAAGGGGCGGAATCCAAACACCCTCTATTAATGTCGGTAATCAACTGGGGCGAAGTCTTTTACTCCATATGGCGCGCCCACGGGGAAAAGCCGGCCGCCGCCAAAATGCAGGAAGTCGCTCAGCTTCCCATCGAGGTCGTAGCTGTGGATATGGAACTTACCCGATTGGCCACGAGCCTCAAGGCCTGTCACAATTTGCCCTACGCCGATTGCTTTGGGGCCGCGCTCGCCCAATCGAGAAAGGCCACATTGGTCACAAGTGACAAGGATTTCGAACGCGTGGAAACAGTCGTCAAAATCCTTTGGGTCTAATGGACCCAGTTGCTGCCGTCAACGATCACTCCGCGCCAAGCATAATGTGCGCCACTACCTCCGACTTAAATGCCCGGGAGTTCCCGAAGGTGATCGAAGGGTCGAGCGTCATCCCTGCCTGAGGGTCAACCACACTCGACCCTTTTGCTCGGAGTCCCAAAGCATCCTTGGCAGGTTTCAATCCCGGAATCGAGTGAATCGGAGGGGTTCTCGCTAGTGGCACGCGCATTTATTATGTGGTAGTCTCGAAAATCTGAATCATCTATGGCGAGGCGCGCTGAGTATTGTTCGGCCCGCTCCCGTTAACACCGTCGTCGCTAAACCTCATCACACGAACTGGACCGTTGCCGACGCTGAAGGCTGTCCGCCCATCGTATTGGGCGGCGTTCAAGAGGAACATCAGGAGAAAACGGAGGTGACAGGGTTTTTCAAGCGACATGCATTCGCGTTGGTAATTTTCAGCGGGCTTTTGCTTCGTCTGATTTTACTTCCCTTTCCCGGAACCGGAGACATGGATCACTGCCGGATTTTGGCCGCCAAGGCCATTCGCTCCGGCCTGCTGAATATGTACTCCCAAACAGACACGGATGTCCTGACCCACCTCATCCTGCTTTCCAAACACATCCATCTTCGCCCCCGCATCACAACCATGACTGACCTGGGACCGATCAACCAGGAGCCGGATCACCCCCCTGGGATGATGCTGGTGCTTGATGCCTCCGCGCGGTTTTCAAAACTTTTCCAGCCCGGGCCCCTCCGCAACGGCCCTCTGCTTAATGCCTGCCTCAACTTGCCCCCGGTATTATTCTCCCTGGGAATTGCGCTGTTAATTTGGTGGTTCTGTCACGCAGAGAACCTGCCTCATCCGCTGTACGCGGTGAGCGCCTTTTGGCTGAACCCAGCCCTCATTCTTGATTCACCCTTGTTGGGTTATCACGATTCGCAGTTTGCCTTCTTCGACTTATTGGCACTCATCCTTTTCTACCGCCGATCGTACGGTTATAGCGCATTGGCATTAGCCATTAGCTGTCTTTCCAAACCCGAGGGGATGTTCCTGATTCCGGTGATGGCCGCGGCAGCGTGGGCGGAGGATGGCTTTAAATCGACCGTGCGATATGGCCTGCGCGTAGGGTTATTCGCGCTCATTGTCCTCATCCCCTATATTTTTGTCCACCACATCCTTGCAGTATTCGCCGAAGTCGCCAAATTGGTGGCCGATCCGTCCCTTTCCGGGCAGGAATTGAACGTGTGGTGGCTGGCCGGACCTCTGTTGAGTTGGGTTTGCGGCGATGCCCCATGGAACCTGTCCGCCATCGAGCCCATGTATACGCGGGCGGATTTCGTCCGTTGGGTGGGGTTTCAACCCGGTTGGATCGCCAACCTTGCTATGGCGACATTTATATTCCTTGCCTTGAAAATGTTTCTTCAACAAATGAAACTGGGCAATCGGCTGGCTATTTTTTGGGCGGGAGCGCTGGTCATTTATGGCTACACGATGCTCTCCCTTTTCGTTCATGAGAACCATCTCGATAGCTTTTTCGTTTATGCGGCGCCTTTGTTGGCGTTGAACACCACGATTCTCAAGAGGGTCTATTTAGCTTTGTCGAGTATCCTGGGGTTGAACCTTTACCTATTTGAGGGCTTCGGCCGAAATGTGCCGGCCGGCGAGCAATGGATCCGGATGTTACCCGGCTTCGATATCACGATTGTCATTGCCCTGGGCAACGTCGTCGTTTTCCTGGCCCTGCTGCTGGCGCGGAGATGGTGGTTTGATTTGACTGTGCATGAAGATTCGCCTGCGCATTCCGCTTGAGCTTTTGGCAGCTCGTACAGAACATTATGGAATTGCCATCATTTTCTCCAACAGCCGGGCAACCGACACACAACAGTGTGGAGGTGTCGGTCGTCATACCCTGTCTCAACGAAGCCCGCACGCTCGGCGCTTGCATCAAGAAAGCGCAGAGCGCGCTTAAAGACGCTCAAATCCTCGGAGAGGTGGTGGTGGCCGATAACTGTTCCACCGACGGCTCAATCGGAATCGCTGAGGAACTGGGCGCGCGCGTTGTCCATGCCCCCCTCAAGGGATATGGAAGTGCGCTACGAAGGGGAATTGAGGAGGCAAAGGGCGCCTTCATCATTATGGGCGACGCCGACGGCAGCCACGACTTTTCGGAATTGCCGCGCTTTGTCGAGCAGTGGCGCAAAGGGTTTGAGCTGGTATTGGGCGACAGGTTCAAGGGAGAAATCAAGCCCGGAGCAATGTCCTGGCACCACAAATATATTGGCAACCCCATGCTAACCCTCATCCTCAACCTGTTCTTTGGCGCCGGAATCGGAGATGTTTACTGCGGCATGAGGGGATTTACGCCTGGCTTGTACCGGCAACTGGACATGCGGACTACGGGCATGGAGTTTGCAGTGGAGTTTGTGCTGAAGGCCACAAAGTTAAAGGCCAAAATCACCGAAGTCCCCATAACAGTTTGGCCGGACCAGCGCGGGCGCCCGCCGCATATGAGAACTTTCCGGGATGGTTGGCGGACCCTTCGCCTGCTGCTGCTCTGCGCGCCTAATTGGCTCTTCCTAATTCCCGGAGGCTCACTGATGGCGCTCGGTGTCGGTTTGGTGCTTTGGCTGTTTCCGGGCCCAGCATGCCTGGGACCCGCATGCTTTGACAATCGCACCATGTTGTTCGGCTCTTTGCTGGCGCTATTGGGATTCCATATTATTTCAATCGGACTCTTTGCGAAGCTCTTCTCCTACACGGAGAGAATCTCCGGGGCCCAGCCCTCGCTCGAAAGGTGGTTGAAGCGGGTGAAGTTGGAGCATGCCTTATTGCTGGGAGGCGCTTTGACCCTCGGAGGTTTGGCGGGAGATGTTTTCATCTTCTGGGAGTGGGCTTCAGCCGGCTTCGGCCAACTACCGGAGATTCGAGGTGTGGTATTCTGGTCGCTCTCCCTCTTCCTGGGTATTGAGATCGTTTTTTCGTCGTTTTTTCTCAGCATGCTGGGAATCAGCCGCGGCACCTACATTGGAGATCAGGAAAAGAGTTAAAGTTCGCAGAGCTTACATCCGGGTTAAATAAGCTATCTTTATTTTTGAGTGGCAAAGATTCCTTATGCCTTCCCTCATCACTGGCGGTGCGGGCTTCATCGGATCGCACTTGTGCGAAGCCCTCCTCGCTCGCGGCGACGAAGTGATTTTGCTTGACGATCTCAGCACCGGATCGATGGATAACATCCGGCACATCGAGAAAAATCCCAAAGTCCATTGTGTCGTCGAAAGCATGATGAATCAGAGGGTGTTGGCGGATTTGGTGGACAGATCGGACACAGTCTACCACCTCGCCGCAGCGGTAGGAGTCCGCCGGATTATCGAGACTCCTGTAAGGACGATAGAAACAAACGTTAAAGGAACAGAACTGGTGCTTGAATGCGCGGCCAAAAAGAAGAAAACGGTTTTTGTGGCATCCACTTCCGAAGTTTACGGCAAGAGCGCCAACATCCCCTTCCGTGAGGACGACGACATCGTACTGGGCCCCACCACCAAGCCCCGCTGGTCATATGCGGCATCCAAGCTCCTGGATGAATTCCTGGCCCTCGCCTATTGGAAAGAAAAAAAAGTTCCCGTGATCGTAGGCCGGCTTTTTAACACCGTCGGTCCCCGCCAGACGGGACGGTACGGGATGGTGCTCCCCTCATTTGTGGACCAGGCGCTTAAAAATGCCCCCATAACGGTATTTGGAACCGGCCAACAAAAAAGATGTTTTGGATCTGTCACCGACGTCGTTGAGGCCATGGTGCGGCTGGTCTCCTGCGGCGGAGCGTGCGGCGAAGTTGTTAATATTGGGAACGACGAAGAAATTTCCATCGAACAATTGGCTTATCTGGTAAAAGAGCGAACGCAAAGCGCTTCTTCGGTCCAATTCATTCCATACGATCAGGCCTACGCACCCGGATTCGAGGATATGATGCGAAGAGTCCCCTCTCTTGAAAAGCTCGTCGCGCTGACCGGTTTTAGGCCCACCACTCCCCTCCATCTGATCATTGACCAGGTGATGGCTCACTTGAGTGCGGAGCGCACCTCGCAGCACGTTGGGCTATAATCGAAGCCGCCCGCGAGCACGCCGCTCGCGCGCCCGGGAGAGGTCATGCGCTACAACAATATTCTTGAGGCAATCGGTCATACACCGCTGGTGAAGCTGAACCGCGTCACGCGCGGCTCCAAAGCCGAGGTCTACGCCAAGTGCGACCACCTGAATCCCGGCGGCAGCGTGAAGGACCGCATCGGCGTGGAAATGATCGACCAGGCGGAGCGGGCGGGACTGTTGAAGCCGGGCGGCACGATCGTGGAGGGCACATCAGGCAACACCGGCATGGGCCTGGCTATGGTGGCTGTGGTGCGGGGTTACAAAGCGGTCTTCACCATGGCGGACAAACAGTCGAAGGAAAAAGCGGACGCCCTGAAAGCGTTGGGCGCGGAAGTGATCGTGTGCCCCACCGCCGTCGCGCCCGAAGACCCGCGCAGCTATCACTCCGTGGTCGACAAGCTGACCAAGGATATTCCCAACGCCTATCATCCCAACCAGTACGCGAACCAAGCGAACCCGGAGATTCACTACCGCACCACCGGCCCGGAAATTTGGGAGGACAGCGAAGGGCGCATCACGCATTTTGTGGCGGGCATGGGAACGGGCGGAACGATTTCAGGAATCGGCAAGTATCTGAAAGAAAAAAATCCAAAGGTCAAAATTATCGGCGCTGATCCCGTGGGCTCGCTGCTTTACGAATTCTTTCATCAAGGGACCGTGGGCAAAGCGGAGCCTTATAAGACGGAGGGCATCGGAGAGGATTTCTTCCCCACCACGCTCGACTTCAGCGTGCTCGATGATGTGATTCAGGTCAGCGACCGCGACGCGTTCATCTGGACCCGCCGCTTGGCGCGCATGGAGGGCATTTTCGCCGGAGGCTCGTCCGGCACGGCCCTGGCGGCCGCCGTGCAAGTGGCGGCCAAACTTTCGGAGAAAGATTTCCTGGTGGTATTCATCCCCGACAGCGGCTCACGCTATCTGAGCAAAATTTACAACAACGATTGGATGAAAGATAACCGCTACTTTGAGGCCAGCGTCCCACTGACCGCGGGCGAAATTGTGCAGGCCAAGCCGGAGCTGCAACAGGCGCGTGAAATGGTGCTGGTGGCGCCCTCCGATTCCATTGCCGTGGCGCTCGAGCGCATGCAGAAACACGACTTCTCCCAACTGCCGGTATTTGAGGAGGGCAGGCCGGTGGGCGCTCTATACGAAGACGCCATCCTGAACCTGGCCCTGGAAGGGAAAGACTTGAAAAAACTTGTGGTGCGGGAAGCCATGGGGCCGGCGTTCCCGGTGGTGCCGGCTTCAGCCGCCCTCGAACAGATCACCACCTGCATCACCCGCGATTGCCCCGCGGTATTTGTGAACTTTGGAGACAGCCACTACGACATCCTGACCAAATACGATTTGCTGCACGCCATATCAAGGGTGATGGAGCATGCGTCGTAGGCTACAAGGTGTCGTCACCAATCGTTGATTCGCCGTAGCAGTGAAATGTTGTCATTTGGAATTGGATTCATTTCGAGGCGCTAGTCATTCCCGCGAAAGCGGGAATCCAGTCCTTCTTCTGCCCATTTCTACTGAATCAAGAGTTGGATTCCCGCCTTCGCGGGAATGACGTTGCGCATGAGCACCCGGTTCGGGCAAATGACACCACTACCAATATGTCTTGAAAGTTTGACAAACCATTGCCCCAACCTGAGAATAGAAGCTCACACTGGTCATTTCCATTACGGTGGCAGCGGGCGCGGAGGTTTCTGAAAAGAATGCCGACTCAATTGCAAGAGGTCATCAAAGCGCTCAGCGCGGTGAAGGACCCGGACCTAAACCGCGACATCGTTTCGCTCGGGTACGTGAAAGACCTCGAAGTAGGGGACGCGCGCGTCTCATTTACCATCCATTTCCCCACCGCCGTCAGCACGCTGAAGCAGCAATTGGGCGCTACCGCCAAACAGGCGGTGCAAGCCCTGGGTGTGGCGGAGGTGCAGGTTCGCGTCACTACAGGAACGGCCGCCGCCGCTTCCGGCGCGAGGTCGAATTTAATTCCGCAGGTCAAGAACACCGTGGCCGTCGCCAGCGGCAAGGGCGGAGTGGGCAAATCCACCGTGGCTGCCAACCTGGCTGTCGCCCTTTCATTGACGGGCGCCAAAGTTGGGTTGATGGACACCGATGTGTACGGCCCCAGCGTGCCCATCCTGATGGGCGGCCACGAAGCGCCGCACGTGGTGGAAGGAAAACTCGAGCCGCCGGTGGAATACGGAATCAAAATTATTTCCATGGCTTATTTTCTCCCCAAGGACGAAGCGGTGATCTGGCGCGGGCCGATGCTGCACAAGACGATCAATCAATTCCTGGGCGAAGTGCGCTGGGGTGACCTCGATTACCTGCTGATGGATTTGCCGCCGGGAACGGGAGACATTCAGTTAAGCCTCTCGCAAACCATTCCGCTGACCGGCGCCGTGATAGTCTCCACGCCGCAAGACCTCGCGCTGACCGTGGCCTCCAAGGCCATTGCCATGTTTCAAAAACTGCGCGTGCCCATTCTGGGCGTGGTAGAGAACATGAGTTATTACATCTGCCCGCAGTGCGGCCATCGCGAAGGGATTTTCGGGCACGGAGGAGCGCGCGCCGCCGCCGGACAATTGGGATTCCCGTTTCTGGGCGAGATCCCGCTCGACATGTTTATTCGCACTTCAAGCGACGCCGGCAAACCCGTGGCCCTTGATGAGTCGACTTCGCAGGGCAAGGCTTTCAAGGAAATTGCCCGCCTCGTGATGGACCAGGTAAGCGCCGCCAGTTCGCAGGCGGCCCAGGAGATCAGTATTGAGTGATTGAGTGATCGGGCGATTGGGCGCTTGTGAGGACGGATGCCGGAAGCGGGTCTTCCTCATCATCAAATCACCCAATCGCAAAATCACTCAAGCTCGATGATACGGATAACCGACGAAGCAAAAGAAATGTTCACCTCCACACAAATCGCGCCCAAATCCATCAAGCTGGACGCGGGCAACGGCAACCTGGGAGTGCAATGGGCGGACGGCCACTTGAGCGCGTTTCCCTACCAATACTTGCGCGATCGTTGCCCCTGCGCCACGTGTGCCGGCAAGGCGCCCGCGCCGCATGTGCCTTCCAGTCCTTTTCCCATGTTTGGAGTGAGCAAGCTCAAACCGGTTCGAGCCGAGCTGGTGGGGCGTTACGCGTTGCAGGTTTTTTGGAGTGACGGACATTCGTCCGGAATCTATGCGTTCGATCATCTTCGCGAGCTTTGCCCGTGCGCCGACTGCGCGGCTCAGCAACGAGAAATAGAAAGCCAGACGGAAAAATGAAATTTCAGGAGGCACGTATGTTGCGCATTGCAGGCGGGTCTACTTTGGTAATCAGTTTGGGCCTGATCTTTTCGTTTGTGTTTGCGGGCGAGCCTCCGTCGACTTCGGGCAAAGGATTATTACTAGTGGCCAATAAAGGCGACCACACCCTGGGGATTGTTGACCCGGATGCCGGCCGCCAAATCGCCGCCATCACCGAGCCTGGCATCACCGGGCATGAGGTAATTGCTTCGCCCGACGGCCGCACCGCTTACGTCCCGATTTACGGAAATTCCGGCGTGGGTAAGGCGGGCACAGACGGACAAACGCTCGCGGTATTTGACATCGCTTCGCAAAAACTGATTCACACCATCGACTTCGGATGGCCGGCACGGCCGCACTGCGCGCATTTCGGCCCCGAGAATGGAATGCTCTACATCTCCACCGAGCTCAACGATTCGATAAGCGTTTTCGACCCCAGCATCCAGAAGCTGGTGGGCTCCGTTCCCACCGGCCAAAGCGAGTCCCACATGTTCGCCATTACGCGCGATGGGAAGCGCGCTTACACCGCCAACGTGGGGCCTGGAACGGTGAGCGCGATCGATCTCGAAGCGAAGAAAGTTATTGCCATCATACCGATTTCAAAAATGACGCAGCGCATCTCCCTCTCTGTGGATGATAAATACGCTTTTACCGCCGACCAGACCGCTCCCAAGCTGGCCGTGATTGATACGGCAACCAATCAGGTGAAGACTTGGGTGGATCTACCCGGCAGCGCCTATGGGACCGCGCCCACCCTCGACGGCCGATGGCTGGTGGTGGCGATGATTGGCCCCAGCAAGGTGGGTGTGATCGATTTAGAGACGATGAAATTGGCGCGCACCATTGACGTGCCCAAAACGCCCCAGGAAGTCCTGATCCGTCCGGATAATTCAGTGGCTTACGTTTCCTGCGACGCGAGCGGAAAAGTCGCCGTCATCAATTTGAAAACCTGGAAAGTGGACAAGCTGATTGACGCAGGCCACGGCGCCGATGGACTGGCGTGGGCGGTGAAGGATTGATTCATTGGCTGATTGATTCATGGACTCATTCTGGAAACCAAATTCAAGGTTTAAATGATTCAATGAAACAATGATTCAATTCACCAATCTCTTCAAAGAATTTCCACCTGGCAATTCTTCACCAACGACTTGAACCGTTTCGCGTCGTCCTCGGTCCCCACTATGGCCCCATAGTGCATAGGCACCGCGATTTTGGGATTGATGGCGGCCGCGGCTTCCGCCGCTTCTTCCGCCGTCATCACGTAAGTCCCGGAGACGGGCAGCAAGGCGATGTCGCATTTCACCGCCCGCATCTCCGGAGTGAGGTCCGAGTCGCCGGCGAAATAAACGCTGGTGCCATCCATGCGAATGATAAATCCCAGCCGCTTTTCCCCCTGAGGATGAAACGCCTTGCCCGGCTCGCGGAATTTGTTGATGTTGTAGGCAGGCAAAGTCTCGATGACCACTTCGCCGGTCTTGGGCGTTCCAATCGTCATCTTGGCGACGGGATCGAGAAAACGCTTGTCCCGCACTTTGATTCCGCTTAGTGCGTCCTTGCACAACGGGCTGGCGACGATGGTCGACCCTGGATGAATTACCTTCTTCAAGTCCTCGATGCTCATGTGGTCAAAGTGCTCGTGGCTGATTGCCACAACGTGCGCTTCATCGTTCTTCGTGACCTTGAAAGGGTCGGTATAGACCACTTTGCTTCCCGCAATCCGAAACGTGTCATGCGCAATGCGTGTAATGTCCAGATTTAATAATTTCATGACCTCGCTCCTTTCATGATTGTAATAGTGCATCGCGCCGGGATTTCCACCCCGCGGCGCATCTAAAATAATATCACTTTGAACCGTACCGGAGTGCAATGCCCGATTTCCTGTTGTTTCCGACTTTGCATCGCTGGGAGCGCGGGCGTCTCGCCCGCTCTTTCCTGACCATTAGAAAGCGGGCAGGACGCCCGCGATTCGAGGGAAAATAGAGCCCTGCCCATTTTCCATTTCGCCAACGGGGAGCAGCGCGAGGAGTGTGAATCCAGCATCGAAGACAACGGGGGGTCTATTTTTCGAGGCACCCTAAACCCACCAATTTGTTCAAGGACGCGTCTAACCGACCATGCGAAAACATCTGCTTTGGGCAGCAACTTTGTTGGCGGCGGTGACTATCGCAGCCGCTCCTCAGCAATTTCCGGACACTCCCGCGGCGCGCCAGTTCTCCATTTGGCTCGACACGTTTAACAGCGGCGACCAGTCCAGAATCCTAAAATATCTCCAGGCCAACTTCCCCGAGCGGGCGAAGAATGTCGAACGTACGATGGAATTCCGCAAGCGCACGGGCGGCTTCGACTTCCAGAAGTCAGAAACTTCCACGCCCACGCGCTTCGCCGGTATCGTGAAGGAACGCAACTCCGGCCAACTTGCTCACTTTGTGATGGAGGTGGACCCAGCCGACCCTGACCACGTGGGCAACTTCATGCTGGAGCCCGTTCAGCCCCAGGCGGAGAGCGGTCCGCCGCCGGGACGCATGAGCGAAAATGAGGCCATCGCCGCTCTCCGCGACCGCCTGGCGAAAGACGGCGCGTCAGGCGATTTTTCGGGGGCCGTGCTGGTGGCAAAGAATGGTAACCCAATTTTCTCTGCCGCCTACGGAATGGCCGACCGTGAGAAAAGAATCCCCAATAGGGTCGATACGCTGTTCCGGCTTGGCTCCATGAACAAAATGTTTACCGCGGTGGCGGTGCTCCAATTGGTGCAGGCGGGAAAAATCAAACTCACAGACACGTTGGGCCAATATATTCCCGATTATCCCAACAAGGACGTGGCTGCCAAAGTAACGATTCATGAGCTCCTGACCCACACGGGTGGCACGGGTGATTTTTTCGGGCCCGAGTTTGACGCCCACCGGTTGGAGCTGCGCACGCTCCAGGACTACATCAACCTTCTCGGCAAGCGTGGCCCGGAGTTCGCGCCCGGCAGCCGTTGGGAGTACAGCAACTACGGATTCCTCCTGCTCGGCGTGGTGATTGAACGCGTGAGCGGGCAGAGTTATTACGATTACGTTCGCGACCACGTTTACAAGCCCGCCGGCATGGATTCTACGGGGTCTTTAGCCGAGGATCAGCCGGTGCCCAACCGCTCCATCGGCTACATGAAAGATGATAATGGGAAGCTGATCCCCAACATGGATACGCTGCCTTACAGAGGAACCTCAGCGGGGGGCGGGTATTCAACGGTGGGAGATTTGCTGCGCTTCGCCAATGCTCTCGAGAGCCACAAGCTGCTGGACGCGCATTACACCGAACTGCTCACCACGGGCAAAGTGGATACGCCGGGCGGCTCCAAGTACGCCTACGGCTTTGGCGATCGCACGCGGAACGGCGTGCGCTCCATTGGACATAACGGCGGCGCTCCGGGAATGAATGGCGATCTGGAGATTTTTCCCGAGTCAGGCTACGTGATCGCGGTGCTGGCCAATATGGATCCGCCTGCCGCCGGCCGCATCATGGACTTCATCGAAAACCGATTGCCGGCGAAACAAGCCGCATTACGGTGATCATCTGAGACCTCGCCGTGCACCCGCGCGGATTCACGCCATCATTCACAAACGTCTTGTGATTCCCCTCGCTCGTCAACAGAAGTGTGCCCATTTGAACATATGACTGTTCAAAGTTGAACAGACAGCTGGGCTGCCCAATTTTTAAAATCTCAGGAATGAAAATTGTAAGGTAAGGAGGGCGGAAATGAAGTCCCATTGTTTCGCACTTTTGGTTCATGATCGGCCGGACCCGCTGGATTTGTTGAAAATGGCGTTAAAAGAATTGTCCATCGAGACTTACAGCGTGCGCAACTGTGAGGAGGCCAAGCGGCTGATTCCGCAGACTCAACCCCAACTGGTGTTCACCGATACCGCTCTTCCGGACGGCTCCTGGAGGGACGTTATTGAGCTTGCCGAAAAAATCGGCCTCCCGGTAAACGTCATCGTTGTCGGGACGATTGAGGACGTCAAATTTTATTTGACGGCGCTGGAACGTGGCGCTTTTGACTTCGTTTTACCTCCGTTTGAACTCGATGCATTGGATTTTATCGTCCAGTCGGCCTCGCAAAACACACGCATTCGCAGGCAGGCGCAGGCACTCGCTGCCATGGCGTAACCGGCGAGCGACCCGAAAGCATGGGATTTCCACCATGCCGTCAATCGAGGGAACCCCATCGATCGTTGGATTGGGCGAATTAACCCGGCCATCCCGCAACTAAACCCCTTCTCCTCATTCCGCCGCCTTCACCGCAATCAAATACCGGGAAGGATGCCCCGCAGCGGGCGCGGTTCAAAGACAAATTGGGCTGTGCAATTTTGAACAGAGTTCAGTGCTGTTTTGGACTGACGCGGGCATAGCTATTAAGTTATAACTATTAATGTAAAAGGAAATGCGGGCTAAGGTCCAAGGAGAAGGGGAACATGCCGGAAAGCGCAGCCTGTGGTGTCCTGTTGGTGGAAGATGAGCCTGGCATTCGAAGTGTTTTATCCAGCCAGTTAAAAGGGGCGGGCTTCGAAGCTGAACACGCCATGCCCTGCCTGGTGGGTCACAAATTTCCATCGGTCAGGCATGAGGTCTGGTTCCAAAAGGGAGTTGCTCAATTTCCCAAGCTCCTGGAGGCGGCTCACGAGTGGATCAGAAACATGCCCGATCCTTCAATTGCTTCACAGCTCATAGACGCCCCTCTTCCAACTCAGAAAGACGGCCCGGACTACTTCGTCATGGTTTTGATTCCCGAATTGGGCGGCCTTCAGGCGCTCGAGCATCTCCGGCAGGTTCAGCCCGACCTCAAGATTAGCGTGCTTTCCACCAGCACCCGGAACGCGGCACAAGCTGTCCGATTAGGGTCGGCGGGCTACCCGCCCAGACAATTTCAGCTTAGCGACTTGGAAAAAGTGATGCGTCACTCCCAGACCCCGCAAATTGGTTGGGCCGAATCCGTCGAGGCTGGGCACGCGATTGAAGAACTGGGGGAGGACCTCTGCTTTATCGGGTCCAGTCCGGCGATGAGGAAAATTCGCGCCCAGGTCGATCAGATGGCCAGCGTGAATGTGCCGGTGCTGCTCCTGGGGGAATCCGGGACGGGAAAAGAAATTGTGGCACGCTTGATTCACCAGGTGTCTTCGCGGGCTTCCCGCCCTTTTCTAAAAGTGAATTGTGCCGCGCTCCCCGCTGATCTCCTGGAGAGCGAATTATTCGGATATGAAGCGGGCGCATTTACGGGAGCCGATCGTTCGAAACCAGGCAAATTTGAAATCTGCGACCAGGGCACCATCCTGCTGGACGAGATTGGGGAGATGCCCGTGACTTTGCAGGCAAAACTCCTGCACGTGCTTCAAGACCAGCAGTTTTCGCGCTTGGGCGGCCGCGCCACCATTCGGGTTGATGTCCGGATTCTGGCGGCCACCAACGTGAATATTCGGGAGGCAATCGCAGCCAGGAAGCTCCGGGAGGATTTATATTACCGGTTGAATGCTTTCACATTGAATTTGCCGCCCTTACGGGAACGGCGCGAGGAAATTCCCCTCCTCCTGAACCAATTCATGACGCGGTTTGCACGCCAATACTCCCGAACACCGCTGCCCCTTTCCCCGCTCCTGGTGGATGAGTGTGTTCAATATTCCTGGCCGGGAAACCTTCGGGAGTTGGAGAATTTTGTAAGACGCTACCTGGTCCTGGGCGATGAGTCCTTGATGCCGAGAGAGTTGGAATTTCGAGATGAGGGAAAGGAATGCGCGTCCGAGCTCGCCAACAATGCGCGCGGTGTTCATCCGGGCGGTTTGAAGTCGGCGGTTCATGAGGTCAAATGCAGAACTGAAAAGGAAGCAATAAACCGGGCGCTCGAGCAAGCGAAATGGAGTCGCAAGCAGGCCGCGCAGATTTTAAATATTAGTTACAAGGCGCTGGCCTATAAGATCAGCCAGTACGGCATCAAATGGTGACCTTCATAGATTCTTCGCAAGCCCGCCTTGACAAGAGTGAGGCACATCGAGCTGGCAAACACACTAAAATCCTGACCGATGGGCGCAAAGATGAGGGCCAGGAACAGAGCAATATGTTTCTGGCCCTGCTGCTTCAGGTTGACGGCCGGAATCGAGCGATTCGGAAAGCAGATTGCGATTTCAAGTGGGGGGGTTAGAGTCGGCCGAGGAGCAGCAGAATGATCAGAATCATCACCACCAGTCCCAGCCCGCCGCTTGGTCCATAACCCCAGCTTCGGCTGTGACCCCATGTGGGTAGTGAACCGAAAAGCATCAAAACGACGACCACAATCAAGACAGTTGCCAGCATATTCCTCCTTTTTTGCAACCTAAGACGAACGGCTCCGAGAGTACAAACAATTTTCGCGGCGTGCGCCGCTATCCCGCCGGATCCTTTTGGCGGGTTGCTTTAACCGCTGCCAGGACCCCAAACCCCAACGCGACAATCCCACCCACCACAATCCAGTGGGCGGGGACATGCAGCAAAATGCCGCCGTATATCAGCCCGCCAATCACGAGCACAACTCCAAGCGCATAAAGTCCAAATGACATGGCATTTCCTTCCTGAGATTATTCAGCCGCGACACCCAAATACCCGACGCTGGCTACCAAGACCTACAGTGTGGTGGAACTGGCCTTCTGATCTTTAACCTGCAGCTCGTTCACCACCTGCTGCACGTTGGGAACGCCGGACGCCACTTGTTCAATCTGCGTTCGCTTGGATTGAGAGTTCACTTCGCCGGTCAAGGTCACCACGCCACTCTTGACGTCGAAGCTGACCCCTTTCTCAACCTGGTTCTGGATGAGGGCGGCGTGCAAGTTGTTGTCAATACCCTTGTCCAGATCCGAGTTCACCGTGGTTGCATCTTTTTCGCCGCCGGGAGGAAGGACAACAATCTGGTTGGCGACCACCTGTCCGGGTGCGATAGACTTCGCAATCGATTCCGCCTGGTTCTTAATCTCTTCGGACACGACTTTACCGTCGAGCGTCACGACACCCTTATCGCGATCCTGCGACACGGAGACATCCTTCAGGCCCGCGTCGTCGAGCGATTTGCGGATATTAGAAGTAACCTCGGGCGACTTGGTGGATGCCTCCGAGCAGGCCATAAAGCCCGCCACGGCGATCAGGGCAAGCAAGGCGAGGGAAAGTTTAACCGCACTGATGATTTTCTGTTGATGGAACATGGTGGATTAATCTCCGGTAAGAACATTTTTTGAGGAAGCTGGGCGGGCCTTGAGAACGGTCATCCCACTTCCAACACCCTCAATTTGACAGAAGCCAAAGTGAAGTGTCTGTCCTATTGGAACCACTTCCGTGTATCGATTTGCTCATGGAGTTGGATGGTTGGAATCCGGCCGTGGTGCGGCGCACCTATTATGGGGACAAGAAATTCCTGCCGGGTATTGAGTTTTGCGAGGTCCCGGCGCGAAGGGGGGAAGCGTTATCAGCGGGACTTCAAGAACGTACCCCCACTGAGCAATATGATAAGGGAGCAGAGAATGAGTTGGGGCGGAGTCTGAAAGTCAGGATTCCACTCAGACTCGCTGGGGCGCCGTGATGTTCCAAATATAAAGGAAGGTTTCGTCGCTGGCGGTGGCCACCGTCCGTCCGGCCTTCCGGGTGGCGCGATTCAGGGCCGAACGCACCTTCTCCTTGCTTTCCGCCATTTCCGCCAGGGGCACCTTGATGGCGGAGCCATCCTTCAACTTGTCGAGATCCTTAAGGATGATGGCTACAATCTGCTGGTGTTTCCCCTTCCGCCCTTGAGGGACGCTGGTTTGCTCCATGGTTTTGAAGTGGGCGGGTGATCTGGCAGGTAGGGGACTCATGTACGCCTCCGCGGATTCAATACGTTAAACTAACGACGCGCTATCCTATCCCAACGCAACGCAATACTGCAAGTAAATAATTCGACCCGCTAAAGTATCGAGCCCGCCCACCCGCAAACCATGCTGAACGCTAT
>DATGFN010000065.1:0-378331 GCA_035308965.1 Terriglobia bacterium | reverse complement strand
GTCGAGAACTCGATGATCACTCAATCCGGCAGCAACGTGGGCATCGGGACGGCGAGCCCGGGGGCGCAGTTGGATGTGCAGAATCCAACCACTCAAAATAATATCGCCATACGAGCCACCAACGCCAACGGCACGATGATGCTGATTCCCAATCTGAGCACGAGTGCGTACAACGGTCTGGTGCAATCGGGGGACCAGGGGATAATTTTCTACGGAACAGCGCCCAATGCCGGCAACCTGGTGATCGGTCCCTGGTCCGGCATTGGTACTCCGGGAATCCGAATGACGGCGGCCGGCAAAATCGGCATCGGGACGGCGATCCCAGGAGCGCGGCTGGACGTGCAAAACGCAGCGGCCCAAAATGACATCGCCCTACGAACGACCAACGCCAATGGAACGATCATGTTCATCCCCAATCTGGGCTATTACGCGTACAACAGACTTGTGCAAGGAGGGGATCAGGGGATTATTTTCTACGGGACAGCGCCCAATGCCGGCAACCTGGTGATCGGGCCCTGGTCAGGGATCGGTTCTCCGGGAATCCGAATGACCAGCGCCGGCAACGTTGGAATCGGGACGGCTGCGCCGGCGGCTACGCTCGATGTGGCTGGGAACATTAACGCGAGCAGCGACTTCACTTCGGGAGGTGATGCAACCGTCACTGGCAGCGTGACTGCGGCGTCCTTTTCGGGTGACGGCTCAAACCTCACAAACCTACCTAGCGCAACCGGACTTAATTGCGGGGGCTGCATCCAGAACTTCCAACTTGGAGTCAATTACGCTGCCAGCTCCTCAAAGGGTGGGGACGCAAATAACGCCCTGAATCTGGGCGGCGTGGCGGCGATTAATTTTCCCCTTGTAACCGCCAGCAATACGTTTATGGCGACCCAGAACGTAGCGACCACGTCAGGCGCTGCATTGATGGTAACCACCAACGACGCAACTACTGGGGCGGCTGTATTTTCAAACGCCAACACCAGCGGAGATGCGATCACGATCACCGACCCGGGCACGCCGATTATGCATATTACTGCCACGGGTAATTTGATGACCGTTGGCACCCTTCAAGCATTGAATTTCAATACCAGCTCCAACAACAATACTCTTGTTGGAGCCAGTGCCGGCAATAGTCTGATGACAGGTGCCAACAACGTTGCGACAGGGTCCCAGGCGCTTGGTCAAGACAGCACTGGGATTGCCAACACTGCTGTGGGAGCCTTAACCCTCTACAATAACAGCACAGCAAGCCAGAACACTGCGGTCGGGTATGGAGCTCTCCTCGCGAATTGTTTTGGCGTTTCGGGCACCTGCAGCGGCTCCAATAACACGGCGGTAGGCTTTTGGGCTGGCTACACGTCCAACACGAACAACGCAAACGTCACCGGGGCTAACAACACCTATATTGGCTACCTCAGCGGGCCGGGAACCTCCACGCAACTCAGCAATGCCACTGCCATCGGCGCAAACGCCGCAGTGGGGCAATCGAATACTTTGGTGCTGGGAAGTATTAACGGCGTCAATGGCGCCACCTCGAGCGTCAGCGTGGGAATCGGAACGCAAACGCCGGCCGTCACCCTTCAAGTGGTGGGGGACATTCGCGTGGGCACAAGTGGAACGAATGGTTGCGTCCAGAACTTCGCGGGCTCCCCGCTCAGCGGTTCATGTTCGTCCGATGAGCGGCTGAAGACGGACATCCAGCCTTTTTCGCCATTGCTCGATAAGGTCGCGCAGTTGCAACCCGTGCACTACCATTGGAGAGTTTCTGAACACCCTGAGTATCATTTTGGAACGGCCCTCATTTCCGGCCTGGTCGCGCAAGATGTTGAGAAACTGTTTCCCGAGTTGGTGGCGGAGGACTCACGCGGCTTCAAGACCGTGAATTACAGTGAGCTGCCCTTCCTGCTTCTTCAGTCCGTGCGCGAATTAAAAGCGGAGAATGACGAGTTGCGGGAACAGATCAAAGCGCAATCCGGACGGACCCGTTTGCAGAAGGATGATGAGGCGGTCGCTCAGCTTCGCCGGGAAGTGGAGGAATTGCGCGCGTTGGTCACAAAGTCGGCCGCAGCGGGGCAACTGACGGCGGGCGGAACAAAATAAACGTAGAGTCTTGCCACGGCAGACGCATGCTATAATCCCGCCTAATTTTCCTCAACGGGAGCTATTGCATGGAGAAGTCGGACCAGGACTCGCAACCGGGTTTCTCTGATGTGGGCGCTTCGCAGCTTTCTGTCCAGAGAACCGCCGACGACCCGGATATGCCGGACCAAACCACACCCCTCCCGAATCCCGCCGGGTTGGGCAAACCTGTAATCGACCCTGAGGAGACGCAGGGACCCGATAGACCCATCTCCAGCGCCCCGCCGGCACTTGGCCCTGAATCAGCGCACCCAACCTTCTCCCCACAAGAAATTCTTGCCAAGCGCTATAGGATTATTCGCTTCATCGGACAGGGTGGCATGGGCGAGGTGTATGAAGTCGAGGACTTGGAACTTCGAGGACACTTCGCCCTTAAGACAGTCCGGCCTGCCATCGCGGAAAGTCCCGGCGCCCTGGAGCGGTTCAAGCGCGAAATTCAACTAGCGAGAAAAGTTACCCACCCCAATGTCAGTCGAATTTTCGACATAGGGCATCACGAGCTTCCGACGGGCGGCGAGGTCACGTTCCTGACCATGGTGCTTCTTCGCGGGGAGACATTGGCCGACCGGCTCCGGGGGGCGAGGCCGATGGCGGAGTCGGAGGCGTTCCCTCTTATCTCTCAAATGGCTGCTGCGTTGAATGCCGCCCACCAAGTGGGAGTGGTCCATCGTGATTTCAAATCTGCCAACGTGCTGCTGGTCCCTCCTGATCAGGAGGGGGCAACCGTGCGCGCGGTAGTCACTGACTTTGGCCTGGCTCGCGGCATTGCCTCTGACGATAGCGAGCTCAGTTCGCTTTCGATGACCGGTGAGATCATGGGCACTGCGGCATACATGGCGCCCGAGCAACTTAAGGGAGAGCCGGTCAGCGCCGCCACAGACATCTACGCCCTCGGTGTTGTGATTTACGAAATGGTGACCGGGGCTCAACCTTTTGTTGGCGACACGCCCATGGCGACGGCGTTTAAGCGCTTGCAGGAACCTCCGCGATCACCCAGAAGTCTTGCGCCTGACTTGGATGCCCAGTGGGAAGCCACCATCCTCCGTTGCCTTGAGCAAAACCCCCTGAATCGCTTCAGGACGGCGACGGACGTTGTGAGCGCCTTGACGGGCGCGCGAGAATTGCTTCCCGCCCCTGTTGCCGGGCATCAGAAATCCTGGGTCGTCGCGGCGGCCTTTATGGCGATCATTGCCATCCTTAGCGGCGCGTTCGCCCTGTATCTTTATCTCGATCGGCAAAACCGAAAAGCCGCAACCGAGTCGCCCCAGGCAGTGACCCATCCGCCGGTCCGGGCGAGGAGGGCCGTCGCTGTCTTGGACTTCAGAAACCTTACCGGTAACCACGAAGCCGGTTGGCTGTCGCAAGCTTTGGTCCAATACCTGACCACCGAACTTTCGGGGCAGGCGTTACGGACCGTGCCGGGCGAAAACGTGGCTCGAATGAAGAAAGAGCTCGGCATTCAAGTCGCCGATAGCCTCGGCAAAGACACCCTTGGCCGGATTAGAACCAATCTCGGGACCGATTTCGTAGTTCTGGGCTCCTACACTGCGCTGGGCAGCGGAGCCGACAGCCCCATTCGTGTGGACGTTCGCGTTCAAGATACTTTAAAAGGGGACACGCTCGTTTCGGTAGCCGAAACAGGAACCGCCTCGCATCTCTTCGAATTGGTTTCCAAAGTTGGAAAAAGTCTTCGAGAAAAGTTGGGCGCCGGCGAGATCCCAAAAGCTGAAGCGGGCGCAGTCCAGGCATCGCTGCCCTCGAATCCGGAAGCGGCGCGCCTCTATTCAGAAGGCTTGTCGAAACTCTGGGTTTTCGAAGCTGTGTCAGCGCGTGACCTGCTTCAACAGGCAGTAACTATCGAACCTGAGCATCCTCTGACTCATTCGGCTCTGGCGGAGGCTTGGGCGGCCCTCGGGTACGACTCAAAAGCACGCGAGCAGGCCAAACAGGCGATGGACCTGTCGGGAGGACTTTCCAAAGAACAACGTCTTCTGGTGGAGGGCAGCTATCGGCAGGCAACCGGGGAATGGGGAAAAGCGGTTGAGACTTACCAATCTCTCTTCATCCTATTTCCGGACAACCTGGATTATGGATTGCGATTAGTCAACGCCCAAACCTCCGCCGGAAAGGGTAAGGAAGGATTGGCAACCGTGAAGACGCTTCGGGAGATGCCCGCTCCGACACGCGATGACCCGCGAATCGATTTGGCGGAAGCTTCTGTGGCATTTTCACTCTCGGACTTCAAGGGCCAACAGTCGAGTGCGGGGCATGCAATTCAGAAGGGAGATGAACGCAGCGCCCGCTTTGTGGTGGCGGAAGGGCGCAAGCGGGAAGGTGAGGCCCTTTGGAAACTGGGGCAATTGAAAAAAGCTCCGGCTGCCTTTGAGGAGGCCAGACAAGCCTATGCCGCGGTGGGGGACCGCCGTGGAGTGGCGGATGTGCTGAATGATCTGGCAGTACTCTTCTACGAACAAGGGAATTTTAGCGAGGCCGAGAAGCGCTACGAAGTGGCCATGGACGAGTACCGTGAGATCGGTTACCAGGCTGGCGTCGCGAAAGTCTTGAATAACCTTGCGCTCCTGCTCTGGATCAAGAAGGGGGACCTCCGGGGCGCCAGAGCCATGTACGACAAAGCCCTTCCCATCTTCAACGAAATTGAGGACCAGTCGAATGCGGCCAATGTCCTGGACAACAACGCCCTCGTCATCATGGCCCAGGGGAACCTGGATGAAGCGCAGAAAATGTACGAGCAAGCCCTCAAAGTTCGGCGGGAAATTGGCGACCAAGTTGGAGTGGCAACCTCACTCAACAATCTTACTGATCTCTATTATCTCCAGGGAAACTTGGAAAGCGCCACCAGCGCGGCAGGCGAGGCGCTGCGGATTTCCGGCCAGATATCCAATCAAGGCAATGTCGCCTACGGGCACACCTTCCTTGGCCTAATTTTTGAGGCGCAGGGAAACCTCGCTGCCGCCCGCAAGGAACAGGAGCACGCCCTCTCGATATGGAACCAAATCGGCGAGAAAGGTAGTGAGTCCGACAGCCGGGTTGCCCTGGCAAAGCTTCAGATGGAAGAAGGCCGCCCGGCTGAGGGGGCTGCCTTGCTCAGTAGCGCCATCGAGGAATTTCAAAAGGAGGAAGCGGGGGACAGGGAAGCAGGCGCTGAAGCGCTGGTTGCTCGATGCCTTTTGGCCCAAGGGAAAACGGCCGAGGCCCAGCAGGCCGTATCGCGCGCCGTGACACTTTCCCAGAAAAGCGAAGACGTCACCATCCGAATTCCAATTGCAATCACCGACGCTCGCGTGCGTGCTGCCAGCGGGAAATCGAATGAGGCCATAAAGGTTCTCAATGCGGCGAGTGCCGAGGCGGCAAAGGCAGGAATAGCGACGTACCAGTTCGAAGCTCGCGCGGCCTTGGGCGAAGTCGAGCTTCAATACGGGAACCGCACTCGGGGCCGCGAACTTCTCGCCATTCTCAACCTGGAGGCGTCGGCAAAAGGGTTTGGTTTGATAGCTCGTGAGGCCGCTGCGTCGCAGAAAACCTTCGCTGCCGTTACGCCACGCAATTCGCCTCCCGCCCACTGAGGTTTACAATTTGTGCTCATTCCCGCGAGCCTTCAATACTGAAGACGATGCAGGACGAAGTATTTTTCTGGGTGGTGATACGCGCGAGATTGCGGTCCCAGGCGGCACAGGGAAGAATCAATACGACCCCATGCAGAGGACGGCTGTCGGGCTTGCTCGCCTGGGAACCAGTAAAGCGGATGCGGTCGGAGCCGATGCCTTCACATTGAGCAAACTCGGTCCAAGCCTATGACAGCTTCCATCACAGTTCAAGCGCTGGCGAAGATGATTGATCACTCTCTGCTTCATCCCACCATGACGGATGCGCAGATTGCCGAGGGTTGCCGGTTGGCGCTGCAATATGATGTGGCCACTGCTTGCGTCAAGCCTTACGCCATCCCGATGGCTCTGGAAATCCTGGCGGGATCAACCGTGGGGGTTTGCCCGGTGATCGCTTTCCCTCACGGCAACAGCACCACGGCCATCAAGGTGGCGGAGGCGGAAGCCGCCGCCCGCGCGGGTGGAGTCGAGATCGACGCGGCCATCAATGTTGGGAAGGCAATGGGCGGAGATTGGGATTATGTTCGCGACGAAATCCAGGCCATCCAATTTGCGATTAAGGCGCACGGCGCTCTCTTGAAAGTTATTTTCGAAAATGACTACCTGGAGGACTCCCACATTGTTCGCCTCTGTGAGATCTGTTCAGAAGCTGGCGTAGCCTTTGTGAAAACTTCCACGGGCTATGGATATGTGAAGCAACCCGACGGTTCCTATAACTATAAAGGGGCAACCGACCATCACTTGAAACTGATGCGCCAGCACTGCCTGCCTTCAGTACAGATCAAGGCAGCCGGCGGCGTACGCACTCTCGATGACCTGTTGCGCGTGCGCGAGCTCGGGGTCAGTCGCGTGGGCGCCACGGCGACGCGCGCGATGCTCGAAGAAGCCAAGCAACGGTTCGGCATTTCGCGCTGATAGCGATGACTCGTCGGGGTGCCGCGCTTCTTGATTTTTGCGTTGTGAGTTATTTTTTATGCTGGTTTAGATCCGGGCAGATGAACATCGTCGAATTAAATAGGTTAAGGATTGATTCCTTCCGCGCAGTGAACTTGTCGTCGCGCTCACACAGACTCAGTGCTTCGCCGCGCCAGCATCCTTAAGGTCGCGCTCCAGTTTTGAAAATGGACTGTCGATGGCATTACTAAGGTCACCCTCCACCGCGTCCCCCTCCACCGAGTAAATCGTATTTTCGGCTGAACGATCTAAGACCGTAATTTCTACTCTAGTGAAAGTTGTTTGAAGCGAGTTTGTGGGACTGCCCTGCAATGTGCCGCGGCTGGTGCCCTCACCCACACCTGTTGTTTGAGAGAAGGAGAACGTAATCCTTGCATCAGCGCTGGAACATTGTTCAACATACTTCCAAGACAGCTTACCCAACATTTTCCGAGGTTTGTTTTCCCTTTCCACGAATTTCCGAATCTGGGTCTGCGCCGAGTCGGGGAGTCCGTTTGTGACCAGGCAAAAGTTATGCACCTGCGCGAAGGCCTGGGAATCGTGAATCATCCCGGAGGGCTTGCGGGCTGCGCCAGATAACGGGAGCAGTGCGGCAAGCACCGGGGAGAGGAACATTTGGATTCTCATGCATTAGCTCCATCAGGCCAAATCAGGCAATGCGTAGAATGATAACAAAAGGAGGCAAGGCCTGCCAATCGATATCGCCAGTCCTGCGGAGGTAGAATTTCTCCTGGCTGGCTGGCGGATCAATCAAAGGGGGCGGCCCAGGCCAGGCTCGTAGAGGCTAAACAACAGGTTGGCATTACGATCTCAGCCGGAGTAGCGGTCGAGTTCGGTTCACCATCGCGGACTATAGTTGATTAAGGGGTGATTTTCCTTGCCGTTGCTCCCAGCGAGTCTAAGCCGGGTAAAATAGGCAGTGTCAATCAACTCGCCGCGTGGGGGGAACGGCGCCTGGATCCTTAGAAGAATTTCGGGGTGTTGTTCATCTCACTCACCGTTGGTTTTCACTAGGTGATGGCTGGATTTGGAGCGGACGGGGTGGCCACCAGTTTGTAGCCCAATCCCTGAATGGTCCGGATGAGCTGAGGTTGTTTGGAATCCCGCTCGAGTTTTTGCCGCAGTCCCGCGACGTGGACATCCACAGTGCGGGTTGATGTCATGGGATCGAATCCCCATACCTCCTTGAGCAATTCCGGCCGGGAGAGTGTGGCCTCCCGGTGCTCGATAAAATAACGAAGCAATTGAAACTCGCGGGCGGAGAGGGGAACGGTTTTTCCGTTGCGCCAAACCTGTGTTCGTCGCAGGTCGACTCGAACTTGCCCGAAATGGTGGATGGTCCCATGTCCCCAGGAGTTGGATTTGGAACGCCGGAGCAACGCCTCCACCCGCGCCAGAAGCTCAATCATGGCGAAGGGCTTGGTGACGCAATCATCCGCACCCACTTTGAGGCCGACGATTTTATCCGCAGGCTGATTTCTGGCCGTGAGTATCAGGATGGGGGTATTCAAGCCGTATTGGCGCAGATCGCGGCAAACGTCAATTCCCTTGTGAGTGGCCCGGGTCAAATCGAGAATAATCAAATCGAAGGCTTCATTGAGGGCTAGATCTGTTCCTTCACGACTGTCGCGAACGTTGTGGACGGTCCATCCCTGACGCCGCAGGCGGTCTGGCAGGGGCGCTTTGGGTTTGGGTTGGTCCTGCACTAGAAGGATTCGTTCATCCAAGGGGTTTCTCCAAAAGTTTCCTCTGATCTTCTGGCCGGCCTATCCGGCTCAGGTTGTGACTTGAAGATTCTGAGGAGCAGAGGGCTTCTTTCTCATTCATCAGAACTGTGGTTTATCCTTGCCAACTGCTTCCAGGCCGGAAAACCTGGGGCAGTGGGGCAGTTTGTGGTCGTAGCGGCGAGTTTACCTCGCCACGTGGCGGCGTAAAGCCGCCTCTACGTCAAACTGACCCACTACCAAACCTGGAAGTCATTCACCATTAATTCAAAACCCGGATGATTTCAGTTGTGTAAACGCACACACCAATGATTCCAATTATTTGTCGTCTAAGTTCCAATTTTAAGAACGCCGCATGAGTTTCTTTCCGTCCTTGGCGAAGTAGGCGGGCCTACCCGGGAAATAAATCATAATCTCCAGTTTGGTCTGGGCGTCCGGATTTTCACTCTGGCGCGGAATTCAACTTCGTGCTACCAGGCATGTTCGATGCAAACATCCTGAAGTGGGTTTTGTGGAACCTGCAAGAACGTTTTTGATGGGGCCGGTCTTGGAAATGCGTCCCCTTGAAGGTTATTGCCATTTGTCAGGCTGCCATCGGCGACGAATTCAGTAGACAAAACACAGTGCCATCAGCCAGAATGAATCAGTTCACAGTCGTGGATTGAGGCATGAGGGCGGCGTCAACTCAAGCCATCCCTGGCGCGGGGGCTTGATCCGCATTCCGAATTCCCGGCATCCCCAATCATGGATTTGAGACGTGTTAGGAAATTGTAAGCATGTTTTTACATGGCGGTTGCTTTTGCCATAAAACCTCAAGCGGAGGAATAAGCGTCTGAGTAGGCTGGACCTGCTCACCGGGAAGGGAAGCGAGTTAGGATGGTTTGGAGTGCGCTCAGCAATGCTCCTCCTTCCCTAGCCGCAAATAGGTGAGATGGTTCGTCGTGCAGGCTCAAGAAGGGTTCAAGCCGAATTAAAAGCTGAAAACGGGTTTGAGTTTCCGCCTTCCTCGATTTTGGCCGGAACCAAGCGGGGAACGGGACGTAGCCTGTTCAAATTCGTTTTAACTTTGAGGAATGGAGGGAGAGTCTATTGAAGTTAATTCATTTTGTTCTGGCCATCGTGCTTTTGACGCCCTGTGTAGCTTCCGCCAAGTTTTTGAAAATAATTCCTGTTCCCCATTTACCCCACAGGAGCAAACAAAAGTCTTCTACCCCCAAAACTAAAGAAGAGTCTCCTTCTAAATCCCCCGCCGCCGCTTCAAAGCCTTCGATCGCATCCGAGGACGACAGCTCGGGGCCGACTGCCTACGTGCAATTGCAGGCTGGCGGGAATCGGCAGGGCATAGTTTCCAGCGTGGACATCAATTTGGGTTACAACCTTACCGACCACTTTGGGGCGGATATCGGCCTTCCGATATTTTATGTACGCAGCCCCCTTTCTCTCGTGATCAGCACAGATTGGGATACCGAAACTCTCCTCGGCGACCCCTATATCGACCTTCATTATAAGTTGGTTCGGTCCGGTGTCAGTTTGACCACGGTCCTGACCGGAACCGTACCGGCCTCCAGCCCGGAGAGGATATACACAACGGGACGCGCGGGAGTTGATTGGTTCAACCATATTGAGCCGGAAAAACCGATAATGAGAATCACCCCCTTCCTCAACCTGGGTGTGGCAAATTCGACGATTAACCGGTACTACATCCCACGGCCCTATAGCACCGGCCGGCCCTACGAAGTTTTTGGATTGATGGGGGACGGGGAAGCAGGCGCCAATATCAATCTGCCTTATGGGCTCAGGATTGGGGCGTCTGGCTACGGGTTGCTTCCCAGCGGAAATCAAAAAGTTTTCAGCCGGCTTGTTACCCCCGGGTCATCCGTGGTGGGTGTTTTGACCAACAATCGATACTATTTCAACGCGTTTGAGACCACAGGAACGCAAGCCATCGATCGTGATAATGGCTATTCCGGCTGGATTGAGTACACCAAATTGCGGAAAGTCACTCTTCAAGCCGGATTTACGCACAGCGTCCATTACCGCTACAACATGATCACCTTGACGGTGAATTTTAACGGGACCTCACTGATCAGAACCATCACCGGAAAAACAGGAAATTAGCCCTGGAGTGCACGACAATCGGCGCTTAGTCGATTTCATTGCGTGCCTATTAAGGAGAGTAAAGTCGCGATGATCGTTTTCATGATGCTGGCTGCCGCGCTCGGCTTTTTGAATCCCAGCGCACCGGCGCCGGCGAAGGGCATCACGCTCAAGGCTGGTGAGGTCAATTCAGCGGCACGAATACGGGCGCGCTATCCACAACTGCCTATGCGGTTTGAGCAAAACCAAGGGCAAGAAGATCCCAGAGTGAAGTTTTTGGCGCGCGGACAGGGCTACACCCTTTTTCTGACTTCGGGCGGAGCACTCCTGGAACTGAAGAAGCCTGCAACCATAAATCAGGATCCGGCACGCAGCAGTGGGAAACCGGAGTTAACCTCCCGTCCATTGCCGCTGGTCTCTGATCTTATGCAAATCACACTCGCGGGGTCGAACCGCCACACGCGGGCGGTTGGGGTTTCACCCCTGCCGGGCGAAAGTAACTATTTCATAGGGAACGATCCCTCCCGATGGGTAACGCACGTGCCTAATTTTGCCAAGGTCCGCTATGAGCAGGTTTATCCGGGCGTTGACCAGATCTATTACGGCAATCAAGGGGCGATGGAAACGGATTTCGTGGTGAGCCCGGAAGCCGATCCGAGTCTGATTCGTTTGAACATCGAAGGAGCCCGCAAACTCGAAGTGACCGCTGACGGGGATTTGGTTGTAAAGGAAAGTGAAGGTGAAATGCGTTTCAAGCGCCCGGTGGCGTATCAGGAATTGAACGGCCGCCGGCAAATGGTGGCAGCGCGTTATGAGCTGGCCGGGAAGCGAGAAGTCAGATTCAACCTGGGGGAATACCATCGGGGTAGCGCGTTGGTGATCGACCCTGTTTTGATTTATTCCACTTACCTCGGGGGATCGGGCGGGGACGTGGCCTATGGCATTGCAGTGGACAGCGCGGGCGAGGCATTCATTACCGGCACAACCGGATCGAACAACTTCCCTGTAACCTCGGCATTCCAGCCCAACTACGCGGGCGATGGTGATGTCTTCGTAGTTAAATTGACGGCGGCGGGAACGAGCGTCCTCTATTCCACATATCTTGGTGGCGGGGGAGCGGATACCGGCACTAGTATTGCCATTGACTCAGCGGGAAATGCCTACATTGCAGGCAAGACCACCTCGCCTGATTTTCCCGTGACTGCCGGCGCGTTCCAAACCGTCTACGGTGGCGGCGGAGACGGATTTGTAACCAAGATTGGCCCCACGGGATCGACGATGATTTACTCCTCTTTCCTCGGAGGCAGTTCTTCCGACTCGGTTCAGGCGATTGCCATCGATTCCTCCGGAAGTGCCTACCTGACGGGAGCTACCGAATCCAGCGACTTTCCCACCACTAACCCCATTCAAATCGGAAATGACGGGTGCTCGACGGTTAATCAAACCATATTCTGCACTGCGGACGCTTTTGTAACCAAGGTGTCGCCTTCCGGTGCCACCAAGGTTTACTCAACTTACTTGGGCGGATCAGATGCTGATAATGGTCAGGCCATCGCGGTGGATCCTTCCGGCAATGTTTATGTGGCCGGATATACCTATTCGACGGATTTCCCGACCCAGAATGCTTTTCAAAGTGCCAACCGGGGCGGCGCAGATGCCTTCATCACTTCTTTAAATGCGACTGGAAATGGATTGATTTTTTCCACTTACTTCGGGGGGAGCGGCGTAGATAGGGCATTCGGGATGGCTCTGGATGCGACCGGCGACATTTACATCGCGGGCGACTCTGCCTCCACGGATTTTCCCACTACGACTAATGCGTTCCAGGCAAACAATCATGGCCAGGGCGACGCGTTCATTTGCAAGTTCACGCCGGGTGCATCGTCATTGGTCTTCTCGACATTTTTGGGAGGAACAGGAACCGACCAGGCGACCTCCATTGCTTTGGATCCCTCCGGAAACGCATTCGTAACTGGATTTACCAGTTCCACGGATTTTCTGACCGCCGATCCACTACAACGCATACTCGGAATATCGGGCGCCAGCTTTTGCGGGTCGGGGCCCTGCACGGACGCATTTGCAGCTGAAATCAGATCTTCCGGCGAGCTGGTGTACTCCACTTACCTGGGAGGAAACGGGACAGACTTCGGGCAAGCCGTGGCGGTGGATTCAGCAGGCCAGGCGTATATAGCCGGCGCCACTAACTCTGTGAATTTTCCAGTCATCGCAGGGGCATCCCAGGGCACTTATGCCGGAAGCGCCTCAAGCAACAATGCTTTTATCGTCAAGATCAACAACGGAGACATTCCCGCCGTGGCGTTGAACCCGCAATCGATAGACTTCGGAAATCAATCTCTTAACACCACCAGCGATCCGCTCTCCGTAACTTTGATCAATGCGGGCAGCTCGCAATTAAGTATCAATGCGATTTCGGCCAGCGGCGATTTTTCCCAGACCAATAACTGCGGGGGAAATGTGCCCGCCGGGGGCGGCAATTGCTCGATCCAGATTGCGTTTACCCCCACCAGCACCGGAAATCGCACCGATGAAATTACCATTACCGACAACGCCGGGGGCAGTCCTCAGAAGATTACCGTAACCGGAAACGGCGTGGCGTCCTCCATGGGGTCCTTAACATTTACCCCTTCGAGCGTCACCTTTCCCGCCATCACCGTAGGCAATACTAGCCCGGCGCAAATATTGCGATTGGCGAACACCGGCAAGGCCTCGGTCATTCTGTCGAGCATTACCATCAGCGGAAATTATGCCGAGAGCAACACCTGCGGGTCATTGCCCAGCATCCTGAATGTGGGTGACGGATGTACCATCAGCATCACCTTTTCTCCCGCTTCCAGCGGAAACCTTACCGGCACACTCACGGTGACCAGCAATGCAGGCGGCGGTTCGCAGACCGTCTCCTTGTCGGGAACAGGCAGTCCGGTCTACTCGCTTTCGGCCAATGCCCGATCCACATCCCTTCAAATCGGAACGACATCAACCACCTTTACGGTGACCGCGTCACCCTCCAATACCTTTACTGGTACCATCACGCTGGGGTGCACGGCAGGCGCAACCTGTTCATTTAATCCAGCCACCATTACGGCTGGGCAGAGCAGCGTGGTGACCGTAAGCGGGTTGACGGCGACAACTGCCAATCCATTCAATTTCTCCATTACTGGAACCAGCGGCGGACAAACCGCGAGCGTAGCCTTGACAATCTTCTTCAGCGATTTTTCGATCTCGGCCACTCCGGCGTTTGCCACGGTGAGCGCCGGGAAGACGGCGGCCTATACGGTCACGGTAACGCCGACGAACAATTTTAGTGGAGTCGTGCTGTTGGCCTGCGGCACCCTGCCTCCGCAGGCCACTTGCGTGTGGTCGCCTTCGGCATTATCACTTCAAGGCGCCACTCTCACAGCCAATCTCAGCGTCACCACTACGGCTCTCTCCACTTACCTGCCCCCCCGGCCTTCCGCTCCCGTTCCACCTTTTATGCCCTGGCTGGGCTTTAAGGGCTGGTTGCTTTCCCTCTTCGCAATTTCCTTATTGGTGGCCGGGTTAAGGGATCGAATCCACCGGGGACCCAGCGCGTCCGGGCGATTGGCCGCTGGCGTTCGGTGTGCCGTTTTAAGTTTCGCGCTATTCACGGTGGCTGGATGGGCTGGTTGCAACACCACTTATACCGGAGACAACTTCACCGCGGCAGGTAGCGGCACAACTTATGGCAACTACACCATCGCTATCGCAGGTGCGTTGGGCAGTAACAATAGTATAGTGCGATCGACGTCAGTCAATCTTACGGTGGGACCATGACCCATCCCACGGAATGTGAACAGCCGGGCTATGTTCCCGGCTCGCGGTGGGCTGCCATCCCGGCTGATTGAAACTTGAAAATGATTTGTGATTTCTTCTAGGAGGAAGCGACGTGCGCGTGATGAGTAGCGACTTTAAGTTCTGGCACAGGCCCACAAGGGCCGTCGTAAAGGTGACCTGTTTGTTTTCCATGGCCCTCATAGGACTCTGGATTGTAAAGTCCGGGGCCAGTGGACCGGCGCGGACGAAAGCAATCGAAACCATGTCGCGCAGTTCGAGGGAAGTGCTGTCGCAATACTCCAAACTCCCCTTGAGGTTTGAACGTAATGACGGGCAAGTGAATTCCCAGGTGGATTTCCTTGCGCGTGGGCAGGGTTATACGTTGTTCCTCACTTCCAATGAAGCCGTTTTGAAGCTTAAGAAGCCGGATGTCGCTACAGCTCATGCCCCGAAAGGGAGAGAGGCTGTCCTGCGGATGAAGCTCGCCGGCGCCAATCCTCGACCGCAGATCAGCGGGCTGGAAGAATTACCCGGCAAGAGTAATTATTTTATCGGAAATAGTCCGGATAAGTGGCGCACCGGGATTCCGGCATTCGCCAAGGTTCGATATGGCGGGGTGTATCGGGGTGTGGACTTGGTCTATTACGGGAGCCAGGGGCAACTTGAAAACGATTTCGTGGTGAGCCCGGGATGCGAGGCAGAACGCATCCGCATGGACATTGACGGAGCACGAAAACTGGGTGTGGATGCCGACGGCGATTTGGTGGTCAACGCACGCGAAGGCGAAGTGCGATTCAAGCGGCCGCTTGCCTACCAGGAAGTGGAGGGGCGCCGCCAGGTTGTTGAAGCCCGGTATGAGTTGGCAGGGAAGCAGGAAGTGAAGTTCAAGCTGGGAAAATATGATCATGGAACTGCGCTGGTGATCGATCCGACGTTGGTTTATTCGACCTATCTGGGGGGAACAGGCGGCGATGTGGCCTATGGGATAGCCGTGGATAGCGCGGGAGAAGCATTTCTGGCGGGTAACACAAACTCGAGTGACTTTCCCACACTCAACGGTGAACAGGGTGGAAATTCCGGGTCCGGAGATGCCTTTGTCGCAAAACTGAATACCACCGGGACGGCGCTTGTTTACTCCACTTACTTGGGCGGGAATGGCGCGGACTCGGGTGCGGGCATATTTGTGGATGCATCGGGAGATGCCTTTGTTACAGGAAGTACGTCCTCGCCGAATTTTCCGACTTCCTCCACGGCTTTTCAAGTTACCTACGGTGGCAACAGCGATGCCTTCGTGACCCAATTGAATAGCACGGGCGAAAAGCTCGTCTATTCGTCTTACTTGGGCGGGGGCGGCGCCGATTTTGGGCAGGCGATAGCCGTGGACTCCTCTGGAAATGCCTACGTTGCAGGTTCAACCCAGTCCATCAACTTCCCGGTAGTGGGCCCCTTTCAGGCGACCACCGGAGGAGGGTCCGACGCTTTTGTAGCAAAGGTCAATTTTACCGGCTCAACTCTGATGTACTCGACTTATCTGGGAGGAGCGGACGCTGATGTTGCACAAGCGATTCGAGTCGATTCGGCTGGCAATGCCTACGTCGCAGGGTACACTTTTTCGCTCAACTTCCCAACCCTGAACCCATTACAGGGAAGTATCTCAGGAAGTGGAGCGGATGCTTTCGTGGCCAAACTTAACCCTTCCGGCTCGGCGTTGGCTTTTTCAACTTATTTGGGAGGGAGCGGGGATGACAGAGCGTATGGCGTTGGGCTCGACACCTCCGGAAATGTTTATGTGGCGGGGAGCACCCAATCGGCGAATTTTCCTACAACTTCCGGTTCTTTTCAAACCGTGCTAAAAGGCAGTAAGAATGCTTTCGTGAGCAAGCTGAATCCGGCTGGCACAACCCTGGTTTACTCGACTTACCTGGGTGGGTCTGGCGTCGATCAAGCGAATGGCATTGCGGTTGACTCAACTGGAAATGCCTATGTAACAGGATTCACCGAGTCCAGCAACTTTCCCATCCAACAGGCCGTCCAAGCCATATTGGGAATCACGGGCGGAAGTTCATGCGGGTCCAATCCTTGTTCAGATGCATTCATTACTCAGATCAACCCCACGGGAACGGCCCTTACCAGCTCCACTTTTCTCGGAGGGAACGGTTCCGACTTTGGACAGGCGATCGCTCTTGACACGACGGGAGCGGTCTACGTCGCCGGAAGTACAGCCTCGTCCAATTTCCCCGCCGTTGCCACGGCTTATCAGGGGACGCTGGCTGGGGTGGCAGGAAACGCTTTCGCGGCCAAACTCGAGTCTGCCAACCTCCCATCTATGGCCCTGGCGCCCGCCAAGGTAAATTTTGGGAATCAACCCTTAAATGTCAGAAGCCCGGCCCAAATTGTTTCGGTGATTAACGAAGGCACCTCGCCCCTCAGCATCACAGCGATCACAACCGGGGGCGACTATCAGGAATCCGATAACTGCATTGGCACTGTTTCTTCGAGTGCTGGGACATGCAACATCAGCGTTACCTATACGCCGTCGACGCTCGGGGCCTCCACCCAGGAAATCGCCGTTACAGATAACGCCGTAGGCAGCCCCCACATCATCACCGCTTCGGGGACGGGCGTTGCCGCAGCCACGGCCGTCACGCTTGCGCCTACCAGCTTGACGTTTGCAGACCAAAAGGTGGGAACCGTCAGCGCGCCTCAAACTGTGAGCCTCACCAATACCGGCACTTCCGTCCTCAGCATTTCCACAATCGCTGCTTCCGGCGATTTTGTGCAAACCAATACTTGTGGGGCCACTTTGAATATCCTGAACGTGGGCCAGAGCTGCACGATCAGCGTCATCTTCCAGCCCACGTCGAGTGGCGCGCGCGCCGGCACTTTGACCATCGCCGACAATGCAAGCGGGAGCCCGCAGGCCGTCACCCTTTCCGGGAATGGCCTCGCCGTCTTCTCGCTCGCCGCGGCCAGTAGCACGGCCACTGTGACGGTAGGGACGACGTCGGCCACTTACACGATTTCAGCCACGGCACCCAGCGGCTTTGGAGGAAGTATCACACCGACTTGCTCCTCGGGGATAACTTGTGTGTTTAATCCCACTTCCTTCCTCCCGGGACAAAGTACCACCTTGACGGCAAGCGGATTGAGCGCCACCACACCCAATCCTTATAACTTTAGCGTGATTGGGACCAGCGGTTCCCAAAGCGTAACCATCACGCTTACTGTTCTGATGGCCGATTTTACCCTTGCGGGATCACCGGCGCTTGATACCATTGTTTCCGGGGGGACGGCCAACTATGTCGTAAGCGTAACTCCAAGCAACGGATTTAACCAGGCGGTCACACTGAGTTGTGCCACCCCAAGCCTGCCGCCGGGCGCCACGTGTTCGTTTTCTCAATCGTCGGTTACGCCCAACGGGTCGGCCACGACGGTAAATTTAAATATTTTCACCAATAAAGTCTCCTCACATTTGCCTCCGCCCCGCGCGCCTTACGGGGGCGTGCCACCGCCGCTTGTTTATTGGCTCGCCTGCGCGATATTGCTGGCCGCCATCCATTACGTATGGAGAAGCCGTCAAGGCACGGCCACCCGGCGCCGGTCCCTATCGTGGAGGCTCTCGGCTCTCAGTCTTGCATTGATCTTCCTTTCAGGATTGACTGGCTGTCGCCCGGCCAATCCCAATAACAATGCGGGCACGGCAACCGGAAACTATACGATTTCCATTCTTGGAACGTTGACCTCCAACACCACCGTCCAGCGGAGCGCAACGGTGAATTTATCCGTCACCTAATCAATGGAAATGTTCCCGGGGTCGGGAGTGGGAAACGGGATGGCCGCCGAACGGATGGGGCGGGCCTGATTACAATTGGCTAAAGGATAAGGGAGAAGGCGCGCGCGCAACCTTACCCCGGAGAAACGGACAAGGGCAATTTCGCCGCTTCCCATCCTGCCAGGCCGCCCGCGATTTCACTGACATCGCCAAATCCGCCGCGTTGCAACAAGCTGGCGGCGATGGATGACCGGTAGCCGCCCGCGCAATAAACCAGCAGGGGACGGTCCTTGGGAAGCTTTTCGAAATTCTCCGCCAGATGATTGAGGGGAAGACTCAGGCTTCCGGCAATGTGTTTCTGTTCGCGCTCGCGCGGGGCGCGAACGTCAATGGCCAGAGGTGGCTGATTCGATGACAGCATCTCCGCGGCGAAAGGCGCGCTAAGGCGCTCCGTTTTGACCGTCAGTTCCGGCCGCGATTCCAAACTGCGCAATCCATCCTTCAAATATCCGAACACGTGATCGAACCCGATCCGTCCCAGGCGAACCGCGGATTCGTTTTCCTGGCCCGGGCTCGCAATCAGGACAATGGGATGCTCCCGGTCGAGCACCGTCCCTGCCCACGTGGCGTATTGGCCGATGAGGCCGACGTTGATGCTCCCCGCCAGGTGAGCGGATGCGAATTCGGCCGCATCCCGGGTATCGAGAATTTGCGCGCCTACCGACTGCATTTCGAGCACAAGATCAAGCGGCATGGGATTCATCTCGCGCGCCAGCGTCGCATCCAGAGTGGGCCGTTCCTCGCTGTTGAGCACTGCGTCGTAAGTGAAGTAGGGCGGCGCATCCGGTTGATCCGCCGTCACCACCTGGATGAACGCTTCTTCGCTCATGGGCTGAAGAGCGTAGTTGGTTCGGCGTTGTTCTCCCAGGGTTGAAACCGTCTCTTTGCTCAGTGCTTTCCCGCACAGCGAACCAGCGCCATGAGCGGGATATACCAGGCAGGGATCCGGGAGTCCAAGCAGCTTGGTGTGCAGTGAGGTGAACAAGAGGCGGCCAAGATCGGTTGCGGACCAGCCCAGCGCCGCGCGCAAATCAGGGCGTCCAACGTCACCGATAAACAAAGTATCGCCGGTCAGCACGGCATGCGGCTGCGCGTCGCTGGAGTCCAGGTCGTAAACGAGGATGGAGATGGATTCTGGAGTGTGGCCCGGGGTTTCCAGCACCTTCAGGCGAACGCGCCCGAATTCCAAAACATCGCCATTATGAAAAGGAGTAAACGCGTAAGACGCCTTGGCGGCGGCGCCAAGAATGATAGTTGCGCCCACGCGGTCCCGGAGCTCCAAATGTCCGGCGATAAAATCGGCGTGGAGGTGAGTCAGGAATACGTGCTTGATCTTGAGCGCGTGTTCAGCGGCCAGGGCAATGTATTGGTCTGTGTCGCGCTGCGGATCAACTACCACTGCCGTGCCGCTCGCCTCGTCTCCGATGAGGTACGAGGCGTGCGCCAGGCAGGGCAGATAGAATTGTTTGAAGACCATTACGCACTCAGCTTGGGTGCATCACTTGGGCTGGGGAACGATTCGTATGTAGGGCCGGGGAGATTTCCAGCCGCCGGGATACTTCTGTTTGGCTTCATCCTCCGTCACGGAAGGGAGGATAATCACGTCGTCGCCATGTTTCCAATTTACCGGTGTGGCGACCTTGTGCTTGGCCGTGAGTTGGATCGAATCGAGTACCCGCAATACTTCGTCGAAGTTGCGGCCGGTGCTCATGGGGTAGCTGAGCATCAACTTGATCTTCTTGTCCGGACCGATCACGAACACGGTGCGCACGGTGGCGTTGGTGGCCGCCGTCCGGCCCTCAGAAGTATTGCCCGCGTCGGCTGGTAGCATGTCATAAAGCTTGGCCACCTTGAGTTCCGGATCCCCGATCATGGGGTAATTTACCTTGTGGCCCTGAGTCTCTTCGATGTCCACGGCCCATTTGCTGTGGCTGCTGACGGGATCCACGCTCAACCCGACGATCTTGCAGTTCCGTTTCTCGAATTCCGGTTGAAGGCCCGCCATGTACCCCAGTTCCGTGGTGCATACGGGAGTAAAATCTTTGGGATGTGAAAACAATATGGCCCAGCCGTTGCCTATCCAATCGTGGAAATTGATTGTGCCCTGCGACGATTCTGCGGTGAAGTTGGGGGCATCATCATTGATGCGTAGCATGATTTTTCTCCTGATATTTTGATTTCGATTTCCCTCTTGAATTATACAACGATCATCCGTTCCCGAATAGATGTCAATTCGACTTCGAGCTGAACATTGGGTCAGCTTGGTTTTGAAGCGGCGAGTTGCGGGGATCCCTACTCGTCATTTGCGGCTCGCCATGTGGGGTCCCCGAGCCGCCTTTAGATCAAATTGAGCCACTACCGCCGATTTGAGCTTGACTGAGTTTGCCAGCCCCGAGTACGATTTTATGGAACGATTTTTCCTAAGCTGGAAAGCGCCCTGCCTCTCAGTCATGCCAGAGCATCCACATCACGGAGCAGCGCCTCGCCACGGGGCGCGCGACTACAGCCAAACGCCGATCAACATTTATTGGGAGATGACGCAGGCTTGCGCCCTGGCTTGCCGGCATTGCCGAGCCTCCGCTGTTCCGAATCCTCACCCATTCGAATTGACCTTTGAAGAAGGTGTTAAATTTCTGGGCCAATTCCGTGATTTTGGCGACCCGCTGCCGCAACTGATCCTGACGGGCGGGGATCCGCTCGACCGTAAGGACCTTTACGACTTGATTGACGAAGCCCACAAGTTGGGAATCGGAGTTTCCATCACGCCGGCCGCCACTCCGGCATTCACCCGCGACGTCCTGGTTAGATTGCAGGAGCACTACGTAGAAGGATTGGGACTGAGCCTCGACGGTTCCACCTCTGAGCGACATGACTCCATTCGCGGCGTTCCCGGCACTTTCGACCGCACTTTACAGGCGCTGCGTTGGGCCCAGGAACTTAAAATGCCGCTACAAGTGAACACCCTGGTGTCGGCGGAAACAGCGGGCGACGTGCCTTCCGTTTACGAACTCCTGAAGCCTTTTGGGGTGGCTCGCTGGAGCCTGTTCTTCTTAATTTCGGTCGGCCGCGGCAAAGTGCTACAACCTCTCACCGCGCCGGAAGGCGAAAAGCTGATGGGATGGATTTACGAAACTTCGCGCGCCGCGCCGTTTATCGTGGCCACGACCGAAGCTCCGTCCTACCGGCGCGTGGCGCTCGAGCGGATGCGCGCGGAGGGCTTAACCGGCGAACAGATCAAGCGGAGCCCGGCTTACCGTGGATTTGGGATTCGCGATGGGCACGGCATCATGTTCGTTTCCAGCACCGGAGATATCTGTCCGGCGGGCTTCCTCCCCCTGGTGGTGGGCAACGTTCGCAAAGACCGTGTGGCCGATATTTACCGGAACGCGCCCGCGTTCAAATCGCTCCACGATCCGACACAATTCGAGGGCCCTTGCGGATTCTGCGAATACAGCGCGCTCTGCGGCGGCTCACGCGCGCGCGCCTTTGAAGCTACGGGCAACCCCCTCGCCTCGGACCCCTTTTGCACCTACGAGCCGGAACCAAGGGCGGCGAGAAAAAACTAGATCCCGTCCAACTCAGCTTCAATCGTTCAAGACCACAGATGCAACCTGAGTGGGCGATCCAGCCTGAAGCGAACCACAGATTCCGCCGGAACGTGCACTTCTTTCCCTCGCGTTACGATCTGGGCAGTGATGGCTCCGGACCCCGCGCCCGCAGCCGCGCCAATGGCCGCGCCTTTTCCGCCGCCGGCGATCGCTCCGACGATTGCGCCGAGCATGGCTCCGCCGCCCGCATACTCGCCCGTGCGCCTGGCACCAGCCCCAGCGCGGATTTCTTCATCCGCAGTGCTCACGCGGTAGCGCCGCCCGCCCACCGTGATGGAATCCACATCGAGTATTAGGTCGCCATTGTTTTCCATCTGCCGGATAATCAGCGAGGCATCTGACCCTCGCGGAATGGCGATCGAGCCGTCCGAGCCGCGAACATTCTCCTCAATCTGGGCGGGGTAACTTTGGCCTTCCACGGCATCACGCGCATCGATGCGCACGTTCGTCCTCACCGCAACCTCGGTGCCCGCTGGAATGATCACTCGCTCCATGCGTGCTTGATCGTAGTTCCGGTCACCCTGATTTTCGTCAGCCTGGTCATTGCGATTGCCTGGATAATCGCGGTGATCGTCCCCCGGCCGTTGGTAAATGGCCGGACCGGCGTCAGAACGGTACGGAGCATCACCAAACTGAATGGCCTCCACATCATCCACACGATAACGCATCGTCCGGCCATTTTGGCCCGTGAAGGTAATCATGTAGGCATCGGCTCTGGTCATTTGGCCTGGAATTGTTCTGCCGTTGCGGAGAATAAGTGTATCCCCCCACAAGGGTATTGCAGCAGAAATTGAAAATAAAAATACAGCTAATCCCAACTTTTTCGTTGTGTTGGCAAGGTTTCGCATGTGAACCTCCACTCTACTTTCTGTGGACACAATTCAATCCGTGTGCCCTCTCACATGAAAAGTTTAAGGTGGAAGTTTGAGAAGTCCAACCCGGTAATTACCTGATTCAAGGGGGCAATACACCTGAATTGATTTTCGGGTGGGGCAGGGACTTTTGTCCTGCTTCATCCGCCTAAACATCCGGACGGATTCAGTCATGCAATCCTATTTTGCATTCGTGCGTAATCAACGCTCGCACACATAAGAAGGGCGCAGCCGAGGCGTAGACTGTGCCTGGCTGACGAGGCACAAGCCGCCGATCAATCGCGTTTTCGCACCGTCTAACTGATCTTCATGGGGCTATAACAATTCGTGCATCCAATCACTTTGCGAGCACTGCTTGGCGGTCTTGCCTCGCGCATCCCGGTCTTCGGGGTTCGCTCCGGCTTTTAGCAATAGCTCAAAGATTTCGCGTTGCAGGGCTTTCGCCATTGGCGATCCGGTGCCGCGCCTACCCGTGTTTTGCACGGCGAGGTGCAAAGGCGTCGATCCGCTCTTATTTTTGAGCCGAACGCCGGCGCCATTGCGCAACAGCGCATCCACTGCCTTCAGACACCGTTGACGTACGGCCCGGTGCAGAGGTGCTACGCCATCCTTGTTAAGCGTGTTTGGATTGGCTCCGTGTTTGATCAAAAACGCGATCATTTCGGCCTGCGCCTGAGGATTCCATCCGGGTGACACGGGTCCTCCATCAGCCGCATAGTGCAAAGGAGTTGCTCCCCGCCTGTTTTCCGCGGCCACGTTTGCCCCATGCTTGATTAGCTCCTGCGCTATGTGGTTTCGATATCCAGCAGCAGCTGCGTGCAATGGCGTGTCACCGGCAAACAAATAATGGTTGATTTCTTTAAAATAGAACTCAGTTGCCGCTTGGCGCGTGGCGCCGACAGCAAGGGGTTCTCGCGCCAGTATGGGGGACATTCCAAGTAGCTTTGCCACCTCCGGTGAATCATCGCGGACTATCGCCAGAACGAGAGATAACACCCCGGGAGTGTCGCGCAAGCTGGGACTTATGAACTTCGCCATTCGCAAAAGGTATCATCGAGCGTGTGGCTGAGCAACCATTCCGGCGGTCGTGGCGCGTCCGATTCGCAATCCGTTCCTTTTCCAAAATCCGAGAAGGGTATATTCTCGGCGTGGGATAATGGGATTCCGTGGCACAACTGAGATTCGCAGCCGGCTTTTCATCAAGTCAGAGGAGATTACTAAAATGAGCAAGAAGGGGATGCTGTGGCTGGTGACTGTACTCGCGTATTCTCTCTGTTGGGGAGCAACGGCGAGAGGACAGGCGACGTTGCGCGCGGGAGCAGCGCGGGTGGATATCACGCCCCCGGTGGATCCAGCGAATCCGCCGTCCGGAAAGTACGCGCACGAGAGGCTATATGTGCGGGCGATCGTACTCGATAACGGAACAACGAAAGCGGCGCTGATTGGAGCGGATCAAGGCGGGCTGCCTGAAGGAGTGTGGGAGGCCGCCGCGAAACAGATCGCGGCGGAGCTGAGCTGCCCGGTGGAAGACATTGTGATGTCAGCAACGCACACTCACAGTGCGTGGGGTCCCGGAGGCTTTCCGGGAATGCGTGCGCTGAGAGCGGAGGCGGGCGCGAATCAACCACCTCCACCGATTGTGGCTCAGATTCTGGATGCGGTGCGGCAAGCGAAAGCGAGGTTGCAGCCGGCGCGCGTGGGATATGGCACCGGAAAATCCTACTTGAACGTAAATCGAGACGCGGTGGATGCCGAAAGCCACTTGTGGACTCAAGCGCCGAATCTGGAGGGCCCATCGGACAAGACCGTTGCGGTAATCGAATTCCTGGGGGCTACCGGCGAGCCGATTGCGGTTTATATGGACTATGCCATGCATCCGGTAAATGGATTTCTTGCCGGGCTGACGAGCGCAGATTTCGCGGGAGCGGCGTCGCGATACGTCGAGCAGGCATTTGGTGACAAGACAGTGGCGGTGTTTGTGCAAGGCGCGTCCGGCGACCAGAATCCGCTATACCTTCGCGCGGGAACGAACGTGCTGGCGTCGAGAAGCCGCGCGCCAATCACGGGATACGTCCTTACCCGCGAGCCGGTGGAAGCCCCGATTCGCGATGGAAAAGTAAAGGCGGCTCCGCCTGACCCGAAAGTAGTGGATGCGTTGGAACATGTAATGGATAGCGAGGGAACCTTGTTGGGCGAGGAAGTGATTCGGGTGATGACCAACATCAACCGATTGGAGGCGAGCCCAAATATAACCGCCGCGCAGAAAACAGTGACCTGTCCGGGACGGAAGCGCACCGATACGGCTCGGGAGGGAACACCCGGGACGTACGAGAACGGCGATCCGGTGGAAATACGATTGGGCGTGATGCGGATTGGAAATATTGCGCTGGCGTCAGTGGATGCGGAATTGTATAGCCCCATCGGCCAACGGTTGAAGCGGGAGTCTCCGGTGGCAAACACGTTGATGGTAACGCTGGCCAACGGCATGGCCAATTCCGGATACATCCCCAATGACACTGCGTTTGGCGCTCTGACTTTCCAAGTGCTCGGTTCGCGATTGAAGCCGGGATGCGCGGAGGGCGCGATTGTGAATGGTCTACTCGACCTAATAGAGGCAACGGGACGTTGACAACGAGGACGTTTGTGGCTTGCCATCCGAAGTTTTAGCGTAGGATGGCGGAAAGGGTGGGATTCGAACTTTCTCCGTTCACTGAAAATACGGAAGATATCGGAATACAACACCAGCATAAAACGCACAAAACGATAGAATGGGCAAATGCTGACACGTAGCCGACACGTGGAGGCTCGCGCTTTTTGTAAGCCTGGATTCTTTATATGAAACAGCGACGGCGTTTAGTGGAGTTGTTCTTCCCAGTGGAATCGATTCGTCGAGCGGCTGATCGCCTCGATACGACGCGAATGTTTTTTGTTGATACAGGGATCGTATTCTAATCAGTCTTCGCCCAACATCGCAAAACTTCGGCAACACTCCAAGCTTGAGCGATGCAAGCGCGAGGGGTGTATGGCGCATTCCCATCGAATATTTCGCTAATAGAGCCGATACAGGCGTGATCGAGGTGTTCAATAAATCCGTCAAGAAACTTCCGAGCCACTTTCTCTTCGCCGGGATGAATCTTTATCCAGGCGTCGATATAAGGCCCGATCAGCCAGGCCCAAACTGAGCCTTGGTGGTATGCTCCATCGCGAGATCGAAGGTTTCCATCATATCTGGGTTTATAGCCGGGATCGGACGGACTAAGTGAACGAAGCCCGACCGGTGTCAACAGATCACGCGTAACTACATCCAGAATCTTCGCCCACCTCTCCTGCTCCAGGACTGGGTGGGGAAGCGATACTGCAAAGATCTGATTGGGGCGGCAAGCAGCATCATCGCCGCTTTCACCATCCACCACGTCGTACAAATAACCTTTCTCTTCGCACCAGAATCGACGATTGAATGAGATCCGGGTGCGCTGTGCGAGTCCCGAGAAGCGCTGACTTTCCTCCTTCTGGCCTAACTGCTCCATCCATTCGGTCATGCAGCAAAGCGTGTTGAACCAGAGAGCGTTGATCTCCACCGCCTTGCCTCTGCGAGGCGTCACGACCCAATCTTCCACTTTTGCGTCCATCCATGTGAGTTGATAACCGGGCGCGCCCTGGGTGAGAAGGCCGTCAGCTGAATCGACCTTGATGCCGAATTTCGTTCCCGCTAGATGGGCAGCGACGACTTCCTGGAGTTTTGGCATAAGGAGTCGCAGGGTGGTGACATCGCCGGTAAAATCCAAGTATCGCGCCAGGGCGTGAAAGAACCAGAGCGTGGCGTCCGCGGTATGATATAGGCCGGTCTCCTGCCCCTCGGGGAAGAAGTTGGGGATTAACCCGTCGCGGATGTAATGGGCGAATGTCCGCAGTATCCATCCAGCCTCGGCGTGGCGACCAGTCGTCAATGCCAGTCCCTCAAGGCTAATCATTGTGTCGCGACCCCAATCGGCGAACCAGTGATAGCCGGCCAGGACGGTGCGCACCTCATCGCCGGCAGCGCGTGCCCACACCTCGTCCTTCAACCGTCCCACGGGCTTGGTGAGAAATTGATCGGCCGCCAGCACTAATTCCGCGCCAATCCCTGTGCGCAAGGTCGTTGGCGCGGATTGCAACAGGGCTCTCCGCCGCTGGAGAAACAACTGTCGAGCCTCGCTTGAATGCAGCGTCTCGATAGTTTCCCAGGTCTCGGTCGACGCGATCAAAGTGACTTCGGCTCCGACGGCAAGATCAACAGAAAAATGCCCAGGGCTATACATGGAGCCAACTGATTCATATCCGCTATTCAGCTCGGCGGCGTATACAATTCCGTCTGTTGTCATACTGTCCAGCGTCAGTGTGGCAGTCGGTTCGCAGAACAAGCGCAAGCAGGGCGATTCGGCAGATGAAATCTCGTAGTCCCGTTCGCCTACATTCAGGGAATATCGTTTCGCCAGTTCGGCGTTAACTGGCGCGCCAGATGGCCGGAAGTTAACGCCAGGCCTAAGATATAAATGAGCGCCAGCCGGGCCTTCCCGCAAAAAGTAACTAATGAGCACTGTGTTTTGAGCGTAATTCAACAGAAGACGTTTTTCGAGGCAGTATCCCTTCCATCGAAAAATCCATACAGGCAGTTGTTCTTCCAGCCTGAACTCAGTCAGCCCCATTGGCTCGCCAGGGCGATCTTGCGGAAAAGTTTGCGGCCCGGCGAACAATTGTGACTGGTCATTTAATTCAAGGCTCGCGTCAACTACTTGCAGCATCATGAACCGGCCTCGCGGATTCGGAAGAGCTGCGATAAGAAGACCGTGATATCGTCGCGTAGGCTTACCGAAAACCGTGCCGGACGCATAGCCTCCCAGCCCGTTGGTGACCAGCCACTCGCTGGTCAGATCGGGATCGGTAGTCTCGTGCCACGGAGCTGCGCGTAAAAGATCAGTCACGGCGATTCAGTTCGGAACGAAGTACAATGGCCGAATTGCCAGGTAGGCGCCAATTGTCAGAGCTGTCGGGAGGATAGGTGCCATATCCGCCATACTTCGGATCCTCACTCGACCATACGACGTTCCATGTGGAATCGGCCGGAGGCGCCAACAAGGGTTCCGGAGCGGGATCCAAGTGTTCATCCTGGCCCAAATTAATGAGCAAAAGACGGTCGCCATGTTCTCCTCCAAAGTAGCGCAACACGAAGGCTTCGGACGATAGAACAGCGCCATCGAGCGCTCCTTTTCGCGGCGCACAAAACACTGGATCCTGCCGCCGCAATGCAATCAGGTCTTTGTGAAGAGAATACAGCGCCACGTTTTTCTGGCGTTCCGAAAAGTCCAGCTTGGAGGCTTCGAACGTGGATGGATTTCCAGGGTCGCCAAATACATCCTGCATTTCCGGCAGGGCCAGGCTGCGGAACTGGGAGAGGAACTGGGCCCGCCCTTCACGCACCTGCTTGGAGAGTTCCGCCTTATGGTCACAAAAGTAGAGAAACGGCGTCGTTGCCGCGAACTCCTGTCCCTGGAAAAGCATCGGGGTTGCAGGTCCGAGTAGCAGCAAGGCTGTCACCGCTTTGTATTTGCCGGCCGTCGCCAGCAGGTTCGGCCGTTCTCCTCTCGCTGTGTTGGCCACTTGATCGTGATTCTGGATGAATGTCACAAAATTCGCAGGCTCCAAATCCAGAGCAGGCGTGCCGCGTCTCTGTTTCTGCCACGCGTACCACTCCCCCTGAAAGAGATAACCATACTTCACGGCTGAAATGAATTCCTGCGGAGTACCTTTATAGTCGGTGTAATAAGCCTCGCTTCGCCCAGTAAGCGCAACCATGGCTGCGTGGTGAAAGTCGTCGTTCCATAAAGCATCGAGACCGTAACCCTGTTCCGTTGGCGGCCGCACAAGGCGGGTGTGTTGAGTTTCGTTTTCTGCGATGACAATGATTTTCCTAGTACCCGCGGCGCTACGCGCAATTTCGCCGATCTCTCGCAGGATGTGCGGTGAACTTTCGTCATGGATATCTTGCGTGGCATCCAGGCGCAACCCGTCAAAATGAAATTCTTCAATCCAATGAGCGGCATTGGCAAGAAAGAATGCCCGTACGTGGGAGCTCTGTTCTCCGTCAAAGTTAATCGCCTGTCCCCAATCCGTGGTGCTTTTGGAATTGAAGTAATAGGGTGAGAAGTTAGTAATGTAGTTTCCGTCTGGCCCGAAGTGGTTGTAAACCACGTCAAGGATTACGCCTAGTCCCGTGGCGTGCGCTTCATCGATAAAGCTCTGAAGATCATCGGGCCTTCCGTAGAGCCAGGTTGGAGCAAAGAGATTCACGCCATCATAGCCCCATCCAAAGCGACCAGGGAAATCAGCGATCGGCATCACCTCGATGACGGTGATGCCGGCGGAAGCAAGTTCTTTTAACTGCTCGCTAGAGGCTTTCCACGTTCCTTCCTTGGTAAATGTTCCGATGTGCATTTCATACAAAATCTGTCCAAGCGGAGTGATGCCCGGCCATCCGCTATCGGTCCACTGAAAACTGTACGGATCAATGACCTCGGAAGCGCCGTGGGGGCCGTTCGGCTGGAAGCGTGAGGCTGGGTCTGGGAGAAGATTCGGTTGATCGTCCAACTGAAATCGATACGATGAGCTCGGGCCGGCCGAATCTATAAAACAGGAAAAATATCCGTCATCACCGGCCGTCATTGCGATGGTCGCCGGAGAGCCCGGTCCGCCCTCAAGGCAGACTTGTACATTTTTGGCAGCAGGTGCCCAGACGCGAAAATCCACGCCGCCACCCGCGCGTGGTTCCGCGCCAATAGGATGCCGCCGCTTAACTGTAGGTGAGTTCATACGCAGCGTATGCTCGCCGTGTCGTCGGTTTTGGAATAGGCTGTCGTTTCCTATCAGGCGCGTCGTCTGCACAACGCTATGCCCCATCTATCCGGAGTGGCCAACTGATTTATCGCTCGAAGCTAATCCAATGTAGGCGCTCTGTTCCTGCTCCCCGTGCGGACAATACTTCAAGTGTCTGCGGTACAGTACCAGCATTTCGCGATGCTAGCATATTTCACGCGCCACCCCGGCGATATTTTTATGTCTTTCAACTTATTCTAACTACGCAAGATTTGTTGGCGGAGAGGGCGGGACCTCCTACGTCTCAGAGACTTCGGAGGTTAAAATTCGCTTTCTTTAAGGTTGCTATGCCGGATCCAGTTTTAGAATATTTTTCCAGACTGCGCGCTCGCGACCCGCATTGTTCTTGATCGGAGAGCTTTGGAGTGGCTTTGACGAGGTGCATTGTCCCTGCCATCGCCCCACCTTTTTTGCATACAATCCATAATCTGCTCCAGAAAGAAAATGATAACCTTTGCGAATCACTACCTAACTTTTCTCCACTGGACTCGTCCATACCTTCGTGACTGTGTTTTTTCCATATCAGCTCAAAAGGAACCTCCATGCGCCTCTTTTTGGCTCTAGTTTTATCGGTATGCATTGCCGTAAGCGGCTTCACTCAGACAGGAACTCAGGCAGCAAAACAATCAGAATTGCAACTTTCCTTGGACAAGAAGGTCCAGCGATGGCAGAAGGTATTCGACGACGTAAGCATCGCAGTCGCCTACATAGAAAACGGAAAAGTGTCTTGGATTTCTATTTACGGCAACCAAGTCCCGGGAGGTCCTCCAGCGAACGATAAAACCCTCTATTCCGTCGCGTCTCTAACGAAGCCAATTACGGCAGAAGTCATTTTGCGGTTGGCATCCGATGGAAAACTCTCTTTGGACGAGCCTATCTCAGCGAATTGGACTGACCCGGACGTTAAAGACAATCCCTGGAGTAGGTTATTGACGGCTCGCCTCTGCCTCTCTCACCAGACAGGGTTTCCCAACTGGCGGTACCAAACAGAAAATGTGCTGAGATTCCAATGGGAACCCGGCACAAGAACAGGGTATTCCGGTGAGGGCTACGAATACGTTGCCCGCTATGCGGAAAAGAAAATAGGCGATTCATTCGAAGACTTAGCCAAGCAGTACGTTTTCGACCCAATCGGAATGAGAGACACGTCTTATACACCACAACCGTGGTGGGAAGGACGCCTAGCTAAACCATTCGAGTCAAAGCCACGGACTCAATTAAACGCAGCGGACCTCCTACGAGCTACGGTCGGGGATTACGCCAAATTCGTAGTGAGCGTAATGCACAACGAAGGCGTCAGCAAAGAAATTGCGGCAGAGCGCTTCAAAATCACGCGAAATCAGGTGACCCCGGAAATCGAAGCGGTGCTGTGCGAGGAGTCCAAGGACCCTGCCCATTGCAAGGTGGCCGCAGGCCCCGGTTTGGGCTGGCGCATCGTCACAATCAATGGCGAGACCATAGTCGACCATAGCGGCAACGACGGGGACGTAAAGACTTTCGCTTTTTTCGTGCCTCGGCTACAAACCGGAGCTGTCATTTTCACGTGCGGAAATGATTACGATTTTACGGCTATTGAAAGACACCAACGCGTGATCCGCAAAATCGTAGGGGTACTCTATCCCGATCGAGTCTACGTTGAGACGATGACTAACATCCTTTAACCCTTTATAGTAACTTGAGGCGATATACCGTTGGACAGCGCGCTTGATTGACCTTCGATTTGCTCTGCATCGCAGTGAATGAAACGCTGGCCTTCTGTTTCCTGTCCGGTTTCGCGGTCCGCTTGAGGAACAATAAATCTGATTGCCATGCGCTCTTTCCCTCACGACCGTTTCTCACATCGATGCAATATAGATTTGCGCAGCCTTGAGCAGGGAAGGGGACATAAGAGGTACACGAAGAATTCGGGGTTGCTAAGTAGCTGAAATTGAATCGCTAGAATTGGCGGAGAGGGTGGGATTCGAACCCACGTTGCCATTTCTAGCAAACACGCTTTCCAAGCGTGCGCCTTCAGCCACTCGGCCACCTCTCCGCGACAATTGCATCGCATGTGAGCGCCGCTCAACCCCCAATTCAGTTGTCGCAGGCTCAGTGCGAAGTTAACCCAGTATAACATTGGGACATGAATCCTGCCAAAAGGAAGCGCGGTAAAGCTGTTTTGCCATTTGCCCGACGCAGGGCTCCTGCGCGCCGTCATTCCCGCGAAAGCGAATCCAGTTCCCTAAATCATTAGGAATGCGCGGGCGAAAAACTGGATTCGCTTTCGCGGGAATGACTGGTGCCTTGAAATGAATCCTATTCCACATAAAACCATTGTCTGCGGTAGGGTTGCGGCGTCACGCAATCGAGAATTGGTTTTGCCGCCCCCATCTCATTCGTCCGTTCGGTTTGGTATACTACCTGAGCACCTTTGGGCAAGAGCGTAATACTGCGCGAAGTCGCCGGGGGTTCAGGCCCCAACAAGAATCTTGATTGCTTCAAATGAATGCCAAGCAAATTATTGTGGTCATCGTGATTGTCCTGGTCACCTCCACACTCAGCGCGCTGGTGGCCTACCGTACCGCGTTGCGCCGAATGCCCCCGGTATTTACCAAAGTCAATCCCCCTGTGGACGTAAAGCCGCAGACCTCAACCGGCTGCGTGGATTTCCACGATGCAGCTTCTCACGTTGGTCAGACAGGTTGCATTTCCGGAAGGCTGCTCCGCGTTTTCACTTCACGGGGGGGGAACAGTTTTCTTGATTTCTGCGAGAGTTATAAAGACTGTCCATTTACCAGCGTTATCTTTGCCGCGGACAAGAATAAATTTGGAGATATGGAAACGTTGAATGGCCGGCAGATTGAAATTCAAGGCAACATCACTTCGTACCAGGGCCGGGCTGAAATTATAGTTCATAGTCCACAACAAATTCATGAGCTTCCCTAAGCCTCGCGGCTTTCATTCCACAAATGTTTCTGCTTTAAAGCCATCGATCCTTCCGGCGATTGCACTCGTTGTGTTTCTTGCGGCGTCATTCGCCAGGCCATCCAGTCTTTTTGTTCAAGCCGGTGATGAATCCTCGGCGCTGATTTCGCAAGGGAATGATGACCTGGTGCGAAACGACGCCCCGGGCGCGGAGGCGGCTTTCAGGAAGGCTATTGATGCCCGGCCCGAGATTGCCCAAGCCCACCGAGGCCTGGCGCTGGCCCTGTGGGCGGAAGGGAAGGGAGACGCCGCGTTGCGCGAAATGACCATCGCCACGCGGCTGGCGCCCGACAACTCCGACGATCATTTCGAATTGGGCAAATTTGCATGGGCGCTGAGTGCCCAGCCTGATAATTCCAAAAACGGTCAGGCCAGCAACTCACCCTCCGATTTACAGACGCTTGCCATCAAGGAGATGAATACAGCCGCATCATTGAAGCCGAAGGACGCAGGCATCCTTCTGAGTCTTGCCCGAATGCAGCTTGAGATTTCACGCTCCAAGGACGCCCTTGCGAACGCCCAGGAAGCAGTTGGTCTGGCTCCTTCAAATCCATTGGCTCACGTCGTGCTGGGTGAATCGCTGCTCGCGGAAAAGGAAGAAAGTGAGGCCGAGTCGGAGTTTAAGAAGGCCTTGGAATTGAATCCCAATGAGGGCAATGTGCATTTGGAACTTGGACAGCTTCGGGCTCTTCAACACAGGTTGGACGACGCACAAAAGGAATTCCGTCGTGCGACGGAGCTTTCGCCCACTTCCGGGCCGGCATATGCTGCCTGGGCCGGACTGTTGATTGATTCCGGGCACAAATCTGAAGCACGAAGCTTGCTCGAAAAGGCCGTGGCCCTGGACCCGAACGACTGGTTCAGCCGGTATCGTTTGGGCGTGCTTTTGCTAGAGGGAAGCGATACCGCTCGGGCCACGGAAATGCTCCAGACCGTAGCCAAACTGCGGCCGGATTTTCTTCCCGCGCCCGAACAGCTTGCCTTCGGCCTTCTGCGGCGGGGAGACGCGGCGGGCGCGGCCAAGCAAGCAGAGGCCCTGCTGGCCCAAGACCCACAAGCGCCTGAGGGCCACCACGTCATGGCGCTGGTGCTTTGGAGGCGGCACGATTTGGAAGGATCGCTAGCGGAGTGCGCCATTGCCCAGGCGGGAGAATCGGATTCCACCGCTATGCTTGCGCTAGAGTCTTTGGAACTTTGGCAACTCGATCGCAAAAAGGAGGCACGGGCCAGTTTTGTGCGCGCCGCCAAAATGGAGCCCCACCTTGGTACGGCGGAAGTATTTTGTCGGTTGATCTATTGCGAAGCCAGGGATGTGGGTGCAGTGGAAGATTTCCTGCGCAAGAATCGTTACGCCATCGCCCCCACAGAAACGCCGTAATATCAATTGGCGCAAAGGACGAATCTTCGGCGAATTATTATCAATCCATGAAGAGCATATGTAGGTGGAGGGCTTGCCCTGCCCTCCGAGGTCTCGTGATTTGCACGAGGGTAAGGCAAGCTCGCTAAAGCGGAGTCCGCCGCGTCGGGCGCACCCCTACATGGGGATGGAGAATATTTTTGCCGCCCGCGAAAGGTTCTGTTAGAATCCCGCATTAAGAAACGTCTCCGCTCAGGACGAACTTCATTGATGTGATTCAGGACGGGGCGCTCCTGCCGAGCGAATGGTGCACCTTGGGCGATGGGGAGGAAGCACGATGGGATACCTGGACAAGCTGGACCTGGAAAAAAAACTGGAGTCCAAGGAAGAGTATGAGGACCTTTTGGAGGAGTATCAGTTTAAGATGCTGAAGCTGCAACGAAAGATCATCGAAAAGGGAATTGCTGTTTGCATCGCCTATGAGGGAGCAGACGCGGCGGGGAAGGGAGGCAACATCAAGCGCGTGATTGAAACCCTGGACCCCCGAGGCTACGAGGTGCACGCCATCAGCGCGCCCACTGCGGGGGAAAAGGGGCATCACTACTTGCGGCGGTTCTGGCTTCGCCTGCCTCCACGGGGCCGCATTGGGGTATTCGATCGAACGTGGTACGGGCGGGTGCTGGTGGAACGCGTGGAGAAATTCGCCAAGAAGGAAGAGTGGCAGCGCGCCTACAAGGAGATTAATGAATTTGAGCGCACGCTAACCGACGACGGCTTGATCCTGGTGAAGTTCTGGCTCCACATCAGCAAAAAGGAACAACTTGAGCGGTTCAAGAATCGGGAGAAAGATCCCTGGAAGAATTGGAAGTTGACCGATGAGGACTGGCGAAATCGCGACAAGTGGGACGCCTACATGGACGCCCTGGAAGAGATGTTTGAGAAGACAGACACGGACCACGCGCCGTGGACCATCATCGAAGGGAATTGGAAATGGTGGGCGCGCGTAAAGGCCCTAAAAACCGTGGTGAATGCCATCGAAGCACATTTGTGATGATGCCGGCAGGGCTGTTCAGCGGCCGGAATAGGTTTGCCAAACTGCGACCTTGACAGAGACTGTTCTGTCCCCTAGCATGTCCAATTGAGGCGCGACGTTCGATTGCGCGATCAGTTTTTCCAGAAGTTAAATGGTGTGCCACCCCGCAAGCGCGCTATGGGGGCGAGTCCGTTGGGTTAATCCTGTTCCGATGAGGTCCAATTGTGAGAATTGAAGTCAAATTCAAAGACGAAGTGGCCATTGTGAGCCTGAGCGGTAAGTTCCTGGCTGGCAGTGACGGCCCTTTCCTCCGGCAAAAAGTAAAGGACCTGATCGATGCGGGGACTAGGAAGATGGTAATCGATTTTGCCGATGTCCCATACATCGATTCAACCGGTCTGGGCTTCCTGGCCGGCAGCCGGGTGACGGCGCAAAACGCCGGTGTGAACCTTGTTCTGTCATCCATCAACCAGCATGTGAAAAGGATTCTCGATGGCGTTCGCCTCACGCCTTTCTTTGTACTGGCAGATGATGAAACCAGCGCGGTGGCGAAAGCTTGCGAAGTGTTGGTTGCCGCCCCGAGTCCCGATGCAGGGCAGGCCAAAGGTGTCAGGAAAAAACGCCCTGCCGCTTCCGCCGACTGATCTACGCATATACTTCGTCCAAGTTGCGCGCTATCGCGCCTAATTCGAGCGCGCTAAGGCTAGGCCGAAAGGGTGGTTGGGAGTGCGAGCCAATAAGCTATAATGACAAATTGATCAGTATATGCGCGACGGCGTGGCTATCCAACGTTCAAGGAAGTTTGCCCAAATCTTATGGAAAGTGGAATGACAGATAAACCGGTGGTTGAGGTAGCCAGGCGTCGCACCGATCGCATCCTCGCTCCCATGCGCATTCGCGTGATTGGGAACGATATGTCCGGGGTCTCCTTTGTGGAGGAAACCATCACGGTCAGCTTCAATCAGCAGGGCGCCCGCATCAGCCTCAATCATACCTTGCTGCTGGATGACCTGGTTCTGATCAAGAACCTTGAAAACGACATTGAAGAGGAGTTCCGCGTGGTCGGAGCTTTCCAGCAAGTGTTCGGAGATCGCCGGGAATGGGGTGTGGAAGCGCTCAACCCCAAGAGTGGCATTTGGGGCGTGGAGTTCTCCCTTCCGGCCGAGGGTTTGAGGTCAAAGGTATTGATTGAATGCGCTGCGTGCAAGAAGGCGGCGCAGAGCGCTCTCTCCTCCATTGAGTACGATGTTCTGTTGGCCACGGGCTTGATTTCCCGCCACTGCGAACGTTGCGGGGAAACTACGAGATGGAGACCCAGCGAACAGGTGCTAACACCTGACATGATCCTGACTCCGGCGAAGCCTCACACCGGCCAGCAGGAGATGCGCAAGGTGCGGCGAATCCGGCTGAATATGCGCATTCGCGTTCGGAACATGTGGGGCGTGACGGATATCTGCCAAACGCGCGATGTTTCCAAAGTCGGCCTATGTTTTGTAAGCAGCCAGATATTTTCTGTGCGGGATGAAGTGTTCATTACCCTGCCTTTCGCCGACCAGCAGGTTCCAGTGGAAACTAAAAGCAGAATCGTTTGGACGGCGGAAGGTCCGGCTGGGCGTTTCTACGGGGTTTGCTATGTGAAGGATGCCTCTTCCTCTCCTCCCTCCCGGCCGGCCTGATCGAACTCGAACACATTGTTTCGTTCTTATTACTTCCCGCCTATTCGCAGATCCTCGCTTAGTTTTCTTTTGAGCCGGCGATCGATTAAGGTTGCGGTTGAAGTGTTATCCCCCTTGCGCGCCAGAAGTATCAAGAGGCCGCCACAAAGCGCCGGCAACAAACTCAGAAAGACAAAGAGCAAAAGGGCCACCTCGGTCGCCTCAGCTGGCGTAATGGCATAATGATGAAGCAACGCCACGGCAGCGCCCTCTCGCAACCCAAGTCCGCCCAGTGTAAGAGGAATTGCTGACGCCATCATAATCCAGGGATAAGTGGTGGGCGCCGTCATGAATGCCGTCGGATGAAATGCTCTCAACACGAAATAAAAAGTGATGACGTCCATCGACGTAGCGAGGAGCGCCCAACCTGCGAAAGTTGCCACCACACCCTTTTCAAGCACCGGGTCGCCGCGCGGAAGTTTTGCGCCAATAAACTTGTTCCACCTTGGCGATTCACCCAGACGGAAAATTAAGCGGGGTGAGATGAGTAGCGCGGGGATGAAAGCTGCCCAGCCCACAAGAGCTATGGTTCCCGGCAAAGGCCTTCCAATGAGAAATAGGCTGACTACCGCATAGGTGGCGACGGACCACGAATCGAGAATGCGGTCGAGGACATTGAGTGCAATCACTGTGGGCCGCTCGGCCTCCGGGGTAAACAGGCAACGGGCAAATTCTCCCAATCGGCCCGGCGTCACCACTCCAAGGGCAAAACCTCCGAATAGCGATCGCATAACGTCCCGCAGTGGCGTGCGCGATCCTCCCGCCTTGAGCAACTGCTGCCACTTAAAGATTCGAATACCCAAGGCCACGAAGGCGGAGGCCAGGGCGGGCCACAGCCAGACGCCGTTCAAGTTTTGAAGGGCGTACCACAACGTGTTTATGGGAACTCTCCAGAGAATGATCGCGACAAAGACAATCGAAAATCCGGCTCGAACGATGGGCGTGACACGCAAGAGATTTTCCCTCCTGATCCTGACGCCAATTGGGCACGCCAGCTTCCAAACAAGGAAAACTCGCCCGAGCTTGCCCCGCAGGCTCGAATCGGTCCTTCGAATGGGAGGGAAAGGTATGAAATTATGCCAGTTAGGAGATTTCAGGACATGTGCGCACTACATTTGGAAGAGTGGGTCTCCATATCGCATTTTGCTGTCTAAAAAGGACATTTGGAGGATTTAACTGGCAGCGAGTGCCAACCGGACGCGTCGCATAAGTACCGGCAAGGCATGCCCCAGCCCCGAAGCCAGATAAATTTTCTACTTGAATGAATCGCCGCTGTAGCCCCACTTAAATTCGTTGGGCCAGCACACTCAAGCGTGGACCGTCCCAAATCAAACAACCAATTTCCACGGCGCGCGATATTCCCGGCTCAAAAGTTTCTTTGCCTCCGGGCTGCCCTGGGTTATGTGCTGGTTGGCAACGTCCCAGCCTATCCTCTCCTTGCTGCGCAGGGCGACATTAGCGAGCAGGCAGGCGCTGCTGGTGCGATGGCCAATTTCAATGTCGCTCGCTGGGCGGTTGCGAGTCTTCAAACATTCCAGGAAATTCGCCACGTGGTTCGCCAGGCCGTCATCGACTTCGTCCATCTGCATGGACAGTCCCGCTTTTTCGCCGCGGTATGCCTTTTTTTCCGGGAAAACTTTGAACCCGCTCCGGTCGACGAACATGGTTCCATCGGTGCCATGGAATTCGATTCCATAGCCGTGGTCGTACATGGAGTTCTGATTGAGCAGGCGGTTTTCGTAGGTACAGATGAAGTCGGGATACTCAAACGTCACTTGCAGGATGTCGGGCGTGTCGCTGTTGTCCTTCAAAAAGAATTTCGAGCCGGAGGCAGTAATGGCCGTTGGACCATCGACCTTCATAGCCCAATGAACGATATCGAGCAGGTGAATGCACCAATCGCCCAACCAGCCGTTGGCGTAATCGTAGAAATAGCGGAACGTAGACCACTTCGTATTATCCACGCCAAAACGGTTCTGGTTGAAATGAACCATGGGCGCGGGTCCAAGCCAGAGGTCCCAGTCGAGCCCTGCGGGCGGATCCGAATCGGCCGGGGCGCCGATGCCATCGGGATAAGTATTGGAGTAATTCCAGGTTTTGGCAAAACCCACTTTGCCCAGCACTCCGCTCTGCACCACCTCCACTGCTTTTTGGAAGTGAAGGTTGGAGCGTTGCCAGGTGCCCACCTGCACCACGCGCTTGTATTTTCGCGCCGCCTCCACCATCTTTTTGCCTTCATCCACAACCACGGAAATGGGCTTCTCCACATAAACATCCTTGCCCGCCTTGCACGCTTCCACCATGGGCAGAGCATGCCAATGGTCGGGGGTTCCGATTATGACCGAGTCGATGTCCTTATTGTCCAGCACCTGGCGAAAATCCTTTACGCCTTTGGCGTTAGCGCCCGCGGCTTGCAATCCCTTGTCCAGATTGGGCTGATAGACATCGCACACCGAGGCCACCTCGCAACCGTGGTGGATGAATGCGCGCATGTTGCCGGTACCCTGGCGCCCCGCGCCGATCAGTCCGATCACCACTCGGTCGTTCGCGCCCAGCACCCGCCTGCTCATGCCGGTCATGGCGATGCTTGTGCCTACGGTGGCCAAGGTCGTTCGCTTCATAAAATCGCGTCGATTGATTTCTTCGCTCATGGAATATTCCTTTCCATCTTTGATGGCAGACCTAATGATTTCCGGTGATTGAATTTAATCACATCGGGGCGCAAATACAAGGAAGAACGGCAGGCGAAGAGCAGCGGGCGAAGAGAAGTGTTTCTCTCAGTTTAAACGAAGACGGTAATTGGTTATGTTTGGAAACAATCCTTAAGGATTGCCCGTGAAGATGACCCTAGTCAGCATGAGTCGCACATGACTCATTCGTTGTCACCTTCACAATTGATCCGACGTTCACAAGCTGCGCCAAAGATTGTCGTACCGTCAGAAGCCCACGCGTGCGACTTCTTCTCCACCCGACTGCGCGGCCTTGTGCGGTTTGTGGTTCCGGGCCCGGCGGGTAGCGGACTTCGCCGATTCCAGGCGATCCACTCGCGCCACAAGCGAAGCTAATATAATTTGTCCTTGTCGCAACTGCCGAACTTCGGCACTCAGCCTTTGAATCTGCGCCGTTTGCGCCGTGCTCTGGTCATGCGCTTGTTGAAGGTCGGTCTGCTGCTTGCTAATCTCGCTCTTCAAAGTATCATTTTGCGCCTTTAATTCGCGCAGGCCTTGGAGCAGTAAGTAAGGTAGTTCGCTGTAGTTAACCTGCCTGAATCCATCCTTGTTCACAGACACCATTTCCGGGAACACTTTGGCCACTTGCTGTGCAATCAGCCCCGCGGATCGCCCACTGCCGAATTGGTATTGAGGAGGGTTGGACTTATTCCAGTTAAAATGTACGGGCTCAATTTGAGTTAGTTTCTCTAAAATAAGCGGAAAGGGTTTGATGTTTGTTTTCAGGCGGGCATCTGAGACGCAAACCCCGCCTAGGGTTGTCACGCCCGCAATTACGCAGCCTCCCGCAGTGATGTTCCAGCCCGCCGTGATATAGGCGCTCGAATGGATGCTGCCCACCACATCGAGGCTCGCCGACGGTGTGGAAGTGCCGATGCCCACCCTCGCGCCATAATCGGAGGGATCGATTAGCACATACCCTGATATTGGCAACCCCGTCTCGCCGTCAATCCCCGCCCCCGGTTGGAGGGTGATCCGCCCGGTGCTGCCACCCCCGGTGAGCGTGATCGTACCATCCACTCCGAAATTACCGCAACCAAAGCAACCTGGAATGCCTCCGGACCCTGCCGTAATGGAAATCGAGCCGCCATTGCCTCCGTTTCCTACTCCTTGGTCCAGAGTGTTGCCCCCATTTTGGGCGGTGAGATGGAGCCCGTCACGACCATTCACTCCGTTGCCCGTATTTACTGTTGCAGGTGCCGGAGGCGCCACGACGTCCAATAGCGCCCCCGGTGTCGTCGTTCCGATTCCGACGTTTCCACCAGTTACGATGGCCATTTGGTCGACGTTCGCCTCGCGGAAATAAATGCCGCCGCCAGAGGGCCTACCCACCATCGTGTGCACTCCATTACCCAGCAGTGAGTAATTGGTGCAACCCGACAAATAATTGCCGAATCCGATTCCCACGAATCCAGAGGAGCAGCCGGCGTTCCCTATGTCCAGGAACCCGTTGTTGATGATCATGTACTGGTCTGCGCCAAACACGTTAGATCCCGTGGCCGACGCAAAGTCCCCTGCGTGCATCCCTTGCAGCATGTTGGCGTTTAGGTTGGGCACCACGGTGGTTGAACTCACCACCAATGGCGCCGTTCCCGTCGCTATTGTTGAAATCAACTGACCGGCTGTACTCACGTTGCCCGTCACTGTTTGTCCGGCAGCAAAAGTCGCTGCACCGCTGAAGTTGGCGGTCCCGTTGACATCCAGCTTGGCAGCGGGCGAGGTCGTCCCGATGCCGACGTTGCCGGCCGCCGTGATTCTCATTCCCGGAGAACCGGCCCCTGACCAGGGACCAATCACAAAATTGCCGGCATTGGGCGCTGTGCCGTAGAAAATTAGGCCCTGGTCCCCCGCTTGCACCAGACCGTTGTACGCGCCCGCGCCCAGGTTGGGAATAAACATCATCGTTCCCTTGGCGTTGGTCGCTCGCAGGGCGATCGTGTTTTGATTCACCGGAGTTTGCACATCCAACTGTGGGCCCGACAGCGTTTGTGACGTCGCCAAGGTGACGGCCTTATCGAACTGGGCTGCGCCGTTTACTTCCAGCGTTGCCGTGGGGATCGCCGTCCCAATGCCCACATTGCCGGCGCTCGTCATTCTCAATCCGCCGCCTCCTGACCAGGGAGCTAAATCAAAGCCGCCAGCGCCGGGCACGGTGCCGTAGAAAATCAAGCCCTGATCTCCCGTTTGGACCATACCGTTATAAGCGCCCGCGCTCAGATTGGGAATGAACATCATCGTGCCATTGGCGTTGGTGGCTCGCAGGGCGATATTATTTTGAGCGGTTGGATTTTGTACGTCCAATTGCGCCCCCGGGCTCGCCGTCCCAATGCCCACGTTGCTGCCGGACTGGGTGATCACCGAGTTCTCGATATTGCACTGAGCCGTGAACATGGGGAGGAAGTTCGCCGTCCCCCCTGCATTGCTGGTAATGGTGGAGCACACCGCTACCAGAGGCGAAACGTTGGTTTTGCCACTCTTGTCCGTCGCGCCCTTGGTTCCAGCCGGTGTCGCGCCTGATGTCGAAATCGTCGCTGCGCCGGCCACCGTCCCGTTCTGCCCATCGGCGAGCACATAGGCGGAGGCGGGCTTGCCGCCCAAGGTCTCCGCATCGCCTGCTTTCAGAGCATAAGGCACGCTCACGAGCAGGACGCGCGGTTGCTGTTCAGCTTCCACGCCCACTTGAATACCAAGCCAACGAACTTCGCCGGAAGTAAACAAATCAACGGGCAGGCCGTCGGTGTGCATGGCGCCGAGCAGAGCCGTATAGCGGCCGAGCTCGTCCGCCTGCACACTCTGCGTCTCAAACCACAGGGCGTCGCCGCCCGCTTCAGTGCTGTACAAGGAGAAGGTCACATCGACGGCTCCAATGACAGGCTTGCCGGCGGCATCATGCAGCGCGCCGCTGAACTTGATCAGGCGCGGGACGATTGTTCCGGGGTTGACCCCGTTAGCTTGAGGCCCCGTCCCAACCGCAGAAGAAGTCCCGGTAGAATCCGGTTCCACGGGCTGCGCGGCTATCACGCCTGCGTCCCCAGACCCCACCTTGCCAGTCTTCTGCGTCTGCCCGTGGCCTCCGACTCCAAGAAACAGACTCATTGAGACTGCCCACAAGCACCTGAGGTTTTTCATGTCAATCATCGTGATTCTCCTTTAGAAATGAATTCAATCTCCTTTGGCGTTTGTTTTTGCGTTTGACTTGGCTTGGATTCTTACTGCCTTGAGGGCTGCCGATTCTTTCAATTGCTGCTCCAGGGCGTTTCGGCAAAGGTAGATTCCCCCCGGGGCAATCTCGGCTGAGTGAAGCTTTTCAGTTTTGATCCAAGCGGAAAGCGTAAGGGAAGGAACGGCAGCCCACTCTCCTGCCCGCTGGAGTGAAAACATCTCGACCTCGGCGGCGCAGGACGGGCACCAGGCACGAATCGTGGGAGCGCGCCGTCGTACGGTTGTGACTTCACAGGTCTCGATTCGAATGGTTGCGGTCCGCCTGAATTTCAAATTTCCTCCCGTTATTAGGCCGGCCTTGCCTTGACGAATTACGCCGACCTGATTTGGGCGGCATCCTGCGACATGCCCGCTTGAAAAGTCTTTAGAATCCAGTTAAAATTTCCTAAATTTTTCTAAACGGGCGCTATGCTTATGGAAACCGGCCAGTTGTACGACTTCGGCCCCTTCCGATTGGACGCGCAGAAGCACCTCCTGCTGCGTGGCAGTCAGCCCGTAGTCCTCACGCCCAAAGCTCTTGAGACCCTTATAGTGCTGGTGGAAAACAGCGGCCGAGTGATGGAGAAAGACGAGTTGATGAGCAAACTCTGGCCCGACACGATTGTGGAGGAGGCCAACCTCGCCCAGCACATCTCCACGCTGAGAAAAATACTGGGCGAGAGCCCCGGCGACCACACCTACATCATCACATTACCCGGCCGGGGTTATCGGTTTGTGGCGGAGGTGCGAAGGGCAAGCGATGATACGGATGAACTGATTGTAGAGAAAAGGACGGTTTCGCGAGTCATTTTAGAAGAGACGGAAGGCGGACAGGAGGCGGCGGTCAGAGACCCGGGATCGGACCTGCCTCAATATGCTCTTTCAGCGTACCCTCCGCGTTCGAAATATTACAGACTCAAATTCCTGGCCCTGGCCTTACTAGGGGTTGCAACCGCGATTGTTCTGGGTGGATTAGCCGTAAAGAATTTTCAAACCTCTCCCCCACGGCCCGAAATCAAGCACCAGCAACTCACATCCAACCCTGTCGAGGTACCAGTGCTGGGGGCGGCGATTTCTTCCGACGGCAAATACCTGGCCACCATCGACCAAACGGGAATTTACCTGCGCATCATGAAAACGGGCGAAACTCATTCTGTCCCGTTTCTCAAAGGATTCACCCCTTCATTGTTTCCATTGAAATGGTTTCCCGACGGCACCCAGCTCCTGGTAAGCGGAGTGGCAAATCCCGACAATTCTTTCAGTCTGTGGGCCGTATCCATATTTGGGGGCGCGCCTCGAAAACTTGGAGAGGGCTCTCGGGGCGCAGTGTCACCCGACGGATCGCTGATTGCTTACGTCGCCGGACCAAATGCGCTCGAAATCAGGATAATGGGTGCAAACGGGGAAGCGCCTCGAAAGATCGTGACCGTGGGCGAGGATGAGTCAATCGAAACTGTCGCCTGGGCGCCCAATGGAAATCGGATTGCGTACGTCAAGAATCGAATCGGAGATCCCTTGGGTAGGATTGAGTCCTGCGACCTTAATGGGGGGCATCAAACCGAGATTTTGCCGGGGGCAAAATTCGGGGACCGTTTCGATTTCGCCTGGTCTCCTGACGGTCGAATCATATTCCCCCTCCCGGAATCGCAGTCCCGCGATAGGGATACCGATCTATGGGAAGTGCAGGTGAGTCCGGAGACGGGAGTAACAACAGGCGGCGTTCGCCAGCTTACCAATTGGCCCAGGTCTCTACTTTCGAACCTGACTTTAACCGCGGATGGAAGGAGTCTGGTTGTTCTGAGGGCTCAAACCCAGCCGGACGTATATGTCGGAGCGCTGAAACAAAATGGGACCCCCATGGTGGCCCCCAGACGTCTGACCATGGATGATCGAGACGATTGGCCCCAGAGTTGGACGCCCGACAGCCGGACTGTTCTTTTCCATTCCAATCGCCAGGGCAATGCCCAAATTTTTGGGCAAGATTTAGCCGGCGGAGAAGCACGGGTGGTTGTTACCAGCTCCGATGAGGAAGTCTACCCTCGCACCAGTCCCGACGGCCGTTGGGTGTTGTACTGGGCGTATTCAGAAAGGGAGCCAAACTCCTGGCGTTTGATGCGCGCTCCAATTTCCGGGGGACCGGGCGAGTTCGTGCTCAAGGCATCTCGCACCACCTGGTTCCGATGTCCGTCTAGACACGACGCCACCTGCGTTCTTGACGAGAGATCAGAGGGACAGATTGTTTTTTATGCCCTCGATCCTATTTTAGGCAAGGGCGTGGAGCTCAAGAAAGTGGCTATCACGCCGAACATGTATTACTTTTGGGATCTTTCTCCGGATGGGTCGCAAATCGCGATTGTGGCCAACGAACCTAATGGCGGGCGGTTCCAAATTGTGTCATTGAGTCAAAGTTCCCCGCGGAATATCAAGGTGCGAAACTGGAGTGATATTTTGAATGTTGTATGGTCAGCGGATGGAACGAGTTTTTTGGCGTTTACTCGGCCACGGCCGATCGCATCCCTTTTAAGCATTGATTTCCAAGGGAACGCGCGCGTACTCTGGAAATCCGTGGGCCCAGTGACCCGTCCTCAAGAGCCTGTCCCCTCCCCAGACGGCAAGTCACTCGCCTTCGCTGGGTGGACGTCATCAACGAATGCGTGGGTGATTGAGAACTTCTAACCGACTGCCGGATATTGGTTCATCCAGGGGCAGCCATCCATCAGAACACGGCGACGTTGAAGGTTGTCGTATTCAAAATCTCTCCGAAATACGAGCACACTACCACCTTCACCGTGTTGGCCGCCGACACCCTGGCCGTCCAGGAGGCATCGGCGAAGCCGAGGTCGCTCTGTGGTGAAGCCATCACGCGGCTGAAGGACCCGCTCGTTTGCGCGCCCGATATGGTTACGGTATTGGAAAGACATCCTGCGGACGTATCCCCGCCCGTCACCGAGACCGTGCCAGTCAGCATCTGCATCGGTGTTGCCGTGATCGTCGTGCCGTTCACGGTGTTGACATTCAAGTTCGCAACCAGCGTCTTGCTTGTGATGGTGAGCGGTGCGGTGCCATTTGCTACCGTGCTAACCAGTTGGGACGCCGTCGCGTTCCCGGAGATGGTCAGGCTGGCGGTCTGCGTCCCTGTCCCGTTGGCGATGTAGCCGCTGGGAAGCACGCCGCCAAGCTCCAGCGCGTTGGAGGCCGTGGTCGCCGTGGTGGCCGAGCCCGCCGTCGTCGCGGAACCCGCACTCGTGGCTGAAGTTGCGGTAGCAGCATTGCCGGAGATGTTAATTGCCGCGGTCCCGGCAGCGATATTGGCCGGAGTAAGACCCGTTAGCCCTGAACCGCCGCCCGAAAAAGATGTAGCGGCGACCGTGCCCGTCACGCTCTGTCCACCGGCAAAGGTTACGGCCCCGTCAAACTGGGCGGTCCCGTTCACTTCCAGCGTAGCCGCGGGCGCGGAGGTGCCGATGCCCACGTTGCCGGCGGTGGTAATTCTGATTCCGGGAGAACCGGCCCCTGCCCAGGGACCTATGACCAAGTTGCCGGTATTGCCGGTCGTCCCGTAGAAAATCATACCCTGATCCCCCGCTTGCGCCAGATTGTTATACGCGCCATATCCAAGATTAGGGATAAACATTACGGTGCCATTGGCGTTGTGCGCTCGCAGGGCGATATTATTTTGAGCGGTTGAATTTTGCACATCCAACTGCGCCCCCGGCCCCTGCTGAAACCCCGGCATAGGCGTCCCGATGCTGACGTTGCCGCCAACTGGATTCAATGCCAAAGGCGCCGCGCTGTTGTTCTCAGAATTAGATGATTGAATCCAGCTTCCATCACCAAAATTTTCACCACCCAAACCAAGTTGAAGCTTTACATTGACGGTGAAATCCGTTCCTGAGACGAGGATTCCCGCTGTGTACTGGTTAGTATCGGAGGTATTAACTGTATTTGTAACTTGTGTTGCTACATGAAGCGTGGTCAGCGGGCTCGGCGTCCCGATGCCCACGTTGCCGGCGGTCGTCATTCGCATTCCCGCGTTGAAGGTCCCCGTCCAGGGAGCTATCACCAAGTTGCCGCCACCGGGTGCGGAGCCGTAGTAAATCAAGCCCTGGTCCCCCGCTTGCGACAGACTGTTAAACGCTCCTGCCCCTAAATTAGGGACAAACATCATCGTGCCGTTGGCGTTGGTCGCTCGCAGGGCGATATTATTTTGAGCTGCCGGATTTTGCACGTCCAGTTGCGCCCCCGGCGCCACCGTCCCTATGCCCACGTTGCCGGCGGACTGGGTAATCACCGAGTTCTCGATATTGCACTGGGCCGTGAACATGGGGAGGAAGTTTGCCGTGCCCCCGGCATTGCTGGTAATCGTGGAGCACACCGCCACCAGAGGCGAAACATTTGATTTGCCGCTCTTGTCCGTCGCGCCCTTGGATCCAGCGGGTGTTGCACCTGCAGCCGAAGTCGTCGTAGTGCCCGCCGTGGTCCCGCTCTGCGCATCGGCGAGCACGTAGGCGGAGGCGGGCTTGCCGCCTAACGTCTCCGCATCGCCCGCTTTCAATGCATAGGGCACGCTCACCAGCAAGACGCGCGGCTGCTGTTCGGCTTCGGCGCCCACTTGAATGCCCAGCCAACGCGCATCACCGGAAGTGAACAAATCGACGGGCAGACCGTCGGTGTGCATGTCGCCGAGCAGTGCGGTGTAACTGCCGAGGTCGTCCGCCTGCACGCTCTGGGTTTCAAACCACAAGGGCTCGCCGCCCACTTCGGTGCTATACAAGGAGAAGGTCACATCGACGGTCCCAGTAACAGGCTTGCCCGCGGCATCATGCAGAGCCCCGCTGAATTTCATCAGGCGAGGAACCGCGGCTTGAGGCCCGGGCGTGGAAGCCAAGCCTGTCCCGGGAGAGTCCGGCTCCGCGGGGGTGGGAACCGTACTTGAGACCTCCCCAGGTTGAATTGCAGATGGCCGTCGAGTTTGGCCGTATATTCCTACAGCCGCCAACAAACAAACTGTGAGGGTACACACCGAAATGAGGAAGCGATTCATTGCACGACCTCCAAGAAATGTTCTTTCACGTTCAACAAAGGTGAAGTGGTCTGAGTGTACGGCTTGTTTACCGGTGAGGCAAGGGTCGAAGCTGTAAAGTCATCCGTAGTTCCCTTGCACTAAATTGGCCGGTCATTACACGCGAAGGTAAATCCCGCAGCGCTTTTATCCATGCCCGCCCGCGCCGCCCAGTTCCCTCACGATGTCGCCCACAAACTTACGGGCGTCGCCGAAAAGCATCAGGGTCTTATCCATGTAATAGAGTTCGTTGTCAATGCCGGCAAAGCCCGGACTCATGCCGCGTTTGATCACCATAATCGTTCGGGCCTTATCCACATCAAGTATCGGCATTCCGTATATCGGGCTGCTCTGGTCGGTGCGCGCGGCGGGATTGGTAACGTCATTGGCGCCGATGATCAGCACCACATCGGTTTCCGGGAACTCGGGATTGATGGCGTCCATATCGAGCAGGCGGTCATAGGGAATATCCGCCTCCGCCAGGAGGACGTTCATGTGCCCGGGCATGCGGCCAGCGACGGGATGAATGCCGAATTTCACGTTTACTCCGCGTTTAATGAGCGCCTCGAACAGTTCGCGGACTTTGTGCTGTGCTTGGGCCACAGCCAATCCGTAGCCAGGAACAATCACCACCGAGTTAGCCGCACCCAAAATCCCCGCGGCTTCCTCGGCCGTCGCGGTTTTCACAGTGCGCGCCTCGCCCTGCGCCGCCGCCGAGGCCTGGACCTGACCAAAGGCTCCAAATAGCACATTGGTAAAAGAACGGTTCATAGCCTTGGACATGATCACGGAGAGAATGAATCCGGAGGAGCCGTCGAGCGCGCCGGCGATGATCAGGAGCTTGCTGTCGAGAGCAAATCCCATTGCCGCCGCTGATAATCCGGCATAGGAGTTGAGCAGGGAAATCACCGTGGGCATGTCTGCGCCTCCGATGGGAACAATCATCATCACCCCAAAAATGAGCGGCATCAGAATGATCAGGGGAAATAAACTGGCGCGCTCGGGATGAAAAACCAGAACCACGGCCACCGCCACTGCTACGGCGAGTATCGAGAGGTTAACGATATTCTGTCCCTTGAAAGTAATGGGGCGCTGCGGCAAAACTTCCTGAAGCTTTCCCGCCGCCATCAAGCTTCCGGTAAAAGTCAGCGAGCCGAGAATGACTTCCATCGACAACACGGACATCATGAAAGGCGAGACGTTGGGCGTGCGAAGGTAAAACTCCGCCGTGCCCACCAGGGTCACGGAGAATGCACCAAAGGCGTGGCTCAGTGCCGTCCGCTGGGGAACGGCGGTCATGTGAACGAGTCCCAGCGGAATCCCGATGATCGTTCCCACCACCAGGGCAATCGCCACAAAGCGGTAATCGACAATGCCGTGGTAGAGCAAGGTCCCGCCGATGGCGAGCGCCATGCCGATTTCACCGGCTCGCACTCCGCGCGTGGCGGTGGCGGGCGAACTCATCCACTTGAGCGACAGAATGAAAAGCACGGAGGCCACGAGGTAGATGACCTGAATAACCTGTTCTGACATGAGCGGTGGGTTCATGATTTTTTAGTCTTGGTGGTCTTGAACATTTTCAACATGCGGTCAGTGATCAGAAAACCACCCACCACGTTGCTGATGGACGCGGCCACGGCCAGCGATCCGAGCACAGTGGAGAGCGTGCTCTTGTGCTCGCCAGCAATCACAATGGCGCCCACCACGGCAATGGCGTCCAGAGCGTTGGTGAGCGACATCAGCGGGGTGTGGAGAAGGGGCGAGACCCGGCGTATCACTTCAAAGCCCACAAAACCCGCCAGCAAAAATACATAAAGTCCCGTAATAATTTCTGAACTCACTGGGTCCTCCGTGTCGGTTCGGAATCCTTAATGGTTATCGGCAGTTTTTGCATAATGACGCATACCTGGAAATTGCACGCCGCTGAATCGAAGTTCCTCTCAGGCGGAGCTTGTGGCGGCGGCTCGGGGCGGAAGTTTGAAAAATTCCCGCACCATGGAATTTACAATCTCACCGCCGTGGGTTACCAGGGTTTGATTGATGATGGCATCTTCTCCGCCCACCTGGAGTTTCCCACCCTGGTAAAGGTGCAGGAGGAAAGCCGAAATATTCCGCGCGTACATGTAGCTGGCGTGGTAGGGAACTTTACTGGCCAAATTGATTGTACCGATGACGGTAACACCGTGAACGATGGTCACCTCACCCGGCCGCGTTGACTCGCAGTTGCCCCCTTGTTCTCCCGCCAGGTCGATGATGACCGAGCCGGGAGCCATGTGGGTCACCATCTCGGTGGTCACCAGCACGGGAGGCTTGCGGCCTGGAACCACGGCAGCCGTAATCACCACATCACTCTCCGCCACCACGCGTCCCAGGAGCTCGCGCTGCCGTTGGTAGAAGGTTTCATCCTGAGCCTTCGCATATCCACGGGCGTCTTCGGCCTCCTTCGTGTCCAAAGGCAATTCCACAAACCTCCCGCCGAGGCTCTGCACCTGCTCTTTGGTGGCTGGACGAAGGTCATAGGCGGATGCCACCGCGCCCAGCCTGCGGGCGGTGGCGATGGCCTGGAGTCCGGCCACGCCCGCCCCGATTATAAATATGCGCGCCGGAGTAATGGTGCCTGCCGCCGTGGTGAGCATGGGAAAGATCCGTGGCAGCGTATCGGCGGCCAGCAGCACCGCTTTATAACCGCAGATGGTGGCCATGGAAGAAAGGACGTCCATGTTTTGCGCGCGGGTGATTCGTGGTACGAGTTCGACGGAAAACGCCGTGACGCCGCGGGCGGCGATAGTTTGAAGAACCTCGAGCGACCCGAGTGGCCGCAGAAACCCGATGAGAACCTGCCCTTGGCGAAGAAGCGGAAGGTCAGCCGCGCCCGTCTTGTCGTTTGAGCCGGGAGCGAGGACTTGAACCAATATGTCAGCGGCCTGGAATACTTCGGCCCGACTCGGCAAGACCTTGGCCCCTTTTTGAACGTAGTCCGCATCCGGGTAGCCCGCACCTTCGCCTGCTCCCGCTTCGATCAAAACTTCAAATCCCGCCTTGGTTAGATTAGCGAGGACGGCGGGCACCAGCGCCACGCGCCGCTCCCCGGGAAAACTTTCTTTCGGTACCCCGACAATCATAAATCCTCCTTGCGTGAACGCTCGCTGCCGACTGCAACCGGGCGCACGCATTTGGCCATCAGTGATTTTGGGGGAAAGTGTGCAAGAGATGTTTTTGGGCGCGGGGCGGCTCGATTTGGGTCGAATGCGGGCAAGTGATTGGCCGGGATAATCACGTCTTACTGGACTGGATATTCTACCACCCTCCAGCCAGCGCGCCGGAAAATCCACGGTCAATTTGTTTCGGACCACTTTCGGCAGGGTCCGGGGGCAGTGAGAACGTCCACTCTTAACTTTGACCAAATTGCGGCAAAACCAAATAATTTCTCGCAAAGGCGCGGAGGCGCAAAGCGCGGCCAGGAAATATAGGAGGCTTCCACTGCGAGACTTTGCGCCTTCGCATCTCTGCGCGAGGGCGTTTGCTTTTCTTCGAACCCGCTTTCCCCAAGAAAATTCATGAAGCCAGTTCACTTGTCCGATAAACCATTGGAAGGGTTTATTGGCCGGCGTTGGACCAAGACTTCCAGATTTCACTTGCGCAAACCTCTTATGAGCGGCATTCCCCAATCGGAAACGCAAAGCGCGAAGACCGGAGCCCGTCTTCGGCGGACCGAGCGTATCATGCTGGAAATTCCGATCCGGGTGTTTTCGTTCGGCGGCAGAGGTGGTGACTTTTGTGAAGACACACGCACCTTGATGGTCAACCGGGATGGCGCGTTGATCGTGCTAAAGCATCGCCTCGTCCCTAATGAAACAGTTCGAATCATCAATCTCGAGAATTTGCGCGAAGACGATTTTCGCGTGGTGGGATTATCGCGCCAGGAAGGGGATCGATTCTCCGAATGGGGAGTGGAGTGCGTTGATAAGGGCCGCACACTTTGGGAAATCGATTTCCCCCCGCCCTTGGAAGATAAAGGTTCCGAAAGTGGCGCGCTCCTTCAATGCACGATTTGTGGCAAGGAAAGTTTCCTGGTCCTAAGTCTTACCGAAATCAATATTCTCGATTCCAGCGGCAGCATCGAGAAGCTTTGTGAGAAATGCGGAGAACTTACGGCATGGGTATATGGCGCCGACGTTCGCGTGGCCCAGAAAGTTGATCCGCCCGTGAAAATGCCCCCGGGCGCCGACTTGGTAATCATGCCCATTCGGGATCCGGCAGAGGTTGCAGGAATCACTCCGCGTCCATCGTCAGCAGATCTCCCGGCCGTCCCTCCACTCCAGAAGTGGGACCGGAAGACCGAGCGTCGCATCTTCCGCCGCCTGACGTTGAAACTTCCGATGATGGTGCGAAACCAAGCGGGTCAAATGGAACTCGGCCGCACAGAAAATATTTCCAAAGGAGGCATCGGAGTGGGCTTGACGATGGTGCTTGCCCTCGGAGAATACGTAACTGTTGTTTGCCCTTACAGTGGAGCAGGGAATCAGATCGAGCAGAGGGCGGAAGTGCGGCGCCGGTTTAGCCTTTACGGAGGACAAAAGTGGTTCTACGGGTTTCGCTATCACACCGGGTAAGTGTTTTCCAATCTTGACACCTATTTCATTCACATGCACTATCCTCCTTAATCGAGGGTAGTGCTATTTCCATTGGAAAAGTTGTCTCTCATTATCGCGTCTTGGAGAAGCTCGGCAGCGGCGGCATGGGTGTGGTCTATAAGGGTGAGGATGTCACTCTGGGCCGGTTCGTCGCGCTCAAATTCCTTCCTGACGATTGGTCAAAAGACCAGGAGGCCCTGGAGCGGTTCCTGCGCGAAGCACGCGCCGCGTCCGCATTGAACCATCCCAATATCTGCACCATCCATGAAATTCACGACCACGATGGCCAGCCCTTCATCGTCATGGAGTTTCTCGAGGGGCAAACACTTGGCCAACGCGTCGCCGGGAAGGCCATGAACCCCGGCGAAATGTTGGATATTTCCATCCAAATTGCCGACGCGCTGGATGCGGCGCATTCGAATGGGATCATTCATCGCGACATTAAGCCAGCCAATATTTTCATCACAGCCCGGGGCCGGGTGAAGGTGCTGGATTTCGGCCTCGCCAAACTGGCGCCGCAGCGGCTTGAAGAAACGCCGCCCGCCTCGATGTCCTCTCCGGGGCAGCCCCTGGATTTGGGCGGCGAGGGTGAAAGGTTGACCATGGCGGGAGTGGCCGTCGGAACCGTCGGCTATATGTCTCCCGAGCAGATCCGCGGAGAAGAACTGGATGCGCGTACGGACTTGTTCAGCTTTGGCGCCGTTATGTATGAAATGGCTACGGGCCGCCACGCTTTCTCCTCCACTCGTTTGGGATTCGATCCCGACCAGCCCTTTGTCGTTCCCTCCCTTTTGAATCCTGATTTGCCGCCCAAACTGGATGCCATCATCAAACGCGCGCTGGAATTGGACCGCCGGTTGCGTTATCAAACCGCCCCCGACCTCCAGGCGGACCTCAAGAGCCTGAAGCGGGAGACGGATTCGGGGGAGGGCACCTTGGGCGCCGTCGCCTCACCTGGGACCCTCACCGCCAGTCCGCTCTCCCGACTCTCGTGGCGGCGGCTGACGTACGCGCTCGTTTTCGGCGCCATTCTGCTGGTTCTGATCCTCCCTTCGTTGACCTCCCGCCCGGCGCCCCGGGTACTCAAATATGTTCGCATCACGAACGACGGTCAGGTGAAAATCCCAGCCGATTCGATCCCTTCGCCAATCTTGACTGATGGGGCGCGACTCTACTTTGTCGAATACTTCGCTGAATCCAGCGCGTTCGCTCAAGTATCGGTCGCAGGCGGCTCAACGGCCACCATCCCGACGCCCATGCCATTTCCCAAAATCTACGGCATCTCACCGGACGATTCGAAGCTCCTAGTTGCCAATGATTTCAGGAGCGTGCCTGAAAATCCGCTGGCAATCCTGCCCCTGCGGGGCGGTCCCCCCCGGTCGCTCGGTCAACTTGCTGCCCGCGATGGGAATTGGTCACCTGACGGGAAGGAGATTATCTACACGCGCCGGAACGAGCTATACATTGCGAATGAAGCTGGCGGCGATTCGCGAAAGCTGGCAACACTTCCAGGCGAACCCGCGTGGCCGCGCTGGTCCCCCGATCACCGCCTCCTGCGCTTCTCGGTGCTCGACGCAAAAACCAACTCGCTCTCCTTATGGGAGGTCTCAACCGACGGGACCGGCCTGCGTCCTTTGCTGCCTGGGTGGAACAATCCATCGGCGGAATGCTGTGGCAGTTGGACCCCGGACGGAAAATATTTCCTCTTCCAGTCCGTGCGAGAGGGCAGGACAAATGTCTGGGCGATTCGCGAAGAAAAGGGCTTTTTCCGGAGGGGAACCGGCGAACCCGTGCAGTTGACCTCCGGACAAATGGATGCCTACGCCCCCAATTCAAGCCGGGATGGTAAAAAGATTTACGTAGTGGCCTCACTACCTCGGGGGGAGTTGGTTCGGTACGACCCAAAGGCGGCTCACTTCACCCCTTTTTTGGGTGGGATATCCGCCGAGTGGGTCGAATTCTCGCGGGACGGGGCTTGGGTTGCGTATTTAAGCTATCCGGACGGCGCGTTGTGGCGAAGCAGGCCGGATGGCAGTGATCGCCTCCAGCTTACTTCTCCGCCCATGAACGCCGCACTGCCGCATTGGTCACCAGACGGTAAACACATCGCATTTTCAGCCGCCATGCCCGGAAGGCCGTGGAACTTGAAGACGGTTTCTGTAGATGGGGGTAGCCCGCAGCCCGTCAACCCCGGTGAACACAACGATGGAGACGCGACTTGGTCGTCGGATGGTACGCGCCTGGCGTTTGGGTCGCTCTGGGAAGCCGACCTTGCCACGTTCGGGGTCCGCGTGATTGATTTGAAAACAGGTCAGGTATTGAAGTTGCCGGGTTCGGAGGGTTTCTTCTCGCCCCGCTGGTCGCCCGACGGGCGGTACATCGCCGCCTCGACTTACGATACCCATCATGTGATGGTTTTCGACTTCAGGACACAGAAATGGAAGGTGGTGGCTCGGCTTGATGCCGCCTATCCAGTGTGGTCGCGCGACGGTTCATCGATCCACTTTACCGCCTCCTCGAACGGTGACGAGGGCGCTTTCACCATCCGCCTCAGCGACGGACGGATCGAACGAGTGGTCGCCGGGCTGAAAGGATTCCGAGCAGCTCAGGGAACCTTTGGCCCCTGGTTCGGAGTTGGCCCCGATGATTTTCCCATCACCCTGCGCGACATCAGCACCCAGGAAATTTATGCCTTGGATTGGGAAGCACCATAGGCAGAGAGCAGAAGGCAGTAAGCAGAAAGCAGTTGGCAGTAGGCTGGAAGAAAAGAGGTGGAGGCAAAATGGAGGAGGAATTTTAATTTGCCGGTTTCACTTGTGGGGCATTACTCACAATAGCGCAGTTGCGACCGGGCAGGGGAAGGTATACTGATATCATTCAGGATGCTGATAATTAGACTCTGTTGATAATGACAAAATGTTGTGGCGACCTCTCTTGTAGCGCCGGTGTACCCACTGGCGATCGCGGATGAGGACAGTCCCGCGGCATTAATTAGCTTTCGCTATGTTTTGTAATTCTCATTAAGCCTCGTGATCTGCCACGAATGCTAATGAGTTCGTAAGGGGGTTTCCAGTGCGCAAAATTACTCGACGTCGATTTCTCAGTTCCTCCATTGCTGCTGGAGTGGCGTCTCAAATCGCCTTCGCCAAAAAGGAGAAACTGCGTATTGGTGTGACGGATTGGAACTTGAAGCTGGGCGCCAATCCAGATGCGGTGCCGCTGGCGGCCAAGTTCGGATTCGATGGAGTCCAGATATCTTTCGGCCGAAAGTTGGTAGATGGCAAGATGCCCACCGACAATCCCGAAACGATTGCCCGCTACCTCAGCCTTTCTCAGCAATATAAAATTCCCATCGACGGCACCTGTGTCGACAAACTGCATGACAATGGCCTGAAAAGTGACCCTCTGGCTTCCAAGTGGGTGCTCGATTCCATTCGCCTGACCAAGGCTTTAAATACGAAAGTGCTTCTGCTGCCTTTCTTCGGCCATTGGGCGCTTGAGACTCAGCAGGAAAAGGACAATGTGGGCGATGCGCTGCGCGACCTGGCGCCCGAAGCCGCCAAGGCAGGAGTGATCCTCGGAATCGAGGACACGATCTCTGCCGAGGACAACGTCCGCATCATGGACCGATCGCGCGCCGCAAACGTGTTGGTGTACTACGATGTCGGGAACTCCACCATAGCCGGATTCGATCCCGTGAAAGAAATACGCTGGCTAGGCAAAGATCGTATTTGCCAAATGCATCTGAAAGATAATCCGCATTATCTTGGGGAAGGGAATATTCAGTTTTCGCCCATCATGCAAGCCATCCGGGATATCGGGTTCGCGGGGTTCGCCAACTTGGAAACCGATTCGCCTTCCAAGGACTTGGAAGCGGATATGCGGAAGAATCTCGAATACATCCGCATTATGATCAGTGGAATAAACCAGACTGCAACCAGTAGGCGGTAAACAGGAGTAGTAGCACGGACCTTCGCTTTTAAGGTCCGCGGCTTCTCCTGCGCAAACATTGGCCTGATTCGTCAAGGAGCGACGCATTTATTCCTTCAACCCTTCCAAATGTGGGTCGAGTTTCTCCTCCGACCGCATCAAATCTTCCCAAGTAAATTCCGCCTGCTTGTAGGCTGCGGTTCGGCCAAGGATCGTAGTCAGGTTACTTCGCACCGAGGGCGCCACGGTTGTGTAATCGAGCCGCCCGGAAGTGACTTGGTCATAAAAAGTCGCGATATTTCTCTCCGCCCCGGTCGTGAACAGGTTTCCGTCGCGGCCTCCTGAGTAGTTCGATTTGCCTTTGATGCTGACGTCGCCTGCGTAGTGCGTGTCGATGGTGCCCTCGGTGCCAAACATTTGGCATCGGATATCGTCGGCGCCCTCTCCATATTGTTTGGAGTAGAACGTCACGAGCACGTCTTCGCGGAACCAGTAAGTCACTGAGAAATGATCCCGCACGTCGCCCAGGGTTCGCGACTTGAGGCCGCCCGTGCCCAGCGCTTTCACCGGATGCTGGTCAAGCACCCAGGTCATAACGTCCAGCGAGTGGATATTCTGTTCGGTGATGATGTCGCCGGAAAGCGCCCGGCTCACTCCCCAGGCGCGCAGGCGGCGCTCGGGATCCTGGGGATTCGCGCCCAAGTCGGGAAGGAATCGCGTCCATGGCGAGCCGGCAACGTATGAAACTTCGCCGCTGATGATGCGGCCAATGCTCGCTTCTTTCTGAACACGGCGGATGGCTTCCTGGTAAAAAGGGTCAGTGCGCGTCTGGAAATCGATCAAGAAGGCCAGCTTCTTTTCTTCGGCCTTTTTGGCGCTCCACTCAATGCTGCGGCAACCGGGCACGTCCACGGCGACGGGTTTTGCCAGGTAGACGTGCACACCGGCCTCCACCGCGGCTGCGGCTTGCTCGTGATGGAAGTAGGGCGGGCTCTCGATGGCCACCGCGTCCACTTTCGCCTCCAGCAATCGTTGGAAACCCTTTAGCCCCGTAAATCGCCGGACCGCGGGCACGCTGTACTTGTCGCCAAAGGCTGCAACCCGGTCCGCAAAGTAGTCGTGCGCGGCGGTTATTTCGAAGCCGCCATGCTTTCGGAAAAGATCGGCGATCCACGTCCCGCGGCCGCCGCAGCCAATCAAGCCCAGCGAAATTTTGGAATTCGCTTGCGATCCGCGAGCCAGTCCCGCCCTCATCATGTTGTAGGACATGGCGGCGCCCCCAACTCCGGCAAAGAATTGGCGGCGATTCAGGCTGCCACGCCCGTCGGCCAAGGGCGGGGTAGTCGTCTTGTTTCGCATCGGATTTCCTCCACGATTTGGCGCACTCTTAGTGGCGGCCAATTTAGCACCGCAGAAACATGATGTCTATGAGAGGTAGGAAGGCAAGTTGGCAAGCCAGGGTACGCCTTCTCTGAACATAGGCGACTTGCATGGGTTCGGAGCGTCCAACCTGCATTGAACTTTCAGGGTCGATGAATTGTTGCTGGAATCAAACCCGAGTCGCATTACGTCAACCTGCAGGCGGAATGCCATTTCCACGCGGTTTCCACGATGGTATCAATATCAGAAAATCGAGGCTGCCAACCCAGAACTTTACCGGCGCGCCTCGCGTCGGCAACAAGCGAGGGTGGATCGCCCTGGCGTCGAGGGGCATCGCGAAATGGAACCTTGTGTCCCGCGGCGCAGCGCTCAACCGCCGCAATTACTTCACGTACCGAGTATCCCCGCGAGGTGCCAAGATTCATCGCTGTGCTCTCCCCGCCATCCATCAGGTACCGCAGCGCGAGTACATGAGCTTCCGCCAGGTCCGTCACGTGGATGTAGTCCCGGATTGCCGTGCCGTCGGGGGTCGCATAGTCGGTCCCATAAACTTCCACAAAAGAACGCTTCCCAAGCGTGGCCTGAACAACCAGGGGAATCAGGTGGGTCTCCGGGTGATGGTATTCGCCGATCTCGCCCTGTGGATCGGCGCCCGCCGCATTAAAGTATCGGAGCGCAACCGAACGAAGGCCGTAGGCGGAGCCATACCAATGCATGGCGCGTTCCGTCATCACCTTGGTTTCGCCGTAGGGATTGATGGGACGAAGGGGGTGATCCTCAGGGATCGGCACTTTTTCAGGTATTCCAAATACTGCGGCGGATGATGAAAAAACAATGTGCTTCACACCGGTTTCGAGCATAGCGTCAAGCAGCCTCAGAGTGTTAACCACATTGTTCCAGAAATATTTTTGCGGTTGGACCATGGACTCGCCCACCAGCAGGCTGGCGGCAAAGTGGATGACGGCTGAGATCCGGTGTTCTTTAATAATCTGGGAAATAAAATCGGCATTATCCAGGCCGCCTTCAATCAGCTTTCCCCACTTTGCAGCCCATCGATGCCCCGTGCTGAAATCATCGAGCACAATGGGCTCGAAGCCGCTGGCGGCAAGGGCCTTGGCGGTGTGACTACCGATATAGCCCGCCCCGCCTGTCACCAAAACTCGCACAGGATTACCCCCTCACCCGTGTCGCCGCGGCGACCCACCCTCTCCCCCTAGGGGGGAGAGGGCTACGATTATTGAACATGTGAACACCGATGCAGAATCACATTTATGATCTCTCCCCTCGCCCTCTTGGGGGGAGGGGTAGAAGGTGAGGGGGTTAATGTCAAACCGCAAACATTATCCGCCAGGGGCGGCAGTTCCCTCGATCCTCGCCTTCAAATCAAGAAAGATTAAATGGGCGAGAATCAGGTGCGACTCTTCCACTTGCTGCATGTGATTGGATGGGACGACGATGGCACAATCGAGCAACGCCTTCATTTTTCCGCCGCCGCATCCGGTCAGGCCGAGGGTGGTGGCCCCTACTCTACGGGCGAGCTCGAGGGCGCGAAGAACGTTGGGGGAGTTGCCGCTGCCGCTGATGCCGAAGGCAATGTCGCCCGGCTGAATAAAATTTTCCATTTGGGCGGCAAAAACGTCGGCGTAATTTGTGTCATTCGCCCAGGCCGTGAGCATGGGAACGTTATCGGCCACCGAGTGGGCCTTCAGGCGTTTCACCTGTGTCAGGGCGAGGGGACCGGGAACGTGAGTTCCTTTGCCGAGATCGGCAGCCAGGTGGGAGGCCAACGCGGCGCTCCCTCCGTTGCCGAAAGTAAATACAGTTTGGTCGGTTTCGTAGGCGCGAAAAAGACAATCAACGGCGCGGCGAGTTTCGGCCAGGGGCAGGCCGTTGAGAATTCCTTTCAGGGTTTCAAGGTAAGCGGAATAATCAAGCTTGGCCAATTGGTTTTCCTTTTTGTGCAGGAGCCCGCAACTCCAATAATAAAACGATCTCGCATGCGTGCCGCTTCAATCTAACACGGAGGCGCTAAACTCTTCAATGATTTGCCGATTGAGGTTGCGGTGTTGCTTGCTGGATGCCAGCACCCCGATGCGCTGTCGTTCCCGCGAAAGGGGGAATGACCCGCTGTGGTGGGCCTTGAAAGGAATTTAATTCCAAATGACTCGACCACTCCGATTGAGGTTTAACCAGTGAAAATGGAGCAGGCGCGATTGGATGTCCAAAGAACAATGATCAGCCTTTCACCATGCGAAGGACCCACTGAACAAAGGGCGTGAAGTGGCCACCCGCTGTCGAATGGGAATATCCGGGTTGCGCCAGGCCGGCACGGGCTGCTGCGGCTGCGCCCCGGCCAAAACCAAAAGCATGATCGATAAACAGCTAAGAAAACGCATGATAATCCTGGGATGAGCGGTCTGGCTTCGGCCTCTTATATCGCGCATTAAACTGTGTGAAATTTTTCATTTGGGAATGAGGCCTGGCTAGAGAAGATAGGAAGTTGAAGACAGCCGACATGACGCCGCAAACGTGCTAGGCACCGTGTAGGCAATTGATTTCAGTATCAGCCGGATGTATCTTATCGGTATGGTTGGGAAGCTCGTGCTAAGTTTCGATAGCACAAGCCAGAAACCTTTAAGGATTGGTGAAATGTCAGACATCCTACCCATATCATCCCGGGTCCCGCTTGCCACAGATAACGGAGCCGCCATCGGTACACTCCCGCCGCTGGCCGAAGTCCGAAGCCAGAGGCATTCAGCCACAGTTCGCGCCACTCATTGGCTCACCACACTGGCCTTCCTGGCCCTGCTCGTCACCGGCGTGGAAATTCTCATCTCACACCCGCGTTTTTATTGGGGCGAAACCGGCAACGTCAATATGACACCGCTGTTTTCGTTCCACATTCCGTCCTCGCGAGGTTCGGTTCCCACCGGGTACGGCTACGTGCTGCCTGACCAGAATGGTTGGAGCCGCTATCTCCACTTCCAATCCGCCTGGCTTTTGGTATTGACCGGCTTGGTCTACGTTGCCTATGGAATCTTCAAAGGACATTTCCGGCGGAATCTCTTCCCCGACGCCGCTGACCTTTCTCCAGGGAGACTTGCAAAGGCTATAGCCGCGCAATTACATTTCCGGCGCCCGAGTAAGGAGTCGGCCTGGTCGTATAACCTGATTCAGCGCCTCACATATTTGCTTGTCATTTTTGTTCTCTTTCCAATAATCATTTTGACCGGCCTGTCCATGTCCCCGGCCTTCAATTCTGCTTTTCCGTTTGTGGTAGCTATTTTTGGGGGCAGGCAATCGGCACGCACGCTCCATTTTTTCGCTTCGGTTCTTCTGGTGATCTTCCTTTTGGTCCACGTCTTTATGGTTTTTCTGGCGGGATTTCGAACTCGGGTGGGCGCGATGATTACCGGTCGGCTCACCCGATCCAAGGAGCGAACATGAACAAGCTCACCCGACGTAAGCTCATCATGACCGGATTGGCAACCGCGGCGGGCGCAGGCGGCCTCGCCGTGGCGGCAAAGCTCGCCGCGCGATATGGACTTATCCCGCCCGATGCGGGTGGCCTCTATGGCGCGGGCGAAACACTCACGTACGCGGCCCAGCGCCTGTTGACGCGTCACTCGATGGCGCGCGAGTTTGCCCCCAACCAGATTTCGACGAATCCGTTTGCCAACCCTGTCGATCCCTTGGGTGATGAATTCAAGCACCTTCAGACCGGCGGCTTTATGGACTGGCGCCTGTCCGTGGACGGAATGGCCGCTCACCCGGCATCGTTCTCGCTCACGGAGCTTAAGACCTTTCCTTCGCACACCCAGATTACGATGAATGGATGCGAAGAGGGTTGGACCTACATTGCCGAGTGGACGGGCGTGCCTCTCTCGCACGTCCTCAACCTTGTCGGCGCCCTCCCGGAGGTCCGGTACGTGGTCTACCGCTCGTTCCAAACCGACTGGTGGGACAGTCTCGACATGGCGGATGCTTTGCACCCCCAGACGCTGCTCTGTCTCGGTATGAACGGCCGTGAACTGCCAGTCGAGTTCGGCGGCCCACTCCGCATGCGTGTTCCCCGGCAACTCGGGTATAAGAATGTCAAATACATCACCAAGCTGACGCTGACGGATAGCCTCAAGAGTTTCGGCAAAGGATTGGGCTCAGCGTCTCCTGAAGGTGGGTACGCCTGGTACGCCGGTATTTGACAGCACATGCCAACGGATCATCAGGCGATTGATCTATTACTCCTATTCATATCTAAGTGCCACCATTGGGTCTACCTTTGTCGCCCGGCGCGCAGGCAAATACCCCGCCAGGGCAACCACTACGGACATCAAAAAAGTGGCGGCAAGAATCGTGAGTGGGTCAGTGGGTTCCAGTCCGAATAAGAAGCTCGAAATCATCCGGGTAGTGGCCAGGGCGCCGGCAATCCCGATGGCCACCCCGAGAAAAATCAGCAACGCGGTCTCGCGCATAACCATTGCCAATATGGAATTTCTTTGCGCACCCAGGGCGAGGCGAATGCCAATTTCCTTGGTACGGCGCGCCACGGCGTAGGCCATGATGCCGTAGAGGCCAACGCAGGCAAGGCTAAGTCCAAGCAAGCCAAATAAGGAAGTCAGCCGGGCAAAAAGACGTTCCAAGAAAACGGTTTTTTCGATCTGCTCCGTTTCGGTCACGACCTTAAGCATGGGCAGATCCTTGTCCGTGGCGTGCACTTCGTTGCGAATGGCGGCCACAATAGACTTGGGGTCGCCGGAGGTGCGGACCTCAAAACTCATAAAGGTTGAAGACCGCAAGTTCTGGAGGTAGGGGAGAAAGACTGTTGGCGGCGGATCGTTGCGCAATTCGTTGTCCTTGGCATCGCCAACTACGCCGACGACCTCCATCCGTCGCGGCTGCTTCATACTGCCGAGGTCGATTTGCTTCCCGACGGGATTGTCGCCGTGGAAAAAATCCCGTACGGCTTTCTGGTTAATTACGGCAATCTTGGGACTGGTTTCGTCATCCCTCTCTTCTATTGCGCGTCCCAGAAGAAGGGGAATACCCAATGTTTCGAAGAAGTGCGGGCCAACAAGATTTCGGCGCACGTCCAGGCGCGTTCCGGGCGCGGCATATCCGGGAATCCAAATGTTGGACGACGACGAGCCTGCCCCAATGAGCGTATGTTGAGAAAGGCTGGCGGACTTTACGCCCGGAACGGCTCCAATGCGGCGTTGCAACTCCTTGTACAAGCTGCCCAGCCGCGCGCCTTCATAACCATTCAATCCTGGCTGGATGCTGAAGAGCAACAAGTGCTCGCGGTTGAAGCCGATATTCGCAGCCTCAAGCTTGCCGAGCGTACGCACAAAGAGACCCGCGCCCACCAGCAGCAAAAGGGAAATTGCGATTTGTGCCACCACCAGCGCCTTTCCCGGTCGCAGGCCGTGTCGTTCAGCGTTGAGAGTTGTTCCATTGTCTTTCAGGGCGGGGGTCAAATCCACGCGCGTGGCGCGGAAGGCCGGCACTAAACCAAACACGATGCCAGTCAGTATGGAGAGGGTGGCCGTGAATGCTAGAATTCGAAAATTGAGGTGGACGTTCAGCGATATCGCATCCCTCCCGCTCGACATCAGATTCAGCAGCAAACTGTCCCCCCAAACGGCAAACAACACACCCAGCGCGCCTCCGCAAAGGGAAAGCATAATGCTCTCCGTCAAGAGCTGACGAATCAGACGCGCCCGCCCTGAGCCAAGGCTAAGGCGCACGGCAATTTCTTTTTGTCGCGCGGTGGCGCGCGCCAACAATAAGCTGGCCACGTTGGCGCATGCGATTAGGAGTACCAATCCCACCAACCCAGTCAGCACCCAGAGCGGTTTGGAAAACTTGCGGCGCAACGTGTCCAACCCCTGGCTGGCGGAATCGATCGAGAGAAAGGGGATTTCGGCTTTGGGCTTGGATGCGCCCGCAGCGCTCACATTCTGATGGAAGAGTAGGCTGAGTTCTGCCCGCGCCTGCTCAGAGGTCACGCCGGGCTTCAGCCGCCCATCCACCAGCATCCACCACACGCGTGAATCATTCGCCAATTCCGGGATTCGATAAAGTTTCCAGTACAAACTGAGTGGCACAGAAATATCCGGAGAAGCTCCGGGCTCGAGGCCAAAGAATTCGGGTGGTGTCACGCCCACGATGGTAAAGGACATGCCGTCCAATATGACGGTCTGCCCCAGCACGCTTGGATCATGCCCGAATCTTTTGTTCCAGAAATCGTAGGAAAGGACCGCCGCCGGGGGAGATGATTCCGAATCGTCGCTCGGGATGAGGGTGCGGCCAAGCGCCGCGGTCACGCCCAGCGCGGTAAAATAATTTCCTGAGACAGCGCGTCCGTTGGCGGATTCGGCCCTGCCTCCAATCCCCACGTTCAGTTCGATGTCGTTGGCGGCAACAGCAAAGGTGTCCGAGAACACATGGTTTCCGTCGCGAATCGCGCGATAAGCGGCATAGGAAAACGACCCGGAGGTCACATGGCTGCCCGATTCGTCCTGAAAGGTGCTGCCTTCCAGATCGTCGAGGACGGCATCCGGCCAAACTTTGGAAGACCAATGAAGTTGGAGCAGTTCTTCGGGATGGCTGACGGGCACCATCTTTAGCATCACAGCGTCGATTAAACTGAAAATGGCCGTGTTGGCGCCGATGCCAAGCGCTAGGGATAAGACCACCACCGAAGTGAAGGCGGGACTTTTCCCCAGTATCCTCAACCCGTAACGAAGGTCCTGGATAAGTGTCCCGAACATGAGCAGCCCCCTCTGTTCCCTATAGACTTCTTTCATTTGATCAATCCCGCCGAATTCGCGCAACGCCGCGAAGCGCGCCTCTCCTCTCGACATTCCGCGGCGCACGTTTTCTTCGATCATCATTTCGAGGTGCGCGCGCACCTCTTCGTTCATGTCCTGTTCCAGGCGCGTGCGGCGAAAGAGGGCGGTGAAGCGTATTGCGAATTGGCGAATCGAAAGCATATCCAAGTGTTCAGCTCTCAGTTTTCAGTTGTCAGTAAACGCTCTCCATCAGTCATCGGTCATCAGTTATGCGCCGCTGGTCTTCATCCGACTGAAAACTGAGAACTGGATACCGACGACTTGTTTCTTCACCCTTCCGCGCCTGCCAAAAGACGCGCTATCATTGCCGACATTCGTTCCCAGTTTTCGGTTTCAGCGGCGAGTTGCCGCTGGCCGGTTTTGGTGATGGAATAAAATCGGGCGCGGCGATTGTTTTCAGAGACTCCCCACTTGGCGCTTATCCAACCCTTTTGAGTAAGGCGAAGCAGGGCGGGGTAGAGCGTCCCCTGATTCATTTGCAACAGGTTTTCCGAGATTTGCTCGATGCGGCGGGCAATGCCGTAGCCGTGTTGAGGCCCCATGCTCTCCAGGGTTTTGAGCACCAGCAGGTCAAGCGTTCCCGGGAAAATGTCCGACTTCGGTTCCATAGCGATCACTCCTTTAGACTGCCAACAGGAATGTAGGTTAGCTCGTGTTGATTGTCAACAGGAAAGCAGCGAAAGGTTAAAGGGTAAGAGTTAAAGGTTACAGGATGAAGGGTAAAGGCTAAAGCGCGGGGCTTATGCCAGAGTATCTGAAAGGTTGGGCCGCGGTGGCAAGGCAACGGACAAGGGCAAATATCGATAACGGCTGCTTTTTAAACCTTAACCCTTCAACCTTTAACCTTTCTTCTCCCCCGGTTTAACCTTTACCCTTCTTGTCTGCCCACTTCGCCTGGACGGGGAGCCAGAGCAGGCCGGGGATGACAAGGGCCATGCCCAGGCCAACGGCCAATTGAGGCGCGGTGAAGTTCCAGGTGTCCAGGCCGATCCCAAGAAGGTAATTGGACGTGGAGACAGCGAGCATCAACATGCCCATGTCCAGAGCGAAGACTCGGCCACGAAATCGATCGTCGGTGTGCAACTGCAAGAGCGTGGTGGTGACCACCCAGATGTTGCTTCCCCCCATATGTGCGACCATGATGGCCGTGAATGCGAGTGGGAGGTTGGGAGCATGGCTGAAGGCGATATAAGCAGCGCCAATCACGAAAAAGCTCAAGCTGACGCTACGCCACATCCTGCTCTCCTTTTCGCGAATGAAATGATCCCCCACAATAGGTCCAATGCCCGCTCCAAGTCCGCGAGCGGCGTAAAGCAAACCCACAGCCAGGGCGCCGTGCCCGGCGATGGGAAAGATTCGCTCTCCAAAAAACACCAGCAACAGTAAACCTCCTCCGAGAAAACCCACGCCCGTTTTCGCCAGAATAAGCGCCATCACTCGTGGCCTCGCATTCAAATAGCGTGCGCCTTCCGCGATCGCATTCGGTCTCGGCTCGGGCTGACCACCGTTCGGTTGGTCGGAGTGTGGAACCATGTGAGTCTCCTCGCAGCGAACCCGGGAAAGGAGAAATGCTGACGCGAAATAGGAAATGGAATTGAGGATGAATGCCGCGCGCCGTCCCAGGAGAGCCGTTATCAAGCCTCCCAAAGCCGCTCCCGTCATTAATGTGAATGACCATGTGGCCGAGGATAGCGCGTTGGCGGCCAGGAGTTCTTCGGCGCGTGCGATGTTGGGCAGTAATGCGTTGCGCGCAGGTTCGAAGATCGAGGCAAATGTTACCTCAAGACCCAGGAGGGCATAAACCAACCATACATCAGAGGGGCCGCGCACCAGGAGCAAGCCCAATACTACGAATCCTTGGACGACATCGCAAAGCATCATCAGCCTGCGCCGCGAAAAGCGATCGACAATCGCGCCCGCCACCGGAGTCATTAGGAACCAGGGCAGGGTTTGCATGATGATGGCGAAGCCTACCGCCCGGCCACTGCGGGTCATTTGAAAGAGCAGGTCATAAACTGCGACACTGTAAAACCAGTCGCCCAACTCGCTGACCAGTTGGGCCGTCCAAACCCGGCGGAAATTCCGGTTGCTCCGGAGCAGGGGGAAATAGCGGATGTGGATGGGAATTCGCTCCGCCGCGGATTCAGCCAAGGGAATGAGATGGGTTCCGCTGTCGCCTGTCATGAGTTGTGGCGCGGAATTGTAACATGCTGCCCAGCGGCAGGATGCGATGTCTTGGCGGAAATCAACTTGAAGGCGTCGTTTGAGTTTGCGCCGTCCTCATGATGGAGCGCGATCTTCCGACAACTGTTTGATGTGGTTTAGGACGCGAAGGTGGATACGGTGAATAATGGCGTCCGACCAGAGCTGCCAATACTCTGCCGGCCAGAGGTGATGCTGGTACCATGTGGTTCCTTCCAGGCGAGTGCGGCCCCCGGGAAGGGGCGTAAGCAGGAATTGACCTTCTTGGGAGACCAGAAATCCATTCAGGTGGCGGGGATGAATATCTGAATAAAGTGTCCACTCTTGCATGGGCGCCGGGTTGGAGGTCACGCCAAAGCGAAGCTGGCGCGGCTCATCCCAAACTTCGATGGGCTCAATAAAGGGTCCGGTGGAGAATTCGCAGGTACGAATGGCGCCCGCGCCTGTGCCGGCGATGCGGGCTCGAATGGGGTAGGCGATGCCGGTCCGGAAAATCCATTCGTTCGGCGGCGGAAGTTCGGCAAACGAAATCACATTCTTCCAAACTAATTCCGGCGGCGCATTGATTTCAATCGAAGAGCGGACTTCGAAGAGTGGTGTCTCAGGAGGGACCGCGTATTCAGCCCCCATCAGGACGGGCAGGAACAAGATAAGGACCATCAACATTGCCGGAGCTTCAATCCGATGGCCGGGGCGCCGTTGAATCAGGTAACCGATGGACCCGCCCATACACGCGAGCGTTACGGCAATAGGACATGCCATGGCAAGGCAAATGATGCCCTCGATGGCAAACCCAAACAGCGTAACACCCAGGATGAAAATGGAGAGAACCGAAACTCCGAGACAGGTTCCATAACTTCTTGGGCGATGGTATCCGTAAATAAGGACAGCGGCCAATCCATGGCAGAAGGGAAGCGCCACAAATAGACTCCAGCCGTAGGTGCCGAGCGCCTTCACGCACATCGCAATGGCCCCCAACTCAAACGGAAGTGTCAATAGGACGGCCAGGGCCGCGCTGCCCAGAGCGTTGTCCGGTATCAGACGGTCAAGCGCGCCGCCGAGGCGCCCGTCGGGTCGACGCCCATCGTAGCGATCGCCAGGCAACCGAGTGGGCACCACGCTGAGCACAAGGAAGAACACCAGGTTGACAACAGGCAGAAAGAAACAAACGACCAGCCAGATTGGAAGACCAATCGCTCGCAGTCGTCGCAAGGTTAGGACGACACCTATCCAAATAAAGGGAAGGGCAAGGAGTAGAAGTGCGCCCAACATAAGTGCGTCCGGCCTGGCCAGGCTGGTAATGCGAACCGCACGAGTGGGCGGAATCCAATAATTAAATAGACTCCACTGGCGATGAAAGACCAGGGTCGCTACGAATCGATCGATATTGTGCTTCAACCCGAACAGCAAAAGCCCGATCAGCGCGTAGGGGCCCCGGTCCACGGTGCCGTCCCATCGCCAAAGGTCGGAAATTCGGAGCTTCATAAGCAAACCTCAATTATCCATCGAAGCGAATCTCGCGCGCCTCAGGTGATAGCTGTTTTAACAGCTGGCTCCTCGGCCTGTTCGGTCACGCCGCTTTCGCTACGCCAAGCAAACTTGAAAGAGCTGTCTCCAAATCAGGATGACGAAACACAAATCCTGACGCCTCCAGTTTGGCTGGGACCACCCGGGCACTGGAGAGCAGCAATTCGTTCGCGATTTCTCCGAAGGCCAGGCGGGCGGCGAAGCCGGGCATCGGCAACACGGTGGGACGGCTGAGAACCCTGCCCAAAATTCTGGTAAATTCGGCGTTGGTAACCGGTTTGGGCGCAACGGCATTCACCGGTCCGCGCAGGGTTTCGATTTTCAAAGCGTAAAGGATGATGCGAATCATGTCGTCGATTGTTATCCAGCTCATGTATTGCTTGCCGCTGCCCACTACCCCGCCCACTCCCATCCGGAAGGGCAGGAGCATGCGCGCCAACGCGCCGCCGACGGGGCTAAGCACAATGCCGGTGCGTAGAGTCACCACGCGGATCGAGCGCTCGGGGGCAGGTTGAACTGCGGCTTCCCAATCCTGGCAAACTCCGGCAAGGAAGCCCGAGCCTGGATGCGCTTGTTCGCTAAGAATTTCCTGGCCGCGGTCACCATAATATCCTATGGCAGAGGCGGAGATTAGAACCTTCGGCGGGTGGACAAGCCTCGCCAGTGAACCGGAAAGCAGGCGCGTGCCCTGGACGCGGCTTTCCCGGATGCGCGCCTTGCGTGCTTTTGACCACCGACCGTCCGCGATGCTTTCGCCGGCAAGATGAACCACGCCGTCCAACCCTTCGAGAGGCGGTGAATACAGTTCGCCCGCGGCAGGATCCCAGAAGGTGTCACGAATTCCCAAATTGGATTTCGAGCGCACCAATCGGCTGACGCGATGCCCTTCCGCAGTCAAAACGGGAATCAGAGCCGACCCCACCAAACCGTTCGATCCAGTCACAAGGATGTTCATGGCGCGACCTCCTTATACAAAAATGTCCACTGCTGCCACGGCAAACACGCCGGCCAGGAAGCAGCAGGCCAGGGTGTAGGCCACGTCCGCCAGACGATGCTGACGCCTGAATTCGCCGTCGTAATAAAAAATCTGAAGGGCAATCCGCAAAAGCCAAAAAAAAGCCAGGAAGGCGCTTAACGACCTTCCCAAAGGGTCGTGACCCACAAGTCTTGGTGCGAACAGAAAACACACAGCACAAAAACTAAGGAGAACCAGCACGATGTAGATCGAATGGACAACGAAAACCTGTCTGACCACGGGCGACAATCTGGCCAGATTTTCGCGATAATGAAATTTCTTGGGTACCATGGCGTTGGCCCCGACCATTACCAACTGAACTGCTCCTGCCGTCCAAACCAGCGGAATGAGTGGATTCATGGAATTCACCTCCGATCCGGGATACATCTGAACCGCCTAGGTGGCGGCTGGACCTTTAAATAACTTTCGCATCTTGCCCCGCACCTTCAAAAGGCCTCTCACGGCGCCGGTGGGCATGCGATGGACCTCCTCATAGAGAGCGGCCAACGTTTCCAGGAAATCGAGCATTTCGAGCAGGCGCTCACGGGTGACGGTTTCCGACGTCCCACCCTTCTTTAGTTCAGCCACGCACTCGCGCAGGGTGATGAGGGTGGGATCGATTTCGCGCCGTTTGCGCTCATCGAGAATGACGCGCGCCATCTCCCAAATGTCCGTCATGGAGACGTAATGCTCCCGCCTGTCTCCCAGCAGGTGAACGGGTTTAACGATGCCCCAGCTCTCCAGCTCGCGCAGGCTGGTGCTGACGTTGGAGCGCGCCACGGAAAGCGTCTTTGCGATTTCTTCGGCATTAAGCGGGCGGGGCGAGGCGTAGAGGAGGGCGTGCACCTGGGCGACCGTCCGGTTGACGCCCCAGCGCGTTCCCATCTCTCCCCAGTGGAGGACGAACTTTTGAACGGCGGGTAAAAGGGTCACCATGTGAGTTTCTCCTATTTCTGTCATTACAGAACATACAGTAATAACTGGCCGCTGTCAAGTGTTTTTTTGCGCCCAGCTTGCCGTGCCGGTAGCGCCGGGGAAGGGAGGATCTAAAGCCGGTGGGAGAATTTGGATTCGAGGTAGCTGAGCGGGACGTCAACCAACATGGCTTTGGGAGAATGGCGCAGACTGTCGTGGATAAAACAGACGTGGGTACACCAGCATTGGTCTTGAACGATGGATTCCGACTCCTGCTTGCGGGCCATCGTGGCCCAGAAGCGTCCAAAATCGCAATCGAAATCATGCAGGTTGGCGAGCTTGGCGCGCAATTCGCAGGCGCGCACGTCGCCGTTGTAATCAATCACGATGGAGGTCTCGCTGGCCGTGCAGGGCATGGGCCAGGGATGCGGGCCATTCATATTCTCAAGCTGGATTTTGTTGTGCATGGCCAGCGTGCCCTGGTAATAGACTTCGCCGGCCGCCTGCTGAATCCCGTCCAGCCGGCGCAGCCAGGTGGGAGCGTAGTGGCTGTAAACTCTCTGGATTTCGCTGTAAAGGGCGGGCAAGCGCTCGACGGGAATATTCTTCAGGGTTGCGTCCTTGGCGCTTCCGCGAATGATGTTGAAGTAGTGGCCATCCACCGAGCAGTGGTTTTTCACAAAGGCGGCGATGTCCATCACCACTTCGAAGTTTTCCGCGCAGATGACGGTGTTGACGTTTACGCGCAGGTTGATGAATTTTTGACGGCAGGGTTGGAGGGCCTCCAGAGTTTCAAGCGTCTTGTCAAAATTGCCCGGGACAGCGCGGATGGAATCCTGCATGGCGTGCAGCCCGTCCATGGCGACATTCAAGTCGAGTTGCAATTCGGGATTTTCACAACAGATGCGAGCCACCCACTCCGCCGTGCGTTCGGGGAGAAGTCCATTGGTGGGCAGGTTGGTCCAGCGGATACCGTTGTTAATATAAAACAGATGCAGGATTTCGGGCAGCTCTTTGCGTAGCATGGGCTCGCCCCCCGACAACCAAAGGTCCGTGAATGGGGGCATGGTGGCGGAGAGTTTCTTGATCTCTTCCCACGTGAGGTCGCCCCGCCGGTTCAGCTCTTCCCAATAGAAACAGGTGCGGCATTTGGCGTTGCATGCCGATGTGACAAATAAAATCACCAGCTTGAGCCGCTTCAGGCGGACCAGATTTTGATAAGCATTGCTCAACTGCGCTTTATAATTCAGCTCCGTCCTCCGGTAATCGCTCTTCCATTCTTTGCACGGCATTGTACCAGAAAGGCGCTCCAACTGGCTTAACCCCAGCGACCGACCTCCAATTGCCCGAGCGATTCGTCTTCCAGACTGTCAGGGCAGATTTAGGTATTGGTGTCATTCGCCAAACGCGCACGCTCCGATAGGCCGTCATTCCCGCGAAAGCGAATCCAGTTTTTCTTGGGCGCATTTCTCATGATTTTGGAAATTGGATTCGCCTTCGCAGGAATGACGCCGCGCGGGAGCTCCGCGGCGGGCAAATGACACCACTACCCAGAGTTATTTGACACCAGGGTTATTTAACATTGCAAGTCCACGCATAGTTGGGTATCCTTGCGGCGGGCGCCAACCTCCGGTCCTGGCTACGGATACTGGGCAACCTTTCCACCGTGCGGGATTCTAAATTATTGCGGCTTCGATCCAATCCATGAACCCTGGAGCAGGAACAGACAGCGTTCTCGCCAAAGTGAGCCGCCAACTTGCGGCCATTGAGAAACGCGATTGGGAATTATGGCTCATCGTGGTCGGGACCGGTATCCTCGTCGGCACCGGCCTCATCGCTCTCACTCTCCCCGCCGCCCTGATGAGGGAAGGTTCCCTCCACATGGAGATTACAGTTTCGAGGGAATTATTTCTCGGACTGGTCACCCTTCTGATCCTTTTCAACACCTACATCATCACCAAGCGCATTGAATTGCGCCGGACGCGGGAGGCGGTTATTTCCGGGGCGCTCCAAAACGAGTTGATCCGGCTGCAATCATTCACCGATCCGCTTACGGAAGTCTACAATCGGCGCTCGCTGGACGAAATGGCGGCCAAGTTCATGAGCCACGCAGCGCGCACCTCGAAGCCGCTCTGCTTTATGGTGATTGATGTGGACCGCTTCAAAGAAGTAAACACCCGCTTCGGCCACCTGACCGGGGACTTTGTCCTGGCGGAGATTGCTGCGCTCCTCAAAGGCGCGGTGCGCGGGTCGGACGCGGTGGTCCGCTTCGGTGGCGACGAATTTCTGGTGATTCTGGCGGACACGTCTGAGGCCGCGGGAGCCGGCGTGGTTACGGCGCGGATTACCAAGGATGTCAATCAATGGAATGAGGGCGGTCATCTCGAAAATTACAGGATGACTTTCAGCATGGGCCTGGCGGAATGGAGTCCGGGCAAGACGCTCGACCAGATCCTCACAGAAGCCGACCAGAAAATGTATACCACCAAGGACGCCGCGAAAAAGGCCGCACAATCGGGTTAACTCCTCGGACCCACCCACCTCTGAAATTCCGCGTTTGAATTCACCCGGCTCCGAAATTCGCGCTGGATAGAACCGAGGCCGCGCTACCAGATTTACATCAATAAACTATATCGAAAGACACGTCAAAGAGGCGGTGTTGGAATCCCACGAAGTGGCCGAAATACGGGGAGGCCACATTGGAATAAACGTCCAGAGGATTCGAGTGATTGGTGAGGTTGTAGATTTGGAAGGCGCCGCGAAATTTGTGGTTTTTGAGCCAGGAAGTGAGGGGCAAATTGAAATCCTTGCTGAGTTTCAGGTCGAGTGAAAAAAAAGCTGGAAAGCGCTGGTTATTGGCAATGCCCACGTAGTTCTGGAGAACGTCCACGTTGGAGTAGGGAAATCCCGTGTGAACGTCAAGCAAGGGCGTGGCCGTGACCGCCCAGGGAATTTTAAACCGGCCCCAGGTCACCACCCGATGAGGTACGTTGGCGGGCAATGTCGCGAAGACGTTGGGGCGAATTACGGGTTGTTCGAATGGCACATAAATCTGGCCCAGGGTGTTCATATCACCGTGGGTCAGGCTGTAAATATAGGAGATGTTGAAATCGGTGCGCTCGCTGGCATGGATGCGAACTGTGCTTTCGAATTCATGGTAGCGCGATCCTCCCGTATTGGTCAGGAGAAGGACGGGATTTGAGCCGGGAATATTTTCGGGATCGATAATGAACTCATCATAAGTTCGGCTGGAAAGATAACTGATTCGGGTCAGCACTCGAGGTCCCAATTCGCGGTCCATTTCCATGTTCCAAGTAACATTGTATGGGGTGCTGGACAAATGGTGGGCTTTGGTGCTGACATGCTGTCCTTTCTCATCAACGCGCACGTAGACATTCTCGTAGGTGATGGGCGGCCCAAGAAGCAGCCCTTGATCATTAAACGTGCTGACGGTCCGGGTGGGATTGTTGACGAAATCGCCGGCCAGCAGGGGGATGCGATCGTAAAAAACCCCCACGCCTCCGCGAAATATGGTCCTTCCTGAATCGCCCGGGGAGTAGACCAGGCCTACGCGAGGCGCGAACGCAGCTGCTGTCCCGATGACCTGTCCGGAATAGCGCAATCCCGCGTCCAGCCCCAGATGGCTGTTGAAACTCCAATGGTCCTGGACGAATCCGGCCCACTCGGTGTCGCTCACGGAAAGGTTTCCCGGCCCCGAAAAATCAATGCGCTCGGCAACCGATCCGTCGGTCCGCAGGAGTTCCACCGGGCGCGATTGCGTGGTCCCGTCATAACTCCGGTGGACGTAATCCGCGCCCACTTTCAATTCGTGCTTGCCCAACCACTGTTGGTTCGCAAGCTGGTAGATCTCCGAAATCTCCTGTTCGTGGCTGGTCCGCGTCCAGGAATTAAAGTAATTTCCGCCATAGCCATTGGGGGTCACAAGCATATCGAGGGGGCCCTGGCCGTGCGCGTAGCTGTCAAATTCAGTGACCTGAACCAGAGTGGTGGCCACCGCCCCGGAATCGAGCAGGTAACGGTCGGTGGCGCCGAAGGTTACCCCTCGCTGGCCGTAATTGGATGAAGCAGTTTGCGGAATTAATGAGTCGATGTTGGCGAATTCGCGCCGCAAGGGAAAAACATTCGCGTTGACGGTCATCAGATGATTGGGGGCAAAGATGTATTGAAAGCTTGAAAAAGAGCTGAGGCCTTCGGTCTTGATTTCATTGTTGGGCCAGGCCAAACCGCGTACGGGCTGTTTGCCCATGTCATACGTGAACGATTCGGAGAAATTCAAATGGTTGGCCCACAAAGGGCCGGTCAGCGTTACGCGCGGCCTGTCGTCGGCAATGCCGATGATTTCGCCGCTGCGGATCCGGGGCGTGGGAACAAAATCGTTCACCTCAAAATGCCATTGCCCTGAAGGTGGCTTGGTTTCAATGCTGGTCAACCCGCCTGAGAATCGTCCATATTGGGCATTGTAAGCGCTCTTATAAACCTCCATGGATTCGACGGCGTCGAGTGGCACATCAATGGAAAAGCTGCCCGTGACGGGATCCACAGTGTCCGCCGAATCGACCAGCAGCATGCCCTGGCTCTCACCGGCGCCTTTAATGCTGATCCGGCCGTCAGGCAGGCGTAGAACCCCGGGAACCAACGGAAGGGCAGCCTTGAATTTTTGCTGAGCCAGCGGGAGTGCCTGCAATTGGGGCGCTGACAACCGTGCGGGCGGAGAGGAAGATTGTTGTGCCACCGAGGAGATCTTGTCATGCACCTCGACCTGTTGGCGGACCACAGTTTTGACGGGGAGGGCGATTTGCATCAAAGGCAAGGGCTGGTTGGAGATCAAGATATTATTTTGTTCCACTGGTTCGTGGCCGATCGCTGCACAGACCAGATGATAAGTGCCGGCCTCGAGTCCCGGAAAAGCGAAGAGTCCTTTTTCAGAAGTTGTCTGGGAAAGACCTGCCTCGGGCAGGACGCCGGCGCGGTCGCTGGTGAGCGTGCAGACCGCGCCCATAATCGGCACGCTCTTTTCATCCACCACCTCGCCATTTAAATCCTCGGTCTGCGGGAATGCCCGGGCAATAGTAGTGCCTGAAAAAATGAACGCGAACAGTACACCTACAATCCAACCGGCGCCATTTCCCTTGTTTGAAGGCATATCTGTGTATTCGATGCAGAGTGGAACGAATCCGTCACTTGCCCATGCACTTGATGCAAAAACGGGGTGCGGTCGTCCGCCGTTCACTTAATTTTCATTTCCATCAGGTTGATGCGAGTTAATCCGTTCCGCCTACCAGTGCGGCGCAATGCCCAACAGTATACTTCGGTTTGTCTAAGGAACGCGAGATTTTCCCTCCATGTTTTCGAAATAATGCCTTGAATCCCACAGATTAACCGGGGCGGCCGGAAAAAGTTTCCAATCCTTGTTCCCCCGAGTGTAAACTTCCGAGCGAACAGGAATTCCTGAAAACCGATCGGCTGATATGGGGAGCAAACCGAATGAAAAGCGACACGAGTTTTTTTGACCTGACGGGCAAGGCAGCTATTGTGACCGGAGCGTCACACGGGCTCGGGGTGACATTTGCCGAGGCGCTCTCTGCCGCCGGCGCGAAAGTCACTCTGGCAGCCCGCAACCAGCAGAGCTTGGAATTGGCAGCGGGCAGGATCAAGGAACACGGCGGCTCGCCCCTGGCCATCGCGTGCGATGTCGGCAAACCGGAGCAGGTGCGCGCGATGGTTGCGCAGGCCTGGGAACAAATGGGGCGTGTGGACATTCTGGTGAACAATGCAGGAGTGGTGAGCGACGCAGGCTCGGTGCCGGAAAGAATTAGCGACGATATCTTCGAGCAGACCATTCGCGTGAACCTTCTCGGGCTCTGGACTTGCAGCCGCGAAGTTGCATCACGAATGTTGGCGGACGGAAAGGGAGGTTCGATCATCAATATTTCTTCCACGGCGGGAATTGGCGCCTGCAAGGATTTCCCCAGTGCCTACGTAACCTCAAAAGCGGCGGTGATCGGGCTGACGCGCAACCTCGCCTGCAGTTGGGCCGATCGAGGCGTGCGCGTGAACGCTCTTGCCCCGGGCTGGTTTCCCAGCGAAATGACAGCAGCCGTATTCGCTATGCCCGCTTTTATGGACTGGATCAAGAGTTCGTGCCCCATGCACCGAACCGGCGATCCCAATGAATTGGTGGGCCCGTTGTTGTTCCTGGCTTCCGACGCTTCCAGCTACGTCACCGGCCAAACCCTTGCCGTGGATGGAGGCGAGTCCGCGACCACCGGCGGCACGCAATTTCCGGAAGAAGTTTACGCAGCGTTTGGACCAAATATGCAGCCGATAAGGCCATAGCGGAACGAAAGAGAAGTAGGGGTAGTGTCACCAAGGCGGGCTCCGCTTTAGCGAGATTGCCCTACCCTTTTTGATGTTGGTAAGGAAATCGGGCAGTCGTGTCATTTGGAACTGGATTCATTTCGAGGCCCGCCGCGGCGCGTCATTCCCGCCTTCGCGGGAATGACGACGCACGGTTAACGACAACGTCGGGCAAATGGCACCACCACAGGAAATTAGAATAGATCAATCCGGAATGGCCAACCACAATTGGAATATGCGAAATTAGAAATAAGTCACTGGAAATTAGAGCCGGGAAAAGCGATACTAGCGGCCAAATTTAATGAAGGAATATAAGAGTTGAGTGATGGCGACACCTGAAACGGCAAATCTTGAAAACGATCTGGAACAGCCGCACAAGCCTGCCGGTCCCTGCGTGGTCGTGATTTGCGGAGCCGCAGGGGACCTGACATCGCGCAAACTCATTCCATCGCTTTACAATCTGGGCAAAGTACAATTGCTGCCTGCCGAATTTGCCGTGCTCGGTTTTTCACGCGACGACTTGAGCGACGAAAAGTTTCGGGAGCAAGTAACGCGATTCCTTCCCACAGAGGATCAGGGGACCCCGGCTTGGGAGTCATTCACCCAAAGGCTTTTTTATCAGCGCGGTGATTTTTCTGACCGCGCTGCCTTCAGCCAACTTGTGGATCGCCTGACCCAGGTGGACAAGGACCATAACACCCAGGGGAATTATCTGTTCTACCTGGCCACCGCGCCCGCGTTTTTCGGGCCTATCGTTCAGCACCTTGGTGCCGTAGGACTTGCCGATCAGTCCACCGGCCGCTGGCGCCGGGTAGTGATTGAGAAACCTTTCGGGCACGACCTCGATTCCGCTCGCGCGCTCAACCGCGATGTGAAAAGCGTTTTGACGGAGAACCAGATCTATCGCATCGATCATTACCTGGGGAAGGAGACGGTCCAGAATATATTGGTGTTCCGGTTCAGCAACGGCATCTTTGAACCCATCTGGAACCGGCGCTACATCGACCACATTCAGATTACCAACGGCGAAACGGTGGGCGTGGAGCAGCGTGGAGGCTATTTTGACACGGCCGGAACCCTGCGCGACATGGTTCCCAATCACATGATGCAGCTCATCAGCCTGACCGCCATGGAGCCTCCGGTTTCTTTCCAGGCGGATGCCGTGCGCGACGAGCAGGCGAAGATCCTGACCGCCATTCAACCTTTAAGCGCCGAAGACGTGTTGCACTACACTGTGCGTGGCCAATATGGCGAGGGCACGGCGGGCAAAGATAAAGTGCCTGCTTATCGCTCTGAGCCAGGGGTTTCTCCCGAGTCGAGGACGGAAACGTTCGTGGCCATGAAGCTGAACATCGACAATTGGCGCTGGGCGGGAGTTCCATTTTATCTTCGAACCGGCAAACGCTTGGCGACGCGGCATACGGAAATCGCAATCCAGTTCAAGCGCGCCCCCTTCATTCTTTTCCGCCAGACAGCCGTGCACAAGCTTCAGACCAATCAACTGGTGATCCAGATTCAACCGGAGGAGGGAATTTCCCTTAGCTTCGGCGCCAAGATTCCCGGCCCTGTCCTGAGGCTGGGTTCGGTGGACATGAGTTTTGAGTACTCCAATTATTTCGGCAAAGATTCGTACTCAGGGTACGAAGTGCTTCTTTACGATTGCATGATGGGCGACGCCACGCTCTTTCAACGGGCCGACATGGTCGAAGCGGGGTGGCGCGTTGTGGACCCGATGCTCGATGTTTGGAAAGCGCTCCCGCCCCGCAGTTTCCCCAATTACCCGGCGGGCGCCTGGGGACCAAAAGAGTCGGATGACTTGATGGACCGCGACGGACGGCGATGGAGGAAGATCGGAAATGATTCTCGCAGGTGATATTGGCGCCACGCACACACGGCTGGCAGGCTTCAACTCGGGCGGCAATAAATTGGAGTCCGTGGTCGAACGGGTCTATGAAACCCAGAAGCACCAAAGCCTGCCGGAAATCATCGGCGAGTTCATAAAAACGGAAGGGGTCCCTGTAAACCTGGCCTGCATCGGCGTGGCCGGCCCGGTGAGGGATGGCAAAAGTAAACCGCCCAATTTCCCCTGGGTCATCGACTCGCGTGAGTTGGCCACCCAGCTTCGGTTGAGCTCGGTGGGACTGATTAACGATCTGGAGGCCTACGCTTACGGAATCGACGCACTCAAAGCGGCGGACTTTATTGCCTTGAGCGAAGGCGCTAGAGTTTCGGACGGCAACATGGCCGTTATTTCCGCCACCACTGGCCTCGGGGAAGCCGGCCTTTTTTGGGATGGCTTTCGACATCATCCGTTCGCATGCGAAGGCGGCCACACTGATTTTGCACCGCGCAATGAAGTGGAGATTGATCTGCTGAAATACCTTCTCGCCAAATTCGAACATGTAAGTTGTGAGCGCATTCTCTCCGGCCCGGGAATTAAAAACATTTACGATTTTCTTCGCGATTCCCGCCGCGCAGAGGAACCTGGATGGTTGAAAGATCAAATCGGCCAATCTCCCGACCCGCCTGCGTTGATTTCCCAGCTCGCTTTGGATAAGAAAGCTTCGATCTGCGAGCAAGCGCTCGACATTTTTGTGAGCGCCTATGGAGCTGAAACCGGCAATTGCGCCTTGAAGTTCATGTCCACGGCGGGAATCTTTATCGGTGGCAGCATCGCCGCCAAGGTGGTGCCCAAAATGAAAGAACCCACCTTCATGAAGGCCTTCCTGGCCAAGGGCCGAATGAGGACATTGCTCGAAGATATCCCGGTGAAGATCGTACTGAATGATAGCGCCGGATTAATTGGGGCGGCGCGATGCGCCCTGATCCACAAGGCCTTCGGAAGCGCACGTCGAGCGGAAACTACTTAGCGTTCGAAAGGGCCCCATCTTCGCAGTCAATACTTGTTCCTAGCGTGAACGATGCTGGTTTGACCTCGAGGTCAGAAAACAATCGACAGATTTCAAGCCATTCAAGTCGCCCCTTTGCATACCCGGCCAGTCCGCATTCGCATTGACCGTTCAAGCCTGTGACGACGGACACAGACTGGGAACGACCAATCAGCGATAAAGCTAATGCGTTTTTGCGCCGAAGTATTCGAAGCCGGGGGTCTGCCCGTACAGAAATGAGGAACCTTTTCCAGGACGTTCGATATAGCTTTCGAATGTTGACCAAGGCTCCCGGATTCACGGCGCTTGCCGTTGTGACGCTTGCCTTAGGAATCTGCACCAACACCACGATTTTCAGTTGGATCAGCTCCACGCTTCTCAATCCCATCCCAGGCGTCGCACACACCAGCGAGATGGTAACTGTCATGAGGGGTGAGCGCAGCGAGCATCCCTCTCCCCCATTCTCTTTCCCGGATTATAAGGACCTGCGGGACAATAACCGTAGTTTTGCCGGCCTCCTGGCCTGGCACCACGATTACGTGTCCCTGACCGGCGGCGGCAAGCCCGAGCGTATTTACGGGACACTGACCTCGGCGAATTACTTTGACGTGCTCGGCCTTCGACCCGTCCTGGGCCGATTGTTCCAGCCTTCAGAGGAAGAAAATCGCGAAGGCGCGGCAGTGACCGTGCTCGGCTACGGTCTTTGGGAAAGCCACTTCGGCGGGGACGCTTCGATTGTCGGAAAAACGATTCAAATCAATGGGTACCCTTATGTGATCATTGGAGTCGCGCCGCCGGGCTTCCAAGGATGCATGCCCGGACTACAAACGGACATTTGGATTCCTTGGGGAATGCTCCATGCTGTTTGGGGTTTTGACGGGGCATACGAGCGCGGGAATACTTGGCTCAACGTCCTGGGGAAGCTCAAGCCGGGAGTCGATCGCCATCAGGCGACACGGGAACTGGACCTCATGATGCGGCGGATCGCCCAAAGTTTCCCAGAATCGCATCGCGGTCCCAACCAGATCACGCTTGACCCGATGTGGCGCTCGCCATTTGGCGTGAATGTTTATCTATACTCGACGCTGCCGCTTCTGCTGTCGCTCGCGGCGGTGTTGTTGCTGCTGGCGTGCGCGAATGTGGCGAATCTGCTGCTGGTTCGTTCGGTTGCAAGACGGCGCGAAATCGCCATTCGATTATCCATGGGCGCCAGCCGTTGGAGGCTTGTGCGCCAGCTTCTGGTGGAAAGCCTTTTGCTCTCGCTCGCCGCAGGCTTCCTCGCCATGTTGTTCACCACTTGGACGGCGGGAACCTTCGCCGCCTTTGTCCCCAGAAGCACCCTGCCGCTTTCGATCAATGGCCATGCGGACCGCAATGTGATGCTGGCGGCGCTGCTGGTCAGTTTGCTCACCGCAATAGTTTTCGGCGTGCTGCCCGCCCTGCGCTCAACCAATGTGGCACCCATCACAGTTTTGAAAGAACAACCAGGGAGCGTTATGGGCGGGCTCCATAAGTCGCGCCTGGCAAGCGCACTGGTGGTGGTCCAGATTGCCTTGTCATTGCTCTTGCTGATCTGTGCCGCTCTGTTTACGCGCAGCTTGGGTAATTCACAGAAGTTGGACCCGGGGTTTAATCCCGAGCACGTATTGGTTTTTTCCTACGAACTCAGACCCTCGGGCTATTCTGCGCTTCAAGCCATTGAATTCGACCGCCAACTACTTCCCAAGCTTGAGGCGTTGCCCGGGGCTGTTTCCGCAACCATCGCTGACTTCTCTCCTCTTAATTTTTCGATCCACACCAGCGATGTTCTTCCCGATGGCTATTTCCCCCGTCTTAATGAATCTATGGAGATCGACGGCGCGGACGTGGGGCCGAGTTATTTCCGGACCATGCGAACGCCACTCATCGACGGGCGCGATTTCACGATGGGCGACACGGCGAAATCCCAATTGGTCGCCATTGTCAATCAGGCTTTTGTCGCCCGCTATTGGCCGGGCCAGGAAGCGATGGGGAAGCGGGTTCAAGTGGGTGGCCGTTGGTTCATCGTAGTGGGAGTGGCTCACAACGGAAAATACCGCCGCCTGAATTACGGCGCCATGCCTGGCATATTTCTGCCATTGTTCCAGGATTACAGGGACAGCGATTTGGCCTTCATTCACATGCGCGTGGTGGGAGACCCGCTCACTTATGCTTCTGCCGTCGAGGCTGCGGTGCATGAAATGAATCCCGATCTACCCGTCTTCAATGTGACCACGCTCCGCTCGAGCATGCAACTCAGTACAATTTTTGAACGCATCGCGGTGGCATTTGCCGGTTCGTTTGGTTTGATGGCGTTGGCGCTGGCCGCGGTGGGGATTTACGGGGTGGTGGCCTATAGCACCCGCCAGCGTACCCATGAGATTGGGCTGCGCGTTGCCCTGGGTGCGGAGAGGAGGGACATAATGCAGTTGGTGCTGGGCCAGGGACTTCGATTGGTTTTGGCGGGATTGGTTGTCGGCTTGGCAATATCTTTCGCCGTCACACCTGTCCTAAAAAGCGTGCTTGTCGATGTGAGCACCACTGATTCGTTGACCTACGCAGGAGTCTCGTTTGTGTTGTGCGCTGCGGCCCTCCTGGCCTGCTACATCCCGGCGCGGCGCGCCACGCGGGTTGAGCCCATGGAAGCGTTGCGGTGCGAGTGAAACACTGGATTGAGCGTTTCCGCCCAATGAAAGTAACCACCTCTGACGGAGGATCTGCTATTCGCCCACCGGCATGCCCAACGATTTCATTTTTCGATAAAGGTGGCTGCGCTCGAGACCCAGGACTTCGGCAGTGCGGCTCATGTTGCCTTGATTCTCCTCCAGCTTTCGCAAGATGAAATCACGCTCGTAGGCGGCGCGAGCCTCCTGGAGGCTGGAGAAGCCGCCCGTTGACCCGCGGCCTGACGCGCTCCCGGAAGTTCCCGAACCGGCAGACGACTTTGTGCGCGCAGCATCGTGGTGAAGAGTGGGGGGAAGGTGGCGGGCGTCGATCACTTCTCCGGAGACCATGATGACCATCCGCTCGACGAGGTTTTTCAGCTCGCGCACATTCCCGGGCCAGCGGTAATGCGAAAGGATATCCAGCGCCGCCTTTGAAAAATGTTTGGGTCGGCGGCCGTAGGCCCGGGCAAATTCCGAGAGAAAATAGTCTGAGAGGGTGGGAATATCTTCTGCATGTTCGCGCAGGGGAGGGAAAAAGAAAGGGATCACGTTGAGCCGGTAGAAAAGGTCCTCGCGAAAATTTCCTTTCTGAATTTCCTCCTCCAGGTTTTTGTTGGTGGCCGCAATAATGCGCACGTCCACGGAGAGATTATTTCCCGTTCCAATGGGGGTAAATCGCTGCTCCTCCACCACGCGCAGAACCTTGGATTGAGTGCGCAAACTCATATCGCCGATTTCATCCAGGAAAAGCGTTCCGCCGTCCGCTTGCTCAAATTTTCCAGTCTTGTCCTCGATGGCTCCGGTAAATGAACCTTTGATGTGGCCGAAAAGCTCGCTTTCGATTAACTCCTCGGGAATGGCGGCGCAATTTACTTCCACAAAGGCTTTTTCAGCCCGCAGGCTCATGAGATGAAGCGCGTGCGCCACCAATTCCTTTCCCGTTCCACTCTCGCCGTAGACCAGGACGCGGCCATTGGTAGGCGCCGCCAGGGCTAACTGTTGCCGCAGAGCTTTCATGGGCACACTTTCGCCGATGATCCGATATTGGCCATGAAGTTCTTCACGCAGAGAACGGTTTTGCGCGGAGAGCTGTATTTGTTCAACCGCATGTTTCAAGATGAGCAGGGTCTTTTCAATGGAGAGCGGTTTCTCGATAAAGTCGAACGCACCCAGCTTGGTGGACCGGACCGCCGTTTCAATGGTTCCATGGCCAGAAATCATAATGACCATGGGATGGACTTCGCGCGCCATAATCTGCTCGAGCGCCTGGAGCCCGTCCATGCCGGGCAGCCAAACGTCGAGCATGACCACGTCGAAATGTTTTCTGCCCAGGATGGAAAGGCAGTCCTCGCCACTCTCGACTGCCGCCACTTCGTAGCCTTCGTCGCGGAGAACGGCGGACAGAGACTGGCGGATTCCGGCTTCGTCATCGACAATCAGAACGGAATTCATAAGGGCAATTATGATGGATGAATGATGAATTATGAATGAAGAAATTGAGTTTTGTCAGCTTGAGAATCCTTGCTCCGCGCGAGGGTGAAGAAGTTCATCGTTCATCATTCATACTTCGGCATTTGCAGTGACCCTCTCCACGGGCAATTCGATCACAAACATGGCGCCGGTCGGCCGGTTGTGTTCCACCCGAATGGTCCCGTTATGTTCGGAGATGATCCGGCTGACGATGGCCAATCCGAGGCCGGTGCCGCGCTGCTTGGTGGAAAAATAGGGAAGGAAAAGTTTATCCAGGGCGTCGGGCGGTATGCCCGGGCCGCTGTCGGCCACCACCAGTTCCACTACGTCGCGCTGGGCGTCGAGCGAGGTGCGCACCCAGATTTCCCGCGTAGGAACTGTTTCCAGGGCTTCCGCGGCGTTGTCAATCAGGTTCACCACCGCCCGCTTCATTTGCTCGGGGTCGGCCTGGACGAGTGGGAGGGCGGGGGACAAATCGCTGTGAACAACAATTCCCTTCAATCGACCGTCAAAAATATTCAGCGCATTTTCGATAATAGTGTTCAAGGCCGCGGGCACGGGTTTGGAAGAAGGGAAGCGGGCAAAGGTGGAGAATTCATCCACCAGAGTTTTGAGTGTCGTCACTTCGCGGTCAATCAGGCCTGCGCTCTCCGCCACGGCAGCCGCCAACTCGGAGGAGTCGGGATGGGCTCCGCCGCGCGCGACGAGCCGTTGAATGCGTTCGGAGGAAAGTTGAATGGGTGTAAGCGGGTTTTTAATTTCGTGCGCGATGCGCTGGGCTACTTCGCGCCAGGCGGCCGCCTTTTGCGCTCGCAAGAGTTCCGAAAGGTCCTCTACCACCAGCACGGCGCCTACGGACCCATGGCGAGCGCGAATGGAGGAGAGAGTCAGGGCGACGAATACACGCCGTTCGTCCAAATCCAACTCCATGTAGCGAGTCACCACGCCCTGCCGGTGGGCGCGGCGAAACAACAGAGAGACCTCTCTGGCGTCTTCCTCTGAAAACAGGTCAGTGAGTTTCTGCGCCGACCGCGTCTTTTCCCTGCCAAACATCCGTTCCGCGGTGGAATTAACCTGAGTAATTCCTCCCTGGGGGTCGAGTGATATCACTCCATTGGGAATGTTTTCAAGGATGGCCTCCATTGTATGTCCGCGCTCCTCCAGCTTTTGATTGGCCAGTTGCAGTTCCTGCGCGGCTTGGACAATGGCGGCGCGGCTCTCCTGGAGTTGGCGGGTCATATCATTAAATGATTTAATGAGGGTCCCAAGTTCATCGTCCCCGCGTACCGTGACCTGATAACCCAAATTCCCCTGCGACACTTCGTGAGTGGCCTCCGCCAACGCCTGAATGGGTATGGTGACCTGCTTGGAAACAAACAAGGCAAACCACGTGGCCACAAATAAGATCAACAGGGTGAGCAGCAGGAGCATCGAGAGGTCGGTACGCTTCACCGCTCTCCTTTCCTGGCTCAGCTCATTATATTTTTCAGCTTCGTCTTGGATTTCGTCGGCAGTTCTCTGGATATCGAGTGGCAACGACACCACCCCAATGACCGTTCCTCCCAAATTCCCTTTGTCGTCCAGCACTTTCTGAGCTGCCAAATACAATGCCAGGTTCACGGAGTGCAAGCGGGCAACCGCCCCCGCGGCGGGCAATTGGCCGGAACTGATTTGGGGGAATAGCAGAGTCACTTCCGTTGGGCGGGGCGAGTCATCCCCCGCATGGGCCAGGAATTGGCCGTCCCGGTCAAAGCAAAAGGCTGATTTAAGATTCAAAGACTTCGTGTCTTGCGCAAGGAAGAGATCAATGGCCGGTTTGTCCCTGCTGAGAATGGCCCTGCGCAGATTCACATCAGCGGTCATGTGGCTGGTTTCATGCAAGGCGCGGCGTTCCGATAGAAGCTGGAGTTGCTTGACAATCTCCGCGGCGTCGCTGCGAACAATGTCAAATGGGATTCCGAACCACTTGTCAATGCTTCGATTCAACAGTCCGTAAGAGAATGCGAACAGGAAGCAGACCGGGACGAGAGAGAGCCCCAGGAAAGCAGCCACCATCTTGGTCCTGAACCGGGAGCCCAATTGGCCCTGGCGCCTTTCGACGTAGAGCTTAAGGAGGATGCGCCCAAGGATCAAAGTGAATATAACGAAGGCAAGAAATATGAGCGCGGATAAGAATAAGAGGAGAATTGTTTCCTGAGCGCTGGATGGATGGATGAAAGAGAGGTTGAATGATGCCTGGCTCCATGCCAAAAAGAAAAGCGCAGGAACCAGAATCAGCAAAAATATTAAAAATGTCTTGCGTGAATTACGCCGGTCATTTTCCATGGAACTTTGTTCTTCCCAAGTGAACGAACGCTCATTGGCTCGCCCTCAGATCGATACGATGTTCTACCCCATGGGCTGATCCGGGCCCAGGAACCCTTCCAGCGGGCAGTCCAGGCATTCGGGTGAGGGCCGTTTGCAATGGCGCTTGCCAACCTCTACCAGCAAGGCGTGGTACTCATTGAAAAGATCCGGGTCAGGTGGCAAATGTCGGTGCAGGAACCTTTGTACTTGGTCATAATTCGCCTTGCCGCCCACAATTTTGTGCCGCGCCAGGACCCTCCGGGTGTAGCTGTCCGCCACAAAGAAAGGATGTCCCCCCGCGTAGAGCAGAATGGCGTCCACGGTCTCCGGACCCAATCCCTTAATCCCGAGCAGGCGCTGGCGCGCCTCTTCCGGCTGAAGTTCAAACATCTTTCCCAACGAGCCTTGGCAAGCGACCTCCAGCCAATCCAGAAAATTCCTGATCGTCCCGGCCTTCTGGCGAAAGAAACCGGCCGGGCGCACGCAGATCTCGATTTCCGTGCGCGATGCTTTCCTCAATCGAGTCAGGCTTAGCAAACCCCGGGCACGGAGGTGTTTCAAAGCCAAGGCGGCATTCTGCCAGGCCGTATTTTGGACCAGAATCGACCCTACGATAACTTCCAGTCGAGATCGCGCCGGCCACCAGCCCTGAGGGCCAAACTCGGAAAGCATCTTGTCGTAGAATGCAAGGAGCGCCCCACCTGGCCCAAGGGTTGTCTTCCAAGCCGCAGACCGCATATTTAGGAAAGCTATACTTCCGGCTGGCCGAAGTCAAGGATAGGGCTCTCGTCGCTTGTTCGTTGGGAGGAACCAACCTTCATTAGGAATCCTTCCCTGGCTCTTGAAATCCAATACGTCTGGTAGGCGAGGTTCCGGAGGTAAATAGCTCCGGTCGGTCCATTTCGGTAAGGGAAATTGCTGAAAAAAACGAATGTTGGTGAGTAGGGGCCAAGGGATAGCGTTGAAACGCCTTGACATTGATGCCTGACTTTTCTAGGATGTGATGCAAGTGTTGTCTATGGGGAGTTTAGCTCTAGTTCGCGGAAAATGCAGGATGAAATTCTTAATTCCGGTCAGAGTGTAGGTAAAGAGGGCCATACGAATGTCCGGTAAGCTAGGGGAAATCCTTCTTAAAGAGAACCTGATTAACCCCGATCAGCTCAAGCAGGCGCTTGAGCATCAGAAGTCCACCGGCGGCCGTCTGGGGAACTCGTTGGTAAAATTGGGGTTCCTCAGCGATGACGAAGTCACGGCCGTCCTTTCCCGCCAGTACGGAGTACCAAGCATAAACCTCGGTTATTTCGAAGTTGACCCCAGCGTCACCAAGTTGATTCCCATGGATACGGCCATGAAGTACCAAATCCTGCCTCTCAGCCGGGTGGGTTCTTCATTGACCGTGGCGATGGTGGATCCCACCAATGTTTTCGCCATGGACGATATCAAGTTCATGACTGGATTTAATATCGAACCGGTCGTGGCCTCCGAGTCAGCCATCAATGAGGCTATCAAGAAGCATTATGGCAGCGTTGAAGAAGTCGAACGCAAGAAAGAGATCGAGGAGATTGTCAGCTTCATTGATGAAGGCGGGACGGAAAGCGTCGAACTGGAGGATCAGGACGAGGCCTCTTTGAATCTGGCCGCGCTTGAAAAAGCGGCCGAAGAGGCGCCGGTCATCAAGCTGGTGAATTACATCCTGACCGACGCTGTGAAGCGGGGAGCCAGCGACATCCACATGGAACCGTACGAGAAAGAATACCGCGTACGTTACCGCATTGACGGGATGCTCCAAACGATCATGAACCCGCCCAACAAGCTGCGCGACGCAATAATAAGCCGCGTCAAAATCATGTCCAAGCTGGACATATCTGAAAAGCGCCTGCCTCAGGACGGACGCATCATGATCAAGATGATGCACAACGGCAAAAAGAAGCAACTCGATTTTCGCGTGTCCGTCCTGCCCACTTTGCATGGCGAAAAAATCGTCATGCGCCTTCTCGACAAGGAAAACCTGCGGCTGGACATGACCAAGCTGGGGTTTGAGCAGGAGTCGCTGGATAAATTTCAGAAAGCCATCTTCAAGCCTTACGGCATGGTGCTGGTGACGGGGCCGACAGGCAGCGGCAAAACCAACACGTTGTATTCCTCCATCGCCCAATTAAACAAGGCGGACACGAATATTGTGACCGCTGAAGACCCCGTGGAATTCCAATTGCCAGGCATCAACCAGGTGCAGATGAAGGAGCAGATCGGCCTGAACTTTGCCGCCGCCCTCCGCTCGTTTCTTCGCCAGGATCCGAACATCATTCTGGTGGGAGAAATCCGTGACTTTGAAACGGCAGAAATCGCCATCAAAGCGGCGCTTACTGGACACCTCGTCCTTTCCACTTTGCATACCAACGATGCCCCTGCCACCATCTCGCGTTTGATGAACATGGGGATTGAGCCTTTCCTGGTGGCGACGTCCGTCCATTTGATTTGTGCCCAGCGTTTGGCGCGGAGAGTTTGCGCGGACTGTAAAACGGTCGATGAGGTTAGTCCTCAAGTGCTGATCGATGCCGGATATACGCCCGAGGAATCGAAGAAAGTCAAAGTCTACAAGGGCGCCGGGTGCTCGACCTGCGGAAACAAGGGTTACAAAGGGCGCGTAGGACTTTATGAGGTATTGGAGATTACCGACGAACTGCGCGAGTTGATATTGGTGGGCGCTTCGGCGCTGGAGCTTAAACGGAAAGCGATCGATCAAGGCATGATTTCACTACGGCGCAGCGGGTTGATCAAAGCCATGAATGGTCAGACCACTTTGGAAGAAGTGATCCGGGAAACGGTCTTATAGATTTATCTCAGGAAATTCAAAGGGAAACAGGAGCAGTAAAATGGCAATACCAGCCTTAAGTGAACTGCTAAAACGAATGGTGGATTCGGGCGGATCGGACCTCCATATCACTACCAACTCACCGCCGCGCATCCGCGTTCACGGTGAACTCAAGCCCTGCGAGGACCTCCCCGCCCTAGGCCCGGCAGACACTAAACAACTGGCATACAGCATTTTGACCGACGCTCAAAAGCATCGCTTTGAAGAGACGCTCGAGCTCGACTTTTCCTTCGGGATCAAGAATATCGCGCGCTTTCGCGGCAACCTGTTCAACCAGCGCGGCGCCACGGCAGGAGTTTTTCGAGTTATTCCTTTCGAAATTAAATCATTTGAGCAGTTGCAGCTCCCCGCCGTTCTGCGCAAGTTGTGCGACAAGCCGCGCGGATTGATTCTGGTTACCGGTCCGACGGGCAGCGGCAAGTCCACCACGCTGGCCACCATGCTGGATCTGATCAATCAAACGCGGCACGAGCACATGATTACTATCGAGGACCCCATCGAATTCATCCATCCGCATAAGCGGTGCCTGGTGAACCAGCGCGAGGTCCATTCGGATACCCAATCCTTTTCTGCTGCCTTGCGCGCCGCCCTTCGTGAGGATCCGGACGTGGTTCTGATCGGCGAAATGCGCGACCTGGAGACCATAGAGTCCGCTTTGCGCATCGCCGAAACCGGCCACTTGACCTTTGGCACCCTGCACACGAACTCCGCCTCCTCCACCATCAACCGTATTATCGACGTCTTTCCGGCTCACCAACAATCCCAGATTCGAGCCCAATTATCTCTGGTGATGGAGGGCATCCTCTGCCAGGCCCTGTTGCCCAAGTCAGATGGAAAGGGACGAGCGATGGCCATGGAGATTCTGGTTCCAAATCCGGCCATTCGAAACCTGATCCGTGAAGATAAGATCCACCAGATTTATTCGTCCATGCAGACCGGGCAGGACAAGTTCGGCATGCAAACTTTCAACCAGTCTCTCTATACACTCTACGCGACCAAGCAAATTAACCTGGAGACGGCCCTCGCGCGTTCCAGCAATACCGACGAGCTCCAGGACATGATCAACCGCGGCGTTGCGGGCTTAGGCGGACAACGCCCGGCGACACCCTATGCCCCTGCCAAACGATAGGTCCAGGGGTGGAGAGGTTATGAAGGGTCGATGAACGCTGTAAGCCAGTCTGATGCCGGTTCATTCCGGGGGAGGAACCTAAACCATGCCTCAATTTGAATATCGAGGAACGTCCCGCACAGGCCAGGCGGTTACCGGGACCCGTGCGGCGCCATCTCGAGAAGCTCTGGACGCAGTTTTGCGCCGGGAGCAGATCACCCCCTCGCGCATCGTCGAAAAGGGCCGCGAAATCGCCATCCCCAAACCGAAAGTGGCGGGTAGAGTCTCGGCCAAGGAATTGGCAATTTTCACCCGACAATTCTCGGTCATGATTGACGCAGGCTTGCCGCTCGTACAATGCCTGGAGATTCTTTCCACCGCGCAGGAGAACAAAGCCTTCCAGAAATGCCTCGCCGGAGTTCGGTCTTCCGTCGAGAGCGGCTCGACTCTGGCCAACGCGCTGCGGCAGTATCCCAAGATTTTTGACGACCTGTATACCAACATGGTGGAAGCGGGCGAAACCGGCGGTATTCTTGACACCATTTTGCAACGCCTTTCGGGCTACATCGAGAAGGCGGTGAAGTTGAAGCGTGCCGTACAGTCCGCATTGATCTATCCCATAGCGGTGTTGAGCATCGCGGGCGGCGTGATCTTCCTCCTGCTTTGGAAGGTAGTGCCCATTTTTGCCACTCTGTTTGCCGGATTGGGCGTTGCCTTGCCACTGCCCACAAAAATTGTGATTGGGGCATCGACTGCCATCGGAACCTTCGCCCTTCCCATGATTATTTTGATGGGTTTGGGAATCTGGGGATTGAAGGTGTATTACGGAACTCCCAACGGTCGTATGATGATTGATACCATTGTCTTGAAGCTTCCACTTCTGGGACCTCTGATGAGGAAGATTGGCGTGGCGCGGTTTACCCGCACCCTCGGAACCCTGATCACGAGCGGCGTCCCGATGCTCGAAGCGATGGACATTACCGCCCGAACATCCGGAAACGCTGTCATCGAGAAAGCGATTCAGTCCGTTCGCAAGGCCATTGAAACCGGGCGCACGATTGTGGATCCTCTGCGCGAAACCGGAGTGTTCCCGAATATGGTGGTGCAAATGATCGGCGTCGGTGAACAGACTGGCGCCCTCGACGCCATGCTTCAAAAGGTGGCTGACTTCTATGAGGATGAAGTGGATGCCGCGGTGGGCGACCTTTTGACGGCCATGGAACCCGCGATCATCCTTGTCTTGGGTGTGGTGGTCGGCGGCGTGGTCATTTCCATGTACCTCCCGCTGTTCACCTTGATCGGCAAGTTGGCGGGCTAGAGCAAAGTCGCGGAATTTGTCATCCCCCCGGAATCCACCCAGATGTTTCGGGGGGATGGCGTTCGATGGCCGAAGCCGTCCGGCAAATCGGCATCCGCTGTTCCCAAAATCCGCGAAGGACGCTATTTGCGGAGAATCCCCGCCATCCCGGCACGCTCAATTTCATGAGTTGTTCTTCCCATGATGAGTGAGAGGTTTCCCAAGGAATTTACCGAAGAACTGAAGGCTTGGCTCCCCTGGGTCATCAAAATCCGCTTTGTCATCATCAGTTTTGTTTTCGCCATCGATTTTTCCATCAGCGAGTTACTGAATTCTTCTGCCAATCTCACTTCCATTAAATCGCTGGGGATTGCCGTCGTTCTCTGGTACACAGTCAGCCTTTTCTTTCTGATCTACAACCAACTGAGCCGCGACTTTTTGCTCCAGGCGTATCTCCAGCTTTTTTCGGACATCGTGATCATCACCGCCATCGTCCACGTCACCGGCGACTTGGACAGTCATTATCTCTCGCTCTACCTGGTGGTGATCATTCTGGCCAGCATCCTGCTTCCGCGGGCCAGCACCTTCATGGTGGCTGCGGTCAGCTTCGTTTGCATGGGAGCAGTGCTCGAGATGGCGTATCTCCCCAGCCTGTACCCGGATTTTGCCGATCGCCACCCCGCGCTGGCCTTCCTTTGGAATGCCTCCCCGATCATGGGTGACACTCGGCCGTTGCAAATCAAAATTTTTGTCACACTTTTTGGATTTTTTGCCGTCGCTTATTTGTCCAGCTATTTGGCCGAGCGGCTCCGGCAGACCGGCGCCGAACTGCGCGACAAAAGCGGACAAGTGGCCAGCCTTCAGGCGATCAATGAGAATATCATCCAAAGCATGCGGGACGGGCTGATTACGGCCAATCTGGAGGGGCGAATCACCGAATTGAATCCAGCCGGGGCCGTCATCCTGGGACAGACCTTGGACGAGTTGAAGGGCCAGCCCATCACGACGGTTTTTCATGGCATCGACTTCGACGGCCTGTCCGACCACCCTCGTCAGGAATTGACCTACCTCCTTCCCGATGGGAGACACAGGATCCTGGGTATAGCGTCTTCGCCGTTGGTGCAGGAGAACGTGGGTCCGGTGGGGCGTGTCTACAATTTTCAGGACCTAACCGAGGAAAAGCGGCGTGACGCGGAGTATCGGGCCAAAGACAAAATGGCCACTTTGGGAAGACTGTCGGCTGGAATCGCGCATGAGATCCGCAATCCCCTGGCTTCTATCGCCGGCTCAGTAAAGTTGCTTCGCGATTTCGCCAAGCTGGATGACGATCAAACCAAGCTCATAGAGATCGTGAGCGGGGAATCCGAGCGCCTCAATAAACTGGTCTCCGATTTTCTTGCTTATTCTGTTGACCAGCGATTCGATTTTAAGGAAGTCGACATGACCCGGCTGCTGGACGAAACGCTGATGTTGCTCGAGCACCACCCTCTATTTGGTCCCCGGCATCTCCTCAAAAGGAGTTTTCCCAAGAACTCGGTCCTGGCGAGCGTGGATGCGGACAAAGTCCGCCAGGTGTTTTGGAATATCTGCGACAACTCCTTGAAAGCGATGCCCGAGGGAGGGACCTTGACGGCGGAAATTTATGAAAAAGACTCCCGTAACGTATGCGTCGCACTTACCGACACGGGATTTGGTTTTTCAGATGCTCAACTGGAAAAACTTTTTGAACCTTTCCAGCCCGGTTTTGCGAGCGGCACGGGGCTGGGCCTCGCTCTCGTTTACCAGATTGTGGACGGGCACCACGGCAGGATTCGAGTCGCTTCCACCCCAGGGAAGGGATCGAGATTCTTTATCGAGCTGCCGCGAAATGCGCGTCCTTCAGATAGCTGAAGTATCAAGCATGAAGACCAAAATCGCGAATGACTCCTGGGCGAGCTTTTCTGCCGGGCCTGCGACCACTGCCGTCAGACTAAATACTGTCCGATTTTTTCATTCATAATTCATCCTTCATCATTCATAATTGCCTTCATGACGCGACTGCTGATTGTGGATGACGAGAAATCACTCTGCCAAATGCTCGAAATTGCCTTCCGCAAGGAGGGCATGATGGTGGAGACGGTCACCAGCGGCAAGACCGCCCAGAAGAAAATTGAATCCCAGGTGTATGACCTGATTGTCTCCGATATTCGAATGCCGGACCTCACGGGCATTGAATTGCTCGAACATGCCCGGGCCACGCATAACCCCGCAGCGTTCATTCTTATGACAGCTGTGCCCACCTTGTCTACCGCCATCGAAGCCCTGAATCTGGGCGCCTACCGATATGTCATCAAGACCGACAAACTGGTGGATGAGCTGAAAGTAGTGGTGAAGCGGGCGATGGACGAGTTGCTGCTGCGCGAGGAAAATACCCGCCTCCGCCGCGAAATGCTCCGCGTCTTCGCCCAAAATAATATTGTCAGGCGCAGCCGGAAAATTGAAGACATCCTGGAAATGGTCCGCACCGTAGCTCCCACGCTGAGCACGGTGCTGATCACGGGGGAAAGCGGTACCGGAAAGGAATTGGTGGCCCGCGCAATTCATGAAGCAGGTTCGCGGCGGGAGAAACCCTTCGTCTCCATCAACTGTAGCGCCTTTCCGGAAACGCTGCTGGAGAGCGAATTGTTCGGGTACTTTAAAGGCGCTTTCACGGGCGCCGATACCAACAAGAAGGGAATCTTCGAATCGGCTAATACCGGAACGCTTTTTCTGGATGAGATCGGAGACACCAGCCTCACCATGCAGGTCAAGCTCTTGCGCGTGCTTCAACAACGGGTGGTGCGCCCGCTGGGCGGTTCCGCGGACGTTCCGGTGGACGTACGAATCATTGCTTCAACCAATCGCGATCTCAAAGCTATGGTGGCCGCCGGCCAGTGCCGCGAGGATTTCTATTATCGAATCAGCGTCATTCCCATTCACGTGCCTCCGTTGCGCGCGCGTCCTGAAGACATTGAACCGCTGGCGCGTCATTTCCTGCAAAAGTTCGGACTGCAAATGGGAAAGCCGGTGCGGGATTTTGACCGCTTGGCGATCGACACGTTGATGCGCTATTCCTGGCCCGGGAATGTGCGGGAATTGGAAAACGCGATCGAGCGCGCGGTGGCCATGAGTGCTGACAGTTCAGGCTTGGTGGGCGCCGAACACTTGCCGGAGTCGGTGACCGGCGCTCTGGCCCCCAGCGAAACCATGGTGCATATCCCCAATGAGGGCCTTGACTTTGAAGCGCAGATCGCCCAAATCGAGCAACGGTATCTTAAGGAGGCCCTTCGGATCGCCGCCGGAGTTCGCACCCGCGCCGCCGAATTGCTGCGGATGTCCTACCGATCATTCCGCCATTACGCGAAGAAGCACGATATCTAACCCACTCTCGTCGCCATCAACTTTGCCGGAGCAGGTGCAAGAACAAGGTCAGATGGTTTTTCACGTCGCTGGTAATTAAAAAATGCTCACGGACGTGCTGATGTCCCTGCTCTCCAAGCTTTGCGGCGAGGGCTGGATTGGAGAGCAGGAAACGAATCTGATAGGCAGTCCCCTCCACCGAATGGGCCAGCAGGCCGGTTTGTTTGTGAATCACTTGGATGGGAATTCCGCCCACCGCCGAGGCCACTACAGGTTTCTTCTTCCATAATCCTTCGGTTACCGTCAATCCAAAACCCTCGCGCAAGCTTTTTTGAATGACGATGGTGGAAGCGGATTGGAGCGCGTTGATTTCAAGCGCGCTCGAGGGCGGCAAGTTCAGGATGTGAATGTCAGGATCATCACCGGCCGCTTGCCGTACCTCTTCCAGCACCTCACCGCCTTCGGGGTCGTCCGCGGCGCCACCGCCGGCCAGGACCAATTGGCAATCAAAATACTTTCTGACCATTCGATAAGCGCCCACCACGCCCACTGGATCCTTCAAACGGTCAAAGCGTGAGACTTGAGTCAGAATGGGGCGCTTGGCATCAATCCCGTAGCGGTCCAAAATACCCTTTACGGCCTCAGGCTCAAGAGGACGATTCTTTTCCGAGAGCGGGTCGATGCATGGAGAAAACAGGTATTGAGGAATGGCGAGTTGCCGGGTGAACTCGGGTGACGAGAATATGGCTCCGTCGTAGCGCAGCACGAAGGGCTCGAGGAATTGCCAGACGGTTGGATTGGGATTGGAGAGGTCGATGTGACAACGCCAAATCCAGTGCCCCGAATGGTCGGCGCGGGCGTTAATCAATGCCACCGGCTGCGGATCATGAATCACGGTGAATTCAGAATCCAAATGCATTCTGGCCCGGTTCTTTTCGTTATAGGCCAGGAACGTCTGGAAATCATCGGGGCGCTCTGGGTATGGACCACCCTGCAAAGCATTGTGGAATGCCTTGGTAACCTCGAAAAACTCCTTGCCTCCGGTGATAACATCCCAGCGAATTTCCAGCCCCAATTCCTTCATCAAAGGCACCAGCCGGTTCAGCATTTCCGCCACTCCTCCGCCCACGGCGGTGGAATTCACCATCTGAACAGTCCGATTCTGAAGCGGACGGGCAAGGGCGCGCAATTCGCCGATTTCCTCAGCGCCCAGTAAAGAAATGTAGTCATCAAGATGGATCGGAACAGGCTGGGTTTCTGGCTTGCGCGGCGCGCCGGCCATGGAATCAACTCCTCTCGGTAATGGCGAGCATTTTCTCCCGCACGCCTTCCAGGGTGTTGGTGTAAATGTCGATTTGTTCCAACTGCTGTCCAAGAGAATTCATCCCAAGGCCATCGGCCAACCACAAGGAAAAATCGTTTGTACGAAGGTGCAAGCGTAGCCGGGAAGAAATAAAATGGAAATATAATGAGGCGTGGCTCAAGCGCCGAATACCGGTGCGAAATTCCTCAAGCGTCCGGGCTTCAATTCCCAGGGGCACCGTGACTTCAATAGCCTCCTCAAAATGGAACGGCTCAAAAGCGGCTTGCTGTGATTCCTGTGTATGCGCGCTGCAAAACTCTTCCACGATGCGGCGGAGATCTTTTCGGAGGTCGGCAATCGATAAGTAGTCGCGGACATCCAAACCAGCAAGCGCCTCGGCCAGTCCAGGCTGATTGCAGGCGGATAGCGCCCACTGGGCAAAATCGTTGGAAAAGCCTTCGGTCAGGAAATGGTGCCTGCCCATGCTGTGAAAGGTATGGTAAAAGATCGAAGCATCACTGCACTTTTCCAGCCCCGCCTGCAATTCGGAAATATTCAGACTCTTCTCAGCGCCTACGCGAGTCAAATACGAAGCGGTAGAGAATTGAAAGGGCTGATCAGCGGCATTCACTTGATTTCCGCCTCCATTTGTTTTAAGAAGGAGAAAACCTCATCAGGGTTGCGCAACTCAAATCGTGCCCGGGTGGCCCTTGGTTTTCCCACCCGTATGGTAATTCCCTTGGCAAGTACGCGGAAGGCGGATTCATCCGTAATGTCGTCCCCAATATAAATGGGTAACACCGGGCATGGGAATTCGGCAATCAGGGCGCGAACGGCCGCTCCCTTGCCTTTGAATTCCCATGGCAAGAACTCCCAAACATCCCGTCCCCGGAGGAGCCGCGCATTCTTCTTCAGAGAACGAAGGACACTGTACACAATCGCACGCGCTTTTCGAACCGTGCCTTCCGATGCCCCATGGTAATGAACCTCAAAACAAGGCCCCTTATCCCGGACCCAAATGTGAGGAAGGCCCGTGAGGCGTTCGACCAGCGTGCGACGCGCGTCCGCGAGAACCCGACGCGCGGCAATCGTGGAGCGCGCTCCGGTATCCCGCTCCCAACCGTGGAGACCGACATAAATGGCCCCGCGCACGCTCACCAGCTTTTGTAATTTCGCGCGGCGACGCCCACTGATGAAACAGAGTGTGATCGCCGGATGGCGCGCCAATCGCCGCAACAGTTCGCGAGTGCGTGGGGGCAGCTTTGCGTCACCTGGCCGGGATCGAAGGGGTGCAAGCGTCCCATCGAAATCCAAAAAAAGCGCCAGGAATTTTGCCCTTGCCAGGCGGCGCTGCACAGGGGCCCAATGATCGAATAGATGCTGCGATTTGTTTTGAGCACCAGTCCGGGAAAGCTTTGCCTGGCCGCGTCTCTTCCACGTGGCGACGCTTGTCATTAACTTTCGTTTCCTCCTTTTCCGTTTCTATGGTGCGATTGTCCGAAATCCTGGTGATTCCGTCAGCAGTCCTTCCTGCCGCCTAAACCACTTGGCCCATCATCATCGGCCGGGGATGGTTTCCTTGACCTCAATCCGAATATCCGCCAGTTCTGAAATAAGATCGCCTGCCCATCGAAAAATATTGTTTTCCCTGATCACTCGCCGCATGCGCTGCATTCTGGCTTTTTTTTCCGCCGGGTCCATTTCCAGGGCGAGGTGAATGGCCTCCCCGATTTCCTCTTTATCGTAAGGGTTGACCAGCAAGGCGTCATGGAGCTCGCGGCTGGCGCCGGTAAATCGGCTTAGGATCAGCGCGCCTTCATCATCATCACGGGTGGCGACGAATTCTTTGGCCACCAGATTCATGCCGTCGTGAAGCGAGGTCACCAGACACAAGTCAGAGGCGCGGTAATAGGGCTCAATATCCTTATGGCTGTGGTGCTTCGAAAGAAATACGATGGGCTTCCACCCGTTGCCCTGGAATCGCGAGTTAATGCGCTCCGCCTCAGCTCCCACCTCGGCCAGGAGGTCGCTATAACTCTTGATGTTGGTCCTGCTGGGCGCGCCGATCTGAACGAACGTGAACTGCTTCTGATAGGCGGGGTATTTCTCCAGGAACCGCTCGATGCCTTGAAATCTCTCTTTAATACCCTTGGTGTAATCCACCCGGTCCACACCGATGCCCATGTAGGTGGCTTGGACTCCAAGCTTCTTGAAGAGTTCGGCGCGCTGGGCGTAAACGGAACTCTCGGATTTGGTGCTCGGCGGTCTATCCGGCATGGCGACGCTGATGGGGAACGTCCGCACCAAGGTCAAGTGGTCCCGCCGTGAGACAGAAAAACGCTCCCAGTCCACCCGCGATTCGAGCGCGGCATCCACTGTTTCCAGGAAAAAGTTGCAATGGGATTGAATGTGGAACCCGAGAAGGTCGGCGCCTAACAGCCCATCCAATACCTCACGCTGCCACGGACAGATTCCGAAGGCCTGAGGGTTGGGCCAGGGGATGTGCCAGAAAACTGCTACGCGCGCGTCCGGACGTTTCTCTTTGATCAGGCGCGGCGCCAAGGCAAAGTGATAATCCTGCACCAGGACGGCAGGCCGGTCCACGCCTTCGATTTCGTCCAATACGGCTTGTGCGAATTTTTGGTTGACGGCCTGATAGAAGCCCCAGTCTTCAGCTCGAAAAAGAGGCCGGGTGTATGCGATGTGGCAAAGCGGCCAGAGCCCTTCATTGGAAAATCCGTAATAGTATCCCTTCTCTTCCTCCGGCGTGAGCCACACTCTCCGCAAGGTGTATGCGGGCTCTTCCGGCGGCACCCGCAGGCGGTCATGTTCGTCCACGGTTTCGCGGTCCGCATCGCCGGCTCCATGAGCAATCCATGTCCCATCACAGGCGCGCAAAATCGGCTCGATCGCAGTCACCAGGCCGCTGGCGGGAACAAGCACCTCGACTGACTTACCCTGGTGTACATGCTCGTAAGGTTCGCGATTGGAAACCACAAATAGGGGCTCTCCCTCGAGCTTGGTGCGGACGTGGGCGCGCAGCCGCTCGGAAGTCCATATCGACTGCGCCGTGTGCCGAAGGCGCGCCTCTTTTTCCGCCGAGGCGCGAGCGGCTTCCAGGCTCAGGGCAAAGTGTTTGACTTCCTGGGTGAGTGGTTTGAATAAATCTTCGTCAGGCAGGCCGCCATGGGGATTGGCTCTACCCTTGCGAAGTTCCGTCATCCATTGCACAGTGCGCTTGATGGGTCCCTGAATGCTCCAACGGACAACCAGGAAAGCAAAGAATGGAATCAACAGCATTTCCACCAGCAACCGCTGCAAGGCCTCGCGCCATAATTTCGAGCTTCGTTTGTCCACTGAGCTCGCATCTTCAAAAAGCGCAAGGGTGCCCACAACCTCATCCGCTCGATGCACGGGCAGTGCGTAAACGTAAACCGGTATCCCACCAAGTTGGATGTAACCTCCGCTGCCAGCTTTTTGCATGGCGGCCGCGTCCACGGCTGCCGGTCGCGAGTCCAATCGCCCTTGGAGGGCTGGCGTGATCGCAAAAGGAGTGCCGTCGAGCTCGTACACCGCCAGCCCCACTAAGCCTGATCCCAAACGGATCAACGTGCGCTGCACATTTGCACGCGAACCTCTTTCGAGGGGGATTTCCACGGCCTCGGCCAGTCCCCCCGCCAGAATTTTGGCTTGGTTTTCCAGGTCTTCCCTGGTTCGCCGCTGCTGCGACCGGACCTCAAAAAAAGCAAATAAGCACGCCACAAGGATTAAGATTACTGAGAGCGACACCGCGACTCTTAGTCCCATTCGCATTTTTCGATTGTACAACCATTCCGCACTGCGGAGGTTTTGAATTGTGTATGCTAAGGGATTAAACGAAACGGACGCGTACCTATCCCATGCGTCCAGGCCAGGATTCTGTTTGGAAGGGCAAGTTACGGTGTGATTGAAAGCTTGCTGGTAGGCGTGGCAGGCCTTGAACCTGCGACCCTCGGATTAGAAGAACAAACCCGCCCGTTTCCTCTGTTTGACTTCACTAACTTTCAAAAAGTCGACTCGGAACCCTTGGCTGCCAATCAATTGCGATAATCTCATTCGCAGCCGAGCATGCACCTGTTGTTAAGAGCTCCATTCGTCCAGCAGACCTGACCGGGCGCTCCAATGCAAGCACTGTGATTGAGGCGGGCAGGACGCCGCGAAACAATATCGCCGGCGATCACTTAGGAGCCGAAAGTATTGCGGCTGAGCTTCGTATACCCCTGGCCGTCTGCCCAGATGGAAAGTGGGATGGCAGCGAGTTCGTCCACTTCGGGAATCGCCAGTCCGTTCTTCGTGAGATCGATGGTCTTAAGGTATGTCCTGCAGGTCTCGCAAGCTTCCACCCGGATGTGCTCAAACTGCGTGGCCTGATAGACACACATTCTCTCCTCCCGGGACTCTCCGCACGCCGGGCATGCGATTCGAAGATAGTCCCACTCCGAGAAGCAAAACGAGCAGAGGAGGGACCGTTTGGCGCCGTCGCCTTCCGGCCGAAGAACTCCGACCAAGGGTTTCGAACTACAGAATATACAGAGGGGCCGCCGCGCCCCGGGTTGGGACATATCGGCGCCTTGGGCCAGATACTCCACATACGGTTGAAGAAAAGCCAAGGCGATAAATCTTCTTAGGCCGCCATCTGAAGACGTGGTTCCCGCCTGGGAGGGTACCAGACGCGCACTTCCCGCGTCCGTTTCGTTTGGCTCCCTATCATCGCGATCAGTCCGTCGCCAAAACTGCTTTAGGAGCCCAGCCCATTCCCCAAAATCGTTTTTTTCATGGCGGGCGGCAAAATCGGCCATGGCAGCCGGACCTTCGAGCACGAGGAAGGCAAGGAAGGGCCGCAACTCAGGCATGAGCCTTTCGAGATCACGCGAGTTCAACTCGGGCGAAAGACGTCCGTTCCCAAGTCCGTTGGTGGTGGAGCCAAGAGTAGATTGCAGGCGGAAATCGAATTCTTGTTGAAACGCAGCCAGCTTGGAGTAAAAGGTCAGGATCTCAGAAGCGAAAGGATATTGACCGGCCAGCTGGCCGGCTCGTTTGATGCGCCGGTCCCATTTTCTTGAAAGGGAAAGGAAGGGCTTGGTCATTTCTATTCGCGGGGCGAGTTCTTTACGTGTTCATACCAGAGGCGATGATGCATTCGCGCCCAGGTCGAGGAAACTTCGCCGCGAATGATCGAGGTAAATCCACCGCGTACCATGGCCGTGCCCATGTAAACGTGGATGATGAAACCTCCGATGGTGAGCAGCGCCGCCACGGAGTGGACCAAAACCGCGGTGTAACGCAACCAGCGCCAACTCCAGGGGATTTCATTCACAAACCAAAGCGCGACACCTGAGAGCAAAAGAGCGATGCCGCCAAAAAACATTAACCAGAAGAACTGCTTTTGGCCGATGTTGAAGCGGCCGATGGGCGGAAGATTCTCGTCCCGGTTGCGGATATAGTCTCCCACATGCTTCGCCCACTCCCGATCTTCGGGCATGGTCTGCATGTCCCGGCGCCAGATGAGGTACATCCTAGCCATGGCAGCGGTGAAGACGAGCCCCATCCACGGGTGCCAGTAGCGCGCCGTCGGTCCCCCTCCGAATAAGATTGAAATCCAGAAAAGGTAGGGGGACCAAAAGGCGAGACCGGTGAGAAGCACATAAATATAGGAGAGGCCTGCGACCCAGTGCAGGACGCGCTCGCCGAAACTATAACGGAGGATTCGCTCTTCCGAGTCGCTGTGGCCACCGGCGTGAGGTAAGGCAGAAGTACTCATGGGCGCTTCTCCCCTTCGTTGTCGCGGACCGTCTTTGGTCCGAACCGTAGATAATGGAGCGTAACCCCCAGCAGACCGCCAAGCATGGCAATATTTCCCAACCATTTGAGGGGCGACTTCCACAGCTTAACGGTCCACGGGATAGAAGGTGAGGAGGGCAATCCGCCGTACGCCTCCGGGTTCGTCACATCGTGCAAAACGTAAATGACGCCCGTACCTCCGACGCCCGGGGGATCATAAACGCCCGCCTTCTCGAAGCCGTAGTGCTCGCGGAGCTGGCGAGACCGCTTCTCAGCGAGATCTTTCATGTCGTCCTTGGAGCCGAAGTGGAGGCACCCGGTTGGGCATGACTTGATGCAGGCCGGCTCGAGCCCCACGCTCACGCGGTCCGAGCAGAGAGTGCATTTGTAGACTTTCTTGGTGTTGGAATTGAATTTCGGGATGTCGAAGGGGCAGCCCGTAATGCAATACCCACAGCCGATGCAGTGGTCCTGCTGGAAATCGACGATGCCGTTGGTGTATTGCACGATGGCGCCGTCGGCGGGGCAGGCCGTAAGGCAGCCGGGGTCGGCACAGTGCATGCACTGGTCCTTGCGCATCAGCAGCATCATGTTGCCGTCTTCGCGTTCGTGCTCGTTGAACTTGATCAGGTTCCAAAAATTCCATGACGTCTGCGGCATGGTCTGGTAAGTGTTGTTAAAAGTCGTCTGCGCAAAAGGAAGATCGTTCCATTCCTGGCAGGCAATCTCGCAGGCCTTGCAGCCGATGCAGGCGGTGGTGTCCACCAGCTTGCACACCTGCTCTTCGCGCTGCATGCCTTCTCCGGGAATCGGTCCGGCATGGCCTGAGATCTTCTGAATTCGCAATGTGGCCTGGCTCATGGTCACCTCAGGCGCGTTCCAGTTTCACCAGGAATCCCTTAAACTCCGGCGTAAATGCGTTGGGATCGACAACCGCCGGCGATAGAAGGTTGGCCGGCGTATTCGCTGTGCGCCCCGCATCCTCAGCAATGCCGCGATAGCCCCAGTGAATCGGGATGCCGATCTGATATATTTTCTTTCCGTCGATCGTCATGGGTTTGATGCGCCGCGTGACAAACGCCCTGGCGAGATACTCGCCACGCGCGCTCGTGACCTTGACCTTTTCGCCGCCCTTGATTCCCATCTCGTCGGCAAGCTCGGCCGGAATCTCGACGAAGGGCTCTGGAACGAGCTCCACATTCGCGGGATTGTTCTTGGTCCAGTAATGGTAGTGCTCGGTCAAGCGATAAGTTGTGCAGATGATGTTGAAGCCTTCCGCCGGCGTCCCGAACTTGTCGAGAGGCGTCTTCAGCTTTTTCACCAGTGGATTATTCGACTGGTTGGGGTGCAGCAGGTTCGCCACGGGGCTCTCGATCGCTTCATAATGCTCGGGGAACGGCCCATCGGCCACCGCGCCGATGGGAACAAAGAGCCGGCCCACGCCCTCCGGGTTCATGATGAAGGGACCCATGTGGTCATGGGGCTTCGAATCCGGTTTGAAATCGGGCACGTCGTGGCCCGCCCACTTCTGTGTCGACTCGTTCCACCAGACTTGCTTGCGCGCCGGATCCCACGGCTTGCCATCCCCATCGCACGAGGCGCGGTTGTAAAGCACGCGTCGATTCACCGGCCAACTCCACGCCCAGTTGGGGTAGATGCCTAGCCCGGAAGGATCTTCCGTGCCGCGCCGCTGCAGTTGCGGTCCGGCCTCGGTCCAGGAGCCGGAGTAAATCCAATTGCCGCAGGCGGTGGTCCCGTCGTCTCGCAGCCACGCAAACGAAGGGAGTTGCTGTCCTGCGTTGATCGTTTGTTTCAGACTGGGGTCCGTGACGTCCGCCAGCGCTTTGCCATTAATTTCTTTCGCCACTTCGCTGAGCGAGGGATTCGCAGGATCGCTGTAAGCCCAGGTCAGGTTCAGAATCGGGTCGGGAAACTTGCCACCTTCGCGCCGGTACAGGTCCCGCACCTTCAGGAAAATCTGCGCCAGGATGGCCTGGTCGAGCCGGCAATCGCCCGGCGGCGGAAGCGCTGCGTTTTTCCATTGCAGCCAGCGCGCGGAATTTGTGAATGAGCCATCCTTCTCGGCAAAACCCGCGCAGGGCAGCCGGTAGACCGTGGTCTGGATGGTCTTCATTTCCTCGGGAGTGGTGCCCGGAGACTTCCAAAACTCGCTTGTCTCGTCTGGATAAATCTCACCCACCACCAGCCACTCAGCCTTTTTCAGCGCATCAATATTTTTCCGGGAATTGGGGCCAATCATCACACCGTTCATCCCGAAGGCGAACAGCCCCTTGACCTTGCCGTTGTACATGTTGTCCCAGATCTGGGTCCACGAATAATTTCGGTCGACCTTGGGGAGATAGTCGAACGCCCAGTCGTTCTCCTTGCTCGCTGTAGCCCCATACATCGCTTTCAGGAAGGAGACCGCGAACCTGGGCGTGTTCGACCAGTAGTTCATTGATTGCCACGGTCCGGGCTTGGACGGCTTGGGGGTAATTCGCTTCAGATAGGTCTCAAGGTTCGTGTCGGTGGGATTGGGAACTTTCAGATAGCCTGGTAGCACATCGAAGACGCCGGCCATGTCCGTGGCGCCTTGGATGTTGGAATGCCCGCGCAACGCATTCACTCCGCCGCCGGCGCGCCCCACATTACCCAGCATCAGTTGCAGCATGGCGGCAGTCCGAATCGTCTGCGTCCCAGAAGTATGCTGCGTCCAGCCCACGGCATAGATGACCGTGGCCACTTTCGTCATGTCGCCGTCTTTGCGTATCGAGGTGAATAGCTCAGCGGCTTTGAGGAATTGGTCCTTCGGAATGCCGGTGATCTTCTCAACCGTCTCGGGCGTGTAGCGCGAATATTGCTGCTTCAGAAGCTGGAAGACACATCGCGGATGTTGGAGGGTGAGATCAAAGGCCACATTCTCGGGCAACATCGGAGGCGGTGGTGGTGCGGGTTTGGCCCCTGAATGTAGCGGCGACGCACCCACAGCCGATGTTGCCTTGACCGCAGCGTGCGCCGAAGGTGGCGAGTCAGTTTTGCCGCTCATGTCGCCACCCTCGGCATAATTCCAGGTGGACTTGTCGTAAGTCTGGGTGGCGGCGTCAAAGCCCGAATAGAGGCCGTCCTCTGGGAGCTTGAATCCGTCTTTGATGATGAAGGCGGCGTTGGTGTAGTTGACCAGGTAATCTTTGGCGATGCGGTTGTTCTCGACGGCATAGCGGATTAGCCCGCCGAGGAAAGCGATGTCCGTATCGGCCCGAATTTGCAGAAACAGGTCGGCGACCGCGGCTGTCCGCGTAAACCGCGGATCGACCACGATCATTTTGGCATTCCGGTTTCGCTTGGCTTCCACCGCCCACTTGAACCCGCAAGGGTGGTTTTCGGCCGGATTCCCGCCCTCGATCAACATCATGTCGGTATTCTTGATGTCGATCCAGCCATTGGTCATCGCCCCGCGTCCGAATGTTGGTCCCAAACTTGAGACCGTGGGGCCGTGTCAAACACGGGCCTGGTTTTCGATGTAACACAGGCCCAAACTCCTCATGGATTTTACGACCAGGTAGTTAAACTCATTGGTGTCGGTGCAGCCGCCGGTCCAGGCAATACCTTCGCAGCGATTCACGGTGCGGCCCTGCGCATCTTTCTCGACAAATGTTTCGTCGCGCGATTTCTTCACCCAGCGGCCGATTTCATTGAGGGCGTCTTCCCAAGGAATGTCTTCCCAGTGGTCGGAGCCAGGGCGCCGCACCTGCGGCTTCAGCAACCGCCGGTCACTGAGGATGTCCTGTTGCAGCGACGCACCCTTGGGGCAAAGCGTCCCACGATTGATGGGATGGTCCGGGTCGCCCTCCACATGCACCACCGTGGGCGTCACGTTTTTGGCTCTATCGCCGATCGTGTGGATAATCACGCCGCAGCTCACCGAGCAGTAGGGGCAGGTGGAGCGCGTCTCGGTGGTGCGGGCGATCTTGAGCGTACGCATCTCGGCATTCGCCGGCGCCAGATCGAAACCCAACGCCGAGGCGGCCACGCCTCCCACCGTACTGATCTTGAGAAAGTCCCTGCGGGTTGGACCCATCGCGAACCTCCTGAGTCTGCTTCAATCCAAGAGGAACAAACCGGCATAGGATGCACGCGTCCCTAGGCATTGTCAAGCCCCCCGGGACCTTTATCGGCAGCCCTGCGGATGACCTCGCTGAAACCTGGGATGGCAAGAAATTGGCACGGACAATGGTGTAAATACGGTGTTTAAGGCATTAGGACGCTTGCAGGATTAATCTTCTCACAAGTAGTTGTGTCCGATGGCCGCGACGGATTCGCGGCAAAAATGGGTTTCAGTAAGGGCAGAGTAGGCAAGGGGAAAAAAGCATGACCCTTAGGCGAATGTGATCAGACAATCATTATGGATTGGTAGGCGTGGCAGGACTTGAACCTGCGACCCTCGGATTAGAAATCCGATGCTCTATCCAACTGAGCTACACGCCCAAAGACTCATACACTTGTCATCCAAGATTGAAGATACAATGTTAATTTCGCGGGGTCAACACGAGGGGCACGGCCCACGAAGCCTCGCGGGGTCTCCCCGCAGGTGCGATGAACGTCCGGTGCGGGGAACGGTGCCGTACCATATTCTGCAACGATTACAACCTCGTTGATTTGTGTCCGTTTTGAGGCCTAATTGACCGTCAATGTCAGTTGGAGGTTATGGGTCAGGGTGGTCGCGCCGGAAGTGATCGTTCCGGTGACATTCAGTAGATAGGTTCCAGCCGGCGTGCCGGTCTGAGTTATACCTGTCGCGCTCGATCCGCCACCGCAACCGGGCAATGAGACGGCTCCCAAGATCAGAGAGAAAAGCAACGCACAGGCGAGTCCAATTCTCGGGCCAAGTAGCGTTCGACCTCTGCGGTCCCGCAATGAAAGCCCAACCAGCGTCAGAGCAAATACCAAAACAAGCAGGGGCAGGCCCTTGTGGCTGCCCGGCGGCAGTGGGCGCAATTCCGTCTGAGGCGGGATTATCCCGCGCGCCGTCGTCGTCACGCTCACCGTCGTGTTGGTGGGCGTTGTTCCACTCAGGGTGAGCGAGCTCGGCGTGATGGAGCACGAGGCCAGCGCAGGAGCGCCGCTGCAAGTGAGCTCGACCGCCCCATTGAATCCCGCCGTGCCGCTAAAGGATAGATTGAAATTGGCGGTTCCGCCCGCCGTCACTGTGGCGGCGGCCGAAGATCCGGGAGCTGTTTCCACGTTGAAGTCCGTGCCCATTCCGGAAAGCGTCACCGTCTGCGGACTCCCCACGCCATTGTCCGTGATCGTTAGGGTCCCCGCGCGTGAGCCTGCCGCCGTTGGGCTAAACGTGACGCTGATAGTGCAGCTCGCTCCTGCCGCCACGCTCGACCCGCAGGTGTTCGTCTGCGCATAATCTCCGCCTGCCACAATGCCGGCGACGGTAAGGGTCGCGGCGCCTGAGTTCGTCAGGGTAACGCTCTGCGCCGCGCTGGTGGAATTCACAAGCTGACCCGAAAAAGTGACGCTAGCGGGGGCAAGGTTTACGGCGGGGCCGGTTCCCGACCCGCTCAGCGCAACGGTTTGCGTGCTGCCCGCCACACCGTTGCTGTTATCGGTAATCGTCAGAATCCCGGTGCGCGCGCCCTGCGCGGTCGGCGAGAAAGTAACGGTGATGGTGCAGTTCGTGCCTGCCGCCACGCTTGAGCCGCAAGTATTGGTCTGAGCAAAGTCGCCGGTAACTGCAATGCCTGAAACGGTCAGCGCCGCCCCGCCGTTGTTGGTCAAGGTTATTGTTTCTGCGGCGCTCGTACTGCCCACATTTTGCTTGCCAAAGGTCAGGCTGGTCGGCGAGAGCGTTACTGCCGGGCTTATGCCTGTTCCCGTCAGGGCGACAGTCTGCGGGCTGTTCGGAGCATTATCCAGGATAGTCAGTGTCCCCGTCATGCTCCCACTGGCCGTGGGCGCAAAGGCGACAGCGATGGTGCAACTGGTCTGGGGAGCGACGCTGCTTGGACATTGATTCGTTTCTCCGAAGTTGCTCGTGGTGCTAACGCTGGAAATGATCAACGGCACGTTCCCGTTGTTGGTCAGATTAATGTTCTGGGGCGGCCCGGTGGTCCCAACGGCCTGGTTGCCGAAGCTTAGGCTGGTCGGGGAGAGCGTCACCGCAAGGGTTGCCCCTGTACCTGTCAGGACAACAATCTGTGGACTGTTCGGAGCATTGTCCGTGATCGTCAGCGCACCCAGGTAGCTCCCACTGACTGTGGGGGCAAAGAAGACATTGATGGTGCAACTGGTCTGCGGAGCGAGACTGCTGGCGCATCCACTAGTTTCGTTAAAGCCATCCGTGGTTTGGGTAAGGAAAATGGTCAGCGCCACGTTCCCGGAGTTGGTCAGAGTGACGCTCTTGGGTGGCCCGGTGGTTCCGACATTCCGGTTGCCAAAGCTCAGGCTGCTCGGAGAGATTGTCACGGAAGGACCGCTGCCAGTACCCGTAACGCCGTTGCCGCTCAAACTGATCATCTGCGTCTTGGGCGAACCGTCATCGGTAACCGTCACCGTACCCAATCGAGTTCCCACGGCGGTAGGTGAGAATGTAACGTCGATAGTGCAAGTGCCCGCGGCAGCTACCGACCCACCCATGTAGGGACATGAGGTTGGAGTCGTCGTCAGAGCATAGTCGCCACTCGCTACGATGCTGCTGATATTTAACGCCGTGGAGTTGTTATTGGTTAGGATCACAGTTTCTGCAGAACTGGTTGCTCCCACAAGCTGGTTGCCAAAGTTCAGACTATTGGAGGAAAAGCTGGTGGCCGCAACCTGTAGGAGGATATGGATTTTATCTTGATACTCATCGGCAATCGCCAGGTCGAGCTTGCCATCGCCGTTGAAGTCACCCAGAGCCATTTGGTCAAGGGTTACAGTCGGTGGAAAACTGAAAAAAACGGGAGGCGCGAATGTTCCGTCTCCATTGCCTAAGAGAATGGCTACTCTCCCACCATTGCGGTAAATCAGGGCCAAGTCAAGCTTGCCATCGCTGTTGAAATCGCCTGCCACAGCCGTCTCGGAACCAAACCCAAGGTTGTCGGAAGCAAGGGAAGCGATTGTGTCATCCCCGTTCATAAGGAGTACAGAGAGATAACCACCGGAACTCTTGAAAGTATTCGAATCGATCGAAACGGCTAGATCCAAAGTGCCGTCGCCGTTGAAATCCGCTGCAATCATCGAGTCCTCTATGGTACCCGAATTGATTTGATATTGGGCGGGCGGTTGGTATGTGCCATCGCCATTACCGAACATAATAGATATACTATTATTATTACCTATATTCGGCTCAGGTAACTCAGTCGTTGCCAAGTCAAACTTGCCATCTCTGTTGAAATCTGCAACGATAAAACCATTGCCGGTGACGTTTGGGACGAGAGGACCATATACCGTGTGAAACGTCCCGTCCCCATTGCCAAGCAGGAACGTAAGGGTCCCCTGCCCAGCCAGGTCTATGTGCCCGTCCCCGTTTAGATCCACCGCTACCATTTGGGAAAACGTGACATCAATTGGTAATGCATAATCGACGTGGGGTTGGAATGTCCCGTCGCCGTTACCCAGCAGGATAGAAACCAGGCCCGAATGGGAAATGGCCAAGTCCATCTTGCCATCATCATTAAAGTCGGAAGCAACCAAGCAAATGGGCGCGTCTCCTAACGCTGGGGACTCAAATACGTATGATACCGGGCTCTGGAAACTGCCATCGCCATTACCGAGCAGGATGTTTACTGTGGTGTCGGCCTCTCTGATTACTGCCAAGTCCTGTTTTCCGTCGCCATTGAAGTCGGCTACCACAACCGCAAAGGGATGCGCCCCTGTAATCGAAACTGACGACGGCGATTCCTTAAATGTAACCGAAGACGTGGGGTAAGAGATTTGGAAGAAATCCGGGTTCGACGACCCACCTCCCGGTGTGGGATTCACCACAGTCACTGTAACAGTGGCGGCGGAAGCAATGTCTGACGCGGGAACCGCCGCCTTCAATTGTGAGCCGGAGACGAATGTCGTGCTGAGCGGCGCGCCATTCCAATCGACCGTTGCGCCGGAAACGAAACCCGTGCCGTTCACGGTAAGCGTGAATGCGGCCCCGCCCGGCGCCGCACTCGTCGGAACAAGAGGCAAATAGATAAGAGGAACGGGATTCTGCGCGCGCGCTATCGGGAGGGAGGCTTCAATTGCGCAGAAAATGAAAACCGCCAGGCTTATCGGCTTAAGAAATTTGCCCACGCGTCGCGGGGTTTGAAAGTGAAGACCTACCGGACTATGCTGCGTGAGTTCCATGGTGTTACTCCTGACCTCAGTGGACTCACCCGGGAGGATTAGCCGGATCGGGCAGTCGGAGAATCTTGGCAACCTGCGCGAGAACTATTGGCTAGGCGTTATGAATTTACGTGCACCTTAATGCTCGCAATAAAACCATCCAAAGGCAAGCGCATACTTGGCGGGGAGGAACAGTCCAAATGAAATCGGACAAGAAAGCGCGAGCAAGCTCAGACGGATCACTGGAATAACTGTCGCGGGCTGGAATTCGAATCGGGAGAAGAGATCACGGGTGACCTTGACCTGAGCAAGGTCAAGGGTGGCCGCGCCGCAAGGGGTAGTGAAAATGATTTTTAAGTTGCCAGGGATTTCTCAATGCGAAGGATGAGCCGGCGCAGCAGGGCGCGGTCATTGCGCCCCATTTGGGTGAATTCGAAGCCCGTGCCGACATCGGGGATGGTGCGCCGGGCGATAGCGGCGATGCGAATAGTTTCGTGAGCCATTTCAATCCCCAGCTTGACAACATTCCCGGGCGTGAACTCCTCCACGCACTTTACGAGGGCGCCTCGCATGCTCAAATCAAGAATAACGCCCGTCGAGCGAATGCCGCTGCCAATAAATCCGATGGTGATCTTTTGTTTGGGTTTCAGCCGTCGAGCCCGCCGGGCGGAGTGTGCGTAGGACAGGCCATAAAGGGTGACGCCTTCCTCCTGACTGCTGCGAGCCCAGGTAATGCGGCCTTGGACAAAAACATTGCCGCTGCCTGGGGCATAGGGAATGGCCACGCCCACATTAGTGCCACCTTCATAGTGAAGATGGCTCTTAAAGTGCGCGCCACTTTCGGAAATATGTTCCGTACGGACGATATCCTCGCCGTACTGGGTGGTGCGAATACATCCGTCAATGGAGAGCTCAATGCGTGGGTCATTACGTTCTTCTTCAGAATGCCTTGGAGGCGGCGCGACCTCTCCGCTCATGGGATCCACGGATACTTGGGGGGGTTCCACCTGAAGCTTCTTCAAAGCCGCCTGGTTCCAAACAGTGACCCCGTTGCAGGGTTCGCAGATCCGTGAAACGCACTTATTCTTCTGGAAAGTTTCTATTTCACCGAGATTCAGGTAAACAAGCTCGCTCGTGGTGCAGCGGGAACACTCCAGGAGCATTCGTCCTGCCGCCATTTCAGATTCCGTAATGGGAGGGAAGTGAATCTCCCAGATGTTCGCTTCCGGGCTGAGGAGTTCCACGCCGTAAAGATTTTCCTTTCGCTGCCCTTCAAGCTGTTCCACCACCACCGCAGGCGACTCCCGGCCTGTCCCCACGCAGCGAACCACTATCTGCTGCCCGGGAGCGAGGGGGTGGGGAAGGATAATCAGCGCTCCGTAACGGCTGATAACCAGCGTTTGCGCTCTCTCATCGAAAGCGTTCCCTTGCCCATCCGTCCCCTGCACTTGAATGGGGACCGATAGCGCAACGCGATCGCTGCGGCGCATCAGCGGACTCGTCTTGGGATCTGAGAACTTGGGTTCGAATTCAGACATTTAATTCAGCGCTCAGACTCTCATCGAAATGTGTTTTCCAGAAATGCCCCGGTGCACAGTCCTCATGGTAACAGAAAAGCGGGCCGGAAGAGGAATGTACCAAAAGGAGATAGGCGATGGGAAGCCCGGCAATAAACTTCCGCCCCAGCTTCACGCGCTTTCGCAGTTTACCTTGCGGCCCCGCAGGCGTAATCTGTGGGCCGCTGCAAAATCGGGTCGAAAGAAGGTTATCATGCCAAAAATCAAAAAGGACCTATGGACCAGGCTACTGGTCTTGGTGGCACTTGGCCTTATTCCACTTCCAGGCCGCGCTCAGGAGACTGGCAAGGTAACAGTACAGTGGGAAAAAGTTATCAGAACTTCTCAAACCACCGCCACCCTCCAGGTGGTAGTGAATCCACCACTGCGGCGCGGCACCGCCATCCACGATCATGTCTTCGAGTCCTTGCGCGACATTCACTGCGAGTACGTTCGCTACGTTCCGTGGCTGCCTTATCCGAGATTAGGCGTCGCCGAACTTGAGCCACCCAAGGATGGCAAGACCTTTTGGGACTTTTCACTGATCGACCCCATGACGGTGGATTTTCTGGAAGCCACCAAGGGCCACTCCGTGATTGTGAATTTCAGCACCATACCCCAATGGATGTTCAAGACCGAAAAGCCGGTGAACTATCCCGCTGACCCGGACCAGGTCACGTGGAACTACACTCAGGGAACGGAGCCCGTGGACCCGAGCTTTAAGCAAGTGGCTGATTATTACGCCCGGCTGGTAAGTTGGTATACGCTCGGAGGATTTTCCGATGAACAAGGCGCGCGGCATGATTCCGGTTACCATTACAAAATCGATTACTGGGAAGTTCTCAATGAAGTTGACTTTGAGCATCAAATGACGCCTGAAACCTACACCCGGCTCTATGACGCGGTAGTGTCCGCCATACGCAAGGTTCAGCCCCAGATGAAATTTGTAGGCCTCGCCCTGGCCAGTCCGTCCAATGAGCCAAAGTTTTTCGAATATTTCCTGGATCCGAAGAACCACAAGCCGGGAATTCCGCTGGACATGATTTCGTACCATTTTTATGCCGTCCCCAGCCCCGACGAAACTGTGGACGTCAGCCAGTTCACCTTTTTTGAGCAAGCGGAAAGATTCCTGAATACGGTGCATTACATCGAGTCCATCCGCCAGCGGCTCTCCCCGGGCACGCGCACAACGATTGACGAAATCGGATCCATATACAACAGCGATTTCGGCCAGGAGAAATCGGAATACACGTACAAACCACTGGCGGAATCCTATTGGAACCTGAGCGCCGCGACTTACGCTTACGTGTATGCGGAACTGGCGAAGCAGGGCATTGAAGTGGCGGGAGAGTCGCAACTGGTGGGCTATCCAACCCAGTTCCCCAGCGTCTCCATGGTGGACTGGAAAACCGGTCAGCCCAACGCCCGCTTCTGGGCGCTAAAGTTAATCCACGACAACTTAGGTCCGGGGGACAAGCTGGTGGAGACCAGTTCTACCAATCCTTACGTGTACGCCCAGGGGTTCATTACCAGCAACGGCACGCGGAAGATGCTTCTGTTGAGCCAACGAAACCGGACTTTCGAAGTCACTTTACCCACCAGCGATGGAGCAAGAATCGGAACCGTTGACCAGACGACTGGCTTTCAGCCTCCCGCGACTTCAACAGTGAAAGACGGAAAGATGACACTGGGAGGATTCGCGGTGGCAATCGTGACCTTCGCCAGGTAGCGCGCGCCTTTAAAACGGCAGTCGGGAACCAGACCATTTTGACGGGCGCTCGACTTCGAATCTGCTACAATCCCCCGCAACCCATTAGGTCATATTTCGACCGCTTCGGTGAAAAGCAAATGAGCGAGGTTGTGGATCCATCCACTCCAAGTCCGGGTGGGAATTGGCGCCGCGGCTTCTGGAGCCTGATTGGGACCCAGTTCCAGGTGGCCTTCAACGATAACGGGCTCAAGAACCTGGTAATCTTCATCATTCTGGGAATGGGGCTGAGCGAACTCCAGCGCCAGCGCCTGGTGCTGGAAGTTGGGGTTCTTTTCTCACTGCCTTACATACTGTTTTCCATGACTGGCGGATATCTGGCCGACCGCTACAGCAAGCGCGCGGTGACCATCGGCACCAAAGTTTTTGAACTTGCCGCGCTGCTGGTGGCCATTGCCGGACTGACCTTGCAAAACATCAGTATTGAATTGGCAGCGGTTTTCCTAACCAGCACACAAGCGGCGTTTTTCGGCCCGTCAAAATACGGCATGCTTCCGGAATTGCTGCCGCAGGAACGGCTTTCCTGGGGAAACGGCGTGCTGGAACTCGGAACATTTATCGCCTTAATTGCCGGGACGGTGGCGGGCGCCACCATGTCCAGCGTATTTGCAGGTCGGCAGGCGTGGTCCGGCATAATCCTGCTTGCATTTTCCGGCGTGGGGCTGCTGTGCAGCCTGGGCATTAATAGATTACCTGCCGCCAATCCCGCCAAGCCATTCCGTGCCAACGTGGTTGGCGACTTAATCGATCAATGCCGGTTAATCGCAGCCCAGCGCGTTTTGTGGCTCGCCGTTCTGGGAAACACGTACTTCTGGTTTCTTGCAGCATTGCTTCAATTCAACATTGTGTTCTATGGGAACGACGTCCTGAAGGCCAGTTCCACTTCCAACGGGCTGCTCCAGGCAGCGGTGGCCATCGGCATTGGAGTGGGTAGTTTGGCGGCAGGGTATCTCTCCGGGAACAAAATCGAATATGGACTGATTCCCCTGGGTGCGATTGGAATGACAGTCTTCGGCATGATCCTTTCCGCCAACGGGCTGACCTTTGTCACCGTGATGTTGCTTTTGGCCGGATTGGGTTTCTCGGGCGGGTTTTTCATCGTGCCCATCAACGCGCTGATTCAGCATTGCCCCGACGATCGGCAGAAGGGAAGCGTGATCGCCGCCGCCAACTTGCTTTCATTTGTCGGCGTGTTTGCTTCGTCCGCAGCCTACTTCGCTTTGACGCGTTACATGGCGCTGGGCCCGGCCGCAATTTTCCTGGCCATCTCCATCACCACCATCGCCGCCACAATTTATGTGATCTACCTGCTGCCCGATTCACTGCTGCGCCTGATCTTGTGGGCCGCCACCCATTCGGTATACCGCATTCACGTTGAGGGACGGGAAAACATTCCGGCCAAGGGCGGCGCAATGCTGGTCCCCAATCACGTCTCGATGGCCGACGCAGTTTTGCTTATTGCCTCCACCGACCGGTTTATCCGCTTTATCATGTTCAAGGACGCTTACGAACATCCACTCATCAAACCGTTTGCCAAAATTATGGGCGTGATTCCTATTTCTTCGCAGCAACGCCCTCGGGAGATGATCCATTCCCTGCGCGCGGCAACCCAGGCGGTGAAAGACGGGGAAGTGGTATGTATTTTTCCCGAAGGTTCGATGACTCGCACCGGCCAAATGCTGCCTTTCCGGCGCGGACTCGAAAGGATCATGAAGGACGTGGACGCCCCCATCATTCCCGCCAGTATCGACGGGATATGGGGTTCGATCTTCAGCTTCGATCGCGGGCGATACGTGTGGAAGATGCCTCGCCACATTCCGTATCCGGTTTCGGTTACTTTTGGAAAGCCGATGCCATCGAGCATCGCCTCCCAGGAAGCGCGACGGGCAGTGCAGGAATTGGGCACCCAGGCATTTGCGCATCGCAAGCCCTACATGCATACGCTGCACCGCTCGTTCATCATCACGGCGCGCCATCATCCCTTCCGCTTTGCCATGGCGGACGGACTGGTGCCGCGCATCAATTTTATGGAACTGCTGGCGCGCACTGTATTTCTCGCCCGGCGGTTGCGCAATGACTGGCGCGGGCAGGACAAGGTTGGGATTCTGCTGCCGCCCTCGGTCTCCGGCGCGATGGTGAATCTGGCGGCGCTGATGATGGGCAAAGTTCCGGTGAACTTGAATTACACCGCGTCAAATGAAGTTGTCCGCTCCTGCGCTGAGCAGTGTGGCCTGCAAACGGTGATTACAGCCAAAGCATTTCTGGAAAGAATTCACGTCCAGCCGCCCGTGCGCGCCGTGATGCTTGAAGATGCGGCGGCCAATCCAAGCCTCGTCGAAAAAATCGTGGCGGGACTGATCGCCTGGTTTTTTCCCATGGGATGGCTGGAGCAAGCCGCCGGAAGCGAGCGGCGGGCTGGCCTTGATGATGTGGCCGCCATCATTTTCTCCAGCGGAAGCACGGGCGACCCCAAGGGCGTAGTTTTATCCCATTACAATGTCGCCTCCAACGTGGAACAACTCAACCAGGTCTTCATGCTGGGCAGCGGGGATCGCATCCTGGGGATTCTGCCCTTCTTTCATTCCTTCGGATTTATGGGTGCGCTCTGCCTGCCCACCGCCATCGGCATGGGCGTGGTGTATCATCCGAATCCGTTGGATGCCAAATCCATCGGGGCGCTGGTGAGCAAATATGCGGTCACTTTCCTGCTGAGCACGCCGACATTTCTCCAAACTTATATGCGGCGGTGCGCGCCGGAGGATTTCGGCAGCCTGAAATACGTGTTGGCAGGAGCGGAGAAACTTTCCGATCGTGTGGCACTTGATTTTGAGGATTACTTCGGGATCCGGCCGCTCGAAGGCTATGGTTGCACCGAGTGTTCGCCGGTGGTGGCGGTAAATACGCGAGATTTTCGTGAAGCAGCCTTTCGCCAGGTGGGCGCCAAGCGGGGAAGCATCGGCCACCCGCTGCCCGGCATCAGCGTCAAGCTGATGGACTCCGAAACTTTTAATTCCGTCCCCATCAATAAACCCGGGCTGCTGCTGGTGAAAGGTCCCAATGTGATGCAGGGTTATTTGAACCGGCCCGAGAAGACCTCGGAGGTGCTGCGTGATGGCTGGTATGACACGGGCGACATCGCCATGCAGGACGAAGATGGATTTATCTGGATCACCGATCGCTTGAGCCGCTTCAGCAAAATTGGCGGTGAAATGGTGCCCCACATCAAAGTGGAGGAGAAGCTCCATGAACTGGCGGACGCCAGCCAACCCGTTTTCGCGGTGACTTCTGTTCCCGACGACAGAAAAGGCGAGCGGTTAATCGTGCTTCATACGCTGACTGAGGCCAAATTGCAGGAGTGCCTGGCGAAGCTCGCGGCCTCCGGCCTCCCAGCCTTGTGGCGTCCGCGCCCGGACCAGTTTCTGCACGTGGACGCGCTGCCTTACCTCGGCACCGGCAAGGCTGACTTGCGCCAGATTCGCGAAATTGCTTTGAAATCGTCGGGACAGCTGAATGTGAAGGAATAATTTTAAATGGCTTTATCGGCAGGAGTAATGGAAAACAAGAAGGGGCCGGGAATTGCAATTCGGCTGGTCCTGGCCGCACTCGGCATCGGTCTATGGTTCGGCACCCAGGCGCTCATCAGCCAGCGGCCGCTGCCGGCATCGGGGATCGGCGATGGATTGCATCAATTGACCGCGCCCCTGAATCTTTATTTCCAACAGCATCCCAGAGCGGCCAATGCTCTGCTGATTGTCAGTTCGAGCTTCATCGATATGCTGGCGATTTTTGTGCTCGCCCGCTGGGTGTTTGGGTCGAGCGTCCGGCCGTTTCTCGGATTGCTGATTTTGCTCGGATTGCGCCAATTGATAGAGGCATTATGCGCCCTGCCTATGCCCCCGAACATGATTTGGCATTACCCGGGCTTTCCCACCCTGCTTGTGACTTATAGCGTGGCCAACGACTATTACTTTTCCGGGCACACCTCCATCGCCGTGTTCGCAGCCACAGAATTGGCGCGCCTTGGCAAGCGCTGGCTGACGGTGGTAGGGATCGTACTGGTGATTTTTGAAATCACCACCGTGCTCACTCTGCGCGCGCATTACACCATGGACGTGTTTACCGGCCTCATCGCCGCTCTCTATGTCGCTCATCTGTCGGAACGGATTTCCCCGCCGATTGACCGATGGCTGGCGACGTACCTTGCGCACGCCGATGTTCGGCCAGACACCCCAAATGCCTGAGCCATGGACATTGCGTGTGACTTGATTTGGGCAAAGATCCTTGCCAGGAAGCTTTGGGGTGAGCGACGGGATTCGAACCCGCGACGTCCAGATCCACAATCTGGCGCTCTACCAAGCTGAGCTACGCTCACCACGTCGGACAAAGGGCGTACATCTTTTGTAACATCTCGAAGCCGGAAGTGTCAAATCGGCACGGTGATTGTAAGTGTCATTTGCAGGAGTCGATAGCCCTCGCGTGCCGTCATTCCCGCGAAGGCGAATCCACGTCGCAGGCAATTTGAAATTAGCCGGACAGAGACTGGATTCCCGCTTTCGCGGCAATCACCAGGTTATCGAGAGGGATCTAAATTCAAATGACACCATTATCCGGTGGTTACTTTGTCTCTGAGACTGGGATTTCCTGCAATTCGGTGGGTTGCTGGCAGCAAACGCATCGGCCGGGCTCAAGCGCCTCAATGTTACAAACCTCGCAGTAATAGCGGACGCGAAATAGCTTTCCGTCGTGGACAGTAAAGAAATGGTCCACCTCAAGAGTCCCGTCCGGCTTCGTGAGTCCTTCCAGCCGAACTTCTTTGTTGTCCAGGCGCTTGTCCTGCAAGGTGTGAAGCAAGTAGGTAGTTCGGGCGCTGAGTTTGAGTTCCTTTTTGCCTGATTGCAAAACGAGTCCGGTTCCGGCGACGCTCGCCAGTTTCCCATTATGGATCTCAAGGGGTGGAGAAGGATGAACCTGGGCAGTGCAGAGAAGAGGGAAGGCAAATGGAACGAGAAGCATAACACCTAGCTGACACAGAGGGGTGATTTGGGATTGCGAATTATTCATTGAATTGGCCGAGGATTAACGGGATGAATGTTAAATTTTCCACCGACATTATCTACAGATACCAAATCTCCCTCTTCGACCCTAAGCTTGCCTACCAGCCAGTCTGGAATCACGACTTTGAGGTGCTCTCCCTGCACCTCCGACATTGAGCGACAACATGCAATGAGCTCGTTGCCTCCCGCTTTCAGGGGTATGAGAAGAACAAGCTTTCCATCTAACTTCTCTAAAGGTCCTTGAAGCGAAATTACTTCGCTCATTTTCTTCCTTTACCCCGTACAAACAAATTGGGCGGCCGAAAAAAAAGGCATCCACATTCAAGGTTGTCAAAATGTAAAGATTGGCTTGCTCCTTCCTATTCCGTCGGCGGCGCCTGGCCAACCACCACGATGGAAATATTCAGAGGTTGTGCCTGTCCCGCTGCCGTCTTTGCTTGCCCCTGGGCGGAGAGCACGGTATAACCCAAGCTATTCTGCGTGACGCTTGCGGCAGCGCCGCTGCCTGCGGGGTCCATTTCCAAAATCGCCGGGTGATTGGTCCCGGAAGCCAGCTTGCTCATCTTCACCAGATCCTGAAGGGAGTAGGTCGCGCTCAAATTCGTGTCCTGACCTACCGGGCTCATCACCAGAAAATCGCGAGTGGGATTTACGCCCATATGGTTCCCGTCCTGGGGCGTTTGACCGTAGCGAAGGGTATAGAATCCGGGCTTGATGGCTTGTCCACGGAAGTCCGCGGCCTTGTTGGGGAAATGGATGGCGCCCACCAGCGTGCTTACCGCAAGGCTTCCATACATGACATCGGGAGAAGAGTTGGCGCTCGCCGCGAGTGGCACACTGTTGCCCAGCCAGATTTCACAAACCGTGGCGCCGGATGAATCTACCACTCGAGCACCCTCGGGCTGGAGCGCAGCCGCCAGCGGCGCGGGGACGTCTCCGCCAGAGGGAAGAGGAACGGCGTCAACCTTGTAGCCGCCCTGCGCGGATGCGCTAACTGCGATAAAAATCTGGACCGCCAGTATGAATCCGGGAATGTTCAATCGTCTCATCGTGAATTCGTCTCCAAGAATGGACTGGCCCCATCTTATCAGATGCGACGACGTGACAATTCGTTAACAAAAACAAAAAGCGGGGAGAGGTCATCCCCCCGCTGATTATTATTCGAGAATGCGAGAATGCGCAGCCAATTTGCGCACCTGCGCACTTTGTGTTCCGCAGGCCCTCAACCGCCGAACTCGATTCGAGCCGCGACCGGCCGCAATTAAAGGCTGAAGGTTCCCACAAACGCGCTGCGCGTATCGGAGCGAGTCCAAACCTGTCCCAGACCTTTGCCGTCAAACCCTTCTTCCAAAGTAAAGGCGGGCATGGAGTGGGCAAGCTTGGTCAGGGGAGGATAATAGACCGATTCGTTCCCGCACAGATGATCGGCGTCGCAAATGCCTCGCGTCTTAATATGCGCCAGCTTCCCGGCCGTCATGGTGATGCTGCCGTGCATTTCGCCCATCTCCAATTTGATGGGGGCGGAATCCACACGCACCACGTCAGCGAGAAGGGCCCCGCCCATCGACTTGGCAAAAGCCTGTAGGGCTGCGCGCTGCGAACCGTTGGCCCGCTCGTCCACGATCAGAACCGATTTGGCCGGATAGGGATTGTGGAATTCGTCGCCCAGAGTTGAATGGGCAAGGACCACGGCGACCACGCTCATGCCGTCGAGGGAAACGCCGTCGAAACTTCCCTGGTTGATCCGCCACGCCATCATGGCCTGCTTGCCTTCCAGGTTCACTTCCGAATTGGCAAAACACGGTCCGGTGTAAATGTCCGAGCTGCGAACCTCCACATAGTCGCCCTTCATGACGGCGCTTGCCGAACTGACTGCGCCTGCCATTAACATGAGCGAAGCGATCCCGATCGCAAACAACTTCTTCATATGAATACCTCCCTGAAAATTCTTATACCCGGATACGATTATAGCTCTGCACCCTAGTGCGATTCAAGAAGGTACAAAGGCTCATTAAGTTTGATGCACAGGAGGACGAGAAGGTCACTTGGACCTTTGTGCGCGATACCGTCGCTAAAGGGTTTTAAGTCCGCAAGCACGGGCGAGCTTGAGTTGGCGCAGATCAAAGGAAATGAACATTTCCGGCCGCAGCAGGACCGCAGAGGTCACATGGAGAATATCCAAAGTTCGCACGCCAAGCCGCGAGCCGTAGCGGCGGGCGATTTGCTCTGCTCGGATGTAAACATTTTCGGGCATGGATTGAAGAACAAAGAAGCCAGAAGCGGTGTTCTCTGCCAATACTGCCTTAGCGGCATTAGCTTGAATCCTCGTCGTCTCCTTTCGAAAAATCTGCAACTCCAATGCATTAATTATTTCCAGCCCGCCCAAGGGGGTCAGCAGAAGGTTAGGCTTCAGACGGTTGATGGCCGAAGTCGCCCGCATGGAATTTGCGTCCAGGCGAAAGAGCGACACCAGAAAACTCGTATCCGCATAAGCGATCAATAACGGCCTCGCATTTCGGAAACAAGGTCAGCGCCTGTCGTCTTCGACATTTTGGTTCCGTATATTCGCTTCAGGATCGCCATAAAATCAGGCGGGCTTTTCCGTTTCCTGGGATGCTTGACGGGCACAAGGCGGGCAATTACTCGGCGACGCTTGGTGATTTGAATTTCCTCCCCATGCCGCAGGCGAGCTTCGACTTCGGGGAAGCGATACCGGAGGTCTCGCACCGATGCAGTCTTCATGTGATACATTTTAGCATCCCTTGATGAAGAGTCAAGGGTGTTGGAGGAGGTCCTCGCGAAAGCGAGGACGCGTTTCCAGATTTGCGCGCCTTCTTATGAAATGAACAGGGGGGTGTTCCGGCCGCCGATTACGGAGAGGATTTCACGCCGGGGGTATTACTATACTCCCTCAAAACACTCGCGTTCGGACTTGCAGCCTGACGGCTCCGCCACCTGGCCATCGGGTCCCAACACATTTTGCGTGTGGCTGCACCAATAGATGCCGCTGCCGGTTTCGGCCATCTTAAATTCCACGCCGATATCTATGAACATTTCCTTGCAGCGGAGGCGCCGGCAATGTCCGTTAAGTGATTCCTGAAGATTGGTCGATTCAGACATGACTATGCCTCCTCGTGTTCTTCGCGTTCTCCGCGAGCGGCTTTCATGAGGGCCCGTTTGACGGCCACTCGCGCCAACTGAACTTTATATTTATTTTTGCTGAGGGGTGAGGCCTTGCTCACCGCGGCCTTGCCCGCAGCGTCCGCAGTTTCTTCGGTGATAGGCTTGCCCGCGAGCGCTTCGGCGGCTTCCGGAGATGGCCAGGGTGTGGGTGCGACGTGGCCCAAAACGACGCGGGCGCTTTTTACCGTCTTCCCATTCATTTGAAGCACGGCGGCGGCCTGCACCAGCGGCCAGTCCAATCCTTCTTTTTGCTCCACCGAATACCATCCGGTTTTGGCCCCATGCAAAGGCGGCACCACAACCTCGGTAAGAATCTCGTTCGGCTTCAGCGCGTGCTCGCTTTCGTCGGTAGTTTTGGGAATCACAAAAAACTGATCGAGCGGTAATTCGCGCGGCCCATCGGGTCCCAGCAACTTTATTTTGGCGCCCAGCGCGATCAAAACCACCGCCATACTCGAAGGGCTGACGAAATATGCCGGGCCGTCATTGCCCAAAATCGCGTGATACCGATTGTCGCCTTCAGGCACCAGCGATTTGCCGTTGTCCTGGGCTAGAAGTCCATAGCCGGCGCGGTAATACCAGCAGCGAGGCCGCTGGCACAGATTTCCACCCACCGTGCCCACGTTGCGAATTTGCGGGCTGCCGATATCGTTGGCAACGTCCACCAGCACAGGATAAGCGTGGCGCACCTGGGCATTCTCCGCCAGCTCGTTCAGTGTGACCATGGAACCAATGCTCAGTCCCTCGGTGGCACTTACCTTCACGCCTTGAAGTTCCCTCACCGCATGCAGGCTCACCACCCGCTTGGGCGAGGAAACAAAATCCTTGGTGCGGTCCAGCAAGTCCGTGCCGCCTGCCAAAATTTCAGCGTCGCCCCAACTGGCGCCCAGGAGTTTTACCGCGCTTTCTTTGGTAGTGGGTCTTGCGTATTCAAACGATTGCATCGGCCCTGTCCTCCCCGTAGCGCCGGGCTTCGGCCCGGCATTTTGCTTTCAGCAGTTTCAATCCCTACGTGCCGCTCTTAGGGGCGGCGCTACTGAGTTATCAGCCTGTCAGGCTTTCTCGAGAGCTTCCAGCACTTTGTCCGGAGTCAGCGGCAGTGTAGGTACGCGAACTCCGATGGCGTTGGCCACCGCATTGGAAATGGCCGCGCCCGGCGATATTACCGGAGGCTCGCCGAGTCCAATCACACCGCGTTCGTCGTAACCCGGACCGGTCATCATGTGGACTGTCAAGTCGCCGACATCGGCGATGGTGGCCAGCTTGTAAAATTCCATATTGGGGTTCAGCATGCGCCCGGTCTGGTGGTCCATGACTCTTTCTTCATAAAGGGCGTAGCAAACGCCCATGATCAAAGCCCCATAGACCTGGCTTTCCGCAGTCTTGATGTCAATGATCAAACCACAATCCTGAACCGCGATCATACGATTCATTTTCACAATTCCTGTTTCCGTATCCACCGAGACGTCGGCAATCTGCACCCCACCCACGCCACTGTCATTCAATTTGCAGGGCGAATTCCGGGCCTGCTCACCTTCGGCTTGCACCGGCTTCACGCCCAGCTTGGCGCAGGCTTGCTTCCACGTCAGGCTCTTGGCTGGATTGCCTTTCACGCGAACGTGACCATCCACAGCCTCCAACTGATCGGGCTGCGCACCGAGGCTCGGAGCCACCACAGCGAAAAGGGCGTCCAGCGCGTTCACCGCCCCCCGCCGAGTGTGGCCCGACACGCCACCCACCGTTGTGCTGCCGCCCGAAGGACCATCGGGGGGATAATGACTGTCGCCGATTGTGACCTTCACGCCTTCCAAGGGCAGGCCCAGGGTTTCCGCCACTACGATGTTGATAACGGTCCTCGTGCCTGTGCCAAGGTCCTGGCTCCCGGTTTTCACTTCCACCGAGCCATCGGGCTGAATGGTGACGCTGCACTTACCGTTGTGCGGAGCGCCACCCCAGGTATGCATCGATACGCCCATCCCTCGCTTGATGTGGCCGGCGGTCTTGTCGCCCCGGGGGTGCCAATTCTTTTTCCAATCGGCAAGCTCTGAAGCTTTCTGGAGTTCTTCGCGGTACGACTTGGCCAACACGTCGTTGGGCGCCAAGTCCGCGTTTTTCATCAGGAACTCAATGGGATCCATGTTGAGCTTGGCGGCTAGGTCCTCAAGGGCAGACATGGTGATCAGGCAAGCCTGAGGGTGATTGGGGGCGCGCCAGGCGCGGCTGGGTCCAGTATTGGTGCTGATAAATGTATGTGTGCGCGACCGGTTGGGAATCTTGTCATGAAAAACATAGGGAATGGGTGGAACGCCGCTGCCGCCGATCCCTCCCGTGCCCCAGGATTCTGATTGCCATGCTACGAGTGTGCCGTCTTTCTTAGCTACGACTTTGACTTTGGCATAAGCAGATGGGCGGGACCCGGCCACCAAAAGCTCCGCGTTACGTTCCAGCATCAATTTGACGGCTTTGCCGCCGGCGTCCTTGGAAAGGTTGGCGCATTCAACTCCCCAACGATCAGCGGCAAACTTGCTGCCGAATCCGCCGCCGATGTAATTGCAAATGATGTTGACGTTGTTGGGAGAGATTTTCAGGCCTTCGGCAAATTGTCCGCCGATAGCAGAGACGCCCTGGGTGGAAGCCCATACTTTCAAATTCTCCGGGTCCGTCCATTCCGTTACTTGGCCATGGGTTTCCAGGCAGCAATGGGTGATGACGGGAATTCCGTAATAGCCTTCGGAAGTAATCAATTCTGAATCTTGAAACGCCGCGTCAGGATCGCCGGCTTTTTCGGTGACGGCCGGCTTGGTGTATCCCGTGGCCGCGCTCAAATCCTGCTCTTTCACAAGGAAGGGCAGAGGCTCATATTCCACCTTGATCTTGCGGGCGGCATCCTCGGCCGCTTCCTCGGACGTGGCGGCCACCGCGGCAATCTCATCGCCTTCCCATTGGATTTCTTTCCCCGCTCCCTGGATCACCCGCACGGCTTTCACGCCGGGCATCTTTTCGGCTTCGGAAGTGTCAATGGAGGTGATTTTGGCGTGGGCATAAGGACTGCGCACAACCTTGGCAAAAAGCATTCCAGGGCGGTTGATGTCGAAACTGTACTTCGCCTGCCCGCTGGACTTCATGCCTCCGTCAATGCGCTTGATCCGCTTGCCGATGAGCCTTCGTTTTTCTGCTGGCGGCCAATCGTATTTGCAAGTGTCTGCCATGAGCTCTCTCCCTTGATCATTGTAGCGGCGGTCTCTGACCGCCGGGTCTTCGGCGCTCAGAGAGCGCCGCTACAAAAGGCATTACGCTTTCGCCGGCCTTGCAGCTTTGCCCGCGTCGAGCGCGGCTTGCTTCAGTCCGTGATAGGTGCCGCAGCGGCAAATGTTTCCGCTCAACCCTTCTTCCACGTCTTCAAGTTTGGGGTGGGGATGCTTGTCCAAAAACGCCTTGCAGGCCATTACGAATCCCGGAGTGCAGAAGCCGCACTGTTGCGCGTCATTGTCCCAAAAAGCGTGCATCACCGGATGAAGTTGGTCGCCTTTCGACAAGCTCTCAATGGTTGTAATGTTGTGCCCCTGAGCCTCGATGGCCAGAAAGCTGCAAGCGTAAATCGCCTTTCCGTCCATGATCATGGTGCAGGCGCCACAAGTTCCGCGGTCGCAAACGCGCTTGGCGCCGGTAATGTCCAAATGATTGCGAAGCGCGTCCAGGAGGGTAACGCGCGGCTCCACGTTTAATTGGTGCGCGGCTCCATTAATCTTCAGGGTGATGGGCACTTCACCCGGCCCCAGCACTTCCGTGTCGGGGACAGGCTTGGCGACGCCCAGCGCGCCGCCGCTGGCCAACACTCCACCGGATACGGCCACGCCGGCGCCACGCAGGAAATCGCGCCGCGTCAGAGCGGTTTTTCCCTCTTTAATTTTTTGCGGTTTGGCTTTTTTGCCCTTCATGGTCTGCTCCTTGGGATTCCTGAGGAGGGAAACTTTAACTTCACAGCCATCAATTTGCAAGGCGCAACTTTAGGTTTTTTTGTTCAGCCCAAATACAGTTAACCCATTAACAGGCGGATTATAACACCGCTCTTTTTGCAATGGTCAAGGAATTTCGGGAACGATCGTAATCTTAGATGGCCTGAATTCTGTCTCGCCACTCGTGCCTGGAGATAAACTGTTGACCCGGCGCGCTCGTCACACATCCCTTGTCACTCGTCACTGCCCCTAGGCATAATTGCGGTCATGATCCGGTTTCGACGTTTGGTTATCATCCTTCTCGGTTTATTAGGTTTTATCGCGGGAATGAATCTTGCGGTTCCAGCGCTCGGATGGCTCGCCAAATACTATATATATGCCCGCCCGCGCTTGCTGGAAGACCTGCCGGCAGGGAGCACGCTTCCTGCGTCGCCGGTTTTTGGACATTTTGTGAATTCATTTCTCGGGCTCATCCTGGCGGCCGCGGGAATCGCCTTGGTGAAACGATATCGCTAGACGCGGCCCTCAGCATAGTGAAGCTCCTCAGAACGCGGGACCGCCGGGTAGTCTCCTAATTTCCCTGGGAGCGCGGGCGTCCCGCCCGCAATCAATTGAAAATGGAAGAGCGGGTGGGACGCCCGCGCTCCCAGCGATGCAAGTGCGGACACAGCGGGCCGCCGATGCGCCGACACGATGCGCCGATACGCCTTGACATCCCTTTGAGCCCCGCCTATCATCAATTTCGAGAGGGTTGACCTTGTTCAGCGGCGGTTTTCTTGAAATCGGATTTTTGTTGTTCATCGCCTATCTGTTATTCGGTCCCAAAAAGCTTCCTGAAATTGCGCGTACGCTGGGCAAAGGGATGGCGGAGTTGCGGCGAGCTTCCAACGAGTTGAAGCGCTCCTTGGAAGAGGAAATCTCGAACCTGGATCGGATCCCGGAAACCCGGCACGACAGCATTTCCGAATCAACACAGACGTATGGCGACCATCATCCAGAACCCACCCACACAGAACCCGAACCCCGAACCTGATCCAGAGCTTTCTGAAGGCAAGCAGATGTCGTTCCTCGAGCATCTCGAGGAGCTCAGGACGAGGTTGCTACGCAGCGTATATGCCCTGATCATCGCGTCAGGCGTGGGATTCTATTTTCGCGATAGTATTTACGCTTACCTCTCAAAACCTCTGGTGGATTCGCTCATCGCGCTGCACTTGAAGCCCAAGCTCGCCTACCTTAATCCTGTCGATCCTTTCAACCTGTACATCAAGCTTTCCATTGTGGCGGGGGTATTCATCGCTTCGCCTTATGTCTTATGGCAGATCTGGCTCTTCATCTCACCCGGCCTCTATCGAAACGAAAAGAAATACGTCTGGCCGTTTATCGGCCTGGTCAGCGGCCTGTTTGTCTCGGGCAGTCTGTTTGCCTACAAGCTCGCTCTGCCCAAGGCGCTGAAATTCCTGCTGGAATTCGGCGGGCAGTTCGAACCGGTCGTGACCATCAATGAATACTGGGATCTCGCCATCTCGGTTTTGTTTGCCGTGGGTATTGTTTTTGAACTGCCTGCGGTCATCCTTCTGCTCTCTATATTTGGTATTGTCACGCCCAGGTTCCTGGTTAAAAACTTTCGTTACGCCGTGCTGCTCACCGCCGTGGTAGCGGCAGCGATCGTGCCCACCAATGATATGGCTTCCATCTTTGTGGTTTGGATTCCCCTGGTCGGCCTCTACATCCTGAGCATCGGACTTTCCTGGCTCGTCTATCTCGCGAAGAAACGGAAACGCAAACATGCGGAGGAATAACCGGGCGGCGTGTAAGATGGTGCTGGCGATGGCGTGCGCCCTGCCCGTAATAGCAGCGCCGCGCTCCGCACCCCCTGCCGACTCCGAAACCGGTTTCAGTGGCGCTCGGGCCTTCGACGACTTGAAACATCTGGTGAGCTATGGCCCGCGGCCGGCGGGATCAAAACCACTATCCGATTCCCGAAAATGGATGGTGAGCCAGCTCGAGCAAATGGGCTACAAGGTCGAAGAAGACATCTTCCAGGCTGACACGCCGGTGGGCAGCATTACCATGATCAATCTCCGCGTGATCATTCCGGGGACAAGCCCCAAAGTGGTGATGCTGGCCGGGCATTACGATACCGCCCGGTTCGAAAAATTCACTTTTGTGGGCGCCAATGACGGCGGGTCCAGCGCCGCGTTTCTGCTGGAGATGGCGCGCGCCCTGGCGCACCGCAAGAACGCGTTCACCACGTGGCTGGTTTTCTTCGACGGCGAGGAAGCGGAAGAGCAGTGGTCCGCCACGGACAGCCTTTACGGCAGCCGTCACTTCGTGGATAAACTGACCGCCACGGGCGAACTCGGCCGTGTGCAGGCCATGATTCTGGTGGATATGATCGGCGACGCGAAACTCCACATCGATCGCGACGGCAATTCCACGCCTTGGTTGACCGACGTAGTCTTCCAGACAGCCAAACGGTTGGGCTACGGCAAAGTCTTTCTTGATGAGCAAGCCGCCTATGGGGACGACCACACTCCTTTTGTGAATGCCGGGGTGGCGGCCGTGGACCTGCTCGGTAACGTCGGCCCGGCAACGCCCTCTTCTTCCTTCGGCAGCTACTGGCACACCACCAAAGACACCCTGGATAAATGCAGCCCGCAAAGTCTCGGCATCGTGGGCCGGGTAGTGCTGGGAGCCATGGAAGCACTCGAAAAATCACCGCGTTTGAATTAGCCTCTCGACATCATTCCGCTTTCTCAAGATAATTCGTCGCGGCTGAGTAAATAGATTCGGCCCTATTCGGGCTCCCCGATTGACCATGACCAACGCCGCTGCGATTTCGCTCTTCACCCTGTTCGTGCTCGGCGCGCTGGCGCTCGACCTCGGCGTCTTCCAGCGCCGGCGCAAAGTTCTCACTTTTCGGCAGGCGATTCTGGCGAGCGTAGTGTGGATTGCTCTGGCGCTGGCTTTCAACCTCGGAGTCTATTTCTGGCGCGGACCTCAAGCGGGCCTCGAATTCCTGACGGGGTATGTTCTTGAGATTTCGCTCTCGCTCGATAATGTTTTCATATTTGCCCTCACTTTTTCCTACTCCGCGGTCCCTCCCGAAAACCAGCATCGCGTTTTGTTCTGGGGGGTCGTGGGCGCCTTGGTCATGCGCGTAATATTCATTGTGGCCGGCGTGGCGCTGGTCACTCACTTTCGGTGGGTGTTTTATATCTTCGGCGGCTTCCTGGTATTTTCCGGAATATCGCTTTTCCGCGAGAAGAAAGAGAATGTGCCGCCTGGCCGCAATCCTGTGATGAAGCTGGCGCGCAGGCTGTTCGCGGTCACCGAGCAATATGAGGGCGCATTGTTTTTTGTGCGGCGCAATGGGCGCCTCCTGGCCACCCCTCTGTTTTTTGTGCTGTTGATGATTGAGACCACCGACGTATTTATGGCGGTGGATTCCATCCCGGCCGTGCTCGGAGTCACCACCGATTCGTTCATCGTCTTCGCTTCAAATATTTTTGCAGTTCTGGGTTTGCGTGCGCTTTATTTTGTGCTGGCGCGCGCCCTGGTGAAATTTCGCTATCTGCACCTCGGACTGGCACTGGTTTTAGTTTTTATTGGAACCACGATGCTGGGCGCGGACTTTTACAAACTCCCCACGCGCAGTTCGCTGGCGGTTATCTGCGCCATCATTTCTCTAACCATCGTCATTCCAGTCGTGAATGGGCGCTCAGCGGGCAGGGAACGCCCGGGAGCGTTCAACTCAAAATGAACTATTCGAAAAATACGGGAGAGTTCTTGGAAATAAATGAGTGCTCGGGCGGGGTCGCGGAGCTTTTCAATGGGAAGTCCGATCGGTAATGGGCGCCTCGGCTCTCTTCGCGCGCCAGGGCGGAATGGGCAATAAGGCGCGCGACCTCCAGAATGTTACGCTCTTCCACGTGGTGCCGGCTGGTCACGCCGGGCGCGCGGGAATAAATGTCATTCAACCGGCTTACCGCTTTTGCCAGTCCTTTGCCTTCTCGAATAATTCCCGCTTTCTCCGAAAGAAGCGCGCGCACTTCCGCCGTCAGTTTGGCCATTTCCTGCTCGTTGAAATGATTTTGGGAGGGGTTGTTGGGCACAGCCGAGGGCAGCGTCTCGGTGCTCACTTTCGACTTTTTTCCCGCGTGAGAGACCTTATGGGAGTTCGTTTGCTGGGCGGCCATGGCTGCAGCGGCGCGCGCGCCAAATACCAAATCTTCCAAAAGTGAATTGCTGGCCAGGCGATTGGCTCCGTGCACGCCTGTCGCCGCCACCTCGCCCGCTGCGTAAAGACCGGGGAGCGTGGTTACTCCGTCAAGATCGGTGGAAATGCCACCCATCGCAAAGTGCGCTGCGGGGCGAACGGGAATCAGGTCCGCGGTGATGTCAATATTGGAGTCCATGCACCTGGAGTAAATTTGCGGGAAGCGTTTTTTAATGCGTTCCGCGGGCAGGCCGGTCAAATCCAGGTAAGCAAATTCACTCTTCGATTTTGCCATTTCCATTACCATCGAGCGGGAGACGACATCGCGGGGCGCCAGTTCAGCGGCCTCGTGATAGTGATGCATAAAGCGCTCCAAATCGATGTTGCGTAACTGTGCGCCCTCGCTGCGCAATGCTTCAGATAGTACGTACCTGGGCGCGCCCTTCACATAAAGTACGGTGGGATGGAACTGGATGAATTCCATATCGCTCAGCGTGGCGCCGGCCCGAAAAGCCATGGCCACGCCGTCTCCGCAGGCAAACGGAGGATTGGTGGTTTCATGAAATGCCTGGCACATTCCGCCGGTGGCCAGCAGCACCGCTCCGGCGTGAACCGACTTGATTGCTGAGGATTTTTCGTCCAGGTAACTCACACCCACAACGCGGTCGCCCTCCTGGAGAAGATCCACCACGAAGGCGTGGTCCTGGACGCGGATGGAAGGAAGTGTTTTCGCCTTTTCCAGAAGCACGCGCCGCATTTCGCCACCCGTCGAATCACCGTGAGCGTGCAGCACGCGGGAGCGGCTGTGAGACCCGACACTGGTGAAGGCCAGCTTGGTTTCGTTGCGGCTGAAACGCATGCCCCAATCAATCAGCTCTTGAATCAGCCGCGGCCCCTCCTGCACCAGCACACGAACAGCGGGTTCGCGGCAGAGTCCGTCGCCTGCCTGCAAAGTGTCGTGAAGGTGCAAGGGGACCTCATCGTCTTCAGCCAGGGCCACCGCAATGCCACCCAGATGGTAGTGAGCGGCAGGCTTGAACAAATCCCCCTTGTTGAGTATAAGAACATTTCCGTGGCCGGCGAGATCGACGGCGGCGCGCATGGCCGCGATGCCGCTGCCCACGATAACAAAATCCGTTTTTTGGCCTTTGCCGGTGGTCATGGAAAGTCCGATTCTACCTTTCGACTTCGATCTCTGCAACCGCCGTTCCTTCCAAACCTTCTCACAACGGCAAGTTTGACGCAACCAAACGTTCCCGATTTTAATTTATTCCGCGGGCGGCGAGTTCGAATTCCGTTTCAACACTCCTACGTTGGATGCACAGGTCTGATATATTGGTTAGCCATGGAGCGATTTCCGGTAACTTCGCGGCGGCCTCATTACGACGTGGTGATGGGGCAAGGCTCGTGGCGGGCGTTGCGCGAGCTCGGCTTGGAGGAATATTCGTCCGTCTTTGTGGTGACGGAGGCGCCCTTGTGGAAGCGCTGGGGAAAGTTGTTCTTGAAGGAAAGCGGACTGAAGAACGCGCGGACACTCTTCGTGCCTCGCGGAGAGAAAACAAAATCATTAAAGATGGTGGAGCGCCTCGCGGCGCAATTGCTCGGGCGCGGCGCCGATCGGCGAGCATTGCTCGTGGCCCTGGGCGGTGGCGTGGTCGGCGATTTGGGTGGCTTCGTTGCCGCCTCCTACATGCGCGGCATCGATTTCGTCCAGGCCCCCACCACGGTGGTGGCCCAGGTGGATAGCGCCATCGGGGGTAAGACCGGCGTTAATGTGGGCGCAATGAAAAATCTGGTGGGAGCGTTTTACCCGCCCCGGATGGTGGTCTCTGAGTCCAGAGTGCTTACCTCGATGAATCCGCGCTCATTTCGCTCCGGACTATACGAAGTGGTGAAACACGGGATCATTTCCGGCCATCGGCTCTTTCGGGTCCTCGAAGCCAAAATGCCGTCGCTCAAACCGAGCGACCTCGAAACGCTGGAACCCGTTCTGGCCTTGGCGGCGAGCGTCAAGGTGGGAGTGGTGAGCCGGGATGAGCGCGAGGCGCATCTGCGGCTGGCATTAAATCTGGGACACACATTTGGTCACGCCCTTGAAGAGGCGACGGGCTATCGACGATTCACCCACGGAGAAGCAGTGGGATGGGGGCTCCTGGCCGTAATCCGCCTGGGGGTGAGACTGAAAATGCTGGACAGCTTCGATGCTTCGCGCATGGGCGCCCTAGTGCAACTTGTGGGACCGCTGCCTCGCATTGACGACATTGCCCCGCGCCGCGTGTTGGGACTTCTGTCGCAAGACAAGAAATCCATCGGCGGCCGAATTCAATGGGTCATTCCCGTACGGATAGGGCGGGTTAAAATCGTTTCCGACGTCCCGCCCCCGATGGTGGCTTCTGCATTCCGCGATGTCCAAGAGATGGTGCTATCCCGGGAGTCCAAGGGATGAGTGAGCCTGCTCCCCCGACTCTTGCGGGAAGCCCTCTTGGTTCTCGTGGCGATGAATCGTCCACTAGCCGTGCCGTGCGGGATATGTTTGTGTCCGTTGCCCCGCGCTACGACTTCCTGAACCATTTTCTTTCAGCGGGGAGGGATATCGCCTGGCGCAAGGCTACGGCCAAAACTTTACGCGAAGCGTTGGCGCAGCGGGGATCGATTGCGCTGGACGTTTGCTGCGGGACCGGCGACCTTGCTTTGGCACTTGCCAACTTTTCTGCTGGGCGCGTGCTGGGAGCGGACTTTTGCCATCCCATGCTCCGGCAGGCCAGGGAAAAAGGTTCCCGCGTTTCCGGTTCGGTCTTTTTTCTCGAGGCTGATACTTTATCTCTCCCCTTCAACGACGATTCCATAAGCGTAGTCAGCACCGCATTCGGCTTCCGCAACCTGGCGAATTATGTTCGAGGGCTTCAGGAAATGCGGCGGGTGCTCAAGCCGGGCGGGACGCTGGCCATCCTCGAGTTCTCACGGGTGAATGTGCCGGTGATTGGGTCGCTCTTCCGACTCTACTTTCGCAAAATCCTGCCGCGCATCGGAACGCTGATATCCGGCGTTGCCGGACCATACCAATATCTTCCTGACTCGGTTTCGCGCTTTCCGGATCAAGAAACTTTGGCGCACATGATGCGCGAAGCAGGGTTTACCAACGTGCGATTCCGAAATTTCTCTCTCGGCGCAGCGGCGCTTCACCTGGGGCAGAAAGAATGAGGAGCTTTGCCAGCTGTTACATGACAACGGCGCCGCGCAGGCCCAACTTTGAACGCCGGTTCGTTCGTCTTGCCCTGGTCGTCTTTCTCCTGGGGACGGCTCATTGTTCCAGGCCCACCGAAAGAGAAATTCCCCTCACCCGGCTTTCAGCTGGTTTTGAACCATTGCGGGCCCAATTCAACAGGGATGCCGGAAAGGTGCGCCTGCTCCTGCTGCTGGATCCTACTTGAGGAATATGTCTTCGGGGGGCCTCCGAAATCGAAAATCAAGTTCTCGCCAAGACTCCCGATAATCGCCTGCGCGCCTACATTGTGTGGGTGCCCGTGCTGCGCGGCAGGCCGGTGGAGGCTGCCGCGCAAGACGAGAAGGATACATTGCCGGACCGGCGTGCGACGCAGTATGTGGACGTGGATGGATCTCTATCCAAATCATACGCGAGGGTGATCAACCTTCCATCAAGCCTTCCGGCCTGGGATGTTTATTTTGTTTTTGGGCCCGACGCAAGTTGGCCGGAAGGGCAGGGAAGCAAGCCGCCCGCGCCCACATACTGGATGCACCAGTTGGGCCGTGCGGGGCCGCCCGATCAGATCCTCGATGCAGGCCGGCTCAACACTTACGTGGGCGGATTGCTGTTGAAGATGGGGAATTGAGTGCCAGACAATTGCACCGGCAATCGATTGCATTTCAGTGGATTAAGAAAGTTCGCCGTCCGGCGCTATTTACGAGCCGCCTTAAATATGGCGAACACCGCGCCTTGAGGGTCGGCGATCACTGAAATGCGGCCGACATTTTCAAAATCGGTGGGAGGCAGATAGAGCTTTGCGCCCAATTGTTTGGCCTTGGCGGCCGTGGCGTCGCAATCCGACACCTGGAGGTAAATCTCCCAGTGCGGCGGAATCTTTGGATTGCGATGCGAAGCGGGCGGGATGCCGCCGATGAAACTTTCTCCATTCTTGATGTGCCAGTAGTTGTGTTTCGGCTCTTCTTCCTCCTTCATGATTTCCCACCCAAACAAATCCGCATAAAAAGACCCGGCGCGTTGCTGGTCTGATGTGCTCAAGTCTGCCCAACACAAAGTTCCATCGACGCCTGTAATCTGCGTGCCCTGGTGCTTGTTGGACTGCCAAACGCTGAATACCGCTCCCGCAGGGTCCTGAATTACGGCCATGCGTCCGGCGTCCATTACATCAAGAGCGGGCATCAATACGGTGCCGCCAAGCTGCGCGGCTTTGGCCGCAGAGGCGTCCGCGCTTTCGGTGGCAATGTATAGCATCCAGAACGGCGGAATCCCTTGCGCCACCTGATCCTTCCGCATGGTGTAAGCCGCGCCGGTGTTGCGGCCTTCGAGCGAAAACATGGTGTAGAATTCATTCGGACCCATCGGGGAATCGTAGATACTCCATCCAAATAATGACTCGTAGAATTTCTTGGCCGCGGCCTGGTCCGTGGTCGCGAGTTCGATCCAGCAAAAGTCTCCAGCAACATGTTTGTCGATGTTAGGCATGGGCGACAATATACAGCACGCGGGGCGCAAATAAAAGCGGGCAGGAAAAAATCCCCCGCCCGGGCTGAAGATCATCCGAGATTATTACCCGCTCAGGACTCCATCCCGTGGGTGCGCATTTTGGCCAGCAGCGTTTTGGTGGAGACATTCAATTTTTCCGCTGCCACGGTCTTGTTGCCGCGCGCTTCTTCCAGCGCCTGCGAGATCTTGGCGCGCTCCACGTTGAGCACAGCGCGGTCGGTAGCTTCGGCCAGGCTGCCGGACAAGTCAAAGCCGGACAGCGAGGCCGCGGGTTTGGAAAGGAAACCTAGCGCCAAATTTTCCGAACCAATCACGGGAGAATCAGCAAGAATCACGGCGCGCTCGATGGCGTTGGAGAGCTCGCGCACGTTACCGGGCCAGGAATAAGACACCAGCATTTCCTGGGCGCCGGATGAGAGCTCAGCCCGCGGTTTGGAAAATTCGCGAGCATATTTATCCAAGAGAAAATCGGCCAACAATAAGACGTCCCGGCCGCGGTGGCGCAAGGGAGGGATTTCAACCGGAAAAGCGGAAAGTCGAAAATAGAGGTCGTCGCGGAAAAGTTTCTTTTCCACCGCGTCGCGTAGCGGCCGGTTGGTGGCGGCCACAATGCGGACATCCACCGTAATGGTTTGCGTGCCCCCAATCCGCTCGAAGGTTTTCTCCTCAATTAAGCGCAGCAATTTTGATTGTGCCGGGGGAGGAAGCTCGCCGATTTCGTCCAGAAATAACGTGCCGCGGTTGGCCAGCTCCACCTTGCCGATCTTACGGGAGCCCGCTCCCGTGAAGGCGCCCTTCTCGTGCCCGAAGAGCTCGTTTTCAATCAGATTTTCCGGGAGCGCGGCACAGTTGATGGTCACAAAGGGCATTTCGCGCCGCGGACTGAGCCCATGCAGAGCGCGGGCAAACAGCTCTTTGCCGGTGCCACTCTCGCCTTGCAGCAGAACGGTGGCGCCCGTCACGGCTACCCGGCGTACGGCCTGTTCCACCTGCTTCATGGACTCATCTTCGCCGATGATCGAAGCCATGCCATAACGGGAGACCGTTTCCTCGCGCCATAACATGTTTTCACGCAAACGGGCCTGGTCTTCAATCGCGCGCTTCACCAGCAACAACAAATGGGGTATTTCAAAAGGCTTTTGGATGAAGTCGAGCGCGCCTTCCTTCATGGCCGTCACCGCTTCATCGACGGACCCGAAGGCGGTCATAATGAGGACGGCCACCGATTCGTCCAATTCCTTTGCCGCCCGGAGAATATCAAGACCGCTCGGTCCGGGGAGTCTGAGGTCGGTGATAATGACAGGGAAGCGGCGGGTGCGAATTTTGGCCAGGGCGCTGGCGCCGTCAGGCGCCTGCTCCACACCGTGGCCAGCCTGGGTTAAGGCGAGGCGAACCATTTCCCGTAAGACCTCTTTGTCTTCGACCAGGAGAATGGTTTCAGGCATGCAAAGTTTGTGGGAGCCTGCGGCCTGGCAGCCAGCAGGGTCAGGCGAACACGAGGGGACTAATCGAGTGCGCTCCATTCGGCAGGTGCGCCGCTTGCATCAAATGCTTGTTGAAGATCGTCCAGATTGTGTTTTGCCTTGTCCGTCACCGCCGCTGCTTTATCAAGCTCCGCATTGCGGTCGTCCAGTTTGGCATTAATTTCTTTTTGCGCGTCAGGCGAGGGTTCCTGCACTCGGCGGGCCTTTAGAAAGGTCACTTCATCTTCCACCAGTTTCTGGGCTTCCTGGGCGTGGGCCAGCGCGGCTCGCGCCGCTTTGAATTCACCCTGCCAATACTCCTTGGACATTTTCTTGCCGTCTTCGGGCAGTTTCTGGTCCGCGATAGTCGGTTCGATAGAGACCGGGTTGCCTTGCAGCCAACTCGGATCGCCACTGTCCCGGCGGAGTTCATCCTGAAGATCGGACAATTGCTGATCTACGTCGGCAATTTCTTTCTTCTTCTTGTCGATTTCATCCTGATTCTTGGTGATGTCTTCCCGGGAGTATTGCTGCTTCAAAGCGGCCTGAGGATCGCCGTTATAATACTGGATGTTGTTCTGGTTCAGTTTCTTTTGCAGGACTTCCAACTCGCGCTCATCCATTTCCTTCTTACCCATTAACTTGGAATAAGCTTCGCGGAAATACTTTTCACCATGGGCGCCGGCGGCATCAGGTTTATTGCCGTTGGACTCGGATCCACTCGCCTCGACTTTCCCGCCACTCGCAGAAGGGGCAGGCGCCACATCGTCGTTGGTATAAGTCCTGTTTGCAGTCGAGTTTTGTCCCTGCTGGGCCTTGAGTTTGCGCGCGATATCAGCCAGCGATTGTCCGGACTGATCCTGGGCGGAAGACTGCGCCCAACCCAAATAAGAAACCGAGAGTCCGGCCAGAAATAAGACGATTATTGGTATTCGCTTCATGTTTTACTCTCCCTGGGTGGCTCGAACTCCCCCGCTGGTCAATTTACGCCGGAAGGGCATTAAAATCAAGCTCAAGCAAACCACTCCAGCTTAGTTAGAGGCTGGCGACGGAACCAGGTTGCCTGGTTCCCTCGAGTGGCGATTTGATATTTGTTAATTCGAACGATTGAAACATCCACCTCCCACTGCGAGACCGAGGTGAAAAGGCGGCTTGACAAATGGAATGTTCTGTCGTATTCATAAGTGTACTGGGGGAGAACCTGAAGTATCTTTTGTGCTGCCGGATGGTGATGCATGGAAACGGCCGTACCGTTCTCAACCCGCCACAATCAAAGAGTTCCCCGAACCTTGCCCATTACGTTGCTCCTGGACTTCAAAGATTCCGAGATTGAGCACCCCGCTTCCACCGTCAATATGTCTGAGGGCGGTTTGAGAATTCAAACCTGGGCTGAATTGACCCGAGGGCAGACGCTTGAAGTATTGACGGAGAACTCCGGCAGCCGCCTGGCTCATTGCCGGGTTGTGTGGGTTCATCATCTGGAGTCCGGACCGCCCTTTGAAGCCGGACTTCAAATTTTGAATTAATCCCTACTCACCAATAAATTCCGATCCCTTCGCGCATATCAGCGTGGCGGATGATGATTTGCCAATACAAGGAATGCCGAGCGGAGCCAGTGCCTTTCAGACTCCGATGGCTTTTCCCTGATCCGCTGATATGCAGGGCGGGGCCCAAGCATGACAACGAAGGACCGGATGAGGCAGTGGAAAAGCGCCACGATAGATCGGGGCGCCGCCCCCGAATCGGGCCACGCATAAGAGAAAAACCCCAGGCACACAAGTCGTGCTATGGCTACCAGTATTTGTAGAACCCGCGGATTCACAATGAAGTTGAGAGTTACCGTGTGAATAGGGAGAGCGGAATGGATTTGGCCAGGGCGCGGTAGCCTGCGGGCGACAAGTGCAGATGATCGCCGGAGTCATACACAGGCAGCAAGCGCTCAGGATGGTCGGGGTCGCGCGTGACTTCATCGAAGTCCAGGACAGCGTCGAAACGCCCGGAAGTACGAATCCAGTGATTGATCGCTTGCCGGTCGGCCTCGTTGCTCTGCCCATGACTAAGGTAGGTCGTTCCGGTAATAGGAAGAATCGTCGCACCAATCACCTTGATCCCGTGAGCGTGAGAGCGAACGACGATCTGTTCGTACGAACTGATAATGCGGTGAATAAACACGGTATGCTGCGTGGGTGATACCTCGCCATTCCGCGTGAGTCCACGAAGGTCGTTGGTCCCTTCGAGCATGATCAGGTAGCGGACGCCAGCCTGGGCAAGCACGTCGCTGTCAAATCGCGCTAACGCATTGGCCCCAGGACCGTCGGTCAGGAGATGGTTTCCGCTAATACCCGCATTCAATACACCCATGGCCTTCTTGTGGGGCAATGCTGAAAATCGCTCGGCAAGAACATCAGTATAGCGAGTGTTCCCGTTGGTCGTCCCTCCGGCCCCCGCGGTTATCGAGTCCCCCAGCGCGACGATGCAAGCAGCATCGGCTGGGGCATCCACATCGACTGCCGCCAGGTGAAACCAGTGATCAAATTTTTTCGCATTGGGAAGGTCAGGAGCAGAGACCTGATTGCCATGAACAAGATAGGAGGTGGCCAGCGCAAGGGGGTGCCCGGTTTGCCGGGCTGGGGGTGCATCAATATGCAGAGTGACCGCCAAATCGGAGAGAGATGCTATTCCGTAATTGATCGGATCGGAAATGTACTCGGCGCCCGCCGGCACAGTCGCGTCACTGTTTCCGGAAAAGCTGAGGGCCTTATCAGTGGCTGGGTCAATCCTGGCCGAAGTGGCGGAAATAGGCATGGCAATGTGGACGGATGTAAAGTGCATTGCGGCGGTCCCGAATGCATTCGAGATGTGGACGCGCAGCCTTGAGCCGCCGATGGATAAATGCACAATCTGCCGCAATGTGGCGTTACGAAGTTCGTCCGGGGGAAGAGAGTTTTCCGGCTCCGGAAGCCGTTGTGCAGCCTCCCACGACGCAACCCAATTCGCCCGCCGGGGAGATTGCGCCACGGCCATCCCCCCCGTTACCAGTCCCAGTGCCAAGATCAAATCCAGTATTGCCCGTACTAATCTCATTTTATTATCCGTACTAAGTTGACTAGCTCATCGCTGACGTTTGATTGCAAGCGACCAGCCACTCCGGACAAAATATAATTCTTTCGGCCTTTGGACTAATCCGTTTGATTGCACTGTTTTCTTCATTCTGCGACTAAAGTGTTATATGCTGCAAATCCGAAGGTAACCGCCATTTTTCGTCACTCGCGCATGGCAAATAGGGTCACTTCCAAGATGGCGGGTACTTTGGACCTCAGCACAGGATGGCCTCTCCGGAACCAACCCGACCCAAGGGATAAGCGATTCTGACCTCTATTGGCCAAAAACACGATGGGTACAAAGTTTCGATTAATGAAACTCTGCGCTACTCCTTTCGGTGGCGGCGATGGAGTCAGACGATCATATCCTAGTTCAAGGCATCTTTCTTAACTAAATTACCTTGGACGTATTAGATGGAGACGTGCAGGGCCGAATTGGAAAAGGCATGGATTTCCAACCACAGAAACCCTGCCCTAGCGGATCGAACATGTCACGATGGCAATGATCGCCACAGAAGGGACGCGGACTCGCCGCGGCGAGTCCGCGCTTCCCCATTGCCACACGCGGCAACTGCCATTCCGTGCGCCAGACGCTTACGAAATGTATTTGGCGAGGATCGTCCCGACTTTGCTGAACGCGCTGTTCACGGAACTTGCCAAAGCACTCATCCCAGCCGTAGCTGCGAAAGCAACCAGTGCGATCAGCAGGACGTACTCGACCACGCCTTGGCCTTCTTCCTCGTTATGTAGACGGGCAAAAGTATTCAGAATTGAATTAACCATTTTAGATCTCCTTATTTCTGGCAGCGCCAGAGTTTGATTCTTTTCGATATGTGAGAACTGACAGCCAGCGGAAAGCGATTTGTGAAGTTGAATCCTGCTGGCCGCACTTCGAGCCTCCCGGAATGCGGAGGCACTGATGCAACGGTACTCTTTGGGCCCGGGAGCTGGCAATGGCCCGAAGGTGCTACCTCGATATGGTACCGGGTAGGGAGATCCCGCATTTTGTGAGGTCGGCTCCTCAGGATGTTGAGGGCGGGATCGGGAAGATTCCGTGAATTGCTGAATTGTAGCGCCGGGCGGGGCCCCAAGCATGGGCGCCCCGCCCGGCGCTACAATAACACGCGACCCGGTAAATTGGGCGCGCGATGATCAGACCTCCGTCTTTCTGTGGGCAAATAGCCGCAGAAACCCGTTGACCGCTGCGTGCAGAAGCACGTAGACCAGGACCGCCACAACGTAAGAAATCATCAGCCGGAAGCGGCCGACGGACGGGTCGGACATCAATCCACGGAAGGGCGCAAGCACGGGCGCGGAGACCACATCCAGAAACTGTTTGAAGGCGTTTGACTGGCGCGCCCCCAGCAGATCCAGCGCGAACTCCAGGCCGATGATGCCGTAGATCAGGTAAAACAAGTAGTCGGCCACTTGCGATATAGAGGCGACGAGCTTCGCACGCCCGATTTCAGACTCCCGCGCGGCCACTTCGCTAACGGCCTTTTGCTTGAAGTCACTGGCGAGCGCCTTGGCTTGGGCCTGATCCGTCGGGTGAGCTTGCTCGGCGCTTCGAGCAATTTCTGTTTGAACTTCGCTGGCAACTTTGGATTTTACGGCTTCGTGCTGGTGGTCTTGCCTGGCTTCTTCTCTGGCGAGTTTCTCGTCTTCGGGTGCCATTTGACCCTCCTGGCGAAGTCGACGAACTCCAAGATAACCATCCTATTCGCTTGGTTTCGGAAGGTCAAGAGCGCCAGGACTTCACCGCTGTTCCCTGAAACAAGGGAAAATAATGAGGGTAACCGCAATCAAAAAAACGCTGACCCCGGTCATGCCCTCGCTCATGGAACGGATGAGTTTCACCCTCGGTGAATCTCGCGCGCCATCGAAGCAGCCGCACAGTAACAAAAAAATACTGATCGGAAATAAAAGGTCGGCGGAGCTTGGACATGGCGGTAGAATACGTCGTGGTGACGAGGATTGCTATCCAAAGAACGCGGATCCCGCTTTGCGGGACGGGACGCGCTACCGGCTCAGACATCCCGACGAAGAACACAGGGATGTCTGCACCACCCGCCGGTTCATTTCTTAGGATCCGCGCTTCCATTTCCAATGTCGGGCACTTGTTCGACATAAGAAACAAAACCATCAGTTGCGATACCTTCGGTGGTGGTCCAAGTGATTGTCCCATTGGCGGGAAGTGATGTGCTAACGCCCTCGGTTGTATCGAGGCCCGCATCTAGAGTTTGGGTATGGCCGGTGGTATCGGTCCAGGAGAGCGAAGCCTGGCACGTGCTTGGCCCAGATACAGCAAAGTTCAATTCAATCGGATGATTCGTCAGGTTTGAGTAAATCGAACCGCTAGACCCGCATTGCCCAAACTCTCCGGTATTAGAACTGGCACCCGTTGCCTGGTCCCTTTGCAACACCCATATGAACCCAACCTGTGTAGCATCGGGAGGCGTAACCCAAGTCATCGTTCCACCAGGTGGAAGCGATGTGGCGACCACGGTTGTGAATCCCTTATTCACTGTTAAGGTCTGGGGGTGGCCTTGCGCATCGACCCACGATACGGACGTGCTGCTGCACGAGAAATTGATATTCCGAGAACTGATGTCAAGCTCTAGCTCAAAATTCATTCGGTGAGATGTCAGGTTCCGGTAGAGCGTGCCCCCAGAGCCGCATGGGACGGTAGGACCGGAATAGGTCAATAATGAGCCGGTCACGCTAGCGAAGCTCTCCAACTTTGGACAAGCGAACACCGCAATGCAAAGTACAAAAAGAACCCAAGCCTTTTTCATTTTCCCCTCCTCTCTGAGTTCCCGCCGACCCTAAAGTCCTAGCAGGTCCTCGAATCGCTATGGCCCGACTGCTGCTTGCCCGCTTTGCGACCGTTTCCCAAGGCGTAAATGAGAGCGTCAGTACATTCGATATGCCGTACAACGAGAGTATCATCTTTCTTCGCATCGAACAAATAACGTAGAGTAGGTTAGTCGGATGGTGGCCATGCGCTCCAATGCAGTCGGGTTGCAAGCCAACTATGAAACGGCGATGGAGCGCCCCGCATTAAGACGGGCTTGGCGTATCATGGACGCGAGTGGTTGGGGAGCAGGCGAACAACGGCAATGGCGCCCATCAGGCCGCAACTGGGCACTCGAAAATCCACAGGACCGGCTTATTGCCGTCCGCAAGATTCCAGATATAATGCTTGCGCATGCCCATTCAAAGATTTTATACCCTTTCGAATGACGACGCGGAAGCGCGCAGTTGGCTCGCATTTTTCCACCGCCACGGTCATTCCGGGTTAACAAATCTGGTCATCGAGAGGGTTTATTGGCTGGAGGGCAGCATTGTATTGGAAAGGCTGCTTCCGCTCCTGGCCAACCCGCTCTATCAGGTGACTTCGCCGCTTTCCCAACTCAATCCTAACTCTGGGCCGGTGATTGAAATCGCCTACCGTCCCGCCGTCACTGATCCGGAAACGCCGTCGATTCTTGCCGGCGCTCGCGCCCTGGGAGAAAATGGGCTGGAATTCGCCCGTCTCAGCAAGCGGTATCAATTTGTGGGATTGGAAGAAGAAAGTGCGCGAAAAATCGCCTCCCGGTTTCTCTACAATAAAGTTGTGGAACGGGTGTGTGAGCCCGGAGAGGCGCCCGTTACCTTGCGCCCTTCCGGCAAGCCTGACCCTGTCATTTCAATCGCCCTGGCTCTATTGAATGACGAGCAGTTGATCGCCCTTTCGCGTGCGCGCTCATGGTACGCGCCTCTGGCGCAGATGCGGGTGATACAGGCGCAGGAAAGGTCGCGCGGCCGAGTGCTGACCGACGCGGAACTTGAAATTTTGGTGCAGACCTGGAGCGACCACTGCTACCACACCACCTGGAAAAGTTTGGGATTGCTTAAGCGTCTGACCAAAGCTACGGAGCGCATCCACCATCCTCTGATAGTTTCGGTGTTTAAAGACAACGCCGGCGGCATTGAGTTCTACGATGGATGGGTGGTGACCATCAAAGGCGAGACGCATAATTTTCCCAGTTCAATTGCTCCTTTCGGAGGCGTGGCCACCAAGCATGGTGGCGTGATTCGAGACACACTGGGATTTGGCAAAGGCGCCTATCCCATCGGCGGCACCACCATCATGGGCACCATGGACCCGCGCATGCCGGAAGACGCGGTCCCGCCCGGGGCCATTCATCCGCAATTGCTGGTGACGGAATCCATTCGCGCCACGGCTTATTACACCAATCCGATGGGCATTCCCATGATGCACCCTATTTACAAACGGCATCCGGGCTACGCCAAGTGTCTCGCCCTCGGCCACTCCATTGGCCTGATCCCGAAGGCGTACGCGCTCAAGGACGCTCCGCAACCGGGCGATGTGGCACTTTTGATTGGCGGCGAGACGGGTCGCGACGGAATTCACGGGGCCACCGCCAGTTCCACCGGGATGACGGGCGAGACAATCGAAAGGGAATCCGCCGCGGTGCAGATCGGCCATCCCATCACGGAACGGAAATTCACCTCGGCCATTCCGGTTTTGCGGGATGCGGATTGTATTCGCGCCATCACCGACCTGGGCGCCGGTGGCATTTCCTGCGCGGTCGGAGAGATGGGGGCCGAGACGGGAGTGGCCATCAATCTGGACGCCGTGCCTCTGAAGGACCAGAGCCTGACCGCATGGGAAATTCTGCTGTCCGAATCACAGGAGCGAATGTTGCTGGCCGTGCCTCCGCCAAGACTTAGCGAAGCAGAGGAGATTCTTGACCGGTACGAAGTGGGGCATTGCGTACTCGGCCACTTCACCGACACCAAGAGGCTCGAGGCGCTCTGGCGGGGCCGCCAAGTGGTGAACCTTGATATGACGTTTCTTTGGAGTGCGTGCCCGGTTGAGCCGCTGGAAGAGGCGGAGCCCCGGCGTGAGACGAAGTTGCTGGATATTCCGGAGCCGCACACCCAGGAGGAATGGGGCGCCGCCTTTCAACGCGTTCTTTCGCATTACCATTGTTGTGATCAGAGCGCCGCCGGCTCGCGTTTTGACACGACGGTGCAGGGCAGGACAGCGGTGGGACCTTACGGCGGACGGAATCATCAAATGCCAACCAACATCGCCGTCTCGGCTCCTCTGTATGCCAAACTTTACGGCGTGATCACCACGATTGCCATAAATCCTTTTTACGGCGATATCGATCCCGCGCAAATGGCCCGCCTGATGATCATTGAGGCCATTACCAAAGCGGTGGTGGCGGGCGCCGACTTTCGCGAGATGGCCCTTTGCGATAACTTTTATACTCCCAAAGTTCGGCCCGGCGTGGCCTGGGACTTGAGAGAGATGGTGGATACCATCGCGGATTTTTCGGTGGCCATCGGCGTGCCGTTTATTTCCGGCAAAGACTCAAGCTCGGGAACTCTCGAATCGGGTGACCGCAAAATTGATGTGCCCATGACCCTTGCCGTCGCCACCCTCGGGCGAATTCCGGACGTGACCAAAATCGTCACCAAGGAATTCAAGCGGGCAGGCAACAAACTGGTTCTGTTAGGAGGCATCGACCCATCGTATCTGGCCGGCTCCGTGTATGCCGATAGTTACGGCCAACGAGGCGACCGGTTGTACGATCCGGGACCCACTAAATCCATCATCCACTTGTGGGACGCCATTCATCGGCTCCATCAAGAAGGGAAATACGTCTCGGGTTCGGCGGTTGGAGAGGGAGGCATCGCGCTCCGCCTGTTCGAAGCGGCGTACGGGTCGGGCTTGGGGGCAAGTATGGATTTGATTGAGACGGGGAAGGGGATTGAAAAATTTTCCGAACGCTGGGAGCTTAAGGCGGGGAAAAGAGTGCCCGATCCCCGGAAGGTTAAACCACGAAGAGACGGTCTGGTATTTGGTGAGTTCATTGGTTCAGTGATCCTCGAGGTTCCTGCAGACATGAAGAGTGAAGAGTTTCCCAAGGGCGTCGCCCGCACGCACCTGGGCGAAGTTCTTGATGAGCCCACCTTAAAGCTTCGCGCCGCTGAGAGTATCTTCTGGCAGGATTCCATTGCCGCGCTGGCCCTGGACTGGAGCACGGCATTTCGTGAGGTGGTCGAATGAGGCAGGCTGTCACCGCCATCCTCTACGCCCCCGGCACCAATTGCCATGAAGAAACCGCGGCCGCCATTGAGCTGGCGGGTGGGAAAAGCGAAGTCGTAGTCCTGCGCGATTTATTCGAGAGTCGAAGAGAGCTGGCGGATTATCAAGCCGCGGTCATCCCGGGGGGATTTAGTTATGGCGACCACTTGGGGGCGGGCAGGATTTTCGCCACCATGCTGGTGGCAAGACTTCAAGATCAATTGGTTAAGTTCCTCGATGCGCGCAAACCCTTGATGGGAATTTGCAATGGATTCCAGGTCCTGGCCGAGGCGGGAATTTTACCCGGGCGCACACCGGGGAAGTGCGCCCTGGCCCTGCTGGATAACCAGTCGGCCAGGTTCGAGGATCGCAAAATCAGATTGGCGGTGTCTCCAGAAAAAACGTTATGGACGGAGTCGCTGGCCGACGAGGTTCTTGCCATGCCCACCGCTCACGGCGAGGGAAGGCCATTATTCTGCGCAACATCCAGCGCCACATCCATACGCGTGGCCTTCCGGTTTGCCGACTGGGAAGGGAAACCTACGGCGCAATACCCTGAAAACCCCAATGGCGCGCCCGGATCGGTTGCAGGGATCACGGACGAGACGGGAATGGTGCTCGGACTCATGCCCCACCCGGAACGTGCGTCCTTGCGCGCCCATTATTCCCAGGATGGATTGAAGATCTTCAATAACCTCGTGCGATGGTTGCGCCATTCCTGAGGGCATCCGCCTTCGCACTACGGTCATATTCAGCTTCCTCTTTTTTACGGACAGCTTAAGTCGCGTACGCCGCCCTTGAATTGCGGGCGACGGCCCCTAAAAAAGTTCATCCTCCCGATTCATCCCACCGATAGACAAACCGGGGATATATTGTCATCCCCCGATTCCATGCCTAAGGTGGACTAAAACGATGGCTCCTGAAAACACACGGGGAAACGTGCTGGCCGTGGATGACGACCCGGGGATCAACCAATTGATCGGCGATAAACTCCGTCATGAGGGGTTTTCGTGCGTCAGCTATTCCAACCCGGAAGAGGCACTGGCGGCGTGCGAGACGAAAGCCTTTGACATCTTGATCACCGATTTACAGATGCCGGGAATGTCGGGCTTGCAACTAATTGAGGAAGCTCGAAAGAAAAATCCACGATCGGCCTATTTGGTGATCACCGGAGTGGATGACATCCACGTGGGCATCGACGCCATGAAGCGGGGCGCCGACGATTATCTGGTGAAGCCCTTTCGATTGGACAGTCTGGTTATGAGTGTGGAAAGGGCGCTTAACAAAAAGCGGCTCGAACTTGAAGTGGAAAGATATCGGCTGTCTTTGGAAGAGATGGTGGAAAAACGGACTTCGCAACTACGGACGGCGATGAGACGCATCGAGCTGACTTACGATGACACGCTCGAAGCCCTGGGAGCGGCGCTGGATCTTCGCGACAATGAGACGGGAGGACATTCGCGCCGGGTCAGCCATTATTGCCTCGAGATTGCGAAGGCCTATGGTTGCACCCCCGAACAACTCAAGCAGATTGCGCGCGGTTCTTATATGCACGACATTGGAAAAATCGGCATCCCGGATTCAATCCTTTTAAAACCTGGCCGGCTGACCAGCGAAGAACGCGCGACGATGGAAACGCACGCGCGCGTTGGCTACGAGTTGGTAAGTCGCATCTCCTTTCTGGCGGGGGCGGCGGAAATAGTCCTGGCCCATCAGGAGCGCTATGACGGGACAGGCTACCCGCAGGGCCTGGTGGGAGAGGAAATTCCGCTGGGCGCCCGAATCTTCGCCGTCGCCGATACCCTTGATGCCATGACGTCCGACCGGCCCTATCGCCGCGCAATGTCCTTTACCAAAGCGACGTCCGAAATCAAGAACGAGGGCGGCCGGCAGTTCGATCCCCAAGTGGTTCGTATTTTTCTCAACATCCCGGAGATCACCTGGCAGGAAATTCGATCCCACGCCGCCGCCAGTCGAGCCACCATCCGCCCGCCCGATTCGGGCATCATGGATACTCCATTGGCCGCCTGAGGCGGGCAAGGGAATTGGCAATTCCCAGCATTTCCCACCTTGCGCATGAATTGTGAGCGGCGCCTCGCCATGAGAATTCAAACAATTGTGGCTCGCCCTGCTCATGACGTGCCGCCCCCCGCGTAATCTTCGAGTTAACCACAAAATTACCCTAATGGCCGAAAGCGAAAGGGTCGAAATATCCAGGGGTGAATAATCTGGGTGGCCCAGCGTGCGACTATGCGTAGTAGGGCTTGAGCTGGCCTACTCAATAAAAATGAAAGCGGAAACTTTGAACTCCGAATACCTTTCTCCTCAATCGGCCACGCCAGGAGGTGGCGGAGGTCAAGGGGCACTCGACCGAAAGCGCACCTGGATTGTAGCCGCCCTATTCATTGGCGCGTATGTTTTGCTCGATCGCGTCACCACCTATTCACAAATCTGGCCCAGCATGAGCGCTTTGTATTTGCCGACCGGATTGACCATGGCGCTGCTTCTGGGATTGGGGGTGGAATATGCCCCCGCCGCCGTCGTCGCGTCGATTGCCACGGCGACGCTGAATTATCACTTGTCGGTCTCCTCATCCTGGAGCGATGTTCCGCTCACCCTCGGCTTTGCGGCCGGGTACTCGGTCACTGCCGCCTTGGTGGGCGGGTGGTTAAAGGTGGACATGAATTTCAGGCGCGTGCAGGATGTTGGCCGGTTTGTCCCCGCCACCCTGGCCGGATCCCTGATGGTTGCAAACCTCGGAGTCGCGTGCAATGTGCTCGACGGTTCGGTTAAATCGTCCGATTATCTGGCCGCCACTGCGAACTGGTGGTTGGGTGATGCGGTGGCCATCAACTCGCTGACCCCTTTCCTGCTGGTTTTCGTTGTGCCCCACATTCGCGCTTGGATGAAAGGAAATCAGTTGCCGGCAAAAAAATTGGCCGGAAACCAGCGGACCTTGACCGGCATGGAAATTCTCGAAATGATTTTGCAGTGCGCCGGCCTGCTGGCAGCGCTTTGGCTGGTATTTGGATTAAGAGTTGCGTACCTCTATCAACCCCTCTACCTCTCCTTTATCCCCATCATATGGATTGCGGTTCGGCGCGGAGTGCGCGGGGCAGCGGTGGGGGTTCTTGGTTTTAGCCTCATTCTGATGGTCGCGCTTCGGGTAACTGCCGCCAGTGTGGAAACTGTTCAGAAATGGCAACTTCTTACAATTTCTCTTTGCCTGACCGGTATGATCCTGGGAGCCGTGGTGACTGAGCGGCGAGACGCGGTTGCAGGGCTTCGACAAAGCGAGGATCGCTATCGCGACTTGGTCGAAAACAGCGGCATCTTCGTCGGGACTCAAGACCTCACCGGAAGAATTCTCACCGCGAATGTTTCCGCCTTGCGAATATTCGGGTGTGATCGGGAAGAGGAGTTCGTCGGGCACGACCTGAAGGAGTTTATGTTTGATAAGGATCTTCCCGAAATCAAACCTTACTTGGATGCCATTCGGAAATCGGGCCGGGCCGGCGGACTTTTGAATGTGAGAACTCGCCGAGGGGAAAGAAAAATAATTGAATTCAACAATTCATTGCGGCAGGAAGGTCCGGAAAGGTCCATCATCCGCTGCATTGGCCATGATGTGACGGAACGCACCCGCGCGGAAAGCGCCCTCCGCTCTTCCGAGGAGCGGGTGCGGCTGCTTCTCGATTCCACTGCCGAAGCGATATACGGTATCAATCCGCTCGGCAAGTGCACTTTTGCCAACGCAGCGTGTCTGAGGATGCTGGGCTATGAGAACCCGGAAGCCCTGTTGGGCAAAAATATGCATGACCTTATTCATCACACTCGGGCAGATGGCGCCGCGTATCCCATGAACGAATGCAGGATTTATCAGGCATTTAGCAGGAATGAAGCCAGCCACTTTGACGACGAGGTTTTGTGGCGGGCTGACCGAACGTGTTTTCCGGCCGAGTACTGGTCATATCCTGTCCGGAGCGGGACTACCGTGGTTGGATCGGTTGTGACATTTCTGGATATCACGCAACGCAAGCGCGCGGAAGCCGACCTGCGCCAGGCCAAAGAGGCGGCCGAATCCGCCAATCGCGCCAAAAGCGAATTCCTTGCCAACATGAGCCATGAGATTCGCACTCCGATGAACGGCATCATGGGTATGACCGACCTTGCGCTGGAAACTCCGCTTACTTCTGAGCAGCGGGAGTACCTCGAAATCGTCAAATCCTCTTCCGATTCACTCTTGAAGTTAATCAACGACATCCTGGACTTTTCAAAAATCGAAGCGGGAAAACTTGAACTTGATCCGATCGAATTCAATCTCGCGGACTGTCTTGGGCACGCGAGCAGGCTGTTGTCGTTAACAGCCCGCAACAAGGGTTTGAAATTAGTGCTCGAAATTTCGCCGGCCGTGCCCACCACGCTCGTGGGTGATCCTACCCGGTTGCGGCAGATCATCGTTAATTTGATGGGGAACGCAATCAAGTTCACGGAGCGCGGCGAAGTCGTTCTGGGAGTCGAATACGAAGGCGCGTCATCGGCCAGGGTCGTTTTGCATTTTTCGGTCCGAGATACAGGCATTGGCATTCCCAGCGACCGGCGGGAACTCATCTTTGAGGCGTTTACCCAGGCCGATAGTTCCACCACGCGCAAGTATGGTGGAACAGGGCTGGGGCTGACGATTACATCCCGGCTGGTTGAGTTGATGGGTGGACACGTCTGGGTGGAAAGTGAACAAGGCAAGGGAACCACTTTCCACTTCACCGCCAAGTTCGGGATGGCCGGTGCGCCCGCTCCCAAATTGGTTTCGCCCGAACCAGTCGACCTTGCCAACGTGCCGGTACTGATCGTTGATGACAGCGCCGCAAGCCAGAGCCCGCTTGAAGGCCTCCTTCGAGGTTGGTTCATGGCCCCTACCTCGGTGAAGGGTGCGCGGCCCGCACTTGCCGCGCTGTCCAAAGCACGGGAAATCGGTGATCCCTTCGCCCTCGTCCTGACCGATTCGAGTTTGGCGGACATGGATGGATTTGAATTGGTGGAAATGATCCGGCACGACCCGAACCTGGCCGTGACGCCCATCATAGTATTTAGCGCCGCCGGTCAGCGCGGGGACGCGGCCCTTTGCCGCAAGTTAGGTGTGCAAGCCTATCTCGCAAAACCTGTTATGCAAACTGAGCTTCGCCAGGCCATCACCACAGCCTTGGCTGGTCATCCCCAACCTGGAGGCGAGCGCGGATTAATCACCCGTCACTCGCTTCGGGAGTCGCGCCGCATTTTGCGCATCCTCCTGGCGGAGGACAATCCCGTCAATCAATGGCTCGCCGTCCGATTGCTTGAAAAACGAGGCCACAAAGTGGTGACCGCCAACGACGGGCGGGAAGCATTGGATATTCTGGAAGCGGCAAACTTCGACGGATTCGACCTCATCCTGATTGACGTTCAGATGCCGCGCATGGATGGTTACGAAACAACCGCCGCAATTCGGGAAAGAGAGCGGCTGTCGGGCCGGCATCTCCCCATCGTGGCCCTTACGGCACATGCCTTGAAAGGGGATTCCGAACGGTGCCTGAAAGCGGGGATGGACGGCTACGTCTCAAAGCCGGTGCGGCCGGACGAACTGTACCAGGCCGTCGAACAGCATTTTGATTTGCCGGTCGAGACGCCGGTGAAACCACTACCGCGGAAAGCAGCTTAAATCCGGCCCTTCCTGGGAATCCTGAAACGTGGACTAACTTAATTAAAGTGGCACCTTCCCGCCGCCGATAACTAATTCGAATGGTTTGTTCCGACCGTCCCTCGGAGGTGAATCCAACCGCGGTTGGGACAGTTGGCTGCAATTCAATTTTCAAGAATGTAGAACGGGACATTGTAGGTTTCCGGCCTACGGGCAAACAAATTCATGATGCCATTACCTGACCGCATATGGGGCGGGTTACGCGGGCCCGTGTTGGGGTTGAGCCGCCTGTCCCTGATTTTATTATCGTTTGGAGCCCTCGTTTCTTGGGGTCAGACAGCGCCAGCGGGAGGGCCAAGGCTGCCTTTGCTTACCCGTGTCCAACAAATCCGCCATCTCTCTGGCGATCAAGCCAAGCTCGGGTATCCCATTCATGTCCGCGGCGTGGTGACTTACTTCGAACCCACGCAATCCGATTTGTTTATCCAGGACTCGACGGGAGGGATCTGGGTCGACCTTGGGGGAACCCATTTGATTGCTTTCCCAGGCCAGCTTCTGGACCTCGAAGGCGTCACCTCGGCCCCAGATTTTGCTCCGCAAATTGCCAAACCAAAGTGGAAAGTGATGGGCCGGGCGCCCATGCCGGCGGCCCGCCGTGTCTCGTGGCACCAGATGGCGTCCACGCGTGAGGATAGCCAATGGGTCGAGGTGAAGGGCATTGTGCGTTCCGTGGGGAGGCTCAATCAACTCTTGGAGCTCGACATCGCCATGGAAGATGGAAGGTTGGCAGCTTTGGTTCCTTCTCAAAGCCAACTCGATCCGGCGAAGCTGATTGACGCCCAGGTGCACCTTCGCGGGGCATGCGGAGCGCGATTCAATGCCAGGGGCCAAATGCTTGGCGTATTGCTTTTCGTTCCGCGTCTTGAGGAAATCCGGATCGAAGTCCCGGCGCCTTCCAATCCATTCTTGGGATCCGCCCGTACCATCGCCAGCCTGATGCAATTTTCGCCGGATGCAAGTTCGGGCCACCGAATCAAACTGAGCGGAGCGGTCACTCTCCAACGCCCCGGTCACGGGGTCTTCTTGAAGGATTCTACCGACGATATCTATATCGAGTCGAACCAGCGAGACGCTTTGATTCCGGGCGATATCGTTGAAGTGATCGGATTTCCTGCCCTGGGAAGATATGAGCCGATTTTGGAAGACGCCACTTTCCATTTGGTCGGCCATGGACCACCGCCGCAACCCATTGACTTCAAGGCGGAACAAACGGTGAACATCGATTTGAATGCTGCGTTGGTGAGATTTAGCGGACGCTTGGTGGACCGGACCCATCTGCCCAATGACCGAACCTTGATATTGCAGGCGGGAGACAACGTCTTACGCGTTCAGATGGTTGAGCACCGGCTTGGTCAGCGGCTTGCTTCATTGCAGGAAGGCAGCCTGCTCCAACTGACCGGAATTTATCTGAAGCAACCGGGCGACATTGGGGCGGCAGATACCTTCCGCATTCTGCTGCGCTCGCCGGAGGACGTCCTCGTGCTGCAGAACCCTTCCTGGTGGAACGTCCGCCATTCGCTCTGGACCCTCGGCTTGACAGCCACATTCCTGCTGGCCGCGTTTGTCTGGGTGGCGGCGTTAAGACGGCGGGTTAGTCAGCAGACAGGACACCTTTTAATCCGGCTACAGAGCATCGCCAGCCTTGAGGAACGTTACCGCCTGCTATTTGAGCGAAATCTGGCCGCGGTTTACTCTGCGACCATGGCCGGCCAAATTGTAAATTGCAATGAAGCCTTTGTCGGTTTGGTGGGCTGCACCTCGCGCAAGGAGGTATTGTCGCATCGGCTCCAGGATTTTTATTGGGACAGTTCAGATTGGGATGCCGCAGCCGCCGGGCTCATAACCCAGGGCTCGCTCAGCAATAAGGAAATTCACATTCGGAGAATGGATGGAACCCCTGTTTGGGGGCTGGAAAATGTGGCGTTGCTACAGGTAATGGATGGCAACCCTGGGCATGTTCAGGGAACGATTGTGGACTTGACCGCGCGCAAGCACGCTGGCGATCAGGTATTACTTGCCAAAGAGGCCGCGGAGGCGGGCAACCGGGCCAAGAGCGACTTTCTAGCCAACATGAGCCATGAGATTCGCACCCCCATGAATGGAATTATAGGCATGACCGAGCTCGCCCTTGACACCCAGCTTAGTCCCGAGCAGCGCGACTACCTGGAAATGGTCAAGACGTCCGCGGACTCACTGCTGACCGTGATCAATGACATTCTGGATTTTTCCAAGATTGAGGCGGGTAAGCTCGATATCGAAGTCATTGAGGTGGACCTGCGCAAGAGCCTGGCGCGCATTATCAAAACCCTGGCGCTGAGAGCGCACGAAAAAGGGTTGGAACTCGCTTATCACGTTCATCCGGATATGCCCCCGGTCCTGATGGGCGACCCCGGGCGATTGGGCCAAATTATCATCAACCTGGTGGGCAACTCCATTAAGTTTACGGAAAAGGGCGAGGTGGTGGTTCGCGTCCAGGCCGAGTCCAGGACTGAGGACGCCGTCCTCATTCATTACTCCGTTTCGGATACCGGCATTGGAATCTCCTCGGATAAACAGCAAATGATCTTCGATGCATTTACCCAGAGCGACAGCTCGACCACGCGGAAATATGGCGGAACGGGATTGGGGCTCGCCATCTCAGCCCGCCTGGTGGGCATGATGGGTGGGCGAATCTGGGTTGATAGCGCGGAAGGAAAGGGCAGCGTCTTCCACTTCACCACTTGCATGAAGATTCCCAAGGGGCCGACGGAGAGAGCGCCCACCGTGGAGCCCGCCGAACTGAGAGGGAAGCAAGTGTTGGTCGTCGATGACAATGCCACCAACCGGTTCATCCTTGAAGAAATGCTGCAGCGGTGGCAAATGAGACCGTCGCTGGCCGAGAGCGGGGAGCGGGCACTTGAATGCCTCGAGCAAGCCCGCGATAAGAAAGGCGCCTACCCATTGGTCCTCCTCGATGCCCGCATGCCGGATATGGATGGGTTCACATTGGCCCAGAAGATTAAAAAAGATCCGAGCCTGGCGGGGGCAACGATCATGATGCTGACCTCCGACGGTCGCCGTGGTGATGCCGCGCGCTGCCTCGAGCTGGGTATTTCGGCGTATTTAACCAAACCGATCCGACAATCGGATTTATTGGACGCCATCACCACCGTTCTCGCCAGAATACCCGAAAGTCCCCCTCCGGTCCCCCTGGTCACTCGCCACTCTCTGCGCGAAAGCCGTCGACGGGTCACCATTCTCCTCGCCGAAGATAACGCCATCAGTCGGAGGTTTGCCGAGCGGTTGTTGGAGAAAAAGGGCTATACGGTAATTTCGGCAACCCATGGGCAGGAGGTGTTAAATGTCCTCAACGAGCCAAACTATGGCGGCTTTGACCTGGTCCTGATGGATGTCCAAATGCCGGGCATGGACGGCTATGAAACCACCGCGGCCATTCGCGAAAAAGAAAAATCCAGCGGGACGCACCTTCCCATCATTGCCATGACCGCCAACGCCATGCAAGGCGACCGCGAAAAGTGCCTGGCAGGCGGGATGGACGGGTACATTTCCAAACCAATTCAAGTCCTTGAATTCTTCCGGGAAATCGAACGGCTGGCGCCCTCAACTGGGGGAAGCAGCGGGTTAACTCCGGCGAAGACGGGCGGCGAATCGTTCGACAAAGTGAAGATGCTTGCCCACCTTGATGGGGATTCCGAATTGTTGGCAGAGCTGGCAAGGTTATTCGTGCAAGAGTGCCCAAAATTGATGGCCGGCATTCATGAGGCGGTCGTCAAACAAGATGGTGACGCCCTGGAGCGAGCCGCGCACCAAATGAAGGGATCCATCGGCAATTTCCATTTTGGGATGGCCGTTCACGCTGCCCAATGGCTGGAAGGGATGGGGCGCGAAAACGACTTCAGCCTGGCCGGCGAAAAGGTTCGGATGCTGGAAGAACAGATTGAGCTGCTGATTCCTGAATTGCAAGTCCTGGGCGAAATAGCCGTCGAGAAACGGGATGCCCTTGCTGGAAATATTCAATCAGAATTGGCTTCGGCAAAGGGTTCGGACAGCATCAATCCGTTGAACAATTGACTCTGATCGTGACACAACTCTCCTCAAAGTTTTTCTCAAGATGGGACGCATGTCAGCCGAAGGACAAGTGCTAGGGCGCTGCGCGCGGCCTTCGGACAAACTGAACAAGCAAAGCGACCGACGGGTGTAACCGCGCGGCGCTCCTTCGCGGGCATGTAGGCTACACATGGCAGCGGGTCAGGCAGAACGGAAGAAGTCATGGCCAGTCCTGCGCAAGTTCTTGCGCTATGGCCTCCCCCTGGTTTTTGTCGCAACCGCGCTTTTGGCATCACTGCTGATTCAACCCGTCGTTCCCCAGGCCTTTGGTTACCTTTTCCTGGCGGCTGTGGTGGCCGGCGCCTGGCTGGAAGGCCGGGGCCCCGGCTTGTTCGCAGTCCTTCTCTCAGCATTATCGGCGGACTTCTTCTTTATACCCCCGTTGCATTCCATTTACCTCACTCGTGAGTCATGGCCCTACTGCCTTCTGTTTTTATCGAGCGGCCTTGCGGCTTCCTGGATGAGTTCCACTCGCAAGCTGGCGGAGGAAAAGCTGCGCGCCAGTGAGGAGAAATTTCGCCAACTGGCGGAAAATATTAATGAAGTATTTTGGATAAGCGACCCCCGGACCACAGAAGTCATTTACATCAGCCCGGCCTACGAACGTGTCTGGGGGGCCACTCTACAGAGCTTGTACGACAACCCTTTATCTTTCACCAATGCAATCCATCCTGACGATCAAGAGCGCGTTTTGGCAAAACTCACGGACGGATCGCCCGGTGAATTTGACGAGGATTACCGTATCGTGCAGCCCGATGGATCAATCCGCTGGATACATGCCCAGGCCTTCGCGATCAGAGACGAGCGGGGAAAAGTTTATCGCGTTTGTGGCATCGCGATGGACATGACTGTTCGCAAACGGGCGGAGGAAGAGCTTTGCAAGGCCAAAGAAGCCGCCGAGGCCGCCAACCGCGCCAAGAGCGATTTTCTTGCCAATATGAGCCACGAGATTCGCACCCCCATGAACGGCGTAATTGGCATGGCGGAACTGACTCTCGACACCCAACTGACCTCAGAGCAGCGGGAATACCTGACCATCCTCAAGACCTCGGCCGACTCGCTGCTGACCCTCATCAACGACATCCTGGATTTTTCCAAGGTCGAGGCGGGGAAACTCGAGCTTGACCCCATCGCCTTCAACTTGCGTGACACCGTCGGCGATACCGCGAAAACACTGGCGCTTCGGGCAGGTGAAAAGGGATTGGAATTGCTGGCCGATGTTCAATCTCAAGTTCCCGACATTTTGATCGGGGACCCGGCGCGTCTCCGTCAAATCATGGTTAACCTGCTGGGAAACGCGATCAAATTTACCAAACAAGGCGAAGTGATTCTTCGCGTGGAGTTGGAAAGCGTGACGCAGGATGGCGTCCGACTCCACTTTTCCGTCAGTGACACGGGCATTGGCATTCCTCCGGACAGGCGGAAAATTATTTTCCAGGCATTTACCCAGGCGGACAACTCCACCACGCGCGAATACGGCGGTACGGGGCTGGGGCTGACCATTACTTCGCGGTTGGTCGAGTTGATGGGTGGACGCGTTTGGTTGGAAAGTGAAACGGGTAAGGGCAGCACATTTTATTTTACCGCGAATTTTGGTAAGGGTCATTTTGCCGGCGCGCGATGCCCCGCGCAGGAATCCGTAAACCTTCGCGATATGCCGGTGCTGGTGGTGGACGACAATGCCACCAACCTGCGGATTCTCCGCGAAACTTTGGTGAGCTGGCACATGTCGCCCACGGTCACTTCGGGAGGCAGGGAGGCCCTGGCCATCCTGCAAAAGGCACACGAACTAGGGAAACCCTTTCCTCTTGTAATCACGGATACGCAGATGCCTGATATGGATGGCTTCGGCCTCGCGGAACGGATCAAATACAATCCCCTTCTTGCCGGCGCAACCATCATGATGCTGACCTCCGGGGGCCAGCGGAGTGATGCGGCCCGTTGCCGGGAATTGGGCGTGGCTGCCTACCTCACCAAACCGGTAAAACAATCGGAATTATGGGACGCTGTGTTGGCGGCGTTGGGCAGGACTCCACTGGAAATCGAACCGGTCCCGTTGGTCACTCGCCATTCGTTGCGCGAGTCGCAAACGACATACCGAATCCTCCTGGCTGAGGACAATCCCGTCAACAAGAGAGTCGCTGTTTCACTCCTGGAAAAGCGGGGCCACAGCGTGGTTGTAGCCAACAATGGCAGAGAGGCACTCGCACTCTTGGAGGGACCCCAACCGTATAACTTCGACCTGGTGTTGATGGATGTTCAAATGCCGGAGATGGACGGCTTCAAAGCCACGGCGGCCATTCGTGAACGGGAAAGACGAACCGGAGGACACATCCCGATCGTGGCCATGACCGCGCATGCCATGAAAGGCGACCAGGAGCGATGTCTGGCGTCGGGGATGGACGGCTACGCTTCCAAGCCCATTCATCAGGCGGATTTGTTCCGGGTGATGGACAGTCTGGTTAATTTTCCGCGGCCGGAACTTACAAATTCAACGCCGCCAATTCAACCGGCGCGGCTTGACAAGAACGCCATTGCGGACCGTATGGGGGGTGATTTGGAACTGGTGCGGGGGATTATCCAACTCTTCCTGGAAGACTGCCCGCGGATGATGGCCGATATCCGAAAGGCGGTCGTGACTAAAAGTCCAGGCGGATTGCATGAAGCCGCGCACGCGCTCAAAGGGGTGATTGCGAATTTCACCTCTGAGAATGCTTTCCATTCGGCATTGCAATTGGAAGGGATGGGCCGGGACGGGGACCTGACCCATGCGAAGGAATGGCTCGCGGCGCTTGAGTGCGATATGTCCGCCCTGCATGCGGATTTGGAAGAATTGCGAAAGGGGCTGCCCGCCTGCGTGAAGCCTTAACACGCGATCCACAAGGATATGGACGCCGAGGAATATCTCCCCAAGCCGGTTGACCTGGAGGAATTGCGACGCTCCCTTATAAACCACGCCCAATCCAACCTCCCAGTTCAAACCCCGCTTCATACGAAGATTTATTAAAGAGTTTCTCCCAATCTGCCGATAGATGGATCAAGGGCAAGTTCTCTTTCCGAAACTGCCGCTCCCGGGCGCGGATGACAAACAGGGGCAACAGGAGTCCAGACATGGGCCGGCTAAAAACTATCGCCAGAATTCCCGTGACCTATACGGGCCTGGGAATCAGCCCTGAGGACCAAACCCAGTTTCTGGTCGCCGAAGAAAATCCGGCCAATCTCGAATTGATGACCACGCTCCTTCACGCGTTTGGTCATGAGCCGATTGCGGCTCATAACGGCGAACAGGGCCTCGTAATCGCACACTGCGAGCGGCCCAGATGGATCCTGGACTCAATGCCGAAGCGGCATGAATTTAAATCCGCCGCGGGAAAAGAGGCTCACTGATGGCGCTTAAAATTATGGTGGTAGATGATGAACCGAACATCCTGGAAGTCATCAAGGCATTCGTTAGTCCTCTCGGTTGCGAGGTAACGACCATTCAGGATAGCCGCGATGCGGCCAAAACGCTTCAGGCGCAAAAGTTCGACGGCATCTTTGTGGATGCCACTATGCCTCACATGGACGGGTTTGAGCTGACCCAATGCATTCGCAACTCGGCTTTCAATAACAAGGCTCCGATAGTCATGCTAACCGGCTGTGACGACGTGGACACAATGCGGCGCGGATTCAAGGCGGGCATTACGATTTTCCTGGGGAAGCCAGTCACTCAAGAGCGCATATCCCGGGCCGTCAACGCCTTGCGCGGCGCCTTCCTAAGGGAAAAAAGAAGACATATCCGGCTGGCATTTCGCACCCCGGTGGTCTGCAAGTGGGAACATAATGGCTCACACCGATCGAACTTAAATGGTCTCGACATCAGTGAGGGCGGCATGGCGCTGGCTGGGGCGCCGAAAATCGCCGCGGGACAGGCGATGGAGGCTGAGTTCTCGCTTCCTTCCTTACCCGTGCCCTTGAAGCTGCGCGCGCGCGTCATTCGAGAAGTACCCCCGGACGGCCTCGGGATTGAATTCGTCGACCTATCACCCGATGACCGCCAGGCCATCCAACGCTACATCACCGGGGCCATCCGAGGTTAAAGCAAATCCTCGCCCCGAGTCGCGCCCGGCCTTAAACATTTTGCAGCAGAGGCAACACCACGGAGAACGTGGTTCCTGCCGGCGATGTACTCTCCAGATTCACCAGTCCGCCGTGGCTCACCACTATCTTCTGCACCAAAGCCAGCCCCAGACCGCTCCCCGAGGCCTTGGTGGTGAAAAATGGAACGAAAATCTTGTCGCAATCTGCCGTCAGGATCCCCTGGCCTCCGTCCTCGATCAGAATTCTAAGGAACTCTTTTCCCCCTTGCCTGAATTTCTCCCCTTGGATAGTGATGTGGGCGCCCTCTTTCCGCTCGCGCTGGGCTTCGCAAGCGTTGCGCAGCAAATTGGAAAACGCCTGCCTCAAGAGCACTTCATCGCCCTCGAGGGGAGTCCATTCCCCTTCAATTTGCAAAGCGACGTGCCTGAAGGCTTCGACCTTTTGCAGGTCTTCCATGGCGTGACCGAGGAGTTCCCGAACGTCCACTTGAATGGCGGTCACGGTCAGGGGCTTGGAAAGCGCGAGGAAGTCCGTGACCACACGAGTGAGAGAGCGGATCTCGGCGACGATCTTTTCCGCGCAATCGCGATCGGCTTCCGAAAGCTTGCCGTCACGGAGCAATTGGGCATAACCGGAAATGGTGGCCAGCGAATTCTTGAATTCGTGCGCGATTCCCGCCGACATGGTTCCCAGAGCCGCCAGGTGTTCCTTCAGTCGAACCTGTTCCTGAAGTTGCCGCGTCTCCGTCAAATCGGAAAGCAGGCACACGGCGCCATCCAGTTCTCCGCTCGTTCCATGAAAAGATGAAAGCGACATGCCCAGCAGCCGGACCTCCCCGCGCGGCGTGGCGAACTCAATGGTCTCACGCGTGGTGGTCTTGCCCGTCGCCAGGCACTCCCGGATGTGGGCGGCGAGATTCGATTGGGGGCCCAGGATTTCGGGATAACGGCGTCTCGACCATGTATCCACGCCCAGCATGGTTCGCACCGCCGGGTTGGCGGCGGTGATAAATCCCTCGCGATTGAATACCATCAGGCCGCTGGGCATTTCCCGAATGATGTTTTCGCTGATGCGCGCGCTTTCCTTGGCCCGTTGCTCGGCCGCGCGGCGCAAATCGTTAAGTTCCTTTTCCTGCTCCTTCATCTGCGCGATGACGCCCTGCATGGCGGCCAGGGCGAAGGTGGTCTCATTTTCGACGCGCGGTGATTTCGAGCCGAGGTCAGTTTCCTTTCGGCCCTCCTGGAATAACTTGTGAATGAAAAAAACGCCCACCCCAATGGCCGCCACGACCACCAGAAATGTCCCGGCCATCAGGGCAATGCGCGCTTTGGACTCCGAGCCGTTGAACGCACCCATCGGTCCGCCGCACGCCTCCAGCCAGAATACTGCCAGGAGAGCACCCCCCAAGGCGAAGGTCCGTCGCAATTTAATAAGTGGATTAAACATTTCCTCAGGCAATGCCCGAAAAGCGCAGATACCAGTCAAGAAGCGCAGGCCCGCCAAGAACTGAGAACAATGCACCGATGCCCAGAAAAGTTCCGTAAGGCCATTCGTAGTTGCGAAGTCGTGGAGCCAGAAGCGTGGCGGGCACGGCCACTAGTGTTCCGCCCAGTGAGCCCAGCAAAATGGTCATGAGCGTGAGGGGCGCGCCCAGAAACGTTCCCGCCATGAACATCAGCATGACATCCCCAAACCCGAGATACTCTTTGGTGCGACCGCTGGCATAATAGAATCCCTCGCCCACGGCGTAAAACAGTCCGCCCCCCGCCAACGCCCCCGCGATGGCGCCCAGCAGGGAGTCGCCGATTCCGGAAGGATAGACGCCCAGAAATCCGAGCGCCCAATCGAGCGGGCGGTTATCCACTGGAACCAGAAAGCTTAGCAAAATGCCGGCGCCGATTCCAAAGATAGTCACTGAATGTGGAATGAGGCGGGTGCGCAAGTCGGTAAAGATCAGAACGATCAGGAGCATGCCCAGCAGGGTGTACTTGATGAATTCGGGGCTTAGCTCATACTCCGCGAGAACCGCCACCCAAAGCGCGGATGTGAGCAATTCAACCAAGGGATAAATGATGGAAATCTTTTCATGGCAGTGACGGCACCGGCCGCGCAGAAGAAGATAACTGAGGACCGGAAAATTGTCGTACCACTGAATGGGTTTGTTGCAGCGCGGACAATGGGATCGCGGAGTAACGATGGACTCGTGCTGTGGCAAGCGTGAGATGCAGACGTTGAGAAAGCTGCCGAAGATGAGTCCAAATACCGCTGCGCAGAAATAAGGGAAAATGAGTTGGGCCATGGATCAGTAATTCGACTGCACTCGAAAAGAGGCTCTCTCTCAAATAACGGACGTCAAGATGACGGGACTTTTAACTTTCGACTTTCGACTTTCGACTTTGAACTTTATTTTTCCCCGCCAATCTCTCGTACAGCGCTTCCGTCCGCTTCACCATTAGTGTACTCGAAAACTGTAATGCGCGTTGCCGTGCCTTGTTCCCCATTTCATGCAGGCGCGCCGGTTCCGAGGCAGCCTGTACTATGGCATCTGCCAATGCTTGCGGAGATCCGGGCGGGACCAGCCATCCCGTTTGCCCCTCCTCGACAATTTCCGGCAGTCCCCCCACCCGGCTGGCCACCACGGCGAGTCCCCGAGCCATCGCCTGGATTGCTGATATGCCCAGACCCTCGTCGCGTGACGGCATGATGAACAGGTCCAAGGCGGCAAAGAACATTTCCAGGTCAGCGACATAACCGGGCAGGTGAATGAAATCTTGCAGCCCGGGATAGCGCCGCCGCAATTCCCGCATCGCTTCCGCCGAGACTTCACCTGCCAACACTATTCTCCCGTTCGGCAGCTTCTGCTTGAGAATCATTGCCGACTCGATGGCGATATCCTGTCCCTTTTCGTGGGTAAAGGCCCCAACGTGGCCAGCCACGAAATCCTGTTCTCTGAAACCCGAAGCCGCTCGCGCCGCTGAGCGTTTGTGATCTGAGGTAGGGTCCTCGGGCCACTCGCTGGCGGGATAGATGACTTCGATCCTGTCTGCGGGCACCCCGCTCTCGATCAGGGACTGCCTGATGTAATCGGAACAGGTAATGACGAAGTCCGCCGTGTGGGCGTACTTCAAGCCTTGCAACCAGAGGCCGCCGGGCATTCGCGGGTGAAATGTGACATCGCGGTTGACGACCCGCCGAACGGGCAAGAATTGCGAACCGAGCCATGCGAGATTTTGTCCCCTGGCATCGTGAGCGTGCAAGATTTCCGGACGCTCAACTTTTAAAGTCCGGCGCAGGCGGCGAATCGCGCCCAGTTGTCCGGGATCGAAGCCCGGCACGGTGAGGGCAGGGAAACCTTGGTCGCGCGCCCATCCTTCCAGCGCCGAACCGATTTGGCAAACCAGCCACTGTTCGTGCCCTCGATCCCTGAGGCCGCGCGCCAGCAGTAGGAGTTTCTCCTGGCCGCCGCGCAGTGTCTTCCCCAAGTCGACGTGAACAATCTTCAATTGGTATCCTCGCGCGGGCGTTCCGCCGATTAGTGCCCGGTTTGCATCGCTGGGAGCGCGGGAGGGGGCCCCACTCATTGCATTGGGGCTCGCCCGCTCTTTCAATGTCGTTAGATTGCGAATGAGCCCGAGTGCGTTTCGTGGGAGCCCGGCCAGTGCTCCCAGGGAAACTAGCACACAACCTGCAGCCGATTTCCTTGTCGCAACCCGCCTTTCACCGCTATACTGGCGGGCGCTCTTGTCCCGTGCCGCCTGCGACGCTATGATAGCACTCTGCCGGGAGCGCGCGCCTGGCAGAAAGGCGCCTCATTCCAAAACGCAATCCAAAGTTTCATGGCGATTCAAACCGTGCGAACCACGGCATGAAAAGGAGCCGGGCATGACTTCTGCACGGACTGGAAGCATCGAATGGGCCAGCCGGAAGGTGCTTGTGACGGGGGCAGGCGGCTTCATCGGAAGTCACCTGACCGATAGACTTCTTTCTGAAGGCGCGTCAGTGCGCGCATTCATTAGGTACAACTCGCGCAATGACCTTGGTTTTCTCGCCGACGTGAAAAACGAACGTTTGGAGATCATCAAAGGCGACATTCGCGATCTTGAAACGGTTAGAAAAGCCGCCACCGGCGTCAACGTGATCTTTCACCTCGCCGCCCTTGTGGGGATTCCTTACTCATACCAACACGTTAGTGAGGTTGTTGAGGTCAACACTCTGGGCACTCTCAATGCCCTGATGGCGGCGCGTGAGAACCAGGTGGATCGCATCGTACACACTTCCACCAGCGAGGTTTATGGGACGGCGCTAACGCCGAAGATCGCCGAAAGCCATCCTCGCCAGGCGCAGTCGCCATACTCCGCCAGCAAGATCGCGGCTGACGCCCTGGCCCTGAGCTTCTACCATTCCTTCGGACTGCCGGTAGCAGTGTGCAGGCCTTTCAACACCTTCGGCCCGCGACAGTCCGACCGCGCCATTATTCCGGCGCTCATGAGCCAGGCTCTGAGCAAAGATGAAATAGTTGTGGGCAACCTCACACCCACCCGGGACTTTACCTTTGTGACTGACACGGTTGACGGATTTCTGCACATCGCCGCCAGTGACGACTGCGTGGGGAAGGAAATCAACCTGGGAACAGGCCACGAAGTCAGCGTGGGCGATCTAACGCGTAAGATCGTTGCCTTGGTCGGTCGTAATTCCCCCATCCGCCAGTCGGAGGAAAGGAAGCGGTCCGCAACCAGCGAAGTTCAGCGCCTTTGCTCGGATAACTCACTGGCTCTCTCCCTCGCAGGCTGGAAGCCCCGAGTAAGCCTTGAGAAAGGTTTGGAGTTGACTCTTGAGTGGGTAAAGAATCAGAGTCACCTCTATAACCCGGACCAATACCGTGTCTGAGAGGTTTTTCCTATGAAAGCTGTTGTGCTGGTGGGTGGCCGGGGAACGCGGATGCGGCCGCTCACCTTCGCAGTTCCAAAACCGCTCCTCGCCGTCGGCCAAAAACCGATCCTTCACCTGAATCTCGAGCAACTGAAACGGGCGGGGTTTGACGACATTGTGCTCGCCACAGGATATCTGGCCGAGTTGATTGAAAGCTTCTGCGGGGATGGAAGCCGGTTCGGCGTGCGAATAACTTATGTCCGTGAAGAACAACCGCTGGGAACAGCAGGCCCGCTCTCTTTGCTGCGCCACGCCATCTCCCCGGATGAGTTTTTCCTGCTCATGAACGGCGATGTTGTTTCCACACTTGACCTGGCCGGCCTGCTTAATTTCTGCCGCAAGCAGGACTATGACCTCGCTGTGGCTTACGTCCAGCACACCTACCAGTCGCCATACGGAGTTCTGACCATCGAGAACGGCGAGGTTGTTAATGTCGTCGAAAAGCCCGAACTGCGACAGCCCATCAGCAGCGGCATCTACGCGCTCAAGGGTTCCGCACTTGACTGCATCCCCGACGGCCAGTTTTTCACCATACCGGACCTGATTCACAAATTGCGCGCGCTCGGCAGGCGCGTGGGCGCCTATCCCATTAAGGGGCTCTGGGTGGGAATTGAAAACCTGGATGACATTGAGAAGGCCATATCCGTTTTCGAGCAAGCAGACCGGGGCGATGCCGCATCCTGACGGCCGCAGGTCAAAGCTATGCAAGATGCTTGGGGAGGCCGGAGGATGAATTCAGGGGTGCGCGTGCGAGCGCTTGCGCATTTCTTCCACCTTCGCATACTTTCTTCGCACGTACCGTGCTGCCATTTTGGCGATCAGGTAGCCTGGCTTGCCATCGAGCATTCCGAGACGAAACAAGTACGTATTCAAGAACACCCACGGAGGGCCCAGCGTTCGGCGCAGCTTGCCGACCTTCTCCCCACGATCGAGCATTTCCTGCGCTGCGAGATCGGTGTAAAACTCGATTCGCTGTGCGTGTTCGTCCAGTGAGTCGCAGGTGTAGTGAAGAATCTCTCCCGCCAAAGTTTCCGCGCGGCCCGCCACTTCTACGGATTCGTGGACGTAAGCACCCTTCCATCCGCCCTTGCGTCGATCGAAAAGGCGAACTTTGAAATCGGGATACCAGCCGGAGTGTCGAATCCATCGCCCCAGGTAAAACGCGCACCGGGCGAATTGATATCCGAATGCGCCGGGGGTCGCGTTCTTCCATTGTTGAACAGACTTGATGGCGGCGTCGTTCAATTCCTCGTCGGCGTCAAGACTGAGAATCCAATCGTACTGCGCTTGCGAGGTGGCAAAGTTCTTTTGGGCGGCAAAGCCTTCCCAAGCGTGGGTCACCACGCGCGCACCGCAACTTCTCGCCACTTCGGCAGTATTGTCAGTCGAGCCTGAATCAACCACCACCACTTCGTCCGCGCAGGAAAGGGAACGAATGGCGCGCGCGATGTTCGCTGCTTCATTGTGTGCAATGATGGTGGCGGAAATCGCAGGCATGGGAATAGTTTAGGAGTTTTGGCTTAAGTATTGATTAAGACTTCCGGAGTGCAAGTCCCGCTTATTAAGTCGACGTAGGGGTGGGGTCGCCCAGGCGGATCCGCCTGGGCGAGACTTCGCTTCAGCGAGATCCGCTTTAGCGAGCTTGCCCCGCTCTCCCACGTTTCAAATTTTGTAAAAGTGGACGGCAAGCCGTCCCACTACTTTCAGAAATGCAGATAACCCTTAGCGCGCCGCGATTTCGGAAAACCTCTCTTGAGAAATCAGGTCGGCCACCCGCGCAATATCCCGATCCAGTGCCCGGTCTGCGTTCAGCGGCCGCGCGACGGCTCGTACAAGACGGCGTGCCCGCTCCGCCCGGAGTCCTGTCTTGAGGGGCGCGAGCCGGTCAATGGCCTCGCTGGCAGCGAGCAGTTCGATGGAAAGTATGGCCAGCACATTGGACAGGATGGGCCGCAACTTCAACGCCGCCGCCATCCCCATGCTTACAAAATCTTCTTTGTTGCCGGAAGTGGGAATAGAATCAACCGAGGCGGGGTGCGCGAGGATTTTATTTTCCGAGGCCAGCGCTGCCGCGGTGACTTGCGCCAGCATGAAGCCGGATTCGAGGCCGGGCGAATGGGCGAGGAATGGCGGCAAATCCGATGTCAATGGATTCACCATTCGGTCTATTCGCCGTTCGGAGATCGAGCCAAGTTGAGTCAACACAATCGCCATCAGGTCAAGCGCGGTGGCGAGAGGCGCCCCGTGGAAATTCCCTCCCGAAACGACCTCGCCCTCGCGCACGAAGATCAGGGGATTATCTGTAGCGCTGTTCATCTCCACATCAAAAACCCGACGCGCGTAGCCAAGCGCATCCCGAACCGCGCCGTGAACCTGGGGCATGCAACGTAAACTGTAAGCATCCTGAACGCGCGGGCAATCCCGATGCGATCTGCGGATGGTGCTGCCGCGGTTTAGGCGGACCAGATTCTTTGCCGTGGTCATTTGGCCGGGGTGCGGCCTGGCCATTTGCAATCGCTCGTCAAATGCGGCGGGTGAGCCGCGCAGAGCGTCAAGTGAAAGCGCGCCGGCCACGTCGGCCGTCTCCACCAGTGTTTCCGCATGTTTCAACCCAATCAGGCCCAGGGCCAGCATGGCCTGAGTCCCGTTCACGAGCGACAATCCCTCCTTGGCCCGAAGCTCGAGCGGCCGAAGCTTGGTGCGCTTGAACGCCTCGCTGGCCTTGATGCGACGGGCGGTCTGGCGCGGCCGCGGCTGATAAACTACTTCGCCTTCGCCCACCAGAGTCCTTGCCAAATGAGCCAGCGGCGCGAGGTCGCCGCTCGCTCCCACCGAACCGCGAGATGGCACGACCGGGTGAATTCCGTGGTTCAGGAATCGGCAGAGCAACTCAACCACTGCTGGCCGCACACCCGAAAGTCCCGCCGCCAATCCGTTGGCTCGCAACAAAAGCAGGGCACGAGTTTCTGCCGCGTCCAATGGCTCGCCCACGCCGCAAGCGTGGCTGCGGACGATGTTCAATTGAAGCTGCCGCGCCTGGGCCGGGTCGATTCGCTCCGTGGAGAGACTGCCTACTCCGGTCGTCACTCCGTAAACAACCTGCTTCTGCTGAATCATCGCTTCAATCAGCGCACGTGTCCTCGCCATGGCCATTCGGGCGCGAGGGTGCAAGGCAACGGTTCGTCGCTCAAAAACCACGGAGTAAAAACCGTTGCGGGTCAGGGTGCTTCCGGTGAGCAGAATAGGCTGAGCCATTAAATTCCTTCTGAGATTGTTCCGTCCCGGAAAGTCAACCGAAAATTAACCTTATCGAGGGAGCTCGGTTGAATTCTTGAGACCGGCGGTGAATAATTCCCGGTATTTGTCCGGCAGCGCGCGCGGGTGGCCTTCACGGTCGGTGATCACGTGTACGGTCTCGCCGCTCGCCAGAAGCTCATCATTTGCCTTGCGATAAATTTCATACTCAAACACCAGCACGCGTTTGCGGCAGGAACTTACTCGTGTCTTCACCAAGATTTCGTCATCGTAGCGAGCCGGCGCCTTGTAACGGCATTGGGCCTCGGCCACCATAATGTAGAGTCCGTCGTCTGCTTCCATATCCCGGTAGGCAAAACCCACTTGCCGGCAGAAGTCAGTCCGCCCGATTTCAAACCACACCAGATAATTCGCGTAATAAACAATCCCCATCTGATCCGTTTCGGCGTAACGGACGCGAAATTCGGTGGTCGTCCAGTGAGTAGGGAAGTCCGTCGTCATTTTCACTCGCGCGCGCGTAGTTCGACAGAGCCAGTCTATAGCAAAAACACATTTCGGCAAACACCAAGCGTTGTCCTTTTATGTCCGGAATTGCGTCGCTGGGAGCGCGGGCGTCTCGCCCGCTTTTTCGCTAATACTAAATTGCGGGCAAGACGCCCGCTCTCCCAAAGCAATTAGGGCACTACACAATGTCCTGGTTTTTTATATAACAAATTCAGTTGGAGGCTTTCTGTGGCTTCTTTTCACGGTCATGACTCAGCGGAGTAGAAAGCCGAACAAGATAAGAGTTTGGGAGAACGTTACGCCAGCCGGACGCCGTTTTCATCCACAGGGTCGAGAAGCACCTCGCGCAGGGCTGCGCAAAAGCCGGAGTAGAGGGGCTGGGCAAACTTCCAAACGGCGGCATCACCGGCGAGGGCGGGCGGCTCATCTTTCCGGGTCCCTTTCTGAGCTTGCTTGAAGAAATCCTCTGCCGTAGGCCAGGTCAGAGACAGATCCGGCCGCTTGGTGGGGCGGCGGTCGAATTCAATCTTCCCTTTGTCCAGGAAAATGGTCCAGGCAAAGTCCCAATCCTCAATGACCCAGAGAATGGCGCAGTGCGCCTCGCGAATGTGCTGGCGAACGTTGCGATCGCGCCCGGCGAGCACGAACGCGCGTTGAAACAATCGTCGTGCCGCCCGCCTCGAAAGCGAAGTTGGATCGGCCACTGCTTCAATAGTCCGATCTTCGTCGCCGGGATAGTTAATCAAAGACATGGGCAAAGAAAGGTTAAAGGGTAAAGGTTAAAGGGTAAAGGATAAAAGCGGGCTAGGTATAAACGCGCGGAGCCTAATCCAAAAGCGAGGCGAGCCCTTCATCATTCATATTTCACCCTTCATCATTCATACTTCATAATTCCTACTTCACCCTTTAACCTTTATCCTTTACACTCTAACCTTTCATGAGTGATACCCCGGAATCAACACCACAGAGTTCCGCCGACGGATTGCTACGCGGCTTTTGGTATCCAGCCTTGCGCAGCGACCAGGTTCACGGCAAATCGATGCGCCCCTCGATGCTGTTGGGCGTTCCGCTGGTGGTTGGGCGCGACGTTCGTGGCAAGGCGTTCGCGCTGCGCGACAGTTGTCCCCATCGCGGCATGCCGCTTTCCGCCGGAATTTTTGACGGTGAAACTCTCGAGTGTTGTTATCACGGTTGGAAGTTTGAGCCCACTTCGGGCCAGTGCTGCGATATTCCTTCCCGAACCGATCGCGACAAACTTAAAACCGAGCGGATTTTCGCCGCGAGTTTTCCTTGCCAGGAACAAGATGGCTACTTCTGGGTTTACCTGCCGGAGCTGGAGCAGCGCAGCGAATCCACGCCGCCCGCGCCGCGTTTGGCTACCTTCAGCCCGCACTATCGCATCACGCGGCTGGAAGCGGAATTGCCCTGCCACGTGGATCACGGCATCATCGGGCTTATGGATCCCGCCCATGGCCCCTTTGTCCATCAGGCCTGGTGGTGGCGAAGCCGCCACAGCATTCAGGAAAAGGAAAAGATTTTCGAGCCCATCCCCAACGGATTCCGCATTCGCGCCCACTCGCCTTCGAAAAACAGCGCGTTTTACAAACTTCTGGGAGTCTACGGCCAGCCCATCACCACCCAGATCGAGTTCGTCCTCCCCAACATGCGCTTTGAGGAAATTCATTGCGGCCCCAAATGGTTTTCCAGCCGTACCACGGTGACACCTGTCACGGTGGACCGCTGCCGCATTGACTTCTGCGCGGCATGGAATGTTTTTGCCTGGATGCCCTTGATAGTCCCGATTTTCAACATCTTTGCGCGCGAGTTCATCGGCCAGGATCAGCGGACCATGGAGCAACAGGCGCAGGGCCTGAAATACAATCCCTCCCTGATGCTCATTGATGACGCCGACCGACCCGCGAAATGGTATTTTCAATTGAAGGCCGCGCACCTCGAGTCCAGGCAGACAGGCCAGCCTATGCTCCATCCGATCAAGGAAGCAACCACGCTGCATTGGAGAAGTTGAGGAGTAAGGCAAAAGTCAAAAGTTTAAATTAAAAGGCCAAAACCGAGTTGGAGGATGACGTCCCTTTTGACTTTTAACTTTTGACCTTTAACTTTTACCCTTGGACTTTCCCCATACCGGCTTCCTCTTCTCTAGAAACGCGGATAGTCCTTCCCGAAAATCGGGAGTGGACCGGATGCGGGCGTTTTCCTGAAGCGCCAATTCGAGCTGGCGATCGAGGTCTTTCTCGAACATCTCTCGGAGCAGCCGCTTGGTGTAAAGGAGGCTGGTGGGACTCACGGCCAGTAGTTCCGTGGCAAGCTCGCCGGCGCGCGTCATTAGTTTCTCCGCCGGTACAATTTCACCAATGAGTCCCAAGCGAAGGGCTTCCTCGGCGCCAAAGATTCGTCCCGAAAGCAACAAATCTCGCGCGCGTTTTTCTCCGATCTGCCGGACGAGAAATACGGAGACAAGCGCCGGCATGAATCCAATCCGCACTTCGGTGTAGCCGAACTTCGCTTCAGGAGCCGCCAGCGTGAAGTCACAAAACGTGGCTATTCCACAACCACCCGCGATGGCAGGACCGTTGACAGCGGCAATCAGTGGTTTGGGGAAATCATAAATGCGCCTGAAGAGCCGCGCCAGGCGCCGCGAGTCGGCCACATTAGCATCAGAGGCGCGCGGCACACCGCCTTTCATCACGCCTCCCTTCAGCACTTTGTGTTTTTCGGATTCGGCGGCCAGCGCCTGTAATGAGCTCAAGTCCATTCCGGCACAAAACGCCTGGCCGGCGCCGGTGAGAATCACAACTCGCGCCGGGCCTGACTCCAAATCATTGAAAGCCGCAAACAGCTCTTCAATCATTTCCTGGGAAATGGCGTTGCGCTTTTCCGGACGATTGAAGGTGAGCGTGGCCAGCTCGCCATCAAGTTCAATGTTCAAAGTATGCTGTGTCATTCTGGGGTGACCCGCCCATTTCGATTACATATAGAGGCCGCGGATTTCCTTGGTCGCTTCCACCGCGGCCAGCAGCGCCCAGGGCTCGATGCCGGTTTCAACGCCGAGAGCCGCGAATTTCGCCACCACGATCTCAGTGGGAATATTGCCCACCATTTCGTCCCCTGCAAAAGGACAGCCCCCGAGACCGGTGAGCGCGCAATCAAAGCGCCGGCAGCCGGCTTCAAAAGCGGCCAGAACTTTGTCGCCCGCGCTCTCGGGCCGGCTGTGCAGATGAACGCCCAGGTCGATTCCATCGGCGGTGGTTTTCACTTGGCGAAAAAGTTCTCCCACTTTCATCGCCGTGGCGACGCCCACGGTGTCGGCAAGCGATACAATCTTGACCCCGACTCCCTTCAACCACATTAGAGTATTTGCCACGACCTCCGGGCTCCAAGGCTCGTCAAATGGGTTCCCGAAAGCCATCGAAATGTAGACCACAAGATTCCGGCCCGCAGCTTGGGTGGAGCTCTGCAATTTTTCCACCAGCGCGCGCGATTCGGCCAGGCCCATATTGGCATTTTGCCGGCGAAAATTTGCCGAGATCGAATACGGATATCCGATGGTTGTCACACTTGGCGTTCGAAGGGCGCGCTCCAGCCCCTGCTCGTTCACCACTATCCCGATGAAATCAGTTTGGATACTTGAAGTGGGGAGTTCCAAAACCGTCCCGGACTTTCGCGTTTCGGTTTTCGCATTTCGATTTTCCGGATCCACCAGGCTCGCCCCTGTAGCCATGGCTGCCGACAGCTCAAGCATCACCGCTTCGCTATCCGCCATTTGGGGGACGTATTTGGGCGCCACAAAACTTACCGCATCGAGATTTCGAAATCCGAGTTCGATCAGCTTGCGCAGGTAGGACACTTTGGCTTCGCTGGGGATGGTTTTCAACAATCCTTGCCAGGCGTCGCGTGGGCATTCAACAATTTTGACTCGTTCCATGTAGGTCTTTTGGGGTCCTTTGCGTCTTCGCGCCTTTGCGTGAGAATGTTTTCCGGAAGAAAGAATAAACGATCTCACGCAAAGGCGCGAAGGCGCAGGGTTGAAGGCTAAGTTTGAAAAACGCCCGTCTTAAACTCCCGCACGTCCGGGTTCAACGCCGCCGCTTCCAGCGCCCAGATCAGGGCGGAGCGCGTCTCTGCCGGGTCGATGATGGCATCCACCCAGAGGCGCGCGGCGGCGTAGCGAGGGTCAGTCTGCTGCTCGTACGTGGCGCGAATCGATTCGTGCAGGCCCTTTTTTTCTTTCTCGCTAAGTTTCTTGCCTTCGCGTTCCAATTGTTTAATTTTGATCTCCACCAGAGTCCCCGCAGCGGAGTCGCCGCTCATCACCGCGTAGCGCGCCGTGGGCCAGGCAAAAATAAATCGCGGATCGTAAGCTTTGCCGCACATGGCGTAGTGCCCGGCGCCGAAACTGCCGCCGCAGATCACGGTGATTTTCGGAACCACGCTATTCGACACCGCGTTAACCATTTTTGCTCCTGCACGGATGATGCCGCTCCACTCCGCTTCCTTGCCCACCATAAAGCCGTTCACGTCGTGCAGAAAAACCAGCGGCACAAGGTTCTGGTTGCAATCCATGATAAAGCGCGCCGCTTTTTCCGCCGACTCGGTATAAATGACGCCGCCGAATTCCACCCGTTTTTGTCCCGTTCCGGGCGCCGTAGTGTGCACATGTTTTTTCTGGTTGGCCACGATCCCCACAGCCCAGCCGCCAATCCGGGCGTAGCCACACAACACGGTCTCCCCATATTCGGCGCGGTATTCGTCAAACACGGACGCGTCGACAAGCCGGGCAATAATTTCACGCATGTCATATTGCTTTGCCGGGTCGGCGGAAAATATTCCATAGATTTCTTCGGGAGGATAAATGGGTTGCTCGGCGGCCCTTTGGTTGAAGGGTGCGCGCGGCCCGGCGCCCATTTTTTCCACGAGGACCCGGAGGCGCTCCAGGCAGGCGTCGTCATCAGGCTCGCGAAAGTCCACCGTGCCGCTGATTTGCGCGTGGGTTTTTGCGCCGCCCAGCTCTTCGGGGGATGTCACCTGCCCGATGGCCGCCTGCACCAGAGCGGGTCCTGCCAGAAACAGTCCGCTGCCTTCCGTCATCAGCACGTGATCGCACATCACGGGCAGGTACGCGCCGCCAGCCACGCACATCCCCATGATGGCTGTGGTTTGCGGAATGCCCGTCGCGCTCATCACCGCGTTATTGCGGAAAACGCGTCCAAAATCATCGGTGTCCGGGAAAACGTCTTCCTGCAAGGGAAGAAAGACGCCGGCGGAATCGACCAGATAAATAGTGGGGATATGATTTTCAATGGCGATATTTTGCGCGCGAATCACTTTCTTGGCCGTCATGGGAAAAAAAGCGCCCGCCTTCACTGTGGCGTCATTGGCGATGATCATCACCAGGCGGCCTTCCACCCGGCCCAATCCCACCACCGTCCCGGCGGCGGGCGCGCCGCCCCATTCCGCATACATTTCGTGCGCCGCAAAAATACCCAGCTCGAAAAACCGGGTCCCCGTGTCAATTAGTTTTTGAATGCGCTCCCGCGCGGTCAAGCGGCCCTTTTTGTGCTGCGACTCGACGGCCTTCACCCCGCCGCCTTCGCGAATTTTCTCTTCCGCGTTTTTGATTGCGGTCAGCAGGTCCATCATGCGCCGGGAATTCTTCTCGTAATCCGGCGACTGGAGTTTGAGATTTGAATGAAAAACTGAAGTCGGCAAATTTTTTACCTCGCAGAAATCATAGTTCACGCACCCCGTGGCGGCAAGCAATCCAAGTTTCAGCAATCTCCCCCGCACGCCGGGCCGCGCGCTCCACGAGATCCTGAGACGATGTCAATTCATTGACCATGCCGAGAGTCAACGCTTGCGTCGCCGGAACGCGCTCGCCCGTCAGCAAGACCTGCAACGCCGCGGCCCGGCCCACCAACCGAGGCAGACGCTCGGTGCCTCCCCATCCCGTCATAAGGCCAAGTGACCCCCCAGGATGACCAAAGGAGGTATCGTAAGTCGCTACGCGCTGGTGGCAGGCAAGCGCCAAATCCAATCCGCCTCCCAAACAGAACCCGCGGATCGCCGCCACCACCGGGACAGGGAAGTGCGCGATTCGGCTGAAAAGTGCCTGCCCGGCGGCGGCAAATTCCCTGGCGGCAATGCCCGTGAGATCGAACAGTTCAGCAATCTCCGCGCCCGTTGCAAATGATTTCGAATTGGCAGCGATAACGATTCCGCGAAAGGCAGATTCGCGCCTCAGGCGGGTCAGGAGATCGCTCAATTCGGATACCACCGTTCGAGTGAGGCGGGGATAGACATCATCCGGCTCGAAGCTCAGGACAGCGATGGAGTTGCGGCCGTGCAAGTGCATGAGAAGGAGGAAGTCCAAAGTCGAATGTTAAAAGTCGAAAGTGCTGATTCAAAAATGCGCCCTTAATTCTCAACTTTCGACTTTCGACCTTCGACTCCTTTCCGAATAAAATCCACGATATCTTGAGTGGAAGCGCCCGGCTGAAAGACTTCAGCCACGCCCAATTGCTTTAGCCGCCCGATGTCCTCATCAGGGATAATTCCGCCGACGATCAGTAAGACTTCTTGCAATCCTTGGGCCTTCAAGAGTTCACAAATTTTAGGGACAATCGTGTTGTGGGCGCCGGAGAGAATGGAGATGCCGATGGCATCCACGTCCTCCTGAAGGGCCGCCGTCACGATTTGTTCGGGCGTCTGTCGCAGGCCGGTGTAAATCACTTCCATGCCGGCATCGCGCAAGGCCCGCGCCACAATCTTAGCGCCGCGATCGTGCCCGTCCAGGCCGGGCTTGGCAACGAGAACTCGAATGCGTTTGTCCATGTAATTCAACTTTACCGGAACGCCGGCTCCTCGTAGGTACCGAAGACGCGGCGCAGCACGTCACACATTTCACCGAGCGTCGCATAGGCACGAACACATTCGAGTATAGGGGGCATCAGGTTCGCGTCAGTTGAAGCCGCGCTTGCCAGCGCATCCAGAGTTGAACCCACGCGCGCGTTGTCCCGTTTTTTCCTGAGGTCTTCGAGCTTTTGCCGCTGCCGGCCGGCAGAGGTTTCGTCAACCACGAGGATCTCGATGGCGCGCTTTTCTTCGCTTAGGAAATCGTTTACGCCGACGATAATTTCTTCTTTGCGTTCCACCGCCTTCTGATAGGCATAGGCGGCCTCGTGGATTTCACGCTGCGGGAAACCTTTCTCAATGGCGGGGACCATGCCGCCGAGAGCGTCGATTTTGTCAAAGTAATCGTAGCAGGCGCGCTCGGTATCGAGCGTCAACTTTTCTACATAGTATGAACCGCCCAGCGGGTCCGCCGTATCAGCCACGCCGCTTTCGTGGGCAATCACCTGTTGGGTACGAAGGGCCAGGGTGGCGGCCTGCTCGGTGGGCAGCGCCCAGGCTTCATCCAGCGAATTCGTGTGCAGCGATTGCGTCCCGCCCAGCACGCCGGCCAGCGCCTGAATAGTAGTGCGGATTACATTGTTGTAAGGTTGTTGCGCGGTGAGCGAACATCCTGCCGTCTGCGTGTGGAAGCGGCACAGCCAGGAACGTGGATTAATGGCCCCAAAGCGCTCGCGCATCACACGCGCCCACACTTTGCGCGCGGCTCGGTATTTGGCCACTTCTTCAAAAAGGTCATTATGCGCGTTGAAGAAGAAACTGAGCCGGGGGGCAAAATCGTCAATGGCGAGACCAGCGCGCGTCACCCATTCGGCGTATTCAATGCCATCGCGCAGGGTAAAGGCAAGTTCCTGCACGGCAGTCGAGCCCGCCTCGCGAATGTGGTACCCGCTGATGGAAATCGGATTCCAGCGCGGCACTTCGCGGGAGCCAAAAACAATGGTATCCACTACCAGGCGCATGGAGGGGGCTGGAGGAAAGATATACTCTTTCTGGGCTATATATTCCTTGAGTATATCGTTCTGGGTGGTCCCGGAAATCTTCCTCCAATCGGCGCCGGACTTTTCCGCGGCCACCAGGTACATGGCCCAAATAATGGCGGCGGGCGAATTGATGGTCATGGAAGTGGTCACTTGCTCGAGGGGCAGCCCCGCCAGCAGTGTCTCCATGTCGGCCAGGGACGAAACGGCCACGCCGCATTTGCCCACCTCGCCCTCGGCCAGGGCATGGTCCGAGTCATAACCCATCAAGGTGGGTAGATCGAAAGCGATGGAGAGTCCCGTTTGGCCCTGCTGGAGAAGGTAATGCAGCCTCTTATTGGTGTCCTCGGGTGTCCCAAATCCCGAGAACTGGCGCATGGTCCAAATCTTGCCCCGGTACATGGTGGGGTGAATTCCGCGCGTGTACGGGTACTCGCCCGGATCGCCTAGATCGCGGGCATAATCAAAACCCGCGAGATCGGCCTGCGTATAAAGGCGCTCGACGGGAACTCCCGAGAGGGTGGTGAACTGCTTCTTTCTTTCAGATGATTTTTGGAGGGCGGGCTTAAGGGTTTCAGACTCCCAATGGCGCTCGGCTTTCGAGGGGTGCCTCTCCGCGCCGGTCGAGGCCACAACCGTACCGGCTTTGAGGTCTTTGCCCATCGTTTCGCAGCCCTGATGCCATGTTATTCCACTAGGAGGGAGAAAGTCAAAAGTCGAGAGTCTAAAGTTGAGAGTTCAGTGCTCACTCAATTCTGACTCTCAACTTTATCGCTCTCGACTCGGGGTGCGGCGATTGACCTTGTCGCGTGGCTATTTCGGCTCTGTCGCGGGCGGTGGATTCTCGCGAGTGCCCGGAATATTGTGAACGTGGCTGGACTCGCCGTTCTTTGCGTCGGCGAATTGAATGTTGTAGCTGTCCAGAATGGTTGCTGTGGCTTGGCCGAATTGCGTCAGGGCCTTTGCGTAGGTTGAGCGCGCCTTCACTTCGTTGCCCTCGGCAGTCGCCAAATCTCTTTGGGTGAGAATTACATTAAACACAGTAGACTCCCCCAACTGAAATTTCTTCTTTTCGGCGTCATAGGTTTCCTGCTGCAACTTGGTGGCCTTCGCCGCGGCGGCAACGCCGGCTCTTGCCTGGGTTACGGCAATTTCCGCATTGCGAACGTCCTGGGCGATGGTATTTTTCTGTTGTTGCAGCTGAACCTTCAGTTGCCGCTCCTGAAGGAGCGATGTGGTCATGTCGGCCTGTGCCGTGCGGTTACGAATGGGGATCGAGAGGTTTAAGCCGAAGGAGTAGTTGGGATATGTGCCACGAAACGATTGTGAGACTGACTGCCAAATTCCATTTTGGACCAAAGTCGGCGGGACGGCGCCAGGCGCGCAGAGCGCGGAGGCAACAAGAGCCGTGTTGGCGGGGCAGATCAACGAATTTCCCGAAAGACCCGTGGGCGCGTATGTCCCGAACAAGGATAGGCTGGGAAGCAGTCCATTGCGCGAGGCCTGGATGGTGATTTCCTGATTCCGAATGTTGGTGTCCACGGTCACAAGTTCGGGCCGATTGGCCGCCGCCTCTTTCAGGGCCTCATCCAGTGTGGGGATGTCGCCTGGAACAGGTTCGGGGAGTTTGTCCGAGGGCTCGACCACGGCGCCCGTCAAATCCGCGTCTACGTGCTTGGAGATCGCTGTCTTTAGGAGTTCCTGCTGTTGTTGATAGCTGGTTTGAGCAACGATCAGGGCTTGTTCATCAGTCGCCACTTCGGACTCTGCGCGCACCACTTCGATGGGCGCCAGGGTGCCGATTTCCACTTGCCGTTTATTGTCTTCGAGCAGCTTCTGCGCATAAGCCAGGGCCTGCTCGGCCACGCGCACGTTTTCCTTGAATGAGACCAGATCGGAGTAAAGGTTTACGACATTAGCGACCGTAGTAATCACCTGCTGCTTGAACGTGCTGTCCGCCTGCCGCAAATCGTTCTTGGCGATGCGGATAAACTTTGCGTTGGCACGATAACCAAAACCATTCAAAAGTTGTTGGTTGAAACCTATTTCCATTCCCGAAGGGGTTTCTGGATTGAAAAGTTGATTGAGTTGGTTGTTGGCCGAACGGGCGCCGCTCAGCGCAAACGCAATACTTGTTCCGGTCAGGAATCCCTTGCCGACAAATGCCGTCAGGTTAGAAGTCTGAGAGGTTGATACGGGGACACCGCTGACGACGGTGAAGTTCAAAGGAGTGCTGTTGTGGTCCCATCCAAAACTGACTCCCACGAACGGATCGCAGCAGCCAAAGGAGCCGATATTCTGGGCGCCGCCACCGCCGGTTACTCCGCCCGCCCCGCCGGTGCCACCCGTGCTACCCCCGCCACTACCGCCTGAGAATGCTGAAACGATATTCAACAAGCCGGGGTTGATGCCACGAAAAGAACTGCCCGAGGCCGTCCGAAGGATGTCGGTCTTGGCATAAAGGAGTGTATAACGCGCCACAGCGATATCCAGATTGTTCTCAAGCGCAAGTCCGATGGCGTCATCCAGCGACAATTCAACCTTCCCATTCTGAACCATCGAGCGAAGGCGCGGTGAGTTCTCCAGCGTGATATCGGGAACACTTGGGGCGAAGTACGGGTTGGAGGTCCGGTTATGGGAATAGTCAATACTCATAAAGTTCTGGGTGGACGTTCCCGGCGACAGTGGCGTTGTCGATGTGCCACCCGCCTGTTGCCCCATCACCTGTCCGGCTGAACAGAGCAATCCGGCGCTCCAAAGAATAGCCAAGCCGCGTATAGTGTTGAGTCTCATTACGTGTCATTCTCCCTGCGAATTGAGATTTCAGTTTTTTCAAGCACCTGATTTACTTACGAATTTGTTAGACGCCTGGTTTCAAATAAATGACAGCAATTGACATATTCCTAGCTTCGGGTCGCTTTTAGCGGCAACGTAGGGCTGGTTGGCCGGATCCTTTCGGTCACCAACCCCGGCGGGCACGGCAAACCCCGTGACTATACGGTGGAAATCAGACCGGGTGCGACTGCGCGGGCATTTTATCACCCACCCGGCTTTTTTGACAACGCCAAGTGAGGTCAATGCTTAAGACCCTTAATAATCTCCGTGCGCTTCGAGTGGTGAATAATATTTCTCCGCATCGTTCCGGACTTGCACTGCGTCGCCATGTTTCAAACAAGTTGAGGCTGAATGTGACATCCCCGCCAGGAATTTAGTGCAAGAGAGCGGCCACCCCGGCGCATCATCCAAATGATTGAATTGATGAGGCTACTGGGCTTAGGGGACACAATTCCAATCCATCCACTGTCCGTTGGCGAGAAAAAAGTGTCCGGAAATGAACACTTCAAATAGAGTCACCAATCCTTTGTAAGTTGTCTGTAGATGGCTGACCGATGTAAGGTTAGATGACGCCGGACTCCGGACCAGTGACAGTTCTTATGCGTAACATCCGATTAATCGTCTCCTATGACGGCACTGACTTTTTTGGATGGCAGCGCCAACCAGAGGTTCCCACCATTCAGGGCGCCATTGAAACAGCGATCGAAAAGATCACGACGGAGAAAGTAACACTTAGTGGCTCGGGCCGAACGGATACAGGCGTCCATGCCTTGAACCAAGTGGCAAATTTCAAAACTGCGGGCGCAATCCCGTGCGAAAACCTCCTGAAGGCGCTGAATAATGTACTACCGCAGAGCGTGAGAATTAAAAAAGTGGAAGACGTGGCCGAATCATTTCATGCCCGGCACGACGCCCGCTCCAAAACTTATCGTTATCGGATTCTTTGCCGGCCGGTGGCTTCGCCTTTCATCGCGCGGTTCGTCCACCATTATCCTTTCCCGTTGGACTTTGAGCGCATGGCAGCAGGAGCGCGCTGCCTCGAAGGGGAACATGATTTCACATCGTTCGCCGCTTCGCCAGACGTGGAGGGTCGCGCGCAAGTTCCAATCGCTGATGTCAGCGGCATCAAGTCTGCCTTCGCGGTATCTCATCCCGACTCCCGACTCCCCACTCCCCACTCCCGTTCTTGCGTCCGCACCATCTTCAGCTCGCGAATTCTCTGGCGTCCGCGCACATCAATTCTGGCTTACGAAGTGCGGGGAAGCGGATTTCTCCACCACATGGTTCGCAACATTGTCGGCACCTTATTGGAGGTGGGCAGGGGAAAAATTCCGCCGCAAGACGTTCGCGCTATCCTCGAAGCCCGGGATCGAACCCAGGCCGGCCCTACAGCTCCCGCCTCGGGCCTCTGTTTGATCAACGTCGAATACTGAAGGAAATGTGTCCCCGCGCCAACCGCGGATTTGCACTTCTTAAAATGGTTCGAGTAAGATGTACTCAGAGCGAGGTCTGCTCGCGGCGGGAATCGGCATCCGACTGATGATGAAGAAATAAGGGGTCGATGGTTTATTGTAGCGGCGCTATCCTCAGTGCCGAGGACGCCGGTGGGGCGCCCAGGCTTGGGGCCCCGTCCGGCGCTACAATGAAAGTCGTAGCCTTATTTCGTCAATCTCAATAATCCAAAGTGCGAATGAAAGGCGGACTCAGTGGCAATCACTTTTAGAGAAAAAAAGCCGGGCCAGCGCGCCTGCGATGTGAAAGACGCCAAGGGCGAGCTTTGCCTCGGTCACTTGAAGCGGTGGTATACCCCCGATGAGGCCGTCGCGAAGGAGCTGGGCGACAACCCCGAGCTCTATCGCTGCGAGCGGTGCCATGCTCTCTATCGCGCCGGAGCCACTGACGACTCCACGGCCGGCCGCAGGTTTGAATTGCATCCCGTTAATATTCTTGGAGCATTCACCAAGAGAGAAGGCAAGTGACGGGGCAAAAGACGAAGTATGAATTATGAATTATGAATTAAACCCAAGGGCCCATTTTACTGCTTCTTAATTCATAATTCGTCGCTCCCACTTGCCACTTCTCCCAGAGGCGACCATGCTTGACCGCGACTTAGTTTACGATTGGAACCGCGAAGATGGTCCTGAGCTGGCGCCTGCACGCGTTCCGCTGCTCAACGATGAGACACTTCGCGACGGCCTTCAATCGCCCTCGGTTCTTGACCCACCCATCGAAAACAAAATCCGTATTCTCCATTTGATGGAAGAACTCGGAATCGATTCGCTAAATCTGGGACTGCCGGGCGCGGGGCCGCGGGCGCGCGCGGACGTGCTTCGCCTGGCGCAGGAAATTTCGACGTCCAAAATGAAGATTCGCGCCAACTGTGCGGCGCGCACCGTTGACTCAGACATCGAGCCCATCGCCGAGATCACTCAGGCGTCGGGCCTGGAGATTGAAGCTGCCACGTTCATCGGCTCCAGTCCCATCCGCCAATACACCGAAAATTGGACGCTCGATTTTCTGCTTCAGACCACCGAGCGGGCGGTGAAATACGCGCGCAGTCTTGGCCTTCCCGTCATGTATGTTACCGAGGACACCACGCGCGCGCGACCCGAAGCGATCAAGAAACTTTACACGACCGCCATCGAATGTAGCGCGCGGGCCATCGTGGTTTGCGATACGGTGGGCCACGCAACCCCGCACGGGGTTCGTGCACTGGTTAAATTTGTTATCGAGGAGGTCGTTAAGCCGAGCGGCGAGAAAATTCGCGTCGATTGGCACGGCCACTCGGACCGCGGCCTGGCCGTGGCCAATTCGCTTGCCGCCTACGAGGCGGGCGCCGATCAGGTTCATGCCGCCGCGCTTGGCATTGGCGAAAGGGTAGGGAACACGCCCATGGACCAGATGCTGGTGAACCTGAAGTTGATGGGTGCCATTCAGCGCGACCTTTCGAAACTGAAGGAATACACGGATACGGTTTCCGAAAGTGTAGGCGTGACAATCCCACCCAATTATCCGGTGGTCGGCTCCGACGCGTTTCGCACCGCCACCGGAGTCCACGCTGCGGCCGTCATCAAAGCATACAAGAAAGACGACCTCGAGTTGGCCAACCAGGTTTATTCCGGGGTGCCCTCGCACTGGTTTGGAATGGATCAGAAGATTGACATCGGCCCCATGAGCGGCAAATCCAACGTGATTTTCTGGCTGGAAAAAAGAAACATCGCGCCGGCGGACCAATTGGTAGAATCGATTTTAGCGCGCGCCAAACAATCTGACCGGGTGCTGACTGAAGATGAGATAATGAAAGAGGCGGAAGAAAGAAGTGAAAAGTGAAAGGTTAAAAGTTAAAAGTAAAACCTTTTCTTGAACTCCTCAAATTTTTACTTTTGCCTTTCGACTTTTGACTTTTAACTTCCGTCAAGGAGTCCACCATGGCCTTAATGCGAACTTCAAACCCCGCCGTTAAACGCATGACATCCACCCTGGCAGGGCAGGTGCGCGACGCTGCTGACGCCATGACGTTGCAGGGCACAATCAACAAGACGGGCTTCCTGCTGATCTTGCTGGCCATTCCCGCCACCTTTACCTGGAATATGTTTCGCGCCGACCCCACCGGCGCCGCGCTTCCCATCGCATTGGTAGCCCTGCTCGGCGGGTTTATCGTGGCCATGGTGACGATATTCAAGATGAGTTGGGCGCCTTTCACCGCGCCCCTGTACGCCATTCTCGAAGGGCTATGCCTGGGCGCAATCTCAGCCGTGTTTGAAACCACTTACCACGGCATCGCCATCGAAGCGGTGGGATTAACCTTTGGCGTGCTGCTCGCAATGTTGATCGCCTACACTTCAGGATTAATCCGGCCGTCCGAAAACTTCAAGCTGGGAATCGTGGCGGCGACGGGCGGAATCGCGCTTCTCTACCTTGCCACCATAGGGCTGGGTTTCTTCGGCGTGCAAATTCCATACATCTATGGAAACGGGCCCATCGGTATCGCCTTCAGTCTATTCGTGGTCGGCCTCGCTGCTCTCAATCTGGTGCTTGATTTTGATTTGATTGAGACGGCAGTTGCCAACGGCGCGCCCAAGTACATGGAATGGTACGGAGCTTTTGGAATTCTGGTTACCCTGATCTGGCTTTATCTGGAAATGTTGCGGCTCCTCTCCAAACTCAGCAGCCGAAGGTGATTCGCGCGTTGTAGCGGCGGTCGGATATCGCCCTTCGGCGCGAAGACCGTCGCTACGACTGCCATCCAATCCTCAACTCTTAACAATGTCCTAATTTCCATGGGAGCGCGGGACGGGGCCCCACTGTAAGGCACGGGGCGCGCCCGCAACCTAATGGCAAGGAAAGAGCGGGCGAGACGCCCGCGCTCCCAGCGATGCAAACCCGTGCATTACTCTTAACTTTTAACCATTGACTTTCAACTTTTGACTTTTTCTTCATCCTTTAACCTTTACCCTTTATACTTTCCGCTCCCATTTTTTCCCATGACCCAACGAACCAAAGCTGAAGCGTTGCTCGTCCTCGTCACTTTCATTTGGGGCTGCACGTTCGCCGTGGTCAAAGAGGCTTTGAATGACGTCTCGCCACTCGTTTTCATCGCCATCCGATTCATCGCTGCCGGGCTGTTGCTCTTTGTTGTTCTCCGCAAAGGACCCATGGATCGCCGCGCCATCGTTCCCGGAATCATTCTAGGAATTTTTCTTTTTGGAGGCTACATCGGCCAGACCAATGGGTTGACTTACACCACGCCTTCCAAAGCGGCATTTATCACCGGATTCAGCGTGATCCTGGTTCCGCTTATCATGCTGGCTCGGGGCGCGCGAATGCACGCAGCGAATTTTGCCGGAGCGTTGCTCGGCCTGGGAGGAATCTATTTTCTCGTTTTGCCTTCGGGCCTATCCGCCGTCAACCGCGGCGACGTGCTGGTCCTCTTCGGTTCCATCTCCTTCGCCGTGCACATTGTCCTGGTGGGCCTGTACGCCAAAAAGTTCTCCTTCCGCCATCTGGTGCCCATGCAGATTTTCGTGGTGGGGGCACTCGCCACCATGGCGCTTCCGCTTGATCGCGGGTTCCATCTCCATTGGACCCCCGGGTTGGTTCTGGCATTGGCGATCACGGGATTCCTCGCCACCGGCTTCGCATTTTCGGTTCAAACCTGGGCGCAGCAATATACCCCGCCCGCGCACACAGCGCTAATCTTCGCCTTGGAGCCCGTGTTCGCCGCACTGACCTCGCGATTCCTCACCGGCGAACGTTTGAGCGGCAAAGTCCTGCTAGGCTGCGGGCTGATCCTGGCCGGTATGGTCGTCTCTGAATTGTGGGGCGGCTCAGCGCCATCGCCTGTGGAAGGCTGAATTGAGGATCGAGGCCGCCCAGAGCACCTTTGGAGGGGCTAAGGTTTCGATTTCTGAAACCCGTTGGCAACTTATGCGGCCTTGCATCACTCAAACGGGTGTATACTGGCGAGATTGGTCCACGTCCTGGTGGACCGGGAATAGATTTTGGCTGTGAGGTCATGATGAGCATGAATGGGCGGCGGTTTACGGCGGCGATTCTGATTGGCGGAACATTGCTGCTCGGAATAATGATCGGCACTTTCATTTCGCAAGGCGTGGGCGCGGCACGCGCTTCCGGGGCGCCGGACGCGGCACTGCTTCCTCCACCCTCTCCGGCAGAACTATCGAACTCATTTGCCCACATCGCCGAAAACCTTGAGCCTGCAGTTGTAAACATCAATACTGAATCCACCATCCACGTCGCTCGCCGCAAGCCCGGGGCGCAGGACGACTCCACCTTTGAAGACTTCTTCGACCGCTTTTTTCAATTTGGTCCACAGGACGGCCAGTCCAGCGACCTTCGGCAGCAAAGCCTGGGTTCGGGCGTTATTCTGGATAAGAATGGCTACGTGCTGACCAATTATCACGTGGTGATGCAGGAAGGCGAGGATAAGCCCGTGGATCACATCCGCGTTCAAATCCACGGCGATGACGACAACGTTAGAGGCTATGAGGCCAAGATCGTCGGCACTGACAGGTGGACGGACCTGGCGGTGATTAAAATTAAAGTGGACAAGTCGCTGCAAGCCGCGCAACTGGGCGAATCCGACACCATGCGTGTGGGGGATTGGGTGCTCGCCATCGGCAGTCCCTTTGGGCTTGATTCCACTGTGACCGCCGGCATCGTCAGCGCCAAAGGACGCGAAATTGAAGGCGGACCGGAAGGCCAATTCAAGCGCTTCATTCAGACCGACGCAGCCATTAATCCCGGCAACAGTGGAGGCCCGCTGGTGAACATGGCCGGGCAGGTGATTGGCATTAACACTGCCATTGCCACCCGCCATGGCGCATATGACGGCGTGGGCTTTGCCATCCCCTCGGATACGGTAAGGAAAGTTTACAATTCATTGATCTCGGTGGGATCTGTGCCGCGCGGCGCCATCGGCGTCTCGTTTAACAATCTAAATAATCCGATTTTGCTGCACAGCTTTGGAGCAGAGCATGGAGTGGTAGTGAGCGGCGTGGAACCGGGCAGTCCGGCCGATCACGCTGGACTGAAACTCGGTGACGTAATTGTGGCCGCCGACGGCAAGAAGATAGCCAACGGCGACGATCTGGTGGGTTATGTTTCCGACGCGCTGGGCAAGAAAATTCACTTGGACTACATTCGCGACAAGAAGACGCTTTCCGCCACCATCGAAGTGGGTGACCGGAACAAGATAATCAGCGACCTGCGAAACACCCCTGAACCCGAAGACGACCGGCAACCCCGGGAAGATGGCGCGGTTGGCACACTGGGGGTTTCGGCAAAGAACCTGACTCCCGATCAATCCAAGGAGATTTCCAACCAACTGCACCTGACCAGTGGGCAGGGCGTGCTGGTGACAGATGCCATCGCGGGCGGCTTTGCTTCGGAAATGGGCTTGCAACGCGGTGACGTGATCCTTACTGTCAATCAAAAACAAGTGGCGACGGTGGACGATTTCAATCACATGGCGGCGCAACTTAAGTCCGGCATGGACGTGGTTTTGCTCGTGGCCCGGCGCTCCCAGCGATCTTTCACCACCGTGTATCTGGCGGATCGTCTCCCGTGATAAGCTTTGGATAAGAGGTATGGCTTGAAATTCGGCAACAAAACTTCACGCTGGCAGGCATCCGCGCTTATGGCGGTTTTGTTGGTGACGGCATCATGCCTTCTCGCGGCTGGGGAAGGGAAGGCCGCTCCTCCCCAATCCAAGGCGCCGAAGAAGAAACTGAAAAGCGCCATCGGAACCCAACCAAAGCCGGCTGCTCACAAAACCGGAGCAGCAAAAACCGTCAAGCATTCCGGTAGTCGTTCCAAATCCAACATTCACTCCGCCAAGGGCAAGCGCCGGCTCCCAAACAGCAGCCGTCAGCGCCTGGCTCTTCTGCACCTCGACCCCCAACGCGTGGGTGAGATTCAGCAGGCCTTGATTCGCGAGGGAACCCTGAGCGGGCCTCCCACAGGCGTTTGGGACCAAACTACCAAGGACGCAATGAGGCGCTATCAGTCCCAAAATGGATTTGCAGAAACCGGCTTGCCGGACGCAAGATCGTTGATGAAATTGGGCCTTGGACCCCATCCCTTGCCGGACGATGTCCAAGCTGCCGCCGGCTCCGGCGGGCAGGCCAAAGTGGACTCGCTCACCAAGCCCAACAATTAGCCGACCTCACCACACACCTTTTCATTCATCATTACATAGTTCGTCATTCATCGTTTCCCAGGCGTCTATCTGCGCGCGCTGCAGTTTCCCGCTGTAATCGATGTAGACCGACTTCCACTCGGAGTAAAAATCCAGAGCGGCGGTGGCCGCCTCGCGGTGGCCGTTGCCGGTCTGCTTGGCGCCGCCAAAGGGCAGGTGAGTCTCGGCGCCGATGGTTGGAGCGTTCACATAAAAGATGCCCGTTTCCATATCGCGCATAGCCTTGAAAGCGTTGTTTACATTCTGGGTATAAATCGATGACGAAAGGCCGTAAATCACTCCGTTTCCAATCTCAATGGCGTGTTCCAGATTGTCGCAAGGAATTACCGAGACCACGGGCCCGAAGATTTCTTCCTTGGCTACGCGCATCTTCACGTCGCAATCGCCGAAGATGGTGGGCGCATAGAACCACCCGTGAGCGTTATCGCCTTCGGTCAGGCGCTGGCCGCCGCAAAGCAATTTGGCGCCTTCGTTCTTCCCGATGGCCACGTATTCCTCCACTGTTCTTAACTGGCTTTCGTTCACCAGGGGCCCCACTTGCACGGCGGGATCAAGTCCATTACCGACTTTAAGCGCCTTCGCCCTCTCCGCAAACCGCGCCACAAACTCGGCGTAGACTTTTTTATGGACGGCCACCCGGCTGGCCGCCGTGCATCGCTGGCCCGTCGTCCCGAATCCCCCCCACAACGCGCCGTCCACCGCCAGGTCAAGGCGCGCGTCATCCATCACGATGATAATGTTCTTGCCGCCCATTTCCAGGCAGGCGTGCTTGAAACTGCCCGCGCAGGCGCGCGAAACGTTGCGGCCCACTTCAGTCGATCCGGTAAAACTCACCACCCGCACATCCTCGTGCGCCATCATGGGCTCGCCCACGTCGCGCCCCGTTCCTGTCACGAGGTTCACCACCCCGCGCGGAATTCCTGCGTCCTCCAGCGTCTGCACCAGGTTAAGTGACGACAGCGGAGTGTCCGTGGCGGGTTTCAGCACCACCGTGTTCCCGCAGATCAGCGCCGGCATAATTTTCCATGATGGGATGGCCATGGGAAAATTCCAGGGCGTGATGAGCGAGCACACTCCGATGGGGCTGCGCACCGACATGCAGAATTTATCATTCAATTCGGAGGGAGTGGTCTGCCCGAAAAGGCGCCGGCCTTCGCCCGCCATATAAAAGGTCATGTCAATCGCTTCCTGAACGTCGCCGCGCGTTTCGTCCAGAATCTTGCCCATCTCCTGCGTCATTTGGTTGGAATAAGTTTCCTTGCGCTCGGCCAGCAATTGGGCGGCTCGAAACAACATTTCGCCGCGCTTGGGCGCCGGAACCAGCCGCCAATGCTTGTACGCCTCCTTCGCCGCTTGAATGGCGTTCTCCACATCCGCGCCATTCGATTTCTGAAACAGCCCGGCCAACTCGACGCGGTTGGCGGGATTCACATTCTCAAACGTCTCCCCACTCGAAGATTGCACCCATTCGCCGTTGATGAAGTTCTTGTAGATTGTTGGCTGACCCATATTCGCCGCCTCCTGAGGTTGTCGCGAATGAAAAACTATAACAGACGTTTTCGATGGTAGCCACGGTCAAGCGGTGTTTGATTGACCGTGGGCCTTTCCGCCCAAGGCCCCACAGTCAGGAAATCGCAGACTGAGCGTGCACGCCCCGAAAAGCCTGTGCCAGCCGGCTAGAGCTCGACATAGAGGAGGAGTTCAGTCAAGGGGTCTCACTCTAGCCGGGACTCATCAACGTGAGTGCCAGCACCTCAACGTTGCCGTTGTTGGGAAGCGTAATGCTCGTCACTGTTTTACTGCTGTCCAGAGGGAAAGTGTAACCGTACAGGAAAAACGTTCGCGCATCTCGCACACCATTGCTGACATTGCGGTAGGGCATGGATACTGCTTTCGCTTCACCCCGATAGCCTTGCGGCGAAAACCAGTCACTGAGATTCTGGGTGAATGAAGAGCTGGAGCCGTCAGCGTAAGTGACGGTAAAAACCTGCGAGGCCTGGTTGCCGTTTAGGGCCGTCCCCAGCAGTCTTAGAGAGGAAAAGTTGCCGCTCGGAAGCGCTACCGTTTGGCCGCTGCTACTGACGGCATCGGGCGAATTCGCGGGACCAAATGCAAACGGCGCGCCGTTCCACGTGGCTGTCGATCCGAGCAGGCTTGCCGAGTACGCCCAGCCCCCGCCATCCAAACCGCCCGCGGTGAAGGCGTTTCCGTCCCTGTATATGCCAACCCTGTTATAGGCGGCCGACAGATCGACCTGATTCGTTGGCGCTCGGGATGTCCCGCCACCGTTCACGGCATTGGCCGCCACATGAGCGTACTTGCCCGACTTCACCCATACCCACCAGTGGGTCCCATCGCTGGTATTTTCGGGATTCACCACATGCATCAGCACAGTTTCCGGCCCAAAGCATTGGCGGTAGATCAGCGCCGAAGTGAAGCCGCCGTTGGCGAATCCAATCTCCATATCGAATTGTGCGGGGGCATCATCGATGCGCAACACGCCATTGCGCAATTGGCTGGTGAGTTCTTTCAGCCCGCCGCCGGAAAACGTCGCGCGACCTCCGGGCCCGGACCCCATCTTGTAGGCTGCCGGGTGATTCACGTCCACGGTTTTGTCCACCGCCACCTGGAAACCGCTGGTGACCGGAGCCATGGAACCGGTGTGCACCACGCGAAACAAAACGGTGCAGGAGTTGCTCGAGGGCGTTGCCGGTGCCCTGACGGCGTTGGCAAAGTCGGCCACATTTCCGCCAAGGTCTGCGGCGATCTTTTCCTCCTCGGTCGGCGGAGCAACAACACCGGCGCAAGCCGCGGGCATGGCGAGTTCGCTCGCGGGCGGTTTGGCGAAACTTACTTTCTTGACTTCGATCACCGTCTTCCCACCCATCACCATTTTGAGAATCAGGCCGTACCTCGCGTCCACCCACACTTTGGACGTCCCCTGCTGGCCGGGCAGAACTACTTCCAGCACCTTGGCGGCCATTCCCAAGACGGTGTCGGTGCCAACCTCCTTCGCGTTAAGCTTTGTCAACTCTGCCGTCGTCGCGAAGGGATCGCCCCAATCTCCGGAAATGTTGCCCGCGCTGCATTGCCCCCCAGCCTGGCTCAAATCCAGGCTGTAAGACTTCCCAGCCTTCAGATCAAAGATTTGGCGCGTATGACCGCCGCTCGAAGCCCCTGCGCTCAGGTAGCTCTGGTCCAAGACCGCCCGGTTGCCGTCGCGCCAAACCTCCATGGTGCTGGTGGGCCCAAACATGGAATTTATCTCCGTCACCGAATACGCGTCCGGAGCCTTGGCGTACTGCGCAAATAATGACGGCGAGGCGAGCCCCGCCAAAAACACAAAAACAATCAGACACTTACTGCACGGCCGCAACGACATGGTGGTCTCCTCTGATTCCGAATGCATAGCAGTATACTCGAAATTGGTTGTTTGACATTCCGGCCGATGAAAATGCGCACGCATCTGCTGAGCATGACGGAATATAGTGAGCGATTCTCATGTAGCGCGGGTGTCCTCACCGGCGCTTTCGACGCTGGGGACAGTGGTAGCCACGGTCAAGCGGTGTTCGATTAACCGTGGGCTTTTCCGGCGAAAATCCCGAGGTCAGGAAATCGCTGACTTAGATTACCGGCTGATTGCTTTGTGGCCGTCAGATATTGGTATGGAATTTATCCATAAGAAGATATGCTGCAATGGTTATGCGGAAGCGTTTATTGATTATCGCGATGCTCGCTCTTCTGTTCTGCCATGACGCTTTGGCGCAGCTCTCGCGTATGCCGGCATCTAAACCTGTCCCGGTACCTGCACCGGCACACTTACTAGAACAGCTCATGCCGAACACTGAGGACACCGAAGATCGCGATTCCAGGCGGCGCGAAGACGCGCAAGCTGCTGCTCTTTCGGCACTCGGAATTCCTTCCAAGTACATGCATGAGGCGCGCCTTGTGTTCGAGGATCTCGATGGGGATGGAGATGCCGAGGCGCTCCTCACTGTCGATGTCGATGGTGCCGACGTTATCTTGGTGGTGCTAAAGCGCAAGGGTGACCAATGGTATCGATTGCCGTCTCCTCCTGGCCTCTCTTGCTGGTGTAAGTACGAGAAGTGGCCGCTTGATACGTTCGTCGAAATTCGCAATTGGAGTTACGATTTTGACAAACCCAGTCAACCACGCCGGCTTATTTTCGTGCATGCGAGTGGTGGGGGGACTGGGTTGTATGAACGTGGCGTGGAGGTGTTCGCATTACATGGCTTCGAGCTTCGGAGCGTCTTCAGTTCCACTGAAGAGCGTCGTGAGTGCCAATTGCCAGTAATTAATTGCGAGCAGAACCATGTAGTTATCACGATCGAGAAGGACTACAGGAAACCTTGGGCTTTGGTTACGCACGAAATCCGGCGCACAATAAATCCTTACAAGCTAGGGCTAGGACCTGACGAGAGCTGGTGGACTGGGCTTCCCGTCGCTGAGTGCAAGGCATACACTTGGAACCCGGAGCACTTCAAGTTCATGCCGAATACTGCTGCGACTTCGGTGTACTGTGTTCAACCACAAGCACCTGAGTCGGCGAAATCAAAGCATCCGTAGGCAGTCTGCCCATGTGAATGGTAGCCACGATCGAGCGGTATTTGATTGACCGTGGGCATTTCCGGCAAAGAAACAACAGCCAGGATATCACTGACTGAAACTATCTCTTCGCGCAAGGCTACTTTGGCTCACTTCTTTTTAGTGGGTTCTCGGTCTACCACAAGGCGCGCCAAAGGAGCGTCACGTCTAATCCTGACCTTCCCTAGCTTCCTAGGGACTAAAGGGACATGAATCAACCGGCCCCTACAGCCAGGACACCATTCCAGCTTTTCGTCTGATTCACTCCGACCGCACTTGATGCAGGTCTTCACTGCTAGAGTTTGCCACACGCGTGTGGCGATTCAATAGCAAAGGATTTCAAGAAAGGCACCTCTCCTTTATCGATTTCCCACTTTCGTGTTTCCGGTTTCCAATTTCGAGTTTCATATTTCGATTTTCCAGTTTCCGTCTCTTACCAAAACGGGAATAGGGAGAGGAGCGCGATTGATTTATAATAGGGGCAAGTTGGTTTCCGGAGGGGCGATGGCGGATGAATTTAAGGGATTCACCCAGGACTCATTCGATTTTTTCCGCGACCTGGCGGTGAACAACAACACGGGATGGTTCAAAGCCAACCGTGAGCGCTATGACCGTCACGTGGTGGGTGCGTTTCGCGGATTGCTCGCGGCGCTTGAGCCTTTCTTGTTGAACATCGACCCGCACTTTGAGACGGTAGGGAAGACCAACGGGAATTTTTCCCGCATTAACCGGGATATTCGATTCAGCAAGGACAAGAGTCCCTACAAATCCAACTACTACCTCTACTGTTTTGACGGACGCCACAAGCGCGGCGACGCCGGGCGGTTCTATGTGGGCCTGACAGCGGACTGCGTGACCGCCGGTTTTTCCATTTACGGAAACCCTGACTCCGGCAGAAAGAAGAAGGAAGGGCAGGCAACGGACAGCGCGCTCGAATCAATTTTCCGCAAACGCTTGGCGGCAAACCAAAAAGCGTTTGACCGCCTTCTACAAAACACGGTGCGCAAGGGCCGGTACGAAACCTACTGGCACCGCATGGAACGCGGGGACTGGGCCCAACATTCGGGGCTGCCCAAGCGCGATGAGGATTGGCAGACGCTCCAGGCGTGGGTGGTGCGCAAAGTATTTCTGCCGAATTCGCGGGGGGTAGGCACTCCGGATTTCGTTCGCCAGGTACAACACATTTTCGCCGACCTTTTCCCTCTCTACGTTTTCACCTCGGTGGCCGGAGCGCATTGGCAGCGCGACCTGAAGCGAAAAGTTTGAGGAAGCGCAACTTTTTTCGGCTTCACGGGTTGGAGGTAATATGGGCTTCCAAGAACATGGAGCAAGAACCTTCGGCGAATGGAGACACGGCGCCATCGATTGTCTGCACACGCTTTGTTTGGCGCTGATGGCGGCGTCCATGGTGGTCCAACCCCTGGCCGCTTCGGACACGCGCACGGCCAGCGCCAACCATCCCTCAGCGGCGGACCAGAAAAAGTGGCGTGAGCGTTTGCCCGAAGGCGAAGAAACCACTCAGCTGCTCAATCGCATCACTTTTGGCGCCCTTCCGGGTGATGCGGAACGAGTTCGTCAAATTGGGGTCAAAGCATTTTTGGACGAGCAATTGCACCCCGAGCGAATTGACGACACGGCGGTGGAAACTCGAGTGGCCGCCCTCCCAACGCTATCCATGACCACGGAAGAATTAGTGGAGAACTATCCTCAGCCAAAACAACCTGCCCAACTTCAAACGCAGAAAAATGGCGGGCCTCCGGCGCAAGGCCAGTCCATGATGGAGCCCGACGGTCCGCGGCGCGTGATCATGGAGCTGGCACAGGAAGAAGTGTTACGCGCGGTGTACAGCAAGCGACAATTGCAGGAGCTGATGGTCCAGTTTTGGATGAACCACTTCAACATTTTCGCTCCTAAAGGCGCGGACCGCTGGCTGACGACTTCGTTTGAGCGCGACACCATTCGTCCTCGATCCATGGGCAAATTTGAGGACCTGCTGGTGGCCACGGCCGAAAGTCCGGCCATGCTCTTCTACCTCGATAACTGGATGAGCGCGACGCCCAATCCAACTTATCGGGGAACCCGGGGCGGGCGCATGGGCAAATCCGCGCCCATCTTCGGACGCCGTCCATTCGGACCTCCGGGTGGACTGGGCCGCGGTCCTTTTGGAAATCCCGGCATGGACAGGCCGCCCATTCAGGCACAGGGCCAGCCCAAGGCGGCTCAGAATAATAACCGGCGCGGCTTGAATGAAAACTACGCTCGCGAAGTGATGGAACTCCACACCCTGGGCGTGGATGGAGGTTATACCCAGAAAGATGTTATTGAAGTAGCGCGCTGCCTCACGGGGTGGACCATTGACCGGCCGCGGATGGGTGGCGAATTTATCTTTCGACCGGCCATGCACGATTTCGGCGAAAAAAGCGTGCTCGGGCGCAAGATTCGCGCCGGGCATGGCATGGAAGACGGGATCGAGGTCCTCCACATTCTGGCCCACGAACCCGCCACCGCGCATTTTATTGCCCTAAAACTTTGCCGCCGTTTCGTGGCCGACGATCCACCGACTGAGTTGGTGGAGGCCGCCTCCCGGACGTTCCTGAAATCGGATGGCGACATCCGTGAAGTGCTCAAGACCATCCTGACTTCGCCCGCGTTTGATTCGCAAGCCGCTTACCGGGCCAAAATTAAATCGCCCTTGGAATTAGTGGCCAGCGCGATTCGCGGGCTTGACGGGAAAACTGACGCCACGGTTCCTTTGATCCAAATGATTGCCCGCATGGGCCAGCCTATGTTCCAGTATCAGGCTCCCACCGGCTTTCCTGACCGGGCTGCCACATGGATCAATTCCGGTTCGTTGCTGGCGCGAATCAACTTCGCCACCGCGCTGGCGGCCAATCGAATACCCGGCACTCAGGTCGTCTTGGACGAAGGGAGCGCAGGGCAGGGCGCCGTTAGCCAAACTCAATTCGTCCAACAACTGGCGGCTAGGTTGACTGGAGGAGATATATCCCAGCAAACAAGCGCCGCGGTGATAGCCGGATTGAAGGAGGAGCCTTCGGCTGACGAGCGGCCGGAGATTGCCCAGCGTCAAGTGGCGGTTGCCACCGGATTGTTGCTGGCTTCGCCGGAATTTCAAAGAAGGTAGGAGGGCACGATGCCGTTAACCCGCCGCTATTTCTTAAAGTCCGCAGGTCTAAGTCTATTTGGCGTCGGTTTTGTACCCAGCTTCATGCGCCGTACCGCGTTCGCGCTCCCCCAGATTGGGACCGGCGCGAGCAAGAAAATTCTGGTGGCAATTTTTCAGCGCGGCGCCGCCGATGGGCTGAATATTGTTGTGCCTTACGCCGAGAAAGAATACTACTCGATGCGGCCCACCATTGCCATCCCCGCTCCGCGCGGGACAACAAACGCAGGCGAGGCGGCAATTGACCTGGACGGCTTCTTTGGCTTTCACCCCGGACTGGCATCCTTAAAACCTCTCTTTGATGACCGGTCCCTGGCGGTCATTCACGCCGTCGGGTCGCCGGATAATACCCGATCGCATTTTGACGCTCAGGATTATATGGAATCAGGCGCGCCGGGAATTAAATCCGCCGCCGATGGCTGGCTGAATCGATTCCTTCAGGCCCAGCCCGAAGGGGACGCGACACCCTTCCGCGCCGTGGCCATTACTCCCCGAATGCCCCGCACTTTGCAGGGTGCTGCTCCGGCGCTCGCCATCGAAGACGTGCGTGGATTCAAATTACGGGGCGGTCCACCTCCCGCCGTAGCCAATCCGCACGCACCCACTTCCGGCCTCGATCAGGCCATCGAATCAATGTACGCTTCGGCGTCCGATCCTCTCATGAATGGCACCGCGCACGAAATGCTGGGCGCCGTCTCGACCCTCCGCCAGATTGGAGTTGAAGACTATGTGCCTGAGAATGGCGCGGTTTATCCCAAAGGCCCTCTCAGCCACAGCCTTCAGCAAGTGGCGCAATTGATCAAAGCTGGCGTAGGATTGGAAATTGCCTTTGCTGAAGTGGGTGGATGGGACAATCATGTGAACGAGGGCGGCGTGGAAGGGCAATTGGCCGCTCGCCTTAAGGAATTTGGCGACTCGCTCGCCGCCTTCCACCGCGACATGGGCGACCGCATGGCAAATATTTGCGTGCTGACCATGACCGAGTTTGGACGCACCGCACACGAGAATGGAAATCGCGGGACGGACCACGGGCACGCCAACGCGATGTTCGCCCTCGGCGGTCCGGTCAAGGGTGGGAAAGTCTACGGCCAATGGCCGGGACTACGGCCCGAGCAATTGAATGAGGGCCGCGACCTGGCTCTCACCACGGATTTCCGCGACGTCTTTGCCGAGGTTTTGGTCCGCCACATGGGAGCCACGAACGCCTCCGGAATTTTCCCGGGCTTTTCGATTTCGGCACAGAGATTCAAAGGATATCTTGGTTAGGGCCCCAAATCCTCTTCACGGCCCTCTTCTTGTTCGGAATCTATGTTCGGATTCTATTGTGATATGCCGAGAAACCCGTTAGAATGCCCAATCGAGGGGACTCCGGGTGCGACGGGTGGGACTCGGAGAAATCAAGCGCGCCAAATCGAGATATGGATGCGGTTCAAGGAACCGCTGGGAGGTGGCATGCGGAGAATGTTTTTCTTGTTAGTGGCAGTTTCAGTCTTGGTGTCCCCTGTGTTGATGCTCGAAGCCTCGCCCCGTGGGAATCTTGAAGTTCAGTCCCTCAAGGCACAGCAGAAGCGCGAAAGCCAGGCTTATAAGCTCAACGAAAGAAATGTGAAGCAGTCCCTCAAGGGGCACCAGGTCACCAAGGCCGCACGGGATCTGCAAATGCACCAACTCCAAAGGGATAAGCGCGCAATGAAAGAACGGCATAGGAACCAGCTCCAGGATTTGAAGGACAGGCAAAAATTAATAAGGGACAACGCGCGGCATTGATCGAATTTATTTCTGAGTAGGCCCCTCGGATTTCAGACGTCTGCCAACTCTTCGGGCTCCCGGTCGTTCTCTTGTCAAACTGCTTCTCGCGGGTGAAATCCCCCGGCCATTTTGGTAGACTTGTATCCACAGTAAAAATTACGGAGGGCGCGATGAAAATATTCAAACCGTGCCTGCTTTTGTGGCTCGCTTTCTGCTCCATGGCGTGGGCACAAAAGGAAGCGCCCGCCCCAAAAGAACCCGAGGGTGAAACTCAAAAACGCCCCACCTTGGGGCCCCCAACCGCTTCGGCGCCCAATGGCCCTCATTCTTCCACCACCTCCGACCCGCGCAAGTTGACTCACATGAGGAAAATATTTGTAGAGCGAATTGATAACCAGCTTAGCGATAAATTGATGGAAGGGCTTTCCAAGACCGGAAGGTACGAAATCGTGCTGGATGAGAAAGACGCAGATACCGTGGTGCGCGGGAGTTGCCTGGATTCCCGCCGTCTGAAGTCTGTTCATTCGGAAGTTTTCATAAGTGACAGGGCGACAGGCGCTTCCATTTGGCAGGACAGTGTCCGGAGTACTTTCAATCCTCCCACTCTGGATAAGGCCGTGGACACAAGCGTCGGACTCATTCTCGATCATTTGAATGAAAGCGTACATGAGGCGCAGCGAAAGTAGCGGCGGACTGTCCCTCCATTCCCGAGCGGGGCGCCCGGAAAGGATCGAAGGGATCGCGACTGATGGCGGCGCTCTTTTCTTAAGCCGGGCTCTTCCAGGGTATTTTCAGTTCAATCCAACAATATGTCCTGTTGATCTCTTCCATAGGACATGGGATGTTTTGGGAAACGTGGCCAAATTATCCGCGAGAGGAATGGATTTGAATCGCACTTCCGCGACCCCGGCTTCGTTTGAAATTCTTCCTTTTAGCTCACCTGACCTTGATGCGCTTTATATCATCGATCAAGAGTGTTTTCCTCCCGGCATTTCTTATTCGCGCGCCGAACTCTCGCGTTTTGTCCACCATCGACAGTCGAAAACCTGGGTGGCACGTTCGCAAGATAGGATTGTTGGATTCCTGATATTCGGTTGCGAGCCGCAAAAGACCGGACACATAGTCACGATTGATGTAATTGAGAGCATGCGGGGCGCCGGCGCCGGCACAGCCCTCATGACAACAACCGAGGCTTGGGCGGTGCGCCGGGGCCTGCGGCTCATCTACCTCGAAACAGCAGAGGACAATCGTTCCGCCCAGATTTTTTATTCAGCGCGCGGGTATGTTAAAGTGGAGGAGATTGCCCATTATTATTCGAACGGCCAGACGGCCTGGGTGATGGTCAAGTGGCTTTGAGGACAATGCCTGCGGTCGCGGCGGCCGCTCACGAACATCATGTGCATGCCCTACTCCCCTCAAAAACTTTTTACATGTTGACTCTTGTCGCTTTTTCATGGATGGAACGCAAAGGGTCTGATGCCCATTAAGCTGACTGGACGGGAATACAAAATAATAGCAACCGCCGTGGTGGTAGCCGGCATTTCACTGGCGATTGGCGTCAAGTATTTCTGGCGCGCGTTTCCCGAAGCCGCCATCGAATTCCGCGTCACGAAAAACGACTCGGAACCCATCGCGGAACAATTCCTTGCGCAGCGCGGAATTCACCTGGAGGGATTTCGGCACGCAGCTGCTTTTGAGTATGACGATGAGGCCAAGGTGTTCCTGGAACGGACCCAGGGCCTTGAGCGGATGAACGACTTGACCCACGGTCCGGTCCGCCTCTGGCGATGGACGCATCGCTGGTTCAAATCACAGCAAAAAGAAGAATACCGCGTGGAGGTGACCCCCGCCGGCGAAGTAGATGGGTTCGATCACGAAATTGAAGAGAAAACTCCCGGTGCAAACCTTGACCCTTCCCAGGCCCAGACCGTGGCCGAGTCCTTTTTGCGCGATGTCATGAAGCGCGATTTGAATGACCTGGAGTTCGTGGATTCGGACACCACCAAACGCCCGGCCCGCACCGACCATTCATTCACCTGGAAAATAAAAAGCGTCAATCTGGGCGATGGAAGTTTGCGCATCACGCTGGAAGTGGATGGTGACCAGTTGGCGGGATACCGCGAATTCGTCAAGGTGCCTGACCAGTGGAGCCGCGACTATCAAACATTGCGGTCACGCAACGATTCGGCGCAGGAGGTGGACCAATTATTCATGGTCTTCCTTTGTGTGGCCATGCTCATCTATCTTGTCATGCGCATTCGCGACGGGGATGTCCCCTGGCGCCTGGCCATCAGCGTCGGCCTGGTGGGAACAGGCCTCTATTTTCTAAAGACAGCCAATGATTTTTCGCTGGAACAATTTGGCTACCGCACGACCGACCCTTATTCCAGCTTCCTGGTGAGCTACATTCTGCAATCGGTGCTCTCCTCATTCGCCGTGGGGGTGTTCGTTTTTCTCTTGATCGCGAGCGGAGAGCCAATCTACCGGGAATCGTTCCCGCGTTTGCAATCCCTGCGCCACACCTTCACATGGTCGGGACTTCGCTCACGGTCATTTTTTATCGCCAATGTCGTCGGGATTGGATTGACTTTTTTCTTTTTCGCCTACCAGACGATTTTTTATCTTGTGGCCAACAAGCTCGGAGCATGGGCCCCGGCGGAGGTCAATTATTCAGATCTACTGAACACGCGGATTCCGTGGGTCTGGGTTTTGTTTATAGGGTTTCTGCCCGCCATCTTTGAGGAAATGATGTTCCGCGCCTTTGCCATACCTTTTCTTAGGAAATTCCTGCACTCGTTGCCCTTGGCGCTGGTATTCGCGGCATTCATTTGGGGATTCGGCCATTCCGCCTACCCCAATCAGCCGTTTTACATTCGAGGACTTGAAGTCGGGCTGGGCGGAATCGTAATGGGCATCATGATGTTGAGGTTTGGGATCGTTGCCACAATGATCTGGCACTACTCCGTAGATGCCCTTTACACTGCATTTCTCCTGCTGCGCTCGCACAATTCCTACCTGATGGTGAGCGGTGGAATAACGGCGGGGATCATGCTCGTGCCCCTGGGATTGGCGCTGGCGGCCTATTTGCGGACCGGAACCTTCCTGGAAGAAGGCGCGCTCACCAATGCCAGTGCCGGGATCTCCCGAGTGCCGCGAGTGTCCGCTGCCGTCGAGACTGCCCCCTTGGTTTACCAACCTTTGAACAAATCCCGCCTGATACTGGCGGGCGCTTTCATCGCGGTATTTGGCGCGGCCGCCCTTATGAAAGTATATAAATTTGGCGATGGGATAACCCTGCGGCTGACCCGACATGACGCCATGCGCTCGGCCGATGAATTTATCAAGAAAAGAAATGTCGATCCCTCGCGCTACCACAGCCTGGCCGTGCTGGATGAAAACGTGGACGGCACGGATATCCGCTATTTCCTGGAGCGGCGGACAGTAAAGGAAAGCGACGAAATTTATCGCCGTGCCACCCGGCTGCTTTTGTGGGAGGTCCGGTATTTCCGTCCGCTGGAAAAAGAGGAGCATCACGTCTTTGTGGATGCAGACGGTGGTGGGGTGTTCACTTACCAGCATGTATTGGATGAAGACGCTCCGGGCGCTTCGCTTTCCATGGACCAGGCGCGTGCCATTGCAGAACAGGAGGCCGACAAGCAAGGCTTTGCACTCTCCGGGTTCGACCTTCAGGATTCCCAGGCGGAAAAAAGGAAGGCGCGGCAAGACTACACCTTTGTTTGGCAAGCAAAGGCCGGAGACCCCAGGAACGTTGGCGACGCTCACTTTCGCATTCGCGTGGACGTTGCGGGGGACCAAGTGGTTGGGTTTTCGCGCTTCTTCAAGCTTCCCGATGATTGGCTGAGAGAGCGCCAGGGCCGCAGATTGTCCGCAATTCTTCTGGGCATCGCCCGGGCGTTTCTTTTTGTGATCCTGGCAGGCGGTGGCATCATGCTGCTGGTAAAACAAATTAAGAACGGGTCCATCGCCTGGAGTTCCGCCGCCAAAGTGGGGGCGGCATTTGCCCTGATCAGCATGGTGGAGGAATTAAACGCTCTTTCTACCGTCGAGAATTTTTACAATACGTCAATGCCGATGAACCTCTTCCGGCTCTTGGAAGTTGTACAATTCGCGATTGTACCCCTCGTGTTTGGACTGTTCAGTTGGTTGCTGGTTGGTCTGGCCACCAGCCTGTTTCCGGATGCATGGAGAGTCTTCAAAGGCCCGGCGCGCCGCGTTTGGCGCAAGGATGCGGCTGTCGCCGTCTTGGTCGCCCTTTCCGCCAGTGCGGGTTTGGCCCAAATCAGCAGTTATATCTCGGATCGCTTCCATGCCTATGTTCCTGTGGATATTTCATTGGTGCCTAATTCAATTGATGCGTCGTGGCCCGTGGCCAGCATCTTTCTTAGCGGGTTTTCAAGAATCATCCTTGGCGCGCCCGCAGTGGCAATGATCATTTATCTGGTTCTCTTGGGAATACGCGGGCGGAAATGGTGGTTGGCTGGAGTGGGATTGATTTTCCTGATCAGTCTGGGGCCTTCGAGCGCGCGGTCGGTTCGTGAGTACCTCCTGGGCTGGGTGCTCGGATTTGTTACCGCCAGCGTGGCTATAAGCGTTCTAGTATTATTCTATCGAGATAATATTCTCGCCTACTTCGCATCCGCGTTTCTTCTTTCCATAGTTGGGCCAATGGTTGACCTTCTTTCGCAACCTCCGCCTTTCTTCGTTTGGAACGGGGTAGTCCTGGCCGTCCTCATGTTATGCGTCGTCACATGGATGTTCACTGGCCGGGCGGAGCCTCAGCCAGAAGTCCCTACAACACTCCAGCCCGAAATCCAAGCTTAAATGCGCGCTGGGCGCGGGTTAGCCAAACCACTTTAAAAAAGTGCGGTTGCATCCAGCAATTGGCTTTGGCCATCTTTCCAAAGCGCATATTTAAGACGATAGCCGGACCTCATGGACGCAGCACCCACTTCGCCCTTCTTGTTGATGGCAATCACGCACGCGTCAGCGGTCTTGTTACGCGGATCGGTCACCGCCATATGTGTCAGCAGTTCTTCGCAGGCTTCCTGCGGGGTCATACCTCGGGCCATATAATGAACGATCGAAACACTGGTGCAATAATTCGTCATCAGGTCGCCGTCCCCGGTGGCGCTGGCCGCTCCAACGTTGTCATCCGCAAAAACGCCGCAGCCTACAAGCGGGGAATCGCCCACTCGCCCGCTGATTTTCCATGCCAGGCCTGAGGTCGAACACCCTGAAACCATGTGCCCCTTGCCGTCCGTCGCCACCATTCCAATCGTGTCATGATTTTCTGTGGGTTTGGTCCAGAAATCTTTACGTTTGGGGTCCGCCTTCCAATCCATCCATTTTTTCAGGCTTTCGGGAGTCAGCAATTGTTCGGCATGAAATCCCATCTTCAGCGCAAATTGAAAGGCGCCATCGCCTGCGAGAGTGGTGTGATGGGTCTTCTCGAGAACTTTACGCGCCACTGAAATTGGATTTCTAATGTTGCGAAGGCTTGCCACCGCGCCGGCATGGTGCCGCGTTCCATCCATTAGCGCGGCGTCCAACTCAACGATGCCATCCTCATTGGGCAGTCCGCCATAGCCCACGCTCGTCACCGCGGGATCGTTTTCCGGGACGTTAATTCCGCGTTCCACGGCGTCCAGCAAGCTTCCCCCGCCCGTAAAAACTTCGGCCGCCTTATCGTTGGCAGGCTTTCCGTGAACCCATGTCGAAAGAAAAATCGCTCCGGATTCTCCTGGCCTGGCCACGTTAAAATCTGATTTGGACATTGTTGCCGCCACCGCAACGGATTTCATAAATTTCCTCCGATTCACCGTTTCCATCTCCCCTCCGATGATTGAACTGTTTTCTTAAGTCTTTATTCCATTTCCGACGACTAACCCGGACCTTTAACTGGTTTGGTTTTTCGCCCCCAGCCGCCGCCGCCGGGCGATTCAATCCTGAGTATACTTCCTTCGGGCGCGTCGAAGACCGTTTTCGAGGGGAGAGTCGTAGTTTTGCCGCGCTTCCCATCTATCATCAATGTATTCTTCCCCGGCAAGCCTGCTTTTCCGCCAGCCAGACCGTAAGGTCCGAAGCGGCGCCGGTCAGATAGAATGCTCCCCCGCACGTGGGTTAAAAATTCAATCTCCCGAATTACTCCGTCGCCACCCTGGAATCGACCTTTCCCACCCGAACCCCTTCGAATGGAATAGGATTTTACCCGAACCGGGTAAGCGGACTCCAGCGCCTCAATGGGAGTATTCAGCGAATTGGTCATGTGCGTGTGAATGGCGCTCAGTCCGTCGGCATTCGGCCGCGCACCCATGCCGCCGGCGATTGTCTCGTAATAAGTGAACGGCTCGCCCGCCGAGGGGCTTTGTTGGGGATGAAATCCTCCAAACGAAATGTTGTTCATCGTCCCGGAACTGGCGGCGGGGATGCGGCCAGGCAGCGCCCGGGACAAGGCGCGCAGAATCACGTCCACAATTCGCTGCGACGTTTCCACATTGCCCGCGGCGACCGCCGCGGGCGGCCGCGCATTGACTACGCTTCCGTGCGGCGCGCGCATTTCGATGGGGTTCATCAAGCCCGCACAGGCCGGAACTTCCTCCCCCAAAAGGCAGCGAAAAACATAAAATGCGGCAGAGTATGTGATGGCCCAAACGGCGTTCACACTTCCGCGTTGGGCAGGTGACGTCCCGGCAAAATCTATCATTGCCCGGCCATGACCTACGTGAATTGACACATGAATGCGAACGGGGCTTTGGGAATACCCGTCATCGTCGAGGTAGTCATCCGCCGAGTAGACTCCGTCCGGAATTCGAGCCAGAGCTTCCTCCATCAGTCGTGAAGAGTACTGCTGGAGGGCATCCAGGTAGAAATCGGTTTTTTCATCACCGTACTTTCCTAACAACTCCCGCAAGCGGCGTTCTCCGAGCCGGCACGCTGCAACCTGGGCTGCCAGGTCGCCCTCGCGCTCGCGCGGGGTTCGCACATTGGAAAGTACCAGGGCAAGCACATCGCGCTGGATTCTCCCATTCCGCACCAGGGCCACGGGAGGGATTCGCAGCCCTTCCTGATAAATATCCTCACTCAGGCCCATCGACGCGGGCTGAGCGCCGCCAATATCAGAATGGTGCGCCCGGCTGGCAACATAGAAGGCTGGCCGTGAATGAGTAATACGACTCGGCGTCTTTCGGCGTGAGGCAGGTTGGGCAAAAACGGGCATCACCAGCGTGATGTCAGGCAGATGAGTCCCCCCTGCGTAGGGGTCATTCAGCATTGCAATGTCAGCGGGTCCGAGATCGAGATCACGGATGGCAGCGGCCACGGACATGGGCATCGATCCAAGATGGACGGGCATGTGATCGCCCATGGCCACCACACGCGCGGCCCCATCAAATACAGCGCAGGAGTAGTCCCGGCGCTCTTTGATGTTGGGAGAGAACGCGGACCGCCGCAAAGCCGCACCCATTTCCTCCGCGATGGAATGAAAAAGGTTCTTGAAAATTTCGAGTTCTGCCGCGTCAAGGCGCATGGCGTTTGAGGATCAAGTTTAAATCATCATTCACGGTACAGAGGAAATCTGGTGGAACCACTGTGGTCGAACTATATTCGACAATAATGGCCGGCCCTTGGATTTTCATCCCGGGCCCCAATTTTTCGCGATCAAAAAATGTCGTCGGAAGAAACCGACTATCGAACCAAACTGGTTTTGTTTTGACGACCGCCTGAAACTTTCCAGCTCTGGATTTGGTTCCCCTCGGGCCATGCGAGGCTTTGGGAGTTGGAAGTGTCAGACGGACTTGCAAACTGACGATCTCCACAGCCTGTGCGGGCTGGGCATATCCATACGCCCTTTCATGTGCGGCATGGAATCGCCGCCGAAAGTCTGGCAAAAAGGGAATTGAGAGTTCGTAGGCTTGGCCAACGTAACGGCAGGCGAGTCGCCGCTCAATCATTGCTCTTTCAATTTTAAAGCCTTCGCGCTTGAGCTCGGAGAGTCCTTTTCTCTTGATTGATTCAAATTTGCGCTCCAGAGATTTTAGGAATGCTTGAATTTTCCGTTGCGACGATCCTTCACCTTGCCCGGCCTCTGGAACAATCATCAGCACCGATAGGGAAACTTCCTTCACGATATCGGAAAGAAGTATTCCCAGTGCCGAGAAGGCTCCGGGATGCATGGGGACAATCACAGCGCTCAGTTCCAGCGATCTCGCAAGATCGGCGGCGTGCAGGCCTCCGGCTCCTCCAAAACAAATGAGGGTGAAATCTCTTGGGTCGTATCCACGCTCCACGGAAATCAGCCGAAGAGCGCGTTCCATGGTGGCGTTCGAAACCGCGATCATTCCATCCGCCAGTGCCAGTGGGGATTTGGGGGTCATGGCGCGAAGAGTTTGCGGCAAAGCGCGGAGAAAATCCGTGAAGCCCGCACTCACCCCCGCTGAGTCAAGCCGGAACGATCTTCCAAGAAAATAATCAGGATCAAGGCGGCCGAGAAGCACATGAGCATCGGTCACAGTGGGACGAGTTCCGCCCCTTCCATAGCAAATGGGTCCGGGGACGGCCCCCGCGCTTTCAGGGCCAACCCGAAGGGCGCCGCCGCCATCCACGCGAGCCACCGATCCTCCTCCCGCCCCGACCGAATGTACATCGAGCACTGGGACGGAAACGGCCAAGCCTGCCAAAGTGGTTTCGTGAGTAGTGCGCGGCGGTCCGTCGAGCAAACAAACGTCGGTTGAGGTGCCGCCCATATCAAAACTCATGGCGCGGGCGATTCCAACTTTTCGGGCAAGCAAAGCCGAGGCGACCACTCCACCCGCCGGGCCGGATAGAATCGTGCGAACGGGCTCGCGCGCCGCGCGCCCCGCGGTGGTTATCCCACCGTTCGACTGCATAACATATATCCGGCCCATGGATGGCGAAGCCTTGTGGGAACCAGATTTCGCCTTGAGGGCGCTTGGCATTGCGGGACCGGTGCGGTGGAATTCGCGCGCGACCTTGGAACCAAGCCGGGCAAGGTATGAGCCCAACCCGGGCGCGAGATATGCGTTGCTCACAACCGTAGACAGCCTTTCGTATTCGCGAAATTCAGGCAGGATTTCGTGCGACACGGAAACGGGCAACCCAAGTTTCCGCAGGGATGCCGACACTTTCTTCTCGTTCTCCACATTCCTGAAGGAAAACAAAAAACATAGTGCAATCGACTCCGCACCTCGGCGCCGCAGCAAACGAATCAACTTTTGCAGGTCCCTGGGCCGTGGGCGCAAAAGGATTTCGCCGCCCGCCGCCGTCCGCTCGCGTACTCCCCAACGCATGGAGCGCGGGACCAGTGGAGGCTCGCGCGAAACATTGAGGTCGTAAAGGCGTGGACGGTTTTGCCGACCGATCTCGATCAAATCCTCAAAGCCCGCGGTAGTGACAAGCGCTACCTTCGCTCCGCGGCGCTCAAGCAGACTGTTGGTGCCCACAGTGGTGCCATGAATGATGTCGAGCGGGAGCCCCGTAGGCAATGCGCATGATATTCGGCGGACACCGTCCAGGATTCCCCGGGTGGAATCTTCCGGCGTTGAAAACACTTTAAGGATCTTGATCCGCGAGCCCTCGATCAGAACACAATCTGTGAAGGTTCCACCGGTGTCGACAGCGACGCGCATAGGTAATGGCAAATCGTCGCGGCAGCCAAATCTCCTGCATATGCCGCGCGCTTTTTGTTCCCACTCGGAGTTTAAGCGAATTGCCTCCGGCCCAACGGACGGCCATTGTAACGGAACTGAGCAGACGATGATGAGAATCTTTGATGGCAGCTCACCAGCACTTGCCCCTGCATCCAGATTTCATGCTGTGAGGGGAAAAGAAGCATGCGCGGTAAGAGATAAATCGGCGCGCCCACCCGCGGCCAGCTTATAAAAGGCCGCGGCCGCGATCATTGCGGCATTATCGGTGCTTAGCGATGGGGAAGGGAAGAACACGGGCAGCCTCCGGGCTTTGGCGGCTTCATGAAAACGCTCGCGCAATAATGAATTGCAGGCCACTCCTCCCGAAACAAGAATCGATTCGGCGCATTGCAAATCAGCCGCCGCCAGCGTACGCTCCACTAAATCAGAAACTACGGCATGTTGAAAGCTGGCCACCAGATCAAGCGTGGCTTGGGAGCAGCGGGCCCGAATTTCCTCAACGGATACACGGTCCCGGTTTTTCCTCCAGGCGCGGCGCTCTTCGGCTTCTGTCTCGAGCGCCGTTCCCTTCGTCCGGTAAAGCACTCCCGTCTTCAAACCGGAGAAGCTGAAATCCAGCGGATTTCGTTTCATTCGAACCCGCCCAAAGTCCACCGCCTTCGAGTTGCCGATCCGCGCCAATCGATCGATGATGGGGCCGCCGGGATAGCCAAGGGCAAGGAGTTTGGCAACTTTGTCAAACGCCTCACCCGCCGCGTCGTCGCGCGTGGCCCCTAACGGCGAGTATGAGAATTTCGCAACCGCCATTTGTCCTTTCTTCTCGAGCCGCCGGACCAGGAAAAGACTCGTATGTCCGCCGGAAACCACTAGCGCAACTGCGGGAAGGCCGGGCATTTCCGAAGATTTCCCTTGCTGCACATCAACCTTGTTCTGTAGGAAAACAGATTGAATATGCCCTTCGAGGTGGTTCACTCCTATCAAAGGCATCCCCAAGGCGAAGGCAAGAGCCTTGCCGTAAACGAGCCCGACGAGCAGGGACCCCACAAGACCCGGGCCTTCGGTGACGGCGATGGCCTCTACTTGTCCAAGTCCGACATTGGCGAGACGGCAGGCCTCTTCGACCACGGGTACAATTCTTTTCAAGTGCTCGCGTGATGCCAGCTCAGGAACAACGCCTCCGTATTTTTCGTGAGTTAAATTCTGCGAAGCTACAACGCTGGATAAAATAAGCGTCCCGTCGTCCACTATGGCGGCAGCGGTTTCGTCACAACTGGATTCAATTCCCAAAACCAGCATTTCCAGTTCTCCTCAAGAAATATGTTAGCATACGTAGCTTCATCAAGGCTGAAACCGGCACACCGTGAAACGGTGGCGAAAAAACGACGGCTCCTGATTTCGGCAGTTGGTCTTTTGCCGGCGAAGTTTGACGGGGTGCACCAGGATCTCCCCACCCATAAGCCTAATTCGCCCACGCAATAGGCATGATTCGAGTGAGGTGACAATGAGCATTCGGAAAGCGGTTTTGCCCGTGGCCGGTTTGGGGACGCGATTTCTTCCCGCAACCAAGGCTCAGCCCAAGGAAATGCTGCCAATCGTGGACAAGCCGCTGGTTCAGTATGCCGTGGAAGAGGTTTCGGCCTCCGGAATTCCCATGGTGATTTTCGTTACCGGGCGGGGCAAGAATGCGATTGAAAACCATTTTGATGTTTCCTTTGAACTCGAACAGGAACTGGTGGGACGGCGGAAGGAAGGGTTGCGCAGGCAATTGGCCCAAATTTCCGATCTCATGCAGATGGCCTACGTCCGGCAAAAATATCCAAGGGGATTGGGGCATGCCATCCTTGTGGCCCGTGAACTGGTGGGTGATGAGCCCTTTGCCGTACTCCTGTCTGACGACGTGATTGATAGTGAGGTGCCTTGCCTGAAACAAATGATGGCCGTTCATGAACGCTATCGAACCAGCGTAGTCGCCATCCAGAGGGTAGATCGCAAAACAGTCTCTAGCTATGGAATCATCAAAGCCAGTCTGGTGCCTGATAAGGAAATGCCGGGACGTATTTACCGCATTGAGGATATGGTGGAGAAGCCGGCGCCCAAAGATGCGCCCTCCAACCTGGCCATCATTGGCCGCTACATTCTGACCCCGGCGATTTTCAAGGAACTTGCAGGAACGCACCCGGGGGCCGGGCATGAGATTCAGTTGACCGACGGCCTGAAGCAATTGTTAAAGAAAGAAACCGTTTATGGGTATCTGTTTGAAGGCAAGCGCTACGATGCCGGCGATAAACTCGGATTCCTTAAGGCGACAGTTGAATTGGCTTTGAAGCGACCTGACTTGGGGAAGCCTTTTCGCAAGTATCTCAGATCGCTCAAGCTTTGAATTAGTTTGACCATCGTTTTCTTTGGGGGGATTTGGAAAACATGCGCGATGATGGAAAGGCATTACGTGAGCATGTTCTTTACCTATTGCGGGGCGGGGGCGCCCACCTCAATTTTGTAGATACCATTTCTGATTTTCCAGCGAACCTGCGCGGGGTCCGGCCAGCAAAACTGCCTTACACGGCGTGGCGATTATTGGAACACATGCGGATTGCGCAGTGGGATATTCTCGATTTTTGCCGAAATCCCAAATACGCTTCGCTGGATTTTCCCTCTGGATACTGGCCGCGAGGAGACTCTCCGCCTAATTCAAAAGCCTGGGCCAAATCCGTCAGCGACTTTCGCTCCGACCTCAAGCAATTTCAGCGCCTGGTAGCCAATCCTCGAACTGATCTTTTTGCCGCCATCCCGCATGGCGATGGGCAAACGATTCTCCGCGAGGCGCTTCTGGTGGCTGACCACAATGCCTATCATCTTGGGCAGTTGGTAATACTCCGGCGCCTGCTGGGGACTTGGAAGGATAAGTAAGAGGGTCTATTTACCAGACCGGTGCTTGGAATCTTTGGTCTTTGATCCTGAAGCCGCTTCTTTCGTTTCTCCAGACTTGGACGTGGTCGGTTTATCCGCCTTGTCAGAAGGCGTACTTTCCTTTTTACCGGGGACCGCGCTGTCGTTCTTTTCGGCGGCCCCGCCGGAGTCCTTCCTGCCATAATCGTTGACGTACCATCCGGTGCCCTTAAATTTGAACGCCGGCGATGAAAGCAGACGTTCGAGCTTGCCACCGCACTTTTCACATTTTGTCAGGGGTGGGTCCGAAAACTTTCTGATTTTTTCAAATCGAGCGCCACATTTCGCGCAACGATATTCATAAAGCGGCAAGCAGCCCTCCAAGTTTCATCGTTGATTTCTTTATTATATCAGTCCTTCAAATAGCGGTCAAAATTCTCCGGCTGGAATTATAGCCCGGGTTGGCGTTTGCCTCAGTCCCAATCGCCTGATAAGATTTCGTCGGAATTGATCGAGGATAATCACCAAAAATGAGAGTCATGTCACATCCAACCCATACGGGACGAATCCAGCATCCTTCAAAGGGTCGGATGGGAACGCTTTACATCGTAGGAACGCCAATCGGAAACCTTGAGGACATCACGCTTCGCGCTCTTCGAACTTTAAAGGAAGTTGATTTAATCGCCTGTGAGGATACCCGTCACACTCAACAACTGCTGAACCATTATTCCATCTCGACGCGGACCATCAGCTACCATCAGCACAACGAAATGACGCGGGCGCCGGAATTAATCGTTCTGATGGAGGGGGGGAATCAAGTCGCGCTCGTTTCAGATGCGGGGATGCCGGGAATCTCCGACCCGGGATACCGTCTGGTCCAATTGGCGATCCGCCACGGAGTGAAAGTCGTTCCTGTGCCGGGTGCGTCGGCCTTTCTTGCTGCCTTGTCGGCTGCGGGCCTGCCCGTGGACAGCTTTAGGTTTGTCGGGTTTCTGCCTTCGAAAAAACAGGCCCGGCGCGGAAAACTGCGAACTATGGAACGCGCCGAAGATAGTCTTGTCTTTTATGAATCACCACATCGAATCCTCGCAATGCTGGAGGACATCCTGGAGATTCTGGGTGACCGGCCCACCGTCATAGCCCGGGAGGTAACGAAGTTTCATGAGGAATTCTTGCGCGGGATTGTCTCAGAAGTTCTCGTCCAGCTACTTAAAAATCCCGTCAAGGGCGAAATCACTGTGATTGTGGGACCTTCGACGGACGAGCCAAGAAAATCTCTATCAGATCAGTCGATTCGTCCGGAAATCGAGCGAGCGATGTCCCATGAAGGCATGGATGAGCGTGCCGCCCTGAAGATAGTGGCGCGCCGGCGCGGAATTTCAAAGAGCGAGGCTTACCGGCAATGGCAAGCCGAAAAGGATAGGAATCCAGAATCCTGAAAGACGTGGAGTAGATTGCCTGCGGGGAAACGTCACCTAAGCTGGCCTCATGGCAAAGGCGTGCGGCGGCGGATGCCAGGCCAAATTACGTCATCCACTCTCAGCCGTGTACGTGGTGAGCGTGGCTCCGATAAAGCGGATACCCACCCGGTAAATGTCGCCTTCCTTGATCACCCGAACGACTGAGGCGTTGGAAAAAAAGTCCGAGGCGCCTTCACCCTGGCGCCTGGGGCCGCGGCCTGGGAGAACAACCGTAAGGGCGGTAAAAAGCGGCAGGTTCCGTTTGGTCAGGAGGGAGAGCCCGCGCCGGCTTACTTCAACGGCTTCGGTTGACTCTTCAAACTCCGAGCCATCGCCGTCAATTCCACGAATCTGAACGGGGACAGCGGACTCTGTTCGCCTCTGGCTCCGCTTTCCTCCGTGTGGATCATCAGGCGATTCCGCCATAAGTAACTCCTCTAAACCGACGGGGTTCCAACCTCGAATGCCGGCAGGGCTAAACCAAGGATGACGCTAAAGAAATCATCCACCAAATCGAGCACTTGTCGTGTGTCAGCAGCGCCCTGGACTCGCCTTCTCAATTCGGCCCCGTTGCGAACCCCGTGAGTGAACCAACTGGCAAACTGTTTCATTTTGCCGATAGCGCCGGGCGTGTTTTCTTCCACCAGCATATGGTAGTAGGTTCGGATCATCTCATAACGATCCGCGTCTGTGGGCTCTTTAAATTCGCCCAAATGAAAGTAGTCGGCCATTTGGCGGAATATCCACGGGTTCGATGATGCCGCCCGCCCGATCATTACCGCATCGCAGCGCGTTTGCACTTTAAGCGTCTGAGCATCCATGGGCGTCATCACGTCTCCATTACCAATTACAGGGATGCCGACATTCGCTTTGACTTCTTCGATTACGTCCCACCGGGCGCGGCCGCTGAATCCCTGAAGCCGCGTGCGGCCATGGATGGCGATGGCTTCAACACCGCAATCCTCAGCGATGCGGGCCACGGGGAGGGCGACAATTTCCTCATCGCTCCAACCGATTCGGATTTTGGTGGTAAAGGGTATCGTTACACATCGGCGAATTTCTTTGAAAATTTTGTCCAATAAAGGGAGGTCGCGAAGAAGACCGGAGCCACCACACTTGACCACTTTCTTTGCCGGGCAGCCCAGGTTCAAGTCAATCAGATCAAAACCGAGGCCTTCAATAATCCGCGCAGCCTCGCCCAACCTGCCTGGATCGGAGCCAAATATCTGCGCGCTGATCGGCCGCTCCTCCTCGGTATAGTGGAGAAAGCGTTGGGACTTCAGGTTTTGCCGGAGCATGCCCTCACTCGAGACAAATTCAGTCATGATAAGTCCGCATCCACCCATCCTCTTAATGAAGCGCCGAAATACTGTGTCGGTGATGCCGGCCATGGGAGCGAGGATGTGGGCGGGACGGACAGAAATGTTTCGAATTTGCAACTGTTCAAAAGTCATCGCTGGTCTTATTGTGGCAGGAAATCACCGAGGTTTGCAATTGCGAACCGCATCTGCCCTTCCGCCACTCGAACGCCCTCCCGGTAGGCGGCGCCGCGCAATTCGCCAAAGCTTTGGCGAATCTTCAAGACCTCAGCTTCCACTCGTAGTGAGTCGCCGATGGCCACCGGCTCAATCATCTTCGCTTCCGGAATTTGCAGGATAACGGCAATCTTCCCCTGCATGTGCGGCCGTTCGAGCACCAGGATCGCTCCCAACTGTGTGACCATCTCAATCAGAATGCCCGCGGGCACCATGGGCCACTCGGGAAAGTGTCCCTGGGCTTGTGGTTCATTACAGGTAAAAGTTTTGATCCCGGCGATGCGTTGGGCCGGGATAAATTCTGTAACACGATCCACGAGAAGAAATGGATACCGATGGGGAATGATACGTTGGATCGCGGATTGAAATAAGGGGGACGAGATTTCGGTAGTTCCTCGATCCATTGTGACCATGTCCTCAGAAATCAAAACACTTTGTTAAGCCCATTTTGGGCGCGTATTCGAAGGAACCTGCACCAATCGACAACCATTACAAAAGGGAAGCGTCCATCCGGACGTCAGGTTCCTTTCCCTTGGGGGGACGAATGGGAGCCGGTCTTGGTCTAATCGTTCTTCGGCTATCAGGAGGCGCCGCTTTAAAGTTTGCCGCTCCTCCGCTCTCAAGATACTTTCGAAGGTTTTTGTGTACGCCCTCAAAGAAATTATCGATGAGGTGCTTGAGAGCGCGCTCCCGGATGGCCTCCTCGCTCACTGCCGGAGAATAGTGATGCGCCCGCCCCTTTTTCTCGCGTACGACTACGCCTTTTCGAGCCAGTCGGTCCATGACCGTCATCACGGTTGTGTAGGCGAGAGGTCTATCGGGCAAAAGGCCGTCGCGAATTTCCTGGACCGTGGCTTGTCCCGCAGCCCACAGCGCTTTCATGCACCGGAGTTCCAAGGGTGGCAGATCGAAATGGTGGTTACGGCTTTTTCTGGCCATTGCGAAAGTCGAGCTGGGGCCGATCGCTTGTGGTTGCTGGGGCCGCTCTGACGGCCTCAGGTTTATTTTCCCGCGATCCTTCCGGCGTCGGTTTCAGAAGCTCCCTGCCTAAAGCGCGGTTGCGGGCTGTCCAGTCGCCGGCTCGGTCTTTATCGGTGACGTACTGCGCCCGCATGCTTTCCAGCTTGGAATCCATGTCATCAAGATAGTGAATCAGCAGTGCTTCAGGAAACATCGGTTCCTTGGGGGAGCCAAATTCCATTTTGCCATGATGCGAAAGTACGAGGTGCTCGATTTTGTCTTTTAAATCGCCAGGGAAATCCTGGATTTGGCGCATCTTCTCACCAATTATTTCCAAACCGATGGTGATGTGTCCCAGGAGTTGTCCCCGCGTTGTGTAAGAGAATCCGCGGGTAAAATTCAATTCTTCGGTTTTGCCCAGGTCGTGCAAGACCAGGCCGGCCAGAACAAGATCCCGGTCGAGCCATCCATAGTGATCGCAGAGCCTGTCTCCCAACTCCACAAGAGAAGTTACGTGTTCCAGAAGTCCACCCAGATAAGCATGGTGAAAACTGGTGGCGGCTGGGACCATCTTGTATTTCTCCGCAATTTCGGGGTCTTCCAGCACGGCCAAAAGCAGGGACCGAAGCGGACCTTCAGGCACGCGGCGCAAACGCTCCAATAAATTCGCATACATTTCCGCCGGATCACGAAGAGAGCGAGGCAGGTAATCCCGCAAGTCAAAATCTTCAGAAGGGCACTGCGAGATTTTACGGACTCGAATCTGCGCCGTGCCGCGATATTCCTCAACCGTCCCATCCACCCAGACAACATCGCCCGCCTCAAAATCCAGCTTGAACCGATCGCAGTCCCAGAGCTTGGCACTGACGACACCGGTGGAATCCCGGAGGGCAAGGTCCAGGTAAGCGCTGCCGTTATTGGCGGTCTTACGCTCTTTGATGTGAACCAGGAAAGTGGTGTGAACTACGGTATCCGGTTTGAGGTCGGCGACGAAATCCTGCTTCATTGGGTTCCATCGGATAGCGCGGCTTGGGTGGACCGCTCCGCACCGGTATCGATGTACCCCGAGGCCAGATAAATATAACTCTCTTTTCGCAGAGTTCGAAGGTATTCGCGCAATGCGGGCTCCATTTGTTGACTGTAAAGAAGGTCGCTGATTTTCATTTCAACGTCCTCATATTTGGCAATCCCCTGTTTGCGCCGTTCGTAAACCTTCAGAATCATGTAACCGTATTTGGTTTGGATCAAATCCGAAAAATCGTTGTCTTCCAACTTGGCGATCGCCGGGGCGAGCGATGTGTTGAGCGTGCCCGCTTCAAAGAAGCCAATATCGCCCCCTTCGTTCACGCTCTGATGATCCGAATATTTCTTGGCGACAACATCCCACCGGGACCCCGCCTTGAGTTCCGCCAGTGCGTCTTCGGCCCGTTTCTTTGCTTCCTCGGGCTTTCGACTCTCTGTGGAAACTAGGATTTCGCCGAGGTGAACGCCGTCCGAGAATGTAAAGTCCTGCTTGTGCGCCTCGTAGTATTTTCGTTTCTCCTGGTCGGAGATTGTGATGTGGCGGCCCACCTCGCCCCCAATGACCTCCCGCATCAGGGCGTCACGCCGGATGTTGTCCTCGAAATCCTCCCAAACCATGCCCTGTTTTTCAACCTCTGCCTGCAAATCTTCCTGGGTGGCAAAATGGCCTTGCCTGCGAATTTCATCCAGGTGCTTGACCACTTCGGGCTCCACTTTAATATCCAAATCTTTGGCTCTTTGGACCATCAGGTCCTGGTCAATCAGGTCGCGCAGCAGGTTCTTGCTTTGTTCCTTGTACTGCGCTTCCAGATCGGCGCCTGAATATTCCTTGGCGAGCTGGGCTCTGAGTTCCGCCTGTTTCTGCGCGAACTGCCGCTCTGTAACTATTTCATTGTTCACCCGGGCAATGATCCGTTCCACCACTCTTCCGGCGCTCAAAACGGGGAGAGCAAGGATCGCGAGGATCACGGCCGCGGTCAAGAAAATCGGAATTTTCTTCGTCATCATTCTGAGACCTTCCTTCGGACTTTGGTGGAGGAAACAGCGCCGCAGAGCCAGCGTTCGACGAACTGCGAATTCCTCCCAGGCCCGGCATCGCTACAAATATTTTAATCCTACTGGTGTAGTTGCCGCAAGGTATTTGCGAGTTGCCCGGGAAGCTCGGCATCTCGAACCTTAAATCGAAAACGCAATGCGCCGTCGGGACGAAACGCGGCGCCCCGATTCTGCCGCACGAATTGAGTCAACTTATCGGAGCTGATGGGCGCTTGGGGATGAAACCGAATCCAAATTTCTTCGGATTTTCTATCAATTGACTGGACCAAAAGGTTTTCCGCAACAGACTTTAATATCGAGTAATTCAAAAGGTTGATGACCGAAGGCGGCATAGGTCCGTAACGATCGGCCATTTCGGACTCCAGCTCCGCTCGTTCTTCCGGCTGGTTGAGGCTGGAAATCCGCTTGTACATCCTAAGGCGCTGGCTTTCATCCACGATGTATTCGGGAGGAATTTTGATATCGAGACCCAGGTTGATGGTCGTGCGCACTTCAAGCCGGGCCGGGGCGCCCCGCAATTCTTCCACTGTTTGCTCGAGCATCTGCAAATAGAGATCGAGGCCAACGGAATTCAAGTGGCCCGACTGCTCGGCGCCCAGCAGATTTCCCGCCCCACGCAATTCCAGGTCCAGCGCGGCGAGGCGAAATCCTGCTCCCAGGTCTGAGAATTCCTTGAGCGCGGCCAGGCGCCGCTTGGCGGTTGGGGTCAGAGCGTCCTCAGCGGGAATCAGGAAATAAGCGTAGGCGCGGCGATTGGAGCGGCCCACACGTCCACGAAGCTGGTAGAGATCGGCCAGCCCGAAACGGTCGGCGTGGTTCACGATGATGGTGTTGGCACGCGGAATATCAAGTCCATTCTCAATCAGGGCGGTGGCTGTCAGAATTTCGTACTCGCCCCGAATAAACTTGAGCATCACTTTTTCCAATTCCTTTTCGCCCATCTGGCCGTGCGCCACGCCAATCCGCGCCGTGGGCACGAGCCGTTGCAAGAGCGCCGCCATGGTGAAGATGGATTCCACGCGATTGTGCACGAAGAAGACCTGTCCTGAGCGTTCCATTTCGTGCAAGATGGCCGCTTGGATTACACCGTCACTGAAGGAGGCAACCACGGTTTGAATGGCAAGCCTCCCGCGCGGAGGCGTTTCGATCACGGAGAGATCCCGCAGTCCGCCCACGGACATGTGCAAGGTGCGGGGAATTGGCGTTGCGGACATGGTCAGGACGTCCACGCCCGCTTTCAATTTCTTGAGTTTTTCCTTGGCCGCCACGCCAAATCTTTGCTCCTCATCCACAATTAACAATCCCAGGTCGCGGAAGGTAACGTCTTTAGAGAGCATCCGGTGGGTGCCAATCAGAATGTCCACACGCCCGTTTTCCGTTTCCACGGCGGTTTGTTTTTGTTCGATGGGAGTGCGAAAGCGGCTCAGCATCTCCACGCGGACAGGGAATGCGGCCATGCGCTGGCGGAAGGTGTTGTAATGTTGAAAGGCGAGAACGGTGGTGGGAGCGAGAACCGCCACCTGTTTGCCGTCCTGGGCCACTTTGAAGGCAGCCCGCATGGCGAGCTCCGTTTTGCCATAACCCACATCTCCGCAAAGCAGACGATCCATGGGTTGCGGACTTTCAAGATCCTTCTTGAGTTCGGCGAGCGCGGTTAGTTGGTCCGGCGTTTCCTCGAATTCGAAGGCGTCTTCAAATTCGCGCTGCCAGGCGGAATCGGGGCTGTAAGCAACTCCGCCCCGCATTTTACGCTCGGCATAGAGGCGAAGAAGTTCCTCAGCCATGTCGCGTAGCGAGCGCTTAACGCGGGTCTTGGTCCTTTCCCAGGTCGTGCCCCCCAGACGATCGAGTGCGGGTTTGGATGCATCGCCGCTTCGCCGGTACTTTTCAACCAGGTCCAAACGCTCGAGAGGAACATAGAGCCGAGCGTCATCCTGGTAGGTGAGCAGCATGAAATCGCGTGGCGCGCCCGCCACCCCCAGTTGGCGCAGGCCGTGATACAGCCCTATTCCGTGGTCCACGTGCACGACGTAATCGCCGACTTTCAAATCGCTCAGGTCGGAAAGAAAACTGGATATCGAAGACCGTTCTTTCCGCCGGGGCCCGCCCCAATCGAAGCCGCCGAACAAATCGTTATCCGAGAGCAAAAGAATTCCAAGATCAGGGAAGGCAACACCCTCACCCATTTCCCCGCGGGCAATCACCATCGGCTTCATGGAACGAATGTTTTCGGGCGAGCCTTTGGGCGGAGTCTCGCTGCCGCCAGTCTGCGGAAGGTCCGATTGTTTTTCTTGCTGCTCGATCTCGCTTTCGAAAGGGATTTCGTATTCGCCAAGCAAGTCGCGCAGCCGCTCAGCTTTTCCTGCGGTCGGAATTACGAATGTGACCGCCTCACCGTGCTTGAAGCGCTGCCGAAGGTCTTCCATCATCGGCTTGACTTCGCCATGGTATTTGGGGGCCATCGCAGTGTTCATGATTAGATCGGGCTCTGACTTGGGAGGCAATCCTGCGGATGAATCCGTGCCAAGACCCTTGGCCGTCGCGGCAGGTACGCCCTCCGCCACAAGGTTAAGATTAGACGCGACCTCGTGGAGCCCCAGTTCTTTGACGGAGACGGATGTCACCCGTTCTACTGCGAGGTTGAATTCCGTTTCAGACAGGAATATTTCATTGGGATCAGGAGGCGGCGGCTCAACATCGCGCACTTCTTCAAACGCTGCTCTCAACTTTTCGAGAGTTTGTAATAGTTGTGTTCTGCGCTCATCCGGCTCGTCCCAGATCAAAATCGGACGGTCAAAAAGTGAAAATAATGTTGACTCGTGCGGTTCAACCAGGGGGGACAGAAATTCCCAACCCGGAAATGGATTGAGGAAGCTCGAAGCCCATTCCGGTTCCTTTTCAGAGCGCATAACCTTCGTCCCTGGGCTTTCAGCGTCTCGGCGCCTCATCAGGTTTCGGACGAGAAGTTCAAAATATTCGGGTGAATGTTTGGTCTCATTCAGAGGCAATAAGCGCGCCAGGTTTACGGGAGCGCGCGAGCGTTGGGTTGTGGGGTCGAATTCCCGCAAAGACTCGATGAGGTCGCCGAAAAACTCTATGCGAAATGGCCACTCCGACTCAGGGGGAAAAATGTCAATAATCCCACCCCGCAAAGAAAACTGGCCGGGGTTTTGCACCGGCTCTCCGCTTTCATAGCCCACGCCTTTTAAATGCTCGACCAAATCATCCAAATTTAATTCCTCGCCCGGCTTAAGTTCCAAGGCCAGCGAACGGTAGTATGACCGGTCGCGGAAACGTCCCAGGGCCGCGGGCAGTGGAGCAAAAAGGATTCGTGTCTGGCCCCGCGACAAATTCCACATGGCAACTGCGCGCCGTTCGGATATTTCTGCGTGCGGCGAGCGCCCCTCATAAGGCGAACAGTCAAAGGCAGGCAGGGAACTCACGCCCGCAAGCGCGGGGGGGCCATCGAGCCACGCCATTATTGTGGAGGCGGTGACGCGCATGCGGTCGGCTGCGTCGTTGTCCGAGGTTAGAAAAATTACCGGCCGTAATAGGTCGTGCGCAAGCCCGGCGGCGAATAGAGCTTTGGCCGTGGGCGTTAATCCAGCCAGGACCACCGGGCCGCGTCCGGCGGAAATCTCCGAAATCGCCTCGCGATAGGCGGGCTGCGCGAATACAGTTTGTAGGGTGGAACGGATGTGCGCCATCAGGCCAAATCTTGTTATTTGGATTCTCTTAACACAGCGTTGATGAGCGATGAAGTGGAAAACCCGGGGCTCATCGGAATTGCCACGACTCGTCCTCCCGACGCTTCGACCTCAGCGCGGCCGACAATTCCATCCAGCCCCCAGTCGCCGCCTTTCACCAGAACATGGGGGAGAATCCGCGCGATGATGCCCAGGGACGAAAGGTCGTCGAAAATCGTCACGAAGTCCACCATCTCCATGGCGGCCAAAATCTCGGCGCGCTCGCGCTCCGGAAAAATGGGGCGCCCGGCTCCTTTGATCGCCGCGACGCTCCGGTCGCTATTCACGGCCACGATCAAGACGTCGCCCATGGCGCGGGCTTCGGCAAGGTAACGCGTGTGCCCGGGATGAACCAAATCAAAACAGCCATTGGTGAAGACCACACGCTTGCCCCGGGCCTTTAATTGGTCCACCAGTCGAAACGCACTTTCAAGCGGCAGGATTTTCTCGATACCCATTCTCTCTCCTGGCGGAACTCTCCTTGATTGCAAGCTACGATTCTAACACGCAGGGCAGGATGCTATGCCGGCGAGGGTTTGGGCGCTCGAATCAAAACCAAAACGCAGACTGTGGCCAGGAGCGGGATGGTTCCGGCAAGGATGAATGCGGGAGTGTAGGAATATTTATCCACCAGCCATCCGACTCCGAGGGTGGACACGGCGCTGAGCCCCGCCGCGCCCAGCCCGCTCAATCCAGTGACGGAGGCTACCACGTCCTGGGGAAAAAGATCAGAGGGGAAGGTGAGTCCCATCGTTGACCATGCGGCATAGCCCCACGTAGCCATGCTGATCAGCGCCAGCGCTCCGTAAGGCGAATGGGTTAGTGCTGCCGGGATCCCAGCCAGCATCGGTAAACAACATAGAACGCAAATCCATTTCCTCGCCCGGATGACGGGCATGCCGCGGCGGATGAGATACCCGGAGGCCAATCCGCCGGTAAAATTCCCGAGGTCGGAAGCCACAAAAGGCAGCCAGGTAAACGCCGCAATTTGCTTGAGATTGAATCCACGCGTGTCGCTTAAGTATTTGGGCAGCCAAAAAATATAGAACCACCAAATGGGATCGGTCAAAGAGCGCCCCAGCACAATCCCCCAGGCGTTGGACTTGGTAAGAAGATTCAGGTAACGCGCCGCGCCTTTAAGTTGGGATTTTTGTGAAGTGTCACGTCCTGCTTCAATCACTTTGCGCTCTTCGGCGCCCAGGCGCGGATGGCTCTCCATAGGCCGATAGATGTAGAGCCAAAATCCAAGCCATGCGAAGCCCAGGCTTCCTGCCACAAAAAACGCAAAGCGCCAGCCAAAAAATATTGCCAGCCATGGAATCAGAATCGCCGCCAGCGCACCACCGACGCTCGACCCACTGTCAAATATACCCACGGCCAAGCCTCGTTCCTTGGCGGGAAACCATTCCGCCACCGTTTTTGAGGCGCCGGGCCAATTAAAACCCTCGCCAATCCCCAATAGGAATCTTGAAATGGCAAAAGTTCTGACCGAGTTTGCGAATGCCGGAAGAATGCTCGCCAGCGACCACCAAATCATGGCGATGGTCAACCCGATTCTGGTGCCCACAATATCCAAAATGATACCGCCCACCAGCCACATGATGGCGTAGGCCGCCTGAAACGACGAGACTATGTAGGAATAGTCCGAGTTCGTCATGTGAAATTCTTTGGTGATGACGGGAGCGAGATTGGAGAGGGTCTGACGATCGATATAGTTGATGACCGTCGAACAAAACAGTGTCCATACGATCCACCAACGAAGGTGCTTGATCGGTTTCATAAGGCAGGATCCATCTTAAGGGTCACTTCATCGAGGCAGGCTGAAGAACAGAGCCCGGCTTGCACCCTGCGTCACTCGAATGAAGATCGACGTCGGCAAAATCTCCGGTTTCATCGAATGACCCGATACCCACCAGCCCACACGTAAATGTGCGATCCGTCACGGAAAAAAGCGGTTCGGTATTCTTGTCCATAAAAACTTCAATCGATCCCGTCTGCACGTTTCGCACCACGCGCACATGATGCCACTCGGTGTCGGGCAGTGCCGGGTCGGCAGAAATACCGGCGATGCGTTTTCGATCTTCGCCGTCGACAATGAAAATCCCATTGTGGACGGGCTGTTTCTCTCCGCGATCAACCGACAAATGCGTGTAATAGAAATGGAGGGTATCGACGTAATTGAACACCACGATCATCGATTTGCCTTCGCGTCGCAGCCGGGTTCGAAATTCAAAACTACCCACGGGCACATTCTTGAGAAGAGCAAATTGCAAGGGACGACGCGGAACGCCCGGCTCGCCCTTGCGAACCATGTGAAGAAAATGTCCGTCGGTACCCTCCACAATGGCCCAGTCCGCCGGAGCAGGCAGAAGCCAGGCATCCAAGGTTCCGCTGTCGAAGGCATCATGGTAGGAAGTGGACCGCAGAACCGCCAGGCCGCGGCCCGTGGTCCATAGGCCCGCTGCAAACAAGATTGACAGGAGCAAAAAGTTTTTCAGAGTATTCATGCGCTCTCCGTGGTGACGATAGAAATTTCGGGCGCAAAACCCGGTCATTATAGGCCAAAGGCCGGCAACAGAATGTAATTATTGCATCACAACGCCAATTATTTTTTGTTTCAAACATTGGTCAGGTAAGTTATAAGTCATTCGCGAAGCTTCCCGAGAGCTCGTCGGTTGACGCTATGCATTGTCCCTCGTCCCCACTGATCCTGCGCGCACTCCCCATCCTTTTCTTCTTTTCCGGCGCGTCGAGCCTGATTTTCGAATCGCTATTCACCCGCCTTTTGACTTACACCTTCGGGAACACCGCTTACGCAGTGAGCACTGTCCTGGCGGCGTTTCTGGGAGGCCTGGCGCTGGGCGCTTTTCTCCTCGGGCAATATACGGATCAGTGGCGTCCTTCGGCCTGGATCTATGGCGCCCTCGAGTTGGTTGTAGGGGTCTATGCGCTCTTCATCCCCAAATTGTTCGCCTTGCTGACTCGCGTTTATGTAGGCGTTTATCACCATCTTCACTCCGCGCCCGGCTTCGTGACTCCAATTCGGTTTGCTCTAAGCGCGGCCGTCATATTGATTCCAACGATTCTGATGGGCGGTACTTTGCCGGTGCTGGCGCGGCTGGTAGCCGACGCTCGTTCCGATTACGGGCCGGAGGTGAGCCGCCTTTACGCCTGGAACACGCTCGGCGCGGCATTGGGAGCATTGGCTGCAGCTTACCTGCTGATGCCGGCGCTGGGAGTTCGGGGAACGATCGCGATCGCCAGCGGCATTAATTTTTCCCTCTTCGTTATAGTGATGGCATTGGCGAGGGGAGCCGCCGCATCCTCTGACCGAGATGGCAGTATTCCAGTGCCGGCGCCGCAGGCAGACGAGGGCGTTGGCACAACAGTCTCGTCGCCTCCACCGCTCCTTTTCCTTGCCGTATTTCTCACCGGAACCGTTGCCTTGGCATACGAAGTCCTCTGGACTCATATACTATCTTTCTTAATTGGAAATACTGTATACGCCTTTGGAGTTATGCTTTTTACATTTTTGGTCGGCCTCGGCTGGGGCGCGCAAATCGTGGCCCGCCAATTTCCGCATCCTGAATCCGGACGGCGTGCGTTCCCGGCGTCGCAGATCCTGCTGGCGTTAACCGTCCTGCTGACCTTGCCTCTCTGGAATCATCTCCCGGATGCCTTTGCAGGAGGGTTCGCTCAGGCACTCAATCTGGATATCGTAGGCATCGCTTTTTTGATAGTTTGTCGCATGGCCAATGTCGGCTGGAAGACCTATCGCCGCGCGACGGGAGCAACATTCCCATGGTTCCGTTTGATCGAGCTCGCCATAGAGGCGCTTCTCCTGATTGGCATCTTTAATGCAAACGCGCCTTTGTTGTTGAAATACGAAACCCCATCGTTTATTGCGGGAGAATTACTCCGATTCCTGTGCGCATTCTACCTTCTGATCCTTCCTTCGCTGCTCCTCGGTTTGAGCTTCCCGCTCTTGCTTAATCTTTCGAGTGGTGTCTCCGGACTGGTGGGCAAAAGAGTGGGAGGACTTTACGCCGCCAATACAGTTGGAGCAATTGCCGGTTCACTGATTTGTGGGTTCGTGTTGTTGCCCCATTTCGGATCTTTCTCCTCACTTCAAGCGGCAGCCGCGGGAAATCTGGTCATAGGCTTGGGGTTCGCGATGCTGTGGGCGCCACTCAATCGTGCATCGAGGACTGCCCTTGCCGTCGCAGCACTGACTTCCCTGACGATTTTCTGGGTAGGTCCGCGCGGCTGGAATGCCCGCAGTATGACGCGAGGGTCCTATGTGTATTTCACCGAAGGCTGGCCCGTGGATCAGGTTCTCTATTTCAAGGAAGACGTACAGGGCGGCCTGACGTCCGTGGTTCAGATGGGCTCCACGCGCCTGCTTCTTTCCAACGGAAAGTTCCAGGGTAATAACACGGGTGAAGTGGGCGGGCAGATTCGCTTCGCTACGATTCCTATGCTCTTCACACGTCGCTTTGATAAAGCGCTGGTGATTGGCCTGGGGACGGGAAACACCCTTCGCACGGTCAGCCGGTTTCCATTCGCGCGTATTGACGCGGTTGAACTCGCGCCGCACATCGTCGATGCGGCCCGCCTGTGGTTCGATGATGTTAACGAACGGGTTTTTGATCATGATTCGCGCGTCCACCTCTCGATTGCTGATGGCCGCAACTTTCTTCTGCTTTCCAGTGAACATTATGACTTGATGACTATTGAAGTGAGCTCCATCTGGATCAGCGGCGAGGCGGACCTCTATAACAAAGAGTTTTACGAACTTTGCCGCTCACATCTTACGGAACAGGGGGTGCTTCAGCAATGGGTGCAGATCCATCACATGCGGACGCAGGATTTTCTGGTCATCCTGAACACCGCGGCCCAGGTATTTCCTCACGTGGCCTTTTTTATGGGACCCGAGCAGGGGGTTTTGATCGCCTCATCGGCCCCACTTTCAATTGACGCCCGTCAAACTCTGGCATTTGACGCTGACCCGAAAATCCAAAAAGAAATGAAGGTGCTGGGCGTTTCGAGCATGGCATCTTTGTTGGGCGAATTGATGCTCGAAGGGGAGTCGATGCGGCGCGCCCTTTCATTCTTGCCGGGCTTAAGTGGACTGCCTGGGAACTTTGCCTCCACGGATTTCTATCCCTACCTGGAGTACCAGACCCCCAAAGGGAATGCGCTTCCTTATGATACTTACTCTTCGAATCTTCAGTTTATGCAGAGCCTGCGCCCGCCACCCATCCCGCCGGATTTGCCCATTCAAAATTTCTCCTCAGAAGATGAGAAACTTCTTTTCACAGGGTTCGTTGTTGAGGAGCGCGGAGACCTGGCGAGTGCTCTGGAAATTTTTCGGCGCGTTCAGGGGCCGCCGCACGCCCGCGCCCTGGCGGAGATTGCTCTCTTGGAATCAAAACTCGCTAAGTTGGCACGCTGAAACGCAACGCTTGGAGCATCATTCACAGCAACTCTTTTCAATGTAGGGAAGCGGCCATTCACATCGGTGGCGAGACTCGGCGAGTGGAACTAGAACACCAAATGTTGCGTCCCACTGTGAAGTGGTCGTTCCTTCCCGTTCCACGCAAAAGATCCTGTCAATTGTTGTGGCAAGGTAACGTCGGCGACCAAACCGCCACCCTTGCGCAAATACGCCACTTGGATTTGGCCGGAAGGATGGGGCAGTGTTACTTGTAATCGCTGAAGCTCTCCGAGGTGCGGTTCAATCCGAACTTTGGCGAAACCCGGGGCGGCGGATTCAATTCCGGCCACGGTAGCCAGCAAATCGAAATTAGGATGAGCGCTCCAGGCATGGCAATCGGAGCGCGTGGGCTCCGGCGTTTCCGCCCAGGTGGTCAGGCCGAGATCAAGCATGTGCCGCCACGGACCTAATTGCTCAAGGTATTTATCCCCCAGCCCCGCCCGCTTCAAAGCGCGAAAAAGATAGAAGCTGAAATAATATGAGCACTGCGTAAGCGACTTGTCGGTCAAAACGGAATTCATCGCTTTCTTATCTTCCGCCAGCGGGATCGCGCCCGCGAGTACGGCAAGGACATTGGCGTGCTGGCTGAAATGCTTGCGCGCGGGCGTATCGGCGATCAATTGGCGCGTGGAATCCCAACAAGCCTTTCGCACGCCTTGAACAATTTTGTCAGCCAGGGCTCGATGGTGTGCCGCGCTCACCCTGTTTCCGAATGCATCCTCCATATCCGACGCATCTTTCAAAGCGAGGGCAAATTGCAAGCTGAGCACAGCGGACTGCCCCGCATCGTCCTGGGGCGGAACGCCGCCCTTAAAATCCTTTGTCCAATCGGCATAGTCCCACCACTCCAGATGTCCGAGCAAACCCGAAGGAGTGAGGCGCGATTCAAACCATCCCAGAACATCATTCATGCCGGGCTGAAAGTTGCGCAGGAAATCCGCATCCCCGTGATACCACCAGAGGTCGTGCATCATCCCGATCCATAGCAAGGAAAAAGGCGGAATGTATTGGGGCAGGGCGGAAGGGTATCGGCTTTGGGTCAGGCCGTCAGGTGTACGCGATTCGTTGAGCAGCTCGATGGCATTCTTCACCAGCCTGTCGTCGCCGGTCATATAAAGCGAGACTAGCGCCTGAATGCGCGTGTCGCCGGCATACTGGAGTTGCTCGTAATAGGGACAGTCCATATAAGTCTCATGAGCACAAAGGCGAGCCGTGCGCCAGCCCACTTCCCATATTTTCGAAAGCGCCGGGTCGTCACTTGCAAAGCTCGCAATCGCGCTAAAAGGATAGGCCGTGAAGGACGAGCGAAAATCTTCAATGACGAGCGGCTCGGAAAGGGTTTGAATATCGAGTTGAATGTAACGGAAAGTGCGCCACCACAACGGGCGGAAAGTCCGATGCTTGCCTCCGTCGGCTTGAAACTTATCCTGGTAACCCCTCATTTCTTTCCCGTCGGTTTCGCTTCGATTGCCTTTGTCGCGTCCCTTCCAAAGCGACTCGGCATAAGTGAGGACTATTTCGGCTCCGCGCCCTCCACTCGAAACGAGTTCGGGATAACCTGTAGTGAGAAAAGATTGATCGAGCAATATGGTTGCGTGAGTCCCGGCAGCAACGGTGAAGGGCGCGTGGCCCAGCAAGAATACGGGTGTGGCGTCAACACCCTGAGTGCGGACAATTCGGGCAACTCGCTGCGGCGTTTCTTCCATCATGGGAATGTTGCGCGGTACCAGCATCCATCGGGAAGGGCTGTCTTGAATTGCGCGCGGCGCGCCCGGAGAAATTTCCGCTGCCGCCTTCCACGCCGAATCGTCAAACTCGGGCGTCTCCCAACCCCACGGATAGTGGGTCCCATCCATGCTTTCGCCCGGCCCGACCACGGTATATGCATAGTTTGTTTTCGATCCTATCGGGATCATGGTCACCGCTGCGTCGCGTAGACTCAGCCAACTTTTGTCCGTGTTGATGATAGTTTCGGCTTCGCCATCGCCTTGAAGGATGAATCCCGATTCGTTGCTCATCTGAGCCATGGGTGCAAGCTCGCCGAAATTCCAGGCCACTGCCGCCAAAACATTCTTGCCTGCATGCAAATGAGGGGCAATGTCCAGCGTGTCGAAACGCCAGTGGTCAAGGTCGCCCCTGGCGGGACCTGCCAGCACTCGGGCTCCGTTCACAAAAAGTTCGTAGCGATTGTCTCCGGACGCATGAATTATGAAGTGCTCAGGCACTGAATCCAGGGAGAATGACTTGCGAAAACGGAATACGGCAAACTCGCGTCGCGGCCCATCAGGGTATGAGATCCAGTGCGCATTCCACCGGTGGTCGAGTAAGGAGGGACTTATTTGCTGAGAAACCGAAAGGGAAGCGGGCACCAAAAGGAGAAGACAACCCAGGAAAATAATCTGATACTCCAATTTGATTCGACTCATGAATCTCTCCTTGGTGCAACCCGGCTAATTGTTCCGCTTGATCTTTAAATCTTCTTGAGTGTTTATCACGCACGGGGAAATGCTACAAGGTTTTAGATAAGGGTGAATATAAATTGGCTGGATCATTGACGAGCCGAAACCAATCCCTTTGCGCGAAGAAGGGAAGGGGCTCATGAAGCGGGGCAAACTCAGGTATAGGGACTGTTAGGTTTGGGTGTATGTCTGGTAGTAATAGAAACAAAAAAGTTATGAAACATCTGCGACAAGTTTGTCCGCACCCCCTCACCCGTCCCGCCCTGCCGGACACCCTCTCCCCCAAGGCGGGAAAGCGCTATAATTCGGAAGTTTGTTTCTCCCCTCGGTCGCCGCGGCGACAGAGGGGCCGGGGTGAGGGGGTGCGCAGCCATTGCAACTGTGTGTGATTAGAAATATCTATTGAACGACCAAGGTCGCCGTTCCGGACTGCACGAGAGTGCCCGACGACCCGCTGATACTGATGCTGTAGCTCCCCGCAGGTGTTCCCGACGGCGCCGAGGATTGGCTGCTCCCGCCTCCACCGCACGCGATTTGTATCGAAATGAAAACTAGGACGAGCGATAACGCACCGATGGCGATCCAGCGGCGATTGAATGTCCCTGGGGCAAATCGGATTCCAACTAATCTTGTGGCAGCGATCATGGCCGCAAGTGACACTAAAACCAGCAGCGTAATGTTGAGCCAAGGGCCGGTGAGCACGGCGGGCCAAATGTCCCAGACGTTCGGAAACCAATTTGCCGGGGGTGAAAGCGCCCGCGATGTGGTTGAGATGGTCAGTACTGACTGCGCTGAGGTGGCTCCCGGAATAATTTTTGGCGGGTTGAATGAACAGGCCGCCCCCGTGGGCAGACTCGAGCAGGCGAGAGTGATGGCACTTGGAAATGCACCTCCCTGCGCGCTGGCCGTGGCGGTATAAGTGGCAGACTGTCCGGCCGACACTGTGGCGCTGCCCGGTGCGACGCCAAAAGTAAAATTGGACACCACGATTTGAATGTTTGCCGGGGGTGAGTACGTAAGAGTGGGGGCGCTGGACAAGACATTGCTCGCCATCACGTTCACGTTTTTCGTTCCAAAAGCGCAATTCATGCTGGTGCCGGTTCCGGTGCCGCAATCTCCGCTAAAATTTAGGGTCGCAAGCGGACATGTGGTGGGAACGGCAAACCCCAGTTGTGGGGCGGTCAAACTCACTCCCGTAGGCGTGTTGCCGCCCACGACGAGAGAGGACGATCCGCTAAAGGCGGGGATGGTCGCGTTTACCGAACCCAGTGCGTCAGCGCGGCCGGCGCCAAAAATATTATTCGGGGATGGGCCGCCAAGCGGTATCGCGTTATTCAAAAGAAGATTACGCAGGTCGGTTCGCGCGGTTACGTTGTCCTCTCCGCTGTTTGCGCTGCTGAGAAGGCATGACTTGGATTCGAGGAGGAGCGCCGCAATCCCCGCAATGTGGGGCGCCGCTGCGGAAGTTCCGAAGAACGGATTCTCAAATCCGCCCGCCCCGGTGATGGAAACTCCATCGATCCCCGAAATATCGGGCTTATTGCGGCCATCGAGCGTGGGTCCCTGACTACTGAAATATTCACTGGTGGAATGTGATGTGTCCAGGCAGGACGGATCTGGAAACACGCCTTTGGATGAGGCAAGTTGCGCAGCGGATGAGGCGGAACAAATCGCGCCCGCGGAAATAACACTAACCGGCGTTCCACCCGCGTCGCTTTCCGCGATTACACTTCGTGAGGAAGTATTGAAGTTCAATTTGGCCCGGCTCGGTCCCAGGCTGATCAGCGACCCGAACGCACACTCAGGAGTGAATGCATAAAGATTCAAGTTTTTGACCGCGGAAGCGTTGGAAGTATTTTGAATGACAATATCATAATAAGTGTCCGCCGGGAGGTTGTTCACAAAGGAGAGGCAAGAAACCGGAAATGTGGAACCTTCGCAAGTTTTCCCGCTGTCGCTTTGCACAACGGTAGTTGTGCCGTGCTGCACCAAATAGAGCCCAAAATTGTTGGTGGACGACCCGAAGGGATCGTCCCAGGTCAGGACGACAACCACTTCACCGCCGTTGGTCGGATTGCCGGACGAAGTAGTCCCCTGGAGTTTGATCTCATCGTAAGTTTGCGAGCCCAAACCAAGGGTATCAGTGGTGTCAGAACTGGCCTGGAAAAGGTGGAGGTCGCCGTTCTTTCCCGTGATGGACGAACCGTTGATGTGCGAATCAGCGTAAGGCGCCAGGTAATGGCTGTCACTTGCATTTCCTACCGCCGTGACATAGCCGCGAATGGGAAAGCTGGAGCTGTTCAGCGCATTGGCTGTGTTGGTCGATACCGAACTTGTCCCATCCATTGGCTCACCAAAGAAGCCCAAGTCGTCCATCACGACGTCATTCGCCGCGGCCAGGCCGTTAACGGCTTGGTTGAACTCTATGTCCGTGCTTGCATTGGCAAAAGCAAGTTGAGCGCCTGGGGCGATATCGTGAATGATTTCGAGCAGGGCTGTCCCTTCCGCGCCCGCACCAGCAAAGCCGCAAGGTGTCGGGTTGCCGTTACTGTCCCTCGGAATCCCTTCAAGATCGCCGTTGGCCTGGAAAGACTGTCCCTTGATTCCCCCTGTAGATGTGGTCAATACCCCGGAAGCGTTTCGGGCTCCAGTAGCGGATGGGAGATCACCAGTCCCGATCGGTCCCGTCGTGACATTCGATAAGGTGCAGGGGGTTCCAGGAGTGGGGCAGGTGGGAAAGATTCCTTTGATCCCATCGGAGATAACGCCCACCAGCACATTGCTGCCGTCCACGTGGAATTGTGAGCGTGCCTGGTCCGCCTGAAGAATGGCGTCACCCTCTGTGTCCACCGAGCCCGTCATGTGGACAGCGTAGGTGGGCAGCCGCACGAAATTGACGAAGGGCAACGCCCCGACTGCCTGAAGACGCGTGACGGGGATACGTGCCTGCACGCGACTGCCCGCAGCGTCAGGGATTTCTACTGTGACTCCATTCGCTTTGAGCTGGCTCAGGTTCTCATTCGAAACCGCGCTCATCAGGATGTAGACTTGAACCTCTCCATTCGGGTTGACGCGCAAAGTCCGGACCTGAATCGCGTCCCGGACGGACTTGGGCATTGCTGTGGAATTAAATTCCACTGCCGGGCGCGCGCTCGCCAGGGGTTCTGGTCCCATATCCTGTGGAACGGATCGGCTCAGATCCTCAAGGACCGTAGTCAGCTTTGCAGGTTCCATCGGGCCGCTCGTATCGCTGCGTTGGAAAGCCGGGAGGGAGAATAGGACTGTGATTCCGACTGCCCACAGAAGAATTCTGCGGGCACGACGCTGATTCTGTTCATCGTGCATGTTCACTCCTTTACCGAAACAAAGTAATACCAATTGGATGCTTGCTAGCGCCGGCCCGAGGTCCGAGGAGGTTGATGAAAAATGTCATTCTGACGAAGTCACCGAGGCGATCTGAGAAGAATCCTGGAAGTGCTTCATTCTTAAATGCCGAGATTCTTCTCACGCGACTGCGGGACCGGAATGACAGCGCTAGGGCTGTCGTCAGCATGCTTCTAGCTCCATAGAGAGTGAACATTTTAACCCCGGAACGCGGGAATTTGAAACTGCGCAGATTCTCACTCTGAGTCAAAATCAATCGGCTTCGCAGGGCGTAAATGAAGACGGAAGGGGAGTTTATCTCGTGGCACCAGGAGCCGACAAGCTCAGCGAAATCTGGCTGGGAGGCAGGGATTCGAACCCCGATACGCAGATCCAGAGTCTGCAGTCCTACCGTTAGACGACCTCCCAAAAATGAGCTGCTATTTAGAATTAACTGCCCACACCCTCACTTGTCAAGTTGTCATTTGGGGCAGAGAGAGGCAGGCGCGAAACTAAAAAAACGCATGCAGGAGATTCGGATGACTTAACTAGAAGAGACGGAAGGTTACATCGAGCAGAACGCGGACTGGAACTGGAACGCCGTTCCGTTTTCCGGGAATGAATTTCCAAGTCCGTACTTTTTCCACTGCTTTCTCATCCAGTCCCATGCCCAGGGCTTTCACTACATGGATATCCGTTGGATTGCCCTGCGCGTCAACCACCAGCGAAAGCACTACTTCGCCCTGAAACTTGGCTTTGCGAGCGGCTTCAGAATAATCCGGACTTGGAGCAAAAATTTCCTTGGGTGCGCTTACGCCTCCACCCACGCTATAGGCGCCGCCACCGGTCCCAGCAGTGTCCCCAGGCCCAAGACCGCCGCCGTTTCCAGAACCAATTCCGCCGCCAGAACCGGAGCCGATTCCGCCCCCATAGCCCGGTCCATTTGATGCAGGCCCCAGCACGCCTTTCGGGTCGCCCCACTGCATATTGGCTTGCATTTCAGGCAATTTCAATTCCGGCGGCCCCAGCAGAGTTGGCGTGACAGCGAGTTTGGGAGCAATGATCAAAGGCTTCGCTTGCGGCGGCGCGTATTGCACTCGTGCGAATTTCGGAATTGCGCCCTTCGAAGCAGGCGTAGGAGAACGATCTCCGCCGCCACCACCTCCGCCCATTTTCTTGGCGCCCTTTGGAATTTCCCCGAGGTAGGGCGATATATCAATGGCTGTTACCTGATGTTTGGGCGTTACGGCTTGAACCCATCCGGAAATTACAAACGGAATGATCAAGGCCGCAATTACCAGACCATGAACGAGCAGGGAATTTAGCCATGAAACCGGCTGCTGCTGATAGTCCTTCCAGATATTGGGAACTTCCACCGGATGTGAAGTAAGTGGAATTAATGGTGGCTTGGGTTTCTCAAACAGCGCCCTGAGTTGGTTCGGGATGTCCCGATACCAGGGGGTCATTTCCACTATCGGAAGCGCGGCCTCACCTTTGTAATATTGCTTGGGTACCGTTATTTTGGGCTCGCGCAGCCTTTCGCCAATTTGTCGAAATAGCGAAATCAGAAAAAAAGTCTCTTCAACAAATGTAACCCTGTACCTTGGCAAAGGCGCAGGAGATTTGTTGCCAGGTGAGCTGGTGTTTCCGACCCCGACTTGTAAATCGTTAGCGGCCATTATATTCCCCGGACTTCCCGGGAACAGTCACTCCGTTGGTTTTGGTCCCCATCAAGTGTCGCTCTTCTGACAAGATGTTTGTAAGAGCGGCGGAGTTGCCTTGCCAAGCAAATTCCTTTTGCCGCGGCTTCTTGCACTCCAAAGGTAGTTTATCACAAATGGGGGGGGATTCTAATACGAAAATGGGTTGCGATTTCGGTTGACGCAAAGAACTCCGAGGCATTGAGAAAGTCACCCCTCACGCCGACTTGCAACTCGTGGGGCCTCCTCCCTCTCCCGTCGGTACAGGCAGCCAAACCTTTTCCCTGGGGAGCAAGCTGCCCCAGGTTTTGCAGTGGCTGCAGTCAGCCGACGGACGGATGAAAGTTGGCGCCGACTCTCGCCCACCGTCCGGGTACAGGCCGCTGCAAATGCCCCGAGATTGTCTTAGTCGAACGCTTTGAGGAATATGATATCGTGCCCATTCATCAATCGCCGGTGGGGACACCGGCGCTACAAAAGAGCTAGGCTGATGCAATTGCGTATCACGGAAATTAAAACATACACGGTGTCGATGAACGCTTCGTGGCTAAGCGATGGGTTGATTGCCAACCCGATGTCAATTTACCCGCGCTACCGGGACGCGCGCTCCAGTTGGTTCGGTCCAATGACGGCCGCTATCGTGGAGATTGAAACCGATGCCGGCGTGCGCGGTCTTGGGACAGTGGGTGGCGGAAAAGGGAAATTGGCCGCGCCAATTATCGATGACCAGTTCAGAAATCTCCTGGTGGGCCAGGATCCGTTTCGTATTGAGTTGCTTTGGGAGCAGATGTATCGTGCCTCGCTATTTTATGGCCGTCGTGGCGCGGTGATTGAAGTCATCAGCGGGATCGACCTGGCACTGTGGGACCTGGTGGGCAAAGCCGTCAATCAGCCGGTGTACAACCTCGTGGGCGGCAAGACCAAAGATAAAATCCCCGTCTATGTCACTGGAAATCTTACCGAGCGGCATTTGGCCGAAGGTTTTCGCGACGTTAAACTTGCGATTCCCCACAGTCCCGCCGATGGCAAAGAAGGTCTGCGTAAGAACCTGGAACTGATCGAGCGGACGCGAAACTTGATCGGCCCGGACGGCGATATCATGCTCGATTGCTATATGGCGCTCGATGTCCCCTACGCTGTCGCCCTGGCGAAGGGGGCGCGCGAATTCAAGGTGCTCTGGATGGAGGAGCCTGTCCCACCCGATCAGATTGACGGTTACCGGCGCATCAAGGACGCGGTTCCCGACATTCTCATAACCGGCGGCGAGCATGAATTCACCCGTTACGGTTTCCGCGAATTGATCGAAAAAAAAGCGGTGGACATCCTGCAACCGGATATCTACCGCGCCGGAGGACTTTCGGAATTAAAGAAAATTGCGGCCATGGCGGCCGCGTATGGCATGCCTGTAATTCCCCACGGCGTGGGAGCGCCGACCTACCACTTTGTGATCTCCACAAACAACGCGCCCAGGGCGGAGTTTGTGGACATTTTTGCCCAAGGCGGGAACCCTCTGCTTCGCAATGAACCCCAGCCCCAAAAGGGATTTGTAGAATTGTCGGATGCGCCGGGATTTGCATATGAACTTGATCCCGACGTTCTCTCCGGAAAATCCCCCGCGGCTCTTATCTGGTGAAATCGTCCGCTCCGCGCCTGAGATTTCAGCCTGACATGTTGAACATTTCTTGAGGGGAGTCCAGTCCCTCGAGCGTCCAATCGTGAAACCATTCGTGACGCTCACAATTGAGGTCTGCCCTCAACGCCCTCCATGGGGCGAATGCTGATTCTGACCTTGAGCGGGCCGTGATTGAGGCGCGCTCCGCTGTTGTGCCGTTGCCGGTGGAGGACTCTGAGGCCGCGCCATCTGTGGCATGGAGCGTGGCGCACTCTGCGGAGGCATTGATCTCTGTTCCGGCATCGCCATCCGAGGCATGCTTTGCGGACGAGTCATGTTCCGTTCCTGAACTACGGCCCGAGGCGCGCTCTGCGGTCGTGGCATGCTCCGTTGTTGTGCTATGGCCCTGGGAGGGGCTTGAATCCGGGCCTCAGTTCGATGTTGCGCCACAGTTCGAATCGCACCTTGGGTTCGAGCGGGTGCCCGATGTTGCGCTACAGTCCGTGTTGTGTTGCGAGCTGGAGCCATGGTTCGATTTTGCGCCACGGTTCGCAAAGCCCGCTGTGGCCGAGCTGCGGTCCGATGCTGAGCTACAGTCCGAACCGCGCTGTGGGGGCGAGCCGTTGTTCGATGTTGTGCGATTGTTCGCGTGGCAGCGTGCATCGGGGCCGCAGTTCGATGTTGCGCTACGGCCCTGGTTGCGCCCGCGTGGGGCGGGCCCAGACGCTGCAACGCAGCATGGGGCTCGCCCTTCGGGTGTTGTGGAGCAGGTCGTTGTTGAGGCGCGGAGCGTGGAACGGCTTGTTGACGAGGCTCAGCCCTAGGGGGTGCTGCTTGAGGTGCTGCGTGGCCAGGGTTGGCCTGGGGCGGCCGTTCGGCCGGTACTCTCATTGGTGGCGCCATTGTGCGCCCTGCCGGCAGCGATCGCTCAGTTGATTGAGGAACCCTTTGTATATTGGGCTCACTCCTTTGTGGTGTAGCACGCCCAGGATTGGATGGCGGACGTTCAGCCGGTTGTCTCATAATTGGCGCTGACGAACTTCCACCGGGTTGCATTGGCGCCGCTGCGTTCGGACGCGCCGGGTTCATTGGCTGCATACCGCCGCGAGGGTTTGCATTTCGGGCTGCCCCGCGATTCTCATTCGCGCGGTTTGCCGCCAGGTTGATGGGGCCTCCTGCCCGGGTTGCCCTAACCACTCCCGAGCCTGAAAATGCCCCCGGTTTGGAACTTGCCGCCACTGTCGGCGCGCCTCTGTTCACCGATGCCAGCTGCGCCCGGTTGGCCTGCGCCGATTGCAATTGCTGCCGCTGTGCAGACACGGGCGGGTCGTGGCGTTGTCGGGCCGCCGCCAATTGTGTGGATGTCGGTCGGGCAGTTATTCCGCCCGGGCCGCCATTGAAGCTCACGGTGGACCTCGAAGTCATGGTCACTGGCCGGCTGTAAACCGTGGTGATGTTACTGGTGCTTACATTATTCACAGCCGTGTTATAGAAAAAGGAGCGACCGCTCCAATATCCGCCGTAATAACCAAATCCGGTATATCCAAAACCGTATACAACACCGCCGTAGAAGCCCACTTCCGGACCCCAGTAGCCCTCGTTCCAAAAGTAGGCATCGCTATCCGGATCAAAAGCCCAATAACCAGGTGTCCAGAGCTCGCCGGGGAAAGGAGCAAGCACCCATGTGCCAGGGACCCAGAAATAACCGTCCGGACCCCATGCCCAATAGCCAGGGGCCCATATAAAACCAGGTCCTGGGCAAAGAGGCTGGTCATACACCACCAGCGGAGGTGGGGCCAATTGAACTGCGATGCCCACGCTCACAGAGGCGTGGCTTGGCGGAGGCGCTCCCAATAGCATGACCGCTATCAAAAGCGCGGGAATAGAGTACATGGCGGCGCGAGCGAAGCGACGAAGGAAGTGTGCTTGGCCAGCACGCCAGAATGTGACCATCACTAAGTTCGTTTTAGGATTATTGTCGCCCGGTCGAGCGTGACCAGGCGATGTTTCTTGCGTTGTATCGTATGATGAATTATGAGTCGTAATATTCTGTCTCGTCATAAAAATCACCTCAACCTCATTAAGGAGGCAATGGGATTGCCAAACACGAAGGGACTTCTACATTAATTCAAGCAACTGCTTATATGTCAAACAGATGCAAATACCCTGTGGAAAAGTGAGGAAAAAATTGCCTCCCAGGGGGTATGAAAAAACTTCCGGTGACTAGAACTCATTACCCGGCTTTTGGAACTCGCTTTTTTCGTAGGGGTCAATGGAAGAGATTGACCCAAAACGACAAGAACGGATCAATCATCTCAATGCAATGCGAAAATCCGAAATCGAAAATCGAGTCGCGCTAGACACTTTCTTTGCTTTCTCTTTATAATGCAGAGTTTATACATTTCCGGAGGTTTCATGCCGAAGACGCTCGACCTGAAGAGCACCATCAATTTGCCGCGCACTGATTTTTCCATGAAGGCCAATTTGCCCCAGAATGAGCCGAAGTTTCTCTCCCGCTGGACGCAGGAAGATCTTTACGGCCGCATCCGCGAGGCGCGCCGCAATGCCCCCCTTTTTACCCTGCACGATGGCCCGCCGTACGCCAATGGACGCCTGCATTTGGGCACCGCACTCAATAAGATCCTCAAGGATTTCATCGTCAAATCGAAAACGCAGGCGGGCTTCAATGCTCCTTACATTCCGGGGTGGGACTGTCACGGCCTGCCGATTGAAATCAACGTGGACAAGGAACTCGGACCGCGCAAGGCGAAGATGACGCAGGCGCAAATCCGCCAGGCGTGCCGCCGTTACGCGGAGAAATTTGTGGACCTCCAGCGCGAAGATTTCAAGCGGCTGGGGGTGTTCGGCGAGTGGGACAACCCTTACTTGACCATGAGCACTGCATACGAAGCGGTCACCGCCGAGGCGTTCCTCACCTTTCTGGACAAGGGCTATGTTTATCGAGGGCGGAAATCAATTTACTGGTGCATCGCGGATAAGACAGCTTTGGCGGAAGCGGAAGTGGAATACGAGGAGCATCGCAGCCGGTCGATTTATGTGAAATACGCGCTCGCCTCGGACGCAGCTCATCTAGACCCGGCCTTGGCGGGCCGCAAAGTTTCCGTGATCATCTGGACCACAACGCCATGGACTCTCCCCGCCAGCATGGCAGTCGCATTTCATCCCGACTTCGAGTACGTGGCCGCGGCGGATGTGAATGGCGAAGTATATATTTTGGAGACCCGCCGCAGGGAACAGGCCCTGCATGAAGCCGGGCTGGTGGCTGCCCAAATTCTCGCCCGTTTCCCCGGCAAGAGACTCGAGGGGATTGAATTGCACCATCCATTCCTTGAGCGCAACGTCCCCGGCGTGCTCGCTACGTATGTAACCGCGGAAGACGGAACGGGATGCGTCCACACCGCGCCCGGGCACGGCCGCGAGGATTTCATCACCGGCCAGAAGTATGGGCTGGAAATTTATTGCCCGGTGGGAGAGGCGGGCGAGTTCATCGAAGGCCTGCCCGAGTATTTGGGCAAGAAAGTTTTTGACGCCAACGAACCGGTCATTGGTTTGCTCAAAGCGCGCGGCACATTGGCGGGGGAGCCTGGATGGCTCACCCACTCCTATCCGCACTGCTGGCGTTGCCACAATCCGATTATTTTCCGCGCCAGCGATCAGTGGTTCATCGAAATCGACCACGCCCACATGCGCGAGCGGGCGCTGGATGAAATCAAGAAAGTTCGCTGGCTGCCGCAGTCGGGCGAAGAGCGCATCTCCAATATGATCGCTACGCGGCCGGACTGGTGTGTCTCCCGGCAACGCGTTTGGGGCGTACCCATCCCCGTCTTTCACTGCGAGGCATGCCAGAAACCTTTAATGGATGCAAAACTTGCCGCCCCCGCGGTGGAACTCTTTCGAAAAGAGGGCGCCGACGCGTGGTATACCCATCCGATCGAAGACCTTTTGGCTCCCGGCACCAAGTGTCCGGATTGTGGCGGTACGAAACTCCGCAGGGAGACCGATATTCTGGATGTTTGGTTTGATTCCGGCTCCAGCAACATCGCCGTACTCGGCCAGCGGCCTGACGTGCCCTGGCCTGCCGACGTGTATACCGAAGGCGGCGACCAGTACCGGGGGTGGTTCCATAGTTCGCTCCTAATTGCTATCGGCACGCACGATGCGGCGCCTTATCGAACCGTCTTGACCAGCGGGTGGGTGCTGGACGCGCAGGGGCGCGCCATGTCCAAATCGATCGGGAATGTCATCGACCCGAACGAAGTCATCAAATCACACGGAGCGGAAATTTTGAGGCTCTGGGTAGCTTCGGTAGATATCCGGGAAGATGTGGTGATCTCGCCTGACATTTTGGCACGCCTTTCGGAGGCGTATCGTAAATTGCGGAACACTTTCCGGTACTGCCTGGGTAATCTATTTGATTTTGACCCGCGAAGGGACGCAGTCGCGGGCAGCCAGCTTGATGAGATCGACATGTGGGCGCTGGCAAAAACGGCTGAACTAATGGATCGTGTTAGAACCGCCTATGATGAATACGCTTTTCACAAGGTCTATCGCGCCGTATATGACTTCGCCACCATCGATTTAAGCGCATTCTACTTCGACATTCTCAAGGACAGGCTTTACACGGCGCCTCCAAAGTCCGTGCGGCGCAGAGCCGCCCAGACCGCACTTTATAAAATTGCTGACGCGCTGGTGCGGGCCGTCGCGCCTTTTATGTGCTTCACAGCGGAAGAGGTATGGGCTTATATGCACGGTGGAAATGGCGCCCAAGCCAGCCCAGGCGATGGCTCCCGCACAAGCGTGCACGCATCCGAATTCATTCCCACCGACCGCCTGCGCGAAGGGATCACTTCTGCTCATGAGCAACGGCTGGCGAACTGGCCGCGCCTGATTGCGGTTCGCAACGAAGTCCTAAAAGCGCTTGAAGTCATGCGCAAAGAGAAATTCATCGGGACGCCGCTCGAGGCCAAGGTGGTGTTGGCCGCGGACGGGGACCTGGCAGGCTTGCTGCATGAATATCATGCGCTTCTGCCTACCCTCTTCATCGTATCCCAGGTGGAAATCAGCCCCGGCCCCCTCACGGGCGCCCGGGAAACCGAAGTGGCGGGCTTGCAGGTTCAAATCCTGAAGGCCGCGGGTAAAAAGTGCGCGCGCTGCTGGAATTATTCAGAGCACGTCGGTGAGGACGCGCGCTACCCCGAAGTGTGTGAACGTTGCGCCGAGGCGCTGAAGGAAATCGAAAAGGAGGCGTCGTAGACGGGCCCGTTGGAAACCTAAAACGACATCTTGAGCAAAGAAATTGGAAATTAGAAATTGGAAATTGTAACACCCTTCATGGTGAAGTTCCGCTTTTCTATTTTCCAGTTTCTAGTTTCCAGTTTCTCATGTCCGAAGCTCTCGCCATGCGGGTGAAAAATATTTCGCGCATCATGAGCGCCGCCATCGCACTGGTTGTCTTCATTGGAGACCAGGCGACCAAGGCCATGGTGGTGAGCAGCATTCCGGAACGCGTCGTAATTCCCATCATTCCCCATTTTTTCAATCTGACCAATGTCAGCAATGCGGGCGCGGCCTTCGGGATGTTTTCGGACACACCCTCCGCGCTTAAAACCGGAATTCTCATCTTCATTTCCGCGGCGCTTCTATTCATCGTGCTCACTTTCGCCTGGCGCACTCCCCAGCTTCATTGGGAGGCGGGCGTAGGACTGGCGTTGATTCTGGGCGGCGCGCTCTCCAACCTGGCGGATCGCGTGCGCCTGGGCCGTGTGGTGGATTTTCTCGATTTCTACATTCGAGGATATCACTGGTACACTTTCAATCTGGCTGACAGCGCCATTGTGGTGGGAGCGTTTTTTCTAATCATTCAAGTGGTTTTTGTAGATTGAGGAAATTTGTGATTTGGTGATTGAGTGATTTGGTGATTGTAAGAAAACATTCGTTTTGGGTGAATTGTCCAGGCAATCCAACATTCTCCCGATCACCAAATCGCAAATCACTCAATTCTTCATGACTGAAACGCGCGAATTTACCGTTGCCCGCGAAGATGCGGGCCGGCGGCTCGACATTTTTCTGGCGCGACAAATGCCGGATTGGAGCCGCAGCCAGCTCCAACGCCAGATTGTGTCCGGCCAGGTCACTATCGGCGCCGAGACTATTTACAAAGCGGGCGAAGAGGTTAAGACCGGCGACAGAGTTACCGTTCGCGCGCCGCTGCGGGAACTTCGTGCCCTGCCTGAAGACTTACCCATTGACATTATTTATGAAGATGACGACCTGGTAGTGGTCAATAAGCCCGCGGGAATGGTGGTGCACGTGGGCGCGGGAGTGAAGTCAGGCACCATGGTCAACGCGCTGCTGCACCATATTCGCAAGCTTTCCGGCACGGGAGGCGAGCACCGGCCGGGCATCATCCACCGTTTGGACAAGATGACTTCCGGCCTTCTGATCGTCGCCAAGAATGATACCGCCCATCGCAACCTCTCAGACCAATTCAAAGGCAGGGAAGTCCACAAGACCTATCAGGCGCTGGTGCACGGGAGGATCGCCACCGAATCGGGAACCATGACCAACCCCGTGGGACGCGACCCCGTGCGGCGCGTGCGGATGAAAGCCGGGGGCATTAGCGCCCGCGACGCTCTCACCAACTACCGGGTGGTGCAAAGGTTCTCGCACTTCACCCTGGTAGACGCAGAGCCGCGCACCGGGCGCACCCATCAGATTCGAGTCCATTTTGCCGCCCTCGGACATCCAGTGGTCGGCGACACGCTCTACGGCGCTCCAGCTAAGTTTACCGTGGGGGAAACACTTCGAAAGACTTTGCCGCGAAATTTCCTTCACGCCGCAGCTATCGAATTTCGCCACCCCAATAGCGGGAAGGCACTTCGATTGGAAGCGCCCCTGCCGATAGATTTGAACGTTTTCCTAAATGAACTCAGAACGCTTAACACACTTAAGGTCACGCGGCTGGGGGGAATTAGGTAGCACGTTTGTTTTTTGAATTTGGTTGCACTCGGATTTTGCTCCAGTATTCCTCGCGCGCGTCTTCATCGATTTCGATCGGGATATTGGTTGCATATAATTGATCCTGCCCATTGCGCTTCGGCCCCGAGATCCAATATTCGTCTCCTGTTTCAACTTCGAAGTAATTAGATTTGAAACCAGAACCTTTCTTACTTTGGAATGTTTTTCCCTTGTAATAAATCGACCTGCCGGTCTTCGAAAAAGTCACGCGTCCGATCCGGGCAGGTCCGGTCAAGCCGCCCGCTTTAGACTCAATATACATGATGCGATACGGTGGTACTAAACGCCTTGGCATAATATTTATAGTACCTTACTATCCTGGTTCGTTTGTTCCGTTTTTCTGAAACAAAGAGCGCCCGCTAGGCGAATATGCGGGTGTAGAACCAGCTCTGCATAGCAAGGGTTGACTTTTGCCCGAACTGACCTATGCTAGAGCCATGCTTTCTGTAAATGAATTTGCCGCGCTTCTCACTCAAATTCCGGAAGAAAAATTCCATCGCCAGGGTGTACTCGATTTCATGCGCGGGCACAAGGTGGACGCGGCCAGTCTTGCTCCCTACCTCTACTATTGCGATGAGCATTACACGCGAAACCTGATCCACAAGACGCCGATCTTTGAGTTGATTGCCATCTGCTGGGAAGTGGGGCAGAAGAGTCCCATCCACAATCATTGCAACCAGGAATGTTGGATGGCGGCGCCCATCGGAAAAGTTCAAGTGCATAATTTCAAGCTTGTCCGCAAGGATAATTCAAAAGGCTTCTGCGAACTCGAACCGAGCCGGCATTTTGTGATCGAGGCTGACAGTCCGCAGGAGGTGGATCCCAGCGAGCCCATCCATTTGGTGGCAAATCCGGCTTCATTTGGGGCGCGCGCTGTTACTTTGCACGTCTATTCGAAACCTTATGACACGTGCGAAGTTTACGACATGAAGGCGAAGCATTACGAAGTGGTGACGTTGGTCAACACCACCGAATATGGCGTGCTGAAGCGAACCGACATGAAGGTGGAAAAAGTCGCGGTATAAAGTCGCGGATCGTCAGGCCTGATTAGAACATAATCCATCTCAACTTTACCTATGTCCCTGGCACCGGATACAAAACTTGGGCCTTACCAAATCCTCGCTCCGCTCGGCGCCGGCGGGATGGGAGAGGTGTATCGCGCCCGGGACACGAAGCTGGGACGCGATGTGGCTTTGAAAGTCTTGCCTGACGCCTTCGCGGGCGATGCGCAGCGCATGGCGCGCTTTGAACGCGAGGCTCAAGTACTCGCTTCCCTCAACCACCCCAATATTGCGGCAATCTATGGACTGGAAGAATCGAGCGGAGTGCGGGCCTTGGTCATGGAGCTGGTGGAAGGCGAGACGCTGGCGGAACGGATCGGATTAGGGGCGGGGGCTGGGACCCCAGTTTTTGCAGTGGGGGCCTCGCCCTCCGACAAGGGCGTCCCTGTAAAACCTTCCCTGCAAGTCGATGAGGCCATTAACATCGCCCAACAAATCGCCGAGGCGCTGGAAGCTGCTCACGAAAAGGGCGTCATCCATCGCGATTTAAAGCCCGCCAACATCAAGATTACGCCCCATGGAACGGTTAAAGTCCTCGACTTCGGTTTGGCCAAGGCGCTCGATCCCCAGGATTCGATTTCCAGCCCGGCCTACTCGCCAAATTTCAGCCCAACCTTGAGCCTAGCCGCCACCCAGGCCGGAGTAATTCTCGGCACCGCTGCCTACATGAGCCCGGAACAAGCGAAAGGCAAATCCGTGGACCGTCGGGCCGACATTTGGGCGTTTGGTTGCGTGCTCTACGAAATGTTGGCGGGGCAGAAGCCGTTTGAAGGCGAATCGGTTTCAGACACATTGGCGGCGGTTATCAAGGACGCGCCAAAATTCGATAGTCTGCCTCCAACTACCCCGCGCGCAATTCGAACGCTCCTTTCGCGCTGCCTGGTCAAAGACCCCAGGCACCGCCTTCAGGCCATTGGCGAGGCACGGATTGCGATTGAAGAATACGTGGCCAATCCCAATGCCGGCGAGGCGGTCGTTCCCACGGCAAGTCCGGCCCCGGCAGAACCACAGCCAAATACTGGCAGTCGAATTCTGCCTTTGTTTGTCGCGGCGGGTCTGGCCCTGGTGTTTGGCCTTGCGGCGGGCTGGTGGATTTGGGGCAGGTGGATCGTGGGCACTCCGATCTGGTCGGGCGAGCGCCTGGGCGGGCCGACCAGCGCCATGGGACCGCGCATCTCGGCCGACGGCCATACTCTCGCATTCCAGGCCATGGTAGACGGACTTACGCAGGTTGCGGTGATGGACACTGAGTCAGGCGATTGGACTGTCCTCACCAAGAACCGCTCGCGGGGCTACGTCACGGAGCTGAACTGGTCTCCGGATGGCTCACAGATTTATTTCGACCGTGAATATTCATCTCCGGGGGGCATCTATGCCGTTTCCCGATTTGGCGGCGACGAACGCCTGGTTTTGGAAAATGCCATGGGACCGGAGGTTTTGCCGGACGGCAGTATGCTGGTCACACTGATCAATAAGGAACGCAACTTCCAGTTGAATCGGTACTGGCCGGAAAGTGGACGCCTTGAGCCTCTCAACGCGGTTTTTAACAGCATCGACCTCTGTCCTCCCGCCCGGGCCTTCCGCGACGGAAAGGAGGCGGTCTTCTTTGGGAAGACGCTGGACCAGGACAAGGCAGACCCATTGGCTCATCTTTACGCCATCGACCTCGCCTCCGGAAAGATGCGCCGCCTGGCGCCCGAGCTCAATCTCAACTACGCATCCATTACCTTCTTCCCGATGGCGGTAGCCGGTAACGACCAATCCGTCCTGGTTGACTTGCTAGACGGGGACCTGAACCGGATTGTTTCCGTGCCGCGCAACGGTGCCGGTCCGGCTAAAACTTTGTTTTCGGTTACCCAGCCGCCGTGGTTTATGGATGTGGGTAAAGACGGGGCACTCTATCTGGACCAGACTAACCGGGGGCTCGAAGTAATTCGTTTCCCGGTTCAAGGGGGAACGCCCGACGTCCTGGCCAGCCAGGAAGGCTCGAGCACAGTTCAAAACTCGCCTTTTCAGACCGCCGATGGCCGCGTCCTTCTCGAAGCCATGATCGCAGGGCGCCCGCGACTGCAATTGGCAAAGCCGGGGGGCGATGCGGTTTCCTTTATTTCGACCAAAGAAGAAAGTTCCGGTCCGTCATGCCGGTTGGGCGAGGACAAGATTGCCTTCCTCTTGGGCGCCCTCGGCAAAAGGGTGCTCGCCGTGGCCTCCATCGCTGATGGGAGGATTATTCGCAGGTTCAAAAACGTCCCCGCAAGCGATATTACCCACCTGGCGGCATCCCGCGACGGCGCAACACTTTATTACGTCGCCGACAGCACAGTCTGGGCCGTCCCCACCACGGATGATGGCCAGCCGCGGCGGATTGGTCCGGGTGATGCCGCAGCCGCTGATCCCAACGGAAAAGATTTGATCGTACAACTGCGTGAAAAAGATGGCGTCCGGCTGCTGCGCGTCCCGGTTTTGGGCGGTCCTGAAGATCCCATTCCAATTCAAAGCCCCCTGCGTATATCCCCCACGAATCTGGGCTCAGAGTCCATCGGGAAGGACGGGCGGCTCTTGCTGTCCATCACCACTGCGGATGGCTGGTTCTATGGCGCCGGCATCCTCGCATTGCGCGGCGGCAAATTGGAGAGGATTCCGCTGAATTTTACCGGCGACATTATCTCCTTGGGATGGCAAAGCGACGGCCGGATTATTGCCGACGGTTGGCCGACTGTATCCAAGCTTTGGAAATTCACCCCGGAAAGCCCGGATGGGAAATGACATCCCCAGCCGGAATGCACATGAAAAGGAATGGCAAACTCGATGCGAGCCGGTCATTTCTTAGTGAGCGCTTCGAGCTCTTCTAGAGTTCGGGGCCAGTCCTGCTTCAAAAGGCGTGAAAGACTGCGATCCGCCAGCAGCCTGCCGCCGGTTTGGCAAGGAGCGCAGTAATTGGTTTCATTGTCAGCGTAGCGGATACGCTGCACTCTGGCGCCGCAACGCGGACAGGGCTTGCCGAATTTTCCGTGTACCGCCATCCCGGGGCGAAACGCCGTAACTTTCTCCGGAAAATTACCGTGAGCTTCTTGCCTCAGTTTTTCCGTCCACTCGAACAGCGTGGCATGTATTGCTGTGTACAAGATTTCAATCTGCTTTTTATCCAGACGCTGCGTCAATGCTGCCGGTGAAAGCCGGGCTCGATGAAGAATTTCATCCGAGTAGGAGTTGCCAATTCCGCTGAAGAGATGCGGGTCAGTCAGGGCGCGCTTCAGAGTGTGGTTTTCAGAAGTCAGGCGGGTCGCGAATGCATCCAAATTGGATTCCAGGACTTCCAGCCCGCCCGGATTCAAAGTCTGAAGCCCGGCATCGCCTTGCACAACATGCAACGAGGCTCTTTTCTTCGAACCCGCTTCGGTCAACACCAGAGTCCCGTGGGAGAAATCGAACGCGGCCAAGCCGCGCCGGGGAACAAGTTTCGCACCCGGCTCGGCCCAGTGCAGGCGGCCGGCAACCATCAAATGCAATACCAGCCAGTAATTCTCGCCCAAGCCGATGGCAATGCGTTTGCCCAAGCGGCGAAGGTTTCGCACAGTTTTCCCATTTACAGCTTGCAGAGGAGGTTGCACGCTGCGCAGCAAGAATGGACTCGCGACCCTAACTCCGGCGAGTTGATGTCCCAGGATTCTCGCTTCCAGGGCTTCCAAATAAATCGTGATATCCGGCAATTCGGGCATGGCTTTGACATTTTGGCACGCGAACCCCAAGCAGGCAAATGATGGAAGGAACTTCGTACCGCCACTTGGACTAGTGAACTCCCGCCCTAAGTGGCTCTCCAAGACCAGTGCATGAACGTGGTAAGCTTTGGCGTTTAGTACCAGGTCCAAAATTAAGGGGAGCAAAGACTTGCCGCAAACGGGCATACAAGACACAAACGCCGCGATGCCTCATATCGCCACAAACGCCGGGGCGCATGGCCCTATCTTGCGGCCATCAAGGCCGAGGGTCGCACTCGCCTTCGCGGCCGTCTACGTGATCTGGGGATCCACATATCTCGCTATCCGGTTTGGGTTGGAAACCATCCCGCCTTTTTTTCTGGCGGGAATTCGTTTTACGATAGCCGGGACCGCGCTCTACTGGTGGATGCGCTGGCACGGCGTGGCAAGCCCAAGCAAGGCCCAATGGCGCGCGGCGGCAATTATAGGAGCGCTTCTATTCCTTCTTGGCAACGGCGCACTGACCTGGTCGGAATTACGCGTTCCCTCTGGAGTGGCCTCACTGCTGGTTTCCACCCTCCCCATTTGGATGGTGCTCATCACCCACGCCCAGCAAAAGGCCAGACATCAAACCGTCCGCCTGGGCAAACGAGTGATGGCGGGGCTGGCTGTCGGGCTGGCTGGCGTGAGTCTACTCATAGGTCCCAGTAACGTCCTGGGACACGGAGGTGTGGATGGCATCGGCGCAACGGTGCTTCTCCTCGGCTCAATGGCATGGACGCTTGGTTCAATCTATTCTCCCAAGGTGGGTCTTCCCCAGTCCACGATGATGGCGGCTGCAATGGAAATGATTTGCGGCGGCGTGATGTTGATTTTGCTCGGAATTGTCACCGGCGAAACCCGCAGTGTCAGGATTGATGCGATTTCGGCCCGATCCATTTTGGGCCTAATTTACCTGATTACCTTTGGTTCATGGCTTGGCTTCACGTCCTACAACTGGCTGTTGACGCATTCAACTCCGGCGCGAGTCTCCACCTACGCTTACGTGAACCCGGTCGTGGCCGTTTTTCTGGGATGGGCCATTGCCGGGGAAACGGTCTCAACTCGAACGCTTACCGCGGCGGCATTGGTCGTGGCGGCCGTCGCCCTGATCATCACTCACCGGGAGCACGCGCCCACCCCGCAGAGCGACATGGCTCCATCGCCGCCGCCCGCCCCGGAGGACCAAGAAACACCGCTTATGTTGCCCCTTGATTGAAAAGGGTCTGAGCAATTCACATACAAAATTCGCCGCCCATATCCAAGTTCAGGGTTATAATTTCAATCTTGAGTACAAATGTAAGAATCCTATAAGGAGGGTTCATGAAAAAAATGTTTCTGGCAGTCCTGGGCACGCTTGCTTTGGCTGCGCTCCCGATGATTGGATACGCAGCCAACGGGCGCGGCACAGCCAAAATAACATTGAATGGAAAATCCGTTTCGGTGGAGTATGGCAAGCCAAGCTTGAATGGCCGAAAAGTGGAGGACTTGCTCGGTCAATTACCCGCAGGGCAGGTTTGGCGATTGGGAGCGGATAAATCCACCACCTTCACCACCAGCGCGGACTTGATGTTTGGCGATAAAACCGTGCCCAAAGGGGAGTACAGTCTCTGGGCTCGCAAGGAAGCTGATGGAGGATGGAATCTTGTCTTTAACAAAAAGCATGGGCAATGGGGGACTGATCACGACGATGCCGAGGACCTTGTCTCCGTCCCTCTGAAGGAAGAAAAAGCAGGGAAGTCTTCGGAGACTGTCGAGATCACGCTGGAAAAAGAGAAGGGCGCCGGCGAGATCTCCGTCACGTGGGGTAATATGGAACTTTCAGGGACCTTTAAATAGGCCCAATAACCCTGTGGACGCCTCAAGCCCGCGGCGAACCCGGGCTTTGATTTAAAAATTCGGTTCAGTTTCATATTCAAAGCGGTTCTCTGCTTCGAGCGGTGGCGAAGCGGAAAACCGCTTTCTGTTTTCTTGAAGGACGGCTGGGCGAAAGCAGGTTAAAGAAACCGCGACCGTATGTGGTTGCGGACTTCCTGGCTGGCATGATCGGCGAACCAGTCCCCGACTTGCGCAGAAGCTTCAAAGAGGGGATCGAGCAGGCGCTGGCCAATGCGAAGCGCCCAGGCGGCGAACCGAACTCCTATGCCGACCAGTAATCGCTTGGCGGTCATGACCGGACGTCGCGCATCGAGCCTTATTGCATAGTGTCCTCCTTCGGTCGCATAGCCCAAGAAAACCAACACCAGATAGGCCATCGCCAAGGAGGCAAAAAAAACGTTGATCGCTTCGAGTGCAATAAATCTATATGCAGAACTCACCGCGCGCCCTCCCGAACCGCGAATTTGTAACCATGCCGTTGCATAACCGATTGGATGAGAAATCTCCAATACAAGTTTCAAGCCATATTAGGATGCAATTCAGGGACCGAACTCAAAGGAGTGGTTTAAGTCATACAAAAGCATCGAAGTTACACTAGCCGCATCAAAAAAAGACGGGGTCGTTGGCAGGTAATATTGACAGCCTCGCCGGCGATAGTTATAATCGAGTCAGTGAAGTGTCTAAGAATTTGAAATCTGAAGACTTAACGTGATCATGGAACAGAAAGGACTGGAAAAACGGCATCGCAACGTATTGGTGGCCATCATCCGCCGGTACATCTCCCATGGTGCGCCGGTAGGATCCAAAGCCCTTTCGGAGAGGGCTCCCGAGTCATTGAGCTCGGCGACCATCCGTTCCTGCATGGCGGAATTGGAACGATTCGGCTTCCTCGAGCAGCCCCACGTTTCTGCAGGGCGCGTGCCTACGGACAAAGCCTACCGCTTCTACGTAGACCACCTCATGGATCCCGCGCGTCTCGAACCGGAAACGGAACGATACATCGACGAAAGCTTAGGCTCTTCAAGCGGCGGGCGCGAACAGTTGCTCGCCAACACCTCGCATGTGCTTTCAGAAATCTCCCATAACGTGGGACTGGTGCTGGGAACGGCACTTGAGGAGAAGGTGCTGGAGCACGTGAAATTCGTCAAGTTGCCGGACCAGCGGGTATTGGCGCTAATAGTCTCCAAGCCCGATGTGATCGAAAACCGTGTGATTCATTTGACGGAGAAAATCTCGCAGGCTGAGCTCGACCGCACCGCCGACTATATGAATCAAGAGTTTCGAGGTTGGTCGCTCGGTACGGTCAGGGTTGAGATTTTCAAGCGAATGGAAGAAATGAAGGAATTGTGCGACCGCATGATTTCAAACGTTGCCAAACTCTTGATGTGGGGCGCCCTGGCGGCAGAAGAATCCTGCCCGTTGTTTGTGGACGGTACCGCCAACATCTTGAATTTGCTCGAGTTTGAGGACGCAAAAAAGATCAAGGAACTGTTTGAGACGCTGGAGGAAAAAGCCAAGCTAGTGAAGATTCTGAACGCCTGTTTGCAGTCGCACGGACGCGGCGTAAAAATTCTGATTGGAAGGGAAAACCTTTCCCGGGAAATGCACGAATGCACATTGATTTTAGCCCCTTACTTTTACAGGGACCGGGTGGTAGGGGCGTTGGGTGTCGTGGGTCCGCGGCGGATGGAATATGACCAGGCCATTCCAACCGTAAGTTATGTGGCGCACGCCTGCACTCGACTTCTCGATTCCAACTGACACAGATTTGCCGGCCCAAGCGCGCACATTCAGGAAGCCCTTCCGCTGCCTCTAATTCGTCCAATCTTCCGAATTATGGCTCCCGTGAATATTCCCTGCGCGCCGCGACGGCCTGGAAAGAAACTATGGATGACAAGGAAATGAACAACGAGGCCTCACCTAAGCCGGCCCCAGACGGCGAAAATGCAGTGAACCAGGCCGAGGCTCCCGCCATCGAATTGCCGGCCGACCTGCCTGCCGCTTATCAAAAAGTGGTGGCAGACAAGCTTGACCTCTATGACCGCCTGCTGCGAAAACAGGCCGAGTTGGATAATTTTCGCAAACGCGTCCAACGCGAGAAGGAAGAATTCTTCCAACACGCCAATGCGGACCTGATCCTTTCCTTTTTACCTGTGCTGGATGGCTTCGAGCGCGCGCTTCGGCATCACGGTCCAAAGACCGATGCCGGCTTCACCAAGGGCATCGAGTTGATCCACCAACAAATGTTGAGCGTGCTCGACCGCGCGGGCGTAACACCGATAGAGACCGCGGGGAAAACTTTTGATCCCCACCTGCACCAGGCAGTTGAAACCGTCCAGTCCAATGAGCACAGAGATCAGGAAGTTGTGGAAGAACTGCAGCGGGGATACAAATTGAAAAACCGGCTGCTGCGCCCTGCGATCGTGAAAGTGGCTTCAGCGCCGAAGAAAGGATAAGCGCGTTTTTGCAGAATCTCTAAACCGATAACAATTTCATGGCTGAAAAACGAGATTATTACGCGGTGCTGGGCGTCGGGCGCAATGCCACCGAGCAGGAAATCAAGAGCGCATACCGCAAACTCGCCCTTCAATTCCATCCTGACAGAAACCCGGACAATCAGCACGAGTCTGGGGAAAAATTCAAAACCATCACCGAGGCTTACAGCGTGCTTGCCGATCCGCAGAAACGCGCGGCCTATGACCGCTATGGGCACTCCGGCGTCAGCGGCTCAGGCGGGTTTTCGCCCGATTTTTCCTCCACCATATTTACCGATTTCGAGGACCTCTTCGGCGATTTCTTTGGGATGGCCAATCCCTTTGGCCGCCGCGGTGGGCGAAGCTCTCACGCCGAATCCGGAGCCGACTTGCGGTACGACCTGGAGATCTCGTTTGAAGAGGCGGCACGCGGCCTTGACACCAAAATCAAATTCCCCCGTCACGAAGTTTGCCCCTCCTGCTCCGGCCGCGGAACCAAGAAGGGAACTGAACCCGTTCAGTGCTCGGCGTGCGGCGGGCGCGGTCAGGTCCGCTCTCAGCAAGGGTTTTTTACACTCTCCCGCACCTGTCCTCAATGCAGCGGCGCCGGGCAAGTGATTAAGGATCCGTGCCCAACTTGCTTCGGCGACGGGCGCATGCGCAGGGAAAAAGTTTTGGGCATAAAGATTCCGGCGGGAGTTGACGACGGCATGCGTCTTCGTGTGAACGGTGAAGGCGAAGCGGGGGCCTATGGGGGCAACTCTGGCGATCTCTACGTCGTCTTAAGGGTTCGAGAACACGCATTTTTTGAGCGCCGCGGGAACGACTTGTATTGCACCATCCCCATCTCTGCCACCCAGGCCGCACTCGGCACAGAAATCTCCGCGCCCACTTTGCAGGGGAAAGAGGCCTTGAGAATACCGGAAGGGACGCAGCCCGGATCCGTTTTCAGGATTCGAGGGATGGGGCTGCCCTCACTCGAAGGGCGCGGCCAGGGCGACCTCTACGTTACCATCAACGTGGTGATTCCCACCCACATGACGCGCGAACAACGCCGCCTGATGGAAATGTTGCAGGATTCTACCCGGGTTGAGAATAAGCCTCTACAGCGGCGGGTATCTGAAAGAGTTAAAGATATTTTCGGATAATTCGCGTCCTCTGCGGCCATCGCATTGGAAGTCTCTTTCCCCGAGATATTTCACCCGATCAGGACCGTGTCAGTTTTTTCCGAATAGAAAATTTCCCAAACTTCGCTTTTGGAACCTGGCTTGCGCGCCGGACACGCGCGGACGCCTTAACCATCTGAAGCCAATTGTGATCATACTGGAATTGAATCCGTGATTTGGCTCCTGGATTCCATTGTTGGACATGTGCATGTAGCGGTATTCGAAAACGAATGCCCTCTGGGGATTGAAGAAATACTGAATGCCCAGGCCGCCTTGCGGGTTAAATTGAGTCGTACCCGATAATTCCGGCGCGCGTTCGGCAAGCGATGTGTGCAGAACCCCGGCTCCAAAATCAAAAAATGGGACGACACGGTTTACCGGCCGGCCGTCCAATCGAAAAAGCAGAGCGTGGCCGATGAGGCGCCCGCCAGGGTGGATCGCGCCACCCAGGATGCCTTCGCTGACCACGCTGAAGCGGCTGATCGGAAACCCGCCGGAGTGAAAATCCTTTAGGGTAAAGCCCACGCTCGGCTGGGCAATCATAATTATGATGTGCGAAATATTTCGCGGGATGTTATTTTCAACCGCAATTCCAAGCTGCGTGCCAAAAGTCCAACGTCCCCGATTAGACCAGAAATCAGTCCTGATCGGTGGATAGGCCGTCTCAGTCGCCTCATCGATTTGCGTGGATTCCTGTGCCCGCACGGTCAAAGAAGAAACCAACAAGCCGGAGGCAATTAGAAGCCGGCACGTGAGGCCACGACGGCCCTCAAATTGGCGATGAACTAGGATGTTTTGTCCCTTCCAGGGCGAAGGAAGTCCTGTGCAGCCCCTGTCGGTCCCCTCTTGTAGCGCATTCCGGGTCAAAAATCAATTGGGAATATTTAAGCTACAACTCGTGCACCTTAAGGTCGATTTGGGGCTGCCTGCCGGCGCGGCCATCGCTAATTGCCATGCGTCCCTCGCCGATGTGGAAGGCAATAGCGAAATATGGTATAAACTATGTTCATAGAGGATATGAAAGAGAACGGATTACCCAGCGAACAGACCTCGGAACCGCCGGTCCTTCCCGTCGGCGGGGGGCGGCGCTTTCTCGAAGCGCGTTACTGGCTCAGAGATCTGATTCTCTCCCTCCTTTTGGCATTCATCGTGATCGTCTTCCTGTATCAGCCCGTGCAGGTGGAAGGCACCAGCATGATGCCTCGCCTTACGAATCATGAACGAATCTTCATCAACAAATTTGTTTACCGTTTTGAGCCCATACAACGGGGCGATATTGTGGTTTTCTGGTATCCTCTTGATCCATCTAAATCCTACATCAAGCGTGTGGTGGGACTGCCCGGGGAGGCAGTGAGCATTCGAAATGGCCGCGTTTATGTGAATGATAAGGAGCTTCGGGAACAGTACGTCCCGTCTTCGTACTTGGATCACCAGAATTATCCGGTGACCGTGGTTGAACCCGATCACTATTTCGTCCTCGGCGACCACCGCGAATCCTCCAACGACAGCCGCGTTTGGGGGTCGGTCGACCGGAAGTATATTTACGGCAAGGCAGTTTTCGTTTATTGGCCCATGAGCCAATTTGGGTCGCTTGATTGACTGGGATCCGGCAGTGAGCCAGTGACACTGTTTATAAACATTGGGGTGTTGCCCCTGTGGTCCAGCCCGATTGCTCGGTCTGACGGCAACTAACAACTCTCATGTTTGAAAACTTGGAGAACACATGGAGGCGGTCCTCGCCTTAGAAGACGGGAGAGTATTCCGGGGGCGGGGTCATGGAGCCTCCAACAAGCGCTTTGGCGAGGTCGTTTTCAATACATCTCTTTCCGGATACCAGGAAATCCTCACCGATCCCTCCTACGCCGGACAGATCGTTATCCTTACCTATCCTCACATCGGAAATTACGGAACGAATTCGCTTGATTCCGAGGCAATCCAACCTTACGCCGAGGGACTCGTGGTGCGCGAGATTTGTGAGGCTGCGAGCAACTGGCGCTCGGAAGAGGAAATTTCCAACTTTCTCTGCCACCATAATGTACCCATCATTTCAGATATCGACACGCGCGCCCTCGTCATGCACCTGCGGAAGCACGGCGCCATGCGGGGCGTCCTTTCAACCATCGGAGGCGGTGACACCGAGCTGGTGGCGGAGGCCAAGTCGTCGCCGAGCATGGTGGGCCTGGACCTGGCAAGCCGCGTGACCACGCAGACCCGGTACGAATGGACCAAACCCTCGGGCAGCATCGATGGTGCGCGCGCCCAAGAGAGTCCCAAAGCCAGGTTCAAGGTGGTGGCCTATGACTTTGGAATTAAACAAAACATTCTGCGCCGGTTGGTGGACTCGGGTTGCGCAGTCACAATTGTCCCCGCCTCAACCTCGGCACGCGAAGTTCTGGAACTAAAACCCGACGGGGTATTTCTATCCAACGGGCCCGGCGATCCCGAGCCCGTCGAGTATGCCGCTCGCGCCGTGCGCGGTTTGCTCGGGCGCGTTCCCGTATTCGGCATTTGCCTTGGACACCAGATCATCGGGCTCGCCTTGGGCGGCAATACCTACAAATTGAAATTTGGCCATCATGGCGGAAATCATCCCGTGTTGAATCTCGAAACAAACAAAGTGGAAATTACCGCGCAAAACCACGGCTTTGCCGTCGATCCGGATTCGTTGAATATAAATGAAGTTGTGTTAACTCATCGAAATCTGAACGACGATACTCTGGAAGGCCTGCGCCATAAATCCTTGCCGCTTTTTAGCGTGCAATATCATCCCGAAGCTTCACCCGGCCCTCACGATTCGGCGTATCTGTTCGGAAACTTTGTGAGAATGATGGAGGAATTCAAGAAACCGGGTAAGGCATAGTCCAGTGAATCGATTTTTATTAGTCTATTTATTTCAATATACCTTTCAACCGTAACCCAGATGCCCAAACGCACTGACCTCCGCAAAATCATGATTATCGGCTCGGGCCCGATTGTGATCGGCCAGGCCTGTGAGTTTGATTATTCAGGCACGCAGGCGTGCAAGGCGCTGCGGGCGGATGGCTATGAAATTGTGCTGGTGAATTCGAACCCGGCCACCATCATGACCGATCCGGAAATCGCCGACCGCACTTATGTTGAGCCTCTGACGGCGGAATATCTGGAAGCCATAATTGAGCGCGAGCACCCGGACGCTATTCTGCCCACCGTCGGCGGGCAGACCGCTCTGAACCTTTCGGTCGAACTCGCAGAAAAAGGAATTCTCGAGCGCAATAACGTGCAACTGATTGGGGCGTCGTTGAATGCCATCAAGATGGCAGAAGACCGTTTTTGGTTTAAAGACACCATGGGAAAGATCGGTCTTGATGTTCCGCTCAGCGTCCTGGTAACCAAGGTTGACGCCGCGCTGAAGGCCTGCGAGAAGATTGGTTTCCCCCTCATCATCCGTCCCTCGTTTACGCTGGGCGGGTCGGGATCTGGAACCGCCTACAACCGCGAAGAATTCGAGGAGATGGTGCGCTGGGGAATTGAGCTTAGCCCGGTGCATGAAGTATTGGTGGAACAATCAGTTCTGGGCTGGAAGGAATTTGAGCTTGAGGTGATGCGCGATCACGCCGACAACGCGGTGGTGGTTTGCTCGATTGAAAATGTCGACCCCATGGGCGTTCACACCGGCGATTCCATTACGGTCGCACCCGCCCAAACCCTGACCGATAAAGAATACCAACGCATGCGTGATGCCGCTTTTGCCGTGATTCGCGCGGTGGGGGTGGAAACCGGCGGATCCAATATTCAATTTGCCGTCGAGCCACGCACCGGACGCATGGTGGTGATTGAGATGAACCCCCGCGTGTCGCGCAGCTCGGCCCTGGCTTCCAAAGCGACCGGATTCCCCATTGCCAAAATCGCGGCGCGCTTGGCGGTGGGCTACCGGCTGGATGAAATTCCCAACGACATCACGAAGAAAACTCCGTCGTGTTTTGAGCCGACCATTGATTACGTGGTGGCCAAAATTCCCAAGTGGGCGCAGGAAAAATTTCCCGAAGCCGATCACACCCTGGGCACGCAAATGAAATCGGTGGGCGAAGTCATGGCCATCGGACGCACCTTCAAAGAAGCTCTGATGAAGGGAATGAGGTCTCTCGAGACCGGCAGGAAAACGCCCAAGCCTCCCCAGGATCCTTCCGAACTGCTGCGCCGGCTGGCGGTGCCGCATCCCGAACGTCTCTGGGACCTCTTTTTCGCGTTTGCGGCCGGACACAGTGTGGAATCGCTGGAGGAGATCACGCACATCGACCCATGGTTCTTGAACCAAATCCAGCAAATTGTCGAGCTGCAAGGCGAGTTGAAACGGTTTGACGAAAAGTCCATCCCCCCACCCGCCCTCCGCGAGGCGAAGCGCTTTGGCTTTTCGGACGCGCACCTGGGTGAAATCTGGAATGTGAGCGCAGAAAGCGTGCGGATGCGCCGCGCGGAAACCGGCGTCCGTCCCGTATTTAAGCGGGTTGACACTTGCGCGGCGGAATTTGAATCGTTTACGCCCTACCTTTATTCGAGCTACGAAGACGAGGACGAAGCCGCACCCACCGATCGGAAAAAAGTCCTGATTCTGGGCAGCGGGCCCAATCGCATAGGGCAGGGCATTGAATTCGATTATTGCTGTTGCCACGCCGCTTTCGCACTGAAGGAGGAAGGCTTTGAGTCGGTGATGGTGAATTGCAATCCGGAAACGGTTTCGACCGACTACGACACTTCGGATCGCCTCTACTTTGAGCCCCTAACTTTTGAAGACGTGATGGCGATTGTCGAGGAGGAGAAGCCCTACGGAGTGATCGTTCAGTTTGGAGGACAAACGCCGTTAAACCTGGCCCGCCAATTGAAAAATGCGGGCGTGCCCATCATTGGGACTTCGCCCGCCTCAATCCATCTGGCCGAAGACCGCAAACAATTCGGCAAGCTGCTCGAACGCATGGACATTCCGCAGCCCGAGAACGGCGCGGCGAAAAACGTGGAAGAAGCTCTGGCCATTGCCAATCGGATCGGCTTCCCGGTTCTGGTGCGGCCCTCGTTCGTGCTGGGTGGCCGCGCGATGGTGGTGGCCTACGACGAGGCCACTCTGAAAAACTACGTGGCGCGGGCGGAAGAATTACAGCAGGCCTTCCCGATCCTTGTGGATCGCTTCCTTGAAAACGCAACCGAAGTTGATGTGGACGCACTCTCCGATGGGCGGGATGTGCTGGTGGCGGGCATCATGCAGCACATTGAGGAAGCCGGTATACATTCCGGAGATAGTTCGTGCGTTCTCCCCCCAGCCCTTATTCCGGAGTCTAATCGGCAGACGTTGCGTGAATACACGGTGAAACTCGCCAGGGAATTAAAAGTTGTGGGATTGATGAACGCGCAATATGCCATTCAGGCCGGGAAGGTTTTTGTCCTGGAAGTGAATCCGCGAGCTTCCAGAACCATCCCTTATGTCAGCAAAGCTACGGGAGTGCCATTAGCCAAATTGGCTGCCCGTTTGATGGTGGGCCGCAAGCTTAAGGAATTTGGCTTGCCCGAAGAACTTCCGGTGCGAAGCCATTATGTCAAGTCGCCGGTGTTTCCATTCCGGAAATTTCCGGGGGTGGACACCATCCTGGGACCGGAAATGAAATCGACTGGGGAAGTCATGGGCATAGGGGAAACTTTCGGTCTGGCCTACGCCAAGGCGCAGATCGCCGCGGGGTTGAGGGTTCCAACCGAAGGCCAGGTTTTTATCTCCGTCAATGACCACGACAAGCCTGGCGTGATTCCCATTGCCCGTGATCTGGCGAAGATGGATTTCAAGTTGGTGGCCACCAGTGGGACCGCTGCAATATTAGGAAAGGCCGGCCTGCGCGTCGAAAAGGTCTTCAAGGTCAACGAAGGGCGGCCCAACGTCGTCGACCTTATCCGCAACGGATCCCTGGCCATGTTGATTAATACGCCCCTGGGGAAGGCGTCGCGGTATGATGAGAAATCGATTCGTCACGCAGCCGTTCAGCACGGCGTCAGTTGCATCACCACTCTATCGGCGGCGGCGGCCATCGTGAGCGGAATAGAGGCGCAACGCAACCAGGAAATCCGGGTGATAAGTCTTCAGGAGCTGCATCAAACAGCGGCTTCCGCATAGGCAGTCTATCGCCCGCCGGAAAGACGATTGATGAGTAAGCTTAGCGCGGCAAATCGAATCAAAATTCGAATATGGATTTAACTTTTCAATCTAAAACTCCAGGCCCCCCAAAATATGAATCAAAAAGAAATCGTCAGCAACATTAGAGGAATTTTTCCTCCGGTTGTGACCCCCTTCAACGCCCGCGGCGATGTCGATGAAGGACGATTCTGCGAAAACTTGCGGCGTTTTGTTGGGACAGGCTTGTCCGGCATCGTGGTGGCAGGTTCCACGGGCGAGGCGCCTTACCTTACGGAGCGTGAGCGACTGCGGCTGACCGAGTTGGCTCGCGGGATTGTGCGGCCGCCGGAAATCCTAATCGTGGGCACGGGGCTCGAAAGCACCAGGGAGACTATTCGTCTGAGCCGCGAGGCTGTGGCGCGCGGAGCCGATGCAATTTTGGTCCTGACTCCGAACTATTTCCGGTCGCGAATGAATTCCGACCTCCTCGTATCGCATTTCCGCGCCGTCGCTGATTCGGTTCGACGTCCCCTTGTGATTTACAATATTCCTCAGTTTACCGGCGTTCGCATGGAACCCTCCGCTCTGGCAGCCCTTTCCCGTCATGCGAATATTGCGGGCCTGAAAGAAAGTTCCGGCGATCTCAAGTATCTCAAGTCCATTCTGCGCGCGATTAAACTGGAGGGGCGGCAGGCGTTTCGAGTGCTTTGTGGCTCAGCGCTAATTCAATTGGAAGCTTTGCGCGCGGGCGCGGTCGGCGGAGTGCTTGGCCAGGCGGATTTTATGCCCGAGCTTTGCGTCGGCCTTTATGAATCGTTTCAACAGGGCCGGATGAAGGCGGCAAGAGATTTCCAACAACGGCTGATTCCGATCGCACAAGTCATCAGCGTTCAATATGGAGTCTCAGGAATCAAGGCCGCTGCGGATTTCTGCGGATTTCACGGCGGCATTCCCAGGCCCCCCCTTAAACCTCTTCAGGCAAGTGCCCGGAAGATTGTCATCGGTGCGGTTCGGGAAGCCCGAGCCGGGCTCGACCAGTAAGAATCTGAAAGTTTCTTTTCACAGATGAATCTTGAAGCGCCGCGTCGCACTGGCCAGCCCGTTCGGGCCGATAGCCGAGTTTCACCGCGAGTGGTAGGATAAATAATCTATGGAATTGTCCTCAATCCCGTATTCCAAGCTTCCTAAGACCAGCTCTCTCTTTTTGGACTACGTCAGCAGATTTGAGCGGGTCGCGCAGTTTTACAACGGCTCCCCGTACCAGCCGGCCAGTTATTCAGCACTTGCAACTAAGATGAAGTTTGGCGACGAGCCTCGGAGGCGGATCGCAGAAATTCTAACGGCGCAGAACAAAGCGTTCGGCAGCAGCGCGGCGACCTTTGACAATATTGCGCGGCTTGCCAGGCCCGGCACGTTTGCCGTCGTGACCGGGCAACAAGTGGGATTACTTGGGGGCCCTGCTTTCACGCTCTACAAAGCTTTGACTGCGGTCAAGTTGGCGCAAACGCTCACAGAACGCGGCCTTGAAGCCGTTCCGGTGTTCTGGCTGGCCACCGAAGATCATGACTTGGAAGAGGTCGCACGTACTGCCACTCTGGATGACGAGTTAAATTTGATCGACTTGAAAGATTCAGGCGATCGCCCGGCGCCCCATTCGCCAGTGGGGCGCGTGAAATTCACTGAACAAATCAGCGCCGCCCTTGGCACGATCGAGAACACGCTGCCGCCCGGCCCATCCCGCGATCAGTTGCTGCGGGACTTGCGCGAATGCTATCAACCTGGAGCCTTATGGGGCAACGCTTTCGGCCGATTCCTTGCCAGGGTTTTTAGCAAGTGGGGCGTTGCACTTCTCGATCCGATGGATGAAGGCGTGGACAGGCTGCGAGCCCACATATTCCAGGAGATCCTGTCTCGCGCGGGCGATTTGAAGCAGCATTTGCAGAAACGCTCTGAAACTCTGGTGCAATCGGGCTACGACGCCCAGGTCTTTGTGGGGGAGGATTCAACCTTGGTCTTTGCGGCACGCGAGGGGAACCGCACTGCCCTTCACGAACGCGGAGGACAGTTTTTCTTTGACGGGCCGGAAGCCATCCCCGAGGCTGAGCTCAAAAAGCTGGCGGCCAATCAGCCGCTGGCTTTCTCACCCAACGCCCTGTTGCGCCCTTTTGTTCAGGACACCCTTCTTCCCACCATCGCCTACGTGGCGGGGCCATCGGAACTGGCGTACCTCGCCCAGTCCCAGGTGATTTACACGGAGCTGGGCCGGCCCCAACCGGTCATTTTTCCGCGGGCTGGATTCACCCTGGTGGACGCGAGGAGCAAACGACTGATGGAAAAGTATCGAGTTGCACTGGAAGATGTCTGGCAAGGCGAAGAACATCTGCGCCGCACGATCGCCGCCAACGGTTTTGCCGAAGGCTGGTCGGAGCGCCTGGACGAAACCGAGGCCAGCCTGACTCAATTGCTCGAAAAGCTTCGTAAAGATGTGGAAGCAATTGACCCTACTTTGCTCGACACATTGAAGCGCACCGAAGAAAAAATGAAATACCAGGTGGACCAGCTCAAGGGGAAAATCAGCCGCGCGGCCCTGGGGAAATCCGAATTGCTCGCACGCCACGAACAGGCGCTGATTCGCCTTTTGTTCCCGCGCAGACAGTTGCAGGAGCGCGAAGTGAGTGGCGCGTATTTCCTGGGCCGCGCGGGCTATGAATTATTGGACCGCCTCCTTGCGCACATTCAAATTGAGTCTTCCCATCATCTGGTGGTCGATTACTAAATCCAACTTGCCGCTGGTATAATCACACAGGTGGAGTGCCTGACCCGGAAAGCAGGTCGCACTTCGCTTTGATTAGGCAGTCACTTCATTCTGGGGAGGAAAAAATGGTTACTCAGCAGGCAAAATTGACTCCTGCCGAAAAGCCCCCATCGAGGCATCATAAACTTGAAGTTGAGACACTCACCCGCGAGACGTTTAAAGACATCACTCCCGAAATTGAAAAGTTGGTGGAGTCTTCAGGCATCAGGGAAGGCGTTTGTCACATTTTCGTTATGCACACCACCGCGGCAGTACTCATAAATGAAAATGACGACCCTGCCTTCACCAGGGATTTGAGCGAGTTTCTGGCCCGGCTGGCCCCGCGCGACCATCGCTACCATCACAACGACGGGAATTGCGACGCGCATTTGAAGGCTTCTCTCATTGGCTCTTCAAAGACTTTGCTGGTGGAGAGTGGGCGACTGGTTCTTGGTCGATGGCAGGGAATATACCTGGCAGAATTCGATGGTCCGCGGCGGCGGGGGTTGCGAGTAAAGATTGTCGCGGATTGAAAACCTTATGGATACCCTCGGCCTCTACGTTCAGGTGCCCTTTTGCGCTTCCAAGTGCAGCTTTTGTAATTTCAGCTCCAAGGTGGCGCCATCGAGCGCCTTCGATGCCTATTGCGGCGCGCTCCTGAGTGAGGTCAAAAGTCTTCCTCGATTCTACGCTCCCGCGGGTTTGAGGCGCTGCCTGTTTGAACTCAATGTTGATACGATTTATTTCGGCGGCGGGACCCCGTCTCTTTTGGGCATTCAAAGGTTGGAACAACTTATTTTTGCCCTTCGCGAGCGCTTTCATTTCGCCGACCATACGGAGTTCACTCTTGAAGCCACCCCGGGATCCGTTGACGAGGCATTTTGCAATGCCGCGCTCGAACTTGGAATCAATCGCTTGAGTATCGGCGCCCAGTCTTTTAATGATCAGGAACTTCGCTCGACCGGTCGCCTCCACTCCGCGGCGGATACAAGCGCCCTGATTCAAACGGCGCGCCGGGCCGGATTCAAAAATGTCAGCCTTGATCTCATCGTGGGTTTGCCCTATCAAACCAAGCCGTCATGGCATGAGAGCATTATCGAGGCTCTGAAGCTTCGAACGGACCATTTATCAATCTATCTCTTTGAAATTGATGAGAAGAGTCGATTAGGAAACGAAGTTATTCGTCATGGAAGCCACCTTCACGCCGCGGCCGTTCCCGACGACGATTTTATGGCCGCGGCGTATGAGCAAGCCCAGGGACTGCTCACCGGCGAGGGTTACGCCCAATACGAGATTTCGAATTTTGCCTTACCCGGATTCGAATCACTTCACAACCAAAAGTATTGGCGAATGGAACCCTACCTGGGAATTGGGGCGGGCGCGCACTCGTTCGACGGCGCCCATCGCTGGGCCAACGTAACCTCGGTGGAAATCTATCAGGAAAAGATAGGCCTCGGAGATTCGCCCATCGTGGAGAAGCGTGTTTTGTCAGTTGAGGAGCAGTTGGAAGAGTTCTTCTTTCTCGGCTTACGACAGAGAGATGGTGTGGACCTCGATTGGGCTCGTCGAAAGTGGGGCGAGGCTCAGGTGGGCCGGTGGGAACCGAAACTTCGTACGTTGGCCAAAGAGGGCTGGATTGACAGGCGCGTGGACAGGATTTTTCTTCCCGCGGGCGCGTATCTGGTCTCCAACGAAATTTTTCAGGAATTCCTGGTGGAATAAATTTGCCGCCAAGAATAACTAAGGGAGTCCCAGTAATCTTATGACCGATCCAGTGGTTGATTTGCGAAGTGACACTGTAACCCGCCCAACACCAGCCATGCGCCGCGCCATGGCTGAAGCAGAGGTGGGCGACGACGTGTACCGCGAAGATCCGACCGTCAATCGGCTCCAGGAACGCGCGGCGGAAATCTTCCATCGCGAGGCTGCTCTCTTTGTACCATCCGGAACGATGGGCAACCAGGCCGCCATTAAAGTCCACACACGGTCCGGCCAGGAGATTGTGTGCGAGCAACGAGCGCATATCCTGAATTACGAAATGGCCATGATGTCGGCATTTTCAGGTTGCATGCCGCGAGCCATCCGGGCGGAGGACGGTATTCTCAATTGGGAGTTGATCGCTCCCCAAATCCACGCACGCAGCGACCATCATGCGAGCACCGGGCTGGTTTCGCTCGAAAACACGTCCAATCTTGCCGGCGGCACCATCTATCCGCAGAAAACGGTTATTGAAATTTGCGCCCGCGCCCATGCGCTTCATCTTCCCGTACATCTGGACGGAGCCCGAATTTTTAACGCCGCCGTGGCGTCTGGAAACTCCGTCGTGGAATTGACGAGCCCATTTGACTCGGTCATGTTCTGCCTCTCCAAAGGGCTCGGCGCACCGGTCGGTTCCATGCTGGTGGGCAGCAAGGCATTTATTGAAGAAGCGCATACAATGCGCAAAATGCTGGGGGGAGGAATGCGCCAGGCGGGCGTGTTGGCAGCGGCAGGATTGATAGCACTCGAAGAAACCCCCCAGCGGCTTCATGTGGACCATGAAAACGCCCGCTTCATAGCCCATGCCCTGGCGGAAATTCCTGGAATTGCAATTAATCCCGCCAAAGTTGTTTCCAATATATTGTTCTTTGATGTGACCGAAACAGGATTGACATCATTTGAGCTATCGAAACGGCTGGCCGCGCAAAATATTCTGGCCAACGGGCTGTCTCCGGAATCGATGAGGATGGTCACTCATTTTGATGTCGATCGGGCGGGATGTGAGCGCGCAATTCGAGTGCTTGCCGAGGTCCTTCGCCTCAACACCAAGACCGTGGTGGCGTAAGCCATGAGGCAGGCCACATTCTTGCGATCAACGTCCTTTATTTTTTCTCCTGCGTCTTATCGCCCATCGTTTTACTCAAGGCATCCACGTAATGCTGACGATAAGAAAGATCATCGGGGTCGAGCTGGGTGGCTTTTCGATATTCCTTCACAGCTGCATCCAATTGTCCTAGCTTCTCAAGCGCGTAGCCCAGGCCGTTGTGTGCGTCAGCGTCAGTCGGATCGTGGCGAAGCGCCTCCAGCATTTCCACGCGGGCGCGCTTCCATTCCTTGACCAGTAAAAACGTGATTCCCAACTCGCGGTGAAGATCTGAATTCCCGGGATCAAGCTTGGCTGCTTCCCGCAGCCGCTGAACTGCCTCTTCAACGTGCCCTCGGGCGCGAAGGCGGACCGCGTCCTGAATGAGCTGGCGCAATTGTATTTTGTCTTCAGCCTCTTCCAGGTTCGTTCCGGTGGGCTTGGCTGCGGTGGAGGTGGCGGAATCGCGTTGAATGTCCAGTTTGTCGCCCAATCTCGGTGAAACAAAAAAGGTCATTTCCGCCTGGTCAGGACAGTTGACGTGGATATAGTGATCGCCAGGATCAACCCCGGCCAGCCGAAAGGTTCCCTGTGCGTCCGTCTTACCGGCGGGAGTCGAATCCAATTCCACCCCACATCCCTCTTGCGCGGCGTGGATGTTAATTTGAGCAAGATCGGCCCCCTCATTGCGGAATGTCGCGGCTAGCGAAGATAAGGATGGAGTCCCCACTGCGCTCGCCATTAACACGCAGGCCAAGGCGGTTGTTAAATGGGCGTAGAGATGCTTCACAATCTTTCATGTTAACACACCGCTTCCCATCGAGGCCCTCCTGTGGTTGGCGTCGGCCCGCTGCCCACGGGGTTGTGCTATAGTTTCTTTTTGGGTTGGGCCGATTCTAGCGTGCGCCTGGATATCATTATCGTTTGGAATCGGTATGGATCAGACATGTCTGCATAATTCAGGATCAGCATTGACCTGGGGTGCCTTCTGGACTTTGAACTGACTGAAGAGCAAAAAGGAATTAAAAGAACAGTACGTGAATTCGCCGAAAAGGAAATCCGCCCACACGTCATGGAATGGGACGAGGCGCAACATTTCCCCGGCGAACTCCTGCCCAAGCTGGCTGAACTGGGGTTCATGGGCGTCGTTTTTCCTCCCGACTACGGCGGGGCAGGGCTTGGATACATAGAGTACGGAATCATCCTGGAAGAACTTGCCCGAATCGATCCTTCCGTGGCCCTCTTCGTTTCCGCCCACAACACCTTGTGTTCGGGACATATTTTCATAGCTGGTTCCGAGGAACAAAAGAGAAAGTACCTTGTCCCCCTCGCGCGTGGAGAAAAATTGGGCTGCTGGAGCCTCACGGAGCCCGGGTCGGGCAGCGATGCCAGCGCGGCCCGCGCCACAGCGCGCCTGGATGGCGACCATTGGATTCTGAACGGGGTCAAGTCCTTCGTGACCAACGGGCATTATGCCGACTTCTGCGTAGTCATGGCGGTTACCGATAAATCATCCACCAAACATGGGATCTCTGCGTTTATCGTTGAGAAGGGAACTCCCGGATTCCGCGCGGGGAAGAAGGAAAACAAGCTTGGGTTGCGGGCCAGCGATACGGCGGAGATGATTTTCGAGGAATGTCGAATACCAAAGGACCAATGTCTTGGCAAGCCCGGCGACGGATTCATCAGCTGCCTGAAGATTCTGGACATGGGCCGCATCGGCATTGCGGCGATTTCCGTGGGCCTGGCGCAAGGCGCCTTCGAAGCCGCAACGTCCTATGCCCGGCAAAGAAAGCAATTCGGAAAAGCCATAGGGTCCTTCCAAGCCATTCAGTGGAAACTGGTGGATATGGCCACTGAAATCGATGCGGCAAGATTGTTGACCTTCAGGGCCGCCTTGCTTGCCGATCGGGGCGCCAAACTTACGCGCGAGGCGTCCATGGCCAAGTTGTTTGCCTCCGAGTTGGCGGTGAGGGTGGCCAACGAAGCAGTCCAAATTCACGGCGGCTATGGATTCATCAAGGATTATCCGGTGGAAAAATTCTATCGGGATGTCAAACTTTTTACCATCGGTGAAGGGACAAGTGAAGTTCAACGGATGGTGATTGCCCGGGAATTGTTGGGTCGAATGTAAGCCGTTCCAACACACCAACCCTCATGGCCGATCCACAACAAGAGTGGGTGGAGAGCATTCTGGCCGGCGACCGTCGCGCAATTGCGCGCGCCATCTCGGCTGTTGAAGGCGGCGACCCGGCCGGGCGCGAACTGCTCAAGCACCTTTTCCCAAGAACGGGAAACGCCTACGCGATTGGAATCACGGGCCCCCCGGGGGCAGGGAAGAGCACCCTGGTGGAAAAACTTGCAGCCGAGTATCTCAGCTCCGGAAAAAAAGTGGGCATTCTCGCAGTCGATCCCACCAGTCCTTTTTCCGGTGGAGCGATATTAGGTGATCGCATTCGGATGCAAAGCCTGTCCACCGACAGCGGAGTGTACATTCGAAGCATGGCCACGCGCGGGCAGATGGGCGGTCTTGCCCCCGCTGCCCACGACGCAGTTACAATCCTGGATGCCGCCGGGTGCCAGGTGGTGTTGATTGAGACTGTGGGCGTGGGCCAGGACGAGATGGAAGTCGCGCGCCTCGCGGATGTCACAGTGCTCGTCCTGGTTCCGGGCATGGGCGATGATGTGCAAACGTTTAAAGCCGGAGTGATGGAGATCGCCGACGTTTTTGTTGTTAACAAAGCGGACCGGCCGGGAGCGGACCGGGTGGAGCAGGAGATTCTAGCCATGCTCTCGATATGCACGCCCCCCGGGGACTGGCGCCCTCCCGTCATGAAAACCGTTGCCACCACAGGTGAAGGTGTAAGTACAGTTCGGCTGAAGCTGGGCGAATTCCGGGAATCGGGCGAGAAAGGAACCGCCAAGCTCCGCCGGCAGCGTGAACGATGGCGGTGGCGACTGATGGCGCTACTTCGCCAGCAATTATTCGAAAAGTTTTTTGCTGAACATGTTGACCCTGTTGCAATCGAAGATTGGATTGATGCTGTGGTGTCACGCCGCGCGGATCCATACTCTGTGGTTGGGAAGTTGATTGAGGATGCCCCACTGGCTCGACGCGGGGCGATCAAAGGCAAGGCATGAAAATCCACCATGTGGGGATTGCGGTGAATTCGTTGCAGGCGGCGGTTCCCATCTTCGAAAAACTGCTGGGTCATCCACCCGAGTCGGAGGAAGCGGTCGAAGATCAAAAAGTGCGCGTGGCGAGCTTCGCCGCAGGTGAAAGCCGCATTGAGCTCCTGGAGGCCACTTCGCCGGATTCGCCCATCGCCCGATTCATTGAGAAGCGAGGCCAGGGCCTTCACCACTTGACGCTGGCAGTCCCAAATCTGGAGAAGGCGCTTGCCGAACTCGAAAGTACCGGGGTAAAACTTATCGATCGGAAGCCTCGAAAGGGAGCGGCAAACGAGAGTATTGCGTTTCTCCACCCTTCAAGCACTTCGGGGGTCCTCATCGAGCTCGTGGAAAAGAAATGAAGCTGGGAAAAGTTGATATTCACGTACTATCCGACGGGGATTTTGCCTTGGACGGCGGGCAAATGTTCGGCGTGGTGCCCAAAGTCCTCTGGGAAAAGAAAATGCCCGCCGACGCAAGAAACCGGATCCGCATGGGATTAAATTGTCTCTTGGTTCAAAATGAGAGCCAAAACATCCTGATCGAAACAGGGATCGGTGAGAAATTCGACGCCAAGTTAAATGACATTTATGCGGTGAACCATACGACCACCCTCCCCGCGGAGCTTAAAAAGAAAGGATTGGAATTGAGCGACATCCATATGGTCATCAACACTCACTTGCATTTCGACCATTGCGGATGGAACACCCGGCCGGATCATGGGAGGCTGGTCCCAACCTTTCCCAAGGCGCGCTACGTCGTGCAACGTGAGGAGTGGGAACATGCCTTACAGCCGACGGAGCGCGACCGGGCCAGCTACGTGGCGGACTTTTTCCTCGCGGCTGAGGCGCAAACAATGTTCTTGGAGGGCAATGCCCAGATTGTTCCGGGCATCAGTGTGGAAGTGACCCCCGGGCACAATCGAAACATGCAGTGTGTGCGGATCGAATCAGAAGGCGAAACCGCCTACTTTATTTCGGACCTTGTGCCTACCGAGGCTCACTTGCGCTTCCCGTGGATCATGGCTTTCGATCTCTACCCGATGGAAACGTTGTCCAACAAACAGCGCCTCCTTCCCCAGCTCGCGGAACAGGAAGCCGTGGTGATTTTTCCGCATGACCCAAATACACCTTGGGTCAGGCTGGTCCAGACTGAAAATAAGATCACAACAAAACCAGTTTCCTGAACACGTGAACGAACCTATCTAAAAGAGGGGGAACCCAAACTGTGGCGGAAGCAGAGATTGGTATCATCGGAGGGAGCGGCCTTTACAATATGCCGGAGCTCACTCGGGTTCGGGAAGTCCGTGTGACGACCCCATTTGGCAAGCCCTCCGATGCATATATTCTGGGAGTGTTGGAGGGACGGAAGGTGGCTTTCCTTCCCCGGCATGGGCGGGGACACATGCAAATGCCCTTGGAATTGAACTATCGCGCCAACATCTATGGCTTCAAAAAATTGGGCATTAGCCAGATTATCTCCGCCAGTGCCGTCGGCTCGCTGAAAGAAGAACTGCGTCCGTTGGACATGGTTCTACCATTGCAGTTTTTTGACCGTACCGTGGCTCGTCCTTCAACGTTTTTTGGCGGGGGCATCGTCGCCCACGTCAGTTTCGCCGAACCTATGTGCCCGGAAGTTGTGAAGGCGTTGCAGAAATCGTGTTCCGATTCTGGTGTCCGTCACCATCTGGGGGGAACTTACGTCTGCATCGAGGGTCCGGCTTTCTCCACTCTCGCCGAATCCAACACCTACCGCGCCTGGGGCATGGATATTGTGGGTATGACGAATTTGCAGGAGGCGAAACTGGCGAGGGAGGCGGAAATTTGTTATGCCACGCTCGCCATGGTGACCGATTACGATTGCTGGCATCCGGATCATGATGCCGTCACCGTCAAGGAAGTGATTGAGTATCTGACTCGCAACGTGCAAAACGCCCAGAAGATCATTCGTCAAGCCGTTCGTGACCTTCCCCGGGTAAGGACGTGCAAGTGCGGCTCGGCCCTGGCCCATGCCATCATGACCGATCGTAAAAAGATACCGCCGCGGGCAATAAAAAAGCTGTCGCTTATTGTCAAAAAATATCTTCCTTGAACCCAGCGCCTTCGCCGCGCGAACGGAGATGGGCGCCCGACGCTGTGCGCGGCTTGAAAAACTTGCCGGAGACACAGGAGAGTGATTTGAAATCTCATGACTTGATCGAACTTGCCGGACGCAACCTGCGCGAAGCTGTGTTGCGCAACTCGCTCACCACGCTTGGCATTAGTGTGGGCGTTGCTTCGCTGGTCGCCATGTTGTCGTTGGGAGTAGGACTCCAACAGATGGCGAACAAAAGGCTGGCCAAATCCGGCTTATTTGACACGATCGTCGTCACCTCCCGCCGCGATATCCGCCCTTTCAACCGCGGGGAAGCGAGAAACGTGCCTCCCCCCGCGGAAAGCCGTCCTCTGGATGAAACCGCGCGCCTGGAAATGGAGCGCATTCCCGAAGTGCTTGAAGCTGTCCCCGACATCCGTTTCATCACCGAGCTTAGGTATGAAGGTAAGCCCCACTTGGATATGGTGGCCGGCTTGCCCCAGTCCGCCAAGGACAGGGATGCATTTGATACGATCCAGGGAACCTATTTTTCCTCGCCCACGGCGAGCGAAGCCATTTTGCAAAAAGAATTCGCCGACGAACTAATGGGGGGGCAGGACACTCCCACCCACCCGAGCGCCATTACTCTTGACCAAACTAAAACACTCATTGGAAAAAACCTGATTTTGCGATACGGTGAGCGCGTATCAGCGCCGGCACAGCCCTCCCCCATTGAGGCTCCTAAACTTGAATCCCATCCGAACAAGAACGGCGCAGCGGCCAAGCAACAGTCCGAAGGCAATTTGACCGGGACGAACACGAATAGCCCATCGCCCATGGTCGGGTACTCGGTGGTGCCACGGGAGGCTGTTTTGCGTATTGCCGGAATCACGGACCAGGATCCGGACAGCATGCGCGGACAAGGCCGTGCCCGCGTTTTCATCCCCCTCCAGTTCGCGGAAAATATGCACGTGATGCTTCCCAATGATTTGCGGGAGAACACCCGTGGGCTATCGAGCTCGCAAACCTACTCCACTCTAAGCGTGCGTGCAAGGAATACCAGTCAGGTGCAAACCATCCAGGACGCGATTAAGAAAATGGGATTCAACACTTTTTCAATTCTGGACGCGACGCGCGGCTTGCGCCGATTTTTCGCGGTGCTTGACGTTTTCCTGGGAATATTCGGGAGCCTCGCCCTGGCCGTTTCCTCAATCGGAATTGTGAACACGCTGGTGATGGCCATTCTCGAGCGGCGCCGCGACATCGGAATCATGAAAGCGATCGGTGCAAGTGACGGTGACGTGAAGAAACTTTTCTTCGCCGAGGCGGGCGTGATGGGATTCCTGGGAGGATTGTTGGGCGTTGCGATGGGGTGGGGCATCGGAAGAGCCATCAATCTCGGGACGGATATCTATTTGCACTCTCAGGATCTGCCCTCCGAAAATATCTGGGCGGTGCCGTGGTGGCTCGTCCTTGGAGCAATTGGTTTTTCCGTCTCGGTCAGTATGATCTCCGGCCTCTATCCCGCCGCGCGCGCCGCCCGCCTCGATCCCGTCAAAGCGCTTCGCTATGAGTAGAACCGTGCCATGTTCAAATTGCGCCGGGGCCTGATTCTCTTTGCAGCTTTCACTTGCCTCATGCCTTCGGCGGAGGTGTCTGCGTGGGCCCAAGGCCGCGTGGAATGCGCCGCCATTTCCAGCACGATCCTGCGCGCCCAGGTGCGGTATTGCGCGTTCCTTCCCGCCAACTACGACGCCGGATCGGCAGCGAAAAAAACGTCAGGAAGTGAAGATCAGACGTACCCCATCCTGTACTACCTTCATGGGCTCGGCGACAATGAACAGTCGCTTGTGAATACCGGCGGATGGAACCTGATTCAAGACATGCGCGAGCAACATAAGATAGGGAATTTTTTGATCGTCACTCCGGAAGGAGGTCGAACGTTCTACATTAATTCACGCGACGGACGCACCCGCTACAGCGACTTTTTCCTGCGCGAGTTCATGCCCTTCATTGAGAAACACTACCGTGTGCGTCCCGGCCGTTGGTCGCGGGGGATTATGGGGATTTCCATGGGCGGATACGGAGCTTTGCGGTTTGCCTTTGCCGCGCCGCAATTGTTCGCGTCGGTCAGCGCCCAGAGCGCCGCCCTTATGCCGGAATCTCCCGGTGGAGTAAACCTGGCGATGAACCTGGGCATGGGCCGGGCAAGCTTTCTAGGGGACGTATTTGGAAATCCGATCGACACCAAGTTCTGGAGGGAGAACAATCCTTTGGTGCTGGCCAAAACAAATGCCGCCGCCATCTCCAAACTTCACATTTATTTTGACTGCGGCAGCGAGGACGGCTATGGCTTTGACGCGGGCGCCCGCGAGCTGGATAAAGAATTGGCTGCCGAACACATCAAACATGAATTTCATCTTTACCCCGGCGGACATAATCTCGTCTATTTCCTCCAGCACTTTAGTGAATCGGTTGAATTCCATTCCCGCGTTCTTGCCGGCACGCGTTAAACACTTGCTGGCGCGATTTCAACTTCAATGTTAGGCTTTTCAAGCTTGTCCGCGCCGTTTGTTTGGAAAAAGGGGGAATGACCGCCTGTGTCCGTGCTCGTTGTAGGTTCAGTGGCTTTTGATTCAATACGCACGCCCTCGGGTCACGAGGAAAATATTCTGGGAGGTTCCGCCACCTATTTTTCCCTAACCGCGAGCTTCTTTACTCCGGTCAACGTGGTCGCTGTCGTGGGGGAAGACTTTACCGAGGAACATCAACGAGTGTTTCAGGGGCGAACGATTCACACGGCGGGCATCGAGCACGCTCCGGGCCGGACTTTCCGCTGGTCCGGCGAATATACGGAGAATATGAATGAGGCGAAAACGCTCGATACCCAGCTCAATGTATTCGAGCACTTTTCACCCAAGATTCCCCCCGCCTACCTCGATAGCCAGGTCGTTTTCCTGGGCAACATTCACCCCAGTTTGCAGCTCCACGTTCGGGAACAAATGCCGTCGGCCCAACTGGTCGCCCTCGACACCATGAATTTCTGGATCAAGACGACGCCCGACGAATTGAAGAAAACTTTGACGAAAGTGGATCTGCTGATGGCGAACGAAGGAGAAGCTTACATGCTCTCCGGTTGCCACAATATCCGCAAAGCCGCCGCCTGCATTCAGAAGTTGGGGCCTCGAATGGTGGTCATCAAACGCGGGGAGTATGGCGTGATCATGTTTATGAACGACCTCATGTTTTCCGTTCCCGCCTACCCTCTGGAAGAGGTCCACGATCCCACCGGGGCTGGCGACAGCTTTGCCGGCGGCTTCGTGGGCTATTTGGGACGCGCCGCCGAATTTTCGGAAACTCACCTCCGGCGGGCCATGGTGTATGGCTCGGTGATGGCCAGTTTCACTGTCGAGGATTTCGGCCTGAAACGAATACTGCGTTTGACCCCCGGCGAAATCGACACCCGGTTTCGGGAATTCAAGACCCTGACGCATTTTGATGTCTGACCGTGGCGCGAACGCAACCGAACTCGCCCCAGAATCCGGCCATCTGCCCGTCCGCGCAGGCGCATCCGTCGCGGTCGCCCTCATTCTCGTCACGGCGGGAAGCCTTTATTATTTCTATTCGCGCGGCCTCACCAATCTCTACGGCGACGGGCTGGCCCACGTTGAGGGAGCCCGCCGGCTATTCGACTCGCGAACGCCCGGCTATGCTGAAATAGGCAGCACGTGGCTCCCGCTTTTTCACATCCTCGCTTCTCCTCTCGCTCAAAACGCATTCCTTTGGAAAACAGGTCTCGCGGGCAGTTTGATTTCCGCCGCCGCGTTTGTGGTGGCCGCCTGGTTTTTGTTTCGCTTGAGCTGGGAGATGAATCGCAATGCCGCCGCAGCCGCGCTCTCGCTCGCTGCCTTTGTTCTCTGTCCCAGCATGTTGTTTCTAGCCGGCGTGCCGCTTACGGAGCCGCTGGCGCTCATGTGGGCCGTGCTCACCGTTTACGCCCTCTACCGCTACCAACAGAGCGGGAGAATATATCCTCTCATCGGAGCGGCTGTCGCCGCCTTTTTTGGAACATTGACACGCTATGATGGCTGGTTCTTTCTCCCCTTTGCCACCGGATTTGTTTTTTTGGCCCGGCATGATGACTGGAGAATTCGTTTTCGCAACGCCATCATCTTTTCCTCGATTGCGGGCGCCGGGCCCCTGTTTTGGTTTGCGCACAACGCTTATCGCTTTGGAAATCCATTCGATTTTTACAATGGCCCCCATTCCGCCAAGGCAATCTATGCCCACCAACTGGCGATGACCGCGTTCCGGTATCCCACCGACGGAAGCCTGTTGATCTCGGCGCGCTATTTTCTTGCCGACCAGATGTTGGTCATCGGAGTCTGGCCGCTGGAACTTGCAATTCTGGGGCTGATGGTATGGATCCTGGATGCCCGCCAGCGGCCAGCTCGCGCTTCCGCTTTGTTGTTTCTCGTCCCATTCGTTTTCTACGTCCAATCCATGGCCCACTCCGCCGTTCCCATTTATGTCCCGACGCTATTTCCGTTCACGTATTACAACCTGCGCTACGGTATTGAGATGCTCCCCGCAATCACGCTATTTCCTTCGTTTGTGCTCTCCTCCCGGTTATCCCAGAGAAGCCGCAAGGTACTTCTGTCCGTTTTCCTCGGCCTCCTCATATTTCAGAGCATCGATTTGGTTTCAAATGGAGTGACGAATCTTGCGGTGGTTCAGGAGAGCATTCAAAATAACCCATGCCGATCGAAAAGGCAGCAAGCATTAGTCACTTATTTTCGCGACCACTATGATGGCAAGACCATCATGGTTGCCTCTGGAAAATGGCCATGTCTCATGCCAACGCTGGGCATCCCTTTTGTTAAAACACTATCCGAACCCAACGTTAAATCGTGGAATCAATTATCCAGAAGCATACCTCAAGAGGTCGAGTGGATCATTCGGGGCGAGGATGATTCGGTGGACGAATTAATGCGCGCATTTCCCGACTCATTTGGGGATTTTGCTTTGGAAGAGAAGGAGCCATTCGCGGGAGAAGGAAGCGTGGAAGTTTACCGCCGCCGGACACACTGAACTCCGCCGGGATTTTCCCTTGACGGTCACTTGCTTTCAGTCAACACTCATCCATTGATCGAATTCGACGCTTGAAATCAATAACATGTCCAAAACGGTTGCGGTTGGTTTCTCAAAGTTTCATGGCCTGGGCAATGACTTTATTTTAGCCAATGCTCACGGCCTGCCGAACAAGATGGCGGCCTTGGCCCGCTCCATCACTGATCGGCACACAGGAGTTGGAGCTGACGGGTTTATTATCGTTTTGCCTCCCCGGGACAAAAAGAACACCGCAAGAATTCGATTTTTTAACGCCGATGGAAGCGAGCCTGAAATGTCAGGAAATGGCATTCGTTGCGCTGCGGCTTTCTTGCTTTCGGCACCCAAGTCCCGAAGCACGATTAGGATTGAGACCGTTGCGGGAACAAAAACCCTTCGGCTTCTCAGGGCCTCATCCCATGGCTGGACTTTCCGTGTGATGATGGGCGCCCCAATTCTTGAACCATCTAAGATTCCATTTGAGGGCGATAACCTTCCCGGTCCTGTGGTGGGATATCCGCTGGCGACGAATGAAGGAGTGTTTCCCGTTACGGTTACCTCCATGGGTAACCCTCACTGCACGGTGTTCGTGAAAAACTTCGCCAAAATTAACTGGACAACCGTGGGCCGTGAAATTGAAAGGTGCGGGCACTTTCCCAATCGAACCAACGTCGAATTCGTCAAAGTGATTTCACGGCGGGAAATTGAAGTTCGATTTTGGGAGCGCGGCGTGGGCGTAACGAATTCTTCCGGCACCGGTTCTTGCGGCGCCGTGGTTGCTTGCATATTAAATGGATTCACGGAGCGGAAAGTGCGCGTTCGGACGGTTGCAGGCAATCTTGAAATCACCTGGCCGGAGGGCGGTGAGGTTCTTCTTACCGGTCCGGTGGTACGTGTCGCGCGAGGGACTTATTTTTATCCCGGCGGACGGTCGAAACCCGCCTCAGGAATCAAGTCACGTTAGTAAACTGAATTACCATCCCCGCGTGTCGGTCTTCTTTGCGTAGGAACTGAGCACGTGCATGTAATTCACTCGCTCGAATGCAGAGGGATCCGCGACGGACTGTCTTGCCATGCTGCCTTGCATCTGGCGGATGGAATCATACTCATGGTCTTCCATCCAAGCCCTGATTTCCGCCAACACCGTGGAGATGTGATCGATTCCGTGTCTCAACAACGCGGAGGTTGTCATGGCCACCCGCGCGCCGGCCATCATGCATTTCAGCACGTCTCCGCCCGAGTGGACTCCACCCGTCACTGCCAGGTCCGCAGCGATGTGCCCGAACAATATGGCCACCCAGTTGAGGCGAGGCAATAATTCGTAGGGCTGGCTCAAGACCAAGCTTTGAACAACCTCAAGTTTTTCCAGGTCAAAGTCGGGTTGATAGAATCGATTGAAAAGCACGAGGGCGTTCACGCCCAACTGGTCCAGCCGGCGGGCCATATTGGGCATGGAGCTGAACATAGGGCTGAGTTTTGCGGCCAGCGGAATCATTACTGAGGCCTTCAGTTCAGTTACCAGGTCGCAATACATTTGTTCAACTTCCGCGCCCGTAATTCCCGCGTCCGTCTCCAGGTAATAGGTATTCAACTCAATGGCGTCGGCCCCCGCCTCCTCCATCATCCGCGCATACCGGGTCCAGCCGCCTCTGGAAGCGCCGTTCAAACTGCCGATAACCGGAATTCCCACGCTGTTTTTGACCCGGTTCAAGTGTTCAATGTAGCCTTCGGGTCCCAGGTTGTAAGTCTCCATATCCGGTAGGTAGCTCAATGACTCCGCAAAGCTTTCCGTCCCCTGGTCCATGAATCGGTTCAATTCGCGGCCCTCAACATCAATCTGTTCCTCGAAGAGAGAATGCATGACGATGGCCGAAGCGCCGCAATCCTCCATCTGGCGGATGTTACCCAGATCCTTCTGTAACGGGGAGGCGGAAACCACCAACGGGTTTTTCAGCTTTAAGCCCAGGTAATTCGTGGTTAAGTCGATCATCGTTTTTCCTCCTTCGCGGCGACTAATTCTTCTGCGATTAAAGCGCCTTTGTACTGGGGAGCCGCCGCCAGCCGCTCATAAAGTCTCCAGCGGACGTCCGCATCTTCCTGGGCCTTTTTCATCAAATCCCGGGCTGTCTCTGGGTTGCTATTTCTCAGGATGGTAAATCGCGTTTCATTATTCATATACTTCTCAAGCGGCACGCTGGGTGGCCGGGAATCAAGTTGCAAAGGTTGCTTGCCCTGTTCGAGCAATCCAGGATGGTAGCGGAACAGAGGCCAGTAGCCCGACTGCACCGCAATCTTCTGTTGCTCCATGCCGTACATCATGTCGTAACCGTGGGCGATACAGTGACTGAAAGCGATGACCAGGGACGGTCCGGCAAAAGCCTCAGCTTCGTAGAGCGCCTTGACGGTCTGGGTATCGCTGCCGCCCATGGCGAGGCGCGCCACATAAACGTTGCCATAGCTCATCGCCATCAGCGCCAGATCTTTCTTGGGTGATGCCTTGCCGCCGAAGGCAAAGCGCGCCACCGCGCCGCGCGGAGTGGCTTTGGAACACTGGCCGCCGGTATTTGAATAAACTTCGGTATCCAACACCAGGATGTTTACGTTATGGCCCGACGCCAGGACGTGGTCAAGGCCGCCATAGCCAATATCGTAGGCCCAGCCGTCACCACCGAATATCCAGAGGCTTTTCTTAACCAAGGCTCCGGACACCGCGAGCAGATCAATGGCCTCGGGCGTTCGAACTCCCGCCAATTTTTCCCGGAGCAATTTCACCCTCTGGCGTTGTTCCTTGATTTGGCCATCATGAATTTGTTCGGCTTCGAGAAGCGACTTCACCAGCTCATCCCCAATAGTTCCAGAAAGCCGCTTGACTAGAAATCTCGCGTAATCGGATTGCTTGTCGAGCGCCAGCCGCATGCCTAATCCAAATTCGGCATTATCTTCAAAAAGAGAATTGGACCAGGCCGGCCCGTAACCCTCCGCGTTAACAGTGTAGGGTGTGGTGGGCAGATTGCCGCCATAGATCGAGGAGCAACCCGTGGCGTTAGCTATGACGGCACGATCGCCAAACAACTGGGTCACAAGTTTGATGTATGGCGTCTCGCCGCAGCCCGCGCAAGCGCCGGAAAATTCGAACAGCGGCTGCAACAACTGTACGTCTTTCACCAGCCCCAGGCTCAGGTCTTCGCGGTTCGCCTCGGGCAGGCCCTGGAAGAAATCCCAATTGGCGGCTTCCTGCTGCCGAATGGGCGACTGCGGCTCCATGTTGATGGCCTTATGCTTCACCTCAGATTTGCTCTTTGCCGGGCAAACCTGAACGCAGAGACTGCACCCGGTGCAATCTTCGGGGGCCACTTGGAGGACGTAACGTAAATGTTGGAATTCTTTCCACTTGGGCTTGGTAGATTTGAATCCGGGCGGCGCGCCGGAGGCCGCTTCAGGCTGGAAAATTTTGGCGCGAATCACCGCGTGGGGACAGACTAAAACGCACTTGCCGCATTGTATGCACAAGTCTTTGTCCCAAACGGGAATCTCCAAAGCGATGTCCCGCTTTTCCCATTGTGCCGTGCCGGTGGGGAAAGTTCCGTCTACAGGCAGCGCGCTTACGGGCAACAGGTCGCCTTCTCCCGCCAGGATTCGCGCTGTGATACGTTGCACGAAATCCGGAGCGGCGGAAGGCACGGGCGGCCGGACCGCAATTGTACCGGCTGTATGCATTGGAATTTTGACTTCGTGCAGTTGGGCGAGAGCGCCGTCCACCGCCTCGAAATTTTTCTGCACCACAGATTCGCCACGCTTTCCGTAAGTTTTCTTGATAGCGCGCTTGATGGAGGCAATAGCTTCCTCGCGCGGCAAGACACCGCTCAAGGCAAAAAAGCACGTCTGCATAATGGTATTGATGCGGCGGCCCATGCCGGTCGCCTGCGCCACTGAGTCGGCATCAATCACATACATGCGAAGGTTTTTCCGGATGATTTCCTCCTGAACGGTGACCGGCAAATGGTTCCACACCTCATCCGGACCAAAGGAACTATTCAATAGAAAGGTTGCTCCCGGCTGCGCCACGTTCAGAACATGCATGCGCTCCAGAAATGAGAATTGATGGCAGGCCACAAAGCTGGCCTGGGTAATAAGGTACGTGGAACGTATGGGGCGTGGCCCGAAGCGCAGGTGCGAAACGGTTACGGCGCCTGCTTTTTTGGAATCGTAAACAAAATATCCCTGGGCGTAGTTGCCAGTGTCCTCGCCAATTATTTTGATGGAGTTTTTGTTTGCGCCCACGGTGCCGTCCGACCCCAAACCATAGAACACTGCCCGCACGGTGTCGGGAGCTTCGGTGGAAAACTCGCGGTCATATTCGAGACTGGTGTGCGTCACGTCATCAATGATGCCCACGGTAAAGTGATTCTTAGGGGCAGGTTTCCCGACTTCCTCAAAGATGGCTTTAACCATCCCGGGGGTGAATTCCTTTGAAGACAAGCCGTAACGTCCGCCAATGACGCGGGGCATCGCCCGGAAGGGCGCGTTCGGAGCCGCCATCGCCTCACTCAAAGTGGTGACAACGTCCAGATAAAGCGGATCGCCGGTAGCTCCCGGTTCCTTGGTACGGTCGAGCACAGCCAACGCTCTGACCGTTTTGGGCAAAGTGGCGACGAAGTGCTCAACTGAAAATGGACGGTAGAGCCTCACTTTAAGCAGCCCGACTTTCTCGCCTATTTGAGTAAGGTGCTCCACGGTCTCCTCAGCCGCTTCCGCGCCGGAGCCCATCATCACAATGACGCGTTCCGCATCGGGCGCGCCGACGTAATCAAACAAGTGGTAATGCCGCCCAACCATGGCGCCGAGTTTGTCCATTTTCTTTTGCACAATGGCCGGACAGGCAAGATAGAAGGGATTTGCGCTTTCTCGCGCTTGAAAGAAAACGTCCGGATTCTGGGCGCTTCCGCGAAGTACCGGCCGATCGGACGAGAGCGACCGTGAACGATGAGCAAGCACAAACTCGTCTTCTCTCATTGACCGAATGTCTTCTTTGGCCAATTCTTCCACCTTGGCCACCTCATGCGAGGTGCGAAAACCATCAAAAAAATGGAGGAAGGGAAGCCGTGCTTCCAGGCTTGCGGCGCTCGCCACCAACGCCATATCCATTGCTTCCTGGACTGAATTCGAGGCGAGCAATGCAAAGCCCGTCTGGCGGCATGCCATCACGTCACTATGGTCTCCGAAGATGGAAAGAGCGTGTGTGGCGATGGTGCGAGCCGCCACATGAATGACCGTCGGAGTCAGTTCTCCCGCTATTTTGTACATGTTGGGGATCATCAGGAGAAGGCCCTGTGAGGCTGTGAACGTTGTCCCCAGGGCGCCTGCCTGGATGGCTCCATGCAAAGCTCCCGCCGCTCCCGCTTCACTCTGCATCTCGATTACGGCCGGTACCATGCCCCAAATATTCTCTTTTCCTTTGGCCGCCCACTCATCGGCGAACTCCCCCATGGGCGAAGCAGGAGTGATGGGATAGATGGCGATGACTTCGCTGGTATGGTAGGCAACATACGCAGCGGCTTCGTTTCCGTCAATGGTTACCTTCCGTCTGCTCAGGGGCATAGTTCCTCCGTTTGGATCACTGCGCCTTCGTAAACCCGCATGCTGCCTGCATTGCGATGTCTTATCCTTGCCCCCTGAAGAAAGGGGAAGATCATCGTATTCTTCGGCCTCTTCGAAGAATGTGATTAAGATCACATTCGATTTGTATGGTTTCGCACATCCGATGCTAAGGAGATTGGGGGGAATGTGTGTAAGTCCTGGCACGGGCTTACGGATCAGTTTGGCCTTTGCCTAGAGCCAAAATCACCAGTTCCGTTCTCATCGGAAGGTCAGCATCTTGAATTCCATCGGCTTGCCGACCTCCTTATTCGACTTCTTTCACAGGCCGCGAGAAAGCCCAAGCGATGGTCAACTAAATATCAAACTGGCCCTCTAACAGGTTGGAGGTAGTGGACTACTCTGAGGGAAGGGAGTTTGGGAATACAGTCTCAAGCCCGGTTAGACCGAATGATCCAGCGCCTGACATAGAAAACGATGTAAGACATTACCATCAGTACCAGGGCAAACAGGCTCGAAACCATGAGGAAGGCGATGAACCCGGCGCATTCGAAGCCATGGCATGTAAGAAAGGCAACGGGCAGGACGATGATCTCGGGGGACATGATCACAAGGGGGTGAATCCATACTCTTTTTGCGGCGGGTTCCAGGTAGCCCGCAAACCCCGCCGCAAGAAGCAGACCGCCAAAAATTACGAAGAGCCAAGTCCCATTCCCACTGTGCGAGGCTCCGACGAAAGCTCCGACCGCCGATAAAGCGACGATAAAGTCTGTCAAGATGCGAAAAATCAGCCCACGTCGGTTTGTCATGAATATTCGCCTCTCAATTGTTACGCCGCTCTCGCCACCATTCGTTCTTCGCTTTTCCATAATGACACGAGGCCTTGGGCGCTCGAAAGCCTAATTGAAGCAAAATAATCTTCACCCATGGGAGAAAAAGTTGCATAAGCCCCTTCAGCGCCGCATGAGCCCGCGGGCCGTCCATCCTGCCTTTTGTGGCTGCCATTTGTGGCTTGACTTTTCGAAAACGTAGGAGTAGCGTGGGGGTATATAAAGAACTGGGTGGGAGGCCGTTATGACTTCAGAACGGAAACCCAACTCGCGAGTATTCCGGCGTACAACTACGCTGATTCCGGTCGTCCTGTTCCCCCGCGGCCAGCGTCCAAAAATTCAGGATCCTGCTTCCGTGCTCCAAACTTCATTTCTTGGCTTGAGGGTGCGCACCGCCGCAAATCTGAAGCAGGGGCAGGCTGTGCACATCGTCCGCTTGACGGGGCCTTGCGATTCGGTGCCCGCCAGGGTGATATGGGTGAGCAAACAGGACACGGAAAAGCATCGGCAGGCAGGACTTCAATTTACCGATCCGATGCGCGCCCGGATAACTCCGAATTGAATCTCTTCGCGCCGGGCTTCACCGCACTCTCCGTGGGCGCTGGGGAATTGAGGATTCGCGTTCGCCCCCAATGGACGCTGACAGTCCGTTGTGGGAACCTCTTGTTCAAGGGTGTGGGCTGGTTATCGGGACTGAGGGCGAAGATCTTTTCAGTCGGCGTCATTATTTGGTTTCTTCCGGGCCTTGGACTGCATCTTTAATTGCATCGCGTATTGCCTCTTGCACTTTTTCCGTCTTGACCGCCTCCATAACTGCCTCTTCAACTGTTTCTTGCACCTCTTTGTGATTCATGTCTTCATTGCCCGGGTTTGACACGACCTGTTTTACGGCATCCTGTGCAATCGGAGCCAGAAGGGGTTGATCCTTTAGGAGGCCTTTCACGGCTTTCTTCACAATCTTGGTGGATTTGCGCGAGCTGTCGGCATCTCCAGAAGCCTCCATGCCATTTTCCTGTTCGAGACTGGCCCAATCAACTTCAAATGTTTTGATGATCGCGGCCACCACTTTTTCGTCCTGCACGATGATTCCCACTTCGCGGCGCGAGTCCAGCTCGGCCTGGCGAAGGCTCTGACTTCCGACGAACGCCTGGCTGCCGTCCCGGACTATGGTTCGCGTGTGCAGACCTGTTCTGGTTAGCTTGCGCGCCCCCAGAAATGCGCTGGGCCGCGCCACCCGGCCAATAATTCGAATTTCGACGCCCGCCTTGGCGCGGTCCTCCAGAATCCCCAGCATTTGTGTGTCGCCGATTTTCGGGTCATAAACCAGCAATTGTTTTTTCGCCTTCTGGATGAAGGCGGCAAGTTGCTTGCGGGCATTGGCAGGGCTCACAATAAAAGTGGACAAACCGGCTATATACGGTCCTCGAGTCAGATCAGCTTTAAATAGCTTGACCGCTTCTTGAACGAACTTCGCCAGTTTCGTGACAATACAGAATCCGCGGTTATGATCAATGTCAAGGTGGGTGAAATTAAAGGACATGACGTACAAAACTTTGCGGTCGATAATCATTAATTTGTCGTGATAGCGAAGCAGATCTTTTGCCGTACGTGCCACCGCCACGCCCGCGCCAAGCAGCCGCATCTCCAGCTTTCGCAGGTTCTTGTCACCCCCCCGGTTGGTATAGGCAATGAGGGCGTGAACCACTACCCCACGCGCGACCGCGGCTTTCAGCGCCGCTTCAATCTCAGACCTGTCGAAACGGAAAATGACAATCTCGATAGTCTTTTTTGCCGATCTGATGGCGTCCAGCAGCGGTTGTACGCCATCGTCAGGTTGAATGATAAGCTTCACGACTTTCCCTCAGACGTTCAGATTAGGCAGCCAATTCTGAGCCGGCCTGAAAACGGCCACGATATAGCCCTTTTTTAATGATAACCGGAATTTAGGTTCGATGGCAATTCCTGTCACAGGGAGGTGGTGTCCTAAATTACCTGGGAGCGCGGGCGTCTCGCCCGCTCTTTCCTTATCACCAGATTGCGGGCGGGGCGCCCGCGCTCCCAGCATGGATCGGCAGTATGCTGGCACAGACATCCATGCAGCAAATCGGCGACGCCTTCCACGCAGGAGGCTTTTCTACTGAGTAAGTCGAAGGGTACACCAAAGTGATACAGGGAAGAACCCAGGAACTAAATGACTTGTAAGAAATAGAATTTTCGGGAACATTTGGGCTTACGATTTGACTTCGGATGCGCGCCCATTTTCAATCGGGGCTTCAGTGCCGGATTGGATCGCGTAAAACTCCGCGTATACCCCCCCGGCCGCCAGCAATTCTTCGTGAGTGCCCCGTTCGGCGAGCGTGGCTTCCTTCACCACGAAAATTATATCGGCTTTGGTGATAGTCGCCAGGTGGTGTGTGATTACGATGGAAGTCTTGCCCTTCATCAGCCGTTCGAGCGCTTCAACCACCGATTGTTCGGATGCCGCATCCAGACCGGTTGTGGGCTCATCCAGAATCAGGATGGGGCTGTTGCGAATGACCGCGCGGGCGATGGCGATAAGCTGGCGCTGACCTCCTGACAACATAACGCCTCGCTCGCCCACCATGGTGTCAAACCTTTCCGGCAACTCATCGATAAAGCCCTTCGCGTTGGCAAACTCCGCCGCCTGAATAATCTCTTTCCGGCTGGCGTCCGGCCTCCCATAGGCGATGTTTTGCCAAATTGGCGCGTGAAAAAGGATCGTGTCCTGAAGAACAAAGCTGATCTGGCGGCGCAGCGACTGCTGCCGCCATCGTCTCACGTTGGTGCCATCGATTTTAACTTCACCCGAGATGGGATCGTAGAAGCGGGGAATCAGGCTGATGATGGTGGATTTGCCTTCGCCCGTCGGTCCTACCACGGCAGCCAACTGACCGGGCTGAATCGTCAGCGTCACGTCTTTTAGGATCAAGTTGTCAGGCTGGTAGCCGAAACATACTGCTTCGAAATCGATTTTCCCCTTAAACCGGGGCGCATTGCCGGCTCGGGGCAGATCCCGGACTCTGCTCTCGGTCGCCAGCACATCCTGGATGCGTTCGTAACCGACAGCGGCCTTTGAAAAAGTATCGGTCATTTTTGAAAGATCTTGCATGGGTTTATACATTTTGGCCAGGTAGAGGATGAACAGGATAAGGGAACCCGGACTAAGCTGGCCGGTAAGCACCATGCGCGCGCCGAACCAAAGAACCAGGCAGGTGCCAAACGCCACAATGACGTCCACCAGGGGTGAAAGCCTGGCCTTCAGGCTGCGGGCGTGTAACGCGATTTCGATGCCCTCCAGGCTCTGTTCTTCCAGGCGGTGCTGCTCGTAATCTTCGCGGGCAAAAGCTTGGACCAGACGGATGGAAGAAAACACCTCCTGAATCACCGAAACAATCTCGCCTTCCTTTTTTCGCACTGCGCGGGATGCCCTCTTGATTCGACGCGTGTAGGTATAGATCACCACGGCGAGCACTGGAGCTACGGAAAGAGCGATGAGAGTAAATCGCCAGTTGACGTAGAGCATGACCGCGATCATGCCGACGAGAGTGAAAGTATCCTCGAAGACGCCGAGCAACCCGGAGGCAATGAAGCTCTGAATGGCATCAATATCGCTGGTGGCCGTGCTGATCAGGTCGCCCGTCCTCTTTTGATCGTGGTAGGCGAGCGATAGGCGCTGAATGTGCGAGTAAAGGGTTAAACGCAAATCATGCATAACCCATTGCCCCACACTAGTGGTTAGATACTTCTCGGCGTAGGAACTTAGTGCCCCGACTACAGCGATAATGATCACTGCCACCGCGGCTAGATTGAGGACGGCCAGGGCGTTAGTTCCGGCGATCGAAGTTACAAACCGATTTAACCAGCCGTGGGTCGGCTTGGCTCGGAGCACGCTGTCAAAAACAATTTTCAAAGGCCATGGTTGCAGGATGTCGGCCACTCCGCCCACAATCACCGCCGCAAATCCCAAGGCCAGGGACTTCCAATGAGGGCGCAACAACGAGGTTATTGTGAGGGTTTCGTCTATCTCCGCGCCGGGCGGCAAGATGGGGCGTTCCAGGTTTGGTTTCAGATCAATCTCCAAGCTTCGCCCGCCTTAAAATATGATTTCGTCCTTTCCCGTCTCTCTATTAATTAGGATGGGTTTTATCTTCCAGCCGTTTTACCGATTCGGGGTAAACCTCCGGTTTAATTAAGTAGGCAGCGTCAGCGATTGGGGTCCCAGAAGAAGGCGCGAAAATAGGTTGATGCGTTCCCGCTCAATCCGACTGTGGCGAAGAGCAACGATGTACGGAGTAAAAAGAAATGGGGTGGTCATCAAGGTCAGGACGGCGGCCTTGGCTCGTACAACGGGCGGGAAACTTCCGTTGGCCCCGGAAAAGACGGCAGGGAAGTGGCGCAGCACGACGCCGTAAATATCCGCGGCGAGCGAAAGGTGGTCCGAGTGGGGCCCAAACACCTGGGTGCGCCCGGCGCGAATATCATCGAGGAATTCCTGCTTGGAGTGGGCAGAGCTGGCCGTATAGGTGCGGCCGATCCGGCGTAAAGTGTGGGAGTCACTCCCTCCGATCATCCCAAGAGGGCGGTCAGATCCGAAATTCGCGCCATACTGTTCCAGAAGTTTGACAATAAAAAGATTGTGCTCGCGAAGCTGCGACCCATTGCGAATTTCGAACACATCAAACAGTTGCGCCATCCGAAGGATAAACTCGCGCACGCGCGTCCCATCCGCAAAATCGTGAAAGAAATGATTGAGGACAAAAAGCAGTCCGCTCTGGCGCAAGTAAGCCACCAGTTCTTCGCCGTTTGAACGCAGTCGCTGGATTTCCCGATGTTGCGCCTCGCTGAGTCCATAAACCGCCACGTGAACCTCGTGCTGAAACTTAGGGAAGAAGACGCTGGCTTCCTCACCCATGATAAAGTCAGGGAGATCGCCCATGCGGTCGAGGAGTTCAAGGCAACCGCCGATGGAATCGTGGTCGGTGATGGTCACCAGGTCCATCCCGCGGCGTTTGGCGGTCTTATAGACATCAAGCGGCGTGGAGTAGCAATCACGGCAGCGAAGGAAGCGCAAATGCTTCGCGTGCCCTGAATGGCGAGTGTGGCAGTGCAAATCAGCCTTGAAAAGACCGGCTGTGGGGCTTGGATTCATGACATATAATATTAGGAATCTAATGGGACATAAGGCAAGCGATATTTCGCATGGCACTTCATCACCAGGACAAAGCCCAACTTCCGGACTTCTCAACTCCATCCGAAATTACCGGCATGGTTACGCGTTCCTCAGCGCCCAAGTGTTGCTAAACATCGCCCTCCTGGCTCCTTCGATGTCGGCCACAACGGTTCCAGCTGCTTCTCCGCCTCTCCATTATTCGGTGGACCTGCGCAATCCACCTTCGCATAGAGTTGTGGTCACTATGACGGTGCCGCAAGCTAGACCTGGCACGGAAATTCAATTCCCCGCCTGGAATGCGCTCTATCAGATTCGCGATTTTGTTCGCGGCGTTGAGCGCCTCTCTGCCCTATGCGACGGGAGGCCCGACGATCTCGATCCTGTGGACATCGATACCTGGCGTAGCGCTCCAGTCTCGTGCTCCAAGTTGGAAATCACTTACAGCGTTTATATCAACGAGGAGGGAATTTTTTCCAGCACTCTGAATCAGGACCACTGTTATTTGAATCTGGCCATGATTCTTTTCTACCTGCCCCGTGAACGCTGGCGCGCCACTAACATCACTTTTTTGTTGCCTGAGGGATGGAAACTCGCAACCCTTCTGGACGATGGCACGCAGCCCGGCGAATACGCAGCCGCGAACTACGATGCCATGGTGGATTGCCCCGCGGAAGCGGCGCCCGCACCTCACAACGGTGCGGAAGGCAATTTGCACGAGTTTTCATACCAGCAAAAGGGGGCGACCTATCGCGCCGTGATCTATGGGAATCCTGCCGACTACTCGCCCGACCGTCTGCTGTCCGCCCTGGAAAAGATTACTGCCACGGAAACAGACCTGATGGATGACGTTCCATTCTCGCGTTACACCTTCATTCTGCACTTCCTGCGTGGGCCCGGGGGCGGCGGGATGGAGCATCGCAACGGCACGGCCATCAGCGTTTCCGCCAACGGAATCCGGAACGACCTGAGTGGATTCGAGTCAGTGGCAGCTCACGAATTCTTCCACGCCTGGAATGTGAAGCGCATCCGCCCGCAAAATCTGGAGCCCGTGGATTACGTTCACGGAAACGATACCAGCGACCTCTGGTTCTCCGAGGGTGTCACCAGTACTTACGGCGAATTGGCGCTTCTTCGGGGTGGACTTATTTCGCGCGATGAATTCTACCGCCGAGTGGGGGAGGAGATTCAGAGACTTCAAGCGCGCCCGGCACGGCTTACCCAGAGCGTCGCCGAATCCGGGCGCGACGCCTGGCTGGAGAAATATCCCGACTATTATCGCCCCGAGCGCAGCATTTCCTACTACAACAAAGGAGAACTGCTTGGCTTTCTTCTCGACCTGGCGATCATTCAAGGCAGCAGCGGGACTCATAGCCTGGATGACGTCATGCGACGCTTGAATACCGAGTTCGCCAGGCAGGGAAGGTTTTTTACTCAAGCCGACTTGCGCGCGATCATCGCCGAAGTCGCCCCCGGCTTTAGCGGCCTGAATCAATTCTTTCGTGATTACGTGGATGGCACAGTTGATCTGGATTACGATGCTTATCTCGGGTTCGCGGGACTGCGCCTGGCGAGCTCCGCCAGCGAGAAGATCGTGCCTGGGTTTCGCGCCACAGCGGGGGAGCGCGGGACCATCGAGGTCCAACAGGTGGAATCGGGTGGCAATGCAGAGCGAGCAGGCATGAAAAGAGGGGACGTCATCGAACAGATGAATGGTCGCGCCCTTAGTGAACGTCCCCAAGTGGATTTGGCCCAGTTGAAGCCCGGTGAAAAAGTGGAACTCAAAGTCCGGAGAGGAGAGCGTACTTTGAAAATTCGATACCTGCCGGGCTCGCGGCAACAAACTGATTATGAAATCGAGGAAATCGCCACCGCCACATCAGAACAAGTTAAAGTGCGAAATGCATGGCTGGAGGGGACAAATTCCTCGAGCCCCCGGCATTGATATCACCCAAGCCCGTTCATGATACGAGCCATTCTCACCACCATCATCACCTTCGCCTACATTCTCCTGGTGGGGCCGTGGTTCCTGATTTATGCCCTCATCAGCGGCAGGACTGACGCGCTTTACGGGTGCGGGAGGCTGGGCGCGAGAATGGCAGTGCGCCTGGCTGGAATGAAGCTTGATGTCGCGGGTATGGAAAAGATTCCGAAGAATCAAGCGGTGCTTTTTATGCCCAACCATCAGAGCCTGAGCGATGGCCCCGCAATTTTTGGGATTCTGCCGCCCGTGCTGGCCATTGCCAAAAAGGAGTTTTTTACTGTACCTGTGCTCGGTAGGGCCATGGTCCTGCGCGGCTTCGTTCCCCTGGACCGAAAAAACCGCGAGCGCGCCATTCAGGCCGTGGAAGAAGCGGCGCTCGGGCTTCGGGCCGGCAAATCATTTCTCGCCTTTCCCGAAGGCACTCGCAGCCCGGACGCTAGGCTTCAGCCATTCAAGAAGGGCGTTTTCGTGATGGCAATCAAAGGCGGCGCTCCCATCGTCCCCATATCTATTTCGGGTAGCAGCCGAATCATGCGCAAGGGCGAGTGGGCTATGCACCCAGGGCGCGTTCGCATTACCTTTCACGATCCTGTGCCCACGGCGGGATGCACCATAGCCGACCGCCCGGCGATTATGGAACGCGTTCGCCAGGCGATTCTCTCCGGCCTCACCAAAGAAGAATGGCCGAAAGAGGAAAAGTAAATTCGAATTGTTACAATGTCGCCAGAATGGCTCGGCAGTAGTGTACTAATTTCCCAGGGAGCGCGGGCATCTTGCCCGCAACCAATTGATAGTGAAAGAGCGGGCGAGACGCCCGCGCTCCCGGCGGGACAAATCCGGACACCACCGACTTAGCCAGGCGGAATTTCTTATTTCGCCGACTGTTGGTCGCGCAGCTTTCTGAATAAGGCATACATTTCCGGCAGCTTGGGATAAATCGCGCAACATTTAAGCCAGAGCATGTGATCAATGGCGGGCGCGCCGGAAACGGTGGTGTTCGGCTCGACGTCGGACGGGATGCCCGACTGCGGAGTAACAATCACGTTGTCGCCGATGGTAAGGTGCCCCGCGGCGCCGACCTGGCCGGTGAGGATCACATTTCGCCCCACCTTGCATGTCCCGGCCAGGCCCACCTGCGCGCAAAGCAGGGTGTTCTCACCGATCTCGCATCCGTGCCCTACTTGAACAAGATTATCAATTTTCACTCCCCGGCCGAGTCGAGTCTCACCCACCGTCGCCCGGTCAATGGTTGAGTTGGCCTGCACTTCAACCCCGCTCTCAACTATGATTCCACCCGCCTGCACTATCTTGTAATAACTCCCATCGGCCTGTTTGGCAAAACCAAAGCCATCACTCCCCACTACGGCGCCATTCTGTAAAATCACATCGTCGCCGATCTGCGCCCTTTCCCGAATCACGGCATGGGAGTGAGCGAAGAATCGGTCTCCTATGATTGCACCGTGATAAATCATCACGAAACTCTTCAGTACGCAGTCATCCCCGAGTTTGACCCCATCCTCAACCACAACGTACGGGCCGATAGAAGCGTTGCGCCCGATTTTCGCGGTCGGGGCGATGACCGCAGTCGGGTGAATGCCCGGAGCTGGGCGAAGAGGCGGCGCGAATATTTCCAGGGCTTGGGCAAAGGTCAAATACGGATTGGTTGACCTCAGCAAGGACCGGCCCGGCGCGAGCACATCCCCCCCGACAATGATGGCGGCGGCCCGCGTCGTCTGAACCTTGGAGACATATTTAGGGTTGGAGAGGAAAGTAAGCTCGCTAGGCGAAGCCTCATCCATTCCCGCGACTCCGGATATTTCTATTTCGCTTGGCCCCTCAAGCTGGCATGCAAGGCGGGCCGCAAGGTCGCCCAGTTTCATTGTTACTTTTCTCCTGTTGTGGAATTCGTTTAAGAGGCTTCAGACGGTTCCGCAGTCGGGAAAAGTCCGATCTGGGAAGTAATTCCCGCCGGTTTCGCCCGGGCTTGGCGGACTTGTTGATACGATCGACGAGCGCCGTTGGTGATGACGCCCAAGACTTCCAGACCCGATAGCGCACTGCGCGGGATATAGATCTTCAGATTGTTGGAATAAACGTCTGGCATGGTTACAAAAAAGCCGTGGGACTCGTGGGACAAAAGGTTTTCAGAAATCAGTCCATCCATGACCTCGGCGTCCTTGAAAGTCATCCGAACCCATAGCCCGTTCATGCGCGGGCGGGTAAGAAAGACCTTCCGTTCGGGCCGCTCGCGGTGCCCCTCGAAATCGCGAACGAAGTAAACGCCCTTGATCTGGTCGAGGGGCAGATTCAGCAGGCGGCCTTCAAGATCCAACAGTTCAACACCGCTCGGGGTAAGAAATGCCTCCGGGTCAAGATAGCCCTTCACCAGCTCTTTATCCAACTTGCGGATAACCACTTTCTTGCGGGTCGAGGAATGTGCAACCTTCACAATAAGCCGCCTTCCGTGACAACAATGGATCCGCAAAATGCAACTTGGTCGTTTAAACGCTGTTGTGCTAGTATAGGTTTGGAATTGGGCCTGTCAAGTATCTCGGCGGTGAGCCGGGGAGCCACTTTGGTAGGACTTCGTAATCTGCTGCAAATTAAAGACTTAATGATGAGACGGCGGAGGAGTCTGCGCTTGCGGCAATTTAAATCCAAGCGTGGGCGGGCATCGGCAGGCTTCTTGAAAAGGCGAATTTGAATTAGTTTATAAGGTTCAATGTAATGCATAATCGCCTAGAACGTACTTATCGAATAGCAATGAAGAGCGACATAACTCCTCCCAATCACATCTTGAAGGGCGCGAATTCTAAAGCCGCCCTGGAAAATTCGTCCTCGCGCGCCGCGATGGCCAATCTAAACCAGTTCTTGGATTATGCCCGCGTCGAGAAAGGGCTGGCCTCTAACAGCATCGAAGGCTACCGCCGCGACCTAATGGAGTTTGTGGCTTACAAATCTCATGCTCACAAGGAGTTGGGCAAAATCAATCGCGAGGATATTCGGGATTTTCTCGCCTCGCTCTACCGCCGCGGACTGAGTGGGCGTTCCGTGGCCCGCCACTTGGTGGCAATGCGGAATTTCTTCCGTTTCCTGCTTCAGGAAGGGAAGATTGATGAGGACCCTACGGCCCAGATTGACGCGCCGCAGTTCGCCCACAGCCTTCCTAAATACCTTGCCACCCCCGAAGTGGACGCGCTCCTGCTCCAGCCCGACACTTCATCGCCGGCGGGATTGCGCGATAAGGCCATGCTCGAACTTCTTTATGCAACTGGCATGAGGGTTTCCGAGCTGGTCCACTTGCGATGGGAGGACTTCCAATTGAACCTGGGTGTCCTGCGTTGCCTGGGAAAAGGGGGCAAGGAGAGGTTGATTCCGATCGGGAAATCAGCCTTGCAGGTGGTTGAGGCGTATGCCAAAGAAGGGCGTCCGAAATTGGCCAAAAAAGCGGGCGTCCCTCATTTTTTTCTCAATCAGCGCGGCGGTTCGCTTTCGCGCGTTGGTTTCTGGAAAATTCTGGGAAAGTATGGCCGCACGGCCGGAATCTCCACCCCCCTGGCGCCTCACATGGTCCGCCATTCCTTCGCCACGCACCTTCTCGAGCGCGGGGCGGATTTGCGTTCTATTCAACTCATGCTTGGCCACAGCGATATTTCGACCACGCAAATTTACACCCACGTCGTGAAGGAACGGTTGAAGCAGGTTTATCAAACTCACCATCCGAGAGCATAACCCCGCCGACTCGCGGGGAAGGCGGAAAATGAGACCGGAGACTAATGAGCGACTATAACTTCCTGATGGAAAGCCGGTTGTCGCCTGAGCAGATTCAGGTGCTGAGCCACGTGAGCCGCGCCGCGGTGGAGCAGGGATTGAATTTATATCTGGTGGGCGGCGCCGTCCGCGACCTCACCTATGGACAACAAACCGTCCATGACCTCGACTTTGTGACTGAGGGCAATCCGCAACGAATTCTGCGCCGGTTGGAAGCGCTGGAACACACCGAATCGCGGACCTCCGGGTCATCCCCGGTATTGGGAGAACGGGCGGCCCTGAAAATTGAAATCCTGAATCTCAATAACCGGCTGAATTCGGCGGAGATTCAATTCTCAAGCGGCGTCCGAATAGAAATCGCAATGAGCCGGAGCGAGGTCTTTGAAAAGCCCGGGCATCCGCCGGCCATAGCTCCTGCCATGATCTTTGATGATCTGAAGCGGCGCGACTTTTCCGTGAACGCCATGGCGGTGTCCCTGCACCCCAATTCCCGCGGGCTGCTGCTGGACCCGACCAACGGGGCAGCCGACATCGAGAAACGCGAGCTGCGCGTGATGCACGGCCGCAGCTTCTCCGAAGACCCTTCCCGGATATATCGCATTTTGCGTCTCAGCCTTCGGCTGGGATTCAAACTGGAAGAGCGCACTCGTGGCTACTTGGAGACGGCTCTCGAACGTCGTGGTTGGGAACGCATGGAACCTGCCGAACAGGGGCGCGAGCTGCGTGCAATTCTTCAAGAGGATAACCCGGGCCGCGTCCTGAAAATGCTGGCCGAACGGGGGCTCCTGGCAGACCTCGACAAAAAGCTTTCACCCAAGAAAATTCCCGTGGAACGATTCGCGAAGATACGAGCCGTTTACCAGGCGGCTCCGGGCGCCGACCCGTTTTTGCTTAATTTCCAGTGCCTCGTGGAAAAATTCCCCGCCGGGCAGAAGAGCAGGCTGGCCAAGAAAATCATCGGTCACACCAAGACCATCCAAACAGCTCTCGGCATGGAACGCGCGGCCCGCAAGTTGGCGCAGTCGCTTGCCAGTTCCAAGAACGCGCTGCCCAGCCGCGTATATAAGTTGCTGATCTCCCAGCCGCAAAACCTTCTGATGTATATTTTGGCGTATTTTCCCCAAACCAAGACCCAAAACCGCGTCAAGAGTTTCCTCCACAAATTCCCTTTGGTTCGTGCCCGCTTGCCGCGCGCGGAACTGCAAGCCATTGGCATGAAGCCTGGCCCCAAATTTGAAAAGATTTTGGAGCAGGTCTTCCTGGATCAATTGGACGGGAAGTTCAAAACTCAGCAGCAGATCACAAAACAATTGCGTCTGTTGTCCGGAATTAAAGAGCCGCCCCCACCCCCGCCTCCCAAGCCAGTTAAGGCTCCAAAGGCGGCGCCGGCGCCCGTGCCGCCCGCAAAACCTCCGAAAGAAACCGAGGCGCCTATCGTCCACTCCCAAGCCGCTAAGAGTCACAAAGAGCTCGCTGTCAAAAAGGGAAAGAAGGGCGAACAAAAGCCGGCAAAACCTGCTCATCAGAAGCCCGCGCCCAGGAAGGCAAAGAAACCAGGAAAGAAAGCGGCCAAACGCTGAGACTTATCAATAGCCGGGCAGACTCCCCGCGATGCAATCGTGGACTGCGCGTTTCTTTGCATCCCTAAACCCAATCCTTGGGCAACGTGATAGAATAACGGTCGATGTCTCCCCAAAACTTTGTTCACCTCCACCTTCATACGGATTACAGTCTGCTGGATGGAGCGTGCGATATCTCCCGGTTGATGGACCGCGCTGCCGAGCTTAAAATGCCGGCAGTGGCCCTGACCGATCATGGAAATCTTTTTGGAGCCATCCAGTTTTATGACGCCGCCCTGAAGCGTGGATTGAAGCCGATTATCGGCTGCGAAACCTATGTCGCTCCTGCTTCGCGACTTGACCGCTCGGTGGATTCCGACCGTCCCAACCACCTCGTGCTGCTTTGCGAAAATGAACGCGGCTACCGAAACCTGGTAAAGCTTGCCTCCGCCGCATATATCGATGGATTTTATTACAAGCCGCGAATCGACAAAGGCCTGCTGGCCCAACACTCGGAAGGACTGATCGGGCTTTCCGCTTGTCTGCGGGGGGAAGTAGCTGCCGCCCTGATGGAGGATCGCTACGACGCCGCCCGCCAGTCTGCCTACGATTTGCGCGACATTTTCGGCAAAGGTAATTTCTATCTTGAGATTCAAGACCAGGGCTTCGCCGAGGAAAAAAGGATCAATCCCAGCCTTTATCGCCTCGCTCGTGACACCGGAATTCCGCTGGTCGCCACCAACGATTGCCATTACATCACCCGTTCCGATTCGCACGCCCAGGAAGTTCTGATGTGCATTCAGACCGGAAAAACCCTGAGCGAAACCAACCGAATGAAATTTCCCACCGACCAGTTTTACTTTAAGTCGGCGGCGGAAATGATGGCGGTATTCGGGGAAATTCCCGAGGTCCTGACCCGCACTCTAGAAATCGCCGAGCGCGCCAACTTGCACTTGGACAAGAAAGAGCATGTGTTCCCCCACTTTGAAGTTCCGGCCGGAGAGACACCGGACAGCTATTTCGAGAAGGTTTCGCGCCAGGGTTTCGCCGCCCGCAGGGAGCAACTGGAGAAACTGCAAGCAGCGGGCCGGTTGCGAAATCCACTCGAAGCTTACGAAGAAAGGCTGAACCGCGAGATTGAACTTATCAAACAGATGCGGTTTGCCGGATACTTTCTGATCGTTTGGGATTTCATCCGCTTTTCCCACGATCGTTGCATTCCTGTGGGTCCCGGGCGCGGCTCGGCGGCCGGTAGCCTGGTGTCATACGCGCTGCGCATCACGGACATCGATCCCCTGCAATACGGCCTGCTCTTCGAGCGATTCCTGAACCCCGAGCGCATCACCTTTCCCGACATTGATATTGATTTTTGCATGCGGCGCCGTTCCGAAGTGATCAACTATGTCACGGAGAAATACGGCCGGGAAAACGTGAGCCAGATCATCACGTTCGGAACCATGGGCGCCAAAGCCGTCATTCGCGACGCGGGACGCGCCATGGATATGCCCTACGCTGAAGTGGATAAAATCGCCAAGCTGATTCCCAACGTCCTGAACATCTCCCTGGCCGAAGCCATCAAGCAGAATCCCGAACTCAAGCAGCTCAAGGAACGCGAAACGCGCATCGCCGATCTTCTGGAAGTTGCGGGGCGATTGGAGGGCCTGGCGCGCCACGCCTCCACTCATGCCGCCGGGGTGGTGATTTCGCCCTCGCCGCTCCAGGAAATTGTGCCGCTATACAAGGGGAGCAAAGACGAAATAACGACCCAGTATTCCATGGACGATCTGGAAAAAATCGGCCTGCTGAAAATGGACTTCCTGGGCCTCACCACGCTCACGATTATTGACGATTGCTTGCGGCTCATCGAATCGACGCGCGGCACCAAGCTCGACCTGAATGAGTTGTCCTTGGATGACCCCGAAACTTACGCGCTTTTCGGCAAGGGACTAACGGCGGGAATATTCCAATTTGAAAGTCGTGGCATGACGGACATTCTGCGCCGTACCAAACCCGACCGGCTGGCTGATCTCACCGCGCTGAACGCGTTGTATCGTCCGGGCCCGATGCAGATGATTGACAGTTTCATCGACCGCAAAATGGGCCGGAAGCAGGTGACTTACGACCTGCCCCAATTGAAAGAAATCCTCGAAGAAACGTATGGCGTGATGGTGTACCAGGAACAGGTGATGCAAATTGGGGCCAGCGTGGCGGGATTCAGCCTGGGTGAAGCCGACGTGCTGCGCCGCGCCATGGGCAAGAAGAAGCACGAAGAAATGGTGGCGATGCGGGAAAAATTCCTGGCGGGGGCGAAGAGGAATAACGTGCCCGTCAAGAAAGCGGAAAAGCTCTTCGAGCAAGTCGAGCAATTCGCCGGCTACGGCTTCAACAAATCACATTCCGCCGCCTACGCTTTGATTGCTTATCACACCGCCTACTTGAAAACCCATTTCACCGTGGAGTTTATGGCCGCGCTACTGACCGCCCAAATCGGCGACCAGGACAAACTCAATTTCTATCTGAGCGAGTGCCGCGAGCTCAATATCGGAATTCTGCCTCCCGACGTGAACTCAAGCGACCGCACGTTTACACCCGCAGGGAAGAGCATCCGCTTCGGATTAACCGCCATCAAGAACGTGGGTGACACGGCCATCCAGTCGGTCATTGAAGCTCGCACCAGGCTGGGACGGTTTGATAGCTTGTTCCAATTTTGCGAGAATGTGGACCTCCGCCTTTTGAACAAGCGGGTGATCGAAAGCTTAATCAAGGCCGGAGCTTTTGATTCGATGGGCGCCCGCCGTTCCCAAGCTATGGCCGTGCTCGATCGCGCCATGGACCTGGGGGCCAGGCGCCAGCGCGAAGCGGCCAGCGGCCAACACGGATTGTTCGGTACAGGGAGCGACCCGGCGCCTCCCCGGCCGCTTGACCTGCCCGAGGTCCCGGAGTGGACAGAGACCGAACGCCTGGCGGGTGAAAAGGAAGTGCTCGGGTTTTACGTCACGGGGCATCCCATGGAAAAATACTTGGCGCGCCTCACGGCTCTCACCAAACATGACTCCTCCAACATCGAGGAGATGGAGCACGAATCGACGGTCACGCTGGCAGGAATCCTGACCGCTTTGCGCATCCGGCCGAGCAAAAAAGGCGACCTTTGGGCCAGCGGGATGCTCGAAGATATGCGCGGCTCGGTGGAGCTCCTGGTTTTCCCCCAGGCATTGCAACAGCTCCAAGGCGCCCTCAAGCCGGAAACGGCGCTTTTGATCAAAGGCAGGGTGCGGCACGAAGAGAACGCTCGCACCAAAGTCGTGGTGAGTGAAGCCCGGCCACTGGAAAGCGCATTAAACGGCGCAAAACCCGAGCTGGTGATCCGGGTAGACTTGGGCCGCGCGGCAGGAACGCTGGCTGAAGATCTAGAGAAACTATTCGAGGCGTACCCGGGCGGAAACCCGCTGATGCTTGAACTCACGCGCCCCGGGAATTTCAGCGCCCGCTTGCGCCCCAATCATCCGCGCGCCGTCAATGCTCAGGATGAACTCCTGGCGCGATTGCGCGAACTTTGCGGCCAGGACGCGGTGGTTTTGCAAAAGCAGAGTTAAGGTTTAAGCGCTAAGCCGGTTGGATACGGAAATTACAGTTTCTCCGCCATGGGGCGGCCCTGGGTTGTACTGCGATCCATATGAAGCCATCCGAAGAGCAACTCAATTCGGCCAAAGAGATCGAGCGCCAGATTTCCGAGCTTGAAAGAGAGTCGGAATCTATGGCCACTCGCGAGGAAATCGATCGTCTGCGATTGCAGTTGGACTCCGTGCTTGGGGACGCGCCCTCCAATTTAGACGCGTGGGGCCGGGTCCTTCTGGCCCGCCATCCGCGGCGGCCCCACACGATTGAAATCATTCAAAAACTTTTTGCCGATTTTACCGAAATGCACGGCGACCGCCGGTTTGCCGACGATCCTGCTATGGTCTGCGGACTGGCATCATTTGACGGCCTCCCAGTGATGGCCGTTGGGATTGAAAAGGGACGCGACACCAAGCAAAAGCTTTTCCGCAATTTTGGCATGACCAAGCCCGAGGGTTATCGCAAGGCCATACGCGTGATGCAGCTCGCTGCCAAGTTCGGGGTGCCCATTGTGACCCTGGTAGATACACCGGGCGCATACCCGGGCATCGGCGCGGAGGAACGCGGGCAGGCGGAGGCGATTGCTTACAACCTGAAAGAAATCCCCAAGCTGCGCGTCCCCATCGTGGTGGTTGTGCATGGAGAGGGCGGAAGCGGCGGTGCGCTGGCGATTGCCGTGGGCGACCATGTGCTGATGCTGGAGAACGCCGTCTATTCCGTGATTGCCCCGGAAAGCTGTTCTTCGATTTTGTGGCGCGATTGGGACCACAAGCAGGAGGCGGCGCGCCTTTTGAAGATGACCGCCGAGGACTTGCACGGATTTGAATTGGTGGACCAGGTGGTGCCCGAACCGCCGGGCGGCGCTCACACCGACCTGGATGAAACAGTGGCCCTCTTGCGGCCATTCATCGCCAACAGCCTGCGGGAATTGAAAGCGCTTCCCATTCCCGTACTGATGACGCGGCGCCACCAGCGGCTGCGCAAACTCGCTTCCTTCGTCCGTGAGACTTAGCGGACCTTTTTGGTGTGACCTTCTGGTTCTTTGCGCCTTAGCGCCTTGGCGTGAACTCTTGGTCTTAGCCGCACGCTTCTGAACTATGACCGATCCTCTCTATCGCGATTTCGAGAAGTTAGTTGAGATCACCATCATGGGGAAGAAGTTCCAGGTCCCGGAAAAGAATATTTGTCTCCGCGCCTTCCAGTACGTCAGCCCGGAAACAATCCCCTATGGCCGCTTCTGTTGGAACCAGGAATGCCAATTGTGCCGCGTGGTTTACACCATGGCCGGGCAGGAAGGCGCGGCGCCGCGCCCCATTTTGGCCTGCAAAGTGATGGTGGCCAATGGCATGCAAATTATTGAGCTGTCGGAGGAATTGAAATGGGGTTTAACCGGCGTTTTGAAACCGCCCGAGCCGCGTCCCCCTTACGAATGATCCTGCCCTTCAGGAATTGAAAAGGTAGGCCGATTGTCCCGCCGCCCCGACCGGAGGATTCCAACCCCTAGGCCAACGCGCCGATCAGGGTGGAAGTGAATTCTTCCGTCGAGGATTTCCCGCCCACGTCTCCAGTAAGATTGCGCCCCTGTTCGTATACCCTGTGTATGGCTGCTTCCACCCGGCCCGCCACTTCCGTTTGGCCCAAGTGGCGGAGCATTAAGACGGCGGAGAGCATCAAAGCTGTGGGGTTGGCTACTCCTTTGCCCGCGATGTCAGGAGCACTTCCGTGCACAGCTTCAAAAATCGCAACACCGTCCCCCAAATTGGCGCCCGGCACCAGGCCCAGGCCGCCCACTAATCCGGCGCACAGATCAGAAACGATGTCACCATAGAGATTTTCCATCAACAACATATCAAACTGGTGGGGACGCATCACCAACTGCATGCAGCAATTATCCACAATGACTTCGCGGTATTCGATTTCCGGATACTCTTTGGCCACCTTGCGGATACAATCGAGAAATAGGCCGTCGGACAATTTCATTATATTTGCTTTGTGAATGGCGGCGATCTTCTTGCGCCCGAAACGGCGCGCGTATTCAAAAGCCCAGCGCGCGATCCGAGTGGAAGCCACCTCGGTGATGATCTTTAAACTCTCCACCACGCCCGGGACCACCGTGTGCTCAATCCCCGCGTAGAGGTCTTCGGTGTTCTCGCGGACAATCACCATGTCTACATTTTCAAAGGGCGTGCGGACTCCGGGCAGACGTTTGACCGGCCGCAGGTTGGCGTAAAGGTTCAGAGCTTTGCGCAGCGCTACGTTGATGCTTCGGTGGCCGACGCCCACCGGCGTGGTGACCGGCCCTTTCAAGCCCACCCGCGTCCGGTTGATCGATTGGACCACGGCATCTGCTGCCGTGTCTTCCTGGCGAAAACCCACAATGGGTTTGGCTTCCACTTCTTCCCAAATGATTTCCGCTCCCGCCGCGGCCAGAAAGCGCGTGGTGGCTCGTGCAACTTCCGGCCCGATGCCATCGCCGGGAATCAGGGTTACGGTTGCGGTCATTTAATGTTCTTCCTTCTTCAGAGGGCCGGGAGGAAACCTTATGGCCATCCAGAATACAATGTGCATTTATGGTTCCCGATTTTTGCTAAGGAGAAGGCAAAGTACCGCTATTGCCAAAGAATCGGTCTGCCAGATCGATGGGCAAGGAGGCGCTCACTTCAACGCGGGATTCATTGGTTTGAATGTCCATCCCCTGGAACAGCGCATTGGTGGCGGGAGCCGTTTGAGCGTTGGTGGAGGGGCGCGCCGCCCGCACCAGGGCCAGTAAACTCGCCAGGTCGGAGGCGCTCTTTGCATCTTTGCAAAGCACAGACATGTGCATTGAAAATCCGCTCCCCCAATCAAAACGGTAAAAAATCCATTGCGCTGAGGAAAGAAAGGCCTGGGTGCCCCCCGGAATGTTTGCGCCTCCCGTCAGCCAGGGTGCTGCCTGGTTGGCTGCGGCCGAGCCCCGGGCAATACCCCATTGCGGCGCGACGCCCTCCAGTTCCGATTCGCCGTCAGTAAACTCGTTAACGGAATTTAGAGCCGGGCGAGTGCCTCCGCGCACGTCGAGAAGCGCTTTTAGATCAATTAGTCGCCCGAACGCCGCGGAAGATGAATCAAGAAAAACGAAATAGATGTCATCGCGATTACCCCTGGCCTTAAAGGCATACAAATCGTAGCCGCCGTACTGTTCGGCTGGAACTTTTTGTTGCGTGGCGGCCTCCTGAACCCGGTCCGGATTCAACCGTCCTTCCGCCAGCCCAAAGTAAGACGAGTTGGCAGGGTCGCCGCGCCATCCCAAGGTAACCTCATCCACGTCCTTTTCGGGATCAGTCCCCATCGAGCGTAGGAAATCCTCGAACCTTCTCAGTTGCGGGGTGAAAACCCATTGGCGTACCCGCGAGTAGTCCGGCAGAGCGCGTAGTTGCGCCAAATTGGAATAGACCATCTGTTGAGTGTCGGCAGGGAAGGTGGATAGGGCATCACGAGCGCCTTGCGCCCGGGAAGGGGCCGGGGTGAGCAGTGCAAGCAATACAACGATTGTTGCCGTTAAAAACCGCGCTGTGCAACCGCCTTCCTGCGAAATCATGGTTCTCATCGCACACCATTATACCCCATCACCCGGTCGCGGACCGGACAGGGCGTATCACCTAATGTTATTGTCACGGGGATCTCGATCCGGTTTCAATGCAGGATATTACGTCTTCGAATGCTCCTAGATACCGCCGCCGGCCGGAGCCTTGATTTTTGACCGCGAATGTGTTAATTTGAATTTGATCGGAGGCGGCCCCAAGGCTGTCCTGACCATATCCAACGAGGTGAACTATGCCGCTTGAATTAACGACCAAGGCTGTTTCCAAGGTCAAGGAAATCCTGGGCCAGCAGGAACCCAAGCCCCTGGGCTTGCGCGTCTCGGTAGTGGGTGGCGGGTGCTCCGGTTTTTCCTATCAGATGAACTTTGAAAACCAGAGCAACGGTATCGACAAGACTTACGAGTTTGACGGCCTGAAAGTGTTTGTGGACCAGGCTTCTTTGATGTACTTGAATGGCACCAAGATCGACTATCTGGAAACGCTCGAAGGCGCTGGGTTCAAGTTTGAGAACCCGAATGTGAAATCAACCTGCGGTTGTGGAAGTTCATTCAGCGTTTAAAGTTGTCTTGATCCTCCTTATCACCTCCCTCTGGCGCCGATTAAAATGGCGCCGGAGGGATTTTTGTTTCAGCAGAAGCTTGCGACCCAAGGCGGATATATTTTGGACGTCGCAGGTGCGGCACTAAGTTTACTCGCCTAATTTGGAAAAAAATGAAACTCTTGCTTCGGTGGGCGATCACCAGTTTCTCCCTATTTGCGGCAGCGTGGCTTGTTCCGGGTATTCGCGTGGATGGAACTGCCTGGAAAGTTTTTGCCGTGATGGCGATCATCCTCGGCCTCGTGAATTCGATTGTCCGTCCCGTGCTCAAGCTCCTGTCCTGTCCCCTCATTATCGTTACACTCGGTTTGTTCGTTTTTGTTATCAATGCCATCACGCTGTGGCTGGCCTCTTATATCGCGGTCCGCTGGTTCCACGTCGGTTTCTATGTGGATGGCTTTGTCCCGGCATTTCTCGGCTCAATCATCGTCAGCCTGGTTTCTGTTATCCTGAATCTTATCGTGAAGGAAGAGGAACGAGATTCGCGGCGATAATCTCCTCGAGGCAACGGCCAGGCGCAAACCGAGATCCCCGGAGGACCGCAGATTCGGATCGATAAAATCATTCCAATTGTCCGGGAGGGAAAAACTTGCAACATGCACCTGGATTCTTAAAGCTCGTTGAGGACTCAAAGAAACGCGTTAAAGAAACCACTGTAAAAGCAGTGAAGGGAAAAATTGACGCCGGGGAAAAATTCCTCCTGGTGGACTGCCGGGAAGAGAGCGAATGGGCCCGCGGCCACCTGCCCGGCGCGATCCATTTGAGCAAAGGCGTGATCGAGCGTGATATAGAAAAACAAGTTCCCGACCCCAATGCGCAAATCATCATCTATTGCGGCGGTGGATTCCGTTCTGCCTTGGCGGCCGATAACCTTCAGAAGATGGGTTATACCAATGTGATTTCAATGGACGGCGGGTGGCGAGGGTGGACCGAAGCGGGATTGCCCACCGTCAAGGATAGATGATCCGCGTGACGATCCTGTAGCAAGGCGGCATACAAATCGATTCATCTCGCGCCTCAATCCTTAGCAGTCAAGAGCAATAACAGCGTGCCACCTATTGATTTCACCGGACAATGTTTTTCACGTGACAGCATCCACTCACTCCTGGGACAACCGATATAGCAAGCAGGCGGCGCCCACCCATCCCAGCAGAATTCTCGCCCAGTTTGCACATTGTCTCCCAACGACGGGCCGGGCCATTGACCTCGCCTGCGGCGGAGGGCGCAACTGCGTTTTCCTTGCCCATCACGGATTGTATCCCGTGGGGGTGGACCGCAGCCGGACCGCGTTAATGCAGGGCAGGGAACTGGCGCGGAAAAACGGAGCCACCGTCGGCTGGGTACAGGCTGACCTTGAACATTTCGCCCTGCCGCCGCTGACTTTTGACGCGGTGGTTTGCACCTCCTACCGTGACCCGAAGCTTTATCCACTCATCCGGGATATTCTCAAACCAAGTGGACTGCTGGTTTATCAGACGTTTTCCCGCGAGCAGCTTCAATTTGGAACTGGTCCCGCCAACCCTGATCATCTCCTGGAACGCGCCGAATTGTATAATGCTTTTGAAGATTGGAAAATTATTTACTATCGGGAAACCTGGATTGGACGCGGGATCGCCACTCTAGTCGCTCGAAAACCCACGGTACAAAACCAAGGGTCGGCTATAATCGAGACGGCGGAAGCGAAATGAAAATTGCCTTGGCGCAAATCAACACGACGGTGGGCGATTTCGCCGGAAATATCGAGCGCATAGTGAAGTTCGCCACGTGTGCGGCGGACCGCAAAGCCGACTTAGTGGTGTTCCACGAACTCGCTCTCTGTGGCTATCCTCCTCGTGATTTGGTAGAGAAACCCGAATTCATTGAACGGTCGGAAACCGAGGTGAATCGGCTCGCATCATTACTCCCTGATATTCCCGCCATCGTCGGATATGTGCGCCGGTCCAACGCTCAACAGGGCAAGCCGGTGTCGGATGCGGCAGCGCTCCTGCACGGCAAAAGGATTGCGCTCGATTATTCAAAAATCCTGCTGGCCTTCTACGATGTATTCGACGAGTCCCGATACTTTGAACCTGGAAACAACGTTGGGCTTTACGGCCTGGGCGGCCAAAGACTCGGGGTGACCATTTGCGAGGATATCTGGAATGACAAGAATTTCTGGAAGAAGCAACTTTACACGCGCGACCCGGCGGAAGAAGCTGTAGCAGCGGGCGCTAAAATTCTGATCAACATCGCTTCATCACCATTCAACACGGATAAAATTCAGTTTCGCCATGACATGCTCCAGACCCTCGCCTCCCACCACCGCCTTCCCGTGGTCTACGTCAACCAGGTGGGCGGCAACGATCAACTTGTGTTTGACGGCTCGAGCATGGCCTTTAACGCGCGCGGCGAACTATGCGCCCAGGCCAAGTCGTTTGAGGAGGATTTGGTGCTCTTTGACACGGAGAGCGGCGCGGGGGATATCCACCCCGCCCCCTCGTCCGAAATCGAAGCAGTCTGCCAGGCGCTCATTCTGGGGATGCGCGATTACGTTTTCAAGTGCGGTTTCGCAAAGGTGATCGTGGGCCTGAGCGGCGGAATCGATTCCTCGCTGGTCGCCACCCTGGCCTCTGACGCCCTGGGGCCGGAAAATGTGCTGGGCGTGAGCATGCCCGGCCCTTACTCTTCTCCTGGAAGCGTTCGTGACGCGGAGGCGCTGGCCCGTAACCTCAGAATCGATTTTCGCGTCATTTCCATGACCTCCGTATTTGAACACTATCTCAGTGCACTCGATCCAGCATTTGAGGGCTTGCCCCGCGACGTAACCGAAGAAAACATTCAAGCCCGGGTGCGGGGCAATATTCTGATGGCGCTTTCGAATAAATTGGGGGCGCTGGTTATAAGCACGGGCAACAAATCAGAACTGGCGGTGGGTTATTGCACGCTTTACGGTGATATGGCGGGCGGGCTCGCCGCCATCGCCGACGTTCCCAAGACCATGGTTTACGAACTGGCCCGGTATCTGAACCGCGCCGGCGAACGCATTCCCCTCGCCAGCCTGGAGAAACCTCCCTCGGCGGAATTGCGGCCCAACCAGACGGATCAGGATACCCTCCCGCCCTATGACGTTCTGGACTCGATCCTGAAAGCGTACATTGAGGAAAACCTGGGCGCGGAAGAGATCGCGCAAAAGCATCAAGTGGACCTGGATTTGGTGCGCCAAACAATACGCCGCGTGAACAGCGCGGAATACAAGCGGCAGCAAGCCGCGCCCGCTCTCAAGGTGACGGCCAAAGCGTTTGGGATTGGCCGGCGTTATCCCATCGCGCAAAAGTTCCGGCAGTAATCCGGCCCACAGCCGCTGACTGGAACATTAGGTTCCGCCGTATAATAGCCTCCCAATGCCAACCTCCCCCACTAACGACTCTGGCGGATTCTTTCAAAAGCTGGAAGCGTGGCTCGATCACAGGATGAAGGAAGTCAATTCCTTCTGGCAACGTGTGACGGAGGGCTTGCAGTTGCAGGATCTCTGGGGACAGTTCAAGACGGAAGCTCTTGCCAGCTACGCGATGTATTCACGCGAGGTGGAATGGGAGGCGCTCCAAGGGGAGAATGAGAGCCGACGGTACTTAAGGTTGGTGCGTGCCTTCTTCTGGGCTATGATCTTAAAACTTTCGCCGGCCCGGCGAGTCTTCCTGCTGATCGCCCTCGTGTTCAGTGTGCTGGCGTTTTTCGACGTCCATTTTAACTTTGCCGGGGGAATCAAGTTTGAATGGAGCGGCCAGCTATTTTTTCTTTTCGCGGTGTCATCCTTCGTGGTGCTTCTTGCCCTCGAACTTGCGGACCGCGTCACCATGAAGCGCGATCTTGAAATCGCCCGCGAGATTCAACGCCACCTGGTGCCGGCAAAACCAATCCAGGTCACTGGCTTTGACATTGCTTTTGCCACGCGGCCCGCCAATACGGTGGCCGGTGACTACTATGACGCATTCCTTCGGGCGGTAAATTCCTCCGGGACGGAAACACCCCATTTGGTTTTAGCGGTAGCGGATGTGGCCGGCAAAGGCGTCCCCGCGGCGCTGGTGATGGCCACATTCCAGGCCAGCTTGCGAACGTTGGCGCTGGAGCCGACCTCATTGCCCAACCTGATCGCAGGTTTGAACCTGTATGCGTGCCAGCATGGAGTGGGTGGTCAACGCTTTATCACCGCGTTTATCGCGGAAATTGATACCGCGTCTCGTTCGCTCACTTATATCAATGCAGGGCATAACCTGCCTTTGTTGCACCGGGCGTCCGGGCAAATCGAGCGGCTCGAGGCGGGAGGCTTGCCTTTTGGAATCATGGCCGATGTGCGCTATAACTCCGCCACGGTTACACTCAATCCCGGCGACCTGCTGGTGATTTTCACCGACGGGGTTGTGGAAGCAATGAATTCTGTTGGAGAGGAATTCGACGATAAGCGGGTACTTGATTTGTTCAAGACCCCTCCCCAGGGTACTGCTTCAGACACGTTGCTCTATCTAATGAGATCAGTGGACGCCTTCGTTGGCCCCACGCGGCAGCACGACGATATTACCTGCTTGATCCTTCAAGTGAATCGACCTTGACGAACATCGCTCTCCTGCCGGACATTTACCCAACTGTGTCTGCGCCTGGAAGTGTCCTGATTTTCCTGGGAACGCGGGCGTCCCGCCCGCAACCAAATGGTAAGCAAGAAGGGGCGGGACGCCCGCGTTCCCAGGGATGCAAACCCGGATACCGTCCCGGGCCTTGTGCGCCAGAGGCTGCCACGGCGACGCGTGTGATACAATTTTATTTCCTGGCCTTCTGGATTGACCAGGCGGCACCGGGGCTCAGCGATTTGGAAAACTCTCGAAAAATCGACTGGCGTGTGGCCGCCTTTTGCGTAGTAATTCTCACCGTATTCCACGGGGCAGGGAACGCCGCAGTGCAAATTCCCCCCTGCGCCATCCGCAATTTTGTTCTTTCCAACGGGCTTCGTGTTTTGATCGTGGAGGAGCACGACGCCCCGGTGGTTGGGGTTCAAGTTTGGTACCACGTAGGTTCAAAGGATGAGCCGCCGGGGAAAACCGGATTTGCTCATCTATTTGAGCACTTGATGTTTGACGGGACGAAAAATCTGGGCCCTGAGCGGTTCTCCGATTACATCGTCCGGTCCGGAGGGGTAGACAACGCCTATACGACTGAGGACACCACGGTTTTCTGGGAAACCGTCCCCAGCAACAATCTCCCGGTGGTGCTCTGGCTCGAGGCCGACCGGATGCGAAACCTCCAAATTAACGACCAGACATTCAAAACCGAAAGGGAAGTGGTGAAGGAGGAAAGGCGCCTCCGGTTTGATAATCAGCCCTACGGCTCAGTGGTTGAAACGCTTTATCGAGCGGCTTTTACCGTGCATTCCTACCGGCACCAGACCATCGGCAGCATGGATGACCTTGAACACGCGAGCGTCGAAGACATCCAGCATTTCTACGATACCTATTACCAGCCTTCCAACGCCACCCTTGTGATCGTCGGCGACTTACAGACGAGCGAAGCGGAAACGCTGGCTCATAGATATTTTGAGCCTCTCCCGTCGGGCGGGGCGCCGCTCGACCGCAAGATTCCCGCTGAGCCTATGCAAACCGCCCGCCGCGTGATCAAGCTGGATTTGGATGTCGCACTCCCCGCGTTAGTCGAAGGATATCACATGCCCGCCGATGGCACTCCGGACGCTTATCCGCTTCGATTAGCAGCAAAGATACTTTCCGAAGGCGAAAGCTCGCGCATCTATCAGCGGCTGGTGTACGAAAAACAGATCGCCCTGGATGCGCAAAGTACCGGAAATTTTACGGAAGATCCCAATTTGTTCTTCGTCCTCGCCATCCTCACCCAGGGACGCACTCCGGCGGAAGGCGAGCGGGAAATGGACGCGGAAATAGAGCGCCTGAAGAACGAGCCCGTTCCTGCGCAGGAATTGGACAAGGCGAAAAATCAAATCCTCCGGGAATTTATCGTGAGCCGGGAAACCGTGAAGACTCGCGGTGATGAATTGGGATACGATTCGGTGGTGCTCAAAGACGCAGATCTTGTCAACACCGAATGGACACGCTTTCTTGCCGTTACGCCCGAGGACGTGCAGCGAGTAGCGAAAAAATACTTCGTGCCCGAAAACGTAACCATCGTGGAAGTTTTCCCCCAGTCGAATCAGCCTTCGAAATCGGGAAAATGAAGCAGGGAACTCGTGGACGTAAAAGGACAGCATGGCGTTTAGGATCGGACCGGGAGCGCGCTTTTTGTGCGCCGGGCTGTTCTGGGGAGCGGCATCACTTTTGGCCGCAGACTTCCCCCCATCAGTTCCTCCACCCGCGGCGGTTCACCTGACTCTGCCAGCCGTTCACGTGCTCCCCAGCGGCATGCAAGTGGCAGTGATTGATCGCCCCGGCATCCCCATCATCAACCTGCGCCTCGTTATACGCTCCGGAGCCGAGGCCGACCCAATGGGGTTGTCAGGCACCGCTCAACTGGTCGCCTCGCTGCTTAACCAGGGGACCGCCTCACATACAGCCCAGGAAATTGCGCATGCCATCGATCGAGTGGGCGGAACCATTGACACAGGAGCAGATTGGGACAATTCCTATGTCGCCTTGAGCGTCATGACCGACCAAACCGATCTTGCCTTCGATTTGCTCTCCGAAATGTCCATGCACCCCGCCTTCCTGGCCGCTGAAATCGAGCGCCAACGCAAGCAGGCCCTCTCCGCACTTTCTGTGGCAAAGAATGACCCCGCCTACGTAGCGGACGCCGTCTTTGACCGCCTCGCCTTCGCCGGTACGCCCTATGGACACCCTCCGGACGGGGTGGAGGAGTCCGTCCGCAGAATTACAGCCGCCGATATTCGAACTTTTTACTCCAGGAATTACCGGCCTGAGAACTCAATCTTGATTGTGATTGGAGACATTCGCGCTCAGGACGCATTTCGCCGGGCGTCAGACTATTTCTCGAGTTGGAAGAATGAGGGAACGTCGTCCTCCGCGGGACGCGTGACAGGCAGAATTCCTGAGGGCGGCTCTTCGTCGGCGACCGGTTCGCGGCAAATTGTGGTTATCGACAAACCGGATGCCGTGCAAACCGAAATCCGCATTGGCAACCGCGGGATTCCGCGGAGCAGCTCGGACTACGTGGCGCTGACGGTGGCCAATCAGATTCTCGGCGGCCCGGCCACCAACCGCCTCTATAAGGCACTGCGCACCGAGCATGGCCTCACTTACAGCGCGTCTAGCGAAATCGATTGCTACCGGACCCTGGGGAGTTGGGAAAGCAAAACATTTACTCGGACTTCCGAAACGATCAAAAGCCTCCGGTTGGCTCTTGACGAAATGAAGCGCCTGCGGGGGCGCTCCATCAGCGAAGGGGAGCTTGAAACCGCACAAAGCTATTTGACCGGCCATCTCGCCCTGGACGTGGAGTCGCCCGAGGGGATCGCCACACAGGTTTTGAATCTGATGATCTACAACTTGCCCCTCGACTATTGGAACCAGTTTCCGGAAGAGCTTCGCACCCTTCGAACCGAAGAGGTGTTGGACGCCACCCGGCATTATCTGGATCCCGATCGCAACATCATCGTCCTGGTGGGAAATGCCTCCGCTTTCACCAACGATTTGAAAAAACTCGGCGACTATCGAGTTATTGCAATCCAAAACCTTGACCTCGGGGTTGCCAATTTGGAGAGGTCCACTGATCCGTCCGCAAGCAGATAGGGAATCCGCCCGTGAGTTTGCACCCAAGATTTCGCTGGAAGTTACCCCGCCGTATTTATAGAATCGATTCTCGTGCTTGAGAAAAAATGGTTACGATCAATCACAGAAAAGCAATACGCATTCCTCAAAGGAGCACACGAATGAAACGCCGCCTGGTTTCGATCATCGTATTTGTTTTAACCCTCAGCATGGCAAGCTTCCTCTCTGCCAAAAATAAAAACCCCAAGCCCGGACCTCTCACGGGAACCTGGGAATGCATGTCACACGGCGGTTCACGTGGAGACATGCAGTTCACCTTAACCCTCGAACAAGAAAAGGACACCGTCACCGGATCCGTTACCTCACCCATTGGGTCATCGGAACTATCCGACGCGACTTACACCAAGAAAGTCCTTGAAGTCCACATTGCAGGCGACCAGGACGAGTACGTTCTGACTGGAAGCCTGAAGGGAAACAAGCTTTCCGGGGACTGGACTCACGGAACCGAGAAAGGCACGTGGGAAGGGTCAAAACAGGCGCCAGCCGCCAGGTAGGCCCCCCAGACCCGCGCCAGTCCTGCCATTCACAGTAGTTAACATAACATGACTTATCAGACGTAGTAAATATGGGCAAATACCCGTGCGGGTGCCGAGAAGCCTTCCATTTCTCCCAAAAGGGCTCGTAATCCCCTGGCACTAGCAGTCTGCCAAAGAACGGGGGGGCTTGAGAAGAAAAGGTTATTCAGCGCAGGGAATTGTTATTAGTCGGGAATTCGGGCAGGTCCGGCCATTCCGGAGCTTCGGAATAGATTCTTTACTAGCCCGAACAAACCTTAATTTCCGGATTAGGCGTTAACTGCGGAAATTCGGCGCAATAAGTCTTCCTGTTCGGTCCGGCTCTCGGCTCCGATGGTGAAGGCGTGCAGCAAGTCAAGCGATAGGGAATATTTCAAAGCTTCATCCTGCCGGGTTCGCATATCGCCCTGGCCGAGAATTTTCATCCCAATCACAGCCTTGCCCGCCGCCCGCATATCGCGGAGGACGGAGACCACCGTTTCGGGGTCGGCATCCATATGCGATCCGATGGGATTCGCCCGCGCCAGGTCCACCTGCACCCAAGGATCTTTGGCGGCCGCGCGCAATGCCTCAATGGTGTGGCAGGAGCAGCCGTGAGCACGGATAATTCCCTTTCCGCGCGCCTCCTCCAACACGTCCATCACGGGGCGAAAACGCGTGGTCCAATCTCCTTCGGTCATGCAATGCATCAGCACGATGTCCAGGTAGTCCGTATTCAATTCTTTGCGGAAACGCTCGATGTCCGCCTTCATTCCCGCCGCGTTGCGCGTATCCGACTTGGTCAGCAACGTAACTTTCTCGCGCGGGATGTGCTTTAACGCTTCGGCGGCATAAAGGTGGCTGCCGTAAGAGTCCGCCAAATCGAAAAAGCGCAACCCATGGTCGTATCCATTCTGAAGCAAGTCCGGCAAGCCCTTCATGCCCAGCCCCGTCTGGTGCGAATGGCCCGCGTAGCCCACCGTCCCTGTACCCATGGCCAGGCGGCTGGTTTTGATTCCGGTGTTACCGAGCGTCACGGTGTCCGAGGCACTGAATCGAACACCGGCGGGAATAGCCAAGGGCTTGGCCGCGGTACGATGGCCGAAAGATTTTGCGCCCAACCAGACTGCGCCCAAACCAAGTGCGGAACCAGCAAGAAAGTCTCTGCGCTTCATGGAGTCGCCCTCGAACGCCATCTTTTGAACAGGGCATTACAGCGTCCCAAAAATCTGCCCCGCCCTTGATCGCTCACCCTAACACGCCCCCGGCATTAGTGCAATGGCGAGGCAAACACGCGAGGCAAACACGGCAAACAAAGACCAGACGATTCCCTGCCCCTATTGCAGGTTCAGGCGTACACCGTGGCGCCTGCCTCCTGAAATTGAAGTTGGCCAATGCATTTTGAATCTTGAGTGATCTTCGTGCATAATGCCGTCACACGACTTCCCGAGGTTATGCATCAAGATTCCTTCTGGAAGTACACAACTTTGAAATTTCAGATTTATCCAGCTTCTGGCCAAGCGCGTCGACCACCGCGCCGCCGGTCGCGATGAGAGGACAGGATGATCGAACGGATTTGTCGAGCACTCGCACCGTGTCTTTTGATGGGATTGCTTTCGCAAGCGCCTTTGCGCGCGCAATCTGAGGATGCCCTGGCCAAATTCTTCGAGGGCCGGACCTTCACCGTGAAGATGGATATGCCGGCCAACAAAGACGGCGTGGACGTCTATCCCGAGCGCCAACCCGACGTGAACTACAACGACTATTCGCAACGCGTGAAGCGCTATGGCGTTTCACTTCACTCCGGCGACAGCGCGCCCGTCACCAAGGTGAAAGTGAAAGACAAGCTGGTGGAGTTTCATTTGGCGGGCGGCGGATACGGCACCTCAGGAGACGAACCGGCGTCAGTTCCCTCCCCTCCACCCTCTCCGAAATCGGACCGGGAGAAGGAGCTGGAACGCAATATAAAAAACGAGCCTGATCGGGACAAGAAACACGATATGCAAGAGGAGTTAGATGACCTTCGCCATCGCCGCGAGCGCGAGGATGCGCGCCTTCAGGCCGCGGCCGGGGTGGCGCAGGAAGAACGAGCGCAGCGAATCTATGAGCTCGCCCAACATTCAGGCTCGCGTTTTAACATTCGATATCCAAAAGGCGTGCAACTCGAATTGCTCACTCCCGACGCCGTGATGGGAGCGCTCGCCAAGTACGTCGACTTTTCCCTGCCCGCCGCCTCGAATTCGCAGCCAACGCCCACGCCGCCCCCCGGCCCGGCTGGTTTGCACAAAGGGATGCTTCAGGATGATGTGGACGCCATGCTCGGCCATCCCGTGGAAGTACATCGAGGCAAAGAAGGGTCACTCGATGTGAGCAATTCCATTTACGAACAGGGCGATAACACAATCGACGCGCTGTTTGTGGAAGGCGTACTGGTGCGCTACTCCATCCGGTCCAAGTAGTCCAAAGGGCGCAAACTCTGCGCTGCTGCTGGGACCCGCTCACGAATGTCCAATACAATTGACTGTTGACCTAACTGTGGAGTAGACTCCACAGTATGGAAACCATCCAAGTTGTCCTTGAACCCGAGTTGCTTCGCGCTGCGAATGTAGCGGCCAAACAGGCGCGGCTGAACCGTTCGGCTCTCATTCGCGAGGCGCTTCGCGAGCATTTGAAACGTTTGCGAAGGCTCGAAATCGAGGCTCGCGACCGACAGGGCTACCAGAAGAGGCCGGAAAATAGAGGCGAGATAGCGTCCTGGGAGAAGGTGGCACGGTGGCCGGAGTGATAGCGCGCGGTGATGTCCGCTTGGTCCGGTTTCCCCGCCCTGATAAACAAAGGCCGGTGGTGGTCCTCACCCGCGAAAGCGCCATCGGATATTTGTCCGCGGTTACCGTGGCCCCCATCACCAGCACCATCCGAGGCGTGCCGTCCGAGGTGCTTTTAACTGAGGCAGACGGGATGAAACGCTCATGCGCCGTGAATTTGCATAATCTGGTCACGGTTTCCAAAGCCCGATTGGGTCGGCGCGTGGCCATGCTCAGCGCGGGCCGGTTGGAAGAGATTTGCGCGGCGCTGGGGTTTGCCCTTGGGTGTACATCATAGGGGTGGTGGAGCTTTTCCCGATTCGCTCGGGACATCCATATCTTTACGCGCAAATCTGTCGCCCTTTGCCCCATTACCCTTCCTGGCTACAGCCAGCAGTGCCACCTCGACTAAGATTTCTAGTGGATTTGCCGCATGACACAAACTGGGACCTCATCCCCGTAATCATTTGGGTTAATTCTTGAATGACTGCCGGCTACCGTTTCATTGCTTTTTCAATGCGGGAGTGGAGTTCGGTGTTCACAGGGTCTGACTTAAGGCCCTCCTGGTAGGCTTCGATGGCCTCGTCGAACTTCCCTTCCCGGCAATAAAAGTCGCCAAGCGAGAGCGCGGATTTGACTTTGTGCGGATCGTGCGCGGTTGTGCGATCCACGTAAAATGCGTCGGGATGAGGCTCTACCTGAATATGACCCTGATGGGGTTGGGTGGGCAGGTCTGGTGTGCGGGGTTCCGCGGCGATGCCGCGGTTAAACACGGTCAAATCCACATACCCGAGGACAAAAGCAATTACACCCGCGCCTACCATGGCCTCTGAATACGTCGCATGAACCGGATACGAAGTTTGCACCACTCGCATGAAGACACCAAAGGCAAGCGAAAACACTCCCAGGATGAAAAAAGCGGGCCGAAGGCCCGGGGTCATCTGGTGAAGTCTTGAGTACGGGCGGCTTCCCCACCGGTAATAATTTAAAAATTTAGCTGCAATTATGAAATATATCCCGGCACTGATCCAATACCATGGATGAGTTAAATCACTTAATTGAAAACCGCGGTACATGATTGCGCCTCAATTTACGTAATCATAACGGCCCACCCGACACACCGCAAGCCCGCCGGGTTTGCGATGAACCTCATTAGTCGCGCTTGGTATCGCGCCCGGGGATCACATCGGTTTGAAGCATGGGATCGGCAGCGGGTGCGTAGGTTGCAGGCAGGCCCAGTTCGCCGCGAACGATGTTGCAGCCTTGGGCGATGGCGCTGGCCTTATAGAAGGCGATTTCGCGATTCGCCCCCTGGCGGCCAAAGCCGCAGTCGCTGGAGATAATCAATTTCTCAGGCGGAATATATTTCAGTGCTTTGCGGATTTCCCCCGCGACGTCTTGAGGCGTATCGGCTTGCAATTGGCGATGGCTGACGGCGCCGATGCAAATCTTTTTCTTCAAGTCGCGCTTAAAGGGCTCAAATAGCTCAATATCTTTCTGGTTGCGGTCCTTCATCTCCAAGGTCCAAACATCGCCGCGGCAGCGCTCCAGATAAATCTCAATGGAGTTGGCGTAGCTCGTGTCCTCAATCACTCGCTGCATATTGGGATTGCCCCAGCAGGTGTGAATCCAGATTTCCACGTCGTCAAGGCCTTCCACCTCGCGGTTGTAAGCATCCACCATAAATTTCACTTCGCTGTGATCCTTGCCGAAGGCATTGGCGTTGAAGTGAAAAGTGGGCTCTTCAATCTGAATACATCGGCAGCCGGCATCGCGCAGCAGTCTAAGTTCTTTATTCATCGCCACGGCCATATCCCAGATCACTTCGCGCTTATCCTTGTACTTGGGAGTGTGAATGTCGAGGAAAAGCGCCATTACCTGCGAGCAGCAGGTTCCGAATTTGATGGGCTTGCGCGTTTTGGACTGCGCGATGCGCCAAACTTTTGGATAGTCGAGCGGGCGGTGCTCGATTTTGTCCACCACGTGCGGCCAACGCCAGCCCGTGTAAATCTCATTCAGCAGGGTGCCGGGCGGATAGTGGAGCCAGGGGGCGGTGGTCTCCTCGGGCTGGAGATAGTCCCCTTCAAATCCGGCCCAGCGTTGGAGCGGATAATGATGCCAGGCGCGGCCGGCGAGGTCTTCATCCACGTGTAAATCGCCGTGAGTCAGGATGTCGAGCCCGGCGCGCTCCTGGTCACTGATCATCACCGCCATGGCGTCCTGAAACTTTTCGCGGAAGCGGACGTCAAGCATGCAAGTGTCGAACCGCCGGCCCCACATGCTGGCGTCATACCAGCGCGGGCGCGGAAAAGATCCGGTGGTGGTGCTGGGTAGAATCAGGTTGGCAGTGGCAGTGAACATGCGTTCCTCCAGCGGGCATTCTACTACTAGAACAGTGGAAAGTGGTGAGTGGCAAGTGGCAAGCGAATAGAAAGGATCAAATAGAACGAGAAGCAGAATTCTTTATCGTTGCTTTCCCGAAGCTGGCGCGCGGTACTTCGATTGCCCGCCGGAGTGAGGCAGAGTTCAACATGCGCTGGGCATGACGAAGAGAATTCTGAAATTCAAAACTAATGAGCGCCGTTGTGAGACTTCGAATGGCCCTGGCTTCCCCACCGAGCCAAAAGTTTATTGATCTCGGTTAGGACAGGATCGTCGTTTCTGGCGGAATAGGTAACGCCCGGTGGCCGCGAATCATCGACCCGGCGGTCCACAAGTCCCTCCTTCTCAAGCTTCTTGAGGACCCCGACCAGCGACCTCGCGGGAACGAACGGCAGGCGCCGCTTCAATTCGCTGAATCGTCGCGGCGAGATTAGAAGTTCACCCAACACAAAAATCCCCCAACGGCTGCAAACCCTATTAATGGCTTCCAGGAGCTGGGGACGAATTATTTCGGAAACATTTGCAGGAGGTCTTGATTTCAAAGTAGCTCCGTGTAAAATAGCACTAGGTGCAGTTTTTGCATCAAGGGTAAAAACCTGTAACTGTTTACATCTCCAAATCCCATAGACGCTAACCGCCCCAGGGAGGTTACCCGGGCATTGGCCGGAATTATTGGACGAGACCAGGCGCAATCAAGGACGCACTTTGCGCCGGGTTGCAAGAGGCAAAGTGGTTGTCTGGTCCACGATTGTGCCATTTCAGTTGCTGCGGACTGGAAGTCTTGATCCGCCGGTTAGGCAAGGTCTTCTCGCATTGAGCAATTTGAATTGACTCTGAAAGACAACTCTGGTTAACGGTCGCGGCGAGACCGGAAAAGCGAGAGTAGCCATGTCGAAAATCCTGGTTGAAAACAGCCTCCCTGAAATTGATGGGTTGCCTCCGCTTGAAAAGCGCAGTGAGAGTGAAATCCCAGGCGCCGGACGCATTCTTATTCTGACGGTCCCTCACGGGGCGGCCCATCAGAGGATCGCCGACGCCCTCAAACGTGCGATGCTTGGGATTCAACCTGACCTGGCCATCGAGGTCGTCAATGTCCTCGACGTCCTTCCGCGATGGTTCTGCACCTACTATAACTCCTATGAAATCCCGCTTAAGTACTGGCCCTCCCTTTGGGGCTGGATCGAAAACATGCAGCACACGAAGGATTCGACCGGGCCAGGATGGCTTTATCGCAAGGCGGCACGTCCCCTTTCAGAATTTCTGTCCGCATTTCAGGCAGACACTGTTATCGTCACCGAAGCAGGGGTCTGCGAGTTGGCGGCGATGGCCAAGAGGTCGACGAAAAATCAATTTCGCCTGGTCGCATCGCCTCCCGGAGTGGACATCGATCGAGCATGGACTCAACCGGAAGTTGACCTCTATACGGTTGGTCCGGGCGAAGCAGCCGCGCGATTGCGGGACCTCGAAGTGGCCGAAGGCAAAATTCTTGCTTGTGGTGTTCCTATTGATCCGCGCTTCGGATCCTTCTCAAGTAAAGCCGAAGCCCGAGAGCGCCTCCGAGTCGCGGCTCATGTGCCGTTAGTCGTAGTGGAGTTTGGTGGCGCGGGGTATGGAAAGCCCCGCCGGATTCTGGGTGAGCTCCAAAAATTAGATCAGGCCGTCCAGGTAGTCTTCATTGCCGGCAACAACAAGAAATTGGAACATGAACTCATCCCTCGATGCGCCGGCCATTCAAACTACCGGGTTCTCGGGTGGGTTGATAATATTCATGAGTGGATGGCGGCAGCCGATATCCTGGTGGGCAAGCCGGGAGGGACGACCATGATGGAAGCCATTAATTCAGGCCTTCCGTTGTTGGCCCTGGATCCGCTTCCGGGCGAGGAGCGCCGCAACTGCGAACTAATAGAAGGATGGGAAGTGGGGTATTGGATTAGATATGTCGAGGATCTGTCGCCCACAATTGCCCGCATCCTCGCCGACCAAAGCGAATTGGTTTCCTTGCGCCGACACGCTCGCGCATTAGCTCGCCCTGACGCGGCACTGGATGCAGCAGAATCAATTGTTAGACTCAGGCGGCAAAAAACTGCGCCCTCATTGGTTGAAAACGCGGAAGTCGTTTTGGGCTAATGGCTCGCACTCTATCGCATTCTTGCTGCCTCTCGAGCCAACAACGGAATCGAAAGGGGTACATGGGAATTCCATCGCCCGGCCCTAACCTGACATACCCAACGAAAAGCCAACGCTTGGCCGGACTCATCCAAAATCGAACATCACCGTCCCAAGAACGGGCAGTTCCAGGAATTATAATTCAGCCACCATCCCTATCAGGCTGATTTCTAAAGGTTTGCTTCCGCGAGAGTGGAAGCGGATTTGCTCGGACTGTGCTGAGGACTGAACCCCATGCACGATTTTCTTCAAGACCTTCGCTATGGAGTGCGGATGCTGGCGCGGAATCCCGGATTCTCCATAGTTGCAGTACTCACCCTTGCGCTTGGCATCGGCGCGAACACGGCGTTGTTTTCAGTGGTGAACGGCGTGCTCCTGAATCCGCTTCCCTTCCCGGAGCCCGACCAGTTGGTGACGCTGCACGAGACCAAGCCAAATTTTGAAACCGGCGCCATCCCATATTTGAATTTCGTGGACTGGCAGAACCAAAACCACACGTTTTCCTCCATCGCCATCAGCCGCACCGCAACTTTCATCCTGACGGGCATGGGCGAGGCCGAACGATTGAAGGGCGACTTTGTGTCGGCCAGTTTTTTTCAGACGCTGGGTGTCAAGCCAATCGTGGGGCGCGATCTGACTCCTCAGGATGATCAATTTGGCGCCGCCCCGGTGGCGCTGATCAGCGCAAGCCTGTGGAAGAGCAGATTCGGCCGGGCAAAGGACGTGCTGGGGAAAATGATCACGCTCGGCGACCAGGGGTACACCATTGTCGGTGTGATGCCCTCCAGCATCAGTCTGCGAACAGGGAGCTTTGAATACGGCGACATCTATGCGCCCATTCGTGTGTGGCGCAATCCTGCTTTGCATAATCGTATGGCCGCCCTGGGACTGCATGGGATCGGCCGCATGAAGCCCGGAGTTACCCTCGCGCAGGCCAGGGCTGACTTGCAGAGCATTGCGGCGAATCTGGCCGCGGCCTATCCAGACGCCAATCGGGGCACCACCGCTAACGTATTGCCCATGAAGCAAAGCATGGTGGGGGGCGTGCGGCCGTACCTTTTGTTGCTGTTGGGCGCGGTGGGCTTTGTGCTCCTGATCGCCTGCGTGAATGTTGCAAACCTCCTTCTGGCGCGCTCCACCGGCCGGGCGCGTGAATTCGCCATACGCGCAGCGCTGGGCGCAGGACGGGGCCGGGTGGTGCGGCAACTTCTGACCGAGAGCACCTTGTTGGCAGTTGCAGGAGGCGCACTCGGAGTACTCTTGGCAGCGTGGGGCACCCAAGGAGCACTCGGATTACTTCCGAGCGCTCTCCCGCGCGCCGACGAGATCGGCCTCGATGGCAGAGTTCTGGTGTTCGCAGCCGTTGCCTCCTTGCTGGTAGGCATTCTCTTCGGCCTGGTGCCGGCGCTCAAGACCGCGACGCCGGACCTGCACCCGGCGCTCAAGGAAGGCGGACGCGGAACTATAGGCGCGCGCCATCGCGTGCACGCAGCCTTGGTGGTGGCTGAAATGGCGCTGGCACTGGTATTGCTGGTCGGCGCAGGACTCATGATACGTACTATGGCCAGCTTGTGGAAAGTGGAACCGGGCTTCGACGGCAGGAACGTGCTCACTTTCGCCGTCGGCTTTCCACCCGCCCTTAGATCAGCCAGCCCTGCCGCAGTGCGCGCGCATCTTCGCCAACTCGATCATCAACTTGAGTCCACCCCGGGAGTGGAGACCGCGTCGATCTCCTGGGGCTCGTTCCCATTGTCGAGCGAGGATGATCAAACTTTCTGGGTGGATGGGCAGCCAAAGCCGAAAGCCCAAAGCGAAATGCCTTCGGGGCTCGATTACATTGTGGAGCCGGATTATTTGAAGGTCATGCGCATTCCGCTCCGGCGCGGCCGCTTTTTCACGGCCCAGGATGACGAACACTCTCCGATGGTCGTTGTAGTGGATGATATGTTGGCCAACAAATATTTCCCCAACCAAAACCCCATTGGCCAACGCCTGAATATCGATGACATGAAGGCGGAAATCATCGGTGTTGTGGGCCATGTGAAGCAATGGGGACTGGACACAGATGATGCGAATACCCTGCGCTCCCAGTTCTACCTTTGCTTCAGGCAGTTCCCCGATGAAATGATGCCACGGGCGGCCGGGGGCGTTGGCCTTGTGGTGCGCACGGCAGGCGCTCCGCTCGGCGCGGTTGACTCCATCCGAAGCACCATTCGCGAAATGAACGGCGAACAGGTGGTCTACGAAATCGAGCCCATGGACGAAATTATTTCGGACTCGCTTGCCAGCCGGCGATTCTCCATGATTCTGCTGGGAACTTTTGCGGGCCTGGCCATGCTACTGGCGAGCGTGGGTATCTATGGAGTGAATTCCTACCTGGTGGGACAGAGAACGCATGAGATTGGTGTGCGCATGGCGCTGGGGGCCCAAAGATCGGAAGTATTGCGCCTGGTGATTGCGCAAGGCGCGCGCATGGCGCTCCTGGGTGTGGGCCTCGGACTGGTGGCGGCACTTGGATTGACCCGCCTCATGAAAAGCTATTCCCTGCTCTACGGCGTAAGCTCCCAAGACCCCCTGACTTTTTTCGCCGTCTCTTCGTTGTTGATGATCGTAGCCCTCGCCGCGTGCTGTATTCCCGCCCGGCGCGCTACGAAGGTGGATCCAATGGTGGCGCTAAGGTATGAATGATTGACGATTGTCGATTGACGATTTTTGATTGAAAGACTCTTAACTTTTAATTTGTGCCTTCAATCGGCAATCGTCAATCATCAATCGTCAATTCGCCCAGAGCAGGAATGATCTGATGACAACCCTACTCCAGGACGCGCAATACGGCCTTCGAATGCTCGCCCGAAATCCCGCATTTTCATTTGTTGCAGTTTTGACTCTGGCGCTGGGGATTGGGGCGAATACCGCCATCTTCAGCGTGGTGAATGCTGTCTTGCTGGCGCCGCTGCCCTACCCGGGAGCCGATCGTCTGATCTCTGTATACGAAAAGACAGCCGACGGAGGGTATAACGCGTTTTCAACTTCATACTTCCTGGCCTGGCGTGACCAGGTGAAAGTCTTTGATGAATTCGCAGCGTCCCGGCCCGCCGCCTTCACGATGAGCGGACGCGAAAAACCGGAGCGCATCATCGGCGCCAACGTATCGGCGAGCATGTTTCCCTTGCTCGGCGTGAATCCCACCCTGGGGCGCACGTTTCTGGACGAAGAAGACCGGCCGGGCGGAAATCGCGTTGTAGTGCTGAGCTTTGGATTCTGGCAGCGGCGCATGGGTGGGGATCCAAGCGTCTTGGGAAAACCAATCACCCTGGACGGAGAAAGCTACACGGTCATTGGGGTGATGCCGCGTGGGTTTCAATTGCCGCAAGAAAGCGGTCAATTGTGGGCGCCCCTGCAACTGAATCCCGCCGAGGTAAATGGCACCGTCGTGGCATTCACTGGCTCTTCGCCCTTGCACGGCTGCGGCCCCACGTCTCACTGATGCAGGCACAAACGGAGATCGACAATTTCGCCCATCAAGTCGGCCAGCAGTATCCGCATTCCGATGCCGGACTGGGCTTGCAGCTCTTTTCGCTGGTGGACGATATTGTGGGCAATATCCGGCCCGTGCTTTTGATCTTGCTGGCTGCGGTTGCCCTGGTATTGCTCATCGCCTGCGTGAATGTTGCTAATCTGCTGCTGGCGCGCGCTTCGGTGCGGAAACGCGAAATCGCATTACGCGCCGCGCTGGGAGCCAGCCGAGTCCGCCTGGCGCGGCAGTTGTTGACGGAGAGCACGCTGCTCGCGATCCTGGGCGGCGGGTTGGGTTTATTGATCGTCGATCGAGCCGTGCCCATGCTTGTAAGCCTCGCGCCGGCCGCAAGTATTCCCAGGGCGGGCGCGATTGGACTTGACTCACAAGTATTGTTCTTTACCATTTTAACGACCATGCTGACCGGATTGATTTTTGGCACCGTTCCCGCGCTTCAAGCTTCCAAGATCGAATTGAACGAAACGCTGAAGCAATCGGGCCGATCTTCGGGCGGCAGCGCGGGTCCCAGCCGGGTGCGCAGCGCTCTGGTGATCGCTGAAATCGCGTTGGCCGTGATGCTGATGCTGGGAGCGGGGCTGTTGATGCGAAGCTTCATAAGTTTGCGCCAGGTCAATCCCGGTTTCGACCCCCGGCATCTGCTCACAGTGCAAATCTCGGTTCCGTCGGCAAAGTTTTCGAGCGACCAGATGGCAGCTTTTCGGCGTGAAATAGTAACTCGCATTTCTGCGTTACCGGGAGTGAGTTCTGCCGCGCTTACCCGCGATATGCCGCTAAGCGGTGTTGATCCGTCGCTATATTTCAGCATCGAAGGCCGGCCGGCCGTTGAACCGGGAAGAGAGCCGGTGGCCCGCTGGCGGATGGCGACGCCCGGCTACTTTAAGACGATGGACATTCCCCTACTCCGCGGGCGCGACTTTAATGAGCAGGATTCCGAGGGCGGGGCCGGCGTGGTGATCATCAGCCAGGCGATGGCCAAGCTTCACTGGCCGCATGAGGATCCCATCGGCAGACAAATTCGCCCGGGCTATCCCAACGTGTCCATGACGTGCACAATTGTAGGCGTGGTGGGCGATGTGCGGCAGTATCTGGCCATTGAGGAACCGCCCACGGCCTATTATCCATACGCGCAAATCCCTATCTCCCTGGGTCCAATAATTTTTGGACGCACCGCGCTGGCCGTGAGAACCGCCGGCGACCCATCGCGCCTCGCCGCAGTCATCCGGCAGACCGTCCAGGAAATCAACAGCGATGCACCCGTCTATCAGATCAGCACCATGGATGAACAGATGTCGAGCGCCGCGGATTCCACTCAATTCCAAATGGTGCTTTTGGGAATTTTTGCCGGCATCGGCTTGCTGCTGGCGGCGGTGGGGATTTACGGTCTGATGTCCTATTCGGTGACGCAGCGCACACGCGAAATTGGCATTCGCATGGCGCTTGGCGCGGAGCGCGGCGACGTGCTGCGCATGGTAGTCGGCCAAGGGGTCGGACTCAGCTTGATCGGCGTGGGCGCCGGCATCTTGGGAGGGTTGGCCTTGACGCGCGTGATGATTTCCATGCTTTACGGCGTGGGACCGACTGACCTCGCGACGTTTGGCGTGGTCCCTATTGGGCTTTCTGTTGTGGCGCTGGCCGCCAGTTATATTCCCGCACGCCGGGCCACGAAAGTGGAACCCATGATGGCGCTCAGAGAAGAATAATTTGCGATTTTCGATTGACCCTCCGCGGCGGGCCGATATAAAGGATCAGATACTCAAATTCGAGTCTTCTATCGACAATCGGCAATCAGCAATCGGCAATCTCCCCACCCAGCTCAGCGCAAGTTCAGTTGCCGATGTCTTTGAACCGCTCAAATTTCAGATTCTTTAATTGTTAGTCGTTAAACTTCTCGCGTTCATACAACTCCAATTCTCTCAACCATCATCAAGAGTAAACAGAACCACATGGGCCTGATCTTTTGTAGGCTCCAAGCGAGGTTCCATTGCTCAGCCGCATTGCTGCCGGAGCGATCCTCGATTTTTTATATGCGACATGGTGGATTCAAGCGTGCAAATTAGGCGACGGAATTTTGGAACTATTTTGGCAATTGCGGAGAACTTTTAATGGAGAAATGTGTTTCAGGATGTTGAATGCGCAATTTATCCAATGGAGAAAAGGGGTGACAGCGAATGAAGAGCACTCTTAAAGTCCTGTTGATCATGGTGATGGGATGCATTCCGGCTGCGGCAACTCTCGGTCAATATGAATCGTCGGTGAGCCTGGATCAAAAACAGATGAAAAGCGAGGATCGGGTCCAGGTTATGCAAGCCTATAAAGTTCACGAGTTGACAATCGCGAACGGAGCCGTAGTCCGGGAATTTGTTTCGCCGAAAGGTCTCGTGTTTGGAGTTAGTTGGCAAGGGCCTTCCATACCCGACATGCAACAGTTGTTGGGCAACTACGCACCCAACCTTCACACGGCTTCGCCCAGCCAAACCCAGGTCCGGCACATGCGCGGGTTGATCGTAAAAACGAAAGATTTTGAATTCGTAAGTTCCGGCCACATGAGGTCTTGGAGTGGGCACGCCTACGTCCCCAGTCTTCTTCCCAGCGATGTCTCGCCTGAGGTGGTGCAATGACTCCAAGGTCTAATTCCATCGCAATTACATTTGGAATTCTCTTGATCATATCATCCTCGATCTTCATCTCCGGGTGTGGCGGAGGGAGCAGCGCTGCCACTACTGTAGCCACACCAGCAGTCTCGCTCTCTACAGCGAGCCTCACTTTCACCAGCCAGACCGTGGGCACTCCGAGCGCAGCTCAAACAGTGACCGTGAATAGCACTGGAACTGCGACTCTTGGTTTATCCGGAATCGTAACCACCGGAGATTTTGCCCAGACGAATAATTGCAGCAGCACCCTGGCCCCGGGCGTGAGTTGCTCGATCAACATCATATTTACCCCCACGGCATCCGGCACGCGCACCGGCACACTGACTGTTACCGACAGCGCCAGCAACAGCCCGCAGACGGTAAGCTTGAGCGGGACCTCCTCGGCCTCGACGGTTTCTCTCTCAACTTCCAGTCTCAATTTTGCAACACAAGTTATGGTGGGAACTCCGAGCGCCACGCAGGCCATAACGCTTAACAACACGGGAGCGACATCGCTTACCATCACCAGCATTGTGGCGAGTGCGGGCTATACCGAGACCGATAATTGTGACGGCAGCTTAAGCGGGAATTCGACCTGCACCATCAATGTAACATTCACACCCACGGTGGTCGGCGCTCTCCCCGGAACCCTCATCATCACCGATAACAGCAACGGAGTGGCTGGCACAACGCAAACCATCACCTTGAGCGGGGCCGGGTTCACTAACAATGCGGTGGCCGTGAATGTCAACTTTGGGCCCAATGGAAATCTGGGACCTCCGACCGCGACCACGACTTCGTACTATAACGGAATCTTTACCACGGTCACCGTTTGTACTCCCGGAAGCTCCACCTGCACCACCATCCCCAACGTTCTGGTGGATACCGGTTCCGAGGGACTTCGCATCCTTTCCAATCAACTGGGCAATGTTTCGCTGCCCCCGATTACGGATAGCAGCGGTAATGTGCTATACGAATGCGTGCAGTATGGTGACTTGTCTTACAATTGGGGACCCATGGAGATGGCCACCGTACAGATTGGCGGAGAGACAGCAACACAATTGCCGGGAGCGGCCGCGGGTACGGGCATCCCCATTCAAGTGATAGCCGCGGGCGCAGGCGCCCCCCTTCAAGTCCTTAATGGGAATACGGCCATCGCGACCCCGTGCTCCGCGAATGGTGGGCCCAGCGATAACTCGGTCGCCGCACTTGGGGCCAACGGCATCCTGGGAATTGGCAATTTTGCCCAGGATTGTGGTTCGGGCTGCACTACATCGCCCGCGCAAAATCCAAATTACATACTTTGTACCAGCACTGGCAGCTCTTGCGCGCTTACCGGAGTTCCATTGTCGGCTCAGGCATGGAATCCTGTTTCAGCTTTCAACTCCGCGGATACCAACGGAGTGGTGCTCCAGCTACCGTCCATACCTGCGGCGGGCTCACCACCGGTCGCAGGGACACTGGTTTTCGGGATCGGCACTCAAACCTGCCCGGGATCGCCGCCCGGATGTTTATCTAATAACCTGGGCGCTTCGCAGCTTTACGCCCTGGATCCAAGCGGCAACTTCGCGAGTATTCTGTTCAATGGGGTCACTTACAGTTCGGCCAATACCCCCGGGTATCTCGACAGCGGTTCCCAGGCTCTTTATGTTCTGGACGCGGCCACCCTCGGAATAAGCGATTGCACTATCGGCACCACCAATATCTTCCTCTACTGTCCAGGCTCAACCGTGAATTTCGCAAATATCGGGGTCACGGGCTTCGGTGGGGTTGGCTCGGGAACGGTTTCTATTTCCATCGCCAACGCCCTTTCGTTGTTTGGCGCCAATTCAAGCTTCGCGGCGTTCAACAACGTAGGCGGGGACAGCGGCACGGCTCCGGCGAATGATAACTTTGACTTCGGGCTGCCGTTCTTCTTCGGCCGCAACGTCTACGTGGGGATAGAAGCTACAACGCCCCCCAACGGGGCGAGCGCTCCGAATGGGTATTTCGCGTTCTAAGGCGAGCGCGAGAATGAGGGTGTGAAAATACGCGGATGGATTACTTGGTGGCGGTGGAAGCGGGGGTCTTATCCAGAAGCTGTTCCTTGCGCCACACCAGCTCGTTGGTGTTGTAAGCGGCGATTTCAAATCCCTGTCCGTGCGTGATGGCGTCGCACGGGCAGGCTTCCACGCAATAGCCGCAAAATATACAGCGGTTGTAATCGATATTGTAAACCTTGGCGTAGCGCTCGGCGGCGCTGATGCGCTTGTCGGCCGTATTTTCAGCGGCCTCGATATAAATGCAATTCGACGGACAGGCCGCCGCGCAAAGAAAACACGCCACGCATTTCTCCAACCCGTTTTCATCCCGGCGCAGGACGTGGATACCCCGATAGCGGTCCTCAAAATGGACTGGCTCGTCGGGATAGTTTTCCGTGACAGTGCGCTTGAACATCGTCCGAAGGGTGATGGAGAAGCCTTTGGCGAGCGCAGCAGCGGAATCGGCTATGTCTACCAGAATATTTGGCATCGTAAGGTCCAACGTCAATATAGTGGAATCACAGCAGATGGTCAACTGTCGAGTCACGCCGTGCCAAGGCTTTTTAGAAATGTCCCCTTTTCTTGTTCTTGATTTTGTTTTTTGTTTTCCATTTTGTTTCTGTTCTTATTTTGTCGTGGAAATTTCCCAGAATGAAGCCCCGCGGAGTCCGAAGGCCAGAGCGTTTAGGGCGAAGCGGGGGCCAGTTCAGAATTCGCTAAATTTGGTCTGTTGGAGTAAGCGACAGTGACTGTCAGCCTGCTAACGATGGCCAACTCAGAATTGTATTTGGAGGCGGGACGTAGGCCCCGACAAGAATGTGCAGCGGTCAAAAGTAGTAACAGATAGGAATTCTAGCTTGAAGTACAGAAACTTAAGGGGTACGCTGTTAAAAGCAGTATATTGAAAACAAGTTAACCATAATCCGGGGGTACCATGCTCGACCGCAAACCGTTACTGCTTCTCGTTGCCATTTTTATGTTCGTCGCTTGGGGAGCGCCACCTGTAAATACATTTGGACAAACACGATACACGATAACAGACCTTGGCGTCATTGGCGGAAGCAATAATTCATACGGGACTAGCATCGCGACGAGTATTAACAATCAAGGTGAAGTTGTCGGCTTTTCCGAAGTTCCCAATGAGCTGGGATGGCACGCGTTCCTCTGGCGGAATGGAGTTATGACTGACCTCGGCTCCCTAGGATTTGGCCAATGGGTGTTTATTAATAATTCCAGCGACGTTGTCTTGGATCCCCTCGACGCCGACTTCGATGATGCACATGTTGAATTATTGCGCCACGGTCAGTTGACCGTCCTGCCGGGCCTAGGTGGTTCTTACACGTTCGGCTCGGCGATTACAGTTTCGGGAGAGATCGCTGGTACTGCTAATCTCGCGAACGGTTTGGAATATCGGGGCGTGATTTGGAAAAACGGCCAGATCAGTCAGTTAGGACCAAATGCCATCGGCGGCTCCAATTCTTATGCTTTAGCACTGAATTCTGCTGGCGTGCCAGTCGGCGTTGCGGATGTGCCGACAATAGATACGTTCTATGGCATCTTGGACTTCCACGCGGTCATTTGGGACCATGGCACGATGCGCGACATAGGTCTGCTCGGGGGCTTGTTGAGCCAGGCAACCGGTATCAATAGCCGTAGCCAGGTGGTGGGGTTCTCCGATATAGATGCACTCGACCCTGACTTCGGTGTGCCCCTGCTGCATGCTTTCCTGTGGCAGAACGGCAACCTTACCGACCTTGGGACCGTGCCCCCCGGTTCAGACATTGTTAGCTTGGCCAACGGCATCAATAACAAAGGCCAGATCGTGGGTAATCTGGGCAAAATTGACTTCGCTTCTTGCATCTGTTTTGAGGACACAGGTGGATTCCTCTGGCAAAATGGCGTGATGACCGACCTAAATACTTTTCTCCCTCCTGGCAACCCTTCGCCCTCTCCGTTTAGTCTGTTGGATATCGCCACAGCGATCAACGATGGCGGGCAGATTGTGGGGTCGGGCAAAGTTGCAAATGGTACGTTTCACGCTTTTCTGCTCACGCCAGTGCCTACCGGCTCAACGCCATCTATTCCAGTAGCCATTCCCGCGAATGCCGATAGCACTACGACCTTGCCCACAACTCCGCAACACTCGATTCGCCATGTCGTGACGCCTACGGGCGTGAGGATCGTGATTCAGTAGAGGTGAGCTGCTCTCGGTTTTGGTATGGACTGTAATTTGGGTCCCTCGGTTTTGAGCGATTCTGTTTTTCTATGCCAACCTCAGGTTGAGTCTTTCGCTGCTCACACTCTTCTCAGCTCTGGCATGTCTCGAGTTAAGCGGCAAATTCCTTCGGCGTCCGTTTCGCCACGGCCCTGTGAGGACGGCTCTCGTTCTATTCGCACTACCATGTTTCGACGATGTCAAGTGCCTTGCTCAGTGCAACGAGTCGTGAGGCATTCAGCCCTCGGCTCGGAAAGTTCCGTCAGTCAATTCTACATTTCTATCGAGGATAAATGGGGCATGACCGGCGAAGCAAAACACATGCGATTTAAGCCGTGGCAAGTCCCGAGTGAGGCGAATTACATACAACGGGGCTGAGCCTAAGCGAATCTAAGGGGTTGGAACTTGTTGGGATGGCTTCAAAGCGATAGACTGCCAACATGCAAACTGGCCCCAGAAGCTCTCGTTGCAATGAACTCGCAAGGAATCCTGCAAACGAGGAGAAAATCATGAAAACACTTGCCCACTTTGCGCTGGCCGGATTTCTGTTGGCGGCCTTCCCTGCTGGAGTCGCTCGCGCCCAGCTAACCACGCCGCCACCTCCGCCGCCTGGCGCCCAATCGGAAAACTTGGTAACGATTCCTGCGGGGACAGAGCTTCGCGCCGAATTGGGTACTCTGCTGAGCACCAAGACCAGCAAGAACGGGGATCTCTTCACGGCTCGGGTGGTGGAACCGGTATTCGCCAAGGGGGAGGAGATCATACCGGAAGGAAGCACCCTCGAGGGGCACGTTTCTTTCCTCAAGGATCCCGGGCGCGCAACCGGCGTCGGTGAGATGCGCCTGGTTGCGGACAGCATTACCACTCCTGATGGAACTAATTTCTCGGTGGCGGCCGGCCTGCAGGATGCTCAAGGTGCGGGAGCAGCCCACGTAAAAGGCGATGAGGGAACGGTGGTGGGCGAAGGAAAAAACAAAAAGGATGCGGCCAAGGAAGCGGGCGTGGGCGCAGGCGTGGGCGCAGGCGTAGGAGCGATCGCGGATGGCGGGACCGGCGCCTTATATGGCCTGGGCATTGGCGCGGCAACAAGCCTCATCCACAGCCTTGTCAAAAGACATAAGGATTTGATCCTGCCGCAAGGTACGGAATTGGGTTTCTTGATCTCTCGAAATATTTCGGGAAAGAAGGCGGCAAAAACGGCGGATCAGAGTTCCCAGTAATCCGCCGTCTTGCGACCCGGAAGTTGGATCCGACCTAAAGCATGGCCTTCTCCCAGGGGAGAAGGTCGGGACCCCAGGTTCTGCCGTGGCGGCCGACGGACGGATGAGGGGTTGGTGCCCGCACTCGCCCTCCATTCTCAGATCATCGACAGTAGACGGCATTTGACCAACTAAGAAACCAAACTGAGTCACTATCGCTTTGCCGGATCATTCAATCGTCGAGGTGTTAATTTTCCGTTTGATGTCTGCGATGATGAGCTTGCCGTGGAAGCGGCCGTTCTCAATAAAGATTTCATTGGTCTGAAGTCCCGACACAACCACTCCCGCCACATACAGACCGGCCACATTGCTCTCCAGGGTTTCGGGATTTAATGACGGCCGAAAGCTCTCCGGGTCAACTTGAATGCCAGCCCCCCGCAATAAATCCACGTCGGGATGATAGCCAGTAAGGGCAAAAACGAAATCGTTTTCAATGCGCACGGTTTCGCCCGCCGAAGTCTGAATAGAAATCGAGTCGTGAGTAATTTCGGTGACCCGGCTTTCCAAATACGCGCGTATGGCGTTCGCCTTGATTCGGTTTTCCAGGTCGGGGCGGATCCAATATTTGATGTGCCGGCTCAATTCCCGCCCGCGGTAAACCAACGTGACCTCGGCTCCGTGCCGGTAAAGGTCGAGCGAAGTGACAGCGGCGGAATTGGCGCCGCCAATCACCACCACCTTGCGTCCGAAATATTCATGGCCCTCGCGGGCGTAATGAGAAACCTTGGGCAGGCCTTCGCCGGGGATTCCCAGATAATTGGGCAGATCGTAGTATCCCGTAGCAATAATCGCCTGGCGCGCCCGGTGGATGTGCATTTTCCCGTCGCTGGTTTCAGTTTCAATCTCAAAGCCAGTGCCGGTAGCTTGATGGTTTGCCAGCGTCGCACGCTGAATTCCATTCACGCGTTCCTGGTAATGAATGGGTAAATGAAAATACTCAGCCACACGCCGGTAATACTCCAGAGCTTCCGCCCGCGTAGGTTTAACGTTTGTGCTGGGCAAAGGCAAGTCGCCGATTTCCAGCAGTTCCCTGCTGGTGAAAAAAGTCATGTTGGCGGGATAGGTGAACAATGAATTGACCAGGCATCCCTTCTCCACGATTAGAGTCTTCAGGCCCGCGCGCACCGCTTCAATGCCGCACGCCAAGCCCGTCGGGCCCGCACCAACGATGATCACATCCAATGTTTCAGGCATGAACAGAGAAGGGTAAAGGATAAAGGGTAAAGGTTAAAGTAAAAATTACGAGGTGGAAGGTCTTGCTGTCAGAATGGGCTACTTTCTTTCGCATCAAATAAGTTAAACCTCAAACTGGGAAATTCATACTTCATACTTCATAAATCATACTTCAGAATTGTTCTTAAGTATTCCCGTCAGCTCCGACTTCACACGCTCATAGCTGCTCAGAAGATCAGAAGTAGCCTCCACCGATTCTTTCTTCCAAACAAATGCGCGGCGCGTGCCACGCTCGATCAACATCCCGATGCCATCACCCACCCGGTAACCCATCTGGCCAAAGACGCGCAGTTGGCGATTCGCCGGATCGAGCAGGGCGATAAAACCGTCTTTCTCCACAACAATGTGCCGTGCCACGTGTTCAATGCTGGCGAACTGGAAGCCCGCCTGTAGCAACTTTTGTAAGGTGCGAGCTTGTCCCTGCGTCAATTCAGGTGTGTGGACTTCGTTCATGTCAGCCTGGGTTTTAATATAATTGACCCATTGCACTCACGGCTACAAACTCAAGAGGAGGATTGTAACATCGTCCGTCGCGGCCAACGAAAAAGCGTCGGATGGCAAGTAGCAGTACAGTTTGTTGTAGCGGCGCTCTATGAGCGCCGGAAATCCTGATCAATCAAGGACGGCGGTCATAGACCGCCGCTACAAAGTCCCAAACTGTACTGATGCCAGCTGACGTGATGCGATTGGATTCATATCATGAGCAAAGGAATTGACTTTGCGCAGGCCCATCTCTTAATCTAAGAACAGCTATGGGAACCAAAACTATCGAGAAACAATTAAGCGACCTCACCCACCAAGTCGACTTGCTTCGATCGGCTGTTTATGGCGTGGTTGGCGAAAGTGACCCCGAGGGCCAATATCGCCCGGAGTTTGTGAAGAGAATGATAAAATTAGCCAGGAAGAAATCAAATGGTGTAAAGTTCACGGGCAGGGCTGACTTCTTGAAGAGAATTCGCTAGGTTCTCGCATATGCACGTGATCCTCGAGCAGAGTTTCTTGAAATCTGCTCGCAAACTCCCTAAGAACATAAAGACAAAGTTAAGCGAACTTCTCGTCCTACTAGAGACGAACCCCTAAGATTCTCTCCTGCACACTAAGAAATTGACAGGTGACCTTACTGGTTACTATTCATTCCGGGCGACTCGTGAGTGGCGGGTCCTTTTTCATTTAAAAGACCCCGAAACAATCCACGTCGTGGAAGTGGCTCAACGTAAGGATATTTACCGATAAGAGCAACACCGCAAGATGGCAATGCCATAGCTGGCGGGACCTCACCCTTCCGATTCAAGTTTGGCGAGAATATCCCGCAGGGCCTGAATGATTTCCGTCCGGTGGACGTTGCCCTTCCTGAATTGCATGACCAGCTTGAAATCCTTGGCGGGAGGCACAAAACGGAAAACGGCGTTGCGCGGCTTCTTGTCCGGGTTACGTTCCTCGCGCGCCTGTTCGCGATTGACCAATCCCAGGGAAAAACGCCGAATCAGGTCGCGCATTTTGGCTTCGCTCGGCTGGCGCGCCACCTGAAGCAATTGGGATTTTGACAGCACCCCGCTTTCCACTGCCAGCGCTTTGATTTCGTCCGGAATGGAGCGCAGGCTGAGCGATTCGGTAATTGACGAGCGCGACTTTCCAATTTTCTTCGCAATGTCCTCATGGGTCAACGCGAACCGTTCGCCCAGAGCCTGAACGCCATCCGCTTCTTCAAAGGGAGTCAGGTCTTTGCGGTGAAGGTTTTCAATCAAGGCCAGTTCCAGAGTCTCCGCGTCATCGGCGTCCTTCACGATACAGGGAACTTCAGCCAATCCGGCAGCCCGCGACGCGTGGTAGCGGCGCTCGCCGGAAATAATCATGTACTTTTCCGACTCGGGAAGGTAACGAACCAGGAGGGGCTCCAGCACGCCCTTCTCGCGCACGGAATCCGTAAGCCCGCGGATGTCGCCTCGGTCTTTGCGCGGCTGGTCGGCGTTGGGCTGGATCTGCTCAATCGCGATCATGCGCCCGATGGCCGCGCCACTGCGTGAAATGATCTCTTCCACGTAGTGTGCGTTGTGCCGCATTTTTAAAGCGATGGGTAGTCCCGTGCGTCTATTTGACACGCTGTAATACCTCCCGCGCCAGCCGTTCGTATTCCTCCGCGGCGGAGGAATCGGGGGCAAAAGTAAAAATTGTTTCCTTGTACGCCGGGCTTTCTTCCAGGCGCACATTCTTGCCGATTACGGTCTTGAAGATCTTACTTCCAAAAGTTTTCTGCAGATGCTTGAATGTATCACGAGCCAAATTGGTGCGCTTGTCAAATAAAGTTACCAGCACGCCCAGCAATTGGAGATCGGGATTGGGCCGGGCGCGAATGCGCTCAAGAGTTTCCATCAGGTCGTCAGTTCCTTCCAGAGCGTAGTAAGCTGCCTGAATGGGCACCAGCAGGTGGGTGGCGGCCACGAAGGCGTTCACCGTCATGATGCCCAGAGTTGGTGGAGTGTCGATCAGGATAAAGTCATAATCTTTTCGGATGGGCGTGATGGCGTCTTTCAAGCGGAAGGGCCCGTCAAACTGGCCCACCAGGGTGGACTCCAATTTCGCCAGGGAAATTCTTGAGGGCGCAATGGACAAATTGGCGCACTTGGTCGGCTTCACAATATCGGCAAGCTTAAACTGATGGTCTGCCAGCACGTCGTAAATTGAATTGGTGATTTCCTCGGGGGAAAAGAAAGTAAGGCTGCTGTTGGCCTGGGGATCAAGGTCGATTAGAAGGGTCCGCTTCTTTTTCTGCGCAAAGGCGGCAGCAAGGTTAATGGCCGTCGTCGTCTTACCGACGCCGCCCTTCTGGTTTGCGATCACTATGACCGTGGCCACTGAGGTCTCCGGCCTCCACCGCTCAGGCGGGTGCGTTTTCGCCTACAAGTCGGGCATCGCCCGTTACATCTTGTATCGACCCATGTCCTCGTCGTTCAGGTTCTCCAGCCACTTCCGAAGTTCTTCGTTCGAAACCTTATCGGCGGCGGCGCTCGAAACTTTCGAACTCTTCAGCACGTCGTCTTCCACAAAAATGGGACAATCCACGCGCAGCGCCAGGGCCAGGGCGTCACTGGGCCGCGAGTCGAGAGATATCACTTCCCCGTCCTTTTCCAGCCAGATCACAGCGTAAAAGGTGTCGTCGCGCAGATCATTCACCACCACGCGCCGAACGTGTGTTTCCAGTCCCAGCAGAAGATTCTTCAGCAGGTCGTGAGTCATGGGGCGCGGCGTGGTCACCTTTTCGATTTCGAGAGCGATGGCGTTGGCCTCGTAAATGCCCACCCAGATGGGAAGGACGGCAGTGCCGTTCACATCTTTCAGGATCACGATGGGCATGTTGGTGACGGGGTCCATCATGAGACCTCGGATTTTCATCTCAACTTCCATAAGCCCCTCCTTATCCCACCCATGATCATGCAGAGCAGTTTTCGGAAGTTAACTTCTGCAAGTCACCGCAGAACTTTCAGCCAACCCTGGTCCCCACCAGGCTATTCGGGCCCGCCGCGATTACGCGCACATTGATGTACCGGCCAACCAAGTCAGGGCTCCCGGGAAAATTTACCGTCTGGTTTTGTGTCGTTCGTCCCATGGCCTGCTGAAGGCGCGGCTGGAACCCATCTACCAGAACTTCAAACTCGGAACCAATCAACATTTTATTTCGGCGCAACTGGATTTCGCGCTGTCGCTCCTGAACTTCAGCCAGCCGCCGCCCCTTCTCGTCATCTGGGACGTCGTCCGCCCAGCCACCCGCCGCCGTGATGGGCCGGGGAGAGTATTTGAAAGAATAAACCAGGTCGTACTCAACCGCGTCGAGCAGCGAGAGCGTTTGCTCAAAATCTTCCTCGGTTTCTCCGCAGAACCCCACGATGATATCCGTAGAGATGCTAATAGCACGCTTGGCGTGGTGGATGCAATCAATTTTTGCCAGATATTCGCCGCGATTGTACGTTCGCCGCATGCGAGCCAGCACGGCGTCCGACCCGGATTGCACCGGCAGGTGAATTTGATTGCAAAGGACCGGCGTGGACTCAATGGCGCGCACGATCTCCGGAGTGAAGTCGCTTGGATGTGAAGTGGTAAAACGCACGCGTCGGATTCCTTGCACCTCGGCCACCCGCACCAGCAAGTCTGCAAAAGTGAGGTGCGCGGGCGAGGGGTCACGGTAGGAATTTACCGTCTGGCCCAGCAGTTGGATTTCCGTAAAGCCATCGTCAGCGAGGCGGCGGCAATCCGCCAGGATGCCAACGCTGGTTCGGCTGCGTTCGGGGCCCCGCGTCATGGGGACCACGCAATACGAACACGCCTTGTCGCACCCTTCGATGATGGTCAGGTAGGCGCGGAAAGGATTATCGCGGCGGGTGATCTCGGTTTCAAAACACTCATCAATGTCGAGCGAAAGTCCGGTCACGCGCCGTTGGCCCGATTCGAGCTGATCGAGTAGTTCCGGAAGCCTTGAGTAGCTCGCCGATCCGCAGACCAGGCTCACTTGCGGAGCACGCTCGAAAATCCGGTCGCCTTCCTGCTGCGCCACGCAGCCAAGCACTCCAATGACGGGAGGATTATGGGGCCGAGCTTTCTTGATGGCGCCGAGGTGCGAAAAAACCTTTTGGGCTGCCTTCTCGCGGATGCTGCAAGTATTGTAGAGAACCACGTCGGCATGAATCGATTCTTCCACCGGGCGGTATCCGCGCGCCATCAAAACGCCCGCAACTTTTTCCGAGTCATGGTCATTCATCTGGCAACCAAACGTTTCAATAAAAAATGTCTTGGGTCCGGATGGAATCGGATTGGGGTTTGCCACTAATTTTTGCTGATAAAAAGTCTCTGGTAAAGGCCGGGACTTGGAATCCTCGGACTGAAGATGGGGATGAGTCGAAATATTGATGAGATCAGTTCCCATGGGAGGTACTTGCCGTAGAAAATCCAGTATAGCTTGAAACACCACCTTTGCCTAGTTCTGGTAAGACGTTCTGGTAGGACGGCATCACGCTCTGGAGCCTCTATCCAGTGGTACGCTGCTTCCCGCATGTTTAAGCATGGCAGAGGCGTGTTTCAGTACATCATCCGTGATTTTGCTTCCGGAAAGCATGCGCGCAAGTTCCGCCGCGCGTTCTTTTTCACTCGCCAGGTATTTGACTTCGGTGACGGTGCGGCCACCGCGCTCGAATTTTTCCACGTAGTAGTGATGATCGGCAAAGCAGGCGATCTGAGGAAGGTGGGTGACGCACAAAACCTGGGCATGACGCGCCAAACGTTTCAACCGCTGGCCCACGGACTCCGCCACCCGGCCACCGATGCCGGAATCCACTTCATCGAAAATAAATGTCGCCGCCCAGCGCGAGTTTGGTCCATCACCGATTGAAAGTTTCGTGCTGCCCACCACGGTCTTCAGCGCCAGCATGAATCGGGAGAGTTCTCCGCCCGACGCTATCTTTTCCAGCGGCCTCAATTCCTCGCCGGGGTTGGGAGAAATGAGGAACTCAATTCTGTCGATACCTTTCGCGCCTCCGGTCGAATCATGTTCACCCTCGCGCTCTGCCGGAGCTTCAAAATTAATTTCAAACCTGGTTTTGTCCATGCCCAACTGGGCAAGCTCCTGGCCCACCAGCTTTTCAAATTTGTGCGCCGCCTCGCGCCGCTTAACCGACAAGGTTTCAGCTTTCTTCCGATAATCACCATCCGCTTTTTTTAACTCCAATCGCAACTGGCCGCGGCGCTCGTCCGCGTGCTCGAGGCTCGAAAGGCGCTGTTGGGTTTCTTTGTGATAAGCCACCATTTCCTCAATCGTCTTTCCGTATTTCCGCTTCAGCCGGTCGATCAACGCCAGCCTGTCCTCCACTTCTTCCAAACGATTAGGATTCACTTCCAGCTTGCCGAGATAGTTGCGCAACAGAATGGCAAGGTCTTCGATGGTGGCTCGCGCCGCCTCCAGCGGCTCCCTGCGAGACTCGAATGATGCGTCATAGCGCTGCAATTCATACATGGCGCGGGCTGCCGCGGCCACGCGGGAAATGGCCGACGTTTCCTCTTCGTAAAGCGCGCCGTAGGCTGTGGAGGCGGCGGCGCGGATCTTTTCCAGGTTTCCGAGGATTCGCCTTTCGTCTTCCAGGGCAACATCTTCGCCTGGATGAAGCTGCGCCCGCTCCAACTCCTGGGACTGAAATGCGAGCAGGTCGATGGTGCGCAGCCGGTCCTGCTCATTCTGGGTCAAGGCTTCTAATTCCCGCGCTATCTCACGGCGTTTCAAATACGCCTCCCGAACCTCATTGATCAATGCCATGTCTTGGGCGAAATCATCCAAGAGGTCGAGCTGGGCGTCGCGCGAGAATAAGTTCACGTGCTCGCCCTGGCCATGCACTTCCGCCAGCGAGCGCGCCAGGGCCTTGACCGCGGCTATGGTTACCGGTTGGTCATTCACGAGCAAGCGGCTTTTGCCGCTGCTTTGAATGTCGCGGCGTAGAATGATCTCGCCTTCGTCCGCGCCGGCAAGCCCGAATTCCTCCAACCAGGCTTTCCACGGGCCGCCGCGCTCACGGCGTCCCTCGGCACGAAAGATTGCGGTCACACTGGCGCGGTCCTGGCCGGTCCGTACCGTGTCTGCGGACGCGCGTCCCCCGAGCGCCAGCCCCAGCGCGTCCACCAGAATGGACTTGCCGGAACCGGTTTCGCCCGATAACAAATTCAGCCCGGGGTGGAATTCGACTGCCAAATCTTCCACCACGGCATAATTCTGGATGTGGATTTCCCGCAGCATGGGTTCGGTGAAGAGTTTATCACATCATTTGCCGCAGTTTGGGTGAGCCTGGGAGCGCGCGCATCTCGCCCGCAATTTATCGATAAGGAAAGAGCGGGCGAGACGCCCGCGCTCCCAGAATTCCGACACGACCCTCAGTGCTCTTTCATTGACTGCCTTAAAGCCGTATGTTAATTTTGATTTGGTTTGGAATTCCGGGAGGTTGGTTGGTCGCCGCCATATTGGTTATCGGTCAGGGCTCAACGTGGCAGTTAATCGCCAATACCCAGATTGTTGCGCGTATCGTCCTGCTGATTCTCCTTTTTTTCTCCGTCTATTCCTGGGCCATCATTTTCAAAAAATATCGAAGATTCAGCACCGCGCGGCGGGATTCCAGGGAATTCCTTAAAATCTTTCGCCAAGGGAAGAAACTCTCTGAAATTCGAAACTCCTGCAAGGAATTGAAAGCGAGCCCCCTGGCGGATATATTCCTGGCTGGATTCCGGGAAATTGAAAATCAGGCCGTGGCCACGCAAAATCCCGGGACGCCTCACGTTCGAAGCCTGGATTCGGTCCAGCGCGCGCTCCAGATCGCGTCTTCATCCGAGATGTCCAGTATGGAGAATCGGCTGACGTGGCTCGCCACCATTGGGGCTATCACCCCCTTCATCGGACTTTTTGGAACAGTTTGGGGGATCATTGACGCCTTCACCGGTCTCGGCGCTGCTGGAACCGCAAGCCTGAGCAGCGTGGCGCCTGGCATTTCGGAGGCTCTCGTCACCACCGCCGCAGGGCTGTTTGCCGCCATCCCGGCCGTGATCGCTTACAATCTGTTTGTGCAAAGGCTCAAAGAATTCGGGGCGATGATGGACGATTTCGGCCTTGAATTCCTGAATATGACAGAACGATATTTTACTTAGCCGTTGAGAGGTCCCTCATGGCCATCAAGATTCAAAAGGGTCGAACCCACACTTCCCTTTCCGAAATCAATATCACCCCCTTTGTGGACGTGGTCCTGGTCTTGCTGGTCATTTTCATGCTCACTGCTCCCATTCTGCAATCGGGTATTGAGGTGGTGCTTCCCAAGACCCGGAGCGTCAAAGTGGTGTCCGATGAAAAGGTGGTGGTGACGATCACCAAACAACAGGACATTTACATCGGCAACGACGCGGTAAATATTCACAGATTAGGGATGGCGGTGCTGGACCACCTGCGCGGGGCCGGCGACTCGCCAGTTTACATTCGGTGCGACCAGGACGTTCCTTTTGGCGCGTTTGCCAAGGTGATGGACGCGTTGAAGCAGGCCCACGTGAGCAACATCAACATCGTGACCGAACCTATTTCGACGAAGGGCAATGCCTGAAGCGGCTTGGATTTGATCCGCTTGAACGACACTCGAAAGAATTGCCATGGGCGCTGCGACTTTCATTCCGATGGCCGACCGGCGGGAAACGCTAAGTGGAACGTTGCTATTTTCCATGGTCATGCACGCGATGTTGTTTTTCGGCGCTCTCGCTTACGCGAATTTTGGATTTAACAACAAGAGTGGTTGGGGCAAGAGTTGGGACAGCAGCGGCGCCATCCATGCCACCGCGGTATCTTCGCTGCCTGGCGTCCCCTTGCCCACGCCCGTGCTCGCCACTCTGAATAATGTCGCCACCCAAAACCCCGGCCTCTACAAAAGCGAACCGGAACCTTTACCTCCTCCTGAGCCACAGGCGCAGGAAATCCCCAAGTTCAAAGAAGAGGTAAAACCGGAGAAAGTCGTGCGAGTAAACAAACGCATTCCTCAGCAGCAAATTGCGCCTCCCGTCAACGCTGTTCCATTCGGCACCGGCGGCAAGCCGGTGATGACCACGGGACAGTTTTCGAACGCCGCGGGCGAAGGCGAGCTGAACGTGGGTTCGGGGGATTTTGGCCAGCGTTATGGCTGGTATGTCAGCGCGGTGCGCAGCCGCGTCAGCACCAACTGGCTGCTCTCCACAATCAGCCCCAACATCATGACGGCGCCGAGGGTTTATCTCACGTTTGATATCCTTCGCGACGGTACCATTGAAAACGCGCAAATCACCCAGTCGAGCGGCATCGCGGAAGTCGATCGTTCCGCCCTGCGAGCCGTTCTCGCTTCAAGTCCGCTGGGTCAGCTTCCTTCTGATTTTTCAGGGAATAAAGTTTCGGTAAATTTTTACTTCGACTTTCACCGCCATTAAAAACCTGACCGAAAAGGCGGCGGGAGCCATGGCTCGTAAACAAAGATGAGACATCCCACTATTCCAATCCCGGCATCCATTAAATTGGGAACATTTAATATCTTATGAAACTCCTGAAAATAAAATTATCCACCGTATTGATCATTTTCGCATTGGCCGGTATGGCTTTTATTTTCCCCCGCACGTCCAAGAGCCAGGACTGGTTTACCACGGGCATTAACCTCGGCGCCGCGCGCATCCGCCTTGCGGCCGCCGAGCTTCCCTCCACTTCAGGGGACGCGCAGGCCATCAATTTGACCAAGGAATTCAATCAGGTTCTTTGGGACGATTTGGATAATTCCGGCATCTTCGATCTGGTCAGCAAGAGCCTCTTCCCCCTCAAAATTCCCCGTGAGCCGCAGGACGTCGTCACGAATGATTGGACGGCGTCGCCGGCATCCGCGCGGATGCTGATTTTTGGGAAGACCGAGGTTATCAATTCGAGCCTTGTTTTCACCGGCCGACTTTATGACCTCACTAATGCCGGGAATCCCTCCGTAATTGCCCGCCGCTATGTGGCGACCATGAATGAAATCTCCACCCGCGAGGCCGCCCACCGGTTCGCCAATGAAGTCATCAAAACGCTGGGGGCGGGCGTTCCCGGCATCGCGCTTACCCGCCTTGCATTTGTCAGCGACCGGACCGGGCATGATGAAATATGGGTGATGGATTATGACGGGTTTAACCAGCGTCCCATCACCAGCTTCGGCTCTCTATCCCTGACGCCTAGATGGTCACCGGATAATACTAAGATTGCTTTTACCACTTATGTGCAGAAAAATCCTGATATTTTTATTTTTTCGCTGGAAACCAACAAACGAATTCCATTCCCCAAGTACAGCGGCCTGAATACCACGCCTGCCTGGTCACCGGATGGAAAGAGAATTGCCTTCTGCTCCAGCATGGGCGGGGACCCGGAGATCTACGTGTCCGATGCCAACGGCTACAACCTTCAACGTCTCACTTTTTCTCCGGGAGTGGATATTTCGCCGGTCTGGAATCCCAAAACAGGAAATGAAATAGCATTCGTGTCAGACCGGAGCGGCACTGGCTCCCCGCAGATTTACACCATGTCCTCCGATGGCACCAATCTTCGGCGCTTGATTACGGGCGGCGGGGACGCAGGTTCGCCCTCCTGGTCTCCCAACGGCTTGTTTATTGCGTTTTCCTGGCGGGTTTCAGAAACGGGGACCTTCGACGTGTACGTGATTGAAATCGCGACCGGACGAATCATCCAGTTGACTCACGACGCCGGAAGAAACGAACACCCTTACTGGTCACCCGACGGCCGGCACCTGGTGTTTGAATCCAACCGCTCCGGCTCCAAACAAGTTTGGACGATGTTGGCGGACGGCTCGAATCCCAGGCAAATGACCACTAAAGGAAATAATTGGAACCCAAGCTGGTCGAACTGATTTCCGGTCTTAACATGCAGTGTTAATTACTCCGAGTACGGTAGTGGTGTCATAATGAAATTGGATTCCTCCCAAGGCCTGCCGCCGCGGGTCTTTCCCGCAAAAGCGGGAATTCAGTTCTTCGGCGGAGCATCTCTAATAATTTACGCGAATGGATTCCCGCTTTCGCGGGAATGACAGCACAAATGACAGCACATCGGAGCGCAGGCATCTGGCAAATGATACCCCTACCCTTACTACAGATGATTTGCGTTTCGATTTATGCTGGTGGTAGGATGTGCATCTGCCCCGCCCCGGATTCCGCCTTTGGGGAGCAGAAACTCTTATAGTCTCATTGCGGTTCACCCATGCCGGCTTCATTCAAGCGATCGACATCATTTCGGGGTGCAAACCTTAATTTACCCCTAATCCAAGGAGGATAAAGCATGGCACGACGAAAGAATCCCGGGTTCATTCTGCTCGGTGTATTGGGGACCTTGATTGTAGTGGCGGGATGTCACAAGAAAGCTGCGCCAGCGCCACCACCGGCGGCGCCGGAAGCGGCGGCACCGACCCCAGGAGCGCCGGTTGTTTCGCTGACCGCAGAACCTGCCACAGTGGAAAAGGGACAGTCCGTAACATTGAGCTGGACATCAACGAATGCAACTCAATTGGATCTTGAACCTCAGGTTGGGACCGTCCAGGCAACCGGGTCCACCAACGTGACCCCGGACGAATCAACCACCTACGTTTTAACCGCCAAAGGCCCCGGAGGGACAGAGACAGCCAGCGCCCGCGTGACCGTGACCGCGAATGCACCACCCGCACCCAAAGGACCGCAGGTTACTGAAGTGGAGGACCTATCAAGTGTATTGAAGGACGCTTACTTTGATCTGGACAAATCGGACATTCGTCCCGATGCCCAGCAAACCTTGACCGCGGACGCGGACGCGTTAAAGGCCAATCCCAATGCCAAAATCACCATCGAAGGACATTGCGACGAAAGGGGCAGTGAAGAATACAATCTCGGTTTGGGCGATCGCCGAGCCACGGCGGCCAAGGCCTTTATGGTCAACCTGGGCGTTCCTGGCGACCGCCTGAACACCATTTCCTACGGAAAGGACCGGCCGCAGTGCACTGATCACTCGGAAGATTGCTGGCAAAAGAATCGGCGCGCGCACCCAACGCCAAAATAAGACGCACTGGACATGAAATTGCCTGCCGGGAATCCACCAGATTTCCGGCGGGCGACTTTCATGCAGCCAAATAGACGAACAGGCTGCCGAAAGCCTCATCCATAACGCTGAACGCCGCCGGCATTCTCTGCTCGTCCTTACAGTTCCATGAACCATTTATATTCTGCTCGCAGGATGTACGAGGGACTGGTTGACCGGCGCACTTTTGCAAGAGTACACCCAGAAAGGGTGAAACTTCTGTGAGTGAGGATAAATTGAAATTGAGAAAGTCAGCATGCATTCTGGCGATTGCCTTCTCATTGGCTGTATCCGCGTCTTCCCCTGCCTTCGGGGTCAGCAAAGAAACATTGCAAATGATGCAGCAACTGGACACGCTGCAACAGATGTTGCAAAACCTTCAGAAGACGGTTGACTCACAGACTGCGATCTTGCGCACGCTGATCGAGCAGGCAAACGACAAAATAAATGCCATGGGCTCAACCGTGAATGAGTTGCGCAAATCCAACGAAAAGAATAGCGCCGATTACAATGCGCGGCTCGACTCCATGACCGGCCAGATCCAGGAGCTGAGTGCAAGCCTGGATGAGGCCAAATCTCGTCTGGCCAAATTGAGCGATCAGATGGCTCAGACTCAAACCATCGTCCAAACTCTGAACACTCCTCCCGCAACGTCGCCCGCAGGCACGACACCAGGAGCCGCAGCCGATCCAGGTAAGCCCCAAGTTCCGGACGCCGATACGTTATACAAATCTGGTTTGAGCGCTTTCAACTCGGGGCAATATCCGCTGGCCGTCCAGTCTTTCCAGGATTACCTGAAATACTATGGGGATACCGACCTGGCGTCCAGCGCCCAATTTTATATCGGCGATTGCTATTACAACCAAAAGAACTATACCCAGGCGATTGAAGAATACAATAAATGCCTTGAGCGTTATCCCAACGGGAACAAGCTGCCCGCGGCGCAGCTCAGGAAAGGCTACGCCTTTCTCGCTATGGATCAAAAGGCGGCAGGGATTCGGGAATTGCGTTCGTTGGTGACGCGATATCCCAACGCGCATGAGGCCGCACTGGCAGCACAAAAACTCCGCACCCTGGGCGTTGTGGTTCACACGAAAGCGCAATGATGACCCTGGCCGGAATTGGCAGAAGATTAGTCCACTCCCGCTTACCGGCGAAGGGCATGCGGGCAATTCAATAATGTAAGGCTTCCGAAGATTTTCGAAAAGCGTTGGAGGAAATAATGGCTGGCTCGATCAATAAAGTAATCCTCATCGGCCGTCTGGGCAAAGATCCGGAATTAAAGTACACCCCCAGCGGTGTCCCCTTCGCAAAGTTCTCGTTGGCCACAGACGAGTCCTTCAAGGACCGAAATGGCGAACAGCAGAAACACACGGAATGGCACAACATCGTGGCCTGGAATAAACTGGCTGAAATTTGCGGTGAATACCTGACCAAAGGCAAACAAGTTTACATCGAAGGCCGGATTCGCAGCCGCCAGTGGGAAGATCAGGACAAGAACAAGCGCACGGCTTACGAAATCATCGCCTTTCAAATGACCATGCTCGGGTCAAAATCCGACAGCGAGCGCCCCTCCACAAGCCCTCCCAGGGCGGCGGCAGCTTCGGCTGGTAATGCTGAGGAAAATAGTCCCGGCCCCGAGCCATCTTCCCCGCCGGCCTCGGATATTACGGATGAAGACATCCCTTTCTAGGCTCCTCATTCAAGTTGTCAGTTTAGGATTGTCGCGCGTCACTTAAAATCAACATACTTGCGGTGGACTTCCTCAATGGTCATGGGGCCGACCCGGATTCTTCCGGCGGTCCGGGGGCCCCCCTTACCGCGGCTGGAGGTAATAAACACTGTGTCCCCGGCGCGAAGCTCTTTACATGCAAAAGACTTCCCCCGTTCATTAAGGCATGTGGTCTTGTCATTGACCAGCATCAACTCGGTGACTTCGGTGGGATGTTTCAAGACCAGTTGATTCTTTGCAACGTCCACTGAGGAAATGATAAAGAATTCATCTGTACCCGGCATCGTCCCCTTTTGCGCCTGCTCAGCAAGCAGGGGTAGACCAGCAAGAAGTCCCAGGCACAAGCTCAATCCGCTCTTGAATACTCTGTTATTCATAAGGTCTATTTCCCGGTCATCAGAAGATTTATGCCTCTATTCATACCGCAACGCATCAATTGGATCCAAACGCGCGGCTTTGCGCGCCGGGTAGTAGCCAAAAAATATTCCCACCGCCGCGGAAAAAAGGACGGCAATGCCGATGGCCTCCGGGGGAACCCGGGTGGGCCAATCGAGCATGCTGGAAACTGCCAGGGAGCCCGCTACCCCGCCCAGCACACCCACGGTGCCACCCAGCAGACTGAGCACCACGGCCTCGCTCAGGAATTGCATTTGCACGTCCTGCTCGGTGGCGCCCACGGCCATGCGCACTCCAATCTCCCGCGTTCGCTCCGTGACCGACACCAGCATGATGTTCATAATGCCAATGCCGCCCACCAGTAATGAGACCGAAGCAATGCTGGCGAGCAGAAGCGTCATGATGCGCCCCGACTGAGCCTGAGTTTCGGCCAGGTCGGTGGGGCTGCTCACCATAAAATCGTCGTCTTCGTCGGGGCGAAGGTGATGGCGTTCGCGAAGGAGGCTGGAAATCTGAGCTTGAGCGGGTTTAATGGCTTCCTGAGATGCCGCCGAGCCCATGATGAAATTCACCCAACTGATTCCTGCGATTTTCTTCTGAACCGTGGTGTAGGGGATAATAATGGTGTCATCCTCGTCTTGCCCGAAGGGTGACTGCCCTTTGGGGGCCAGAACACCGATGATGCGGAATGGCAGGCTTTGTACGCGGATGGTTTTCCCCAATGGGTTTTCATCACCAAAGAGGTTTTGCACCACGGTCAATCCGATCACGCAAACATCGGCGGCCGAATCCACATCATGTTGAGTAAAGACCCCGCCTTCCTGCACCGGCCAGCGCCGAATTTCAAAGTAAGGGGGCGCAACTCCGCGCACGCGCGTATACCAGTTTTGATTTCCATAAACCAACTGAGCCGAAGCCCCCACGCCCGGCGAAATTCTGACCATCAATGGAACTTGTTGCCCGATGGCGGTGGAGTCGGCTACGGTCAGGGTCTTGGTGGCTGAGCTTCCCATGTGGACGCCGCCATTGTTCACGCTTCCCGCGGACACAAACACGATGTTGTCGCCCAGGTTTCGAAGAGACTCCTGGATCTGATTGGAAGCGCCTTCGCCAATGGCAACTGTGCAAATCACCGCGCCCACGCCGATGATGATGCCAAGCATGGTCAGGACGGTTCGCATCTTATTGCGCGCCAGGGCGCGGAGGGCGACGCGGATGACGGCGGCAGCGTCCATCAGGCTTTGTCCTCCTCCTCCTCGTCCTGCTCAAGAGCGGGCAGAGTCCGGAAAACCTCCGCCGCGTCCAGGGGGTCATCCACGGGCTCGTCACGGCGCACTTTGCCGTCCTTGAAGGTGACCACGCGCTTGGCGTAGAGCGCGATGTCGGGTTCGTGGGTGACCAGCAATACGGTGATGCTGCGCTCTTTGTTCAAGCGCTGAAAAACTTCCATGATTTCGACGCTGGTTCGGCTGTCCAAATTTCCCGTCGGCTCGTCGGCAAGAATAATGGAAGGATTGTTCACCAGGGCTCGCGCCACGGCCACCCGCTGTTGCTGTCCGCCGGAAAGCTGGGCGGGATGGTGGGATTCTCTCCCTTCGAGTCCCACGGCCCGCAGGGATTCGAGGGCGCGCTCTACTCGTTGCAGGTGTGGGACTCCGGAGTAGATCAGCGGCAATTCCACATTTTCCACCGCCGATGTTCGCGACAGAAGATTGAACCCTTGAAACACAAACCCAATTTTGCGATTGCGGATGCCGGCCAATTCCTTGTTATTTAACTGGGAGACGTCCTGCCCGTCCAGCAAGTACCGCCCCTTGGTAGGGCGATCGAGGCATCCCACCAGATTCATGAAGGTGGATTTTCCCGAACCAGACGCTCCCATGATGGCCACAAACTCGCCGCGGGCTATGGAGAGTGATATACCACGCAGAGCATGAACCTGGACTTCGCCCAGGACATAGGTCTTATGAAGATTTTCAACCCCTATGACCGCGCCCGATGCGGCGGCCGGATGCTCATTTGCCGGGCGGGATTGGACCATTTCTTCAGGCATGTGAACAGGCTACCTCCGGGGTCCACCGAAACGCGGCGTGCCCGGGAATTGGTTCTGCTGGCCCTGGCCGCCTGAATTTTCTTCGCCTGTGATCAAAATATCGTTGGCCTTCACCGGCCCTTCCAAGAGCTCCGTAAGACTGTAGTCCGTTATCCCAACTCGCACTGCAACCGGCACCAGCTTTTTGTCGGTCCCCTGCTTCCAAACCACCTGCCATCCGCCCAGGTGCGAGGTGGCCGCAGCCGGAGGAATCTGATACCGATCAAACAGTTTCTGAAGATCACTGCGCGGCATATCTGGCGTGAAACGCAAGGCCGCGTTGGGTATGCAAACCACACCCGACACGTGCCCGGTGGGAACGGTCACATAAGCGGTCTCGCCCGGCAAAAGCTTTTCCTGGGGATTCTCGAAATCAATGATGGTGTTGTAGGTCACGACGTTTTGAACCATGGTGGCGTTCAGACGGATGGCGCTGACCTGTCCGTGAAAAACTTCGGTGGGAAAGGCATCCACCTGAAAAGTCGCGTCCGTCCCGATTTTGATGTTCCCGGTATCCGACTCATCGGTGGCGGCATAAACCTGCATGCGGGTCAGGTCCTGGGCAATAGAAAAGACAACCGGCGCTTGCAGGGCCGCGGCCACAGACTGGCCCACGGTCACGTTGCGAGCCACAATCGTGCCGTCAATGGGCGACAGGATGATGGTATAACGGAGATTGGTTTCCGCCTGGTTAAGCGCTCCTCGATTGGTTTCTACCACGGCCTGCGCCTGTTGCACTTGAGCCTTGGTTTGGTCCAATTGCGCGTGGGACTGATTCAGGGTTGCCTCTGCGGCGCGCACCTGCGCATCGGCCTGGTCAAGATTGGACTGGGTTAAATCCTTCTGATCCTCAGAGAGCACGCCTTCTTTGGTCAGATTGGCGACGCGCAGAGCATTGGCTCGCGCGTAGACAGCCGCCGCCTTCAAGCGGGCGATATTGGCTTCGTTGGTTTTGATCGCAGCATCCATGGCGCCAATGCTGGCCTCCAGATTCTTCAGGTTCGCCTCTGCATTGCCCAGGTTGCCCCGCGCCTGGGTCACCTGCGCTTCATAAATCGCCGGATCGAGTTGTGCAAGGACCTGATCGGCATGAACGCGGCTGTTGTAGTCGGCAAAAACATACTGGACGGTCCCGGACACGTAGGAACCCACCGGAACCGTGGTCAGCGGATTGATGGTCCCTGTCGCTTGCACCACTGCCGTGATGTCACCGAGTCTTACCGTGGCGGTTAGATATTTGATTTCGCCTGAACGCGCGCGCATCACCATGCCGGCCGTCAGGAGCGCCACCAGGGCGATCACCGTCAGGTTCACCAGCTTGGTGTGATTCTGATAGTAATTTCGCACAGCCATCTGTCTTGTAAGACCTCGCTTGCATCAGGATACATCGGATGATGGGATGGTTCCAGAGGGGATTTAAGAAACGCGGGTCAACTAAGGGGACCTCTGCTTTTTCATTCGTTCGTCGGAAAGCCGGACGTGTTCATTGAATTTAGCCAACTGATCGGGATTGAGTATTTGCCGGATCTGATTTCGAGTGTCTTCGTGCAGGGCGTCAAATTGGGGCTGGGTTTTCTGCTGGAGCTCTTTTCTCTTCCGGCTCGACTCCTGGAGTATTTGTCTCAGTTTTTCCACCTGCGAGTCATCAAGGCTTAAGTCTCGCTTCATCCGGTCAACAACGCGATTCAAGTCAAAATCGTGCCGCCAATGGCCCGAATACCAGCCGTAATAAAATACCCCGCCGCCGCCCACGGCGGCGCCCAGGATAAAAGTAAGAACGAAATAGATGTAGGCGCGCCGGGTCACTTTTTTGTTTGGCCGCTCCCATTCGACGAATTAGCCGGCGTAGCGTCGTGTGTGTCCCCAAATTCATCCGCCAGATAAGTGGACTCGCCGGGAGAGCCGGCTTCGCCTTGGGTGAGATAAGGGTCGTCCGGCGCCGGCCCGCGCAGGGGGCCTGAGGAAGGCAAGGCAAAAGCGAGAATCAGTGACATGGTGAGCAGCAACCCGGCTAGAACAAAACGCCTTCCGATTCGCTCAAAAAATTCGGCTGTGGCGCCGCCCGAATCAACCGCTGACTGCAACCCACGTGCGACCCGGGCGCTGAAACCAAGGGAGGCCTGGGGCGGCTGATCCTCCGCCAGAGATCGGAAACCCGCCTGCATTAGCCAGACGTCTCTTCGCACCTCCCGGCAGCCCGCGCAGGCAGACAAATGCTCTTGGATGGTCGCAGACAAGACGCCTTCCGGCCCCGCTTCCAGAATCGCCTGAACATCCTTGCAACGCATGGCTCACCCTCCCCCTTTAAGATTCTTCGCGTCCCGAAGCATTCTTTTTCGCGCGCGGTGCAGCCTTACTTTCACCGTGCTCACATTCAACTCCAGGATTTCCGATATTTCTTCCACCGATAAATCTTCCAACTCCTTCAATACCAGCACCATGCGGTCATCTGCCGGAGCGCGGTCCAAAAGCTTTCCTGCAATATCTTTCAGCGCGCTCCGTTCTTCCGGATTGAGGTCTTCCCCGCCCATCCGTTCCGCACGGGCCTCCAGTTGCAAGCGGGTTTCCTCCGAGACCTCCCAGAAATAGTGAATGCGCGACGAACGCACCCTCCGCAAATAGTCATAACAGTGGTTAACCGCCACTCGGGAGAGCCAAGTGGCAAAGGATGACTCAAAGTTATAACCTCGAATGGCCTGAAAAGCCTTGAAAAATATCTCCTGGGCAATATCCTCTACTTCATCGCGGCGGCGCACCAGATGGTAAATGATGGAAAAAACCCGCCTCTGATGGCGCTCCACAAGGAAGCCAAAGAGCTCTTTTTCTCCTCGTTGAACTCGTTTGATCCAGTCAACTTCCTGCTCAACTCCCGGCTTGGGCTGATCCATCAACTTCCATAATGGCCCTTCCCCATTATCTAACGACGAATGAGGTGGCGATAGGGTTACAGGTCCCCGCGACTCCTGCGGTTGCCAGCAAACAATATCCAAATAAATTATAGTTGACCAATCTAACACGCTGTGGAAGAATGTCCACCATGATCATTGGAACAAGATTACGAAAACTCCGAGAAGACAAGGATTTTTCACAAGGCGACATCGAGAAACGAACGGGATTGCTGCGCTGTTACATTTCACGGGTTGAAAATGGACACACCGTCCCTTCACTCGAGACCCTGGAGCGACTCGCGTCGGCTTTGGAGATTCCTTTATATCAACTGTTTTACGAGGGAGCCGAACCACCTCCCTTGCCGAACCTGAGCAAACGGCGATCGATGGAAGAGCTGGCCTTGGACGGAGCAAGCGAAAAAGAAGTCCGCTTCTTCGGAAAGGTGAGAAAGCTGGTCGCAAAGATTGACGAGAAAGACCGACAGCTTTTGCTTTACATGGCTCAGAAATTGGCAAGCCGGTAGCTTCTTCTTAATTAACTTTGGCGGTAATGCGCCGGCGTGGCCTTCCAGCCGGCGTTGTCGCCGTTTACTCCCACTCGATGGTGCCGGGCGGCTTCGACGTTATATCGAATACCACCCGGTTCACACCTTTGACTTCATTGACTATCCGTGTAGATATCCGTTCCAGCAATGGGGCCGGAAGTTTGGCCCAATCTGCTGTCATTCCGTCCTCGGATTCCACGGCCCGCACGGCGATGGTTGAGGCGTAAGTTCGCGCATCACCCATCACCCCCACGCTTGAAACCGGCAGGAGAACTGCGAAAGACTGCCAAAGGTTGTTGTAAAGACCCGCCGCGCGGATTTCCTCCAGCACAATCGCGTCCGCCTCGCGCACCACGCGCAGGCGCTCTTCGGTAACCTCTCCGACAATTCGTACGGCAAGGCCGGGGCCGGGGAACGGCTGCCGGTTCACCACTTCATCGGCCAGGCCCAATTCTTTTCCCACCACTCGAACTTCGTCCTTAAAGAGTTCGCGCAACGGCTCGATCAACTTAAAATTGAGGTCGGCGGGCAAGCCGCCCACATTGTGGTGGCTCTTGATCACGGCTGCCGGCCCCTTCACTGATACTGACTCAATGACGTCCGGGTAGAGCGTGCCCTGCACCAGAAACTGGACATCCCCCAGGCTGCGCGCCTCTTCCTCAAATACCCGAATGAACTCCTCCCCGATGATCTTGCGTTTTTTCTCGGGATCGGTAACCCCTCTGAGACGATCGACAAACCTGGCCGAACGATCAATGGCCCTCACGTTTAAATGACCTTGATCCTTCAACGCGGCGGCGACGCGTCCAAATTCGTTTTTCCGCAACAGTCCGTTATCCACAAAAACGCAGGTGAGGCGGTCGCCGAGCGCGCGGCCCACCAGCGTGGCAGCAACGGCGGAATCAACCCCTCCGGAAAGGGCGCAAAGCGCCAGGCCCTCGCCCACCTGGGCTCGGACGCGCTCCACAGTTTCGTCAATGAAAGAGCGCGGGAACCAATTCGGCTTGATGCCGCAGATATCGAGGACGAAACGCCGGAGGATTTCCGCGCCGCGGTCGGTATGATGGACCTCAGGATGGAATTCCACCGCGTACATTTTCGTCGCCGGGTTTTCGATCACTCCAATCGCGTTCTCCGTTCGGGCGGTTACCGTGAACCCCAGAGGCACTTCTGCAATGTGATCGCCGTGACTGTTCCACACCCGCAGCGGCGACGGAAGCCCGGCGAGCAATTGACTATTGCTGTCAAATTCGAGTTGGGTGAAGCCGTACTCGCGCCGGGTGGCGGGCTCGACTTTGCCGCCCAGTTTCCAGGTCATCATGTGCAAGCCGTAACAAATGCCAAAAACGGGCAGATTCAGTTTGAACACGCGATCGTCGCACACAGGCGAGCTGGGGTCGTATACCGAGGAGGGTCCCCCGGAAAGCACGATGGCCTGCGGATTCATCCGCTTCAGGTCGTCGATGGGGATCGTGCAGGGCACAATCACCGAATACACCTGCATCTCGCGGATTCGCCGGGCGATGAGCTGGGCGTATTGGGCGCCGAAATCGAGGACGACAACGGGACGGGGTTGTTCCATTGATTCCCAAAAACCAAGAAGTGGGTTCTGATGCGCTTACTTGGTCCCGGCCTTCTTAGGTCCTCGCCCACGGCCATTGCCGCCGGCCAAATGCCGGGAAATCTGGGCGATGAAATCATTCAAACGTCGGGCCGTTTCCTTTTGCGTTTTCGTCAAATCCTTGTGCGCCGGCGCTATCTCCGACATAGCCTGTTGGAACCCGACCGCGCGCTCGCTCTGTAGACGGGTGACCTCCACTAGACTACGAATTGCTTCCGCGTTCCGCCGCGTCAATTCCCGTAGATCACGGATCCCAGCACTGTTTTCGGCCACTACCTTGTCAGTCCGAGTCAATGCTTGATTGATCTTCTCAATGTCAGTTTCAAAATTGGACTGTTGCTCAACAATGAATGCCATAGTTCGTTCAATGTCCATTTGCCCCACCTCCCGCCATGGCGCCCGCAGCTACCTTATGACTATATTAACCAGCTTTCCGGGAACCACGATAATCTTTATTACTTGCCTGCCATTGAGGAATTGCGCGACTTTTTCCTCGGCCTGAGCGAGGCGGCGTAGTTCTTCGTCGCTCACGCTGACGCTGGCACGAACTTTTCCTCGTAGTCTGCCATTCACTTGGACCGGAATCTCCAATTCATCCTCAGCCGCGTATGCAGAGTCGTATTGCGGCCAAGGAACGCGCAAGGTCGATTGAGACTTTCCCAGGCCCTCCCAAAGCTCCTCCGCGGCGTGGGGCACAAAAACAGAGAGCATGAGAATCAGAATTTCCAGTGAGTCCTTCAAAATTTCCGGACGGATTTTCCCCGCTTCAATCGCATCCTCAAGCTCGCTCAGTTCATTCACAAGCTCCATGACCATGGCCACATCGGTGTTGAAGTGCCAGCGGCCCTCCAAGTCTTCCGTGACGTGTCTCAAGGTTTGATGAGTCTTGCGAATCAGGCGCCGCTCCTCAGGAGAAACCTGGTTGAGGTCCCATTTGGATTTCTCAGCTTCCCCATCAATGTGGGTGGGGCTGGAAGTCAACTGGCTTGCATACTTCACAACCAAACGGTAGGTCCGGTTCAAGAATCGTGATGCGCCTTCAATGCCCGAATCGCTCCAGTCAAAATCGCGGGCCGGAGGCGCGGCAAATAGGATGTAGAGCCTGACCGTATCGGCCCCATATTTGGCGAAGGATTCCATTGGATCCACAACATTGCCCTTGGATTTCGACATCTTGGCGCCGTCTTTAATTACCATGCCCTGGGTAAACAGGCGCGCCACCGGCTCGGGGAAATCCACCAGGCCGATATCCCGCATGACCTTGGTGAAAAAGCGCATATAAATCAGGTGAAGAATGGCGTGCTCGATTCCGCCGATGTACTGGTCCACGGGAAACCAGTATTTCACCGCGTCCCGATCAATCGGCGAGGTAGAGATGTGCGGGCTGGTATAGCGGTAGAAATACCACGAAGAATCGACAAAGGTATCCATGGTATCCGTTTCACGGTGCGCCCGCCCGTTACAATTCGGACAGCGCGTGTTCACAAACTCCGGCACGCTGGCTAGCGGAGACTGACCCTGGCCGGTGAGCTTGACGTCGGGAGGCAGAAGTACAGGAAGGTCTTTGTCCGGAACAGGTACGATGCCGCACGCATCGCAATAAATAATCGGAATGGGAGTGCCCCAGTACCGCTGCCGGGAGATCCCCCAGTCTTTGATTCGATATTTGACGGTTCCCTTCCCGAATCCTTTGGACTCCGCGTCGCGCGTCATGCGCTCGATGGCCTGTTCTGGAGTCAGGTCATTGTAGGGTCCGGAATTGATGAGCTTCCCGTGGGGGCCAAACTCCGTGTAGGCCGCTTCGACTTTCTCCGGGACATTCCCATTGCGCGGCACGATGACGATGCGAATGGGCAGATTGTGCTTTACCGAGAATTCAAAATCCCGCTCGTCGTGGGCGGGCACTGCCATCACGGCGCCCGTGCCATAATCCATCAACACGAAGTTGGCCACCCAAATGGGCACGCTCTCGCCATTGAATGGATTGCGGGCCGTGAAACCCGTATCCACGCCGATTTTTTCAAGATTTGCGTCGGCGCGAGCTCGGACGGCAGAGGCTTTTACGCCTTCCACGTCGCGCCTCATCTTCTCCGGATCCTCCGAAAATGAAATCAGAGTTTCAACCAAGGGATGCTCAGCGGCCAGATAAACCGCGGTGCATCCAAAGATGGTGTCCACTCGCGTGGTAAAAATTCGCAGGTGTTCGCCGATTTCATTCAACGAAAAATCAATTTCCGCGCCCACCGACTTGCCGATCCAATTCTGCTGCATGCTCAACACGCGTTCGGGCCAGCGCACCAATTCCTTCATGTCCTCGAGCAGGTTCTCCGCGTAGGCCGTGATTTTCCAGAACCATTGCTCCAGATCGCGCTCGGCCACGGGTGTTTCCTCATGCCGCCAGCAGCATCCGTTACTCAGAACCTGCTCATTGGCCAGCACGGTTTGGCACTTTGGGCACCAATTCACCCGGCTCTTCTTTCGATAGGCCAGGCCGCGTTCATACATGCGAATGAAAAACCACTGGTTCCAGCGGTAATATTCCGGGACGCAGGTGGCCACTTCGCGCCGCCAGTCGTAACTGATTCCAAGGCGTTTCAGTTGCCCGCGCATGCGGTCGATGTGGTTGAAAGTGAATTCGGAAGGGTGCCGCTGACTCTTAATGGCGGCGTTTTCCGCCGGCAACCCAAACGCGTCCCAGCCGATGGGATGGATTACGTTGTAGCCCTTCATCCACATATAGCGCGCCAGCGCGTCACCGATGGTGTAGTTGCGCACGTGTCCCATGTGGATGTCACCCGAGGGATAAGGGAGCATCTCCAGGACGTAGTACTTCTTCCGGGCGGCGTCTACTTCGGACTCAAAGAGCTTTTGTTCCGCCCAGCGCTCTTGCCACTTCGCTTCGATTTTTTGTGGATCGTAAATCGATTCCATTGGTAGTCGGCTAAGTATTCCCGTCTATTTGTTCAGCGAGCTTTTTGACCGCACTGACGCCCTTGGGCGTAACATAAAACCAAAGGTCATTGATTCCATCCTTGGCGAATTCCACAGCCACGGCATTCAGTTCGGCCGCGTCGAAGCAGTACGATTGCGCGTACCCTTCACGCGTCAACTCCTCCAGAGCTTTTATAATCTCGTGCCGCGAAACGGGCACCGCACTCCTGGCGGGCCAGGTCTCCGGGCGGACTTCAACGTCCCACTGGTTAATCGATTGATCGATAATTTCGACGTTTTCATAGTCATCGGCTATCGCGTTGATGACGAGCTCGAGCAAAGCCTGCGACCGGTCGCGCACCCGGGAATCCCACCAACTATCGATGCTGACCAACTGCGTGCCCTCCGGCCAATTTTCGCATGGTGCGCAAGTTTCGTTTATCGTCGCCGGGCCGATCGACCGGCGTTTCGCAAATGAATGGAATCGACCGTAGTTTCGGATGACGAACGATCCGAGCAAAAGCCTCGACGCCAATCTTCCCCTTTCCAATGTGCTCGTGCCTGTCGACTCTTGAATCAAACATGGCCTTGGAATCGTTGGCGTGGATCACGCAAACATTTTTTAGCCCCACCGTGGAATCCAGTTTCTTCACTGTATCTCTCAACCCCGCTTCGGTATGGATGGGGTAACCCGCCGCAAAGCAGTGAGCCGTATCTATGCACGCACCCATGGGAAGGTCGCGCGCCGCGCCATGCATAATCTCGGCCACTTCCTCGAGCGTCCTGCCGATCGCAGTACCTTGACCCGCTGTATTCTCAATCAGGATTCTCAGGCCATTAAGTCGCAGACCCTTGGCCGATTGAAGAAGTGACTCAATGCAGGTGGCCACCGCCACCGAGGGCGCGCGCGTCATGGCGCTGCCCGGATGAGTGACCAGAAACTCCGACCCCAGCGCCAGCGCCCGCTCCAACTCCCCGCGAAATGCTGCAATCGATTTATCCCGGATCAACTGGTCGCCGGAGGCGAGATTGATCAAATAGTTGTCATGGATGGCCAGCGGCGCCAGGCCGTGGCTCGCCCGCACTTGCTTAAAGCGATCGCATGCCTCCGCGGTGGGCGTCGCGGCGCGCCAGCCGCGCGGGTTGGCGGAAAACATCTGAAACGCGTCACACCCTATTTTTCGGGCGTGGTGCGCCGCGTTCTCCAGTGCTCCCGCAATCGATGTGTGAACACCCACTAGCATGATTTTTTGGTGAAGTCTAAACCACCCATCTTAACAAACCGGTCACAATGCGGTCAACGAACTGAAGAATATGGAAGTGGTGTCATTTGGAATTGGATTCATTTCAAGGCACCAGTCATTCCCGCGAAGGCGGGAATCCAGTCTTTTCGACGCGCATTTCTAATGATTTAGTGAATTGGATTCCCGCCTTCGCGGGAATGACGATGCGTGGGAATACGTACATCTAGCAAATGACACCACTACCAAGAATATGGCGGTGTCTCAGTTTGGAAGATTTGCCCTAATTCAAGTTCGCCTTCGCCATGCTACTGTGAGAAGCTGGGCGGTGAAGATTACCGTGCCAAAGATCACCGTAGTCATGGCAGTCCCTAAGATGATCCACAGTCCCGCGAAGGGTCCATCGAGAGGGCTCCCGAAAAGCCAGGCATAGATGTAAATGCCGGGGGCCAAATACACGAAGAGGGCATCCGAATGTATCAACAGACCAATTGAGAAAGCCACTACTGCAAGTCCAAAACCGACTTTCACCGAAATTCGAATCTGTCTCATGAGGCTGCTTGTTCGGGACTTTGGAGCACAATGACCCCATTATGGCAGGGAATGACACTAGGTCAAGTGGGCCAGACTTCAACCAGAGGCACTACCAAAAAGACTGAAGGGTAGGAGATAAAATTAGGGTTTGCCTGTTTATTCTTGCCTTTATCCTTTAACCTTTACCCATTAACCTTATCTACGCCTCGTATTGAATTTCCAAAAGTTTAATCATGCTGCTATCCTTGGTGCTCGCCTTGCCATTGAATAAATCGGAGGTTTCACATGTGTCGTAGGCCCTTCATTATTTGCGTGCTGCTATGCCTGCTTTCGCCTTCCTTGGGGCGAAGTCAGCAAAGCCCCTTGCTCACCGAATCAACCTACAACAAGTTGGCCAACGAAATTTCCGGCGACATTGCCTATGACAACCTGCGTTCTTTGGTGATGTACCACGCGCCCAGGGGCGAGTCGCAAGGTTTTTTGGATGAGGCGGAATGGGTGGCAGCGCGCGCGAAAGCCTACGGTCTGGAGGATGTCCACTTCATTGCCCTGCCATCGTGGCGCAGCAACCCCAAAGCAGTTGATCACAACTGGACGCTTCTGGGTGGCGAATTATGGCTCACCTCGCCCAAGACCATCAAGCTTGGCGACGTGCGCGAAACTCCCACCTCGGTGGCGGACAACAGCCCGGCCGCCGACCTCAACGCGGATTTGATTGACGTCGGCGAGGGATCCTCGGAAAGCGACTACTCGGGACGTGATGTGGCGGGCAAAGTTGTGCTGGCCTACGGCCCTCCCAACAGAGTGAAAGAGCTTGCCTGCTGGGCGCACGGCGCGGTGGCCATCGTCTCCTACTATTCCACCCGCACCGATCCCTGGACCGACCACGCGGACCAGGTGGCCTGGACGCGCGTCAACGCCTCCCAAGAAGGCGAGAAACCTGCCCCTCCTGTATTTGTGATCTCACCCCGGCAGGGTCTGGCGCTTAGCCACGAGATGTCCGGCCGCGGGGCCACTCATATTTTCTCGGACGCCACAGCCGCAACGTCCTCTACTCCAACATTTCGTGTGCATTTGAAAGTCGAATCGAAAGTCACCCAACCGGGCCGCCAGGGATTTGTGGAAGGCTTTATCCGGGGGACAACTTATCACGACCAGGCCATTGTGCTCACCGCCCACATGCAGGAGGAAAAAACCTCCGCCAACGACGACCGCAGCGGCTGCGCCAATCTTCTGGAAATCGCGCGGGCACTGGAAGCCATGACCGCGGACGGCCGCCTTCCCCGCCCCCGGCGCGACATTCGTTTCTGGTGGACGAACGAAATTTCCGCCGAATATGAATATTTTTCCCAGCACCCGGAAGAACGCCAGCACATCATCGCCGATATTAATGAGGACATGGTGGGCGCGAAACAATCCCTGGGCGGGCGCGTGCAGCACGTCAGCCGTACACCCTACTCGCGCTGGGGCTTTTTGAATGATGTGGTGGTGAGCATCGTCACCAGTCTGGTGCAAGGCAACAACGCTTATCTCGCAAGCTGGCAGAATCACAATCAGGCGCCTTACTCGCGGCCCGTATTTTCGCACCTGGGATCGCGCGAGCCCTACCACGCCGAGCTCGTCCATTATTTTGATTCCACCGACCACATGGTTTTTAACGAGGGCTCCATCGGCATCCCGGGTGTGACCTTTACCAACTGGCCGGACGAATACATTCATTCCAGCGATGACGATCTCTGGCAAATTGACCGCACTCAGCTTCAGCGAAACGCTCTGGCGGTGGCCGCTTCTGCGGTATATCTGGCTGACTTGAATGGCGCCGAAGTCCCGAACATGTTGGCGGTCATGGCCGGAAATGCGCGTGAGCGGCTTTCCCACGACCTGGCCCTCGGCTTGTCAGGGATGGCGGAAGCGGCGAGGAATAAAGAGCTCCCGACGGGATCTGAAAATGCTGCAGGCAGCTTCAATGATTTGCACTCCGCCTATCACGACGCTTTGCTGCTGCTGGACGAAGCGGAGAAACGCGAAGTTGCAGGTCTTGAATCAGCGCGCCGATTCGCTCCAGAAAAAGTCCAGAAGCTTCTGGAAAGTCTTGAAGAGGACATGAAGTTGACCGAATTGAATCACCAAAAGCGGATCGAGGAATGGTACTCGGCTTTGGGCGGGACGCCGGGCCACTCCAAAACGGAGGAGCGCGAAAAGGAGCCTGATTCTCAAGTTCCGAAAAACCTGGGCACGCTTCGAGAATATCTGAGCCGCATTCAGCAAATTGAGGGACCCGCCGGACTGCACGGCTTGATGAAATTCGAAGCGCTGAATTTTGTGGATGGGAAGCGGTCGATCCTGGATATCTATCACGCCGTTCGCGCGGAAAGCCTATCCGCCGGTGAGTGGTACTACGGAACAGTCAGGCTTGAGGATATCGAAACACTGTTCAAGCTGGCGGAACAAGAGAAGGCGGTGGAAATCGTGAACAGATGACCTTCCGGCGTCCCCCAATAATAGCGAGAACATCTCAACGACAGGTCAGAGCATTGTCCCGGCCGCGGCCAAAAATTGTTGCATCCATCCGGCATCCCCTGGACATCAAACATCACGCAAGGCAAAAGAAGTGACCAACTGCATTGTGGCCCTGCCCTCTGATTGAGCCGGGACTCTTAACAGCGCTCAATATAAGTCGCGGGCCTTCGGAGAAGTTGGCCGGTGACGACAATCCTCCATTGGGCACACCGAGCCGAACAGGGTGGCACGCCAAGCGCACCACAGAATCGCGCGCACGGTACTCCCACTGCCGTGTACGTGCCACCCTCCCTAAATTAGCTTCTTGACTTATCTTTTCAGAAAGAGGAATCTCTTGGCATCAGTTGGGGCATCATAGTAGATGGCTGGCCAGGCAGGGTGCTCTTGAACGCGGCCCTTCTTCTTCGACTGTCGGCTCTATTAGCCTGACAGCGGGCAATCCAAAAAAACATTCCCAGGACCAACTTTTGGGCATGCTCAGGAGCTTTCTCCGTGAACATACTGCTCTATAACCCTGATAATGAAGTTACCCATAATTTCATGCCGCACCTCTGGATGTTCCTTCTCAAGTCATTGACTCCGGCCAGGCATCACGTTTTTCTGATTGATGGTAATGCGCGACGCATGACCGAGAATCAATTGGTGGACTTCATCAGGGAGAACCACGTGGAATTGGTGGGCATCGGCGCCATGACCCGGATGGTGGCCAAAGCTTACCGGATGGCGGACGCAGTGCGCGCTGCCGGCGTCCGAGTGGTGATGGGCGGCCCGCATGTGACCGAAGTGCCTGACGAGCCGCTGGGCCGTGACGGCTCTCCCCGGCACGCCGACGCCGTGGCTCTGGGCGAAGCCGACGCCACCTGGCCTCAGATCGTAGCCGACGCTGAGCGCGGCGAGCTGAAGGAAGTCTACGCCCCGCTCAATCAGGATGGAAAGGAAGTAAAGCCCGCGCTCGACTGCTACCCCGTGATCCCCTGGGAAAAAATGGACTTGGCGCAATTCAACATGATCAAACACTTTCCCGGGCCGGCGCGCACCATGCTCAGACGTATGGGCATGAAGTGGGAGAGTTTTTTGATGATCCCCATTGAATCCGGACGTGGCTGCCCCTATGGCTGCGAATTCTGCACCGTCACCGGCTTTTTTGGTGACTCTATCCGGTTCCGCACAGATGAAAGCGTGGTGCAAGAATTGCTCCTGCTCAAGTCCTTGGAGAAAAAACAAAAGGGGAAAATAGCAGTTTTCTTTATTGACGACAATTTCGCCATCAATCCCAAACGAACCAAGTCCTTATTGCGCGCCATCATTGCCGCCGGCGCCCAGGTGCCGTGGACGGCGCAGATCAGCATGAACTTGCTGCGCGACGAGGAGCTTGTTTCGCTGATCGCTCAAAGCGGCGCCAAATGGATCTTCATGGGCCTGGAATCAATTGACCCTGAGAACTTGAAGAGTGTCAGCAAAGGCTTCAACAAGCCTGACGAATACCCCGCTGTCCTGGAGCGCCTCGCCCGGCACGGTCTTTACGGCATCACCTCATTTATTTTTGGAATGGACAGCGACCGCCCCGGTGTTGCAGAGCGCACGCTGGAGCAGATCCGATCCTGGCCGCCCGGCCTGCCCGTTTTCGGATTGCTCACTCCATATCCCTCCACTCCGCTCTATGACCGCCTGGCTGCCGCCGGACGCTTGACTCGGCCCAAACATTGGCTTGACTTCAAGCCTTTCCACATGGCCCACACGCCCCTGGGAATTTCCATTGAGCAGGCCGAAGCCGAAGTTCGCCATGCCTGGACGTCCGCCTACGATCCCGCCACCACCGCCGCCGCCATGGAATGGCTGGAAGGCAGGCCCGTGGCCGACCGTATCATCCACTTGTTGGCTCGGATGGCGTTCCGCGGAATCTATTTCCCGCAAATGACCAAGCGCCAGTGGCTGCGGGTTGTCTTTGAGAATCGAAGCCCCATTTACAAAGTAATATCGAAAGCGGTGGAGATGAAATTCAAGCGCCACGGAAGGAAAACGGTCACTCTGCCGCCTGCCACGCCCGAGCCCATCCACCCCTCCGGCCCCGTATCGCCCCAGCCGAGCGAAGCCATCACGGGCGGGTAAAGAGGTGGCGCAACACGCCTGCGCTTTCCGGCTTTGCGGCCGCGTCGACTCCGCCCTTCCCTCTCCCGCCGAATAATTCCCGATTCGAATGCGGACTGCGACCCGAACAATTTCAACCAGCCAAAAACTGTTGTCGAATCTACTTCCATTGCGCTACCATGCGCACGGTTGAACGTTACTCACTCAATAATTTTAGGTGCGAAACATGAAAATCAAAATAGACCAAACGAACCCCAGGGTTCGACATGGAAGTGTTCGCGACGCGATGGTGCTGATTTGCTTTCTTTTGGTTTGCTCAGCGCGAGCGGCGGCGGCGGAGAATCTGAAGTTCGAAATCTCGTTCCCTTCATCAGTTCACCCCCAGCCTATAACGGGCCGTATGTTTGTGATCGTGACCAGGGAAAAACAGCCGGAGCCGCGCATCCAAGCTGGTTTTTGGGGTGATACCGCGCCTCTCTTTGGGGCGGACGTTGCCCAGCTCAAACCCGGCGAGGCTGCAATCATAAACTCCGAAACGCTCGGCTATCCCACCAACAGCTTACGGGACATTCCCGCCGGCGACTATCATGTACAAGCCCTGATGAATGTGTACACGGAATTCCACCGGTCGGACGGCCACGTGATTTGGGCGCACATGGACCAATGGGAAGGCCAGCAATTCAACCAGTCACCCGGAAATCTTTACAGTGAGGTGCTGGACATTCATCTCGATCCGCAGGCCGGATACAACGTGAAACTGCTCCTGACGAAGGTAATTCCGCCCATAGACCTTCCTGCCGATACATCCTGGGTGAAACACATCAAAATTCAGAGCGCCCTTCTGACAAAATTTTGGGGGCATCCTTTTTACCTCGGCGCCACCGTCCTGCTGCCTCAGGGCTATGACTCGCACCAGGGCGCACATTATCCGGTGCTCTATATGCAGGATCACTTCAGCCTGGGACCGGCGCTCCCTTTCGCCGACCCGAACGAATCAGGCAATTCCCAAGGCCGCAGGTCATCCAGGGGGGTGGAGATGTACCAGGCATGGACGTCAGACCACTTCCCGCGCATGATCGCCATACGCTTTCAGCATCCCACGCCATATTTTGATGACTCGTATGCGGTCAACTCAGTCAATAACGGCCCTTATGGCGACGCCATCATGACGGAACTGATTCCCTATCTTGAGGAACATTTCCGGATTATCCGCAAGCCTTATGCCCGCGTCCTGGCCGGAGGCTCGACGGGCGGATGGGAATCATTGGCGCTTCAGGTTTATCACCCGGAGTTTTTTGGAGGCACGTGGACCTTTTTCCCCGATCCCATCGACTTCCGCCGCTATCAATTGAATAACATCTATGAAGAGGACAACGCATTCTTCGAACCCGGCCATCATTGGCTGCAAGCCGACCGCTACATGGAACGCCGGGCCGACGGGCAGCCGGAGGTCAGCTCCCGGGATTTCAGCCGGCTGGAAGCGGTGCTGGGCAGCCACGGCAGGTCCGGCCAGCAACTTGAAATTTGGGAAGCCGTCTACGGGCCGGTGGGCGACGATGGTTATCCCAAACCGCTTTGGGATAAGTTGACCGGCAAGATCGACCATAGCGTGGCTGAATATATGAAAGACCACGGATATGACCTGCGGTATTATACGGAAACGAGTTGGCCCAAAATCGGGCCGCTCCTGGCGGGCAAAATCCACCTTTACGTCGGGGACATGGACAATTATTACTTGAATCTGGCGGTTTACTTGTTTGAAGATTTTCTGACCAAAACCAAAGACCCGTATTACGCCGGCTCAGTGGAGTATGGCCGTCCCATGAAGGGGCACGGATGGATGCCCATGAGTTTTCCCGAGCTCGTCAGGATGATGGCCGAGCACATCACCAAGAATGCTCCCGCCGGCGAAGACACCGGCGGGTGGAAGTACTGACCGTCCGCGAAATGCTACCAAATCACGCATCGATCGGCCGGCGGCCTCACCATGGCATCGCCCGGCTTGCAGGAATATGCCTTGGAAAACGCAGGCATGTTGGAGAGCGGGCCATTAACCCGGAACTGAGGCAGTGGGTGCTCATTGGTGTTCACCAGCAGTCGCGCGTATTCCGGGCGCAATTTTTCCGCCCACACCTGCGCCCATCCCAGGAAAAAGCGCTGCTCGGGCGTGAAACCGTCTATATCTTTCGGCCTGAGCTTGCCCTCCAGGGATTTTTCAAACGCGGCATAGGAAATGGTGAGCCCGCCCAGGTCGGCAATGCTCTCGCCTGAAACCAGCTTCCCTTGTTCGTGAATTTCTTCAAATTTAAAATTGTCAAATTGATGGACCACGCAAAGCGCCCGCTCATCGAAATTCTTTTTATCTTCCGGAGTCCACCAATCCTTTAAATTTCCCTGGGCGTCGAACCGGTTGCCTTCATCGTCAAAGCCGTGGGTCATCTCGTGCCCGATGACCGCGCCGATGCCACCGTAATTAATGGCGTCATCAGCCTTCGGATCGTAGAAGGGAGGTTGCAGGATGCCAGCGGGAAAAACAATTTCGTTCATTTGACCGTTGTAATAGGCGTTGACGGTGGGCGGAGTCATGCCCCATTCCGTGCGGTCCACCGGCTTCCCTACTTTGTTCAAGTCACGTTTAAATTCGAAGGCATTCGATCGCCAAATATCGCGAACGAAGATTCCCCGTTCGATATTGAGGGCGGAATAATCGCGCCACTTGTCGGGGTAGCCGATCTTGTTCACAAAGGCGTCGAGCTTGATGATGGCCTGCTTGCGGGTGGCTTCGCCCATCCAGGAGAGCGTGGAGATATCGCTCTGCAGTGCTGCTTCTAGATTCTTCACCATGCCCAGTGCGTGGGCTTTGGCTTCAGGCGTAAACGTCTTTTGCACGTAGACCTGGCCCAGCGCCTCGCCTAAAGCCCGGTCCGTATAACGAACGCAGCGTTTCCACCGAACCAGGTTTTCCTTGGTGCCCGTCAGCGTCTTGCCCTTGAAGTTAAAATCCTCGTCCACAAACTTGGAGGAAAGGTAGGGTGCGGCGGCGTTCACCAGGTGCCAGCGCAAATAAGTTTTCCAGTCGCCGAGCGGGACGGAGGTCATCATCCCGCTTAATGCCTTGAAGAATTCGGGCGTGGCTACATTGATATCGCCTTTCCCCACCAGGCCCATGGTATCGCTGTAAACTGCCCAATCAAAATTGGGCGCCAGCGTTTTCAATTGATCGACGCTCATTTTGTGGTAAACCGCGTCGGGATCGCGCCGCTGCACTCGGGTGAGCGAAGCCTGGGCGAGCTTGGTTTCAATGCCCATCACCGTCTTGGCTTCAGCCGCGGCAGCCGCAGGCTCGTCACCTATTAATTCGAACATCTTGCCCACGTGCAGCAAGTATTTTTCCTGGGTCTCTTTGGATTTTGCGTCTTCCTTCGTATAGTAATCGCGGTCCGGCAATCCCAAGCCGCTTTGGTCAATCTCGCCAATCATCTGCGTGCTGTTCTTAAAGTCCTGGTCGGAACCGACTGCGAAGGGAGCGCGCACACCAAAACTTTGCAGGCGCTCGATTTCCTCCTGCAACCCCTTGGCGTCTTCAATCGCGGCAATGCGCTCGAACTCGGGCTCCAGGGGCCGGATTCCGGCCGCCTCCACCGCGCTCTCATCCATGCAGCTCGCGTAAAAGTCGCCCACCTTTTGTTCGTTTGACCCTTTGGCAGCGTTGGTATTTTTGGCGGCGTCATCAAGGATCTGATGGAGAACGTCCCGGTTCTTCTCCTGCAATTCGTTGAAGCTTCCCCAGCTCGGGTAAGCGGCGGGAATGGTATTCCTGGCCATCCAGCCGCCGTTGGCAAACTGGTTGAAGTCCACGCAGGCGTTGGCCGTGCGGTCCAGATTTGCCACATCGAAGCCGTGCTCGACCGTCGGCCCTGCCTTGGGAGCAAAGGCAAATGAAAAAACAATCAAAAAAACAACGATGGTCCAATTTTTTAGCGAGCGCATATCGGGATTCCTCTCAGGATTTATTTTTCAGCCGTTCTCTTTTTTCGTGCTCTGAGTACGCGCCCGCAAACGCACGGCAGGCACGGAGCGTTCATTTATCTTTCAATCCAAAACAGTATATCTGAGAATCGTGATCCACTGCGTACACGCGCCCACCAGCCACGGCGAGCCCACTGAAATGAACCCAGGTTGTAATCGAGTCGCCACTGTCAAACAGCACCTTGCCGGTTTTGGCGTCAAGGGCATAGAGAATTGCATGATGGGTATTGGCGGCGCGTTCCGCATCGGTCAGGAGTCTCTCGTCTTTGGTGATCACCTTTGGGCCAACTGTCTGCTCGCGGTTTTCGCCGGTGGAAACAACAAAGACCACGCCGTTGGCTATAGCCACGGGCTCCGGCACGTCCAAGTCTCCGGAGATCCACGCCGGCTCCAACGTCGGCTTCTTGGTCGCCTTGTTTGAAGTTACTTTGAATGCCATCACGCTGCCGTGCGCAATTCTGCCATCCGCCGCGGGAAAATTCGGAATGTCTTTTGAAATCGGGCCCCAAGTGGGAGCATAGACCCACGCTTGTCCCTCTTCATCCCGCCACGAAGAGAAGGCGCCCCAAATACCTTCGCCTTCAAAACTTCGTTGATCGTTCGTCAAGCGCGCCGTGTATAGAGCAGTCTGGTGTTTTGGCCCGCCCAAGGAGTCCGCATCCAAAAGGTAAATGGTGCCTTGCTTGCCGCCCGCAACGAGCAAATTCATTTTCCCGTGGGAAAACCAAACCGGGCTCGTGGTGGCCAGGTCCAAATCGAAAATATTCACTTGCCTGTAATCGGGGGGCGTAAAGTAATCCACCACGTCGAGCTTTCCCGGCGCGACTCCGATGACGGCGCTTCCATATTCATGCCCGGATGGATCAAGCGTTCCGTCGCCCGCCGAAGCGTAGACGCGGCCATTTTTCCCCACCACGGCGCCGGCGCGTCCCCAAATGCCCGCGCCGAAATGTCTGGCCACCAAGAGGTCACGGAGTACCGGCTGCATGGGATTTCGGACATCCATCGAATAAATTCCCGATTGTGCCCCGGCGCAGCCCTGGGACAAAGTCGTATAGATCACGCCTCCAATTAAATTCAGGCTCCAATTCTTGGAGAACGCCGGGACAAATTGTACCGGGCCGAAAGTCACTTCGCCCGTTCCCAAATCCATTCCGTACAATCTCCCGTCCACGGCGATGGCGTAAATCGTGTTGGTAGCTCGGTCGATGGTGGGGGTGGCATTGATTCCGTTCGGACACAACCACATGCCTTCGTCCTTGGGAAGTACGTGTGATTCAAAGTCTCGCTTCCAAATAAGCGTGCCGTCCGAAGCGTCCAGGGCAAAAAAATGGTTGGCGCTGCCGGCGACGTATACCAGAGTCTTGATTCCGTTGGGAGTTGTAACTTGGCTCGCCACCACAGGTGCGGTGAGCGCGGTCAGCGACCTCGGTTCGTTTTCGACCTTCGCTTTCCACCTCAGTTCCAGCCCCGCCACATTGCCGGGCGCCAAAGTATTTTCCTCAGATGCCCAGCCGGACCGTTGCGGGTCGTGGCCAAAAGTCGGCCAGTCCGCGGCTTCATTCGGCGAAGCGAAAAATAGAGTGGAAAGGAAAACAAGGATGAGAAGCGAAGATCTTTCGATCACCAGACCGGTCCCGCCTTTGAATCAAAAATGGATGCCACCGATTGTATCTAAAGTTCGCCCGGAATGGCGGCCCTTTTTCTGGAATTCACCAGATAGCCGGCGGGTTCCAATTCACGCGGGCAGTGGCGTACATGCCAAACAGCATTTGCTTTGCTGCGCGCGGCTGAACTAAACTGATGACATTAGTCAATGCTGTGGCTCCCTGCCTGGGTAAATCACGCCAGCATGCCGGGCAGGAGAGAGCGGAGCGCAGGCAGGGCCTAATAAGGAACCACCGAAATGCTGATTGTGATGAAGCCGCACGCAACCGAAGAGGATATTCGCGGCGTCTGCCGAAAAATCGAGTCCATGGGCTTTCGTCCCCATGCCATGCCCGGAGCGCAGCGAACCGCCATCGGCATCACCGGCAATCCGGGGCCGCTCGAGCCGGCTGAATTTGAAGCGTTGGCGGGCGTCGCCGAAGCGATTCCGGTTTCCAAACCTTATAAGCTTGTGAGCCGTGAAGTTAAAAATGAGACCTCGCTGATTCAAGTCAAGCCCAGCGAGGGCACTGGACCAAGTTTTACTTTTGGCGGACAGGAATTGGCAATTATTGCCGGACCTTGCGCCGTGGAAAGCCGCGAGCAGGCGTTTTCCGCCGCGCGGCAAGTGAAGAAGGCGGGTGCCCGATTGTTTCGCGGCGGCGCTTTCAAGCCCCGCACCTCACCCTACAGTTTCCAGGGCATGGGCGAGGAGGGCCTGAAGATTCTTGCCGAAGTTCGCCGTGAATTCGGCCTGCTCATTGTCACCGAAACCATCGACCCCGAGAATTGCGACCTGGTGGAGCGCTATGCCGACGTGCTGCAAATCGGGGCGCGCAACATGCAGAACTTTTCCCTTCTGAAGCGCGCCGGCCGCTCGAGTAAGCCGGTGCTGCTAAAGCGCGGCATGTCCGCCACCATCGAAGAGTTTCTGATGGCGGCGGAATACATCCTGTCCGAGGGCAACTACAATGTGATCCTCTGCGAACGCGGCGTGCGCACTTTTGCCGACCACACGCGCAACACCCTTGACCTGAGCGTGATTCCCGAAGTCAGGCGCCTCTCCCACCTTCCCATCATCGTCGACCCAAGTCACGGAACTGGCAAGCGCGACAAGGTGATTCCACTTTCGCGCGCCGCGGTGGCTGTGGGCGCGGACGGATTGATTGTGGAGGTTCATCCCCAGCCCGATCGAGCCGCCTCCGACGGGTATCAATCTCTCTTCCCGGACCAATTCGACTTGCTGATGGATGAGATTACATCGATTGCGGGTGTTCTGGGCCGGACGACCGCGCACAAAAGCGAGCAGCACCTGGAGACTGCGCCGGCGGCCAGCGCCCGCCCGCAATGAAAGCGGGGCGCGCCCGTCTATCCTCGCCTTCCCGAACCCTCGCCTCTGGTGACATTGGATTCTCCCCTCGAGTCACTCCGGTTGTATTTATAGTCTTAGTAAATCTCCTTACAGCATTACTAACTATAGGATGCCACACAAAAGCGGCGGACCGCCCTCCTCTGCCCTATTTGGCATTCGTGGCCAACCAGCTCGGCCGCAACGTGGCCGTGGTGGACCTGGCTCAATTCAAAGTTTTGGCTGAAGTTGCGGTGGCACCCGAGCCGCGGCAAGTGGAGGCTCGGCCGCAAAGCAGTGAAGTGTATGCCGCGTCGTCCTCCGGCTGGATTACCGTGATCGCTTCTCCCGAGCTTCGCGTTACCAAAACTCTTCGTGTTGGCCGCTCGGCAAGTCATTTGGTTTTCTCTCCCGACGGCCGCCAGGCCTACCTTCTGGAGGCGGAGGCCGGCCAGATTGTCTTTGTGGACTGCGGGCAATTCCGGGAGATCGCGCGTCTGCACCCGGGAGGGAAACTTTCGAGTCTCGCCCTCTCGCCGGATGGAAAAACTTTGGTGGCAGCCGACAGCGATTCTCACCTTATATATTTTATAGGGACCGATGAAGAAAAACTCCTGGGCTCAGTCGAGGTAGGCCAATCTCCCGGACCGATGGGCATCCTGCCCGACGGTTCCAAGGTTTTCGTGGCCGATACGGGCGAAAACAAAATCACCGCCGTGGATGTGGTCTCGCGCCAGGTGCTTTCCAATCTTCAGCTCGGGTCAAGTCCAACCAGGCTCATGGTCAAGCCCGATGGCGGAGAAATTTTTGTGTTGAGTTCCGCCAATTCCACTTTGACCATCCTGGACGCTTTTCATGACAACGTGGAGCAAACTCTCACCACGGGGCGCGATCCCGTAGCCGGCGTCCTTTCACGGGATGCCAATTTGCTTTACGTCGCGTCAGCGGCGGATGGAAGCATCATCGCCATGGATGCACCCAATCGCCAGGTGCTGGCCTCAACCCACGTGGCGGTTACGCCCCGCGCCCTTGCCCTTACTCCTGACGAACGCTATCTCGTGGTGGCGGACACTGGAACATCGAGCCTCGAGATATTGCGCACGGACAGGAACTCGCTGGTCACTACCATTCCGGTTGGGAATACGCCGGTGGACCTGGTGATTCCCGATTGGCTGAGGAAATGAGGCATGGCGATCAGCTCCAAGTTGCGCACGGTCAGGCATCTCCGCCGCGCCGAATTGCCCTATGACACGGTTGAACTCGCCCGGTATCTCATCGGCAAGACGCTGGTTCACAATTCGGCAGCGGGCAGGACAAGCGGACGAATTACAGAGACCGAAGCTTACCCTGTGGGCGACGCCGCCGGCCACGCTTTTCGCGGACAAACGCCAGGCAATCGCTCGCTTTTTCTTGAGCGAGGGACCGCCTACGTTTACTTCACCTATGGCTCATCCTTCATGATGAACGTCGCCAGCGAAAAACCGGGCGTCGGAGCTGGTGTTTTGATTCGCGCCCTCGAACCGCTGGAGGGAATAGAATTGATGCAGCACCGGCGCGGTAAATGCAAGGCCATCGATCTCACTCGCGGCCCGGGCCGGCTCGCCATGGCGATGGCAATAGACAAACAGCTTGATGGCGTGAGCCTGTGTGCAAAGGGGCGGTTGTGGCTGGGCACAGATGCTTATCCTGCGGGCGCAATTGGCGAGAGCGTGCGTATTGGACTAACTCGGGAAGTTAAACGCGTGCTCCGTTTTTATGAAATTGGAAGCAAGCATGTGAGCGGCCCCAAATGGCTCAGCACATAAGCAAGCTGTACGGGTAGCTTGCCCTACCATCCGGATTGACCACAATTGCAAAAGGTTAAGGCAAGCCATTCCCCTACTCTCGCATCACCTGGGTGCAAATTCGCTCTACTGGAAAAGGTCTTCCTTCAGAAGTTTTTGGCCACCCAGCGACGTATAAAACCCCCAAGCCGCGATGGCGAAGACGCTAAGGAGCACAAACATCATGTTGCTCGCGTACCATGTGGAAAAATCAGTGGTAAAGGAGGTGTTGAGCAAGAGGTTCACCGTAAAGATGCCCACCGCCAACGTGACCAACCCAAAGCGTACGACGGCCAAAGCCGCAATCAAGTAGACCACCACCATGGCTGGCGCCTCGATCGCGAGATAATTGCTCTGTATCACGGGGGCAATAGCCCAAATGGCCACAAAGACCGGCACAGCAAGCCATTGTTTTCGCAGGAGCACGCGCAAGAGGAACAAAACGAGGAAAAACACCAGCGTCCCGCGAATACCTCCGGCGAATTGAAGCAGCATAACTCCCAAGGTTTGGCGGATTCCCAGAAGCGTTTCGGGGGTCCCCATGGTGGGCGAAGCCCCCAGATGTTGCATGGCAATGTACCGGATTTGAAATAGAAGAACCCATACCAGCCCGAGCATGACTCCAAATATGAGGTCGCGCCCCACCACCGGATCGCGCAGCCGTCCTGCCATCAGACGGCTCCAAGAAATAATGGTCTGGGGCCAATGCCGCCGGACATACGGTTCAATGGCCATATACAGCAGCCATATCATTGCTGCCCAAAAAAGCGAAGTGCTGGAGGCAATCACAAATTGGCCTAAAGCGCTGATGTTTCCGGAAAAGTGTCCGCGGCAAAGCCAAAGCGCGATGTGGACCACAAACACCACTATGGCAATTCGAGCTGCACCCTGGCGATCACCTTTGCCTTGCGCGTAGGCGCGCCAGGCGAGCAAGGCAGCCACGCACAAGATTCCCAGCGCGGTTAAAAGGTTAATGAGGTCGGCCACTTTGGATGCGTCCTTCGATTCGGAAGAAACCATACGCGAGGGTTTGGTCCACGGCCCAATCAGCTCGAAATAAACCGGCTTTCCGCGCCATGCCGCCGCCTCAACTCGCAAAGGGTCGACAGTGCCGGGCCACTTTCCGGTCCAGGCCGCTCGTTCATCTGAAGATGCGAGCGAAGTCCAAATCGGGGGGGTTGATTGGAACTGGGCCGGGTCCAGCCCGGCGGCGTCGAAGAGTATTTTCCAGTCGGCGGGCTTTGCAGGCTGCGGGTGTTCCTCCAACTGCGCGGGGATGGCTTCAAAAGACACCAGCCGGCCCTTGTAGTCGAGGCCCGCGTTAACCATGCCGGATAAAATGAACGCAGGATCGTCATTGGTCACAACGCCCGGAGTCAATTCCTGATCAATGAATTCTTCGGCGCTCATGCTTCGCGGACTTTGTCTGTACCAAATGCCAAGCAGCGTGGGCCTATTGGCGAGAACTTGATCCCACCAGCCTGGCGTAGGCTTTTCATTCTTCTCGACGTATCGTTGGAAATCCCCTGCGAAGTAAAAGGCGTAAGCCGTGTCCGCAGGCTGATCGGTATAACCGAGGCTTTTAATAATTTCCCGTCCCTTTTGGGCCAGGATTTCCGATGAAAGCTCGGGCCTAGTCCGGGTCAGCAAACTCATACGGGCGCCGAGAATGGTGGAGGCAATCAATCCCACCCCAATTGCAGCCAGAAACGCCACGGCCGCCAGCGGCGCGAGTCCTTCTTTCTCACCTGCCGCCGCCACCAATTCCGGCGAAGGTGTCTCGCCGGCAGCCAGCGCGGCGGCCAGCGGGTCGCCGCCGGGAAGCGCGGCGGCAACGCCGAGCGCGGAAGATGGCCGGGCGGCAGGGTCCTGCTCCAGGCAGCGCATGATGATGCGCTCGACGGCGGGATCGAGGTCTTTCACCCAACTGGAAGGTTTGCCGAGCGGCTTCTCATTGCGGATGCGGACCAATTCAGCAATCGTCTCCGCTTCAAAGGCGCGCTTGCCGGTAAAGATTTCGTAGAGGACGAGGCCCAGCGAATAAATATCGCTCCGCGCCGTCACTTCCCTACCCGCCATCTGCTCAGGCGCCATGTAGGCGGGCGTGCCGCTCCGAATATCCCCATCCGCTACGTTCTCTGCCAGCCCAGCGAGGCCGAAGTCTGTAAGAATGGCGTGCCCGCGGCCATCCAGCATGACGTTGGCGGGCTTCAAGTCTCTGTGCAGCACGCCTTCCCTGTGAGCAGCGGCCAGCCCGGCGCAAAGCTGGCGCGCGATTTCGAGACCCTTGTCGCCGGGAAGCCTTCCGATTCTGCGCAACAGCGAGGCCAAGTCTTCGCCGTCCACGTACTCCATGGAGAGAAATGTCTGCCCCTCCGCTTCGCCCACGTCGTAGACCCGGCAAACATTGGGATGTGAAACTCTGCGAGCGGTACGAACTTCATTGCGAAAGCGATTCAAAAGGTCTTCATTTTTCGCCGCCGCTTCCGGCAGAAACTTGAGGGCAACGGGCTGGCCCAACACAAGATCATCGGCGCGATAGACCTCGCCCATGCCCCCTTTTCCTCGCAGAGCGACGATGCGGTAACGTTCGGCCAGCAAAGTTCCGGGCAGAAATCGCCCTTCCGTCGACATACCGCTGGAGGTGCTGGCGCGGCGCGACGCGTCAGAAGGGCGCCTGCTGCCGGCAGGAAGCGGAGAACTTGAGGGAGTTTTTTTCGCAGGTGTTGGCGATAAATCCGGGGCTGTCTCGCCCGCCGCGGTGAGGTCGTTGGAGCCCAGCGACGCCCCGCAGGAAAGGCAGAAGCGCCCCGACGCGGGAACCTCGACGCCACAGGTTTTGCACTTCACTGTATTCAAATTGCACCTGCATTAAATCACACCGCCGCTGCTGACTGGTTAGCGGAGGGATTGCCGGTATCCGGATTGCTCGGACGTCACTCCATCATGACTTGGTCCACGTAGCACCAGAGCCAATCCTCTCCGGGCTGGAACGATTTGATGATGGGGTGTTTCGTTTTGTGGAAATGCTTGGTGGCGTGCTTGTTTTTGGAGCTGTCACAACAGCCCACGTGGCCGCACGTCATGCAAAGTCGAAGGTGAACCCACACGTCACCCATCTCCAGGCATTCTTTGCAACCATCCCCGCTGGGTGTTACCTCCTTGATCTCTTTAATGTGACTGCACGCGCTCGCCATAGGTGCACCCTCCTCAATAAAGGAAGTTTACCCGATTTTTCAGATGCTGGATATATGGCGCTTGCCAGAGAGGTGAATTGAGTTGCGCGGACTGCCCCCCTTGAGGTCACCGAATGGTATGGACTGGACTGGATCCTGGAACTATGACGGTCCCAGGCGCCATCGGCCTCAATTTGCCGTCACCCGATGCAAAAATAGCCGTGCGCGGTGAGGTGCCGTTTAATCGCCGTTTGACTGAGTGTCAAAGTAGAATTATTCTTGGTCTTCAGCGCAAAGAGTTTCCTGGAGCGAGGACCTCATGACCAACTCTCCTGCACGGGCGGTCAGCGCTTTCGTCTGGGGCTTCACAGGAGCGGTTTTGTCCACGCCAGCCTGAACATGAGTGCCGCTGCTCAAAGGCAGTCGCGCCGAAGGAGAAGCTTGATGACCCGCTTGGCGAATTCGCGTGAAGAGGCTTGGCCGAGCCTTCCTTTGGAGTCGTGGAGCGGCACTTTCGCGACCTTGCATATGTGGACTCAGATCGTCGGCAAAATCCGGCTTGTCCAAAGTCCCTGGGTCAACCACTCCTGGCATGTCACGCTTTATGTGAGTTCCAGAGGGCTCACGACTTCCCCCATTCCCTATCTCGCCCGGACGTTCCAAATCGAGTTCGATTTCCTCCATCATCAATTGCTCATCCAAACCAGCGATGGGCAAACTGGAACTCTTCCCCTTGTGCCTCAATCGGTGGCGGCGTTTTATCGGCGTCTGACGGAGGAGATGGCGAAGCTCGATCTGTCCGTGGCTATTCATAAGCGACCTAACGAAGTTCCCGAGCCGATCGACTTCGACCAGGATGAATCTCACTGTGAATACGATCGGGAGTACGTCAATCGGTTCTGGCGAATCCTGGTGCAGGCCGACCGGGTCTTTCAAGTGTTCCGCGCCAGGTTCATCGGTAAGGTCAGTCCTGTCCACCTTTTCTGGGGCGCTATGGATCTGGCAGTGACGCGGTTTTCTGGCCGGCGAGCTCCGCAACATCCAGGCGGGATACCCAACCTGCCGGATTGGGTCACTCAGGAGGCGTACTCACACGAAGTGAGCAGCTGCGGGTTTTGGCCCGGCGGCGGAGCAATCCCCTACCCCGCATTCTATTCCTACGCTTATCCGGAGCCGGACGGGTTCGCGGCGGCGTCCATCAAGCCCCACGGGGCGTTCTACAGCGCCGATTTTCGGGAATTCATCCTTCCATATGACATTGTGCGGCAGTCGGAGAATCCGGATCACACCCTGCTGGACTTTCTCCAGTCAACGTATGAAGGCGCGGCCAATCTGGCCAAGTGGGATCGCAAGTCACTGGAACGAGACCACGACCCGAAGAGCAACGTCTGAGCGGCGCAGTTCACGGGAAATGGTGGCGGGAGATCGGGCCAGGAGGGTCGCGATCGCTCGTCGAGATTTACCAGCTCCATGCAGCCGGTAAATCTCGACCCTTTCCTCTAAGCTTGGTTGGGCCTATCGTTTGTCCATAGCAACACCTCTTTTACAAGGTGTTGCACTTGCAGCGTGAACTTAGCGAATCCAGTTTTTCTTCCGGCCATTTCTATTGATTTAGTGAAATGGATTCCGGCATTTGCGAGAATGACTGCGCGGCAGAGCTCGCACCAGGCAAATGACACCACCACCCTCTAGTCTTTGGATTCGCGCCTTTAAGCGGTCTCTTGGTATAATGTAGGGCGCCAATGGCCCTGACCTCCGGATCGAGACTGGGTCCCTACGAAATCGTCGCGCCGCTCGGCGCGGGCGGCATGGGCGAGGTCTATCGCGCGCATGATACAAGGCTAGGGCGCGACCTGGCGATTAAGCTTCTCCCCGCCGCATTCTCCGCCAACAGTGACCGCTTGCACCGCTTCGCGCAGGAAGCGCGTTCGGCATCTGCCCTCAATCACCCCAACATCGTCACCATCTACGAACTCGGGCAGGACGGCTCCAGTCACTACATCGCCATGGAACTGGTGGAGGGAAAGACACTGCGCCATTTGCTTGTCTCCGGCTTGTTGCCCATGCAAGAGACAATCGACATCGCAACGCAGGTTGCGGAGGGTCTGACCAAGGCTCATGAAGCTGGCATCACGCACAGGGATATCAAGCCCGAGAACCTGATGGTTTCTCAAGATGGAATCGTAAAAATCCTCGATTTTGGCCTTGCAAAGCTCGTGCCCAGCCAGGAAGAGTTTTCGGATCTGTGTACGCTGTCCTCCTCACCGACTCAACCGGGTCTGGTTCTGGGCACCCTGGGATACATGTCGCCGGAGCAGGCCAAGGGTGAGCCTCTGGATTTTCGATCAGATCAGTTCTCCCTGGGCTTGGTGCTCTACGAGATGGTGACCGGAAAGCGCCCCTTTCAGAGAAGCACAGCAGCGGAGACCCTGGTGGCCGTTCTCCGGGAACAGGCAGAACCGATTGGAGTGCAAAATCGCGCCGCCCCGGCTCCGCTGTGCTGGGCCATCGAGAGGTGTCTGGCCAAAGAACCCGATAAACGTTATGCCTCTACGCGAGATCTCGCACTTGAACTTGCAGCCATACGAGACGGCTTCGCGGACAAACCAGTTCAACTGTTGGAGACTCACCCGACGAGCCTTCCTCTGTCGCGGACCGGATTTGTGGGGCGAGAGAAGGAAGTAGCCGCGGTAACGGAACTCCTGCGGCGCCAGGATGTCCGCTTGGTCACCATCACCGGTCCAGGCGGGATCGGCAAAACGCGTTTTGCCGTGGAGGTGGCCAGCGGACTTATCGATCGCTTTCCCGGTGGGATCCATTTTGTCCCGCTCTCCCCGCTAAGCAATCCGGACCTTATTGCTCCCGCGATCGTTCAGACCTTGGGGATCCGGGAGGCGGGAGGTCAGCCACCGCTCGAAACCCTCAAGGAGAATTTACGGGATTCATTGCGCGTACCCATGCTGCTCCTGCTGGACAATTTCGAGCACCTGATCCAAGCGGCGTCTATCGTGGCCGAGCTTCTTGTGATAGGCCCCAATCTTAAAATCATGGTGACCAGTCGCGCCGCCATGCACGTCTATGGAGAATATGAGTTTCCAGTGCCGCCGCTGGGACTGCCGGATCCGCGGTCAATGCCTTCTCTGGAGGTTCTGTCACAATCTCCCGCTGTCGCACTGTTCGTACAACGCGCCGCTGCTGCCAAGCCGGATTTTGAACTTAACCGGGAAAACGCTCCCGCCGTCAGCGAAATATGCTCACGGTTGGATGGTCTGCCTCTCGCCATAGAGCTCGCCGCCGCCCGCGTAAAGGTTCTCTCGCCCTCATCCATGCTGAAACGCCTGGCAAGCCGGTTGCAGTTGCTAACCGGTGGCGCGCGAGATCTGCCCCTGAGGCAGCAGACGCTTCGCGCTGCCATGGATTGGAGCTACGACCTGTTGAACGCTGCCGAGCAGAAGCTATTCCGAAGATTATCGGTCTTCGTGGGGGGATGCAATCTGGAAGGCGTGGAAGCGGTGTGCAACACGAAAGCTGATCTCGATTTGGACCTTCTGGACGGCATGGCATCCTTGATGGACAAAAGCCTGGTGCAGCAGGTCGAACCCGCGAAGGGTGAATCGCGGTTTGTAATGCTGGAAACCATTCGCGAGTACGCGCTGGAAAAACTTGAGGTAAGCGGAGAGAAGGCACTGGCGAAACGCGCCCATGCCGCCTACTGCCTGGTGCTGGCGGAAGAGGTTTCGGAGCAGAGCGGTGCGGAAGGCGCGGAGTGGCTGGAACGGTTCGCGCTCGAACATGACAATTTTCGCGCGGCCCTCGATTGGCTGACAGAAACAGGGGATGCGGAGTGGGGCCTGCGTCTCGGCGCGGCCTTATTTCGCTTCTGGGATGCGCGAGAGTATCACACCGAAGGCAGAGCCAAGCTGGACAAGCTGCTGGAACTCCCGGGAGCCGCCGCTCCCACCAAGGTCCGGGCGCGCGCCCTGTTTGTCGCCGGCGTACTTGCCGGTGGGCAGGCAGACTTCACCACGGCAGAAGCTCTCATCGGGGAAAGTTTAGGCATGACACGTCAGTCGCACGACCAGCAGGGCGTCGCAGTTTCACTCAACGCTTTGGCGGTCTTTGCGCAGAACCGGGGTGACTTGGCAGTCGCGCACTCGCTGTTCGAAGAAAGCCTGGCGGTGTGGAGAGAATTGGGAGACCGGAAAGCAGTTGCGCGTGCTCTCAGCAACCTGGCGAATGTGGTCACATTGCAGAGTGACTATGCCCGCGCTCTCGCGCTGCATGCTGAATGTCTCTCCATCTTCCAGGGACTGGGGGATCGCGGGGGCGTCGCCTGGTCCCTAAACCACCAGGGGGACGTCGCTCGCGATCAGGGTGACACCTTGGCCGCACGGACGTTGTATGAACGTAGCCTGGTTATTTTTCGGGAACTCGGTGACCGCTGGGGCATTGCCGGCACTTTGGCTGACCTGGGAACCCTGGCCAGGGAACAGCAGAATTGTGAGGCAGCACATTCTCTGTTCGGGGATAGCCTTAGAATTTTTCAGAAACTGGATCACAAGCGTGGAATTGCCCGCCTCCTGGAGTGCCTCGCGTGTTTGGCGGCGGCTCAATCCCGAGCAGAGCGTTCCCTGCGGCTGGCAGGCGCAGCGGCTGCGCTGCGGCAAAATATTGGTGCGCCGCTCACCACCCCGGAACAGCACAAACTTGATGCCATTCTAGGCCCGGCAAGGATCCCATTGCCGAACACGGCAGGCGCGACGGCTTGGTTGGAAGGTTGGGCTTTGCCAGTCGAAAAAGCTATTGAGGAGGCGCTGATGCCGGAGGCGGTATCCCCTTCGGGTTAGCCCCGTGGCAGTTTAACGCTCAGACTTAGGGAAATCCGCATCCCGCCGGAAGATTCAGTCCGCACTTACTCCGCGCTTGAAGGGTCGATGAGCCGGCGCACAGCGGAGACGCGATTGGCAGGAAGACCAACACGTTTGGCGTGTTCCTGGATGATCGCTTCGTTTGCCGCGAGGTAAACGCAGTACACTTTGTCGCCGGTCACGTAGCTATGGAGCCACTGAATCTCGGGACCAAGGGCCTTCAAAACGTTGAGGGACTTCTGGGAAACTTCCCGCAATTGGACGTCGGTAAGATTTCCCGCTCCCGGGATTTCGCGTTCGATGACAAATTTGGGCATAAGTATTCCCCTGATGAGCCTTAATTCTAACATGCAGTGGGAACGGCTTCAAGGACGGCTTGGCCGAAGCTGCGAAGCTGCTCGATTCTGCGAAAAACTGCCAGGAACAAAGGAATGAGGTTACCATGGATCTTCGATCAATACAGAAGCCGCTGAAAGAGCAATACCGCCGCGATTCGACGGCGTCGCGAATCACCCTTCGGGCGAAAGGCGGGCAGACGGATGTTCCGGTGTCATGCTCGGTCGATCTAGGGCGTGCCATCTATGCTGCCGAGGCGCACAAGGGGGTTGGAGGCGCAGGGGCAGGCGCATGTTCCGGCGACCTTTTACTTGGAGCGCTGGCGGCTTGCGCGCAGATTACCTGTCAGATGGTGGCCGCCGCCATGGGCGTACCCACCGAGCGCATTGCAGTGTCCGTGGAGGGAGACTTGGACCTTCGAGGCACCCTTGGCATATCAAAAGAGGTGCCCGTCGGCTTTGAAGGCATTCGTCTCCATTTTGATGTTGTTGCGCCCAAGGCAACCCCGGAACAAATGAGCGCATTGCGGGAGAAAACAGAACAGTATTGCGTGGTGATGCAAACCTTGACGCGTCCACCGAAACTGCAAACCAAGTGGCTTGGTCACGACTGAACGCGTAGTAAAGATAAGCGCAGCGTTATCGAATCGGGTGTGAAGCCAACAGCTCGTCGTGCATGAAAGCAGTATTTTTCAAATGCGCGCCGCACTCATTCGTGCCGTAACGCGACGAGCGGGTCAACAAGGGTTGCGCGGCGCGCCGGGATGTAGCACGCAGCCGCCGCGACGCCCGCAAGCACGCCGCTGACCAGCAGAAGGATCCATGGGTCGCGCGGACTGACGCCAAATAGAAGGCTCGACAACAAACGGGTCAGGCCAAGCGCACCGAGAATGCCCAGGGCAAGACCGGCCGCGGTTAGAGTCATCCCACTTCTCAAAACCAGCCTGAGCTGATCCCATCGACTTGCGCCCAGGGCCGCCCGGACGCCGAGTTCATGGGTGCGCTGTGCCACCGAATAGGAGATCACTCCGTAGACGCCGACGGCGGCAAGGAGCAGAGCGAACCCCGCAAAGGTCCCCAGTAATATGGCGCGTATGCGATTGTCTCCCATGGAATCCGCCTTGATCTGCTCCAGCGTCTTGATGTTATCGATCGCCTGATTTTTATTGAGCTGCCAGATGGCCGCCTCGATCGCCTTCACCAGATGGGCGGGGTCTATCGCGCCCCGCACCACCAGCGCCGTGCGTGTGGTTGGACTTTGTTTGTAGGAGACGTACAAACCGGCGCTCGAACTGTCCAAGCTGTCTACCTTTTCGTCCGCGACCACTCCCACCACCTGCCACGGGATTTCCGGCCCCAACGCGGGCTGGCCGGGAATTATTTGTTCAATCAGGATGCGCTTCCCGATGGGGTCCTCGTCTTTGAAATAGCGCTCCGCCATGCTCTTGTTGATCACCGTGACAGGAAGCGCTGCCGCAGTGTCGGTTTCCGCAAGCCAGCGGCCCTTGACCAACTGCATTCCAAGCGCGGAGAGATAAGACGGACTCACCGGCTTGAATCCACACGCAGGCCGGTTGGCAACGTCCACCGACGGCCGTCCCTCGATCAAAAAAGGCATCCCATCCGGCCACCCCTCCAGTGGGAGCGCGCCGGCGGTGGCGATGTCGCCCACTCCCGGCACCGCTTGAACCTTCTCTAACACCTGCCCCAGGTAGTTGATGATGCGGGTTCCATCCGGATATTGTTCAGAGGTCATGGGGAGCTGCATCGTGATGACGTTGGTGGTTTCAAAGCCCGGATTGACCTGCTGAAGCTTGTAGAAGCTGCGAACCAGAAGCGCGGCGCCGGAGAGCAAAATGAAAGCCAGTGCAATCTCGCCCACTGCCAAAGCATTTCGGAGCTGGGTTCGGCCCACGCCCGATGTCGCTCCCCTGCCCCCTTCCTTCAGTGAACCCACCAGGTTGGCCCGCGCGCTGTGAAGCGCCGGAACGATGCCAAATAGAATTCCGGTGAGGACCACCATCGCTCCCGCGAAGAGCATCACTGATCCGTTCAGTTCAACGTCGGCCTCGGCAGGCAGGAGGGATGCCGGTATCCACGCTTTGAGCCCGAGCAGAAGACCCCAGCCCACCGCGACGCCGGCGCCTCCTCCCAGGACCGCCAGCAAAATGCTCTCGGTGAGGAACTGGCACACCAGGCGAATTCGGCCTGCACCCAGGGCCGACCGGATGGCAACCTCGCGCTCGCGCCCCGAGCCCCGTGCCAGAAGCAAATTGGCCAGGTTGACACAGCCAATCAGCAGCACGGCGCCGACCGCGGCGAGCAGCACCAGTAGAGACGTGCGAAGTTGGTCGCCCACCACCCGATCCGCATACCGGTCAACCGTGGCGCTCCACCCTTTATTGGACTTGGGATAGGCGTTCTCAATGCGTGCGGCGATACCTTTCATCTGCTCGCGCGCCTGCGCCAGAGTCACGCCGGGCTTCAGCCGCGCCCACGAGATCATCCAGTGGTAATCGCGCGTCATCTCCTCAGGCTTGAATGCGAGCGGAGTCCAGACGTCCTGCCATTCCCGGTCGAAGGTTCCGGGTGGCATTACTCCGATCACAGTGTAGGCCATGCCATCCAACTGTATGCGGCGACCGATAATGCCGCGGTCCTCTCCAAACCGGCTTTGCCAAATGCGGTGGCTTAGAACCACTTCGAATTGCTTGCCCAGCTGATCTTCGCCGGGCGCAAACGTGCGCCCCAGCATCGGCTTCGCGCCGAAGATGTCGAAGTATGGCGCCGAGACGCGCCCGTTGCGGAACCGGATGGGCACATCGCCGGTCAGTGTGATGGAGCCCCACGTCTGGGCCGCCATGGCAGTGAAAACTGTATTTTGATTCTTCCAATCTAGAAAATTCAGGGTCGAGATTCCGTTGCGCTCACCTCCAGGCGGCTTCTCCCAGACATTGAGAATCCGTTCGGCTTCTGGATAGGGCAGCGGTCTCAATAGAACCGCATCAACGAAGCTAAACATGGCGGTGGTTCCGCCGATCCCGAGCGCGAGCGTCAGAATGGCAGCGGCAGTGAAAGCCGGACTATTGCGAATCAAGCGCACGCCGTACCGAACGTCTGTGATCACCTGGTCCATCGGTATTCCCCAACCGTATTGGACTGTATCCGGATAGGAACGGTTAGCTGGGTGGCTGTAAATGTAGTTTCGCCTTGGTCATTTCGGCGGTTGTGCCTGGACCACGGCGCACTCGGAAACTATGTTAGATGGGTACTTCGCCGGTTTGTGCCCGAAAAACGCCATTCCCGGAAAGTGGCACTTTGTGCCGACATCGCAGTAGGAAGTGCTTCCGAATCGCTTGCGGGGGGCAATCGAAGTATTTACCACTGACGAGCAACCAGCAACTGGAGGATTTGTCTCACGTCTGAAGGCCACGCTAGCAGTCATTTCAAAACCCTTCGCAAGACGATCATGAAGCAGGCGATATGAAAGAAGGCATGGTAAATCTTCAGCGAGCGATCGTAGCGCACCACCAATCGGCGGAAGTT
>DATGFN010000064.1:0-90548 GCA_035308965.1 Terriglobia bacterium | reverse complement strand
GTAAGCGCCCAGCTTGATCGCTTCCACCGACGCCTGGATAGTGCCGTACCCGGTCATAATCACCACGTCGGTGCGCGGATATTTTTGCCGGATGATTTTCAGCAGCTCGATCCCGTTCATCCCCGGCATGCGCACGTCGGTAAGCACAATGTCCACCCGCCCCTGTGCCAGCAGCGCCAGGGCGCGCGCCCCCGACTCCGCCGTCTCCGTCTTCAACCCCATGCTGCGCAGGATCTCCACGCACAAATCGCGCGCCGAGGGCTCGTCATCCACTATCAAGGCTTTGATGCTCATAGGGACCAGGTCTGGCGGGACGTTTACACATCAAACACTATACGCGCCTCACGCATGCAACTGCAAATCGGGCAGTGTCGGACTGTAGGTAGTGTTGTCATTTGGAATTGGATTCCTTACGAGGAACTTGTCATTCCCGCGAAGGCGGGAATCCATTTCAGTAGTACATTAGAAATGCCCGAAAGAAAGACTGGATTCCCGCTTTCGCGGGAATGACAGCGCGACAGAAGGCACACCGGGCAAATGACACGGCTACCGGATTGTGTGGCTGGGAGCGCGGGCGCGTAATGTATGTTAGGATATAGACTCAATTCACTTTCAGGGAAGAGAAGGTTGAAGTCCTCTCGCCCCACAGAATCTGGGTGGATCCACCGACAGCCCATCGAGAAAAGGCCCACGCTGCATGGGAATCAAACGCATCCTCGCTACCAATGATGACGGCATTCACGCCGAGGGCTTGAAGGCGCTGGAAAAATGCCTGCTCCCTCTGGGCGAAGTCACGGTGATTGCGCCCGACCGCGAGATGAGCGCCACCAGCCAGTCCCTCACCATCCACGCCCCTTTGCGTGTTCAGATTCATGACGAGCGGCACTATTCCGTTTCAGGAACGCCGGCGGACTCAGTGATCCTGGCCTTGCACCAGTTGCTGGCGGAAAAACCCGACCTGGTGGTTTCCGGAATTAATCCCGGCGCCAATTTGGGTGAGAACGTCATCTATTCGGGAACCGTGGCGGCGGCGCTGGAAGCCACGCTGCACGGGGTTCCGTCCATTGCCGTTTCTTTTGCCTCGCGAAAGAAGTTGGAATTTCAAACCGCGGCCGCATTCGCTCAGCAGCTTGCCGCACGGGTCTTGGAAGAAGGATTGCCGCCCGGTGTCATGCTGAATGTAAATGTACCCCGGGGCGAAATTCGCGGCGTGCGCATTACCCGGCAAAGCAGGAAGATCACGCAGAACATCATTCTGGAAAAGAAAGACCCGCGCGGCCGGCCCTACTACTGGCAGGATGAGACCGTGTCCTTTGACAACGTCGAACCTGACTCCGATTATGCGGCCATCATCGCGCACGAGATTTCCATCACGCCGCTGCAAGCGGACCGGACCGATTACGAAAGCCTGAAGAAGCTTTCTGAATGGTTGCCCAAGTTTCAAACCCCCGTTTTTAAGTAACGGCCTTCGATATTATGTCCAAGATTCGAGTTCGATTTGCTCCCAGCCCTACCGGCTCACTTCACGTGGGCAACGCGCGCACTGCTCTCTTCAACTGGCTCTTTGCGCGCCATGACGGCGGGATTTTCGTCCTGCGGATTGAAGATACGGATGTGGAACGATCCGAGGCCCGATTTGAGACACAATTGCTGGAAGCCTTGCACTGGTTCGGATTGGATTGGGACGAAGGTCCTGATAAGGGTGGACCATTCGGCCCTTACCGGCAGTCCGAGCGGCTCGAAATCTACGCCCGTCACACGACACACTTGATCGACGGAAGCCACGCCTACTTTTGTTTCTGTTCGGCCGAACAGCTTGAAGAGGAACGCCAGGCGGACTTGAAAGCCGGACGCCAGCCCAAGTATTCCGGGCGCTGCCGAAAATTGCTGCGCGTGGAGGCGGCGCGGCGAATCACCGCGGGTGAGCCCGCTTCCATTCGGCTAAAGATTCAGGACAGCGCATTTAGCTGGCACGACCTGGTGCACGGGCCTACAACCATTTCGAGCGAAGTGATCGGCGACCCCATTCTGGTGCGTTCGGACGGCCATCCCGCGTATAACTACGCTGTGGTGGTGGACGATCACCTGATGGAGATCAGCCACGTGATTCGCGGCGACGATCATATTTCGAATACTCCGCGCCAACTCGCGGTTTACCAGGCTTTCGGATGGGAGCCGCCTCAGTTCGCCCACCTCTCGACGATTCTTGGTCCCGACCGGGCGCGGCTTTCCAAACGCCATGGAGCGACTTCGCTGGCGGAGTTCCGCGAGAAAAGAATTCTGCCCCAGGCGCTAAGAAATTATCTCTTATTGCTAGGCTGGTCCCATCCGGATGGCAAGACGGAAAAGCTGAGCCTGGAAGAAATGATTTCCCAATTTTCTCTCGACCGCGTTAACAAAAGTCCGGCGTCGTTTGACATGGCCAAGCTCGAATGGCTCAATTGGGAATATTTGGCTTCCGGCGATCTCGACCACGAAGGACAACTACAGGTTTTCCGCGAGGGCTTCGATGGCTTCTTGACATCGAAGAATTATCTTAAGCAGGGCGAAACTGTGAAAGCCGTCGGGCTGGTCGATGCCATGCTTGGAATTTTCCTCGATAGTAAAGGGCGAACAGGATTCGAAGATCTGGCAAGGTTCGTTTTCGATTACGACGCCCGGGCGGTCGCCCAGGGAGCTGAGACGCGCGAGGTAGCGGAGGGAGAAATTTCACGCGCCATATTGAAGGCGTTTATCCCCAAAATAACCGGCGAAAATGAAGTGACGTACGAAAAGTTCCGCCAGGCGGCGAAGAGCGTACAACAAGAAACCGGGAAGAAAGGCCGCGAACTTTTCCACCCCATCCGCGTCGCGGTCACGGGCGCGGTCTCCGGTCCGGAACTGGAAAAATTGATACCGATTTTTGAAGAAGGCGCCAAACTCTCACTGGCACGCCCAGTGAAAAACACTGCCGAGCGCCTGCGCGAGTTTGCCGCCGCTGCCGGATTGTAGAACCCATGTCCAAACGAGGATCAGGATTGCCGCCCGATGCCCTTTACGGAATCAACGCCGTGAAGGAAGCCCTGCATGTGCGCTCCATGGATTACGTTTTGGTGACGCAAGGCCAGCATAGCCGCAGGGTGCAGGAGCTTATTGACGAGTGCCGCGCCGCCGGTGTTTCCGTCCGCTTTGCGCCTCGTATTGCGGTGGAACGCGCCGCAGGGTCGCCCCAACATCAGGATATTGTGGCCATTTGCGCCGTGAAAGCGTATGACGACCTGGCCGACCTTTTCAAATCAGCCGAGCGGCCCCTACTTCTGGCGCTCGACGGAGTGGAAGATCCGGGTAATTTGGGGGCGATCGTTCGCACGGCCGTGGCGGCGGGGTCGAATGGAATTATCATCCCTGAGCGCCGCGCCGCCGGCCTTTCGCCCGCCGTAGCCCGGGCGGCAGCGGGCGCGCTGGAGCACATGAAAATCGCCCGCGTCACCAACCTGGTGCGGGCATTAATGGACCTGAAAGAACATGGGATTTGGGTTTATGGCTATGAGCCGCAGGCGCAGAAGTCCTATCTGGATCTGGACTATAAGGGTGCTTGTGCACTGGTGGTAGGCGGGGAGGGACGAGGCTTGCACCGTTTGGTCCGCGAAGCTTGCGATGATCACGCGCACATTCCGCTGCACGGGCCGGTCCAATCACTCAACGTTTCGGTGGCGGCCGCGGTGGTATTATATGAGGCCGCGCGACAAAGGCATGGCGGCGTGGCCGCGGCTAAATGACACGGAGAGGGTGAACCCTCCCAGACGACTTGCAACGTGGCTAGGGGCGGTGACATCTTATCAAGTGTGGGATGTCATTGAAGGCCGGGAGAGGAATCATGCTTTTACTCTCATCTTTCAGACGTGCGGCGCGAATCGGAACATTGGTGCTGGCCGGCTTGGCGGCTTCAACACTTTATATTTCCCCGGCACGCGCTCAAGATGGCGTGACGGGCGGCAAGCCCGTGTATTCGAACCGGAAGCCCAAGAGTCTTCCCAGCACGCCGGATGCGCAGCCCGACAATCAAGATAAAATAATTCGAGTGCCCTCCAACCTCGTCACCACGCCGGTGGCGGTCATTGACAGCTCGGGCCAGTTTGTTTATGGCCTGGATGAGAAAGATTTCGAGATTCTCGATAACGGCGTTCGTCAGAATATTCAAAGTTTTGACACTGAAATGCGGCCGCTGGCGCTGCTGGTGGTGATAGAAACCAACCGCGATACCGCCGCGCTACTCGATCAGGTCCATCCGCTGGCCTCAATGTTTTCCAGCCTGCTGGTAGGAACTCAGGGTGAGGCGGCAGTAATTCTTTACAATGACCGCGTGCAGGTGGGGCAGGATTTCTCGAACTCCAGCGACCGGCTGGCCGCAACTTTCCGTGATTTTACCGCCCGCAGCGATGGGGCGCGTTTGAATGACGCCCTTTGGCGCGCCGTCAGCATGCTCGAGTCGCGGCCCAAATCCGAGCGGCGGGTGATTGTGGCATTTTCGGATGGCTATGATTCCGGGAGCGAGACTTCGAAACAACAAGTGGTCCGCCGGGCGACGTCGTCCGAAGTAGCCATTTATGGGCTGGGCTTCAGTCCCGTCAAGGAGCGGCTGGAGAGAAAGCCCGAACTCGCTGGCCCCACGCCTCTGGATAATAACGTCGCCCTCCCGACGCCCCCCAACACGATTCCCACTCCTACGGAATCCGCCGACGTTTACCGGACCCCCGTCCCCGTGATTCCGATTATGGTGGCTTCGGGCGAGGTCATTCGTTCCGCCCTGGCCAAGAGCACGCTGGAATTCTTTGCCGGTTACACGGGCGGCGTTTTCTACTCACACTGGTCGGACAAGAAGTTACAGGACCAATTGAATAGAATCGCATCTGAAATCCAGAGCCAGTACGAATTGGCCTACGTGCCTGACACCAGCGGCGACGCCAGCTTCCACCGTATTGAAGTTCACGTTAATCGTCGCGGAGTGAGGGTGCGCACGAGGGCGGGCTATTTCGCCCCTGGAAAGACCCCGTAGAGAAACCATCAATTCTCGAAATAAGCTTTACAGGGTTTATTATGGAGAAAGCGTAATCAGGTCCCTTGCGAGACGGTTTTCCCAAGCGACTCAACTGCCGGGTCATCTAATCGTATTCTTCGGTTTCTTCCACCTCCACACGCTTCCCTGCCTTCACATCAATTTCTGCAAGGTAGGGTCGCATCGTTTGCGGCGGGACGTCCAAAACGATTGCCCGGGTCGCCCCTTCCTCCTCGTATACGACGGCGAAATACCTGTTCTTATGGCCCCCGACAAAGGGAAGACCAGTGCCCGGGGAAACTTCCCACTTGATATTCATCTTCCGGATTTTCCTGCTGATGTTTGGGCGGTATTGCATCAGCTTGATCGAGGTATAAGGAACGGAAACGGAGCCCCCGTTGCACTTAAAACTCAGGCCAGTGGCGCCCACTTCCACGAAACCCTGGCACGACTTGGGGATCTTCTCAGTCCCGGCCTCATACTTGAAGGGTGTCGCTCCGTGTTTATTGCTGGCGCGCGCGAAGCTCCGAGCGCCCAGCAGAACCAACATCACCAGGAGGAATTTCGCAACGCTGCTCGATTTGGACCAACTCATCATCATTCTCCCTTTATCCGAATACGGCTTGATTGACGCTCCCTGATTCCTCGGGCCGGTTATTTAATTTCAATCATTATCCAATGGCATATATACAGGATAGAGGCAACAGCTCAAGGTCGTCAATCGCTTGATGCAGGAACGGGGGCCGGCGCGCCCTCCATGGGGATTTCAACATCGAGATACCACGGGACGGTGATGGTTCCCCACCGCGCCGGTTCAAATCTGAAGAGACCCGCCATTTTCATGGCCGCATCATACTTTGCTGGAAAACCATTAACGGGATTTACGTCAATAGCCTGCCCTTCCTCACTGACCAGAACTCTCAAATGCACAAGAGGCGCTTGGACCGAGGGCTTATCCAGCACCTGAGGCGGGCGGACATTCTTGTTAAGGTCCTTAATGGCCTCGGGTGGAAGTTTGTCCAGTTGAACGTTGCGCAGGGTAAAATTCACTTCAACCATGGTCACGAATGGAACTGGCCCCGAAGGGCTCTGGAGGGGCCGGTAATACCACTGTCGCACGGCATTCAACGCGGCCACGGCAAGAAACGGATGCCCCTGGACCACGTTGGCCTCAGTCACTTTGCCTTCGCTGGAAACCAGCACCTGCATGCGCACCCGCCCCTGAATGTAGTTCACTTTGGCCACGGGCGGGTAATCCGGCTTGGCTTGGGCCAGGACCAAATTGGCCGCGTCCTTGCGATTTAAAATCACGGGGTCGGAATTGGAGGATTTCGATTGCGCAGCGGCGAAACATACGATGGACAGGCACCCGAGAACTATTTCCACGGGATACCGCCCTTGCTGGGTGCAATATGAAAGTTTAGCCATCGGACTCCATGATGACCTGGGCCACAACGTAGCGGTCGGAGTGCGAGATTGAGACGGAAGCACGAGTCACCCCAAGTCCTCTCGCCACCTCGAGCGCGCGGCCGGTCAGCACCAGTTCGGGTTTGCCCGTCGGGAGATGAGTCACTTCCACGTCCACCCAATGGACCCCGTTTCCCCAGCCCGTCCCTAGCGCTTTAAAGGCTGCTTCCTTGGCGGCGAAGCGGGCTGCGTAACGCTCCGCCTTATTCTTGAACTTTTCGCAATAAGCGATTTCCGCCGGAGTGTAAATCTTTTTCGAGAATCGCTCGCCGTGCCGCTCGAAGACCTGCTCGATGCGCGAAGTTTCGGCGATGTCGACTCCCGTCCCAACAATCATAGCTCCTGCACCCCACGCGCCACACGTGCGGCATTCCAAGCCGTCCGCACGGGCAGCCCAGAAACGTGAAACGCCAACTTACGAATTGGAAATGTCAAATTCAATTGCCCCTTTGGATTCTCAGAGCGCCCCCCGGAGAGTTGTGATATATCGACGATAACAAATCGAGAGTGAAATTTCAACGGCGGGTTGCGGTGTCATTTGAAGTAGGATTCATTTCGAAGCCCACCGCGGTGGGTCATTCCCGCGAAGGCGAATCCAGTCTTTCGTGCGCACATTTCAAATGATTTAGGGGATTGGATTTCCGCCTTCGCGGGAATGACTGCGCTTGAGAGCACCCGCGTCAGGCTTATGACATCATTGCCCAACGGCCCCGTCGCTGCGCAGCCTCGTGCTATATTGAGTTGTGCCGCACCCAGGGCTCAAAATTATTTCTCGCGGCCAAGTGAAACACATTGAAGCCGCCAGACTCGCGCGCCAGGCATGGGTGCTGCATGCGTTCAGCACTCGCGTCAAAGGAATAAGCCGGGCACCCGCCGCGGGGCTAAATCTCGGGCACATTGAAAGTGACAAACCTAAGCATGTTGAAAGGAACCGGCAACGGTTCTTCCGTTCATTGGGGGCCACCCAGTTTTCCCTCGCCGAGATCCATCAGGTCCATTCGACTCTAATCTACGAAGTCGTGCGGGGGAAACGCGGCAAGCTCGAATATCGTCCCTCCGGTTATCCCGCCCCCAAAGGTTCGCAATCTCCGTCGCCCGCGGGAGACGCGCTCCTCACCCGGGAATCCGGGGTATTGCTTTCCGTCCGGGCGGCTGACTGCATGCCCGTGCTCCTTGCCGACCCGAAACGGCGCGCCGTGGCCGCCATTCACGCCGGATGGCGCGGAGCACTCGCCGGCGTGGTGGAGAAAACCGTGGGGGAGATGGTACGGATTTTCGGGTCGCGTCCGGCCGATTTGCTGGCCGCCGTCGGACCGTCCATCCGCGCGTGTTGTTACCAGGTGGGCGATGAAGTCGTCAACGCGTTCTGCGGCCGCTACCCGAACGGAGAGGATTTCTTCCTTCCCGCGCCTCAAGACAAAGTTCAGGATGAAATCTCGCGCCGCTATCCTCTCTTGTTCCTGTCAAAGCAGCCACCGGGCCGCGGGCCCGACTCCGTGCCCTCCTTGCATCTTGACCTTCCCGCTGTCGCGCGCTATCAACTTCGAAGAGCAGGACTGGCAAACTCCAAAATCCAAGTGGTTGATTTCTGTACCGCGTGCCGCACCGATCTTTTCTTTTCGCATCGGAAGGAAGGCGGCAGGACGGGACGCATGATGGCGGTGATTGGAATTAGGTGCGAAAAGCCGAGAGCTAACAGTCGACAGTTGAGAGTTAAAGGCTGAGCGTAAAACGATCGAACCCATTCGGTGCGGAGCTTCAAGACCTTGCCGCCACGTCTGGTGTAACGGCCAGCCGGAGTTGTCCGCAGGCGCCCATAATATCCTGGCCGCGCGAGACGCGAATGAAGGCGGGCACGCGGCGCTCTGCAAGCACTTGCTGAAACGCCAAAACCCGCCCGAGAGGTGGCGAGCAATAGGGCAGCCCGGGGCCGGAATTATAAGGAATCAAATTCACTTTGGCAGGAATGGGCCTTACGAGATCCGCCACGCGGGCGGCGTCCGCGTCCGAATCGTTGACTCCACCCAGCAATACATATTCGAAGGTCAATTTTTCCCGCGGCCGCAGAGGGTATTCCTGGCATGCCCGCAATAATTCCCGCAATGGATATTTCCGGTTGATGGGCATCAACGCGGTTCGTTGCTCGTCCGAGGAAGCGTTGAGGGAAACAGCCAGATGAGGCCGCGCCGTCTCCCGGGCCATATCCTCAATGCGGGGAATGATTCCCGAAGTCGAAATGGTGATGTGCCGCAAAGCCAAAGCCATGCCCGCCGGATGGGCTAAAATTTCCACGGCCTTCATCACCGGCGCGTAATTCAACAGCGGTTCGCCCATCCCCATAAAAACTACATTCAGGTGCGACCGCCGGGGAATGTGGTTGGCCACGCAGAGGCACAAGACCTGGCCCACAATCTCGCCTGCGGTCAAATTTCGCTTCACCCCAAGGATGCCGGTAAAGCAAAACCGGCAGTCGACGGCGCAACCCACCTGGCTGGAAATGCAGAGGGTGGCGCGGTTTTCTTCCGGCATAAAGACGGCTTCGACTGACTCGCCATCATCGAGACCCAGCAGGTACCGGATGGAGCCGTCGCGTGAAACAAACTCGCGCGAGATTTGCGGGTAGTGAACGTCATGGTGGGCGCTGAGGAATTCACGGAATTTTGCGTTCAAATCGCTGAAACCCGCCCAATCGCGCACGCGCCGCGCGTAAATCCCCTGGTAGATCTGGCGGCCGCGAAAGCGCGGTTGGCCGCAATCGACGGCGAGCCGTTCCAGTTCGGCGCAAGTCATGCCGAGAAGATTGTTCTGTCGCGCCAAAGTCGGCGGCATGGGATCCACTCCAACGATCGAAGCACTCACGGGAAACGTCCTGAAGGAAATCTCCGCCTCCATCATTTTAAATTGGGGGGAGCCTGTTACGGGATAATCTTTTTCAAGAAATGAAAATGCCCTTTTTTCTTGGTGGGTGCCGGCAGGTCAGGGATGTTCTCGCTCTTGGACTTGTCTGCGCCTCCCTTGACTTCGGCGGTCTTATCCTTATCCGGGGAGTCGGGCGTGGTGGTGGAGGATTTCTGCGCGCTGGTAGCGGGGTTGGGAGCCGGGTCCCCGGCCGCAGGCTTTTCAGTTGCGGCGCCAGGCTTATCCGTTGATGCAGGCTTTTCCGTTGATTCCGGCTTTTCGGTTGACGCCGGCTTACCAGGATTCAATGCGCTTTCGCCGACTCGTTCAACCGCAATGGCCCCGGTTCCGGGAGTCCCCTGGGCGCCGGCCATCACTGTGGGGGCAGGCTTCTCGCCCAGGTGGACGGGCCCGTGGCGCGTGGCGCTTACGTCCGGAGCGCTGGAAAATACTCCGCCAACTTTCCCCATTATGCTCCGATTGGGGTGAACAGTCTTATCAGCTCTAGCGCGTGCAAGCATGGCGCGAGTGGGATGGGGAATCGGCTCGTGCAAAGCGGCCAGACGCTCCTTCGCGTCAGGCACCAGGGGGCTGAGAGGATGATCCGTGATCAGCTCGGAGTAATAACCGGCAGCGTCCTTGGGGATTTTCAAGCGTTCGAGCGTCTGGCCCAAATACCAGAGAGCGTTGTCCGCTTTGCTGAAATTAGGGTAGCTGTCGGCGATTTCCTGAAAACGCGAACGCGCGGCGCGGTTCGATTGCTTCAAATAATAATACTCGGCAATCCTGTAATCGCTTTCACCCAAGATTTCCTGCACCTCGCGCAGCCGGCCCTTGACCCGCGGCATCACTTTGCTGTCCGGAAACTTAATCAGAAATTCTTTGAACTCCGCTTCCGCCAGCCTGGCTTCGGTGCGATCGCGATCCGGCTTGCCCATCAAACGGAAGTGCGCCATGCCGGCGCGGAATTGCGCTTCAGGAGCCTCCGGCGCAGTGGGAAAGAACGTGATGAAATCCTTGTACTCGGCCTCTGCCTGGGTCAGCCCGGAAACTCCGCCCTCGTTGTAATAGGAATCGGCGATGGCCAGCTTGGCTTTAGCCAGAAATTCGCTGTCGGGGTAGGTATTCAGCAGGGCCTGGAGGGTGAGCCGGCCCACGTCAAACCGGCCGTGGTTTATTTCATTCGTCGCCCGCTCAAAAAGGATTTTGTCCGGCTGGTCGCCCGCCGCCACCGGACCAGGCAGATTGGACGCCGCTTTGTGACGGTTCATCAGGCCGCAACCGGTCAGTCCCATCATGCCCAGGACTGCAAGTCCTGATATGGATAAAAATCCTTTCAAGGTTTGGTTCTTTATTCGCATGGCGTGGCGGTGGCCGACTCTGAAAATTATTGCTTCCCTTTCGAAATTTGGACGAACGCCGCGCCCTCAGACCTTTTGCGTTTCCGTGGTTGCTGCGGCCAGATGGATCCAGTCGGCTAATCGTGCTTTCGGGCTCTCCCTTTCAAAGATGTCAGAACCGGCTACGAGGATGTCCGCTCCCGCTCGAATAACACTCTCCACCCGCTCGAAGGTCAGGCCGCCTTCAACCTGGATGGCGAATTTCAGGCGGCGCTCATCCCGCAGCCGCACTGCCGCGCGGATCTTGTCAAAAGAGCCCGCAATGAATGCATGCTCCCGAAAACCTACGTCGGCGGTGAGAACAGTCAAGAAATCAATTTGGCCCAGCGTGTCCAACATCGCGTCCAAAGGCGTTCCGGGATTCAAAGCTGCGCCGGCCTTCGCGCCCGCCGCGCGGATAATTTCCAGGACCCGGTGCAAGTTCGTGGTCGATTCGGGATGAACCGAAACTCGATCCGCGCCCGCCGCCACAAATTCGGCCGCGTAACGCTCTGGACGCTCAACGAGCAGGTGCACATCCAGAATCAGATCGGTCGCGCGCCGAATGCTTTTAATTACCGGCTGGCCGGCGGTAATTCCGGGAACAAAATGGCCGTCGACCACATCCAGGTGAATCATGGGCGCGCCCGCCGCCTTCACCATGGCAAGCGCCTCGCCCAACCGCGCAAAGTCCGCTGAAAATAAAGACGGCGCAATAAGAGCCATAAAGAAGCTATGGGAACGCTTTGGGAACCCGCCAGACCAGAGATCCGCCCCTTGGGAAATGCACCTTACATAGGGTACCACATCTTTTTGCGATTGGTGATTTCACATTTGTGATTTGCGATGTTCGAGTTTCGAATTTCCATTTCGAGTTTCGCCTTTCTAATTCCCAGGGCGCGGAAAGCCGCGGACCCCAAAAACGGGGGTTCGCGTCACCCTTACTGGTGATGATAAACAGCGAATGGCCCGGCGTATAGTGGCGATGATAGAGAGGCGTGGCAGGTACAAATACAACTCGTTCCCGAATTGAAAGTTCTCAAGCCGCAAGCCTCCAAAGGCCTGCGCCAGCCGGCCTCACGCAGTTGACTGAGGTAATTCAACTGCTCGGCGTCCGCTGCTTAAAGGAATTGCCGCGTTTTTCCCCGGTGCATGACAAGGTGCGCCGCGGGCGCGATCATAATTCCGAAGTAATCGAGCCACGGCTCGCACAATACCGGAAAACGTCCCGCCTGTCCCCGGGTTTCCCCGCGTCCCGATGGAGCGCATCGGGATCGCGGGAAATCTTGTCCCCAAGGTACAGTGGGGCTGGTTTAGTCTTTGGGCGGCTCCTTCTCCTTATCCTTATCCTTGTCCCCCTTCGCGGGCGGCGGGGTTTTGGGTTTAGCTTGTGGAGCCGGAGGTTGTGCCGGCTTCGCAGCCGGGGCGGCCTGTTTCACAGGCGGTGGAACTGGTTTCGGTTGTGGCGCCGGTGGCGCGGGCTTTGCCGGTGCTGGAGGTGGAGCGGGAGCTGGCGGTCTTGCAGCCGGTGGTTTTGCCGGAGCCGGTGCAGACGGCGCGGGTTTTGCCGGTGCTGGAGTTGGAGTAGGAGTTGGCGGTTTTGCCGCCGGTGGTTTCGCCGGCGCCGGTGCAGGTGGCGCGGGCTTTGCCGGTGCTGGAGCTGGAGCGGGAGCTGGCGGTTTTGCAGCCGGTGGTTTCGCGGGAGCCGGTGCAGGTGGCGCGGGCTTTGCCGGTGCTGGAGCTGGAGCGGGAGCTGCCGGTTTTGCAGCCGGTGGTTTTGCCGGAGCCGGTGCAGGCGGCGCGGGCTTTGCCGGTGCTGGAGGTGGAGTAGGAGCCGGCGGGTTTGCCGCAGGTGGTTTCGCCGGAGCCGGTGCAGGCGGCGCGGGCTTTGCCGGTGCTGGAGCTGGAGCCGGACTGGGTTCGGCAGGCGGCGGCTGGCTAGCCTTTGGTGCCGCGCTGGGCGCCGCTGGTGGCGCGGGGCGAGGAGGAATTGGAGGCGCAACCGGCTTGCCCGCCGGGATCGGTTGTGCAGAGGCCACCAATACCGGCTTTCCATGATTCACCGCTGCGAACTGCTGGCGATTCTGCGCCGCTTCCTGCCGGTGTTGAAATTGAGTATTCAGCGGCGGCAGCCGTTGCTCCTGCGTGGCGGCGACTTCGGCTGCCGTGGGCGCCCGATCGACGCCGCCAGGTCCGTTATAGCTGGCATGATTTCGAGTGGTGGGAATTGCAACCCCATTGATCATCGGGTCTCCCACCGGGTGGTCGTAAACTCGAACAGAGATGCCGGCCACATTGTTCACGGCACGGTTGTAATTTATTTGGTCGCCGTTCCAGTAGCCACCCTGATAGCCGGCGCCTTCGTAGCCGTATCCATAATTGACTCCCCCGTAGTAGCCTACGTGGCGCCCCCAATAGCCGTTATGATACCGATATTCTCGATTCGAAGAATATGCCCAGTACCCGGGCGTCCACAGATAGCCCCGTTCAGGAGGCTGCGCCCATGCGCCGGGAACCCAGTAATATCCATTGGATGAATCGTAGCTCCAATAACCGGGAGTCCAGATATAGCCGTCGCCCGGGCAGCCCGGCTGTGAATACTCGGGCAGCGGCGGCGGTGGATCGCTCGCATACAACACGGGCTCACCGTAACTGGCGTCTTCATTATTGGCTGCTGCTTCTTCTTCTTCGCCGTAGTATTCGCCGCGACGCTCACGAGGCTGATAACGTGCGGGTGCGGCCACCGGAGCCAGGTTGGCTGAAGCCTCCGGGTTTGGCGCCTGTTCGGTTGTGGGGGCGGGCTGGTTCGCTGCGTTGTTCGGTTGGGCGTTGTTCGGTTGCCCGGAATTTGACTGGCATCCCGCCATCGCCAGGACTAATGATAAAAATGCGGCTGCCAAAACGGCAGCAGAATATAATTTCCCGTCTTTGCTCATGAGTTTCCCTCCTTCTGGAAATCGCCATTTCCGGACAATGCAAGCTCCGAATTTCATGCTTCAAGCTCGCAACTTGATTGCCCGCGCCGGAAGCGAATTCCCACCCTCCGGCTAGATTCGCGGCAAGATGGGAATGCCCCGAATCCGGGTTACAATTTCTCATGATTATTTAGATGATCCTTAGGCCTGCGGGTTACGAGGGACTCTGGGGTGGCAAGTGCCTTGGAATCAGAGCATTACGTGTGTTGGTGCGGCCGATGGTTGCGGTGGGCGGCGGATCCTGCTCTTGCCGAATGACATTGAGAAGGTGGAGGGCGGATCCCGCGCATGTGGGATCCGCGGCCCTCCAAGTTAGGAAATTGGCCTGTTTGTGTTTCCTGCTCCCAGCCGGCACTATTTCATTAAAGATAATCCCTTACATAGAATTACTTAATAATAAAAATTACGCGGGTGCGGGCTGGTCGCTGTGATTTTGACATTCCCCGCCATGTCGATTACTGTGGACGTACCATGAAGAATTTCATACGTATTTTAGCAGTGGCAATCGCAGCCATGGCCATCGCCCTCTGCGGGTGCAGCCGGTTTGCCGGAATCAATTCCAAAAGCGCGGTGCAGACGGCGATTGAGGCGCACTTGAAGCAGCAGCCAGGCCTCGCGCTCGCCAACATGAGCACTGAGGTTCAAGACGTCAAATTTGACGGCGACAAGGCCAACGCGCAGGTGGTTTATGTCAGCAAGGATTCGCCCGACCTGAAGGTTGAAGTTCGGTATGTGCTCCGGCGCCAGGGCGATCACTGGGAAGTGGAGTCGAGTACTCCCATGGGCGGCATGGGAGGAAATCCTCACGGCGGCGTGGCCGTTCCGCCCTCGGGTGGAATGCCGGGTCAAACCGTGCCGGCATCACCCCACGCAGTGCCCCCGCCTCAAGCCAGCCACTAGGAATTCATGTTGCTTGAATGTTTGCGGGGACAGTCCCCCTCACCCGTCTCGCCTCGGCGAGCCACCCTCTGCCGCCGCGGCGACCGAGGGTTATAAATCTTAAATACGATATCCTAAACCTCAAGTCATGGTCCTCCTTACGAGGCATGAATTAAGGCTCAAATTCGGGCGGCGTCGATTGAATGATCCTGGCACCTACATTTCAATGCGTGCCTCGCGCGCTAAACAGTTTTCAGGCTGGCTTTGATCTCGTCCTGAAGTTTTTTCACTTCCTTCTCTTTATCCTTGTCCGGCTTATCTTTCAAGGTGGCCTGGGCGGCTTTCGTCATATCAGTGGCCGAGGCGCAAAGAGCGCGGAATTTTGCCGGGTTGTAAGAATGTTTCTTATCGAACAGGCTCGCGCCATTCTGAAGTTGTTTGGCCAGATAGATGGCAAAAGTAAAATTGTCAAGTTTTACCGGGCCGGCCTTCATCGCAGATCGCGCTGCCGCGCGCCCACCACCCACCATCTCGCCCAGGGTATCGTCAATTCCCTTTCGTTGAGCGTCCACGGCCGCGGCGTCCTGATCCCCTGAATCAATGCCGCCGCCTTCAACCACACGATTGAGCTGGGTAATCACGGTTGGGCCTTCGGCGGTGGGATAGGGAGCTTCGAGCGTCAGGCCCTGGGGCAACTCCCCGCCCTTGTCAAGCTGATTGGCGACCATTTGGAGATTGAGCGCGGCCTCTCCTCCGTACTCGAGACTGTTCTGCCTTTGGAAGCCGAAATCCCGCCTGACCTCGGATGCCTTCGCCTTCTCCCATCCTTTCGTGTAGGCTTCACTCAATTCTTTGAAAGCCTTCACCTGCCCGGTAAAGATGACGACGCGAAGCACGCGCGCGCGGTCAGTGTAAGCCGTGGGCGGCGTTGCGGTGGCCAAACCCTCGCTGAATTGAATGCAGCGCGCGATCTTGCCCTTCGCGAACAAGTCCGTCGCGTCAAAATAATCGCCGGCCGGCCCCGCGGGCCGCTGCCCCGAGGGCCCGCAACTCACCGTGAAGATCAGAGCCAAAGGAATACAAACCAGGAATGGGAATCCCCCCGAACGGTCAGGACGCGCCTCTCTCATTTTTGCCCCCTGGAATTCAAGGAATGTGGAGCACAATATAGGTCAAACCGGACGGCAATTCAATATGAGTTCAAAGTTTCAGGGTTCGTTCGAAATCGGATGAAACAGACCCCTCACCCGTCTCGCCGCGGCGAGACGGGTGAGGGGTTGTTTGGTTATTTGAGTTCGAGTTTAACGAATCTGCAACCGTCCCAGTTAGGAATCCAGCCGCTCTACTGAGTTACGGAAGAGGAATCATGCTTGGCGCTGCGTGCCCCAACTTCGCGTGGATAAGAGAATCCCTGCGAACACCAACGCGGATCCCGCGATGGTGGGCCACGTCAGCCGCTCGCCCAGAAAAATCATGGCCACCGCCGCCGCGAACACCGGCTCCAAATAAGAAAACATGCCCACGCGGCTTGCCTCAATGTGCGCCAGGCCCCAGTTCCAAAAGTTCATTCCCATCGTAGCCGTGCAAGGGCCCGAAAAAGCCATCGCCAATAGCGTCGGAAGGTTGATCCCGGCCAGGCAGAATCGATTCTCCCTCACCCACACCCAGGCCACGGGCAACAAGGCGCCCGGAACAAGAATGAAAAAAGTGAATGCCTGGGGCGTGACGCGTTGGGTTATTAAGCGCGTGAAGATGGCATAGGCCGCCCAATAGCTCGCGGCCGCCAGCACCCAAAGGTTGCCGGCCAACATCCCGTGAATTTGAACGGTCTCAAATCGTCCTTGAGTGATGATTAGCGCCACGCCGCCAAAGCCTACGATTGCCCCCAAAACTTTTTGTCCGCCAAAGGACTCGTGCAGAAAAATTGCCGCCAGCAGCCCGATCAGGACCGGCGAAAATCCGTAAATCAATGCGGCGTTGGTGGCCGTGGTGGAGGCGAGACCGAGATAAGTAAGGCCGTTCAGGACGTTCTGGCTCAGCAGGCCCAGTGCCAGCATGGCCCAAAGGAGGCGCGGCGGTAATTTCAGGTCGCGCCAGTTACCGCGAATAGCCGTCCACATAATTTGAGTGACGGCGGCAAAGAAGCTCGCTCCCGCCAGGAATTCGACGGGACTCACTGTGCGCAAGGCAAATCGGGAAACGGAAAAACCCGCGCCCCAAAAAAACGCGGATATGGTCAGCGCCAGGTAGACGATCCGTCCGGACGAATTCCTGCCCGGTCGTGACTCCGCGCTCCGGACCTCTGCCCCTGCCGTCATTGCGCTTTGGTCTCCATCCCGAAGCGATCGTAGACCGTAATCACCGGCCGACCGTCGCGCATGGATTCAAATGGATTGCGCGGAAATTTGTTTCTAATGCAAACGCAAAAAATTATGTTACGTCTAAGACGCATCTGTCAGTACCCCCTCACCCAATCGCCATTGGCGGTCCACCCTCTGTCACCACTGAGACCGACGGAAGAATCGAATTTAAAAATAATAGCCCTCGCCACCTTTGGGGGAGAGGGTGTCCGTCAGCTGACGGACGGGTGAGGGGGTGCTGACGGAGGCGTCTCATATGTAACTTAACTTCGTGCGTTTGTATTAATCTCCCGAAGACTCGGCTTGACGCGCCGTCATTTGCGAGCGTCGCAGCAGCGTGTTTGCTCCTTGCACCAAGAAACCCGCAATCAAAATCAACAGACCGAATACGAGGCCGTTCATTCCCAGGATTTCTTCGCTTTGGCTGCGGACGAGTGACAGCAACAACAGGAGCATGGGAAACACACCCACCAGGATCGCGCCCGCCAGCCCGCCGGGCACCCGGAATTCCCTGCGCAGATTCGGCTCACGAATGCGCAGGACCACCAAGGTGACAAATTCAAGTGCCAGGCTCGCACCATAAATCATAATGTCGAGTGTCACCAGCCGCTCAAAGCCCAGGCCCAGGCAGAGCGCCCAGCCCGTGGCACAGGCAATAATGGCCACCCAAGGCGCGCGGGTTTTGGGATGCACCTTGGCGAAGACGGGCGGGAGCATGCCATCCAGGGCCATGGCCAATGGCAGGCGCGAGTAGCTCATCACCAGCGCGTCGAACATACCGAAGGCGCTCATCATACCCCCCACCACCAAGACGACACGCAGCCAATTGCCGGCCATCAGCCCGGCCACGTCGGCCCAGGAGCCGGTCTCGAAAGCTCCGGAAGGCAGGCCGGTGGCAAACGCGGCCAGCACCGGAAGAATGTAACTCAATGAGATAATAATTACTGATATAATCATAACCCGAGGATAAATGTGTTGCGGCCGATCCACTTCCTTGGCGATCGTCGAGGCGTTGTCCAAACCCATAAAATTCCACATGGCAATCAGCGTCCCGCCGAGCAATCCAACCGTGGAAGTCACCGGCGCTGTCTGCGCATGGGCCAGGGCGCCTACTTCAAAAGGCGCCAGCAATACCATGAGAGCGAACGGGGCGGAGAGCAAAAGAAATAACCACAGCGAGGTAAGGCCGATCGTGCGGATGCCCGTCAGGTTCATGACCGTGCATGCGACTACCACGCCCAACGCCACCATATGCCCGCGATGGCCGTGCGCGACCCAGGGCGCCATTCGCGTCAAATAAGCGACGAAAAGCGTTGGATAAATGGCCATGTCAAAAATGCTCGCCACCAGCGATAGCCACGCTTCCTGAAAACCCCAGAAATTTCCCAGGCCCCGCCGCACCCAGGCGTAATAGCCGCCCTCCTCGGGCAGGGCGCTGCAAAGCTCGCCGATCATGAAGGCGGTAGGCAAACCCCAGAGCAGCGGGGTCAGGAGCAGGATCAAAATGGTGAGCCCGTAGCCGGCGCCGTGCACGATGTCTTCCGTGCCATACGCGCCGCCGGATACCATAAAAAACGTGGCGGCCGCGAGCGGCCAGAATCCCAGTTTGGCGGCGCGCTTCATCGCCATCGGCGGAGCAGCACTCGACTGAACCTGGACTTGAAACGATTCGGCGCTCAATTCTCCATTTCCTTTTTCTCCCCGATTAAGACGGCAATCAAAATTGTGCCGAACGTACTCTCAATTTGCAGAATATTGAATTTCCTACGCGACGCAAGATAAAAATGAGTAGTGACTCAGTTTAACTTCAAGAATTCCGAGGCCTAGAGACTGAACCCCTCACCCGTCCCGCACCGGCCGGTGAAAGCGCCGGTCGCGGTCCACCCTCTCCCCTCGGAGAGGGCAACCGATAAAAAAAGCCCAGCCTTCTCCCAGGGGAGAAGGTGGCTCGCCGCGGCGAGTCGGATGAGGGGTTACTTATCACATTCTCGCTTCATCGTCAGGTCTTCGAAGGATTTCAAAAATCCATTGCACCGGGAATCGCGGGCGGCGACTTGGGTGTATCCTTGTAGTGGGGGATTTGATGAACCCAAGATTTCGAGTTGCAGGCACAAGCGTAATCCTGGCGGCGGGAGTTTTCCTGCTCTTGGGCGGAACTCTGAGCGGGCAAACCCAGCCGCCCACGGCGCAGCAACTGGTGAAACAGGGCAACGTATTCTATCAAGCTCGAAATTGGAAGGAGGCATTGGAGGCGTATCGCAAAGCGCTCGAATTGAAACCCGACCTCCCGGAGGCGCATTACAATTTGGCTGGTGTTTATGGCGCCACGCAAAATGTTCCTGACGCCATTCGTGAGTACCAGGAAGTTTTGAAACTCAAACCTGACTTCCCCGGAGTCCACAAAAATCTGGGCGCCCTCTACGAATCCCAGGGCCAGCTCCCCGAGGCCATCGAGGAATATCGCGCCGCGGCCAAGTCGCACCCGAGCGATGCCGGAGCGCACGTGGACCTGGGTAACGCACTCACCTCGGCGCGCCAGTTTCCTGAGGCGGGGGTGGAATTTCACCTTGCTCTCCGGCTTAAACCTCGTGACGCGGGAATCCACGCCGCGCTGGCGAATTCATATCAGGCGGACGGCAACTCCGCCGACGCGCTGAAGGAGTATCACCAGGCGATCGAACTCGATCCTAAAGACGCGGATATCCACGCGAGTCTGGCCGCCGCGCTTTCCCAGGGTGGCGACTTGGCAGGCGGCGTTCAGGAGTTTAATGAAGCGGCGCTCTTGCGGCCCGCGGATCCGGAACTGCACCTGGGCCTTGCCAACGCCCTGTTGGCCGATGGCGATCTAATTCATGCCATCTCGGAATATCGCCGCGCCCTTGAGCTTCGTCCGGAACAGCCGGACTACCGTTACAATTTGGCCCTGGCCCTTCGCCAGGCGGGCGACTACCTGGATGCCATTGATGAATTTCGCAGCATCATTCGGCAGCATCCCGACTATGCCAACGCTCAAAAGGAGCTGGCTGCCACCTATCTCTCCACCGGCGATCACCCCGCGGCGATTGCGGCCTACCACGAGGCCATTCTCCAGGAACCGCGCGATCCAAAGCTGCATGAAGCTCTGGGATTGGTCTTCCGAAAAACCGGAGACCTGCTGAAGGCCATTCCGGAATTGCGCGAGGCGGTGGAAATTTCTCCCGACGATCCCGACTACCACGTGAATCTTGGCGAAACTTTGCAAGCTGCGGGTGACGTGCCGGGATTCATTCAGGAGTATCAGGAAGAGGTCCGGCTGCGCCCGGATGATTCCGACGCGCACTTGCATTTGGCCAATGCCTATCGGGCCGGCGAACATTTTGATAAATCTGTGGCCGAATATGAAACGGCCATCAAACTTCGCCCGGGCAGTCCCGAGTTGCACTTTCACATGGCCGCCGCCCTTTCCGCCTCAGGCAAACCGGCGGAGGCCCAAACCGAACTCGAGAGCGCGGTGAAGTTGCGCCCCGATTATCCGGAAGCTTTGGCGGCGCTGGGCGACCTTCTGATGGCCGGGAAAAAGTTTGACGTTGCCGTTCCCACTTATCGCGATGCAGCGCGGTTGCGCCCTGACGATGCCAGCTTGCACGCCCGCCTGGGCCGTGCTCTGGAGGAAAACGGCGACCTGGATGGCGCGCTCGCCGAAATGCGTGAGGCTGCGCGCCTGGCTCCGGAAAGTGGGACCTACCAACTGGAGTTGGGCGATACGTTGTTGCGGAAGGGGGATTCCAAGGCCGCCGCGGAGATTTACCGGGCCGGCCTTGAGCATCGCTCCAACGACGTACTGATGCGGTTTAACCTTGGCCTGGCCCTCAGCAAGACGGAGGATTGGAATGGCGCTGCGGACTCTTTTCGTGAGTCGATCCGCGGCCGCCCGGATTGGCCGGAGGCGCATTTAAATCTTGCTTCCGCATTGGGACACTTGAATCAGACCAAAGCCGCCGAGGATGAGGCGCGAGTGGCGTTGCGGATCACGCCCAATTTTCCCGAGGCCCATTACGATCTCGGACTCTTTCTCTTAAAAGAAGAGAAGACGGACGACGCTGTGAATGAATTTCGCGAGGCGCTTCGAGACCGGCCCGAATATTTCGAGGCGCGCCTGAATCTGGCTAACACGCTTCGGCAAAAGGGAAAAATGGACGAGGCCTTGGCCGATTACAAAGAGGTGGTTCGATTGCGCCCCCAGGATCCCGCCGCTCATTTTGAATTGGCCGGCATGCTCCAATCCCGGGGCGATGCCGCGGGCGCCGCTCACGAATACGAAGAAGTCATCAGCCTGCGGCAGGACTATGCGGCAGCCCACTATAATCTGGCAGAATTGCTCGAACGCCAGGGCGAGAAGCAAGGCGCGCGCCAGGAGTATCAGATCTATCTTCAGCTCGCTCCCACGGCTTCAAACGCGGAGCAGGCACGCGCGCACCTTAGGAAGTTGGGAGGGGCAAATTAAGAAAGGTTAAAAGGTAAAGGGTAAAAGGTAAGGCCTGAAGTTCCCGTAGCAAGGCATTAGACGGCAGTGATTTGCGGGAATGCGTTCAATCCAAATCAGCGTTGACCTTTCATGCGTGTATCCAAAGTCTTCCCTGCCTGCTTGCCGTAAGGCGAAAGTTCTGTGCTAATTCCAGCCTGAACAAAACGACTTCCGTTCCAAAGTAAAGAAACGTCATCTATCGCTGAAACGCAGCAGTGGGCGTCACCGGGGATGTAGTGCGACGATCGAATAACAAGTGTGTTTGTCTTTTCGTCAAAAGAGTGTGTGGTCCACTCCCCGTGATTCTCGTCCCAGGCAATGTCCTGTATAACCTCCAGATGATGGCCCTCGAGTTTGAATGTCTGCGCGATTCCCTCAGTGTTGGAACTTCCCGCTACACAAGACGCCCCGTATGCGACCAGTGCAAGTTCCGGGATGCCTGTCGTCGTCCTGAGGTAGTGAATAGATTCAAGCTCTATTGAACAGTGATTGGATTGGTCGTCCGTTTCACATGTCCCATCTTTAAGATTATATTTTGCTAACGACTTTCCCTTCCGCCCAAAAGTGTGCAAGCTCAAATTCCGGAAATCAACCTCGTGAATTGACTTGTATGTGCTTGGATATTTGTAAGAAGCCGAAGAAGTTAAAAACATAGGCCCGTATTGAGTGCCATAGGGGACGGAAGAAGATTGTGCCAAGAGGTCAGGTACAAGCGTGGGAAGCAACGCGAGCGTTCCAAATGCGATCAGCAGCAAGGAAAAATCCCTGTGCTGTGCGCGCGAAGGGCTATTCGTTTTTTTTCGTTGCATCCGCATTAAACGTCACCCATAAGTGCAAAGCAAAATACAAAAGTGGCTCTCGGTGTGCCCCCCTGCGTTAAGCACCGAGAATGATTTTGGCGATGGTGCCGAGTTGCATGAAGGAAGTGCCTTCGTAAATTTTCCCGATTTTCGAGTCCCGCCAATATTTTTCCATTGGGTAGTCTTTGGTGAATCCGTAGCCACCGTAAACTTCCAGCGCTTCCGAGGTCACGCGCTCCGCCACTTGCGACGCGAAGTATTTGGTCATGGCGGCTTCCTTGAGGAAAGGCAATTTCGCGTCTTTCAGGCGCGCGGTGTTATAGGTCATCAGGCGGGCGGCCTCGACGTCCGTGGCCAGCCGCGCAAGTTGGAATTGGATGCCTTGATTTTCCGCGATCGGTTTGCCGAACTGTTTTCGCTCGGCGGCATAGCGCAGGGCGTGCTCCAAGGCGCCGCGCGCCACGCCCAGCATTTGGGCGCCAATTCCGATTCGCCCCTCGTTCAGCGTCTCTATGGCCACCTTGTAGCCCTTGCCGACCTCGCCAAGAACATTCGCTTTGGGGACGCGGCAATCCTCCAAAATTAATTCGCAGGTGGAGGACGCGCGGATGCCCACCTTGTCTTCCTTCTTCCCCACCGTAAATCCGGGCGTTGAGCTTTCCAGCAGAAACGCCGTGATACCCTTGTAACCGAGTTCGCGATTGACAGTGGCAAACAAAATAAAAAGGCCCGCTTCCTTGGCGTTGGTAATCCAAAGTTTGCGCCCGTTCAAAATATAATCGGGACCGTCTTCTTTGGCCTTGGTCTCAAGAGCAAAAGCGTCGCTTCCGGCATTGGGCTCGGAAAGGGCGTAGGCGCCCACTGTGTTTTGCGCCAGGCGGGGCAGAAATGTTTTTTTCTGTTGCTCGCTGCCCCAGCGCATCAGGGCGTTCGAGACCAGCGTGTTTTGAACGTCAATCACCACTCCGGCGGAAGCGTCAACGCGGGAAAATTCCTCGATGGCCAGCACGGACATGAAGAAAGTGCCGCCCCCTCCGCCAAAGTTCAGTGGAATTTCAATCCCCATAAAACCCTGTGCGAAAAACTTTTCGATGAGGTCGTGCCTGAAAACGCCCTCGCGGTCCATGGCTTCCACGTGCGGCCCCACTTCCTTCTCCGCGAATTCGCGCGCCGCCGCTCGAAACATTTGCTCCTCTTCGCTGAGGACGGTGAGAGGGCGATGCGCCAAGGTTGGGTCGATCGCGGCTTCAGACATACTCGCCTCCTATCCAAGAGAGAACTCTACCACCAAGGCACAAAGGCACCAAGAAAGGTGAACGAAAGAACTAACGTGGAGGCGAACTGTTTGCATTCCTCGAATCGCTTCTTCAGCCCCAGCTTTTCTTTGTGCCTTGGTGTCTTGGTGGTTCATCTTTTCTTTTCCGCGCGTTCAACTCAGAACTTTACCACCAAGGCACAAAGGCACTAAGAAAAGTGAATGATAAAAGTCACAAGGCAATTCGTTTAATTCCGTCGCGAATCAAGGGCACATTGAAATTGATCAGCAGACCGAGCCGCCGATTCGTAAGCTTCAAGTACGTCATCAACTGAGCTGTGTGGACGGGGTGCATGGCCTCCGCGGCCTTGGTCTCGACCACCAGAACATCCTCGACCAGGAGATCAATCCTCAATGCGGCGTCAAGCGTCACTTCGCCGTATCGAACAGGTAAGTCCACTTGGCGCTTGACCGAAAGTCCACGCTTCTCAATCTCGTAGGCAAGGCAAGTTTCATACACGCTTTCGAGCAAGCCAGGCCCGAGCGTTGAGTGAACAACGTATGCCGCGTCAACCACCTCGTGCGCAATCCGATTGAGCTCCTCGGGAATGGGAATATGCGGCTGTCTGTGGGAGCGAATCGTTTGCGTACATCCTCCTGTCCAAGGAAGACCTTCACCACCAAGGCACAAAGGCACTAAGAAAAATGACTCATATGACCCACGTGAGGGCCAAGCATTTGCATTTCTTCCATCGATTCTTCAGCCCCAGATTTTCTTTGTGTCTTCGTGTCTTGGTGGTTCATCTTTTCTTCCCCTCGCCATCTCCAAGAAAACACTCTACCACCAAGGCACAAAGACATTAAGAAAAACGAACGAAAGAACTCGCTTGAGAGCGAATCGTTTGCATATTTGCCATCGCTTCTTCAGCCCCAGATTTTCTTCGTGCCTTAGTGTCTTGGTGGTTCATCTTTTCTTCTCCTCGCCATCTCCAAGAAAAAACTCTACCACCAAGGCACAAAGGCACTAAGAAAAATGAACGAAAGAACTCGCGTGAGAGCGAATCGTTTGCATATTTGCCATCGCTTCTTCAGCCCCAGATTCTCTTTGTGCCTTGGTGTCTTGGTGGTTCATTGTTTCTTACCAGCCCCGTCCAGCGCCAGATTAGCCAACTTATCCGCCTCGCGATTGTGTTCGCGGCGGACATGCTGAATGGAAAACGACTCGAGCCGGGCGATGGCGCTCCGCGCGCGTTCATAGAGCGGCTTGAGGTCGGGACTTTTGACTTTATAAGCGCCTTGAATCTGGCGCGCCATCAGTTCGGAATCGGAAAGCACCTTGAGCCGCCGAATATCGTGCTCCACGGCGTATTCCAGCGCGGCGAGTAGTCCGTGATACTCGGCCACGTTGTTGGTGGTGTGGCCGATGGCTTTGGAAAGAGTGGCGAGCGGCGCGCCTTCATGGCTCTCCAAGACAACGCCATAGGCCGCTGGTCCGGGATTGCCGCGTGATGCGCCGTCGATGTGGGCGACGACTTCGAAAGAGGATGAGTCGGTTGCCATGGTCTGGTGTGGCGGTGGAATTGGCAAGCCGGCCAGGAACGGGGGCTTGTATTGCTAGAATCGTGTGACGAATTGAATGGGGACCATCCCTGTCCGCCAATGCATAATCCCAAACTCAGTCCCGCGCCGTCTCTCTGCCACCCGCATCCGCAGCTTTGGCCACTTGCTCGCTCACTTCCTGGGCCGGCTCCACGCAAAACATAAAACGGCTGCAGCTTTCACAGAACTGGATGGTATCGTTGGTCCGAATTTCGTTATACACCTGGGGACGCAACCGGACGTTGCAGGCTGTACAAAAACCGTCGCGCACTTCGGCCACGGCGATGCCCTTTCTCCCTCTGCGCACGCGCTCATAGGTTTCGAGCAAGTGAGAGTCCAGCCCCGCCGTCAACTCCTTACGTCGGGCGATGAAGGTGTCGCGTTCTTTTACGTCTGCTTCACGCAGCGAGTTCAGATGCTTCGATTCGGCAGCCACCCTTTCCTTCTCGCCTTCCAGGCTGGCGGCGGCCTGGTTCACCATTTTCTGGCTCTCTTCCGCCTCCACCATCTTTTCCAGAATCTTGTCTTCAATCTTGCGGATGTTTCCTTCCTCGCCCTCGATTTCTTTCACCAGGGCCTTGTATTGTTCATTGGTCTTCACCTCGTAAAGCTGGCCTTTGTGCTTGGAAATCTTGGTCTGGATCAACTGAATTTCGCCTTCCAGCTCGCGACGTTCCTTCTGATTCGCAACCAGCCGGAGTTTCCGTTCTTCGTGGGCATGAAGATAATCTTTCAGGCGGTCTTCCAGGGTCTTAATTTGGATGGGCAGAGCATCAATCCGTGCGGTCAATTCCGCGATTTTTGAGTCCACGTGCTGAAGGTCGATAACCGTTTTTAGATCAGAGTGCACTTCATCTCCATTTTTTCTATGATGTCACAAATAAAAGCGGGCGGCAACAAATGACATTTATAAAGCCTTGCCTTCTCCCAGGGGGAGAAGGTGGCCCGCCGCGGCGAGCCGGATGAGGGGTTATTCCCCACATTTCACAACTAACAATCAACAACGGATAGATTACTCAATCCAAAATCCAAAATCGCAAATCTAAAATCCCGTAACCGCTCCTTCCGAAGCTGAAGACACCAGCTTGGCATACTTGGCAAAAACGCCCGTTTTATAGCGCGGCTCGGGCGCTTCCCACTGCCCGAGGCGCTGCAACATCTCTTTCTCGTCGATCTCAACCGACATGCGGCGGGCATTCACATCAATTTCAACGATGTCCCCATCGGCGAGGGCGGCGATGGGCCCGCCGCGCGCGGCTTCCGGGGCCACGTGCCCCACCATCAGGCCGCGCGTGGCGCCACTGAAGCGGCCGTCGGTGAGCAGCGCCACGGTCTCACCCAGACCAGCGCCCACAATCGCTCCGGTCACGCCCAGCATTTCCCGCATACCGGGACCGCCTCGCGGACCTTCATAGCGAATCACCACCACGTCTCCGGCCTTGATTTTTTTCCCGGTCACGGCGCGCATGGCCTGTTCCTCACTGTCAAAGACGCGCGCCGGGCCGCGGTGATGCAGCCTTTCGTGCCCGGTAATCTTGGCCACTGAACCTTCCGGAGCAAGGTTGCCTTTCAAGATCACCAGCCCGCCGGTTTTCTTGAGCGCGTTGGAGACCGGCCTTACCACATCCTGCCCCGGCGTCTCCTGGCAGGCAAGCGCCTCTTCCCCAATCGTCTTCCCGCTCGGCGTCATTTGACTGCCATCAATCAAACCCGGGCCGCCTTCCAAAAGTTTCTTCACGATCAGAGGAATCCCGCCCGCCTTGTAGACATCCACCGCCATATATTTTCCCGCCGGTTTCAAATCCGCGATGAGCGGCGTGCGCGCGCTGACTTTGTCAAAGTCCTCCATCTCCAGGGGCACGTTCGCCTCGCGCGCCATGGCCAAAAGGTGGAGCACGGAATTTGTGGAGCCTCCGCTGGCAGCCACGCCGGCAATGGCGTTCTCAAACGCCTTGCGCGTCATGATATCTCTGGGACGAACGCCGCGCCGGAAAATGTCCATCACCATCTGGCCGGTGCGGAACGCAATTTCATCTTTCCGCCCATCCATGGCCGGAACGCTGTTGAAGCCCATGGGAGAAATGCCGATGAACTCCATCACGGTGGACATGGTGTTGGCGGTAAATTGCCCGCCGCAGGCGCCCGCGCCCGGGCAGGCCGAGTCCTCTAGTTTCTTCAGATCTTCATCGGTCATCAGCCCGGCGGCATTGGCGCCCACCGCTTCGTAGACGTCCTGGATGGTCACGTCATGTCCCTGGAAACTTCCGGCGGCGATTGAGCCGCCATAGAGCACGATGCCCGGAACGTTCAAACGCAGCAGCGCCATGGCTCCCGCCGGAATCGTTTTGTCGCATCCAACCAGCGCCACCATGGCGTCAAACATATGGCCGCGACCCACCAGTTCGATGGAATCGGCAATCACTTCGCGGCTGACCAGCGACGCCTTCATGCCTTCGGTGCCCATGGTCACGCCGTCGGAGATGGAGATGGTGTTGAACTCCATGGGCGTGCCGCCCGCCGCTCGCACCCCTTCTTTCACTTTCGCCGAGAGGCGGCGCAAATGGAAATTGCAGGGCATGGTTTCAATCCAGGTGTTGGCAATGCCGACGATGGGCCGCGCCAGATCGGCGTCCGTAAACCCGATGGCTTTCAGCATGGATCGTGCGCCCGCGCGGTCGCGGCCTTCCAATATAGTGCGGCTTGGATTCTTCGCCTCTGACGGCATATCTCCCCCAAAACGGAAAGTTGATGTCCCTGGTTGTGTCGAGTGTTGAAGATATGATAGTGCCAGATTCGATGAAAGTGGGCAAGCCCGCTTTCGGGTTTGCCGACTCCGGATGTATGATCGTGATGAGCCGGAGAAATTCCCGGATAAGACAGAAAATGAAAATTCGATCTAAATTCCTATGCGCGCTGATTATTTTTTGGGCAGCCTCCACATTGGCCGCCATCCCGCCCGAAGTGATCACCGTGGAGTTGAAGCAGGCCACCGCAGAGGCTTATAACCGCTACGTTCAGGCCACCGAGGCGAGAGTGAAAGGTGAGATGGCGCGGCCGGGCGGGTTTCTTTACATTGACGGCCTGCCTGCTCCCCGCCGGGCGCAAATTGAGCAGCAGCTCAAACGCGGTGAAATTTTCATGGATCGCCTTGATACCTTGGACTCCCGGCAGCGCAGCATCGACATCCCGGACGGCCTCGTTCACCACTGGATTGGCGACGTATTCGTCCCCGGCGCCACCGTCAAACAGGCAGTGGAATTGTCCCAGGACTACGCGCACCATCAGGACATTTACAAACCCGAACTAGTCCGCTCGAAATTGCTCAGCCACGACGGCAATGACTTTAATATTTATTACCGGCTGCGCAAACACAAGGTGATTACGGTTACGCTCGATACGGAGCACGAGATACATTACAGTTCCCCCGACCCCGCGCATGAATACAGTCGCTCCGCCTCCACCCGCGTCGCGGAAGTGGACCGCGCCGACCTGCCGGACGAGCGGGAGAAGCCTGTGGGAAAGGATGGCGGATTTCTTTGGCGCATCGATTCCTGGTGGCGTTGGGAAGAGCGCGATGGAGGGGTTTACATCGAATGCGAGTCGGTTTCGTTGACGCGCGACATTCCCACCGGCCTCGGATGGATGATCGGACCTTTTGTCACCAGCATCCCCAGGGAGTCGCTCCAAAACACGATGAGTTCCACTCGGTCAGCCCTCTTGGCCAGAATGGCAGCGGCGCACAAACAATGATTGCGGACAGAAATGCCCGTTTTAACCAGCCCGGGAGCGCGGGCGTCGCGCCCGCTTTTTCCTCATTTTGTGAATGCGGGCGAGACGCCCGCGCTCCCGGCAAAATTCGGGCTCAATCGTCCGGTCCGATTGCTTCACCTTGACGACCCAAACGTGATAGGCTGGCCCGGCTAAGTAAAGAGTTGAATTGCAAAACCCGGCTCCGTCCCTTCGCCGGAACACGCCAACCGTTTTGGAGAAATTCGAACGATGAAACGATTTGCATTCCTGGTGGTAAGCTTACTTTGCCTCGCGCCCGCCCCCGTCCCACAGGCCATCGCCAAGGAAGGTTGGGTGCGCCTCTTCAACGGAAAAGATTTGAGTGGCTGGAAAAATAATGGAGAAGAAGAGTGGGTGGCCGAACGCGGAACCATTCTTTGCCAAAGCAAGGCCAACAAATACGGCTACCTCACCACTGAAAAAACGTTTCGCGATTTCAATCTTCGGCTTCAATTCAAGGGCGAGGCTGGGGGAAACAGCGGCGTCTTCTTCCACTCTCACATTGTGGGCATTGACCCGACGCACGGACCCGACATCGAAGGCATGCAGACTGAAGTTGATCCCAATGTGGGCAAGCATACGGGGGGACTCTACGAAAGTGGCGGGCGGGGATGGGTTGCACAGCCGACTGCGCAGGGTGAAAAAGCTCTCAAGCCCGGCAAGTGGAATCGGCTCGAAATCTCGGTGCACGGAAATCACATGGTGACTCACTTGAATGGCGTCCCCATTGTCGATTTCACCGATCCCACCCCAAAGTTCACCGATGGCGTGATCGGATTGCAGATCCACACCGGAGGCGGGGTTAGGGTTCGGTGGAAGAACATCGAGATTCAAGACACTTCCAAGCCATAGGCCGGAAATGGGATTTCAAGATTTAAGTCATCATCAGGAGGTTCTGAAATGAGCGACAAACAAAAAGAAACAATTGGGCGGAGGGAATTTATGGGGACGGCCGCCACGGCCGGTCTGATGCTGATCAAGCCCGAGCTGGTGCGCGGCACAGCGGCCAATTCCGCCGTACGCGTGGGACTGCTCGGCTGCGGCGGCCGGGGCACCGAAGACGCCACCAATTTGGTGGACACGGGCGGCGCTCGCGTCACGGCGCTGGCCGACCTTTTTCAAGACCAGCTCGACGCGGCGAAAAAACATTTTGACGATCTCGCCCAATCCAAGGGATTCGCGGGAGTCGACCCGGCTCAGATGTTCGTCGGCCCCAAAGCCTACGAGCAAATTGTTTCCTCTTCGGAAGTCGACGCGGTGGTCGTTACATCCCCGCCGTATTTCCACCCTCAGCATCTGGAAGCCGCGGTGAAGGCGGGCAAGCACGTCTACTGCGAGAAACCCGTGGCCGTGGATGTGCCCGGGGCCAAGCATGTAATCGACATTGGAAAACTGGCCGAAGGCAAGCTCAGCCTGGACGTGGGATTCCAAATTCGCAACGCGCCCCCCTTTGTCGAACTGGTCAAGCGGATTCATGACGGCGCGCTGGGCAAAATCGTTTGCGGTGAAGTTTATTATTATGCGGGCACGCTCAACCGCCCGGCCTGGCCGAGCGCTTCGCCCGTCGAAAGGCGAATCCGCAACTGGGTGTATGACCGCGTCTTGTCCGGCGACATCATTGTGGAGCAGAACATCCATGTGATTGACGTTTGCAATTGGATGCTGAAGGGTCATCCGGAAAAAGCGACTGGGACAGGTGGGCGCGGATCCCGCACCGATGCGGGCGACGCGTTCAGCCACTTCAACGTGGTCTACCATTATGCCGACCAGGTTCACGTCACGCTCAACTCCACCCAATTCGACAAGGGATGGTGGGATGTGAATGAACGCATTTTCGGAAGCAAAGGAGTCTCCGAATCGCATTATTCCGGCCCCTGCGCCATTTATGGCGATGAACCTTGGGCCTGGGCCGGCAACCCCAAACCACCCGCAGCAGAAGAAAAAACCTTCTCTGCCTCCGGCGCCTTTCATGACAATCTGGCGCAGGCCGATCCTGAAAAAAAGAAGGCGTTCATTGAGAGCATTACCAGCGGCCAGTTCCACAATCAGGCCGCGCTCGGCGCCGAGTCAGCCCTCAGCGCCATGCTGGGACGCACGGCAGCCTACACGGGCCACGAGGTTACGTGGGACGAATTGTTGAAGTCGAAAGAACATTGGGATTCGAAAATTGATTTGAACAAGCTGGGATGAGGGGAAGGATTTAGGATTTAGGATTTAGGATTTAGGATTTAGGATTCAGGATTCAGAGTTGGGCCGGTCGATTAGCAATCTTTACGGCGCGACACGAACAGTTTTCCGAAGATTTGCCGTGCAAGAAATGCTTTTCTATTCCGAGTTCTAAGTTAAATTCCCCGACTTATCCTTACTTAATCCTTAATCCTGAACCCTTAATCCTGAATCCTGAACCTGAATCCTAAATCCTTTATCCTACTCAATCCCTCTTCCAAGGAGACCTCATGCACAAATCATCGCGCCGTGAATTTCTAAAAACTTCTGTGAGCGCAACGTGCGCGGCAAGCCTTGCGGCGCCGGCCCTGAGTGCCGCCGCCACGTTGCCGGATGCGCCCGCCGCTGCGCCCCGCATCAAGAAAGGCATCTTGCTGGGCATGCTCCCGAAAAGCCTGAGTTACGCTGACCGCTTGAAGATGGCGCGCGACCTCGGCTTTGAAGGCATCCAGGCTTACACCACTCCCGACCAGCGGGAGGCGGAGGAAATCAAGAAGGCGGCGGACGGCGCGGGAATCAAAATCGATTCGGTGATGAACATGGACCACTGGAAGTATCCCCTCTCCAGCGCCGATCCCGCCGTGGTTGAGAAAAGCCTCGCCGGCATGAAGACCTCGCTGAACAACGCCAAGCTCTGGGGATCGTATTCCGTTCTGCTGGTGCCCGCGGTGGTGAACGAGGAGACGAGCTACAAAGACGCGTGGACCCGATCGCAAAAGGAGATTCGAAAACTCATCCCCATGGCGCACGAGCTGGGCGTGGTGATCGCGCTGGAGGAAGTGTGGAATAAATTCCTTCTGAGCCCGCTCGAATTCGCCGCTTACATCGACGAATTCAAGAGTCCCTGGATTAAAGCCTGGTTCGATGTGGGCAACGTGGTGCTCTACGGATATCCCCAGGACTGGATTCGCACCCTGGGCAAGCGGATTGTGGAAGTTCATCTAAAGGATTTCAAGCGCGAGGGCTACAAGTGGGTGAACCTCGGCGAAGGCAGCATCAACTGGCCGGAAGTCCGCAAAGCGTTCGCGGAAATCGGATACAGCGGCTACGCAACCACGGAACTCGATGATGGCGATGAAGCGTATCTGCGCGACGTGAGCCAGCGCGTGGATCGATTGTTGCTGGGAGTTTGAATCCGAGAGAGGCGTTACTTTACATTTTCTTTCAGTCCATTTGTTAGACGAAGAATTTCTTTAGAGGATCCCAATATCTCAAATACCATCCCGAATCAAGGTGACGAAAATTTCCTTCCGGGAATCCGGTGTGGTCCAGAACTACGGTGGTCTTGGGGCCGTGCTCTTTGAATTCAAACTTGACGATTGAATAGATTCCCGGATCCCAACTGGCGGGCCGCCAGGCCTGGACGATTCGTTGATTGGGGACCAACTCTACATTTCGTCCCACAATCCTGTCCCCAAACGTGGAAAAGGCTCCTCCCGCTTCGCGATAGATTTCCGCCGGCAAACCGGAAAAACTGGCGAACTGTTTGGCATCGAGGAGCGCATCGTAAATCCGCTGCGCGCTGGCCTTGATCTCCACCTCTTGATGGAGATATGTGAGCAGCCCTTCCATTCCCGTGCTTTGTGCCTCAGACATATTCTGCTGAGACTGTCCCCCGGCGGGCGGGCCTGCGGCCAGGCCGCCCAGCGCTGCGGCTACAGCGGCTATGGCCTGCCTTCGAGTCGCTACGTTGGCCGGCGAGCTCGCATGGTTTTCTTGGCTCATAATTTCTTCTCTCTTCGTTCGGGTGAAATAATAATCAGCGTTCCCTCATCGTTTCTTGCGCCGGGACCTTACCACCGGCGCCCACTCGGTCGGAACGCCCTTCTTCCGGCTCGATTTCTTATTTCCGTCGACACGCAGTTGCCATGCGGCGCGCAATGCTCCCCTCAACAAATCTTCGTTGGCCGCGGCCAGCCGAATGTGGGTCATGCCCATCCGCCCCCAACCGCCGGCGATGGGGACGAAAACCTCGGGCAATTCCCGCACAAAATCCGCTTGCTGCTCCAGCGTAAGCTTCAGATTCCCGTAGCCCTGTTTTGCGGAAGCGAGGGTCGCAAAAATCTTGCCGTCCACACGAAAATCGGGATTGCCCATGTGCGAACTTTCTTCTGCGCCTTCGAAACTCAGGGCAATCCGCCTGAAATCGTCCACCGTCATTGTTGATGCCTCTCTGAACTCTTCTACGCTTCGCAATCTTACACCCAGTTGGGCGACAACGCGCACGAATGGTGTCGGTGGTAGGCTTGGCTTTCAAACAGAGCCGCCCAGCACCTGTCCCGATCTAACTCGGAAGATAGGAATCTTGAATTTAACCCACATGCCAACTTGATGCCGGCGCTACAATTCGCGGCGCTAGGTGTTCGCTTTTGGGAAGGGCAGTCCCGCAATTGAACAATCGAGCCCTCCAAAGAACACCACACTGGAGCTTTATTTACCTGATTTCCAATGGGTTACCGAAGAGTTGATTTTGGCAAACGGCTTGCCTTTCTACCCTTGCGACGTTATTGAGCAGCCCTTTTGACTGCAAAACACGCGGCCTTCAAACCGATATGACGGTTTTCTTTGCCGCATTGGTATTGCCCGGCGACCGATGGTCATGGTCAAATTTGCGTTTAGGCGTGATGGTCAAAGAAGAGGATTAACCAGGGTACCTTACCCCGTTGGCTGGTGTGCCCACGCCGCTAGCTAAGTCAGTCGCCCTCATGGAAAAATGGCGCAGTAGCCAGAGGAGACAAAATGACGACCTACATTCCTGACGAGTCAGAACATAAAGCGACAGGCATTAGCTACCTGGCCAAAAACGCCGCTGCCCTGTGGGGCGATTCAAAAGTTGCGCTCCGATCACTTCGGCGAACTCCCGCGCTGTGGGTCACGGTCGCCCTGACTCTGGCCCTGGGCATAGGCGCGAACGCTGCCATCTTCAGTATCGTGCGGAGCGTGCTCTGGAGCCCGCTGGTCAATCGCGGTGAAGACCGCTTGATTTACATCCAGCAGAGTGAGCCCGGCCTGCAAGTAGACGACGCCACATTTTCCGTTCCCGAGATCGCCGACATCAGCGCCCACTTGAAGTCCATAAGCCAAATCGGCACCTTCTCCACCGTCGATTTTACGGCGGAGGGATTTGGCGAAACGCGGACCATCCACGCAGGGGTGGTCGACGGTGCCTACTTTGAAGTGATGGGGCTGAAGCCGGTCCTGGGACGCCTGCTCGACGCCCACGATGATGGCCCAAAAGCCGCTGGCGCTGTGGTGCTCACGTACAAGTTCTGGTCCGCCTCGCTGCATTCTGACCCGAGCGTGCTGGGCAAGGTTGTTCGCCTGGGAAGCATGGGGGAGGGTCGTTCTGCGGAGGTGGTCGGAGTTCTGGAACCTTCAATTCCTTACCCGGCCGACACGGAGATCATCGCCAACATCGTCACCAGCCCACACCACCTCTCGGCAACGATGGTGCAGGGCCGCGAGCACCGCATGACGGATGTGTTCGGCCGGCTGGCCCCTGGAGCCAGCCTTAAAACCGCGCGCGCCGAGCTTCGCACCGTATATGCGGCCATGGTTGCGGCGCATCCGGAAGTTTACAAGCCCCAGTCCCATTTCCAGATCGACGCCCGGCCGCTGCGTGACCAGATCAACCACAATGCCACCCTCATCCTTTATTTATTGATGGGCGCTTCCGGGCTGTTGTTTGTGATTGCCTGCTCCAACGTCGCGAACCTCGTCCTGGCGCGGACAGTTCGCCGTGAATCGGAGTTGTCGATCCGCGCCGCGTTGGGAGCAAGTTCGGCCGCCTTGCGCCGGTCGCTGCTGGCCGAAGGCCTCGTGCTGTGTGGCAGCGGAGGCTTGGCGGGCGTGCTGGTGGCCGTGCCCATGGTCGCGGTGCTGGCGCGATACGCGCTCCGCTATTCGGTGAGGGCGGCGGACCTGACCGTGGATTTCAGCGTGATTTGGATGGGGTTGGCCCTCTCGCTGGCCGCGGCGGTCTTTCTTGCCTTCGTGCCCCGCCTGCCTTCCCCTGATACTTCGAGCGGGCTGGGACTGACCAGCAGCAGCGGCCGGGTCACAGGGAGCCGCCGCCGGATTCGGGTTTTCACCATCACCCAGATTGCCGCTTCCTTCCTGCTGCTGGCGAGCGCCGGCGTGCTGATCAATACGTTGCTCTCGCTGCAAAAAGCGCAGCCGCAGTTTGAAACCGCGCGCGTTCTGATTGCGACGCTGCCCCTGGTTGGTGATGGGCGCACGCCGCAGCAGTCGGCCGAATTTTATCAGGAAGTCCAGCGCAGCGTGAGTGCATTGCCGGGAGTGGAAGGCGCCTCGACGGGCATGAGCGCGCCGTGGCGTGACGGGAGTTTTCTGAACTTCACTCTCCAATTCGCGGTCGAAGGTGGGAATCATGAGGCGAGCAAGGACGATCTCCGCGCCCGCTTCCGCATGGTATCCCCGAACTATTTTGCTACTCTGGGGATTCCCGTTCTCAAAGGCCGTGAGTTCACTGAGGCCGATCGCATGGGAGCCGAACCCGTGGCGATTGTCAGCCAGGGCATCGCGCAGAAGTTGTTTCCGGGGCAGGACGCTCTCAATCGGCACATCATGTGGACCGATCCTCTGATCAAGTATGGCGGCATCAGCCCTGACCCGCGCCGCATCGTGGGCGTGATCGCCGATGTCGACGACGCGAACATCATCCCCCAACCCAACCTGACTCTGTACACTCCGTTTGCGCAGGGGCCGATTTTCGGGGCCCACCTGTTCGTGCGCACCAAGACCAATCCCGACGCGCTCGTCCCCACCATCACGAAAACCATTCGTGCCCTCGCTGCTGCCCAGCCCGTCGAGCACGCCAGCAGCCTGCAAGAGGTGCGCACCGAAGTTCTGGCCAACAACCGCGTGAACGCCATCGTGTTTGGCGGATTCGCCGCCCTGGCCTTGGCGATTTCGGTGGTCGGGGTTGCCGGTGTATTGGCTTTCTCGGTGAGCTGGCGCACGCGCGAGTTTGGAATCCGGCTCGCTCTCGGCGCCCAGCCTCGCCGCATTCTCGCCGGCGTCTTGCTCGACGGCGTGACGATTGCTGCCATTGGCATTGCCGCAGGCGGCCTCGTGGGCTGGGGATTATCGCGCCTGGCCGGCAACTACGTTCCAGCCCTTCAGCTTCCCGGGCTGCTACCCTTAATAGCATCGGCTGCGGTCATCGTCGCATCGGCGGTTCTGGCGTCGTTAGTGCCGGCGGCACGCGCGGCGAGAATCAACACCGTCCAAGCACTTCGCGCGGAATAACGGCGGAGCGCACCTGCTTCTCAAATCTTGAATCTGGAATTTGAAATGCGCCCGCCAGCAGCGAGCAGGGTAGCGCAGAGTCTGTGCATTTCAGACTCTGCGGGTTTTCTCGTTGAACCATGGTAGCGGCTTGCCTAGATCGTATTAAATAATCCTATCTCAGGCATTATCCTGAATTAAATAGTAACAATGTCATTTGGAATTGGGTTCCTTTCAAGGCCCGCCACAGCGGGCCATTCCCGCGAGGGCGGGAATCCAGTTTTTTCTTTGCGCATTGCCAATGATTTAGAGGATTGGATTCCCGCCTTCGCGAGAATGACGGCGCGCGGGAGCACCCGCGCGGGGCAAATGATACCACCCGAGTCACAATCACCTTTGCGGTTTCAGAATCACCACGCCTAGCGGAGGAAGCGTGAGGTCGAGGGAGAAGGGCTGGTTATGCCAGCGCATGGGGATGGCTTGGCGTCCGGGGGGATTGGTGACTCCGCTGCCGCCGTATTTCCAGTCGTCGGTATTCAACGCCTCCTGGTAAAGACATTCTTGCGGCACACCCACGCGGTAACCGTAGCGGGGGATGGGAGTGAAATTGCATATGATCACCAGGTGCTGGGCGCGGTCCCTTCCCCACCGCAAGTAGGCGAGCACGGAATTATCCGCGTCGTTGCAATCTATCCAATCGAATCCGGTGTAGTCGAATTCCACCTGGTGCAGCGCGGCCTCCTCCTGGTAAAGCCGGTTCAAATCGGACCCCAACTCCAGCAGCTTGCGGTGCGGCTCTTCGGTGAGCAGGTGCCAATCCAGGCTCGCGGTGGCGTTCCACTCCCTCCACTGGCCGAACTCGCCGCCCATAAAGCCCAGTTTTTTTCCGGGGTGAGTGAACATGTAGGCGTAAAGTGAGCGCAAGTTGGCGAACCGTTGCCACAAATCGCCCGGCATCTTGTCCAGAATGGATTTCTTCCCGTGCACCACTTCGTCGTGAGAGAGCACCAGCACGAAATTTTCGGTGAAGGCGTAGAGCAGAGAGAAGGTGAGATTATTGTGATGAAACCGGCGATGGATGGGGTCCTTGGAAAAATAAAGCAACGTATCGTGCATCCATCCCAGGTTCCATTTCAAGCTGAAGCCCAATCCGCCCAGGTAAGTCGGCCGGGAGACGCCGGGCCAGGCGGTGGACTCCTCGGCAATAGTCATCACGCCCGGATGCTGCGCGTGAACCAGTTCGTTGAATTTCTTCAGGAAGTCAACCGCGTCCAGATCTTCATTGCCTCCATACTGGTTGGGAATCCATTCGCCCGCCTTGCGTGAATAATCAAGGTAGAGCATGGATGCCACCGCATCCACCCGCAAGCCGTCGGCGTGATATTTTTCCAGCCAGAAAAGCGCGCTCGACCATAGAAAATTGCGCACCTCGTTTCGTCCGAAATTAAAAATCCGGGTGCCCCAGTCTTTGTGCTCGCCCCGGCGCGGGTCTTCGTGGTCGTAAAGATTGGTGCCGTCAAACTTCGCCAGGCCGTGGGCGTCGCTGGGAAAATGCGCCGGAACCCAATCCAGGATCACCCCCAAATTATTTTGGTGGCACGTGTCCACAAAATACATGAAGTCTTCCGGAGTGCCGTGGCGGCTGGTGGGCGCGAAATATCCGGTGGATTGGTACCCCCACGATTCGTCCAGCGGATGCTCCATGACCGGCAACAATTCCAGGTGGGTGTAGCCCATCTTCACGGCGTAGTCCACCAACTGATCGGCAAGCTCGCGGTAGCCGAGCATGCGGTTCCTGTCTTCCGGCACGCGCCGCCAGGAGCCGAGATGGACCTCGTAAATCGAAATGGGCGCGTCCAGGCTCTGGCGGCGGGCGCGGTTGGCCAGCCAATCCTCGTCGTGCCAGACGTAGCGATTGATGTTATGAACCACCGAAGCGGTCTTGGGACGCTGCTCGGAAAAAAATGCATAGGGATCGGCTTTCAGGCCGATGGCGCCGGACGGGTTCGATTTGATTTCATACTTGTAAACTTCTCCCTCGCCGAGTCCGGGAATAAACAGTTCCCAGATTCCCGTCCCGCCGCGAACGCGCATGGGATGGCGCCGCCCGTCCCATTGATTGAAGTCGCCCACCACGCTCACCCGCCGCGCGTTGGGCGCCCACACTCCAAACGTCACCCCATTCACGCCCTCGATTTCACTCAAATGGGCGCCCAACTTTTCGTATTTCTTGTAGTGAGTTCCCTCGCCCATCAGGTGCAAATCGAAATCAGAGAGGACGGGCGGAAATCGGTAGGGGTCATCGAACTCATACTCGTCGCCAAAGGAGGGCTTCACCCGCAGGCGGTAGGGAAAAATTTGGCTTTCGCCGGTAATGACCGCTTCAAAAAAACCGTCGGGGTGAATTCGTTCGAGCCGCAAGGATTGGGCAACACCGCTCGAATTTCGAATGGCCCACACATCTGCGGCGTGGGGCAGGAATGCGCGCAGAGCGATGGCCGGCGCACCTGCTGCCTTGACCAGGTGCGCGCCCAGAACGTGAAACGGGTCCGCGTGTTCGCCACGGAGAATCAAGTCCACTTCCTCAATGGGAGCGGTTGAATTAGCCAGGAGCTTTTTCCGGGGGGGCATGGCGACCATTCTACACGACTGAACGCGGGTGCGCGCGCTGAGCGGGAAGAAAAGAAAAAGGCGAGGTGTGCTTTCCACCTCGCCTTTAGAAATGAAGGGAATGACTTCTCAACGTCTAATGTTTGGAGTGCCCGCTACTCGAACTGCCGCGGCTGCCTCCACCGCCACCGCGATTCCCGCCTCCACTGTACCCGCTTGAAGGGGCGCTACGCCCACCACCAGAGTAGCTGCCTGACGGGCCAGCGCTGCGGCCTCCACCGTAGTATCCGCCGCCCGACGGCGCCGCACTACGGCCTCCGCCATAGTATCCAGGCGATGGCGCAACACTCCGGCCACCACCATAGTATCCAGGTGCCGGCGCTGCACTGCGGCCTCCACCATAATATCCGGGCGACGGCGCCGCGTTGCGGCCACCGCCGTAATATCCAGGCGACGGCGCTGCGCTACGACCGCCTCCATAGTACCCGTTCGATGGCGCCGCGTTGCGGCCACCATAGTACCCGCCGGGAGCGCGCTCGGTGACGATCGGTTTGTTCGCACCCACGGACGGCCGATAATTTGACTGAGGCGCAGTCCGTGATTGCGGAGCAGAATAATTGCCCGGGCTCCGCGGAGCCGGCGAAGAGTGTTGGCCGAATCTCTGCCAGCCATTCGAGGGCGCTGAGCCCGCCGCAGGTCCAGATTGCCGCGGCGCATTCGAGAATTGGGTTGAGCCTCCCCTCGCACCCTGTGCTCCCGGGTTGGCATTGGCGCGGGGAGAGTTCGAAGCCCCGAAACCCTGCCAGCCTGAGCGAGAGCCCGCTGCCGGCCCAGACCGGGTTGAAAATTGGTTTGAGGTGTTGGACGACGCTCGCCCTGAGAATCGTTGAGATCCCGCGGTTGCCGGACTCGATGCTAACCGGCCGGTTGGACTGAAACTTTGCCGCGTGGGCGCCACAGGGACTCCTCCCCGAATCATTTGCGCCTGCCGCAACTCGTTTGCGTTGATGTGCGTTGCATTGCCTGATACCCGGCCGTTCCCAAAGTTTTGAGCGGAGACGGCTGTAAAGCCGCGCATCGCGCGCGGGTTGTTATATGCCGCTTCGATATTCGACATCCGGGGATAGCGGCCTCCGGAGGCCAGCGGCGCTATGGGCCGGACAATTCCTCTGCCTCCGAAATTGTTGCCATATCTACCGTAGTTGAAACTCAGCGAGGAGTAGGAATTGTGGAACCCACGCCCGTACCAGGGATAGAAAGCGTCATGCGGACCAATCGGGCACCACCCGATTGAGCCAAATCCGAAACCAAATCCGACGCGTCCGCCAAAACCAAAGAACGAAACGTATGCGGGGCCCCACTGCGGATAGTAGCCGCCATATACAGGTCCGGGCCACCAGTACCAGGAATCATCGTAAACGAACCAGCGTCCATAGTGATAAGGCGCCCAACCCCACGGCTCGGACGACACCCAGGTCCATCCATAATAAGGTTCCCAAACCCAGCGCCCGTCTTGATAAGGAGCCCAGTCAGCACCCTCTTGCGGCGCCCAAACATCTCCGTATCCGGGAACATTCCTCCACTGGCCGTTGCGGTCCAAATCTTCCGTGCCGGTGTAGTACTTATCGGTATGCTTCCAGCTTTGGGCGTGGAGAATCTCGTTATCGCGATTCTCATTCCATTCATCCCAACGGTCGCGTGCCGGCGCGTCATTCACTTGATATTGCGGGTTGTCGGTTCCCTGAATCGTGATCATCTGGCCTTCTTCAACGGTGGTCGAGCCCTGGGGCGTCGAGACCTCCGCCTGGCCCCTGCGAACAGTCAAAATTGTCTGCTGGGAATTCGAATCAACCTGAATGCGATAAATGCCTTCCCGGTTGGGGTGAATGGCGACGTTGGGGGTGTCAATTTCGGCCTCGGCCTCGCTTCCTTTGAGCACGTCATAACTGGCGTTCCCCTGGGAAAGCTGCAATTGAATCCGCGAGCGAGTGAGGTCTGCCACATCGGCCTGAGTTTGCTGATCCATTCGAAGAACGTTGGCGTAATCCAACTGGACCTCGGAACGGGAGCGGTCACCGGTTGAAATCTTGTCGCCCCTCTGTAATGGGGCATTCACCGTACTCGCCACCCAATCGTTTCCACCACCACTCATGGTCGAAACTTGACCTTCGGCGAGACTGATTCGCGCGACGTTCGGCGCACCCTGATCCGGTTGCGCCGGTCCGTTATTATTCTGCGTAGCCTCTTCCTCAGGGGGCTCGTCCTGCTCCTGCGCTCGTATAACTCGCAGTGAGAAAAATCCAAGCGCAAAAATAATCAGTGCAGTAATAAGATATTTGTATTTCATAGCCCACCTTCCTTGAATATCGTGCGCCCGGAGACCACTCCTCCAAGACCAACCTTTGATAGGCAAGGCTAATGCCAAAGCTTGAGGCTTCTTCCATTGGTTTATCCGCTTTGTTTTGTTGAAATTGGCTGTATAGCAGTTTTCCGTGATAAATTTGCACCTTGCCTTTGGCCGCGTTCAGCCGACGGGTGGTTGATTTCAGCCAGACGCAAAATGGATGGAGTGACTGTCTGGCGGATATCCCGAGCGGATGATAGGATACCGTGTACTCGCTGGTGAGGTGACCAGCCCGTAAATTTCAACGGCGGGAAGTTCGGGAAGGAATCTCCAATGCCTCTCTACTCCCATTCACAGTTGGAGACTTTCCAGAACTGTCCCCTCAAATACAAATACAGATATATCGATAAAATCAGGAAACCTGATGAGCCCAGCATCGAAGCCTTTGTGGGCTCCTGCGTCCACTCGATCTTTCAAAAGCTTTACGACGATTTGCAGTTGCGTAAATTGAATGCGCTGGAAGAGCTCCTCGCCCATTACCGGTTCCTCTGGGAACGCGCCTACAAACCCACCATAAAAATCGTGCGCGACGACCTGACGGCCGGAAACTACTTCAAGTACGGGGAGCAATGCATTCGCAACTATTACATGCGCTATATCCCTTTCGACCAGAGTCAAACGCTGGGAACCGAATCGCACGTGGTCTTCTCTCTCGACACGAGTGGAAACCACCGGTTCCAGGGTTACATTGACCGGCTGTCGCGCCGTAAGGACGGGACTTATGAGATTCACGATTACAAGACAGGCCGGTATCTGCCCTCGCAGCAGGAAGCTGACTCCGAACGTCAACTCGCCCTCTACCAGGTGGGTCTTACCTCGCGCTGGCCTGACGTCGAGCGCGTCGACCTGATTTGGCATTACGTGGGGCTGAACTCGACTTTACGCTCCAAACGCACGCCGGAACAACTCCGCGATTTGAAAGATATAACCATTGCCCAGATTGACTGCATCGAGGGCACCACGGAATTCGTGCCCGTAAAAAGCAACCTGTGCAATTGGTGCGAGTACCGGCCCCAGTGTCCTTTATGGAAGCACATAGAAACCGTCAAAAACCTGCCCAGCGCAGAATTTGAGGCGGACACCGGAGTCCGCCTGGCCAACGAATTCGCCCAGGCGAAACTCGATTTTGACCGGATGGCCGACCGCCTGGATTTGTTGAAGAAGACCATCATCGAATTTGCCCTCCAAAAGAAGATAAGCGTTCTTCAGGGCCGGGGCGTCACCGTCACCGTGAGTTCGCGCCAAAGAAAGAAATTTCCCGGCAAGGACGATCCCCTTCGGCCCACGCTGGAGGCGTTATTGAAGCAATCGGGACACTGGGAAAACGTGTCGGAGCTCGACGTCCACAACCTCCTCAAAATGGTGGAGGAAGAAAAATGGGAACCCGAACTTCTCGAGCAGCTTCGAACCTTTATTTCCTCAGAGCCCAACGCCAATATCCAATTATCTCGCGCAGATGACGGTGAGGAGTAAAAGGAGTGAGAAACTTCCAGCCAGTTGCCATTAAGGGGAATTCATACGAGCGAACTAACTCGAGGCCACTGCGATTAGGCGCTCAAGTAACACACAGTCTTTGCAGCCTGTCATTGCCTCGGGAGGGCGAGTCGAATCAAAAATCTCTCTTCCCTTGTGCATTAGTTCCGGGATTTGGGTAGCCTTTAACTCGACAGGTACGATGCTCACTTTGAATCCCAGATTAAATCCCTCGCTGGTCAAATTCGTGTCACACCCTGCGGCACCTTCATCGGTCACAGGTTCGGTATAGACCAAGGCAAGTCCTGATACTGGACCTAACCCGGTGCGCTCGGCGATATATGCATAGGCATTCAACTGACTCTCATACATGGGTAGTAGCTCATCCTGATGTCCAGTTATTTTTGCCGTTTTGTAATCGACAATTACTTTCGCTTTGTCTCCTCGGACAAGTATCCCGTCAGGCGTTCCGCTGAGGAGCACAGAAGTCTCAGCATCCAGCACGTAAAACTTTGAAAAATGTGGGGGATTAATGTAACCCGTGATGTCACCCAAGCCTGACAACCAAGGTGGCGGGCCTCCCTTTCGATCAAACCATCCGTGAATGAGTCTTTTTCCGTATGAGTCAATTGAACTGAAAATGCCCGGGAAAATTTGGTAAGGCAGTTTTCCCTCTAGGTGCCTATGTATCCAAAAGCACCGCGGGCAGAAATCCGGCATTGCAATGGAGCCTAATGTTTTAGCGGATAGTCGTATTTCAGATTGCATTAATCACGCCAAGTTCCCCTAGGTCAATTTTATACCGTACCTATCACCCTGGTCACTGACGCCCCAAAAGGCGGAAAGTCTCAAGATTATTGCGTGTTTCGCAACGGACGAACAATACGATTTGTCGGTCGCGGCACAGTGTCGCGAACAATGGCTAGGTATTTTTGCCCTAATTCTCTGTCATAGCTATTCACATAGCTCGCCCAGCCCATCAAGTTTGCCCACTTGTGGCGGAATTCGCGTGGGTTTTTCGACGCTTGATGAAACATTGCGCGTAGCTGCCTGCGCATTATTCGATTCGGCTGGACCTTTTTATTTACAACCAAACCGGTGACATACATTGACTGGCCTGGTTTCGCAAACCGAATCTTTTTCATGTTCAAACTAAAATCGTGCTTTTTAAGTATGCCTGCAACTTGAGTGAGAAAGCGTCCGTCAATTGGTCTTTCTGACGAAAATGTAAGGTCGTCTGCATACCGCGAATAGCTGATGTGACGCGCCTTGCAAATTCTGAGAATTGTTTCATCGACGTCACGCAATACTAGATTCGCGATGCATGGGCTGGTTGGGGCACCTTGTGGTAAGCCACCTTGATAGGTACACAAATGGCCGAGCGTCCTCGACATTGCTGGAGGGAAACCGAGCTTTCGAAATAGCTCAACGACATCCTCCGTTTTCACTGATGGAAAGAAATCTTTGATGTCAATATTTAATAAATATTTTGCTCCCATGTGAATGGTTGCATTTTCGATTATTCCGCGTCCCTTGACGAATCCTGTTACGTACTTTGGTACCGGTTGTGTTTCGAGGATTTTGTGAAGAACATATATTTGTACCGCCTTTAGGAAGGTTCTTGGGGCGAGAATGACTCTTTTCCCACCCGATTTCTTTTGGAATTCGAATCTCCGGTAGTAGGGGTAGCCACGTCGCGGATGCGCCGCCATTGCGGTAATCAACTTGGGGCTAATTCCTAGAATTAATCCCATAACAGTCGGTGAAAGAAGCGGGGGTAAACCGGCATCCACTAATTTGTCGAAGAGACGGTCGTCGGGTGCTGATAGCGCACCTGCAGTAAAGAGAGCGCGCTTCAGCTCAGTTGAGTTCTTGAAGGAAATGAGTGGCGGCAACACCTGAGATTTTCCAGTTGAGGGCGAGTAATGTACTCACCCTCCCTGCTCCAAGCGACGCGCGAGGATAACGAAGACGTTATCATCGCTGCGCGATGATAACGTCTTCGTTATCCTCGCGCGGACCTTATATGTACGGCCATACCCTCTTAGGTTGGCGAAACGCCAACCAATCTTCAGAGGCCCGCCGACAATGTCGGCGACACCACCGCCACCCACGGGGCCAAGTTTACAACACTTTCTTCAATAGAAAAAGCCGATTCTTGTCGCGGATTCGGTTAAGCCCAAAGGTGGATATCTTTTGAAACCCGAGTCTCGTCACACGGCAAAGCCCCCTCTGCTTAGACACAAGACGGCTTCGGTGGAGGTCGTTAAGCGCGCTAGAGAAACTAGGCGTATTTGAATGCGAATTCTTCTTGTCTTTCCTTACGGCGTTCGCATACTCCTTCCTCAGACGCCCGACAGCAACGGGTTGCAGCACACTCACCAGGAAAAGAAGAGTCAAAGGCCGGTCAGCATCATACATGGAATTCAGTTAGCAAAAAGCTTTCGCCTTCGTTTTTTTGCCTTTACCTCCAAAACGATATCCTTGATCTCATGCCAAATCTCGTTTCGCCTAGAATAGTGAATATAAAAAACTTTTGCGTTATTCTGTTCAGCAGCTTTAACGGGGCCCTCCATGAGGTAGCTCTTCTTCTTGCGGTGGCGTCTGTTAACGAATATCCTCATCTTTCCAGCGATAGATTCTGTCAGGCAAAACATTCCAAGCTCGGCGAAAGATCCTGGACTACAAGGAAAAATGATTATCAAATCTATGCCTTTTTTCTTCGCCAATGCAAATTCATGATCGGCTAAATTCGCAGCGCGGCGCCCAACAGCTTCTGCAAAAGCACGGATCATTTCGCGGTGCTCCCCAATCTTGACCTCACAATGCTTTAATTCATTTTTGAGTTTAGACTTAACGAAGCTGCGTATATCGATGACTTTTCGACCATACGCAGGCTTTTTTTTCATCCCTGGGCCGCACAGGAAAATAGTTACGGGCAATCTGTCCAAACTCCGAACTGTCTCCTTATGTAGACCACTTGTGAAAGGGTCACTGAAAGGCTTTTTCCCATTGAAAGCCAAAGTTAACCTCTAAATGGCAATTTTTGACAATCAAGTGAAGCAGGCCAATTTTATTCACACTCGTTATAACATGTAAATCTTATGGAAGATCATAAATCATGGAGAGAATTAATCGTTATCTTGTTGTTTCCAGAATGTCGAAAATGTGGCGCAAGATGGCCGCCGCCACAATATTGCCTCTCGGGCCATACAGGTGTAAATTATGAGCCATCTGAGTGGTGGAAAGAGTTATTTGATTTCAACATTTCCGGAGGTGAATATGCGTGCATTAGGAAGAATCCTCGGGGTCACTGTTTCGATCGTGCTGGTCGCCGCGACGGCTAATTCCCAGCAAAAGCAGATTTCTGATTCCGCCTATATCGCCCAAGCGCTCTCGGCTGCACCCGCAGCGGTGGCTAAAGAAGCCACCATTGTTCGCATGGATAAAGACGGCAACATGCGCACCCTGCGCGCCGGAAAGAATGAATTCACCTGCATGGTGGCGGGCACGGACAAGATGTGCAATGACCGTAACAGTATGGAATTTATTCACGCCTTGTTGAGTCACACGTCGCCGCCGGACAAGGTCGGGATTTCATACATGCTTGCCGGTGACCAGGGGGCGAGCAATACGGACCCATACGCCACAGCCAAAACCGCGGACAACCATTGGGTCGTTACCGGTCCGCACATCATGATTTTTGGGCCTGCCAGCAAAACGCTCGGTTATACCGAAGCCAAGGACCCTGACCCCAAGAAACCTTACATGATGTGGGCGGGTACGCCTTATGAACACGCCATGGTTCCCGTAGCTGCGGCGAAGTGAAGGTCGTGATGTACACAGATAGGACAACTGCGAACCTCCGGTTCAAATGTGCCTAGCCTGGCAAGAGGGAGACTAATGCCAACCGTCGAATCCATCCTGGCCGACTTGAAAAAGAAGGGCACCGAAAAGACGCGCAAAATATATGCGCGCCATGGCATGGCTACGGACAATATGTTCGGCGTGAGCGTCGCCGACCTTAAAGTCATAGCCAAGAAGATGAAAGGACAGCAGGCTCTTGCGTGCGAGCTCTACGCAACCGGGAATTTGGATGCAATGTATCTGGCCGGGATGGTTGCCGACGGATCCAAAATGACCACACAGGAATTGAACGACTGGGCCGAGGGCACGGCAAATCTACAGATGATATCCGAGTATACAGTTCCCTGGGTTACGGTTGAAAATTCGCACGCCCGGGACCTGGCCATGCAATGGATCAAGTCCAAGAAAGAACATGTCGCATGCTGCGGTTGGTGTGCTTATTCCGGCCTGGTTGCCACACAGCCGGACGAAATTCTAGACCTTAAGGAAATCGAAGGTCTTCTCAGTACGGTGGTGAAGGGAATTCACGGGGCGCAAAATCGCGTTCGCTACACCATGAATGGTTTTATCATTGCGGTCGGAACTTACGTGAAGCCTTTGTTGAAGCAAGCGAAAGCCGCTGCCCGCCAGATGGGCGCTGTTTCAGTGGACGTAGGCGACACGGCCTGCACCGTGCGGCTTGCCTCCGAGCAAATCGAAAAGATGGAGGCCTCCGGCCGCGTAGGTCAGAAGCGAAAAACGATTCGATGCTAAGCCGGAAGCATATTATGCCTTCCCTTCCGGCTCATCCGGCACAACATGAATACACTGCTCCACGACCTTCGTTACGCCATTCGTACCCTGGCGAAAAGCCCTATGTTCACCGCCGCTGCGGTGGTGTCGCTTGCCATCGGCATCGGCGCCAACACAGCCGTTTTCAGCATTGCCAGCGCTTTGCTTCTGCGCCCGCTTCCCTATAAGGATGCCGGCCGCCTGGTGATTCTCTGGAATCGTTCGCCCGGCCTGAACATTGCGCAGGACTGGTTCTCCCCCGCCCAATACCTCGACATCAAAAACGGTCACCACGGTTTCGAGCAGCTCGCCATCGCCATAGGTGGAAATTATAATTTGACCGGCCAGGGCGAGCCGGAGCGAATCGGCGCGGTGCGCGTCTCCACAAATCTTTTTCCCATGCTGGGCGCGCGCGCTGCCCTGGGCAGGTTGTTTGTGACCGCGGAGGATGCCCAAGGCAGCCCCGCCAGCGCCTTGCTCACCTACGGCATGTGGATGCGGCGTTACGGCGGCGACGCGCAAATAGTGGGCCGGTCCATCTCGTTGAACGGTCTTCCCTATCAAGTGGTGGGCATCCTGCCTCAGACGTTTTCGTTGCCGCGTGAAGTCCTGCCCACGCTTTACGGGGCTGACCAACCGGAAATCTTTTTGCCCATCGCGCTCCCGCCCGGCGCTGCCCAAATTCGCACTCACGAAGACTACAACCTGATGGGCAAGCTCAAGCCCGGCGTCTCCGTGGACCAGGCCCAGGCGGAGATGAACATCATCATCGCCCGCCTCCGCCACGATTATCCCGAATCTTATCCGCCGAGCGGTGGGCTCACGTTCAGCATTGTGCCCCTGATGGAGCAAGTGGTGGGTGACGTTCGAGGAACAATTTTCATTTTGCTGGGCGCGGTCGGCTTTGTTCTGCTGATCGCCTGCGCCAACGTCGCCAATCTTCTTCTGGCCCGCGCTGTGAGCCGGCAGAAAGAAATCGCAGTTCGGCGGGCCATGGGCGCCGGCGCGCTGCGCATTGTGGGCCAGTTGCTCACCGAAAGCGTCCTTCTGGCCATTTGTGGAGGAGCTTTCGGCGTGTTGCTTTCCATGTGGGGTGTAAGTTGGATTCTTCTTCTCGGCTCGAGCAGCGTTCCGCGGCTGAACGAGGTCGGCGTCAACGGACAGGTGCTGGCGTTTACCCTGCTCGTTTCCATCTTCTCAGGAATTCTTTTTGGCCTCGCACCGGCCTTTCGTGTCTTGCGCCTCGATCTTTATTCCACGTTGAAAGATGCGAGCCGGGGCTCGGCCGGCGCCAGCACAATTTGGGGCCGTGGAAACAATCTGCGCCGCGTCCTGGTGGTTTCGGGCCTCGCGCTCTCCGTAGTGCTGCTCATCGGGGCCGGATTGCTGATTCGCAGCTTCGGCCGCCTGGAAAAAGTGCCGCCGGGATTCAATCCCCAAAACGTGCTCACCTTCGAGCTGACCATGGCCCATCGCAAGTACGCTGACCCGCCTGCCATCCTGAATACCTACCGACAACTTTTCAATCGTCTGGAAGCTCTACCCGGAGTCACCGCAGCCGGGGGCATCACGGCGCTTCCCCTCAGCCAGGCCTTCGCCTGGACGCCCATCACCGTGGAAGGACGCGATCCGCCCGCGGGCGAGAAGTTCATTAATGCGGATATGCGCGTCGTCAGTGGGCGCTATTTTCAGGCCATGCAGATTCCCCTGCGCCGCGGCCGTTTTTTTAATGAAGACGACACCACCGCCCATCCCCGCGTGGTGATGGTGGACGAGCGCATGGCCGAACAGTTCTGGCCCCATGAGGATGCGGTGGGCAAGCGCATTCACATCGTGGAACTGAAATCCGATGACCCGTGGCAAACCATCGTGGGTGTGGTGGGAAGAGTCAAACAGGATTCACTCGATTCCGATCCGCGCATTGCTTTCTACGCCCCGCAAACTCAGTTTCCGGCGCGCGCCATGACGGTTGTGATGCGCAACGGCGCCGATCCCACCGCGCTGACGGCGGCGGTGAAAAACGAAGTTCGCAGTCTCGACGCCGATCTCCCGCTCTACAACGTGCGCACCATGTCCGAACACGTGAATGAATCACTGGCGCGGCGCCGTTTCTCCATGACGCTTCTCAGCCTCTTTGCCGTGCTGGCGCTGGCCTTGGCCATGGTTGGAATCTACAGCCTCATGGCGTATCTGGTGAACCAGGGCGCGCGCGAAATCGGGATTCGAATCGCGCTGGGTGCAACCGAGCACGATATCCTCAGCCTGGTGGTCGGCAAGGGGCTCACTCTCGCCTTCTACGGAGTGGCTGCCGGACTCGCCGGGGCGTTCGTCCTAACGCGATTCATGCAAAATCTTCTGTTTGGCATTCAGGCCACCGACCCCGTCACATTTATCGCCGTTCCCTTACTGCTGGCGCTCGTGTGCCTGCTCGCGAGTTACATTCCCGCCCGCCGCGCCGCCCGCATCGATCCTGTGGTTTCTCTGCGATCGGAATGAATCTGTACTCGGAAACAATCTTGCAAGCGCAGGTTAGGAGTTTGTTGAAAAAAGATTTCCGGGCTTGTCATTCCGAGTACAGCAAGGAATCTCGCACTGAAAATACAGACAATGCGAGATTCCTCGTCGCCACGAGCTCCTCGGAATGACAATTTAGGCGAGTTTTTCAGTAGCCTTTTGGTGGGCGCTTTGCGGGCGTGTGCGCTTCCCGAAGGAAAATCAATCGGGGTAACGCGAATAGCGGGAGCTTAATCTTGCTGAAAACACCACTTCAGTCCGTCCATTGGCGGGCTTCGATTTTTTGATCTTCGATTCCCTTGGTCGGAATTGGGTCGGGCGCGGCAGGAAGCAGGCGGCCTCTGCGGACGTCGTAGGCTACACCTTGCCAATAAACGCGGCGAGTAAAAAGGCTGGCGGACCAAACCAGGAAACTGAGGGCGTCGCTGATGGGCGCCCACCACCATTTTCCCTTGAGCAACGGATCGTGAAGTCCCCAAGCGCCAACCGTGAACGCAACCGCGAAACGAAGGACCAGGTAAGCGGCGATGAAGCCTGCCGCGAGCGCGAGGGTGGGAGACAAGTCGGCGGCCAGGATTGTCCAAGGCAGTCCTTGGGCAAAAATAAATCCAAAATGCCCCCAGGGTTTCGATTCGCGCGTGACCACCGACCACCGCACCTGGTGCCGGAAATATTCCCTAAAGCTCCGCGATCCACACTCGGTGCAGACGGCGCCATCCACGAATTCCACTCCATAGCCTTGGGCAGCCACACGCCTGCCGAGTTCGTGATCGTCGGCCGCCATGTCCGCGAGTGATTCGAAGCCGCCGATGGCCTCCAAAGCCTGGCGGCGAACGGCCATGGTGGCGCCCAAGGCAAATTTCATGCCCAGCTTCCGCGCCACCAGGGCGCTGGGGATGAACTCGGTGCTCAGGCTCAAAGCTTCAAGCTCTGACCATGGATTGGGAGCAGCCATACCACGATACACACTGGTCGCCGCTCCCAGGCGCGAATCGCTGAACGGCGCGGCGATGCGGCGGAGATAATTTGCGCCTACGCGTGTATCACTGTCGCTTACCACCAGCAGGTCATACTGCGCCACACGCGCCAATCCGCAGAGCTTGGCGACCTTGTTGTTCGCGCCCTGCTCCCGGGTTCCGGTCAGCATCCGGATGCAAACGCCGGGGAAATCCGCCATGATTTTTTTCACCACGGGCACGGCAGCGTCCTGCGGGTGGCTGAATCCAAAAAGGATTTCGAATTGGGGATAGTCCTGGCGGCAGAAGCTGGCGAGGTTTTCATAGGTCTCCCGGTCCAAACCCTTCATAGGTTTCAGCAGGCTCACACCCGGCAGGAAGTCGGCGCGCGCTTGGCTGCCATGGCGGAAAAAATCCCAGCCGCATAACAAAGTGGCGAGATAATAAGCCAGCGGGGCTGCCGCCGCGCATAGAATCAGCCCTCGAATGGAAGCCCAGTGCACGACTATGAATTGACCGAGATTCATTTTGAAATTGAGAAGCCCCCAACCGCTCGGTAGTGTCCGGATTTACATCGCTGGGATCGCGGGCGTCTCGCCCGCTCTTTCCTTATAATTGCATTGCGGGCGAGATGCCCGCGCTCCCGGGAAAATCAGTACACTCCCAACCGGCCCCAGCGGTTGACATCGCCGCTTTTCCCGCTCTTGGAAGGGTGAGCGAAAACGAATTTATCCCATCGCCACCAGCGCGACACCAATGGAAACCAGCGCGATGCCCGCCCAGCGCATCGGGACGAGGCGCTCGCCCAAAAACAATTTGGCGGCCAGTCCTCCCACCACAAAGCTCAACGCGGTGGCGGGAATAACCAAACTGACGTCCGCCCAGGTGAGCAAAGTCAGCAAGGAGAAAAATCCGAGCGCCAGCAAACCCAGGCCCGCCCAAAACCATTTTTGTTTGAGGGCGCGAATTAAAAAAACCAGTAATGCACGCGGAGAAAAATTGTGAACCTCTCCAATTTGCTTCATAGCGTGCGTCACCGCCACTTCCCCGCCCGTGCTGCCCAGGATGACCAGTAGAAGGCACAGTGGGGTTCGCACGCTATTCGAATCCTGTAGTGCGTGCGGGAGTGCGCGTGATCAGCGCCACGCCCAGGCAAATAACGGCCACCCCCACCCATCGAACCGGCGTCACAACTTCGCCCAGCCACCAATGGCTGAGCAAGGGCGCCAGGGCGTAACTGACTGCGGCCGCCGGCGCTACAAAACTGTAATCCGCCCAGGAAAGAACCAGCATGAAGGAGGCCAGAAAGATCAGCAGGCTGCCGATGCCGAGCCACACCCAGGGGCTGGAGAACGCCCTTTCAAACAGTGCGGCCAGCGCCGGCGGCGACCAGGCGCGCGCTTCACCAATCTGCTTCATGCCCTTGCCCAGCAGCACGTTGCCCGCGGAGGCAAACACCACAATGGGGACCAGCAGCACCAGAGTTTTAATTTGAAGGGCGCTTCGAACCGGCATGATGGCGGTCCTAATCCCGCCGCGCGCCGGGCAGGGCCGGAACCGAAACCGCCACCGGCCGGCTGGGAGATTTGCGCGCATAACGCCAGCGTTCTGCCCGCAGGCTCAGGAATTCCGCTCCTTCGTGGAGCAGGCGCTTGCGCTCGGCGCCATCCCACAGAGCATGACGCACAATGCGCCAGATCACGCGCGGGCGGAAATAATAGGCATCGTAAAAGCGGTTGACGGCCCCCATCATTTCCTGCCGGCTCAAGCCGGGATATTCGATGTGGGGAAGCTGATGCCCGCCCGCGTCGGCGACAGCTTCCGAAGCGAGAAAGCCGCTGCTCTGTACCAGGCTGTGCAGCTCCGTGCCCGGAAGGGCGTGGGCGATGGAAACCTGAATGGTTTCCGTATCAAGTTCTTTGGCGAAATCGATGGTGCGCGCGATGGTCTCCCTGGTCTCGCCCGGCAGTCCGATGATGAAATCGCCGTGAATTTCAATGCCCACCTTCTTGCAATTGCCGGCAAACGTTCGCGCCATTTCCACCGTGGCGCCTTTCTTGATGTTCTTGAGGATTTGCGGATCGCCGGATTCGAATCCCACCACGAACTTGCGCGCGCCCGCATCCGCCATGGCTTTCAGCGTGTCGTAATCGCCGTGCACGCGGCAGTTGCAGGACCATCGAAATCCGAGGGGCTTGAATTTGCGGCACAAATCCAGCACGCGGTCCTTGCGAATGTTGAAAGTGTCGTCATCGAAAAAAAACTCTTTGGCCTGGGGAAAATATTTGAGCGCCCGGCTGACCTCTGCCACCACATTGTCAGTGGAACGAACGCGCCAATCGTGGCCGGAAAGGGTCTGCGGCCAGAGGCAAAACGTGCACAACGCCGGGCACCCGCGGCTGGTGTAAAACGAAACGTACGGGTACTGGAGAAACGGCATGTTGTAGTTCTCAATCACCAGATCGCGTTTGTAGACCTCGGTGGCAAAAGGCAGCCGGTCCAATTCTTCCGTGGTCAAGGGAGGCTTGGAGGGATTGTGAACCACGGCGCCATCGCGGCGATAACTTACGCCCGCAATTTCCTCCAGCTTCTTCCCCTGTGCATACTCCACCACGGGGTGATCGAATTCACCCCGCACCACAAAATCGATGTCGGCGCCGGCCATTAAACTTTCGGCAGGACGCACCTGGACGGGAGGACCGACGAAGGCGATCTTCAAATCGGGCTTTGCCTCTTTCATCGAGCGCACGATTCGGAGATCGCTTTCAAATCCGACGGTGGAAGTGAAGAGCACAAGGAAGTCATAATCGCGGGCAATTTGGACGGTCTGCGCCGGAGTTAGGTGCAGCGGCGGCGCATCCAGCAGGCGGCTGCCCTCCAGCATGCCGGCCGCGTAAGCCAGCCAGGTGGGGTACCAGAATGCTTCGGCCTCTCTTGCCGCTTGCCACCGCGAACCCGCGCCCCCGTCAAACTTATCGAAGCTGGGCGGATTCAGCAACAGCGTTTTCATGACGGAAGCCATCGCCACCTCCCGGAAATTCGGAAATCGAATTCAACCATAAATGAATTGTGACCTGGCCGCACTCCAGTTTTTATTCTACTCCGAAACTTGGGCCGTGGCGGCGCAATGATGGAGCCGACCGCAGCACCGACGCCGAATAACGCTAAGGTTTTTCCTCCTGATCGTCCGGCACGCCCATTTTGCTGAGGCGGTAACGGAGCGCGTTGCGAGAGAGGCCAAGCAGGCGCGCGGCCTGGCTCTTGTTGCCGTTGGAGCGGCGCATAGCCTCTTTGATGATCTCGTCTTCAAATTGTTCGAGCGTCTGCCCCTCCGGGATGAACGCTCCTAAGGGTCCGCCGGCGGCCGTGGCGACTCCGGGCAGGGCATGATCCAGGCGAATATCGGGCGCGTCCAGAACCGTGCCGGTGGAAAGCGCCACCGCGCGCTCAATGATGTTCTCGAGCTCGCGAACGTTTCCGGGCCAGTGGAATTCCATCAAGACGCGCTGCGCCGCCGCCGTGATGCCGGTAACCGGCTTGGCGGCATCGCGCGCGAAGCGCCCCACAAAAAATTCCGCCAGGTAAGGAATGTCCTCCTTATGCTCGCGCAGAGGCGGGATGGAAATGGGCACCACGTTCAGGCGATAGAAAAGGTCTTCGCGAAAAGTGCCCTGCTCGAGAGCGGCGCGCAGGTCCTGATTGGTGGCGGCCACCACGCGCACATCCACTTTTAAAGTTTTGGTTCCCCCCAGGCGTTCGAATTCGCGCTCCTGGAGCACCCGCAACAACTTCACCTGGGTGGCGGCCGGCACGTCGCCGATTTCATCCAGAAAGATCGTGCCTTTATCGGCCAGCTCGAATTTCCCCGGCTTGGCGGCGATAGCTCCGGTGAAGGCGCCTTTTTCAAATCCGAACAATTCGCTTTCCAGCAAATTTTCAGGAATGGCCGTGCTGTTAATTTTGATGAATGGCCCCGAAGCGCGGCGCGAGTGCTGGTGGATGGCGCGCGCGATCAGGTCCTTGCCCACTCCGCTTTCGCCGCCCAGGAGCACGGTTGAATTGGAAGGCGCCACGCGCTCCACCATGGCCAGCACCTCCTGCATTTTCGGACTGCGCGCAATGATGTTCTTGAATTCGTAGCGATGGCCGAGCGCCTCGCGCAAGTCGCGGTTTTCCTCGCGCAGGCGGCTGACGTCCAGCTCCTTGTGCGCGATCATTTTGATTTCATCGAGCGAAAAGGGCTTAAGCACATAGTCGCTTGCGCCCGCCTTCATGGCCTCCACGGCGGTTTCCACGGTTCCGTAAGCGGTCATCACCACCGCGGGGATGGAGGCGTTGGTGCGCTTGATCGCCTGCAAAAACTCCAGGCCGTTCATGCCCGGAAGTTTCAAATCCGTAATCACCAGGTCAATCGGCTCTTGAGTTAGAATTTTTAATCCCGCCTCGGCATTGGAAGCGGACCGCGTGGCAAAGTTTTCCTCCGCCAGGCTCAATTCAAGCAAGCGCAACATTTTCGGTTCGTCTTCGACGATCAATATAGTCGCCATAGCGCAATTAGAAACTGGAAATTGGAAAATGGAAATTAGAAATTGGAATTCATGAGTCGGCGTCTTCACATCGTTTTCTTGCCAGGGTTGATCGGAGGTATCCATTAAGCAAACGGCAGACGGTTTGAGCGAGAGCATCCACTCGTTTGCCCACTTCCAGGGTCACGTATCCCTCGTCAACACACGTAGTTAAGTGGTCGCGCAATTCAAACAGCGAACCACGGGCTTGCCGGCACATTTGCGCATTCTCTTGGTATCCGAAACGTCCAAAGCCTTCAGCTATGTTTGCCGTCACCGAGGTGGCCGCTCGCCGAAGTTGGCTCGCCAACCCAAACTTCTCACAGTCCGGGAGGCCCTTTGAGAGTAAATAGAATTCGTGCCTGAGTTCACGCGCGAACTTCCAAACCTCGAGGTCTTTGAAATCCCTGATGGGGCCAGTGGTCTCTTTTTGTCCTTCTATCATGGTGCTTAACCTTCAATTCTCTTGCTACCAATTTCCAATTTCCATTTTCCAGTTTCCTTATTGTAAAGGCAAGAATACCCTAAAACACGTTCCTTTCCCTTCTCCACTTTGCGGGTTTGCCAGGCGAATCCAGCCGCGGTGGTCGTCTACAATTTTAGACACAATGGAAAGACCCAGGCCGGTGCCCGTTTTTTTGGTGGTGAAAAACGGGTTGAAAATCTGTTCCCTGATGTCCGCCGGGATGCCCGGCCCGTCGTCTTCAATTTCTATCAAGACCCCTTGCCGCGAACCCTCAGGAGTCCCGGAAGAGTTGTTACTTTTGGAAATGGCCACGCGAATGTGACCGCCGCCATCGGCCAGAGCATCATACGCGTTCAGAAAAACATTGGTGAAAACCTGCTCGCATAGTTCAGCATCCACGGGGACGGCAGGCAGGTTGGAGGCGTATTGGCGCTCAATTACCACGGGAGCGTCCGGCCAGCGGTCGTGAACGGCTTTGAGGGAACGGTCGACCAGCGCCGGAATGTCTTGCGGGAGTTTATCCAGTTTCGATGGCCGGGCAAAATCGAGAAATCGGGTAACGAGAGCATTGAGCCGGTTTACTTCGCTGGAAATATTCCCGGCGAGTTCACTGTTGAGCGGCTCGCCCGACTTCAAATTCTTGCTCAGCATTTCGGCGGACCCTTTGATCACCCCCAGAGGGTTGCGGATCTCGTGCGCCATTCCGGCGGAAAGCTGGCCCAGGGCCGCCAGTCGTTCGGTGCGGCGTGCCTCCGCCTGCGCCTCTTCCAGCCGGCGATTGGTCTCCGCCAGAGTTTCGGCGAGAGATTGATAACGCTGTGCCTGCCGTCGGCTCTCCAGGACAAACCGGTTTACCACCACCGCGGCCAGGAAGAAAAAAAGGTTGCGGATGGCCAGCTCAGTCAGGTCCACTTCGTAGGCGAGTGAAGAGAAAATGTTACTCAGGCCGCCGGGCGCGCCTGTCTCGGGCTGGGAGTAGATTTGTAGGTATGGAAACAAATGGGAGCAGTAGGCAAGCGAGGCGAGGCCAGTCCACAAGAGCGTTGCCAGGGCGCCAAAATCCATCGCCGCGGTAATGACGGGAAGATAGTAAATTGGATAGTAGCTGCTGTTCATCCCGCCGGTGTGGCTGACGAGAAGCGTGGCCAACAGAATTTTCACCAAAACGCTGTAGGCGGGTCCGCGCGGTCCGGCCAGGCGGATGAATTGCCGCTCAAGAATTTGGAACACACCGATGCCGAGCAGGGTGAGTTGTTTGTGGACTTCAAGAATGGGGTCAAGCACCGCCAGGCCCGTCAGGAACACGAGCCACACCAGGTCAACCCATGCAAAGTTGAGTGGTTCCCGCTTGATCATAGCGCGTGTACAGGTTACAGGGGATGCTCGGAGGAGGCAAGATGAGCTTACTTGCGCGAGGGGCGGGGCCCGCAGGCCAGGGCCGCTTGTATTTCAGGTTCCGAGCCGATTCCCATGGAAAACGGAAATTGGAAGATGGAAAATAGAAACTGGCGATCAGAAATTTCAAATTTGAGAATTGAAATTGAAAGATGGAATTTGAAATATCCTGGCCCAAGGCTAAAGGTCTATTTCCTAATTTCCAGTTTCCAGTTTTCATTCTCACTTTCCAAACGTCATTCCCAGTTGCCAGAACAAAAACTCAAGCTCGTCCGCGGCCTGGTCCACTCGCTTCGTCACCGGCATGCCGCCCTGGGAATGGCCCGCCTCGGTATCATAACGGAGTAGCACGGGGCGGTCCGAGCCGGAGGAGGCCTGAAGCAGCGCGGCCATCTTGCGGGCGTGCAAGGGTGCGACGCGTGTATCGAAATCCCCGCTCACCAGCAGCACGGCAGGATATTTCGCACCCGGCGTCACATGATGATAAGGGGAGTATGCGTAAAGCCACTTGAATTGCGCAGGGTCATCGGAAGAGCCGTACTCCGGCACCCAGTAGCGGGCCACCAGGAATTTCTGGTAGCGAATCATGTCCAACAGCGGGAAGGCGCAGACGACGGCGCGAAAAAGTTCCGGCCGCTGGGTGAGCGCAGCGCCCACCAGCAATCCGCCGTTGCTGCCGCCCTCGATCGCCAGATGGGCAGGACTGGTATAGCCGTTCCGGGTCAACCATTCCGCCGCGGCAATGAAGTCATCAAACACATTTTGTTTTTTGTCGAGCATTCCCGCCTTGTGCCAGGCCTCACCGAATTCCCCGCCTCCGCGCAAGTTGGCGTCCGCAAAAACGCCGCCCTGCTCCGCCCACAGTGCAGCCGTCTCAGAAAAATAGGGCGTCTCACTGGCATCGAAGCCGCCATAACCGGTCAACAAAGTGGGATTGGATCCGTCAAGCTTGGTCCCTTTAAGGTAAAGCAGGAACATAGGCACGCGCGTTCCGTCCTTCGATTCGTACCATACCTGTTTCACTTCGAATTTCTCACTTTGGATCGGCACGCGGAGCCGCGCCCAGACTGTTTGATTTCCGGTGGCCACATCGTAGCGGTAGATGGTGGAAGGCACGGCGAACGAGGTGAAACTGTAAAAGGCTTCCGGACTTGACCACCGGCCGTTGACACCGCCCGCCGAACCGATGGTGGGCAGTTCGACACTGCGAATATGCCGGCCCGTGGGCTCAAACACTTCCATTTTCGTGCTGGCGTTCTCGGTATAATCCACCACCAGCTTGCCGCCCACCAGGGCCACTGACTCGATGACGGCGTTCCCTTCTGGAATCACTTCGCGCCAATGCTCCCGCGCCGGATTTTTCAAGTCCACGGCCAGCACCCGGCCCTTGGGCGCCTTCCAGTCAGTCTGCATGAAAATCTGGCCGCCCCCGACGTCCCCAACAAATCTCGCCGTAATATCGTTCACCACCGGCTTGGGCGGTTCGTGTGAAAGCAAATCCTGGTAATAAATTTCCACGTGGTCCCCGGCCGCGCCGTGGAAAACGTGGATGAGCAGGTAGCGCCCGTCATCCGAAAGACTTACCCCAATGATGATTTCCGGGCCGTAACCTTTTCCAAAAATCTGCGGGTCCTTCGCCGGGTCCGTTCCCATGGCGTGGTAATAAACGCGCGGACCCTCCGGATCGTTGCGCGAATAATAGACGCCGGATTTGTCCGGCGCCGTGGATACGCCGAAATATCGCGCTTTGGGCAGAACGTCGGGCAGGTCGCGTCGCGCGTCCACGTCAAAAAAACGAACCGACGTCTCGTCTTCCCCACCGCGGCGGAGAGCATAGGCAATTTCAGTCCCGTCTTTCGAAACATCCTCCAGACCCACGGAAATGGATTTATCCGGACTCATGGGATTGGGATCGATCAAAACTTCATCAAGTCCCGAAAGTCCTTTCCGGATACAGAGAACGGCCTGGTCCTGGTCGGCGGCCCTTTTTCTGAAAAAGTAGCGGCCGTTTTTTTCCGTAGGAGTACCGATGGTGTCGATCTTCATCAGTTCAGTCAGACGTCCCCGCAGCGCGTCCCTTCCCGCCCACGCGTCCAGCTGCGAGTGGGTATAATCGTTTTGCGACTTGATCCACGCGCGCGTCTCCGGACTTTCCTGATCTTCCAACCATCGATACGGGTCGGCGATTGCGACGCCGTGGAGCGTATCCACCACATCGTCTTTCCTTGTCTTGGGAGGCCCCTGCGCATCCGCCGCCGGCGCCGCGGCAACCCAAACGCAGACTGCCCACAGCGCCATGACCAGCCCGCATGATTTGCAGGAATGATCATTCTGATGGGTTTGAAATGAATGCAACAACATTGGTGATCCCCTTTTCTTAAATTGAAGATCCTCGCGCGGCTGGGTGAGGAAGGTTAACATGCGATCACCTCAAAAGGCGTTGCCTGAGGCCGGAATTTGCCGCCCGCGGCAGGTTGCGTCCGGTTATGATTCGGTGAAATTAATTACCACAGGCTTGTCGCGGAATCCACGGGTTTTGATGAGGAGGAGCGCGACACCCAGAACAAACCAGACCGCGCCAACTTCCTTCGCAATCGGATTAAGATTCCACCAAATGTAGGCGCAAAATACGAATCCAAAAAGTGGCAGAAGCGCATCCACGAAAGGCCTCTTTTTTCTTCCGGGCTGCCCCAGCACAATGAATTGCCAGAAGGTGGCGAAGTTGACGCCCATAAAAGCCAGGAAGGCGCCGAAGTTCAGGGTTTCACCCGCATGTTCGTAAGCATTGCCAATATAGTTAAGGGCGATGGCGCCGGCAAATGTCACCGCGCCAATCAGAAGGATGCTGTAACTGGGCGTGCTGGTTTTAGAGCTGAGATGTCCGAAGATTTTTCGCGGCAGCACGTTATCCCGGCCCATTCCAAACAGGAGTCGCGCCGCTCCCAGGCCGCCCGTCAGCGCGCTGCCGAAGGCCGCCAGGATAAGAATAGCGCCCATGCCGTGGAACAGCAGCAACCCGCCAACCTGCCGGCAAATATCCATAAAGGCGGATTCCAGGCTCGGAAAACTATGCCAGTTGGGCTGGACGAGCGCGCCCAGGTAAACCTCAAGAGCGCTGATAACTCCGGCGAATACGCAGGTCAGCACGCAAGCCAGCAATACATTCCGCTTGGGGTTCACCACTTCTTCGGAAAGAGTGGTGACGCCGTCAAAGCCGATATAGGTAAGGGCGGCAAAGGAGGTGGCCGTCATCACCGTGGGCCATTTGAAAGTCTTAGGGTCGTAAAGCGGCAGGGTGGAGGCAACGCCCGACCATCCGTTCGCCGCGATCAAGTATTTCAAGGCTAGAAAAATAAAAAGCGCAACTACGATAAACATAAAAAACAGCAGAATTTTGTTGGCCACGGCGCTGGTCTTGACCCCGCGCAAATTCAAATAGGTCACGATGCCCGCGATGACCGCCGCCCAGGCAACAAAAGGGATTTGCGGGATGTGGTAATCGAGATAGCGGTCGTGAAGCGTAATGGAAATCCAAACGGTGTTGATGACGGGTTGAAGAATATAGTCCAGGATCATCGCCCAGCCCGCCAGGAATCCCAAATGTGGATTCAGCCCGCGCCCCACATACGTGTACGCGGAACCGGCCGCCGGATACAACGCCGCCATGCGCCCATAACTGAAGGCCGTGATCAACATCGCGCCCATGGCGATGAAAATGGTCATCAAAAAATGCCCGTCGGATAGTTTTTGCGCCACGCCATAAAGAGGCACGGGCGCAATCGGCTGGATCAGGACGATGCCGTAGAAGATAAGATCCCAAAGCGTCAGGACCCGCCGCAGGTGCGGCTGGGTGGCAGCCGAATTGGCCGGAATCGAATTTTGAGAATCCGCCATAGGTTGTGAGTGCGCGGCCATGGGCGGCGCAGCGTCGCGAAGTATCTCACGCCCGGGAAAAAAGTGGAATGGAATATTCCTTGCAATGCCCTGACTTGCATTGCGGAGAGCACGCCACGATTGCCAGCCCGGCGAGTCCACGCTACAATCAAAGCTCATGGGTTCCGACCTGATCCAGATCGATGTATCGCGCTCGCACGTGTCCCGTCCGGACTGGTTGAAAGTTCGCCTGCCGGGCGGAGACAATTATCACGAACTGAAGCAATTGCTGCGCGGGCATGATTTGCACACCGTGTGTGAGAGCGCACGCTGCCCGAATATCGCCGAGTGCTGGTCTCATCGCACGGCTACGTTTATGATCCTGGGCGACCTCTGCACCCGCCGCTGCGCCTTCTGCGCCGTCCCCAAAGGAATGCCGTCCGAAGTCGATTGGGCAGAACCGGATCGGGTGGCGGACGCCGCCCGCCAAATGGGTTTGAAATATGTGGTGGTCACCTCTGTCGATCGAGATGACCAGCCGGACGGCGGAGCCAAAGTTTTTGCCCTGACCATTGCCGCGCTGCGCCGTCAAATTCCCGATTGCAAAGTGGAAGTATTGATTCCCGATTTTCACGGCTCGGACGAAGCTTTGGAAATTGTTCTGCGCGCGCGGCCCGACGTCCTGAACCATAACATTGAAACGGTGCCGCGGCTCTATCCCGTGGCCCGGCGCGGCTCGCACTACCAGCGATCCTTGCGCCTGCTCCAACATGCCCGCGAACTCTCACCCTCCGTCCCCACAAAATCCGGACTGATGGCGGGCCTGGGGGAAACGTACGACGAAATTTGCTCGGTGCTGGCTGACCTGAGCGCGGCCGGAGTGGGCATCGTCACCATTGGACAATACCTTCGCCCCTCCGGCGATCAATTGCCCGTATCGCGCTTCTATTCCCCCGAGGAATTCACCGCCCTCAAACACGAGGGGATGCGCCTCGGCATCCGCCACGTTGAGTCCGGCCCGCTGGTTCGCAGCTCCTACCACGCCCACGAACAAACCGCGGCTTTGAAGTATTGAGTGATTTTGCGATTGAGTGATCGCGCGATTGAATGATTCTGTGATTGAAGAATTTTCCCGCCTGCGGCAAGTGGAAAATAGAAATTGGTAAATGGAAACTGGAAACTGGTAAATGGAAACTCGAAACTGAAAGACAACTCTTGGCGCGAAAAACTGGATTAATGCCTCCCCTCGGTCGCCCCGGCGACAGAGGGGCCGGGGGTGAGGGGTTTGTCACCTTCTCAAATCTCCCTTTGTATGGCCCCGCCAGCCATTTTCAATTTTCCAATTTCCATTTTCCATCTTCACCGGTTGTGCAGCCGGGTCAGCGCTTCCTGCGCGGCGCGATGCAGGGCTTTCCCGACTTCCGAGGTATTGCCCTCCGATTCCGTAAGCACTTCGTGATACGCCGCCTCACCTTCCTGCGCGTGGCCCAGCCGGGCCTGGAGCGTTCCGGCCAAAAGCTTCCAGAGCAGGTTGTGGGGATACTCCTGGGCGAGTTCCTGAAAACGTTGCAGTGACTTCGCATATTGCGCTTCACTGGGGCGCGAGAAATTCTTGGCCAGATAAAACTTGGCTTCGCCGCGAACCAAATCGCCTTTTTCGGCCGCGTTTTGGAGTTGACTGAGCCCCCGTTCCCTGCTCCCTCCGGGAAGTCCGACAAGGAATTTCAGCATTTTGACGATCGCAGGGAGCGTATCGACAAAATAATTGTAAAGCCCCAGTCCGGCGTCAGCATCCACCAGGGTGGAGTCCGCCTCCCGGGCGGAGAGAAGGAGCGCGCGCATTTTTTTGGCCGCACGGGCGGTGGCAAGATCATTGTCGTGCAGCCCGAAAAAACGGGCGCGCAGGGCGTAGGCCAGGCCTTCGAATAATTCGTTGCGGGCCACATCCTGGTGGTCATGGATTCGCGCCCGAGCTTTGCTTAAGGTCAGTTCGATAAGTTCCTGGAAATGCGAATCGTAAGGCGAAGAGCTTGAAATAAGCACATCAAAAACATCAGGGTCCACCAGGTCGGCGGTGGTCAGGTAAATCTTCCACCAAGTCGCATCCGCATCCAAAAGGTAGCCCAGTGGAGAATCCGGATTTTGCGACTCGATGGCATGGAAAGTTTTGAGCGCCTCATCCGGATCCCCGTTCATGAGCGCGTCCAAACCTGGTTGGGCGGCCGCGCATTCTTCACACACAATCGTTTTCTGGCCGAAGGCGGCGGGGGAAGTCCCAAAGCAGGGAGCGGCCGCGAATGTCGCGGCGTAAATAGACAATGCCAGAAGTGTGATTGGTCCCCGATTTCCAACCGAAGAGAGGTGGTTCATGTGTCCTTCCTTTCCAGCTTTCGATTTCCGCGGCCGCCGCCGATGCCGCCCCGCTTACTCCAGGGTTTTATCATCCGGGTGGCGCCGCACGTAGCCATCGTGCGCCGCGCGGTACACGGCGTGTTCCGTCTCAGTGACCACACCTCTTGTCTCCTGCACCACCTCACGGTAATGCGCGTCGCCATCCCGGGTTTCCCCCAGACGGCATTGCATTTCCGCAGACAAGAGTTTCCAAAGCGGATTGTGGGGATAGTCGCGCGCCAGGTTCTGGAATAGTTCCAGGGATTTCCTGAATTTCTTTTCGCCGTCGCCGGAATAGTTTTTAGCCAGATAGAACTGCGCTTCGCCGCGGAGCAAGTCTCCGTTTTCGATCACCTGTTGAATCTGGCGAATACCCAAATCCTTGTCGCCCGCCGGAACGTTTCCAATCACTCTCAGAAATTTCATGGCGGGCGGCAGCGTATCAATAAAATAGTTGTAGTTGCCGAGGCCGAGGTAGGCGTCGGCCAAATGCGGATCCAACTTCAAAGCCGCCATCAGGTAGGTGCGCATTTTTTTGCCGGATCGCACCGCCGGAAGATCTTTCCCGCGCAAACCCGCCAATCGAGCCTCCAGGGCGTAGGCCATGCCTTCATAGAGGTTGTTGCGCGCGACGTCTTCCTGCGCCTTGATGTGAGCTTCGGAGCGGGCGATGGCCACGACGAGCAGGTCTGAAAAATGCGAATCGAGCGGCGAGCTAGCCTGTTTGGCAACATCAAAAACATCGGGGTCGAGCAGGTCGGCCGTGGTGTAATAAATCTTCCACCAGATGGTTTGGGCCTCGAGCAGGTAGCCCAGGGCCGATTGCGGATCGCTTTGCTGGACTTGCCGGAAAATCCTGATGGCTCCGTCGGTGTCGCCCTCCATCAGCAATTCGACGCCGCGCCGGCTTTGTTCGCGGTCTTCAGAGTCACGCTCGGCGGCGCTCGAAGGCGTTGCGCCGCTCTTCGCCGCCTGACCCGTGAAGATAAGAATTATGAGCGCCAAAGCCGCCGCAATGGCGGGCGCGCGTTTTCTCAAATTAAGGTGACCGTTTCTTGGCACGCTTGGTTTCACTCAATCATCGGGCGCCGCGCATTAAATTGCCCGGCGCAATTGCCAGCTGTCTAGGGTAACTGGGCAGCTTGGTGTTGCAGCGGCGAGTTGCGGGGACCCCAGGCCTTGCTTTGGGGCTCGCCATGTGGGGTCCCCATGCCGCCTCTACGTCAAACTGACTCACTACCTTGTCTATGACCTGGCTGTTTCCAGGGCGTGGCCCGCTCGCGGTCTCAGGATTCTATTCTCCAGACACCGAACGAACTCATACATCACCCGGCACTCCAGGGCGAAGGCTGGGAAACCGAGATAACCCAGAATGGGCATTTCGAAAATCTTCGATCCCTGGCCAATGGGAAAAACGTAAAGCCATTTTGCCGCGGCCCAGAAATTCCAGAACTCCCAAAAGATTCCGCAAACCGCCCCCGCCAGAAGGAATTCCCAAAGGGTCGAGGTCTCGCCTTGCTCAAACTCAAGCAAGAACGACGGCGCTTTCCAGTGACGAAGCACCGGATCGAGCAGCAGGATGAATCCGAGCCAAACGGCGCCAAACAAATACTGCCCGGTGTGAGCCGGAACCAGAACCGGCACGGTCACCAGCAGCAGACCGCATAAACCTATGCTCACCCGGCTGAATCGGCTGAGGGCCCACGGTCGGCTTTGGCCACGATGAAAAATACCCAGGGCCCGAACCAGATCGGCGGTCTCGAAAATCGCCGGCCAGATGGTGGCGAACGACCATGCGTATCCCAAGCCGCTGAGCCAGGGACTGGCGGGCAATCCCACGTAAGCCCAGTTTTCGAGCCGCAGGTTGTAAGCTTCAAAAATCAGCCACAAAGGAACGGACGAGGAGACCAGCAGCCAGAATCGCCGTGGCGTGGAGGATATAATTGAGTGCCCCGCCAGAGTCCAGACCATTCCATCAACCAGCAGCAGATATCCCGTCCAAACAATCGGGGTGAAAAATATCGCCGGCTCGTTCGAACTCAACCAGCCTTGCGTGTGCAGGACCAGGTAAACCTCAGCCAGAAGGATTACACCCAACCCTGCCCAGCCCCGCTGGGACATAGCTCGCCGGGGCGCGCGGAAATATTTCACCGCTAGAAAAAGCAGGGTGAGGACGAGCGCGAGAATTCCCGCCGCAATGTGGTGATCCATAGTTTGGACCTGCAATTAAAAAATAATCGCCCAGAAAAGAATAGCCGACGTGTAAAGAAAATTGCAAACCGGGAGTTTGCGCACTGGTCTTCGGTTCATTTCGGCGCGCCTTCGATTGAAGAACCCAATTGACAGGTCATGCAGAGACGGGATATTGTCCCCGAAAAGTTGAAGGAGGAATAATCATGCGAAGGTTTATTTCGACCGCTCTAAGTTTGGCCGCAGCCACGGCATTATTGCTGGCGGGCAGTTCATATTTTGGGGGTTCGCAGAATGAGGGTCACTCCGAGGCGACGACTCCGGGAGGGTGGAAAATCCACGACCGCAACCGCCCGCAGCCAACGGTGATCACGCCCGGCGAGTGCAGCACTCAGGAGCATGCAGGCGCGCCACCGTCCGACGCCATCGTGCTCTTCAACGGACACGACCTGAACAATTGGGAAAGCATCAGCGGCGGCCCGGCAGACTGGACGGTGGGCGACGGGTATTTTGCGACCAAACCCAAGACGGGAAACATCCGCACCAAAGCTAGTTATGGCGACTGCCAGCTCCACGTGGAATACATGCCGCCCGATCCTCCCCATGGCGAAGACCAGGACCGCGGCAACAGCGGCGTGTTCCTGCACAGCCTGTATGAAGTTCAGGTGCTCGATTCCTACCACAGCATCACCTATCCCGACGGGCAGGCCGCCGCGGTTTATGGCGAATATCCGCCTCTCGTCAACGCCTGCCGCCCTCCGGGCAAGTGGACCACTTACGACATCATTTTCCACGGCCCGCGCTTTGATGCGGACGGCAAGCTCACCCGCGCCGCCACTATGACGGTGCTGCACAACGGCGTGCTCGTCCAGGACCACGTGACGCTCACCGGTCCCACCGAACACATGAAGCGCCTGCCATATAAAGCGACGCCGGATAAACTTCCACTCATGCTTCAGGATCACAATCATCCAGTGCGCTATCGGAATTTATGGATTCGGGAGTTGGGTGAGGGAAAGTAGCCGAGGGTGCTAGAGAACTATGGAGCGGATTTCCTGGCTACATATTTAACGCGATCGATGCCCTTAGAGTCTGCGTCTTGCGTCCAGACATCAGCGTCATAGGCTCGCGCCGTAGCCAGAATGATACTGTCGGCCAGAAGGAGTTTTAGGGTAAGGCTCACTCGCGCGGCAGTGGATTCGAGGACTTTTCCCAAGTTTATTCACGATCCATGCCCCGGTCTACGGTTGTGTCTATACCTTTGAGGAATCCCCGCATCTCCTTCATCGGCCGAATTGGAATTAGGCGCGCGATTCCGTCGTGTACGGCTACCTGTAACTTTTGCCCCGGACAAATCCGCAAAGATTCGCGAACTTTGAGAGGGATCGTAGTCTGAAACCTTGCAGAGACTCTGACCGCTTTCATGTGGATTTCCTCTTACGAGCATCACACGCCGCTTACCCAATCTATCATGCTGAAGCGAGAATTATAAAAGTCCGATTGTGAAACGGTGTCTGGAGCGAGGATTAAGCGAAAAGGGTTTCGTGAGCGACTCTCAGGAAAATTTATCGGTGCGGGAACGCGCTGTCCAATGCCAGATTCAATTCCAGCACATTCACCCGGGGCTCGCCCAGGAATCCAAGCTGGCGTTCTTGAATATGGCTGGCGACAAGCTCATTTATTTTATCGGGCGTGACGCCGCGCGCTTTGGCAATGCGTGCCGCCTGCGCCGAAGCTGAGGCCGGGCTGATGTCCGGGTCGAGCCCGCTGGCCGAGGCCGTGACCAAATCCGCCGGGAGCGGTCCTTTGAAGTCCGGATTCTCCTGGCGGAATTTATCCACCGAAGCTTTGACGCGGTCGATCAATTTTTGATTGGTGGGCCCGTAGTTGGATCCCGACGAAGCGGTCGGGTCGTAACCGTTGCCCGCCGCCGACGGCCGCGGCTGGAAATATTCGGGCTTGGCAAAACTCTGGCCAATCAGGGACGAGCCCACCACCTGGCCATTCGAGCTCACCAGGCTGCCATTGGCTTGGGCGGGAAATAACAACTGGCACAGCGCGGTCACAACACCGGGATACACGAGTCCGGTGAGAACTGTGAACACAACCATCATTCGTAAAGCGGGCCCCATTTGTTTGAGCATGAATAAATTCCTTTCGAACAAAATCAGAAATTAGAAATCAGAACCCCGCCCATTCCAGAATGTTTCCAGCAAGTGAATTCCAATTCTGCCTTCTGCTTTCTGCTTTCTGCCTTCTCATGCCAGGTGCATCCACACCAACAGCCAATCGATGGCCCAGATGCCCGGAAATGGTGCAATGATTCCGCCCACTCCGTAAATAAGTAAATTACGGCGCAAGAGGCTGGCAGCGCCTTGGGGCCGATACTTAACCCCCCGCAGGGCCAGCGGCACGAGCGCGATGATAATCAGCGCGTTAAAAATCACGGCGGCCAGCACCGCGCTCTGTGACGTGTGCAGTTGCATAATGTTCAACGCCTTCAAAGCCGGGTAGGTGGTCATAAACATGGCCGGGATGATGGCGAAATATTTGGCCACGTCGTTGGCGATGGAAAAAGTGGTGAGCGCGCCGCGCGTGATCAACAATTGTTTGCCGATGGCCACCACGTCCACCAGCTTGGTGGGATTGCTGTCCAAATCCACCATGTTGCCGGCCTCTTTGGCCGCCGAAGTTCCGGTGTTCATGGCCAGGCCCACGTCGGCCTGGGCCAGCGCGGGAGCGTCATTGGTGCCGTCGCCGGTCATGGCCACCAGCCGGCCGTCGGCCTGTTCCTTCTTGATGTAGTCCATCTTGTCTTTGGGAGTGGCCTGGGCGAGGAAGTCGTCCACGCCCGCTTCCTGGGCGATGGCTGCGGCCGTCAAGGGATTATCGCCGGTAATCATCACGGAGCGAATCCCCATGGCGCGCAGTTGCGCCAGCCGGTCGCGCATTCCGCCTTTTACGATATCCTTCAGGTGGACGAGCCCGAGCACTCGCGGTCCATCCGCCACGGCCAGTGGGGTGCCGCCCGAGCGCGAGATCATGTCGGATTTTTCTTTAAAGGAAGGAGGCACGGCGCCGCCCTCCTCGCTGACGAATTTCAAAATAGCTTCCGTCGCCCCTTTGCGCAGGTGGCGGCCGTCCAGATCCACGCCGCTCATGCGGGTGTAAGCGGAAAACGGAATGAACTGAGCTTCTTTTTCCGAGACCTCGCGGCCGCGCAATCCATATTTCTCTTTGGCCAGCACCACGATGGATCGCCCTTCCGGCGTTTCGTCCGCCAGGCTGGAAAATTGGGCAGCGTCGGCCAATTCGGACTCGGCCACTCCGTCAGCGGCAATAAATTCCACCGCCTGCCGGTTGCCAAGGGTGATGGTTCCTGTCTTATCCAGCAGCAGGGTGTTGACGTCGCCCGAAGCTTCCACGGCTTTGCCGCTCATGGCCAGCACGTTGTGCTGCATCACGCGATCCATGCCCGCAATCCCAATGGCGGATAGCAGGCCGCCGATGGTGGTGGGAATCAAGCACACAAGCAGTGAGACGAGAACGGCGACGGTCGGGACCTTGCCCGCGCCCGCCGAAGTTACACTGTAGACTGCGAAAGGTTCCAGCGTCACTACGGCCAACAGAAAGATGAGCGTCAAACCGGCAATCAGAATGTTCAACGCAATTTCGTTGGGAGTCTTCTGGCGCTCGGCGCCTTCCACCAGCGCAATCATGCGGTCCAAAAAAGTTTCGCCGGGATTGGAAGTGATTTTGACTTTAATCTGATCCGATAAGACGCGAGTGCCGCCGGTCACCGCGCTGCGGTCGCCACCCGATTCGCGGATGACGGGAGCGCTCTCTCCGGTGATGACGGACTCATCAACGGTCGCGATGCCTTCAATCACCTCGCCGTCGCTGGGGATGATGTCGCTGGCTTCACAAATCACGATGTCACCCGCGCGCAACTTGGAGGCCGGAATCACCTCCATCTTTCCATCGCAGTCGATCCTCCGTCCCAAGGCGTCCGTCTTGGTCTTGCGCAGCGTATCGGCCTGCGCCTTGCCGCGGGCTTCCGCCATGGCTTCGGCAAAATTGGCAAACACCACGGTGAACCAGAGCCAAAGGGCAATTTGGAATTGGAAGCCGATTTCAGATCCTCCCCTGATCAGATCGCGCACCAGGAATACTGTGGTAAGGGCGGCGCCCACCTCCACCACAAACATCACCGGATTCTTGATGACCACGGCGGGATTCAATTTGATGAACGATTCCTTGGTCGCCCGCTTGACGATTTCGGGATCAAACAAAGGCCGGGCGCGCGCCAGCTTTTTGGGTAGCAGGGTAACGGCGTCTTCAACCGGCGTGGGCGTTTGCAAAGTGGTTGCCATAATTAGCTCCAGATCAGGAATCGCAATGACTGCAAGGAAGAAAAGAGCTTGCCCTGGTGCATCAGGAAGTGTTCAACAATCGGGCCCAGGGCAAGAGCGGGAAAGAAAGTGAGCGCGGCAATCAGGACAACGGTTCCCACAAACAGGCCGATAAACAATGGTCCATGAGTGGGAAAAGTGCCGCTGGTTGCGGGAATTTTTTTCTTCTGCACCAGGCTTCCGCCCACCGCGATCAGCGGAATCAGGAACAGAAACCGTCCGATGAGCGTGGCCAATCCCAGCGTCAAGTTGTAATACGGAGTGTTGGCGCTGATGCCGGCAAAAGCGCTGCCGTTATTTTCCGTGGCGCTCGAATAGGCGTAAAGAATTTCGCTGAACCCGTGCGGGCCGTCGTTATTGAGATTAGCCGTGGGCGGAACACTGGTGGTGGGCGCGGGATTGGGATTGCCGGCAGCGGGGTTCCAATACTTGCTGTGGTCCCAATCGAGCTTGACCACCGAAGTGACGCCGGCAAACACAAGAATGCTTAAGGAGGTGGCAACGATGGCCAGCATCGCCATCTTCACCTCTTTGGATTCGATTTTCTTGCCCAGATACTCCGGCGTGCGGCCCACCATCAGGCCGGCGATGAAAACCGCAATGATGGCGTAAAGCAGAATGCCGTAAAGCCCTGCGCCCACGCCGCCAAAAATGACCTCATCCGTCTGGATGTTCAGCAGGGGCACCAAGCCGGCGAGCGGCGTGAAACTATCGTGCCAGCCGTTAATGGCCCCGCAACTTACATCGGTGGTGGCAACCGCAAAAATGGACGATGCGGGAATGCCGAAGCGCACTTCCTTGCCTTCCATGTTCCCGCCCATCTGGGTGGCGGTGGCTGCGCTCTCAATGCCCAGGTTGGCGAGAATCGGATTTCCGGCCTGCTCCTGCTGATACACCACAAACAACCCGGCGAAAAACATCAGGCTGCACGCGGCAAAGATGGCCCAACCCTGGCGCGTGTCGCGCACCATGCGGCCAAAGGTGTAGGTGAGACCGGCAGGAATCATCAATATTGAAAGCATCTGAAAGAAATTCGAGAGGGGAGTGGGATTCTCAAATGGGTGCGCCGAATTCGCATTAAAAAACCCGCCGCCATTTGAGCCCAGCATTTTGACGGCTTCCTGGGAAGCAATGGGGCCTTCCGCAATGGTTTGAGTGGCGCCTTCCACCGTTTTGATTTGATCGTAAGCCTTGAAGTTCTGGATCACGCCCTGCGAGCAGTAGAAAAGCGCAGCGATGAGGCACAATGGGAGAAGCAGATAAAGAACGCCGCGGGTGAGGTCCACCCAAAAATTGCCCACCGTCTTCTTCTCATGCCGGGAGAAGCCGCGAACCAAGGCCAGCGCCGCGCAGATGCCTACGGCCGGAGAAACAAAATTCTGCACTGCCAACGCCGCCATTTGCACGAAATAGCTCAGCGTCGATTCGCCGCTGTAGGCCTGCCAATTGGTGTTGGTCAGGAAGCTGCCTGCCGTATTGAATGCAAGGTCGGGCGTCATGGGCGTGGCCCACGAGGGCGCCTGTCCCGTTCCGAGATGCATGGGATTGAAAGGTAGAATTCCCTGCAAGCGCTGAATGACATACACAAAGAGGAAACTCGCCAGGCTGAAGGCGAGCAGCCCAAAGGTATAATGCGTCCAGTGTTGTTCTTCCTCTTGGCGAACTCCGCAGAGCCGATAGATGAGGCGCTCCACCGGGCCCAGGACAGGATGGAGAAATGTTCGCTCGCCCTCAAACAGTTTTGCCATAAACAATCCCAGGGGCTTGGTGAGGGCCAGGATGATCAGAAAAAACACGGCAATGTTAAACAGGCCAATCGACGTCATGGCAGCTCCTTAAAACTTTTCCGGGCGCAGAAGCGCGTAAACCAGATAGCCAAAAAGCAAGAGTGCGGCAACGCCGGCAATGAGGTAGTCCATAAGGTCTCCAAAAAGGATTCAGGAATCAGGAGTCAGCAGCCAGGAGAAGGAAGCTCTGGGGCAGAATGTGCGGTAATGGCTGGATCGCTCAATCAGTTGGCAATCGCGGCCACGGATCCTCAATTCTGAATCCTGACTCCTGTCTGCTGACTCCTTTTCTCTCACAACTTCTCGCACGCCTTGGTAAACGCCCAACAGCCGGCGAAAAACAGCGTGCCAATCAGGATGTAAATCACGTCCCACATATCCCTTACCTCTCTCCGGCGAATATTACACGATGGCCGTATCGACTGAGTCTCTTCACCAAGCTTTTCTTCTCTCCGGGCCACCAGGGCTTCTGGCCGCCGATCACCACCAACGACTTGAGCTTTAAAGCCTGAATCAACGCCCGCTGTTTGTCCCGGCAGAGCAGCACGTGAATACTGACATCGGAAACTCCGCTGGCCGCTTTGCACACCAGTTCGCACAGTTGATTTTCAATACAGCCTACGGCCACCGGAGGACGCGTGAGCGGCAAGGCCCACGGCACCAGCTTGGGGGCCAGCAGATTGATTCGCGCCCCCAGATCGAACGCCAATTCTCCAGCCGTCTTCAACGCCGCCAGCGTGCCCCTGGCGGTGGTGTGGATGACGTTGATCTCCAGCCTTCCAGCCGCATCACGCTCCGGCGCTCCAAGTGAAGCGGCGGACCGCGTTGCAAAAGGGCTCTCCGCCTTGGGCACGATGTTCATGCGCCTCCGATGTCATCAGCCTACTTTGGCCCCCATTAAGAAGTCATAAAGAAAAGCTAAGGATCTCGTTATCCTTTTTCGTATTTGAAGAACCGGCAGCTGGTAGCGTGGACTGCCGTTTTTGCATTCCGCGTCCCTTCTGGGAGCGCGGGCTGGGGCCCCACTTGTTGCACTGGGGCTCGCCCGCTTTTTCCTTATCAATACAATGCGGGCGAGACGCCCGCGCTCCCAGCGATGCAAACCCGGACACTACCCGCGCGGCGGGCCGCGCCGGCACCTCCACCGTTCGTGATATCATCAGGAGCGTGCCACCCTACGCGTACGCCATCCTCACCGCCGGATGGGTTCTCTGGTGTTTGCCGTTTCTCATCAACAAGCGAAATTCCGCTTCACCCGCAAAAGTGGATCGCCGGGCCCGGTGGGGTATTTTGCTCATCGCAATTGCGTATACGCTTTTGTTGCAGGGAAGCTTTTGGACGAGATTCCCGGGAGTCTGGCGGACCTCGGCTTCCGTTTTCTTTTTTGCCCTGGGCAGTCTTCTTTCCTGGACGGGGGTGCGGGCTTTGGGTCGCCAGTGGCGGGTGGACGCCGGTCTGAATGCGGACCACGAGCTGGTGCAATCGGGCCCTTACCGATTTGTCCGCCATCCGATTTATACTTCGATGTTGTGTGTGTTCGCCGCCGCCGCGCTCATATTGTCAACTCCTCTCCCGCTGCTCCTCCCCGCCATCCTGCTTTTCATCATCGGGACGGAAATCCGCGTACGCATTGAAGACAAGCTCCTCGCTTCCCTCTTCGGCGACCGCTTTGCGGCGTACCAGAAAAGCGTCCCTGCGTATATTCCCCTGGTGAGATAACCGGCAGCGCTGGCCGTCCCGCCTGGCGGGATCAACGGTTTGTCAGGCGACCATAACTCAGATATCATCTCCTATGGAAATTTGTAGTATGAGAAAGATGCTGGTACAGGTATGAACCGTTTTGAGCCCAAGTTGCGAGAATTCCTGGAAATAGTCTTCGGGCAAGGTCAACAGCCAGAGTTGGTGAGAGATTCTGACTGGTCATACGAGTATCGGTCTGGCGAGAAAGGGTACGCCTGCATATCAAAGTTCTTTTTGGACGAAACGTATGCGATCAGCGCGTCCGAATTTCGTAGCCGATGGCCAAAAATGGGCGAGGGTGAGCGCCTCGATTTCGCCTCAAACTTCTGGATCAAGAAGAATTGGACTGTAAACGATACGGAGATTCTGGAAGTGATCATGCAGGACGGGAACGACCGCCTGTGGGAAAGTTGTGCCCAAGCTTTTCTCAAGGATGCCGATAGGGACCGCGCTGTGAGTTTCCTACTTGGGCGATTAGAAGACTTCGAAGGTGGTGAGCCCCTGAATTACATACAGGCTCTGGGGCTAACCAGAGATCGACGGGCCACCTCCGCGATCAAACGCTTCTACGAGAAATATCGTGGGGGAGTGGAGGCAGAGAGCGTTAGTGGCATCCCTCAAGACGTGGTTTTCGGCCCTATCCCATACCATGCATACTTTTGCGCGTGCGAAGCCCTACTGAGGATCGAGGGCTCAGCAGAGTATGAAGCAGCGATCCGAAAGTACCTCGATCATCCGCACAAGCAGGTTCGCCGATGGGCAAATCATGCGTTAGGGATCGAAGAGCCACCTGTGTAATCCGTCCACCTGTCCGGAAGCAATTCGGCAAGTCGGCTTTGAGGAAGCCGGTAGCTCTGACCGCAGTGCTTGCGGTCAGCGGTTTGTCAGGTGATCGCAACCCGTCTGTTGCCTGGCATGGGATCATGTAATATCACATAGAAACAAGCCGCAGACCGCAAATACGGCGGTCTACGCTGCGGGACTAGGCCACAAGCTGCAGACTCGCCGCAGCGAGCGATCTTGGCTACGGGGCTTTTTCCGGCAGGGCAAACCGGTAACCCACCCAGGGTTCGGTGAGCAGGAATTTCGGCTTGGCGGGATCGGCTTCAATCTTCTTGCGAAGCTGGTTCACGAACACGCGCAGGTATTCCGTCTCTTCACCGTAATCGGGCCCCCAAACGGATTGCAACAACTCGCGATGGGGTACGGCCTTGTTGGCGTGGGTCACCAGGTAGTGGAGCAGGTCAAATTCCTTGGGCGTCAGCCTCACGTTGCGCCCGCGCGCGGTGACCGAGCGGCGGGCAAAATCAATGGTAAGACCCTTGGCGGCAAACGATAGCGGCGTGTTGTCCGCGTCCTGGGCATGGCGGCGCAAGTTGGCGCGAATGCGCGCCAGGAGTTCCTGGGCGCCAAAAGGCTTCACCACATAATCGTCCGCGCCCGCATCGAGCGCCTTGACCTTGTCCTTCTCGCTGTTGCGAACGGATAGCATGATGATGGGCAGGTCCGAGGTTTCGCGAATGTCGCGGCAAACTTCAAAGCCGCTCATGCCGGGCAGATTAATGTCCACAATGGCGAGGTCGGGGCGCTCCTCGCGCAAATCCTCCAGCGCCTCTTCCCCGCTGCGCGCCTCCTTCACAGTGTAGCCGCCGGCGACGAGAGCCGTCCTGAGGACGCGGCGGATTTGCGGCTCATCGTCCACCACCAGAATCTTTGCCGATGCAGTTGTCATGCGCGGTTCGCCTCCGACGCGTGAGGAGCAAGGGGCAGGCTGAATTGGAACACCGACCCGCTGCCCACCTGGCTCGTCACTCCGATCTTCCCGCCGTGCGCTTCCACGATGGCCTTGCAAATGGCCAGTCCCATTCCCGTGCCCTGCACGCTGTAGCGTTGGTCCTTGCCGCGATAAAATTTGTCGAAGATCAAGGTTTGCTCGATCGCCTCGATCCCCGGCCCGCGGTCGGCCACGCTGGTCACCAGATTAGTGTTGGCCGCCTCGCTGCTGATGATAATAGGCGATCCGGGCGGCGAATACTTGGCCGCGTTTTCCAGAAAATGCGCCAGGACTTCTTTGATGCGCTCGAAATCCAGGGGGACGTTGGGCAAATTCGTCGCCAGCCGCACATCCACGGGATGCTGGGCAAGAGCGCCCTTCATCGCATCCCGGGCCGATTCGATCACGGCGGCGATGGGTGTTGGTTCGCGTTTCAGCTCAATGTCGCCCGCATCGAGGCGCGCCATTTCCAGTGCTTCCTCGATCAGGTGATTGAGCCGGTTGCTCTCTTCGTCGATGACGGACATCAGCTCGCGCCGGTGCTCATCGGTGAGCTCCGGCTGGGTCAACAAACTGGTGACAGCGCCCTTGATGCCGGTGAGCGGCGTTCGCAATTCGTGAGTGACGGAGTCGAGCAGCGCCGTCCTCAGTCGGTCTTCCTCGCGCGCGGCTTCGGCCTTGCCCAGCGCTTCGAGGGCGCTAAACCGGGCTACGGCGATGGCGATGAGCGTCCCCACCGCCTCCAGCGTTTGGCGCGAAAGCATGGTCCCGGAGATGCCCAGGCTGCCCACCGGCCGCACGCCCAATCGCACCGGCATAAATGACAAATTCTTCTCCGCCTCCACAAACGGTTCCCCGCGCGCCATCACCGCCTTCAGGCGGTCTTTGTCCAGATTACGCACGTCGGCTCCGAATCGATAAACGTCATTAGTGGCGGCCAGGTATAAAGCCGCGTCCTGGAGCTCAAACGATTCCACCAAACGCCGCGGGATGGAATTCAGGAGCTCGCCCATGTTGCCCGACACCAGCAATTGCTGGGTGAACGCCAAAAGCCTCTCTACCTCGCGCCGCCGCCGGTGGGCATCCCGCGCTTCCTCGCGCGCCTGCCCGGCCAGGCGGCTGGCCGTGATGGCGGTCACCAGGAAAGCGGAAAGCGCGACCCAGTTCTGCGGGTCGGCGATAGTCAAAGTTCCATAGGGCGGCAGAAAGTAATAGTTGAAAGCCAGCGCCGCCAAGGCCGACATGTAGATGGAAACCGTCAGCCCCCATGTGGCGGAAACATAAAGGATGCCCAGCAGTAAAGTTAGAGCGACCGTGGTGGGGTTGACGTGAATCAGTTTGGCATAAATGAGCACGATGGCGGCCACGATGCCCGTGCCCGCCCCGAATCCCAATCCATGTTCACGCCAGATTTTTTTCACCGGTGCTATTATAGTGTAAGGAAAAATCAAACGGGTCAACTGAAGAGCGGGCATCCACTGTCCGTTTTGTCCTGCCCGCGCGACCCGGAAATATGGAGATAACCATGAGTCCCCCTGCCGTCCCTTTCGTCGAGTGCGAACAAGCTCACGCCGGACTCGCAGTCGCCGACCTTGCTGCCGCCATCGACTTTTATACGAATAAACTCGGCTTCAAACTGGGGTTCACTTGGGGAGATCCACCGAGCTTCGCGGGTGTGAACCTCGGCAACGTGCAGATGTTCCTACGCACGGGCACAGCCGACCCGAAGGGCTGCATCGTGTATTTCTTCGTTGGCGATGCAGACCAACTCTACGAGTTCCATCGCGCCAACCAGGTCGAAATCTCGGAACCGATTGACGACCGGCCTTACGGGATCCGCGATTACACCATACGGGACCTGTATGGGTACTATCTAACCTTTGGCCATAACAAGTTCAACGCCGGTCCGCCGATCAAAATCGAGAGGGTGGAGGTGGCGGTGCGGCTGGAAAAGCGTCTTGCCGCGCTGCTACTGGATCTGGCCAAACATAAGCGCATGAGTGTGAGCAGTTGCCTGGAGGAGATGCTCCTGCACACCAACGAAGGCGTCGGGCCGCATACGAAAACAACCCTGAGTCACATTCAAGAACTAAAAAAAAAGCATGGGATCGACTACGACAGCCACGGGAGTTATCGGTTCACTGAAGAGTAGGCGCGTTGCTGGGCCAATGTTGCCGGAGAACCGTTCGGCCCTTTACAAACTCAGCGGACCATTGGCCGGACGATAAAGGGCCCAAATCGGAGAATCAAACCCTTGGAGATTCGAAAAAGTCCCGAGCAATGGCTTGAAAAAGCCGACCCTCCGGAAAAAAAAGAGGGCACGCTCAAATTGTTCCTGGGCTACGCCCCCGGCGTGGGCAAGACGTACACCATGCTGAGCGAGGCCATCCGCCGCCACGCGCGCGGCGAAGACGTGATGATTGGGGTGGTGGAAACCCACACGCGCAAGCCCATCAAAGAACTCGCCGCCCAGTTGACCGCCGTCCCCAAACGCAAACTCGAATACAAAGGCATTCTGTTCGAGGAGATGGACGTGGACGCCATCATCGCCCGCCATCCCCAGGTAGCGGTGGTGGACGAGCTTGCGCACACCAACATTGAGGGCAGCCGCCACCGCAAGCGCTATGAGGACGTGATGGACATTCTCGCCGCCAAAATCGATGTGCTCTCCACGCTCAACATTCAACACGTGGACAGCCTGGCGCCCCAGGTGCAGTCCATCACCGGCGTTCCGGTGCGCGAGACCGTGCCCGACTGGCTGCTGAAGAAAGCCGGCGAAGTGGTGATGATCGACCTCACTCCCGAGGCCTTGCGCAATCGAATGAAGCGCGGCGACATTTATCCCGTCGACCGGGCGGAGCGCGCGCTGGGCAATTTCTTTCGCGGCGGCAATCTGATTGCCCTGCGCGAGCTGGCCCTGCGCCGCGTGGCGGAGTCGGTGGACATGAGCCTCGAGTCCTATCTCGAGACCAAAAACATCACCCGCAATTGGGGTGTGCGCGAGCGTATCGCCGTGGGCATCAGCTCCGATCCCAGCTCGCAGTATCTGATTGCCCGCGCCGCCCGCATTGCGCGCGCCATTGATGGCGAGCTCTATGCCGTCCACGTGGACACCGGCGAAGACAGGGACGACGAGCATAAACAAAAAAACCTGGAGGCCAACATTCGTTTTGCCGAAGGTCTCGAAGCCCGGGTGGAGCGCTTGAAGGGCAAGAGCGTGGCGGATGGCGTGATCGACTTCGTCAAGGAGAAACGTATTACCCAGGTCGTCTTCGGCCATTCCACCTCGGCCGGGTGGCGCCGATATCTTTATCTCTCCGCCGTTCACCGCTTCCTGCGCGACGCGCCCTCGGTGGACGTGCACATTGTCACCCAGGAAGGCGAGCTCGAAGCCTGAGCGCTTGTTCGCCGGACAAGATTCTTGGTAGTGGTTCGATTTGATTGTTTCTGTAGCGGCGATCGGAGTTTACCCCGCCTCGGCGGGGATCGCCGGCTTTTGTTCCGAATAGATTCCGGCGGTCCCGCAGGCGCGGCACCGCCGCTACAACAAACCAACCGGCGGACAAGATTTTCCTGTAGCAACCTGCCTGGTTGCGTTTATGATGGTGGGCAACGGCTGAATCCGCGCCCAAACGCATTTGCAAAAGGAGTCTTCATGTCCACGCTTCCGGCGTCCGCTGCTCCGACCGTATTGCAACTTCAAACCACTTCGACCGAAGACGCGATCCTGGTGAAATGCGTCGGCCATTTGACCTTTGACGTTGCCGCCGATTTCAAGCGCGACATCAAGGCGTTGATTCCCCAAACCAAGCAGCTCATCCTCGACCTCACCCATCTCGCCTACATGGATAGCGCCGGCCTGGGCGCGGTGGTAAGCGTTTACATCAGCGCGAAGCGGGCGGGCTGCGGCCTCTCCATGATCAACCTGAACAAGCGGGTAAAGGAATTACTGGGCATCACTCACTTGCTGTCCGTGTTTGCCGCCTGTAGTGAATACAATGTCAAAATGCCATGAGGGTTCGGTGCGCGCCAGGCGGGAAAATTTCGGGATATTGGCCGTCGCCCTGGCAGGCCTTCTGCTTGCGAATGGGCATTTCGCCGTCGCGCAGTCCACGTCGGGCGCCGGCGCCCCCCGGCAACCAAAGCTAATTTGGAGCGACGAGTTCAATTCACCTGACGGCTCCGCTCCCGATCCGCACAAATGGACATATGACCTGGGAGGCAAAGGCTGGGGAAACCAGGAGCTTGAAACCTACACCGACCGACCGCAAAACGTTTACATTCAGGATGGAATGTTGGTTATTCAAGCGCGCAAGGAACCGTACACCGGGAAAGATGGCGTCGCGCGCGACTACACTTCCGCCCGCTTGAAAACTCAGGGCCTTTTTTCGCAGACCTACGGCCGCATTGAAGCGCGCATCAAGATCCCCTACGGGCAGGGATTGTGGCCGGCATTCTGGATGTTGGGCGACGACAGTGCCCAAGCCGGCTGGCCCCGGTGCGGCGAAATCGACATCATGGAAAACATCGGCCGCGAACCCTCCACGGTTCACGGCACGATCCACGGCCCGGGCTATTCGGGCGGCAAAGGAATCAGCGCGGCATATGAGTTGCCCGGCGGCGGGCGCTTTGCCGACGATTTCCATATTTACGCTGTGGAATGGCAGCCTCACAAGATTCAATTCTTCGTGGACGGCAACCTCTACGCCACCGTCCTTCCCACCAGCCTTCCGCCCGGCGCCCGCTGGGTTTATGATCACCCGTTCTTTATCATCCTGAATGTTGCGGTTGGTGGCGGCTGGCCGCACAATCCCGATGCCACCACGACTTTCCCCCAAACCATGCAAGTGGATTACGTCCGCGTTTACGATCTCGCGCCGTAAGCATCCACAGACTTCGCAGATATACGCAGATTTGAAGAACAGGGACTAGGGACTGGAGACTGAAGGCTGGGGAAGGGTCAAGGCTCTGCTTAATCTGCGTAATCAGCCTAATTTATGGATTGGCTTGGATATTGAGTCGTGTCAGTCTGAATTTTGCCGCTATAACCTCTTTGATAAATCAGTTGACTTTCCATTAAGACCCCTTTAGGATGCGAATCAGGTTGGTGGCACGGCGCAATTCATGCTGGCGTCCGCCAGCGCCACTTCTGTTGCCACCTGCCGAAAGCAAGGATCCCTACGATGGCGTCTCATCCATTTGCCCAATCCGGCCTGGGTCGCAAAGCAGTTCCCAACCTTCGCCGAAGCACGCGCATAGAAGTGGCCATCCCGGTCATTATCAGCGGGAGGGATGCTTCGGCGCGCCCGTTCCGCGATGAAGCAAACACTGAGACCGTGAATCTGCATGGCGCCCGCATCCAAACGCACCGCGATTTGCTGGTGGGCATGCATGTGACCATCGAGAGCCCGCGGACAGGGAGCGTCGCGAGAGCAATCACCGTGCGAACCAATGAGTCTGTGCCGGGCACGGACCTTCGTTACGTTTCCGTCCAATTGGAAAAGCCGGGTAATATCTGGGGGATCGAGAATCCGCCCGAGGATTGGGCCATCTTCGAAAGCGCGGACGGAGAGGCGCCAGCCGCGGACTCGGCTCAGCCTGCCAAGGGGACGCCCCTGGCAGCGTCGGAAATCAATGCCGCCCAGGCGGCCGCGCTGGAGCAGCAGGCAACTCAGATTGTTGACGCTGCAGCGGAGAGATTGCGCGGCCTGGTGGAAGGTATGTTGGACGTGGCCTTCGACGATTTCCAGCAGCGGCTGGAGGCGGCGATGGGTGCGTCTTTATCGACCCTGAACGAGGCCTCCAGCGCCGGCTTGGCCCAGGTGGAATCGGCCATCAGGAAAATGCACGAAGATTTGCACGACGAGCTTGACCTCCAATGCGCTCAAGCCATCGCCTCCACGGAACAATCGTTGCGAGCCCAAATTCCCGGCATGCTGACTGCGATTCTCACTCCTGGCCTTCAGGTTCCTCTCCCGCCTGCCGCGGATTTGAAGTCCGAACATTAGCCGCGCGGGGCGTGTCCCTACCCTGTCAGTAATTGTGCCACCGGCGATAGTAGATCCAAAGTTGCACAGCCAATGAAAGCACGCCCACAACAATAAGGGTTCCCGCGACGGTCTTCAGGCTCCCGTTCCGGGTGAGGAACCTCACACCGATTCCTGCCAAAGTAAGAAGAATGGATGCCAAAAGGCCCAGTTCCGCGAACACGAAGTTTCTCCCGTTTTCCGCAATAACCGGAGGTTATACGTCGGGCCGCGGCCGCAGTCAACCTGAGTCCAACATGGGAAGCGGTGACATTTGCCAGATGCCGGCGCTCCGATGCGGCGTCATTCCCGCGAAAGTGGGAATCCATTCCCCTAAATTATTAGGCCTGCCCCGGCGAAGAACTGGATTCCCGCTTTCGCGGGAATGACCCGCTGCGGCGGGCCGTGAAATGAATTCAATTCCATATAACACCACCGCCCCCGCGTGCGAATTACAATTCTCATTTTATTGACATTGAATGAGGATCAGGAAGGTTTAAAAAGGAAAAGGCCACGGCACAAAAAGTGTGCAGTGGCCTTTTCACTGTTACTTCCACTCCCAGCCTTTGGTGTGCGTGTTGCCTTGCGGGTCAACTTCGAACTCAAAAACCTGGGCCACGGTATGAAGCCGGGCCAGCTTGGGAGAAGTCGAGGTGTAATAAACCGCGCCGCGGTAACTTACTGAGCCGCCCGGCGCGATCTTGCCCACGCCGCTGCCCTTCCACGTTGCGCTGGTGCCATCCGGTGAGAGCATAATCCCCTGGCCTTCACCATACAGGCTGCCATCGGGTCGCGATTCCGACCAGTACGTCCCGATTTCGATTACGTCCATCCCCAACAGCTTGCCGGTGTCCTCAAAGGACACTTCCACTTTGAATCCGCCGTCCGACGAAAGCACTCTCCTTCCCGTTCGCTTGCCACTGCCCTCATAAATCAGTTCTCCAAGCATTTCTCTTCTCCTTTTTTGGACGCATTGAGGTCCGAGGTTCTAAGGTTACTTCGCCTTCTTGGACGCCGCGGCGGGCTTCGCTGCGGCAGCCGGTTTCACCACGATCGAGGTGGCCGTCATCTGATACTCGATGGTCACTTTGGATCCCACCTTCAAGTCTCCTGTGGTCTTGGTGCTTTTGTCGAGCGCGATCTCCCACTTTTCCGTGCCCTTTTGCACCGTGATCACATCGCCCTTGATCTCCAAAACGGGCCCGGTGACTTGATAGGTCTTGGGGCCGGCGGCGACGGCGGCGATGGACATTAAGAGAAGTAGGGAAAGCATCATCACGCAACGTTTCATGGTTTCAGCCTCCTGGGATGCCGCGCGAAACTGGCAGGGTCATGTGAATTGACCGCGAGTTCCGTTTTGGCTTTTTGAGTACGCCCAGTATAATCCCGTCCCGAAATTCGCCAACACAATTCTTCACAGAAACTCAGGGTATTAGCCAAGGTCAATTCGGTTTTTGAATTGAACGTGGTTTTTTTGTCAACAGGAAAAGTCCACATTTAATTGGAGGACGATTGACAATGACGGCGCCCTGACAATCAGCCTTTATCTTCGGTCAGGAAGCGCTGGAATTCGGGGTCATCGTGCAGGCAGCTGAGGTCGGGGTCGCGGGCAATCCAATCGAGGTTGCGCCAGCCTGCGGCCTTCGCCTTTTTCAACGCCTCCATGGCCTCGACCTTCATTTGCAAGATGCCGTAAGTGCAGGCCGCGTTATAAATAACGTTTGCGTCGTTGGGCCGCAACGTGAGGGCCCTCTCAAGTTCGCGGACGGCGGCATCCTTGTCTCCCAACGCCGCGGAGTTGGAGGCCAAAAGGATGCGCGCGCGCACGTCATCCGGCACCAATTCCAACTGGGCATTCAGGGTGCGCACCATGCGTTCGCGCACGCTATGGGCGCGTTCCGCCAGGCCCAGCCGCTCCAGCGCGTTCATATAAGGGATGTAGGTGTTGTAATCGTCCCCGCTCACTTCCAGAGCCCGTTCGGTGACAGCGGCCGCTTCCTGCCAGCGGTCGGACTCAAAGTATGCCCGCCCCAGTACCAGATAGGCGCCATCGCAATTGGGTTTGCGCTCGAGAGCCCGGCGCGCGTAATCAATGGCCTCGTCGTACTTCTTTTGCGCTTCGGCAAACAAGGCGCGGGCGGCCAGCACTTCGGGCAGGTCGGGGGCCAGCCGCAGGGCGAGATCGAGGGACTTCATGCCCTTCTCAACCCACTTCATATCGCGCTCGTGGAAAAAGAAGACATAGCCGCTGGCGGTGGCGAGTCCGGTGTGGGCGAGGGCGAAATTGGGGTCGAGGGCGATGGCGCGCTCGAACATCTGCATGGCGAAGTCGAGGTCATTGCGCGTGATGCGCCGGGTGTAGCCGCGTCCGCGCAAAAAGTAGTCATAGGCCTGGGCGTTCTCCGTGGGCTTGGCGGCCAGGGCCTTCTCCTCCTGCGGGGAAAGCGTGATGCGCAGGGCGTCTGTGATCTTGCGCGCGATTTCATCCTGCACTTCAAAAACGTCCAGCAATTCGCGGTCAAAGCGTTCCGCCCACATGGGGAAGTCGGTGCGCGTGTCAATCAGTTGCGCGTTGATGCGCAGGCGGTTGCCGGCGCGGCGCAGGCTGCCCGCCAGCACGTAGGCGGCGTTCAGTTCCTTGCCGATCTGGATGGGAGTCACCTGCTTGTCGCGAAAGGCAAGCACGGTGGGGCGCGAAAAAACTTTCAAGCCTTTGACCTTGGAGAGCTCGGTAATGATGTCTTCCGTCATGCCGTCACGGAAGTATTCTTCTTCTTTCGCCCCGCTCAAATTCTCGAAGTAAAGCACGGCCAGCGATTTTTCCGCCGGCGCCACTCCGGCAGCCGCCGAACGGCCCGAATCCGTATCGCGCTTCAATCGCTCCAAGTCCACGCGCATGCCGGAAGCCGCCTGGTAGCGCAAGCGGCGGTCCTTCTCCAGCGCCTTGCCGATAATCGTCTCGAATTCCTTGGGCAGCTTGGGATTCACTCGCGTGGCCGCAGCCGGCGTGCCGCGCAGGATGGCTTCAAAAAGTATGGCGGTGGTGGTTCCGGAAAAGGCGCCGCTGCCCGTAGCCATTTCATAAAGCACCAGGCCGAAGGAAAATATGTCGGACCGCGCGTCCAATTCCTCGCCGCGCGCCTGCTCCGGGGACATATAAGCCACCGTGCCCATGGCCACGCCGGGGCTGGTAAGCAGATGGGCCGCCGTCACCTCGTCCGGGCCATGCGCCGCCGGAGCGCCCGTGGAGAGCTTGGCCAGGCCGAAATCCAGCACCTTGGCCTCGCCGCGGGCGTTCACAAAAATGTTGGCGGGCTTCACGTCGCGGTGCACGATGCCCTTGGCGTGCGCCACTTCCAGCGCCTCCGCGATCTGGATCGCCAGCTTCAGCATCTCGTCGGTCTCAAGCGGCCGCCCGTTGATGCGCTCCTTCAGCGTGGCGCCTTCCAGCAGCTCCATGGCGATAAAGGGCTGGCCCTCGTGCTCGTTAATCTCAAAGATGGTGCAAATGTTGGGGTGGTTAAGGGAGGATGCGGTGCGCGCCTCGCGTTGAAAGCGCTCCAGCGTCACGCGGTCGCGCGCCAGCTCCGCGGGCAGAAACTTCAGCGCCACATTGCGGCCCAGTCGGGTATCTTCCGCTTTATAAACCACGCCCATCCCGCCCCCGCCCAGCTTCTCCAGGACGCGGTAATGGGCGATGCTGCTGCCGATTATCGATTCTGTTTTCATCGTAGGTGCATCATGATGCTATGACGGCTGCGAAATTGTGTCAAGAATTGAGTTCTCTTGGGCAGGGCGAGCCGATCGCCATCGCGCGATGATAGTGGTCTTCGCTTTTCGCTTTATTATCATCATGGTAAACTCGGCAGCGAAGCCACTTTACAGGAAACGGCCAATTCGATGGCAGATGAACCCCCCAAAGCAGCGCGCAAGCCCCGCTACACCATGAGCGCCGCTGCGCTGGCCTCGCGGCGCGCCAACCTCGAACGGGCGCGCGCCGCTCCGCCCGAAAAAATCTATCGTCAAACTGAAAAGCGCCAGGCGGCCAGCCGCGCAAACCTGGCCAAAGCGATTGCCGCCCGCAAATCGCCTCGCGGCAACGCCTCGGCGCGCCTGAACGCGCTGAGTCACGGCCTGTTTGTTCGCGACGTCGCCCGCAGCGTGCGCCGCATGGGCGAGGACCCGGCGGAATTCCTCGCCCACCACAAACTGTTTTTCCGCATCTTCGCGCCGCTCGACGACCAGGAGCGGGCCTGGGTGCAGCGCATCGCCGACATCAATTGGAAACGCCTGCGTTATTTTCGCGCCATGCCGGTGTGGGAATTGAATGCGCTCAAGATCGGTTTTGTCGGCCTGCCCCGCCAAGGCCCCATCAGCGTTCTGGAAACCGAGCGCCGCGTCGGGTATCTTTCCCGCCTTCTCACCCGATACATCGATCACATGGATCCCATCAGTCGCTTTCAGGCGCGCATGGACCGCGAAATCCGCAAACTGCTCCTGAAACGCTCGGAAGGCAAGATCAAGTACCGCGTGTACCGTACCAGAAAGGAGGCGAAAGACCCCTTCGAATCCATGCTCGACAAAATGCTTGATGACGTATTGAAACCGCGGGGGGAGGAATAGGTGTTAGGTGGCGGGTGTTAGGTTTTAGGTGTCGGGTGTTAGGTGTTAGGTGTTAGGTGTTACGGGCTGGGGACTGGAGACTTGAGGCTAGGGGCTGGGGACTGGGGCTTCAGGATCATCTTGAATCTCAAATTTTGAATTTGAAACCCGCATCGCCAGACGCGCAGTGCCGCCCGCGATGGTTTCGTTCCCTGACGGGGAACCCTATGGATAGCCGTGGGCACAACCCACGGAAAACAATTACGCGGTTTAGTTCCCCAACGGGGAACCCTATGGATAGCCGTGGGTGAAACCCACGGAAAACAATTCCGCGCCCAAATAAATTTCGGCCCTGAAGGGGCCGCATAACAAGGCAGTCAACCCGTCCGCCGACGCGTTGGGGTATTTTGCCTTCCTATCAGCCGGGAGCGCGGACCGCCGCTTCTGCGGTCCGCGTCTCTTAAGTGGCTGTCATCGCCAACCCTGCGTATTCTATCCCCCATCTAAAGCTGCTTTGGATTTCTCCCCGGCTATCCGATGATTCAATTCAGGATAATGCATATATTAGGATGATGTATCGTAATATAAATGAAAAGCCGCAGACTGCAAACACGTCAGTCTGCGCTACCGGCTCGTCAGCCTGGTCAATGATTCCCATAAGTTTCGGAGTTGGGTAGCGCAGAGTCTGTGGGGTTCAGACTCTGCGGCTTGTGGATTTGCCCCACATTAAATAATCCTATGCGGGATATTGCTGTTATTTATAATATTCCCCGCCAGGATATCGAAGAGCCGCAGAGTTTCAAAAACGGAAACTCTGCGCTACCAGCTCCTATCAGCGGGTAGCCTCAGTCACCGCAGTTCTGACTGTGGGCTCTTTCCCGGCGTGCAATTCAAAATAAAAGCTGAGGTTCGCCGCCCCAGTACCCTTCTGGTTTACAGCTAATGAAAGAGCAGGGCAACAGGAAAGTGGACCCGTCGTACGTAGCAGGGCCACTCCGGAGGGCAGGCAGGGAGGAGCGGCAGGATTCAGGAGCCAGGACGCGGGAAACGTAGGGGGAAACGCCAGGATTCAGGAGTCGGGATTCAGGAGTCAGGACGCGGGAAAAGTAGGGGGAAACGCCAGGATTCAGGAGTCGGGATTCAGGAGTCAGGACGCGGATAGACAGGGCGGAAGGAATGATGTCCCGCTCCTCGGGATCCCAGAGGACGGGAAATGATGAATTATGAGTTCCGGATTATGAATGGCCTGAGAGCGGTAAATGGAAAGTTGATTGTGGCAGGCAGGAGATTACTTTAAACGTTGATCTACGCGTAGACGAGGCGGCCTTTGGGCTGGGGGATGGGGCGGCCGAGCTCGGTGGCGGTTTCGATCCACTCCTTAACAACTACTTCGACGTTGGCGAGGGCTTCGCGGTGGGTTTTCCCGTCCGCTGCGCAACCGGGGAGTTCCGGAACCTCGGCGATGAAAGCCTGGTCCTCCTCGCTCCAATAGATGATCACCTCATACTTCGGCTTCGGCATCGGGCTCGCCTCCCAAACTGTATTTGAGTATAACATGGCGGACCTGCTTTACCTGGTAAGGCTTCGCCTTGTTCCTTTTGGGCTGGAGGTTCAGAATCTCCCCCACTCCCTCGCGGGCGAAGACGTGGTGACTGCCTCGAATTCGCTCGCTGAATCCGAGCCGTCTCAGCACGCGGAGCATTCCGTCAAAAGGGATATTTGCATCGGACGTCCCTCGAAGAATCTTCTCGAGTACCTTTTCCGCCGCCACTAGTCTCTCCTGATCTTCGACGAAGGCCATCACGCGCTTAAACGCGTTTTACCGCCGCGTCGCCACTCCGTATACATCTACTGCGAGGGGAAGGCAAGATGAAAGTAGACAGATGAAAGTAGACAGTTGACTGACGGTAGGGGGGCCGAAGAACAGGGACTAGGGGCTAGGAAGAAATGATGTCCCGCTTCTCGGGATCCCGAAGGGCGGGAAATGATGAATTATGTCCTGTTTCAGGACTCCGATGGAGCCCACCGGTCCGACTTATGGACTCCGATGGGGTCTTTCGGACTCCTTATATCGGAGACTCCAGAAGTCGGAGAATGATGAATGGGGGAAATCAGGGGTTAGGGGTTAGGGGAAGGTACGGCGTGCTGGCGTAGCCAGGATTCAAGGCGCCCAAACTGGAACTGGTTGGTTTCGTAGAGCCCAATCAGGAACTGATAGGCCGCGAGGTCATCGAATTCCAGCCGAAAGCCATTGACCCTCAAGAAGGCGGCAGTGACGGCAATGGCCGTCCTCTTATTCCCATCAACAAAAGGGTGGTTTTGGGACAGGCTCTCGAGGAGCGCGGCCGCCTGCTCGATGATGTCGCGGTAATATCCGCTCTGAGGCCTGGCCAGAGCTGATTCGAGGGCGCCCTGGTCGCGAATCCCATGAGCCCCGCCAAACAGAATCAGTAGACGGGCGTGTGCGCTCAGCACCTCATCGAGACTCGGATAGATTGTCACTGGGCCAGCCGGCGGAGCAACTCAGGATGAGCGGCAATGAATTCGTCGATGGCCGCCAGGAAAGCGGTCTCTGGCTGCATTCCCTTGGACTCCTTCAGGAATGCTATGAACTCCCGCACCGCGGATTGCTCCTCGGGTGAAAGCGCCGATACGATTTGAGTGAGATTTTCAGATTCCATCGCCTACCCCATCACCACAAGTATACTCCTGCCTCGCGCTCGCGACAACGCGGAAAGAAACTGTAACTGGAAAACGGGGAAATATATTTTAAATCCTGGGGGTTAGGAGACGGCTGATTTTCTTGGTGGCTTCGTGTCTTCGTGGTGAAGTCCTGGTTTTACTCTTGAGAGCACAGCGCGTCCGGCGACGCGGATTTCAGATTCAAAATTTGAGATTCAAGAGGACCCCGAAGGCCGAATGCCCAACCGCGAGTCCCTAAAATAAAAAAGGGCGCCGAGGAAAGGCAAAAGCAAAACATTCTGCTTGAGAACCTTTATGCGGAAGGAAATAAAAACTCCGCCTTTCATCAATTCTTGTGAGGGAGTTTTTATTTGGATTTCACGCGCGTCTGGCGACGCGGATTTCAGATTCAAAATTTGAGATTCAAGAGGACCCCGAAGGCCGAATGGCCAACCGCGAGTCCCTGAAATAAAAAAGGGCGCCTAGGAAAAACAAAAGCAAAACATTCTGCTTGAGGATCTTTCTGCGGAAGGAAATAAAAACTCCGCCTTCCATCAATTCTTGTGAGCGAGTTTTTATTTGGATCCCGGCGACGATTCGCCGGCTGGCGAACTTCGGCCTCGGAAATCGGCCTCAGCCTACCTGGAGAGGCGGCGTGCACGAGCGTAAAAACGAAAACCCCGCCACGGTGGGCGGGGTTTTTGTTTTTAATCCCGGCGACGACCTACTCTCCCACGCAGTTACCCACGCAGTACCATCGGCCCTGGAGGGCTTAACTTCCGTGTTCGGGATGGGAACGGGTGTGGCCCCTCCGGTATGATCGCCGGAAAACTTGTTGTAGCGCGGGTCTCGCTCGTCAGACCCGCGGCTTTTCCAGTCGCGCCGGGTTGGGGCGCGGCCATGGAATTTCCAAAAGCCACTGGCGGCGCGACAAACCCTCGCGCCTTGGAATGGCCGCAGGACCGGCACGCGGGTCCTGCGCTACATTTCCTGAATAGTACGGCGTCAGGATGGCCCGCAGGCCATCAGGTGCAATGCTCAAAACGAAGGCGCGTTACTGGAGAAGTTTTCAGCTTTCAGTTATCAGTATTCAGCCAGAATCAAGGAAGGGAAACTGGAACGGTCCCATCCAGTTCTTGACTGTGAACTGTAAACTGTCGACTGTAGACTTCTTCTGTATGCTGAGTAGAAATTATGGTCAAGCCGAAGGGGCATTAGGACCGGTAAGCTCAGAGGGTTAACCCCAACTTACACATCCGGCCTATCAACGTCGTGGTCTACGACGGCCCTTCATAGGAATCTCGACGGCTAGCAAACCGCCTTTCATCCTTGGGAGATATGATCTTGGGGCGTGCTTCACGCTTAGATGCTTTCAGCGTTTATCACTTCCAGACTTCGCTACCCAGCCGTGCCACGGGCGTGACAGCTGGTACACAAGAGGTCTGTTCATCCCGGTCCTCTCGTACTAAGGACAACTCCCCTCAAATCTCCTACGCCCACACCAGATAGGGACCGAACTGTCTCGCGACGTTCTGAACCCAGCTCACGTACCGCTTTAATAGGCGAACAGCCTAACCCTTGGAAGCTTCTACACCTCCAGGATGCGATGAGCCGACATCGAGGTGCCAAACCGG
>DATGFN010000063.1:0-93674 GCA_035308965.1 Terriglobia bacterium | reverse complement strand
GTCGAGAACTCGATGATCACTCAATCCGGCAGCAACGTGGGCATCGGGACGGCGAGCCCGGGGGCGCAGTTGGATGTGCAGAATCCAACCACTCAAAATAATATCGCCATACGAGCCACCAACGCCAACGGCACGATGATGTTGATTCCCAATCTGAGCACGAGTGCGTACAACGGTCTGGTGCAAGCGGGGGACCAGGGGATAATTTTCTACGGAACAGCGCCCAATGCCGGCAACCTGGTGATCGGTCCCTGGTCCGGCATTGGTACTCCGGGAATCCGAATGACGGCGGCCGGCAACGTGGGCATCGGGACGTCGAGCCCGGGGGCGCTGCTGGATATTAAAAATTCAACGGCTCAAAATAATGTCGCCCTGCGCGCGGCCAACGCCAACGGCACGATGATGTTTATCCCCAACCTGGGAGCGGGCGCATACAACGGTCTGGTGCAAGCTGGGGACCAGGGAATAATCTTCTACGGTACGGCACCCAATGCGGGCAATTTTGTGATAGGTCCCTGGTCAGGAAGCGGTTCTCCGGGAGTCCGAATAACGGCGGCCGGCAACGTGGGCATCGGGGCGACGGCGCCGACGGCTACTCTGGAGGTGAACGGCACAGCAAAGTTTGACGGGGCTGCAACCTTCGCTGCCGGGCAATCGGTCACCGGCACAGTTACGGCTACAACATTCTCAGGCACTGGCTTGGCCGTTGTTGATGCAAATGGCGGGCTGACCGTGCAAACAGGGATCTCCAGCCCAAATATTCTCGCCGGCTACATTGGCAACAGTATTTCCAGCGTCGTAGGCGCGACGATATCAGGCGGTGGGGCGAGTGGATTCGTAAACGCCATCTCTGCAAGTTACGGCACCATTGGTGGGGGTATCCAAAATTCTGTCAGCGGGGGTGAAGCTACGGTCGGTGGAGGGCAAAACAACAATGCCAGCGGCTCCTTTGCGACCGTCGGGGGAGGCGCAAACAACACGGCCAGTGGTTCGTTTGCCAGCATCGTTGGCGGAGGAACCGGGAACACTGCCTTTGCGAATAATTCCAGCATTGGCGGCGGAACTTCAAACTTCACCGGGGACACAGGTCTGAGCGACCATACCATTGGACTCAATTCCACGGTGGGCGGGGGCAAGTCCAACTCGGCTAGCGGCAGCTATTCCACCATTCCCGGTGGAGATTCAAACACCACTGGTTCGTCGGCGGACCACAGCTTCGCTGCTGGATTTGGCGCCGTTGCCAACTTCACCGGAAACTTCGTGTGGGCGGATAATGTGGGGGCAGGAACCAAGACGACATTCACTTCCACTGCGCCAAACCAATTCTTGATTCGCGCTTCCGGCGGAGTGGGAATTGGGACGGCCTCTCCGCAAGCGACCCTGGATACTGCAGGCCAGGACCGCCGTAAGCCCGTAACGTTCTCCACGCTGACGGCGTGCAGCAGCACGATTGAGGGAGAGACCGCTGCCGTTACCGATTCCACAGTCGCTACATGGGGCTCTACAATTGCCGGAAGTGGCTCAAACCACGTTCTGGCTTATTGCGATGGAACGAACTGGACGGTGGCTGCAAAGTAAGTAGCGTCGCGAAGTTCAACTATTCTTGGAGGCTGTCCTGTTAGCCAACTAGGCTGTGCCGGGAGCCATATAATCTCTTTTTCTGCAATTCGATAGATTTGAAGAGCCGTGGGAACTCTCACGGCTCTTTTTGGCCTCTCGTAATAAGACAAGACCGCTCCACTTGTCCCCAAGGCAAGCTCTGTCCGCCTGGAGCTGAATATGGATTGAAAAGTATTACGTCGATGTGTGAAGGAATTGGTAGCGGGGGAGAGAATCGAACTCTCGACCTAGGGATTATGAGACCCTCGCTCTACCACTGAGCCACCCCGCCAACTTGTCGCTCGGGCACTTCGATTGTTACCCGATCCCTTTATTTTATAGTAGGTGAAATGGGCTTTCTGAGTCAAGAATTGCACGGCGGGGTAAACTACGACCACCGCTACAAAAGAAACAAACCGACCACCTACCGCGGCCGGGGGGAAACACGCGTCTGCCATGATCCCTCTTATGAAGGCCGGTAGAAACCAAGTTGTGAGTCGCCCCGGCGAAGCAATCGCGTTCGGCGCAATGTGCCGTATTGTTCCTCCAAATTGCAATGGCGGGAATGCTCGGCAATTACCAGCGAGGTAGGAAGCAGCAACTCCCCGCGCGCAAGCTGCCTGAGGACGTGATGGTATTCGCGAATTTCCTCATAGGGTGGATCGAGAAAAACAAAATCAAAGTGCGAGCCTTCTCCCGCCAATCTCTCCAGCCCCTTCAACACGGTGGTGGTCATCACATAGAACCCTTCCTCGATTTTCAGCGCCTCGAGGTTTCTCCGGATCAATTCTGCCGCGGGACGGTGGTGCTCGATAAAAACCACTTCGCTCGCCCCCCGGCTGATTGCTTCGATGCCCACAGCGCCCGTGCCCGCGTAGGCATCAAGAAGTGCGCGACCCTCGACCTCCGGGCCCAGCACGTTGAACAAGGTTTCGCGGAGTTGGTCGGAAGTCGGGCGCAATGCGTCGCCCTTCAGCGTAGCCAGGTGCAGTCCGCGATGTGTCCCGGAAATAACTCGCATTAGTTGTATTGAGCGATTGCGTGATCGGGGGGTTGAGTTATTGGCCCCTATTCATTCTAGCTGGCATACTGGCCATTGATGATAGATTTAAGTTTTCATTCCCCTTGTTCGTTCTCAATCATTCAATCACCCGATCGCTCAAACTCGCAATTCCTACGCGATCCCCGCCAGGCCGTAGCGGCGCGGCCACGCCTTGCGAAGAAATGAAACAAACGCATCGAATTCTTCCCGCGATTCCGGGTGGTTTACGAACTCCGTCGCTTCGGCTTTGGCCCACTCCAGAATTTTCTGGTCCCGGATCAGATTGGCAATGCGAAGAGTGGGAATTCCCCACTGGCGGGTCCCGAAAAATTCGCCTGGACCGCGAAGCTTCAAATCGATTTCCGCGATTCGAAATCCGTCGATCGTTTCCGCCATCGTTTTTAGACGGACATCCGCGTTTTCAGTAAGTACATCGCCGGCGAGTAAAAGACAAAACGATTTTCCTTTGCCCCGTCCGATTCGCCCGCGCAACTGGTGCAACTGCGAGAGGCCAAACCTTTCCGCGTGCTCGATTAGCATCACGGTGGCGTTGGGCACATCCACTCCCACTTCCACCACTGTGGTCGCGACCAATATTTGAATCTCCCCTTTTTTGAAACTCTGCATTACGCCTTCTTTTTCCTCGCTCGCCAACCGGCCGTGCAGCAGGGCCACGCGAAAATCAGGAAAAACGTTGCGCGAGAGCTGCTCGAACTCACGCACCGCCGTGCGGAGGTCGAGCTGCGCTGACTCCTCGATCAGCGGGTATACGACATAAGCCTGCTCGCCGCGCCGCACTTTTTCACGAATAAACTCAAAAGCATTGGGACGGTCGCGGTCTGCCCAGAGTTTAGTCTCAATGGGGGTGCGGTTGGGGGGCAACTCGTCGATCACGGAAAAGTCCAGATCGCCGTAGATGGTCAGGGCGAGCGTGCGGGGAATGGGAGTCGCAGTCATCACCAACACGTCCGGCATCACACCCTTGCGAATTAATTTGGCCCGCTGTAAGACGCCGAAGCGGTGCTGCTCGTCCACCACCACCAGACCGAGCCGCGCGAACTGCACGTCCTCCTCGATTAGAGCGTGAGTGCCCACCACCAGGTTGGTCTTACCCTCCGTGATCCGTTCCTTGAGCGCCGCTTTTTCCGCCGCCTTGCGGGCGCTAATCAGCAGTTCCACCTGATAAGGCAGAGGCCGGAGGAGATCGCGAATGTATAGATAGTGCTGCGTCGCCAAAATTTCCGTGGGCGCCATCAACGCTACCTGAAAGCCATTGTCCATAGCCAGGAGAGCCGCTTGGATGGCCACGATGGTTTTGCCCGAGCCCACGTCACCCTGCAATAATCTGTTCATCGGGCGCGAGGCGCACATGTCCTCCACAATATCCTTTAATACACGCTTCTGCGCCTGGGTGGGGTGAAAGGGAAGTACTTTCTTGATGGCCTGCCGGGCGCTGTCGGTTTTGTGAAACTCCACACCCGGCGCAGCTTTGGCGTTGCGGCGCTTCAGCGCCAGGCCCGCGCCGATATTGAAGAATTCCTCGAAAATCAGCCGCACCTGGGCAGGGCTGCGAAAATTGCAGAGCTCTTCCATGGATTGGTTCGAATGGGGAAAATGCGTTTGGCGCAACGCGGCCGCGCAGTCGAGCAGTTTGGTTTTGCGCCGGACGGAAGCGGGCAGGCTGTCCGGAATTTGGCCATCCAGCATTTCTATCGCCGTCGCCATCAATCGCCGGATGGCGCGCGGGCCCGTTCTCCCCAAGGCTTCATAGATGGGCACGACGCGGCCGGTTTCCAAAGAGTTCCCTTCGCCCATCTCAGCCTCAGGCAAGATCTCAAATTGCGGCTGGATCATCACCAGATTGCCGTTGCCGAAAGTATCCAATTGCACCTTTCCGTAAAAGAAGACTCGCTGCCCCGCCTGAAAAGTTTTTCGCTTTTCGAGGTACACCGCGTTGAACCATTTGCAGCGCAGCATGCCTCGAGCGGCTGGCGCACTGGCGTCCATGGCGGCAAGATCGTAGATAAACATCCCCTTACGCGTCCTCATGAGGCCGCAGGTAAGTACTTTCACCAATACGGTGGTGAGCTGGCCGGGCACCAAATCGCGAACGCGAGTGATTCGCGTGCGATCCTCGTAACGGAAGGGCGTGTAATACAAAAGATCCTTGACTGTCGCAATCCCACGCTCGGCGAAGACTTCGGCTCGTGCCGGGCCCACGCCCTTTAAGAATTTCACCTCGGAAGCGTAATTTAAATTTGATGTCGGCATCTCGGCCTGCTTCTTATATTATAACCATATGCCATGCAGGAAGCGGAGGCACGGCCCGTGCAGGCCGGGCTTAGGACAGGACGAACGCCCACCCAACCGCGGGCAGCAGGGAACAGAATGTCGCCAAACTTTGAGCAATGGATGCGCTGGCTGGTGATTATCCTTCTGGGCAACGGACTGTATTTTGCTCTCTTCCCTTATCTTCCCCCGCCCGCCCGGCACCGGGGTTTTCACGTGGATTTGGGCACTCTGGTGGACTTCTGGTTTTGCTTGATTGTGTTTGGAGTTTTTGAGTTGGCCGCCTTTCTTCATCGCAATCGCGACAAATCAAGGCACGGATGAATTCGACAGAACGGTGTGACGCCGGGGATGAATCCCCCCGGGCGCGTCCACGCTCGCCACGGGTTTCAATGAGGCCATCTCTTATCAGCCCTATAAATTCTTTTTCCTTCACCGCGCAACGCGGTCGAGGTAGAATGGTTGGGTACAGTGTGATTTGGAGAAAGAGCTGCTCATGGTTGAAAATTGTATCCGCTGTTTGCCAGTTCCCCGAAATCGACTTCGATAACAACGCCTAGTTTCGGCTAGGGACAACCAAGACGTTTTCCCGTTAGGAACGCGGACAACAAATTGAATTTACGCCGGGCAGCACGCGGGCGGAGATTTCTCAGTTGGTGGAAGAGCTTCAGGTCGCACTCATATACGACCGATTACATTCTATTGGAAGGAGATTTGGATCATGGAAATTAATGGAAAAGTTGGTGAAGCGGCAGGGAAAGTCTGGCAGGCCCTTTCATCGGAAGGGCCGCAGACGGTATCCCAATTGAAAACGAAATTGAACGGGAGCAGCGAGGTGGTGAATTTCGCTCTCGGCTGGCTGGCCCGGGAAGACAAAGTCGAAATCGAACAGGTCAAGAAGAGCTTTAAGGTCAAGCTGAAGTAAGCTCGCATGTGCGGCGAACAGCTTGATCCGACCCAGGGCGGGCGCAGGGCCGGCCTTACTGGTGGGCCTTGGTTTCGATTCCCCCAAATCCCGGCACGAAGCTGGCTATGGGGAGTTTGAGAATCCCGTCGGGGTAAGGTTGATCGCCCCAGGGGTTGCGAAGCGTCACGGCTTGTTCACCCGCATCGAAACCCATGATGGTGTAGCAGTGCCCGTCGATGTACCACGGTCCTGTTCCGGCGGGAAGGGTTTGGTGTGCCGCCAGGAGCTGGTGGTAGCGGCTATCTCCCGTGCATGCCACCATGGGCGCGTGGGCGTGCATGCCCCGGCTTAACGCTGCAACTGCTTTGCCTTCCGACACATTTTCAATGACCGCATTACTCCCGGCAAACGCTGCTATCACCCGCCCCGGCATGCCGCCCTGCCCAACCGCGCGATAGGCCCCAAACAGTTCCCCATTTTGTTTGACCGTACTTTCTATGGAGGCCAGAAAGCCGCCCGCTTCAAGCAACTTGGCCATGGAGTTCTTCATCTCGTCCGGGATGGCGATGGTCCTCATTTCCTCTTTCAGCGAAGTCTCCAGCTTGATGCGGTCGATGTTGCCCTGCTGGTCCACAACCTGCCTAATGGCCCGGTCATAGGCGATCAGAACAGAATCGTTCGAATTGATTAACTGAACAGCATACTGCTTGACCATGGAGAAGAGATCCGTCTGTCCCACCGCCGCGGCCAGCGTTTCACGCAGCACGCGCTGCGCATAGGCTCGAAACAGGACCGCCACCCACAGCCCACTGGACATGTCGTAGCCGCTGTCGCGTGAATAACGAATATCCTCGGGATAGGCAGTCTCCTTCCTGCCGTCCCCGAACGTAACCGTAAATGTCTTGTCCGAATTTTCCTCGATCATCTTTCGGACCATTTCCGGATTGCTTTGGGCCAGAGCGGCCATCACGGAATGAAAGTAGCAACTCCCAAGTTTGCCCTGGCGGACCGACTCGGCTTTGACCGCTCCGCCGTCATAGAGGGACGTTGTCTTGCCGGCTTGAGCGATTAAATTCGCGGGCATGAAGGCAAAACAAATGGGCAATCCCAAAAAAACAATGGTGACTACTTTTCGCCATAAGCCGCGAATTCCCATAAGCCGATTTGGGGGATTCATGTCGAGAAAGATACACTCCGGGATGTGCCCAGTCAAACCCCTGCGGACGGAAAATTTCTCCGGGCACAGTAAGAGGCAGCTGGGCGATTTGTAAGTCTTTCCTGACTTCAGACTCGCCAATCGCCCTGCCACCTTATCGACGAAGAACCAATAGAACTGCCTCTCCTAACGCGGTCCTGTCCCCGAGTTTAAGCAGGTCGATTAAACTTACACGAAGGGACTTCCGCCTTTGGGAGAGTATTTCGCCAAAGTTTCATCCAACGCTAATGCGGACGGAGGAGGGGGCACTTCCCCGTCGATCAGAATGTCTTTGGCGTTGATTTTGCGGTGGTAGAGCAGTTCGTTGTCTTCCCTATCCTGCTTCATAAGACCACCGTCCAGAGACAGCCCGGCGAACAATCCGCGCGCCCTCGAATAACTGAGAATTTCGGCGTGCAGTTGGATGTCCGTCGCGCCCTCGGCAGAACGGCCCACCGGCCCGGCGGCTACGGACACTTCACCCCCAAGCTTGACGCTGTCCTGAATCAACTTTTTGGCGCCTTCAGGATTCATGACCAGAAAAACGACGTCCGTGGACTTCCCGCCAATCTGAAAACCGATGCTTCCCGCGCCCAGGGTGAAGAAGGAAGGAGCATCCCACGGACCATTGCCACCCTTGCGGCACACCAAAACGCCGCGTCCGTAAGTGCCTCCCACCACCAGGGCAAACTTCAACTCCGAAGGAACTATTCCGACACACACGGCTTTATTCAGCAAATCCTGGGGAATGCCATTGTCGGGTGTTTCCATTATTTCCCTCATTACATTGGTGGATTTTTCGAGCTGTGTTTCGCCCGCAAACACTGGCGCACAGAATGTAAAGAAAAGTAAAAAGACGAGGGTAAGCTTTTTCGTATACATACAACTCCTCCTTGATCTGCAAAAGGACCCGCAGGCAGCGGAGTTCGACTCCTGATCTCAACTGTTCAAACTCCCACTTGCCTGCCGGTGAGTATCCTGAATAGTGCGGTTAGAATAACGGCCCCCAAAATGGCAATTCCGATCGAGTAGAGGAAACCGCCGTGGATCGGATAACCCAACCAGTGCACGATTTGCCCGCCGGTGAAGGCGCCGAGAATGCCGAGTACGATGTCAGCAATCACACCGTAGCCGGCCCCTCTCATAATCTTCCCGGTCAGCCAACCAGCCATCAATCCGACGAAAAGCCAACTAAGCAACTCCATATGTACTCCTTTCGCGCGCCCGTCTGCTTGCGAAAACGGGCGCGGAACAAGTTTGGTTTGCGGGATATATCTTCAAGGCTTCCCGCAATTTCAGTGAAGGTTCGCCTCCAGGTGGATCACATCGTGGATGCGATATCCCTCGTCCACCAGGCAGACATGTCCTCCAATAACAACGTAGCGGTAGTGCCGCGGGGGAGGCTGCAATTGGTAGAGCAAGTCCTGGGGCACAGGGCGCGCCATTCTGCGCATTTCCGGATCGAGAACGTAGCCTACACGCATTCGCGATTCGTACTCAGGCGCCAACCATTCGCGCTCCCTGAAACCCGCAGGAGGGTGGTCACGATGGTGGTCATACCAATCACGCGCGGCTTGACGGTCGCGATCGCGAAATCTGTGGTCGTTATCGCGGTTTCGATCGTTGTCGTCCTGGTACCGCCTTTGGTCTTGCCCTTCGCGGCGCGCATCGTCTTGTCCCTGCGGACTAGTCAACGCCGCGCCACCCATCGGCGTTGGGGATGCGCTCGCACCTCGTGCAAATATGAATGACGGTCCAACAAAAATCGCAAGCGAGATTGCCAGATATCGGTTGGTCATATAAAGCCCTCCTTGAGCCAGACCTGTACCACCTTAATGGTTCACTCCGCATAGGCGCAGGTCGGTTGCCGAACCCTTGATATTTCTGCTAACTGTACTGTTTTCTGTGGGATGAAATGAACTTTATTGGATCATGGCGATTGGCGAGGCGGGTAAAAATTTCCAGTTGAAGGAAACAAATGACCAGTCCGACTAAATGCTGATTTCACCTGGATATTCTTCTTTTCTTCATCCAAGCGCGAATTGGAAAGGGGCGCGAAATCATTCCGGCCGAGCGGCACTCACGCCAGCTCGCGCCGGAAAAACTCTACGCTGGCAGCAGCGTCATCCTGAAATGTTCCCCGGCCTTCGATTGATATTCCACCACGGAATTGTATCTTCTTCACCAATTCGAAGAAGCGGCCGTACATCGGATCCTCGCCCGGATCCCTGGGCCAGCGCCGGCCCTGGGGGTTGGCAAAATGGAAGTGGACAATTTCGTCGCGCGCCTCCCAGACGATCTGCGGGTCTTCGTTTTCTACGCGCAAATGATAGAAGTCAATAATCATCTTCACGTTCGGGTGCTGGACCTCGCGCACCAACCGCAGGGCTTCCGCGCCGGTATTGATAATATTGCTCTCCTGCTTTCGAAGCGGCTCAATGGCGATGACGATGCCGCTCGATCGTGCCACATCACCGGCCAGGCGCAAAAATTCCTGGATCTGGGTCCAGGCGCGGTCGCGCGAGTAGCCCTCGGCGACATTTCGCGAGCCCGAGCTTCCCCAGACAGCCACGCTCCCGCCCAATCGTTGGCAGCGGTTCAAAGCGATTTCCATATACTCTTTCAGCGCAGCACGATTCACATCGTCACCCACCACGCGTTGCTTGTGGAAGAAAGTGTTGTAGCACTCGCAGCGGATGGGCGAAGCCAGCAGTCGCGCCTTGAAGTCCGCAAACTGGGCTTCGTTCATTTCGGCGATTTCGGCCACGGACGGCTCGAGGTAATCGAATCCGTAATGGATGGCGTTTTCAAGTTCGGCGGTCTTGGCGCAAACGCCCACTTCGACGCTGCCGGTCTTGGCGAGAGCAATCACGGGAGCCGCCCATGCAGCCGCACCCAATGTCGCGAAAAACGACCGGCGGGAAACGGCTGAAGATTCACCAGGCTCAGTCATATAGGTTTTCGAAATCCTTTCCATTTTACTCCGGCAATTTTTTAATGAATGACCTAATCAAATGGCAACCATCATATTCCAGTTCCAGCAATGAATTTACCTTCATCTCATTCAGATTTGCCCGATCCCTGTTTCAGGGTGATGATTCTGTCCGGGCGAATATTGGACCATTTCTCCCTAAGGCCGCCCGGCCAGTGGACCACCACACCCTCCAATTGAGGATCTTTGCCCAAACCGAAATGAACGCGAATGTCGCTGGCGCTCAGGTAGCTTGAATCCGAGTGCGCCCAGCGCCACAACGGCGGCTGGCTCGCGCGCAAGACAGCCACCCGCGCACCCACTCCAAAGCGATTTGTCTTATCCCCGGCCAGCTTGATCTGGAGCCAGTGTTGCTGCGCCCCAACTTGATTTCGCAGCAGCCTGGCCGGCCCGTTGTTATTGGTGACGACGATGTCAATCGCGCCGTCGTTGTCAATGTCGCCGAACGCGGCGCCGCGCGTCACTTCTGCAATTTGGAAAGCAGGTCCACCGCTGCTGCTGGTTTCCCGAAATCTTTTCGCCGGCCCTTCGTTATGGAACAACTGTTTCTTTTGCGCGAAGGGATAGGGATTCCCACGCTCGGCTTCCACCTTGGTCACCGCGCCATTGGCGATGAACAGGTCCAGCCAGCCATCGTTGTCGTAATCAAAGAATTGCGTTCCAAATCCCGTAAAACCAAAGGTCGGGCCGGACAAACCGTACTGCGTAGTCACGTCATCGAACTCAGCTTTGCCGTTATTGCGAAACAGAGTCGCGCCTTCTCCCATCAGATTGGTTACTAAAATGTCTTCGTTGTCATCGTTCTCCATGTCTTCCGCGCTGACGCCCATCCCCGCTTTGGGCAGACCATCGGCGCTGAATGCCACGCCCGCTTCGAGCGCCGATTCCTTAAACGTTCCGTTGCCCTGGTTCAGCCACAACCGATTCGCCGCTGTATCATTGGCCACATAGATGTCCGGCTGGCCGTCGCCATTAAAATCGGCGCACACCACGCCGAGTGCCGGCCCGTATGAGGACCCGATCCCGGACGACTCGGTGACATCCTGGAATTTGCCGTTGCCGAGATTCTTAAAAAGTCGCGAAGGGACCGGCTGGTAGGCTTTGGGCGTGCAGTAATCGATCTCGCCGGTGGGCGTAAAGCATTGCTTGTTGCCGAGTACGGTGAAATCAACGTAGTTCCCGACGAATAAATCGAGGAGCCCGTCGCCGTCGTAATCAAGCCATGCGGCGCAAGTGCTCCAGCGGGGATCATCCACTCCAGCCTGCTCGGTGACGTCGGTAAAGGTTCCGTCGCCGTTGTTATGGTAAAGAACGTTGTGGCCGAAATTGGTTACGTAGAGATCCTGGAAGCCGTCATTGTCATAGTCCCCCACGGCAACGCCCATGCCGTAGCCTACATGGCCTACGCCGGCCTGGTCAGTGACGTCGGTAAAGTGCAGTTTGCCGGTTTCCGCCAGATCGTTGCGAAAGAGACGGTTCCCCGGTTTCCAGCCGGGCGGGGAAGGGAAAAGCAATTTCCCGCGGTGATCGAGCGTGGTTCCTTGCACAAGATAGACGTCCAGGTCGCCATCATTGTCGTAGTCGAACAGCGCCACGCCGGATCCCATGATTTCGGGCATAAAGTATTTTCCGGTAGCCCCGTTGAAGTGGTGAAAATTCAACCCAACTTCCGAAGCGATGTCGCGAAAAATCGGGTCCGCGGAGGATGAATTCGCGCGCGATGGGCGCTTCTGCTGCGGCAATGCGCCGAGCGCCAAGGCAGCGACTAAGATTTCGCGTCGGGTCAAATTATCGTCCTTGTCTTTTCATTGCGGCGGTCTTTCCGAGGCAGCATCGGGAAAGTCATGGTCAATTCTGCTCAAAAGCTGCGATTGGCGCCACGCGGCAGCCCGGTCGCGAGCCTTGCGCGCGTATATCAAAGCGCTCCGGTCATCACCCTGGCGCGCGTAGTCGATAGCGAGGGCGTATAAATACCCGGGAGTACTCTCGTCCTCCGGTTGGAGCGTCTTCAAGAGGTGCCCTGCCGATTCTGCATATTTTCCCTGTCGTGCCAGGATGGTCGCAACGTGGTAATGCGCGGGGCGGTAATTGGGCTGGCTCTTCAGAGCCGCGCCATATTCGGCCAGAGCCTCTTCGGTTTTTCCCTGTTTCTCGAGTAAAACCCCGAGGTTGTTATGAGCTTCCGTATAATACGGGTTAATTTTAAGTGCCTGCCTATAATTCTCCTCCGCCTCCTGTGAATTGCCTTCCATGAACAAGAATACGCCATGATTGTAATAGGCGTCGGCCCGGTTCGGATTCAAGCGCACTGAATCCCGGTAATGTTTCTCGGCCGCGTCAGGATCACCGGCCCGGGCGTAAAGTGAAATTAAGTTGATGTTGGCCTGCACATTCTGGGGATCAACCTCCAGCGCCAGTTCCTGTTCTTTGATCGCTCCCCTCAAGTCGCCTTGTTTCTCGAGTTCGATGCTTCGACGAAGGTGCTGGTCCACGCCCAGATTTAATGCCTGGACCGTCCCCATGAGGGGGTCGTCCAGCGGCGGCGTGACGGTCATGTTCGCCTGGTAAGCGCGAAAATGAGGTTCGGCGTCATCGGGCTTTCCCATTTTCTGATAGGCCAAGGCTAACGCATATTGAGCCGCGCCGTAAGCGGGAAAAATCTCGCAGGCCTTGCGGTACCGCCCGGCTGCGGCACCGATGTCACCGCGCGCCGACTGAATCCGCCCCAGACCGTACAGGGCTTCCGCTGAAGTGGTGATGGCCCCCTCGTTGTCATTCCCGCGAAGGCGGGAATCCATTGCCTTGGAAGCGTTTTCCAAAATTTGTTTGTATACCTCTTCGCTTCCATCCAAATCTCCGGCGGCCAAAAGACTTTCCGCCAGCTTCAAGCGAGCCGGCAGGTAGTCCGGTCCCAGGCGGATGGCTTCGCGCAAAGTGGCCACCGCTTGATCGTATTTCCCCTGATGGACCTGCACTGATCCCAGATAGTAATCCCATTGAAAGGCGCGCGCATCGAGCCGGTGCGCGCGTTCGTAACAGAGCGCCGCGGATTCGTACTGTTGGTAGGCATCCAGAACCATGCCAAGTCTGCCAGCGGCTTCGGCGCTGTTAGGACGGGAGCGCGCGGCGGCGTCAAATTGTTGAACTTGATTGCGAATCGCGGGCTGGAAATCAGACATGTTGAGTATGGGAAGCGGGGGGAGTTCCGCCGACGGTGCCGCTAAAGGGAATGACAGGAGTGCGAGCGCGATCCTTAGCAAGCGTGTATTCCGCTTCCGCATAGACACATTCTATGGTCGGAACGGCCAAATTCAAGACCGGATTTTTTCACGCCAAGGTTTTCTAGGGCCGACGCTTGCATCGGCCTTGTTATTTGCGGCGACGTTGGATGCGAGGAACTTGCCGGCATTTTTGCTGGCGGTGCAGGAGGCCGGGGCCCCATCGCAAAACCTGGGGTCCCCAGGTCCCGGCCCTACATCTTGGCTCCAAATAATTCCAATCTCCAAAAAAAAGGGACCGCTAATAGAAGCGGTCCCTAAAGTTTGTGTGATCTTGCTGCAGTTAGAAGCTCAGTTTCATGCTGATTTCGAACTGCCGCGCATCAAGTCCTTCCCGAGCCAGGCTGTTTGTCGAATTGACCACGCCGAACGATCCTCCATTTGACACTGCGCTACTGCAGGGTATGGCGGCGCTAACATAGCTGCCGCAGCTCGTGTTGGGACCGTTAAAGTATGGGGTGTTGGTGAGGTTGATGGCCTGGGCTTTAACCTGGAAGCCGAAGCGTTCCGTGAGTTTGAAGTCACGCGCGAGTGCGGCATCAAAGTTAAAGATGCCCGGCCCTTGGAACATGTAAAACGCTGAAGTTCCAAAACGCTGGTCCGGGCCGGCAGGAGATCCGTCAACGCCGGCGAAGGCTGAAGTGTTAAACCAGGATGTGCCGTTTCCAACGTTTTTGGTAAGTTGAATCGGACCAATAATGTCCGGCCTCTGAGCGTTGCCTGAGGCATTCAAGTTCGTGCCGCTAGCTGACATGCCGCCGCCACCCGTGGCAGAAGCGCCGCCCAGCAAGCCTGAAACCGCTGAAATCAGCCCGCTGATCTGCCAGCCCCCCAGAACCTTGGCGCCGACCCCGGAGCTGACCCAATGCTTCTTGGCCCCGAACGGGGACTCTACTATGAAAATCGCCTCGAAGTTCTGGGGGCGATTAAGATTAGACAGGCCGCGGTTCAAGTAGTAGAAAGAAGGCACCTGGATGTTCGCGGTGCTTTTTTCATCTTCAACACCCGCCTCACCGATCGTCTTCGACCAGGTATAGTTGAATTGGAGTTGATAGCCGTTGCTAAAGTGGTGGCTCAACGTGGCCTGCAACGAATCATAATGGTTGTTGGTGAGCGGCGTAACGATACCGGTTCCCTGGGTCCTGCAACCCAGTTGGGTGCTGGCGAAGCCGTTGGGGCAAGCCGCTGTTGAGGCATTGGTTAAAGCCAGATTACCGAAGGGCAGGCTGGCATTGCCTCCGCAAGAGTTGGCCTTCAAGCCGTTAACAGCCGGGACGCACCCCACAGGTAATATGGGGCTGCCCACGTTCAAATTCAGAGTACCAAGCTGCCGGATGGTTCGCGAAGCGACATAACCGGCTGTCGCAAGCCAGCCTCCGAACTGCTTTTCAACCGTGAGGTTCCATGTCTGGATATACCCGCGATTGATGTTGTTCGGGGTGGTGGTCAAACCCACATTGCCTGGTATGGGATCTTCAGCGCAGGTCTGGCATGGAGTGGGCGGAAGGGGTATGCCGACGGGCAGCACCTGGCCCACCGGCGCGTTTGCCGCGCCCACGGCATCAAGAGCGCCAGTGGCAGTGAAGGAAGTTGGAGCGCTCACATAGAGTGGGATCAAGATTGGAAAGTTCGTTCGCAAGTTATCGATGAGGTTGTAGGGCTCATAGGTGATGCCATATCCCCCGCGAAGTACCAAAGAGTTGCTGGCGCGGTAAGCCAGGCCGAGGCGGGGAGCGAAATTCGTCTTGCTGATCGATACACCGCAGGACGTCGGGTTACCGCCGACTCCGCAGAGCATCATGCTATTGTCGCTGAAGTCAAAGCGCTCCAGCCCCCGGCTGCCACCACGGGTGGGGATGGGGAAGTACTCCCAACGAAGGCCCAGGGTGGTGGTCAGTTTGCTGGTGGTCTGCCACTGATCGCCGACATAGACTCCGTACTCGTGAGTGATGGTGTGGAAGTAATCGGGGACCTGAATGTTTTTGCCGTATGCCGTGTCAACACCCAGGAGGAAAGATGCGATGTTATTGTATCCGTTCGTCGCTCTCGAACCCGAAGTGGAACAAGTGGCGCTGTTGTTGCACGAAGTCGCATTGGTGCCGAATGAAAATCCACCTTGCGGGCCGTAGGAATTGCCTGCTCCGTTCCATTCGGGCTGCTGTTGATTCAAGTGCTGGCCGATGATGTCCCCACCGAAGCGAATGGTGTGCCTGCCCTTGACCCAGCTCGCGTTCGAGCCGTAGTGGAACTGAGGGTCGTTGCGGTAATACGGCATAAAGTTGTGTTGCGTTCCCAGAAGCGCGAAGGGCGACGTATTGCCTGAAGTACCGCCGCCGATATCAAACTCCGGCCAGCTTCCTTCAAATGGGCGCGTGCCATTAGTTCCCGGAATGCCGAGATTCAAGCCTTCGTTTGTCTTAACGTCAAGCTGAGCAGAGTTGGCCCACATCCGGGTCATTCCCCCGATAACGTCCACCACAAAGGTGGGAGTGGCCACGTAGCTGCTGGTGACGCTGAAGCTGATGGTGTGCCCGTAGGCTTGGCCCTCATTGCCGATGAAGCCGCTGACTTCAGGCCCACCGAGGGCGCCGAATGCCTGGGGGTTAAGCGTATTGTACTTTGACAAACCGAGATGGCCGTTGACCCTCAATTTCTCCGAGGCGTTCCAGTCAATCTTGGAGTCCGACGTGAGGCGGTTGAACAAGATATCCCCCGCAGCAAGGAAGTTGTTGTTGGGAATATTTTTGCTGGCGCTGGGTAGATTAGGGGCCGGCAACATGGCTAACATTTTCTGGGCCACCGGGCTGAGGCGGTTGGTGGGTATCACGTTGGTGCAGTTGCCCGCGGCATTGGCCTTGGCGGCCGTACACACGGAATTATAATTGGCCGCTGCCGGGTTATCCGAGGAGACGAACGGCGTGCGTCCGGTGCCGTCTGCCTTTCCCGTCGTCGGGTCATAGACCAAATCGGGATTGACCGAAGTCAAGTCCAAGCCCCTCATATCGCCTTTGATCATGGCCGGGCTGGGTACCGAGAAATTGCTGGTTGCCAACGAGCGCTGGCGGGTTGATTCCACGTTGCCAAAAAAGAACAGTTTATTTTTCTTAATGGGGCCGCCTATGCTGCCGCCAAACTGGTTAAATATGTCTTTGGGGACCCGGCTGATGTGGTTGGTGGGGTCGAAGAAGCCATGCGCCTCGAGTGCATTATCGTAATGGAACTCGTAGAGGTCGCCGTGAAGCTGGTTGGTGCCGCTCTTAATCACGACGTTGGTCGATGATCCGCCCGCCAGTCCCTGCTCCGGCGTAAAGTTGTTGGTGGCTATATTGATGGTCTGGATAGCGTCGGATGACGGGACGTAGGCGATGTTTTCCGGGACCCAGATATTATACTGGCTCATGCCGTCCACGCGAACGTCATTGCCGTAACTGCTGGCGCCGTTCACATTGAATTGGAGCGAGCGCGATGGGTTGGTGGCCACGGAGTGGGCGCTGACCGGAGGATTGACTCCGGGAATCGCACGAAACAGTTGTTCGAAATTGTTTCCGGGCGGCATCGGCACCTCTTCAATGGTCGTGGCCGTCAGATCATGGTGGACGTCCGCGCGTTCAGTTTGGAGGATTGCCGCCGAGGCGGAAACTTCCACACTCTGGTTGACGGCGCCCAACTCCAATGTGGCGTCCGTGCGCGTAATCGTGTTAATGGATACCGTCACCCCAGTTTGGGTGGAGGATTTGAAGCCCTGGGCACTCACCTTAACCGTATAGGTTCCTCCGGCAAGTGTAGTCAGGGAGAATTCGCCAGCCTGGTCGGTAGTGGCTGATCGAGTCAGGTCCGTCTGCGCCTGAGTCACGGTGACCGTGGCGCCGGGAACGGCTGCACCGGAAGGATCCTTAACGCTGCCTACGATCGAGCCGTAAAGGATCTGCGCGTTCATATATTGAGCTGTCCCCATTACGAAGAGCAGTCCGAAACTCAGAACCATGAGTAAAGACTTCCCCATTAAAGCCCGGAGTGTTTTTTCCAACCGCATGATCTCCTCCATCGTGACAGATATTTGCTCTAGGATTTTGAGGATTCGCCTAAGCGCGCGAACCCTGCCCCAAGACGTTCGGCCCCATCAACCCCGATCGCAGCCACAAAACCTGAATCGTGAACTGCACCTTCACTCGGGAGTGCGGGCTCCGGCATTCAAGCTGCGGTATTCTCAAAATGTGAATTTAGGACATCCGACGCAATCAGCCCGACTACAATGGCCAAGGCCAAGTCTTGCTGGAACTGGTTCCAGACCTTACCCAAAGCAGTTTTGGTTGTCAAGAAAAAAATTCTATTGGGTGGGGGCTTCGTGTTACCTTTTAGATCTCCCGTGCGTCTATATGCAGGGCTGGGGGAGTCGCCGCCCGTTCCGACAGGGAACGTTGCCCCTGCTGCGGGCTCAATTAACTTTGTGGGATGGTCATGGAACCGGTTCCAAATCCAATCACGATTCGTGACGTGGCGCGGGTAGCGTGCGTAGGTGTGGGCACGGTCTCGCGGGTTTTGAACGGCGGGCGCCAAGTGAGCGAATCCACGCGCGAACGTGTGAAGGCGGCCATCAGCCGCCTAGGGTTCCGCCCTCACGCCCAGGCCCGACGCATGTCCCGGCGCACGGAAATGGTCTGCTTCCTGATGAGCAACCGCGAGTTTCTTCACTCCTTTCACGCCCGAATCCTCAAGGGCGTCGAAACCTGCGCCCGCTCGCTTGGCCAACAAGTGGTTTTTGCCGTGATCCATTACGGCGAGAAAACTCCCCCGGGCCAAATCGTCCTCCCGCCCATCCTCAAGGAGCGGGGCTGGGTGGACGGGTTGGTGCTCGCCGGAACAATTTATCCCAACTTCGTGGAGCACATTCAATCCATTCATGTTCCTTACGTGATGTTTGGGAACAATCTGTTTGGGCCCAAACACATGCTGAAGTATGACCAAGTCAGCTTTGATGGTGAGAAGGCCGAATTTGAAGCCACTCAATTCGTAATCGAGCAGGGGCATCACGAAATTGCGTTTGTGGGAGAAACCAGTTTCCCCTGGTTCCGCGAGCGCCACGCCGGCTACCGCCGCGCCATGAAGTCCGCCGGCTTGAACCCTGTACTCCTAAATTCACAGCAAGGAAATGGTTCGAGCGATTATGCCGAGTGGGCCGCCCGCAATTTGCTGCAAATGAGCCCCCGCCCCACCGCCATCATGGTGGGCAATGACGAAATCGCCTTTGGCCTTTGGCGTTCCTTCCGGAAGTCGGGGATCAATGTTCCGGACGATATCAGTCTGGTCGGTTTCGACGACCGCGATATCGCGCTGTTGATGGACCCTCCGCTCACAACTGTGCGCGTCCAAAAAGAGGAGATCGGCGAGACCTTGATGAAGATGCTGCTGGATAAATTACACCAGCCGTCCAAACACCTTGCCAGGCAGGTGATCCCCACACAACTCATTATTCGCGGCACAGTCAAACATCTTTATTCAAACTCGCCCTCCGCCTCGCTGCTCGCGCCCTCCGCCAATATTTAGTGGCTTAATTGCCGCGTCCCCCGCACCGGGAGTTTGGATTCCCCGGCGCTGAGGACTTGGGAAACATGTTCTAGTACAAATGCGACTTCGAAGCCGGGTTTCGTGGCGCGCGCAACCTTCAAGTTTCACGGAGCTTGTATCCGGCGCTGCAAACCTTTGTCCAGTGGCTGGCGAAGAACATCAGCCGGATTCTGATTGAACAGAGTGAGTCCACAAAAAGAAACTGCTGATATACTTTGCGCAGGAGATTACGTGCGGGGAGGTTGATTTATGGCCAAAAGTCACGACCTGATTGTTGTAGGCGGTGGATTGGCTGGATCTACGTTGGCCAAATGTTTGGCGGAACGCGGCGCAAGCGTGCTTGTTCTTGAGCGCGAAGTGGAATTCAAAGACCGGGTGCGCGGCGAGTTCGTGATTCCGTGGGGTGTGGCAGAAATGAGGGCCTTGCATTTGGACAGCCTGCTCCGCCGAAAGGTGGGGCACGATGTTCCCTGGGTGGATATCCATTCCGACAGTAATCTTTTGGCCCATCGACCTATGGTGGACACTACGCCGCACCGTGCGCCCTGCATGTCGTTCTACCATCCGCAAATGCAGGAATTACTGATGGACGCGGCCGCAAGCGCCGGGGCGCGCATTCGCCGCGGCGCCGCCGTGAGGGAAGTTCGGACAGGTTCAACACCCAATGTGGTGGTGGAAGAGAATGGGCGCACAGAGGAAATCCAGGCGCGGTTGGTGGTCGGCGCAGATGGCCGCTCATCGTGCGTCCGGACTACAGCGGGATTTGAAATGTTGCGCGACCCCGAAAATATGATGGTAGCAGGGCTGCTAATGGAAAACATGCCAGCACCGGAAGACACCGGCCAGATCGTGATGAGTACCAAGCTGGGCCAGATTGCCGCATTGTTCCCCCAGGGCGGAGGGCTTGCCCGGAATTATTTTTGCTTTCACACCGGAACCGAGGCACGCCTTCAAGGCGCCGCGGACGTCCCAAGATTTGTCGACGGGTGCAAAAAAGTGGGCGTAAATCCTTCGTTTTTTGAGGGCGCAAAACCCGCAGGGCCGCTCGCCACCTTTAGCGGCGCGGAAACCTGGGTTCCGCATCCCTATCGAAATGGAGTGGCTTTGATGGGAGATGCGGCTGCCGCCAGCGACCCCTCCTGGGGCCAGGGCTTGTCGCAGACCCTGCGCGACGCGCGAGTGTTGCGCGATCACCTTTTGGCCACCGAGGATTGGGATGCCGCAGGCCATGCCTACGCCGCCGAACATGACCGGTACGCGCAGGTGACTCACATGGCTACACTTTGGTCCAACGAGCTATTTGTGGGGTTGGGACCAGAGGCGGAAGCGCGCCGGGCGCGAGCGTTGCCGTTGATCGCCCAGGACCCAACCCGCCAGCCGGACGCGATCTTTTCGGGACCGGATATGCCGATGGATGAATCCGTGAGGAAACGATTCTTTGGCGAAGATTGAGAGCGGCCCTAGGCGCGATGCTGGCCCGAATGTAATCCGGCGCACCCGGCTTGGCAGGCGGAGGGAATTTGAAAGTCTCCGCTCGAGTTTCCCTGCGCTTATTGCGGCGGCGGGGCCGTCGAGGGTGGCGTCGGTTTCCCGTCAATGGTGAAAGGTTCCATCAACTCGGCGCGCGTGCCGTCCGGATCGAAAAAGTTGGCCTGCCGCTTGCGGTTGTGCCCCACGTGAGTTTCAATCTTGCGCGTATAGTTCGCGGCGGCGGCGCGGGATTCGAGTGTGGCCACTGACTCTCCGATGTCCTGCGTCATCAAAGAAATGTGATTTGCCCCTCCGCGCTTGTCCTGCGCGGGAAGCTCCTTGTAGAGCATGAGTTCAACATAATCTTTTCCGTCCGGCACCTGCATATTGACCCAACTCAGCGTAACGTCGTCTGAGCTGCCGCGCCAAATCTCCTTGAAGCCAAGAATGCCGCCATAAAAGTCCTTGGATTTTTCGAGCGACCCCACCGTGACCCCCGTGTGCATAATATGGCCGGCAACGCGCGTGGCTGGCATGTCCTTGCCCCGGCCTTTCATCGCCCAGCCGTCAGGTTGATATTCGACGATTTCCACCGTGTGTCCGTCCGGGTCCTTGACGTTGAAATTCTTGTCTCCTGTTTTTCCTTTGCCCATGTGTTCCGGCGCCTTGATGCCGCGCGCAACCAGGTACCTCCTCATTTCTTCGGCGTTGTCGGTATAAAACGAAATGTGGCTGAGCATCCCATCATCCTTGGGCGGGTCGGTGAAAAGCTCAAGGTGCTGATCGTCGTCGATCTTGATAAAGGCGATGTGAACCGTGCCGTCGTCGTTCTTCAAATCGTACGGTTCGGCGAACCCCAGGAAGTTCTTATAATAGGTCAGCGTCTTGGGAAGATCGGTCACGAAATAGGCCACATGCGCAATGCCCAGAATTTTAGGCCGCTTGACTGCACTTTGTCCGCACAGTGTTGAAGCTGCCAGCAAGCATGCCAGCAGGCCTGGCAATCTATTTTTCATCGAATCCTCGCGCGGTTAGTGGTGGCCCAGCTTGGCCTTTTGTAGCGGCGGTCTATGACCGCCTTCTTTAATCCGCCTGCTTTTTCGGCGCTCATAGAGCGCCGCTACAATGAACTGTACCACTACCAGCTGATCGTCATTCTCTCCATCACCAGACGCGGCACATTTTTTCGCGCACCATGGGTTGGCCCGGCTTGCAGGAAAAAGCCTTCTGGAATTGGGGCAAGTCGGAAACAATTCCGTTCACGCGATACTTGCCCGGGGAATGCGGATTAGTGATGGCGCTCACGCGAAGGTTTTCCGGCCGTTCGTTCTCGCAAGCCCACTGTGCGTATCCGATAAAGAAGCGCTGGTCGGGCGTGAAGCCATCGATGGGCTGAAGGTTCTGCCCCTCCGTCGCTTTCTTCCACGCGATGTAGGCGAGCAGCGTGCCGCCCAGGTCGGCCACATCCTCGCCGGTGGTCAGCTTGCTGTTGATGTGGATGTCGTCCACGATGATGTAATGCGAATACTGCTCCTGCACGCATTCGATCCGTTGCTTGAATCCCGCCGCGTCCGCTGGCGTCCACCAGTCGCGCAGATTTCCCCCCGCATCGAATTGCCGCCCTTCGTCGTCAAAGCCGTGGGTTAATTCGTGTCCGATGGTTCCGCCGGTATTACCATAGTTGGGCGCATCATCCATCTTGGGGTCGAACAGGGGCGGCTGCAAAACGCCGGCGGGAAAATTGATGTCGTTCATTTGCGGATCGTAATAGGCGTTCACGGTGGGCGGAGTCATTTCCCACTCGCCGCGATCGACGGGTTTGCCGATTTTTGCCAGCTCCCGCCTGGATTCGAAGATTGCGCTTCTGCGCACGTTGCCGGCAAAATCCCCGCGCACGATTTCGAGAGAACTGTAGTCGCGCCACTTATCCGGATACCCGATCTTGTTGACGATGGTGCGCAGTTTTTCCAGCGCCTGCTTTTTCGTTTCCGGACTCATCCATGGCAGGTCTTTCAGGTCGTCCCCCATGGCGGCTTCAATCTCCCGGGTCATCTTGAGCGTGCGCGCTTTGGTGTCGGCCGTGAAAGTCTTGGCCACAAATACCTGCCCCAGCGCCTCGCCCAAGTCACGATTGACATAGCGCACACACTGCTTCCAGCGCGGCTGCATCTCCTGAATCCCGCGCAGAGTGCGGCTGTAAAAACCAAAGTTCTCACCCTGAAAATTCTTGGATAGATAAGGCGCCCAGCCGTGGACCAGATGCCAGCGCAAATAGATTTTCCAGTGGTCCAGGCTTTCAGAAGCGATCAGCCGGTCCATTTCCCGGTAGAATTCCGGCTCCGTCACGTTGAAAGTCTGCACGCTCGAGAGGCCCAGTTCCCCGAGGTATTGATCCCAATCGAAGTCCGGTGAAAGAGCCTTCAACTTGACGCGGTCCATCTTGTTGAACAATTTGTAGGGATCGCGCCGCTCCACGCGCGTCAGCGTGCTCTTCGCCAATTCCGTCTCGATGGACATCACAACTTTCGCGTCCGCCGCCGCCGCGTCGATTGGGTCGCCGGTCAATTCGAACATTTTCTGGACGTGAGCCAGGTATTGGTCACGGATCTTCGCGGACTTGGGATCGGTCTTGGTGTAGTAGTCGCGGTCGGGAAGGCCCAGTCCGCCGGATTCGGCGAACGCGATCACCTGGGATGAGTTCTCAAAGTCCTGGTTGGAACTGAAATTGAAAAGCATCCCGCTTCGTCTGAGAGCCGGCTGCTGGTCGCCCAGATATTTACCAAACTCGCTCTTCGACTTCAGCGCGGCAATTTCCGCCAGGCCTGCTTGGAGGGGCGCGGATCCCAGCTTTTCGATGGCGGGTTCATCCATGCACGCCTGGAAGTAATCACCAATCTTTTGCTCGGAAGCGTTGCGCTCCGGGTTGGCGCCGGACGATCGCTCCAAAATCCCCCACAAGAACTGTTCATTCTCGTTGGCCAGCTTGGCGTAAACGCTCCAGCCCGCCTCGTCGGCAGGAATGGGATTGTTTTTCATCCACCCCCCGCAAACGTATTGATAAAAGTCCACGCACGCGTCCGCGGACTTGTCCATGGCGGTGAGGTCGAGGCTGGGCGAATAGGGCAGCGCATAGAGCGGATGCTGCTCCGGCTTGGAGGACTGGCTCGGCATCGGCCGTGTCTGCGCTATTACAATGATGACCATCGCCAACAGCCCCACCAGAAGTCTGCGTTGTTTCATTTTTGCTCCTTGAGTTCGCGCCACTTGGTGCTCAAGCTAAAATATCAATCGACGCGCCCATTGCGGCCGACGATTTAATTCCTGCGCACGGGAATATACATCCGTCCCCTTGTTCTTGCAATGCGGGGCCGCATTTTCATTAGGGCTGACTCGCCGCGGCGAATCACGGCTACGTCACTGCAATCTCTGGAATTGGTTGCTTTCAGCGCTGGTCGTGTGTATGCTTTCGAGCCAGCGGATCATTAAAAAATTGAAATTTCTGTCTGTAACCACGTATCCGCCCGGTTGCCCGCAGCCCGTTTCAAGGAGGGTCAAGCAGTGGACTGGCATTTTACGCACACGAGCCCGGCCGAAGAGCTGGCTCAACTCCATGTTTTCACGATCAAGAAACGTCAACCGGAAGGCGACGTCGCATTTCGGATTACGGTGAAGGAGTACGCCGTGCCTCCCGCGGGACAGCGCGTGCGCTTCTTTGCCGAGGCGGACAAGCGGGTGAATCAAAAAACCGGCGCGCTGTTGCCCTCGGGCTGGGGCGATACCACTTGGGAAGCTCTGGAGGGCTGCCTGCGGCTGATCCGCCAATTCCCCTATGAGGGAGAAGAACAGAGCTGATACGGGCCGCGCCCGATGGCATGGGGTGCGGCGGTCCATTTCACAAGAGTGAGGCGCAAACAACAATGCAATTCGTGAAGAAACAAATACGGCCTGGCATTGTAGTCCTCGAAATACACGACAGCATTCAAATGGGGCCAATCCTCCAGCATATTGAGCGGGCGGTGGACGAGTTCATCCGCCAGAATGAAAAGGTGGTCATTTTCGACTTGTCGCGCGTGACCTATGTCGATAGCACCGGCATCGGAACGATTGTGAGATTACTTTCCCGGCTGAAAAAGGTTGGTGGAACGCTGCGCTTGACCGGAGTGAATGGCATGGTGGAGGGCGTCCTGAAGCTCACCCAGGTAGACAAATTAATCGAGATATCCTCCAGCGTGGCGGACGCCTCCCGAGACCTTCCTCCCGCTCCCAATCCCTAGAATTGCCGGCCGGAAGCCTTGACCCCACCGCGGCAAATCAACGGCATTTCAAGTTTTGATCAGGGTGTGCTCGTCCAACCCGCGCGGGTTGATCCGGATTGAATCTGACTTGAATATTCCAAGTAAGCAATTGCGTCGCTCTGGAAATCGCATCGGCTAATTCTTATGGTTGCGGCGGGGCGACCGCAACTGGGAGCGAACGCTTTCAAACGCGTCGCCCAGATCATTGCACAGATACTGGAGGACCCGGAAAGCAAATTCGGAATCCTCATCCATCAGTCTGATGATGGCACTCCTGGGAATAAAGCTCAGTTGTGTCGGGCTCAGGGTTTCGGATGTCATCTCGCAAGGCTTTCCCGAAACCATGGCGCTGAGTCCGAGAATTTCTCCCCGGCCCGCCACTCTTGAAGTGGGCCCGCTTTTTCCCCTGCCTGCCGTGGACAGTTTTATTTTACCGGAACGGATCAGATAAATTCCTTTGGGCGTCGAGCTGGCGCTCAGAACGATGACGCCAGCGGGATAGAATTCCGTGACTTGGTTCTTTTGGAAGGCTTCCAGCTTTTCCGGAGTTAGATTGCCGAAGAGGTGATCGTGACCAAATCTGAATTTGAGGCGTCTTCTGGCCGTTTTTTTCATGGGGGCTCTTTCCTCTTCCAAACCAACCGGTCTTGTCTGTAGATTCATCATGTCCGTCTCCCCTGATTGCGGCATCCCCGGCATTGAGTGGGGAAAATCCCTGCTCCGGTCAAGCCGCAACGGTCACGGGAATTTTGTCGGCGACAACTTCAAAAGTGGTAATGATCTCCGCCGATTTGCGGAGCATGGCTCCGACCGAGCAATACTTACTTTCAGAAAGTTTGATAGCTTCCTCCACCGCAGCCGCTTCAATTTCCACCCCTGTAACCAGGTGATGAATGCGGACGGAGGTGAAAACCTGGGGGGCCCTTTCCGCCTGTTCCGCTTCAACGCGTACTTCGTACCCTGTGACTGTTTGATGTCTTTTGTAACGCAGGTAGGTGATGACGTCGAAAGCGGTACAGCCCGCGAGCGCCACAGCAACCAATTCGATGGGCTTGGGGCCAGTGCCACCCACACCATCATCCAGAATCATATGGTGTCCGCTTCCCGTTTGCGCCACGAACTGCCGTAAAGGCATATGGGTTTGAGTTAAAGTTACTTTGGCCTCGACCATACAGATCCTCCATCTCAGGTAAATCGGTTTGCGCTATTCGCCGCCGTGGACCCGATCTCACCCCAGCGGCTTGATGAATCACACCATCTGACTGACGAACTTACATCATCGGCCAGACCCCCGCAGTGAGGAACATCACAGACAACGGTGACCTTTGTCACGGAAGATGGCCGGCGCCGCGATTACAGTATGAGGGGGGAGATCTCCCGTCTGGAGGGATTCCGATGACAATCAATTTTATTCTAATGTTCGGATTAATCGCCGCAGGCGGTCTCGGATACGCAATGTTTGTGGCGGTCCGGTCCTATCTGAGGTTTTATGGGACAAGGTTGGTGACGTGTCCGGAAACCAAGCGGGAGGCGGCCGTCGCGCTCGACGCGGCCAAGGTTGCGAGAGAATCACTCCTGGGAGATCCGCATTTCCGGCTGAGCGCATGCTCGCGCTGGCCCGAACGCAAGGACTGCGGGCAGGAGTGTCTGGGGCAGATCGAAAAAGCTCCGGAAGACTGCCTGGTGAAGAACATTGTCGGAAAGTGGTACGCGGGAAAGAGTTGCGCCTACTGTCAAAAACCATTTGAATCGGCGGATGATATTTTTCGTCACCGGCCGGCGCTGATGGGGACGGACCTGAAGTCAATGGAGTGGGATGAAATTCGGCCGGAAGAATTGCCGGAGACATTCCGCACCGCCCTGCCCATCTGCTGGAGCTGCCACATAGCAGAAACATTTCGGTACCAGCATCCGGACCTGGTGGTGGATAATCCCTGGCAAAACCGTCAAGGCGAGTGGACCCATCCAGTCTCGGATTCGAAGCCGCCGGAAAGAAGAGTTGTGTGACAAAGCCCGGCAGCAATAATTGGCCGCTCCCCGCCCAAAAAAACATCACCCGCACATGAGGGAAACTTCGGCCTATCTCCTACCAAGCATGACAGCGGATCGGATTAGTTCACCAGGTGGCGAACCACCAACGCGTGGGGCCGATTCAATTGAGACTCAAGCACCCAGGCAACGTCTTCCGGCTTGGGCCTTTCCAGGTAGTCCACTGCGCCCAGGTCCATCGCCTCTAGATAATTGTGAAGGTTAAGAGATCTTGCCACTACAAGGATGGGGATCTGTCGATGCAGATGCAGGGCGTGCTCCAATACGCGCCGTCCTTTGAATGCGGCGCCTCCCTGGCCCACAATTACGAAATCAAACTGCTCGGTCCCGATTCGGCGCGCGCCTTCGTCATAAGAATCACACGTCTCAACATCGTAGCCAAGGGCCGCAATCGTCTTGGCGTAGGCCGGCGGACCCTCCGGATCATCGCCTATCAAAAATATCTTTCTGTGATCCATTTTGCTCTTTCCTCCCGGGGCCTGAAACCCGGACCGCACAGGGAATCATTGAGCCCTGCCTAAGCATTCGCCAGATTTTCCAATGCTTCTTTGTTCTGGATGATCAGAGTTGAGCCGCGCAGGGCAGCCAGTTGTTTGCTCTTGAATTCACTCAACGTGCGCGTAACGGTTTCGCGCGAAGTGCCGATCATCTGCCCGATCTCTTCGTGGGTCAAAGTGAGCTTCATTCGAGTTCCCGATTTCGGTTCCTGACCGTTTGTCGCCCAGTCCAGAAGGAATCGTGCCAGTTTCTCAGGCACGGAATGTGCCAGCCCCAGCGAGCGAACCTGTTCACAGGCGATGTGATAGTCGCTGCTCAACTGTTGCGCCGCGCGGATGGATGCTTCACCATTCTGGCGCAGGAAGGCTAGGAAGTCCTCACGGCGGATGAAACTGACCTGGCACGGTTCGAGAGTTTCCGCTGTCGATTGGTAGGGTTCCCCGGAAATGGCTCCGTGCAACCCCAGGACTTCGCCCGCCTTGACGATCCGGAGGATCACCGCCCGTCCCTCCGCCGAGGTCATGGAGAGCTTTACCCGGCCTTTACAAAGCACCATGATGCCTCGCGGAGCCTGATCCTCCATAAACAGGACGGCCCCTTCCGGATAGCCAGAAGTATATTTGACCGCTTCGAGAGCTTTCAAATTCGCCGGGGGCAAACCACAGAAAAAATTGGCCGAGCGCAATTTACATTCCAAACAGCTTTCAGTAAGACCTGAGCTTTGGGGTGTCTTCATTTCCATTCTCCTCTACGTCGTTGTCAATTTGGCAGTGATGCCCCTGAGTCCGCCAGCTTGCAGGCTCTTGGGCTTGTTCGCGTTGCGCCCGTACTTAATTCCATCGATCATAAATTGCGTCATGATTCCATCGCCAATCAGCTCGACTCCCGCCTCATGCATTTCGGCCAGAAGTTCTCTGCCGTCGGCATCCACAAAGGTCGCCTCACATAAGTCCAGCACCAGATGACTTGTTATTGAGGCCGGATTGATCGAGCGCCAAGTTTTTTCCAGTTCATCCACCCATGGCCCCGCGAGCCTGCCTTCGAGTTTTAGAACCGCTGGTTCGCATTCGGTGCAAAATGTAATTTTCATCATAGGATTTCTGCCTGCTCCTAATTTTCGCTGCGATACCGCCACAAGGCCCCAAATCGCTCAGGACCTCGTGGTTTCGTTTGCAACCAAACTTACTATTGGCATCTTGGCGGCCAAACAGGGTCCCATCCCTCGTCAGCTTGAAACTTACACAATCTAAGCAAGTTGTTAACTTTTTATAAGCTTTGTGATGCGGGTCACATAAGTGTGTGACGAAGGCGAGAATGACGAAATAACGCCATATGACGAAGGGCCGTCACAGGTCTTTGCGGGAGATTCCGAGCTTTTGCATCTTGGAATTCAGGGTAGTTCGCTTAAGTCCCAAGCGAGCGGCGGCGCCTTTCGCGCCAGCGATTACACCATTTGTTTCTCGCAGTACACGAATGATGTGCGCGCGCTCCTGAGCTTCGAGCGTCCCAGAACTGGCAGATTCAATCTCAGGCAGGAGCAACTCGCCGAGCGGCAATCTTAGAACAGGACCTTGGGATAGGATTACTCCGCGTTCAATAAAATTCTCCAACTCGCGGACATTCCCAGGCCAACTCCATCGCGAGAGGGCCTCGATGGTTTGGGGAGGAATGACCTCGATTCTTTTACCCATCCGCTGGGCATGCTTTTGGGTGAAGTAGCGGACCAGGATCTCGACATCTCCGGCGCGCTCACGCAGGGGAGGTACCGTCACTGGGAAAACCCGGAGGCGATAATAAAGGTCGCTTCGAAACTGGCGATCCTCCATCATTTGTGCCAAGTCACGGTTGGTGGCCGCGATCAGCCTCACATCGATGGGGATGGTGCGATTGCTTCCCAATCTTTCAAATTCCTTTTCTTGCAGCGCCCGGAGCAGTTTGGGTTGCAAGTCGAGTGGAATATCCCCGACTTCATCCAGGAATAAGGTTCCCTGGTGGGCCAATTCCAGGCGGCCGATCTTCTGTGAAATGGCGCCGGTGAACGCTCCTCTTTCGTGCCCAAACAATTCACTCTCCAGCAACCCGCCGGGGATGGCGGCGCAATTCAATTTCACAAAAGTCCGCTCGCGCCGCGAACTCAGGTGGTGGATGGCGCGGGCCACCAGTTCCTTGCCCGTCCCCGTCTCTCCCAGAATTAAAACGGTGGCATCCGTAGGCGCTACGGTCTCCACCTGTTTCAGGACGCGCTTGAGGTCAGGACTCTCTCCGACAATCTCTTCAAAGTTATATTCGGTGCGGAGTTCTTCTTCGAGATAAAGCTTTTCTTCGGTCAGCCTCTGCTTCATTTCCGCAATCAGCCGCATGGACAATGCGTTTTCAAGCGTCATAGCAACCTGATTGGCGACCTGGCTCAAAATGCGGACGTCTTTTTCGCTGAAATCATCAGGCTGTTCGCTGGTCACAACCAGCGCGCCCAGCATCCGGTCGCGGCTCGAAAGCGGCAGCCAACACCCTGATTTCACCCCCATCTCGTCCAGTCGGCGCATAACTTCCGTATCGAAGTGTCCTGCTTCCATCCGGTTCATCACCAGCGGCTCCCCCGATGTAAAGGCGCGGCCGGCGGGCGAGCTTTCGATCTGGATCATCACTTCATTCTGGGCCAAGGCAATGGGATTCGGGGCCGTCAGAACATGCAGGCGCAATTGATTGGAGGGCGGATCGTGCAGAGCGAGGGTCGAATAAAAGTGGGGCTTGACCCTGCGGATGCTGGCGGCGATGGCGCCGAAAAGATTGCGGATTTCGAGGTTGGACATCAGGACGCTCGTGACTTCAAGCAACAGCGATTCCTCCGCCTGCTTGCGCTCCGTGATGTCCGTAGATATTCCAGCCACCGCATTGGGGCGCCCCTCCGCATCGAAAAGGGGGAACTTCATCGATAAGTAGGTGCGCAATCCCCCCCCCAAGGGCGCCACCTCTTCGAATTCCAAAGGCACGCCGCCTTGCAGCACTTTCTGGTCGTTCGCCCGGAACTTATCCGCCATGGCCCAAGGGAAAAGGTCGTGGTCTGTCTTTCCAAGGGCTTCGTCGCGCTTGATTCCGAACAAGTATTCGAATTGCCGGTTGACCTTTAGGAAGCGCCCTTGAATATCCTTCAGATAGATTATCGCGGTTGAATTGTCGATGATCCCTTGCAGCCGGTGCTCGCTTTGCCGCACCGCTTCCATGGCCAATTTCCGGTCCGAAATGTCCCGAACTACTCCCAACACAAACGGGCCGGCTGATGTCTCTACCGGACTCAGCATGATGTCCACCGGAAATTCAGTCCCATCCTTGCGCCTGCCAAAGAGCTCCAGCCCCGCGCCCATGGGGCGTGTGTGTGGCTCTGCCACATAGGCCCGGCGGTGGGCGGGATGCGCGCCATGAAATCGCCTTGGGATAAGTATTTCCACCGCTTGCCCCAGCAGTTCGCCGCGACCGTACCCGAACAAGCGCTCCACCTGCTCGTTCACGCGCACAATTTCTCCGTCCTGGGCGGTCAACACGATGCCGTCCGGAGAAGATTCAAAGAGCTTTTCAAATAATTCCGGGCCCCCCGAATGAAACTCGGGGATCACCGGCTGGGGGCCACTCATACCACCGAAGATAACATCAGGGTCTGGAATCGGCAAGGAAGGGGAAGCACGGGTAGTTGGTCAGTTTGTTTTAGCGGCGGTCTCTGACCGCCGGAGCCTTTTCAATTAATAGACGGCGGTCAGAGGCCGCCGCTACAAAGTTCCAAGCTGTACCTTTACCGATGCAGTTGTGTTGTGTCCATCCGCGCTCTGTTATATGTTACCCGTCGCTTGGAAATCAGTTCTTGGCATCTCGGTTCTTTTCGACGCACTGCAAACTCCATGCAGGTTCTGACCTGGGCATCTAGTCTTAAAGAGGGAGAATTCGTGGAACACGCGCCTACCCGACGCCAATTGCGAGTCGAGGTCAACATCAAAGGAGCTCGTAATGCGGAAAATTCTAGTTTATGCTTTTCTCTACCCAGTGCTGATAGCGGCTGTTTCCGTCCCATGGGCTGCGGCCGAACAAGAATCGTGTGACAGCCTGGCCAAGCTGGCGCTTCCTAACACGAAGATTACCCTTGCGCAATTGGTCCCGGCCGGGTCGTTCGTGGCGCCGCAGACTTCTCCACCACGAAATCCTCCGAACTTCAAGGACGTCCCGGCCTTTTGCAGAGTCACCGCGGAAATTGCGCCCACCACAGATTCAGACATCAAGATTGAAGTTTGGATGCCGGCGGCAGGGTGGAATGGAAGATTCCGCGGTGAAGGCAACGGCGGTTTTGCCGGAGTGATTGGCTACCTGGGGATGGCGGCCGAGGTGAAACTGGGTTACGCCACAGGTGGGACCGATACCGGACACACGACTACCGACGCCGTTTGGGCCTTGGGACATCCGGAGAAGGTGATTGATTTCGGCAATCGCGGCGTCCATGAAATGACCGCAAAGGCTAAGGCGATAGTCACTGCGTATTACGGCAACAAACCGCACTATTCTTATTTCGCCAGTTGCTCGGATGGCGGTCGCGAGGCGTTGATGGAAGCCCAGCGCTTCCCCGAAGACTACGATGGCATCCTGGCCGGCGCCCCGGCGAATTATTGGACGCACCTTCTGGTCAACGCCATGTGGGATTTGCGGGCGACCACGCTCGATCCCGCGAGTTACATTCCGGCGGCCAAGATTTCGGCCATCAGTGCCGCCGTCCTCGCGGCTTGCGACGCTGCGGATGGTTTGCGTGACGGACTGGTGAACGATCCGAGGCAATGCCACTTCGATCCGGGAACGATGATCTGCGCCCAAGAAGATTCCAACAGTTGCTTGACGGCGCCCCAGGCGGCTGCCCTGAAAAATATCTATGCCGGTCCGCACGATTCTGCGGGCCGCCTGCTGTTTCCAGGATACGTTCCCGGTGGCGAGGAAGGGGGCGGGGGTTGGCCGCTTTGGATCACCGGCAACGCGCCCGGCCGCAGCTTGATTGCCTTCTTCAGTGTGGGGTACTTCACCAACATGGTTTACGAGAAGGCGGATTGGGATTACAAGACATTTGACATCGACCAAGCCACCAAGCTCGCCGACGCGAAAACGGCAGACGCCTTGAACTCGACCAATCCCGACCTCAGTCCGTTCATGAAGCGTGGCGGGAAATTGATTCTTTATCACGGTTGGAGCGATGCCGCGATTTCCCCGCTCAACTCCATTGATTATTACCAAAGCGTGGAATCGAAGATGGGGGAGGGAATCGCCCACTCTTTCACGCGCCTCTATATGGCGCCGGGCATGCAACACTGCGGCGGCGGTCCGGGCCCGAATGTTTTTGGAGAATATCCGGGCGACCCGAACAATGACCCCGGGCACAACATTTATGTCGCCCTTGAAAAGTGGGTGGAGGGTGGCAGCGCGCCCTCCAGCATAATCGCCACTAAATATGTGGATGATGGCAATCGAACTAAAGGCGTGAGAATGACTCGCCCGCTTTGCCCATACCCGCAGATTGCATGGTATAAGGGAAGCGGCGATACAAACGATGCCGCCAATTTTGTATGCGCGATGGGAAAGAAATAAGCCGGCACTTTCATTACATGTGATAATGCCCCGGAATGCGCTCCCTAAATAGCATGCTCAGCCAATTCCATTGGCGAGTCGCCTTTCTTGGATTCCTTTCCTTTTCAGTCATAGCCCATGGGGAAGAAGTAAAACAACTCCGGGCGCAGGGATACGTCAATGACTTTGCAGGCGTGTTGAATGCCCAGACTCAAGCGGATCTCACCAGCCTTTGCGCGGAGGTTGACGAAAAAACTCACACCCAAATCGCCGTGGTGACCGTCAAGACACTCGATGGAATGGAAGCGTCGGACTTCGCAAACCAACTCTTCAAGCACTGGGGCGTGGGCCACAAGGACGACAATCGCGGCGTTCTGATGCTGGTGGCCATCAATGACCACAAGTACTGGACTGAGGTTGGCTACGGCCTGGAGCCTATATTGCCCGACGGCAAAGTGGGCGGGTTCGGCCGCGAAATGCTGCCCGATCTCCGCGCCGGCGATTACAACAAAGCATTGCTTCAGCTCACCGAGCGAATCGCAAATGTAATTGCCACCGACCGGAACATCAACCTTGATTCCTTATCAGCGCTTGGTCCCGTCGGCGGGTATATCCATGACCTGGCAGGTGAGCTGGGGGATGTGGCACGGGCGCGAATCACAGCAGTCTGCACAGAGGTGGAACAAAAGGCGCGCGCCCAAATTGAGGTGGCCACCACGGCCTCGCTGGCCGGAATGGAGCCTGAGGAATTTGCCAGCCTGACATTCAACGACCTCGCTGTGGGCAGCAAACTCGAAGGCCGCGGCCTCCTCATATTGATTCTCCCCCATCATCAGTACAAGCTCGAATTAGGTTCCGGGCTCGAGCCTGTTTTTTCAAAGGAGAAGCTGGCTGGCTTCGAACCGGAGATCGACAAATACCTGGATGCGAATGACTATAACGGCGCCGTCCTTCACCTCGTCGCAATAACGGCGAATGAGATCGCTTCCCAGCGTGGAGTCTCTCTCGAAAGTCTGGCAGATCCCCACTTCTTTGACCTGCCCACCGAGGTCCCTCAGCGTCAAAGCGCTGGCTTTTTCAGTCAGATCCTTGCATCCATCTTTATCCTGCTCATCCTCCCCGTGTGCCTTGTAATTTTCTTTATTCAACTTTTCCGGGGTAAGCTTCAGGGTGGTGGCTCTGGCAGAGGGTTCTATTCGGGCGGGGGTTCATGGGGCGGTGGCGGGTACGGGGGAGGCGGCAGCTTCGGAGGGTTTGGAGGCGGATCCTCAGGAGGCGGAGGGGCGGGAGGAAGTTGGTGATTCGATTCTGGATTGACGCAGCCCCAAATGAGAGAGGTTAAGAGCAATGGAAAAACAGTTGAGTGAGCTGGTGGAAAAACTAAAGGCCGCATGTGGCGCGAATCTCAAGTCTGTGGTCCTCTATGGTTCGGCAGCGACAGATGAATTCCACGCAAAATTTTCAGACCTGAACGTGATGTGCGTCCTGGAGCGCTTGACGGCCACGGACCTCGAGAAGCTCAATCCGCCGGGACAATGGTGGTCGGGCAAGGGGCATCCGGCGCCCATGATTTTTACCCTTGAAGGCTTACGCACCGCCGCGGACGTTTTTGCCATCGAGTTTCTGGACATCAAGGCGAAACGGCGCGTACTGTTGGGCGAGGATGTGTTCGCGGATTTGGATGTCCCCATGAGTTTGCACGGGCACCAGGTGGAGCGCGAAATACGGGTGAATTTGATTCGCCTTCGCCAAAGCTATGTGGCTAATCCGCCCGAACCGAAGATTCTTGCACGGTTGATGACCGCGTCGATCTCAAGTTTTGTCACTTTATTCCACCATGCCTTGATCGCCCTCGGAGAACTGCCACCGCACTCCAAGCGCGAGGCGGCGGATCGTTTGGGTTCACTCCTTGGCTTTGACTCGCGCCCGTTCCACACCATTCTGGACGTTCGGGAGAAAAAACTGGCGGAGAATCAGTTGGATGCCCCCGCGACATTTCGCGCTTACTTCGAGAGCATTCAGCGCGCCGAGGTCGAGTATGACCGCCGGATGAAGTAGCAGGGTGAGGCAAGCTCCTTTTTCGGTCTGGAAGGCGGGGTACTTCAGCGCGCGGCGCAGGCCAACGATTCCTGAACCCGCCAGCCTGATATCATGGATTGCATTGCGGAGGATGACTTATGAAAACTGTTTGGATCGTTCTGGGCCTATTACTGGGCCTTGTGATTCTGGCGGCCGTGGTCGTGGGCGGAAGCTATGTCAGCGCCAAAAATGAAATGGTCACCAAGAATGAGGCCATCAAATCCGCGTGGGCGCAGGTGGACAACGTCATGCAGCGCCGCGCAGATTTGATTCCGAATCTGGTCGAAACGGTGAAAGGCATCGCAGCGCAGGAGCAAACGGTGTTCGGAAACATTGCGGCGGCGCGTGCCGCGATGATGGGAGCCAAAACTCCCGCCGACCGCATCGCCGCCAACGGGCAAATCGATTCCGCGCTGGGACGCTTGATGGTCATCGTGGAGAATTATCCCCAACTCAAGTCGAATGAGAATTTCCTCCAATTGCAAGACGAGCTGGCCGGAACGGAAAACCGGATTGCCGTGGAACGGAAGCGCTATAACGATGCTATACAAGACTACAATACCTATATCGGCCTTTTCCCCAACAGCCTCTTTGCTCAATGGGCGGGCTTCCAGAGGAATGACGCATACTTTAAAGCTGAGGAGGGAGCGCGGCAGGTTCCCAAAGTACAATTCCCAGCGGCGAAGCAGTAGACGATAAATTTCTCCGTTCCACCCTCCTTGCTATGACGCCTGAGATAAAGACTTCCCCGGCCGCTTCGGGCCCTGACAGCAAACCCCAGCTCTTGCGCGCGCTCGGACTTTGGCAAGCCACCGCCATCGTGATGGGCATTATGATCGGCTCGGCCATCTTCATCGTCCCGGCAGAGATCACCCGGGAAGTTGGAACCTCGCGCGCAGGCTTGGCGGTGTGGATTGTAACGGGAATCCTCAGTTTATTCGGTGCGCTTTCTTTTGCCGAGTTGGCCGCCATGATGCCGCAGGCGGGCGGGCAATACGTCTACCTCCGCGAAGCCTACGGGCCGCTGGTTAGTTTTTTGTGCGGCTGGATGTTTTTCCTGGTGCAGCAGTCGGGAGGCATCGCAACTCTGGCGGTGGGCCTCACCCAATACCTGTCCAAATTTTTCCCCTTCTCACTCTGGCAGCAGCGTCTGGCGGCGGCCATGATCATCATCGTCCTGACCGCCATCAATTATCGCGGCGTTCGCGAGGGCGGGTGGGTTCAGTCGGTCCTCACCGGCATGAACGTGGGCATTGTGGTTTCGCTTATCGCCCTCGGCTACCTTTTGGTGCATGGTTCGGCAGGCGGCCCGCATACATTGCCTGTTCCGGAAGGGACCCGCTACTGGGCGTCATTTGGAGTGGCGATGGTGGCGGCGCTGTGGGCTTACGAAGGGTGGAACAACGTGACCTTTGCCGCAGGAGAAGTGAAGCGCCCGGAGCGCAACTTGCCTCTGGCGCTGATCATCGGGACGGGCGCTGTGATCCTGATTTACGCCGGATTAAACATGGTCTATTACCACGTCCTGACGTTGCCGGAGATTGTCCAGTCTCAACGCGTGGGTTCCGATGCGGCCGCCAAAATTTTCGGTCCCAGCGGCTCACAGTTGGTTGCGCTGGCCATCATCATCTCGGTTTTTGGAAGCACCAACGGCTCCATTCTGTCTGGCGCGCGCGTCTATTACGCCATGGCCGAAGATAAACTTTTCTTTCGCTGGTGCGCCGCCGTGCATCCGCGCTTTCGTACCCCTTATCTGGCGCTGGTAGTGCAGGGTGTATGGTCCGTGTTCCTGGTATTGCTGGCGGGATACGAAGAACTTTTTACTTACACGATTTTTGCAGGATGGATTTTTTACGCTCTCACCGCTTTCGGGGTAATCGTGCTGCGCCGTAAGTTGCCCGACTTGCCGCGGCCCTATCGCGTGATCGGATATCCCTGGGTGCCGATTATTTTTGTGCTCACGGCGGCGGTTTTCGTTTTGAATTTGCTCCGGGAAAAGCCGGTTGAGGCAGGATACGGCGCGTTGATTATCGCGCTGGGTATTCCGGTTTATTACATCTGGAAGCGGAAATCATCAGTCGCGTGACTGGTGCGCGTGCAAGGGCGCGCCCAATCTGATAAGACTTGCCCGAATATTTCTCGCTTCACAAAACTTACATGTGCGCAGCTTTTTTCACTTTGGCCAGCAGGTCTGCCGAAGGCCCCTTAAAACTGGATTGCAGGCTTGAGGCGCGGGTGAGGGCATCGATCGCCGCTTTATGGTTGGCTGCAGTTCCGAATTCGTAGGCGTTTCCAAGGAGGTATAGCGCCTTCGCCTGAAGTTCGGGATTCGCGCCCAAAAGGTCGGCCGCAGTCTTGAATTCTTGAATCGTGGTGGCAATTTTATGAGTTTTGAATGCAAGTTGGTATTCTACGAGACCCAGGGAAAGGTGCGCCAACCCCAGTTGGTTATTCTGTGTGATCTTAAATTGATCGTCTGAAACTCCCTCCGGTTTCTTTATGGTTGGCACGAGTTGTATTACTTTCTTGGCATACTCTTCCGCTTTATCCATTTTAAGCTTATGGGCAGGTGTATCCGGTTGGCCCGGCTGTAGGGGAGCGGAATAATCATTAGCCAGCGCCACCAAATATTCGACGTTGTTCGGGTCCGCGGCGATGGCTTTTTCGCCATATTCATCTGCCTTGGCCGGATTGCCCGCGTACTCGTAGGCTACAAAGTACTGATAATTGACCTGCCCGACGTTGGGGGTATCAGGATAAGCCTGCATGAAACCGTCGAGGTATTGCACGCGCTTGGGAGGGTCGGCGACTCGCGGCAGCAATTGAAAAAAAGCATACTCCGCGTAGGCGCGCTCATCTTTCATCTGCGCCGCCATATCCTGTTGGGCTTTGGCCCACTCCTCGTCACTCATTTTGGCCGGGCGGCTGGCCGAGGATTCCACTTTCAACTGGTTGGGCATTTTATCGATCACGTCAAAAGAAGTATCGTTCGCCTTTCCGGCGCCCACGTAAGACTTCAGGAGGTTCAGCATCAGGTTAATGTCCAGCGCATTGGCCGCAATGTCTTTCTCGCCGTATTCAATCGCCTTGTCGAAATTATTGAGCTTCAGATAGGCCGCGGTATAGGTGCTGTTGACGCAGGGCGTGAATTTTGTTTCGGCGTGCGCTGCGGCGTATTTGTCCAGGGCGGCAACCTGCTCCTGCGGGCCATCCGCGCCGTTGACAGCGAGCATCAGTTGGTCCTCAGGCGTGTTGACCACAACCGTGCAATCCACTTGCGCGCTCAGCGGCATTGCGTAAAGCAACCAGCCCGTCAGTAGGGCGGCAAAGGTAAGTTTGCGCATGGCGACCTCCAAAAATATCAGGAAAGTTTCTTAATCCCAGTAAATCCGCTCTGGCGGTTCGATTGTTAAATGACCAAGGCTATGAGTTCGAGAACGGCGCGAACATTAGATACAACATGTCGGGGCGAATTGCCAGCGGAAAAACATTCCTATTTGAACAAAGGGTATTTTATCTTCAGGCGCAGGCGTTGCGTGTAGAATGTGCTTGCGCGCCGCGAAACTTTGCTGGCCGACGCCTTGGAGGAAATTGGATGGAACATTTTTCCTGGGAAACAGTGAAGAAAGAAGTAATGAACCCGAAGATCTGGCGCAGAGTGATCAGCGGCGAAAAAGCGATGGTGGCGCAAGTTTTTCTGGCCAAGGATGCTTTGGTGCCCTTGCACCATCACGAGAGCGAGCAGATCACTTACATCATTGAGGGCGTGCTTAAGCTTACCGTGGAAGGCCAGGACGTGGTGGTGAGAAAGGGCGAGGTCCTGCACATCCCTTCGAACGTGCCCCACAGCGCGGTAGCTCTCGAAGATACGCTGGACCTCGACATCTTCAGTCCCATCCGCATCGACTGGCTGACAGGGCAGGACGACTACTTACGAAAAGGGTGAGTTACAAACGCCAAGGGAAAGGTTAAAGGGTAAATAAGAGCCTCAACTTTTTCCTTTTAACCTTTAACCTTTACCTTTTTACCTTCATCCTTTCTTCATGGATCTGGGCCTTAAAGATCGGGTGGCGATCGTAGCTGCCTCCAGCACAGGATTGGGGAAGGCTGTCGCCATGGGCCTGGCGCGCGAGGGCGCCAAACTCGCGCTTTGCGCGCGAACTGAAGCGGTGCTGAGCGCAGCCGCCGCGGAAATTCACGATGCGACGGGCGCGGAAGTTCTGGCGCGCGCGCTGGACGTGACCGTCTACGACCAGGTCCGCAGCTTTGTGGCTGAGACCCTCGAACGCTTTGGTCGCGTGGATATCTGCGTGGCCAATGCCGGCGGGCCGCCCGCCAAGCCCTTCTCCCAGACCTCGGTGGAGGACTGGCAATCTGGCGTTAATTTGAACCTGATGAGCACGCTCTACTTTGCCCGCGAAGTTCTGCCCCTGATGCAAAAACGGAAATGGGGGCGTTTCATTACCATTACCTCGATGGCTGTAAAGCAGCCCGTTGACAATCTGATCTTGTCCAATTCCGTGCGCGCGGCGGTCAGCGGGCTGGTCAAGAGCCTGGCCAACGAATACGCTCCGGATAATGTGCTGGTGACCAACGCCTGCCCGGGATATACCCAAACGGCGCGTCTGGACCAATTGGCGGAAAAGATCGCGCAGGCGGAAGGCGTCACTCCCGATCAAATTCGCCAACGATGGGCTTCTCAAATTCCTCTCAAACGGCTGGGCCAGCCGGAAGAGTTCGCAAACCTCGTGGTATTTCTAGCCTCCGAACGCGCCAGCTACATCACCGGCGCCTCCATCGCCGTGGATGGCGGATTTGTGAAAGGGATTTATTAAAGAAGGCGATTGCAGTCGGCGTTGCGCGATTGATCAGCCAAGCAATTCGGGCGACCGTCCTCGCAAAGATATCCTGGAAGCGGGTTACTGCATGACGAGGATGGGGCCTCTGAGGGTGAAGTCGATTTTGGTGTCCGCGGCCAATGTTTGGGGCGGAGCCTGCACTCCCGAAGTGTTGGTGGGACGGTTGTTCCCACCGATAGCGTTGCTGATCGCCTTGCCCGCCGCTCCTCCGGCCAGGCCGCCCAGTATCCCCCCTACGCGCGCATTGTTGGCTGGGGGTCTCGCGGCCGGTTTCTGAGCCGGGTCAGCGGCTTTACTGTAAGGAGTGGCCGCCACGTTCAAGTTCTTCCCATTCAATGTGAGCGTGAAGAGTTGAAGTTGCAATGACGGCTGGGAAGGATTTCCAACACTGAGCAATCGCAGGTGGGCCTCAGCGTCCTGAGGAATGATCTCCTGGTCGCCAACTGTAATCGGGGCATCCACTTTCGCGGCAAATTCCTTGCCTGCCTTGTCGCGTGAGGAATCCACATCATCGACCATCCTTACCGTAATGATGGTTCCCGCGGGAATGATCACGCGTTGCGGCCGGGCAGCAGTTTGTGAGCCGGAAATCTGTCCCCCCGCGGCGGATCCTTTACCGTTGCCCGCGCGGGAACTTTCATCTGTTTTTTTTATGACCTGGAGGGTGGTGGATGCGGTGACCGATTGTCCAGCCACGAGTGTGTAGACTTGCTCGTAGTCGCGGTAGCCATAGAGTGAAATGCGCACTCGGTGCGGACCCGGCGTCAGGCTTGCTATTTTCAGGCGCCCATCCGAACTTGTCTTGGCAAAGAGCTCATCATCCACAAACACTTGCGCTCCTCCCGGAGTCACCGCAATCATTAGCGTTGGGGCCGCAATGGGCTTGGGGGCCAACTCACGCAGGGCTGCCAACAATTCATCCGACGCGCCGGCAACCAAGAGGGCGCTTTCAGTTTGGTCGTTCATTTCGAATGAGATGCCATACTGGCGTACCAACGACTCGACCCGCTGGGAAGGGACTTCATTTTTGAGCAGATCGATCACTTCCGCTTCTGTGAGAGGCTTGCGGCTTTGCTGGGCGCGGATGGAATAGGGCAGGAATAAGCTGAAGGCGATCAGCAATGCGAGCGCCGGCTTGGGGAGCGCGCGAAACATAAATTGAAGGAGTATAGCCCGCTAAACTTGACGAGGCTATTGTCTCACGGCCGCAAGAATATTTCTACTCTTTGAAGCGATGAGCAAAATCAGAAATCAACTGGCGCTTCCAGAACTTTTTTCTTGGGTGCCCGTCCGAACCTTAACCCCGGCCAATTCTTCCAGAAACGTGACCACCGCCGCGTAGTCCATATTCCCTTTGCCTTGCGCTTTGGCGGCTCCATAAGTTTCCTTTACGGCGGCGGTGGTGGGCATGGGAACGTTTTGCGCGTAGGCGGCTTCCATGGCCAATTCCAAGTCCTTGTGCATCAGCTTCAGGGGGAAATAAGGCGTGAAGTCGCCCTTGAAAATGAACGGGGCCTTGAAGTCCGTCAAGTTGGCGCGAGCCATGCTCGATTGAATTATTTCCATCATGGTTTCGGGAAGCACTCCGGCCTTGGTGGCCAGCACGAAGCCCTCGCAAAAAACTTCCACCATGGTGGCCTGAATGGCGTTTTGGGCGAGTTTGGCGGAGAGGCCGGACCCGTGCGCCCCGCAATAAATATGCCGCTTCCCCAGCACATTCAGGACGGGCATCATGCGGTCAAAAACTTCACGGTCCCCGCCAATCATGAAAGTCAACTCACCTTTTTCCGCGCCGTGCTTGCTGCCCGTCACCGGCGCGTCCAACATTTTCGCTTTCTTGCCCGCCAGGTGGCAGGCGAACTTGCGGCTCACGGTGGGGCTGATAGTGCTCGAATCAATTAGCACGGCGCCTTCTCGAATCCCGCTCAAAATTCCAGCTGGGCCAAGCACCACTTCTTCCATCGCCGCCGTGTCGCTGACGATGGACCAGATAATTTCGGCGTCGCGCACGGCCTCGGCAGGGCTTGCGGCCACGCGCGCTCCCGCTTGCGCGAGCGTGCTGGTTTTATCCTGGGTCCGGTTGTAAACGGTCAGGTGGTGCCCCGCGTTGATCAAATTCAGTGCCATAGGCTGGCCCATGATTCCAAGACCGATGAAGGCAATTTTATTTGGCATGAGAGGTCTCCTAATTCGTTTATTTTAACCGCCCACTGTGCCTAGGTGCTGCGTCGTCGCACGCTGTGTGTGGGATAGGCAGCAAAGGACAAATGACAACGGACGAAGGACGTACTTCCTAACTAAAATCCAACCACAACCGTACATCACGAACATTATTATCCGTGAAACCCGTGTCCAGTGTATCGCCGAGCGACCGGAAGAAATGATACGAATCGCTGAGCGCGGCGTATTGTGCCGGGTCAAAGCCACGGTCGCGGGCGCGGGGAATCGTCTGGCCGTCGGCAACGGCACCGCTAGTGGGACTATTCCCGTCGCGCCCGTCGGTCCCGGCGCTCAGCACTACTTGCTTCTTTCCCGCGATGCGCTGCGCGGCGTACAGGACAAACGCCTGGTTTCGGCCGCCCGAGCCCGGTCCCGTGACCGGACAAATTACTTCGCCGCCCACGACCAGCGCAACCGGAAGTCCGGGGTGTTGCCGCTTTAATGCTTCGAGCGAAGCCAGATTTGCGTCGGCCACTTGTTTAAAGTCGGCGTCCCAGGTGTTGGCGTCGATCTCGCAATGGAAGCCAGCTCTTTCAGCCGCGGATTTCGCCGCCTCCACCGCATCGCGGTTCGAGAGGAGGCAGGAATAGTGCGATCGGGAAAAATGTTCGTCGCCGGGCTTGGGAGTTTCTTCGAGCGAGCGTTCCTCAAAGAGCCGTCGAATATTCGCCGGAAATTTGGCTGTCAACTGATGTTTTTCAGCTAGCGTGTAACATTCCCCGGTGGTCGATTCGTCCGGTTGGGTCGGGCCGGAAGCTACCATGGAGGGAAATTTTTCCGGGACATCGGAAATATACAGAGTGAGTTGATGCGCGGGGAAGGCGCGCGTGGCCAGCCGGCCTCCCTTGACCGCCGAAAGATGTTTGCGAAGAACATTAATCTGCTCGATGGGCAATCCGCCCGTCACCAGCAGCTTGTTGAATTTCAGAAGGTCTTCCAGCGTGATGGCGGGATCGATGGGCTGTTCGAAGAGGCTGGAGCCGCCGCCCGACACCAGGAAAATCACCAAATGGTCGGGCGTGAGAGTGGAAACCAATTCAATCGCGGCCCTCGCGCCCTGCATGCTGCCGGCATTGGGATAGGGATGGCCTCCGACAAAATATTGGAACCCGCTTATTTTTTTGGCGGGCTCGGCCGGGGCCACAATCACACCGGCTTCCACGCCCGTGCCCAGAATCTCGTTGAGCCCGAGGGCCATCTTATTAGCCGCCTTTCCAAAGGCGATCACGCACGGAGGGCGCAGCAGTGGTTTGTGAATGTCTCCCGCCATCAGCGCGTCATCATGCCGATTAAGTTTGGCGCGCATGGCCGTACGGACATCAATGGCTTTCATCACGTCGAGGAAAATCTGTTTGGCAACTTCCTTGCCGTGGGCATAGAGAGGCGCGATCGTGCGAGGCGGTCCGGTTTGGGTAGGCATCAGGAGAATTGGGCCAGCGCGTCGACGCCGGCTTGCGCCACTTGAACGTCTTCGTCCTCGGAGCCGGCGCTTACTCCGATCCCGCCCACGCATTGCCTGCCCACAACCAGAGGCAGGCCGCCGCGTATGGCGGTGAGTTTTCCATCTGTGGCCAGTGAAAGACCCAGGGAGAGAATCACGCCGGGTTCGCCCGCGGCCAACGCGGGTCCGGTAGGCGCCCGGCGCAGGGCGGCGGCATTGGCCTTGGTGAGCGCGACTTCGATGGAAGAAAGTTTTGCGCCATCCATACGGGCAAACGCCAGCAGGTGGGCGCCGTCATCCACCACGGCGATGTTCATGGGCACGGATATTTCGCGCGCTTTCTTTTCCGCCGCAGCCAGGATGGCGCGCGCGCCTTCCAGAGTCAGCCGAAGATTGTCGCGGGTTAGCACGAGCTTATTATTGGAGACGGTCACCATAAACGCAAGAGATTACGGGCTGTGCCAAGGTAGGGGCGGTTCGCGAACCGCCCCTACGGAATGGGCGAGCGCAAAAGGCGCGTTCGTACTAGCCCAGCCGGCAACGACGATTACGCAAAGACTTCGGGATTTACAACATCGGCGGGACGGCGGCCGCAGAGCACTGCGATTAAGTTTTCCGCGGCGCGCATAGCCATCTTCAGGCGCGTCTCTGCGGTTGCGCTCCCCACATGCGGCATCAAAACCACATTCGGCATGGAGATTAGACCGGGATGAACTTTTGGTTCCTGCTCGAAAACATCCAGGCCCGCCCCGGCAATGGTCTTGGTTTCGAGAGCATGCACCAGCGCAGGCTCATCCACTACACTTCCGCGGGCGGTATTGATGAGAAACGCGGCGGGTTTCATCAGCCCCAGCTCGCGGGCGCCGATGGTGTGCACCGTCTCTGGTGTTTTGGGAATGTGCAGGCTCAGGAAATCCGACTGGCGGAGCAAAGTCTCGCGGTCCACGAGTTGGGCGTCGAATTCGCGCTCAATCGATTCCGCCACGCGGTGCCGGGCGTAATAAAGTATGCGCATGGAGAATCCCCTCCCGCGCCGCGCCACCGCCTGGCCGATGCGTCCAAAGCCGTAAAGTCCAAGCGTCTTGTGATGAACGTCGGAGGCGTGCAGTAATCCCCATTGCCACTCGCGCCACAGGCCGTCCCTCACAAATTTATCTCCTTCCACCACGCGGCGCGCCACGGCAAGAAGGAGCGCGAAGGCCAGGTCTGCCGTGGTTTCTTCAAGCACGCCCACCGTGTTGGTCACAGGAATCCCGCGCGCCGTGCACGCTGCGATGTCAATGTTATCGTAGCCCACGGAAGCCGTGGAGACCGCGCGCAGCCTGGATGCGGCATTCAATATTTCCGCTGTTACCCGCGTGCCGGCCACCACCAGCCCTTCGATTTCGCGACATGCTTTCGCCATCGCTTCGGGTGGGATGGGCGAATCCTGCGGGTAGAACGCGATATCAAAGTGCTCCGCCAGTAGATCGAGCGCGGGCGTTGGCAGTGGTCGTGTGACAAAAACCTTAGGTTTCATGATTTAAGGAGTTTCCCCGACAGTTTTGTTTCGGATTATTCAGAAATACTTTTGAACACTCCGTCGTAATTCATACTTCATCCTTCATCGTTCATAATATCTTGACGGCCGATCATGTCTGTTCCACTGATCCGATTATAGCGGAGAGGTCTTCATCGCCGCGCCCGGCATCAATCGCGTGCTGGTAAACGGCCAGCCCCGCGGCAGCCGTTTGCATGGGCACGCCGCGCGCAGCTCCCTCCGCCATGGCGTAAGAAATGTCCTTGGCCATCAGGCGCAGGAAGAAATTTATGGTGGGGTCGCCCGATATTGCGCGGGCCGAAGCCGTCTTCACCAGTGGACTCCCCGGAGCGCCGCTCGTGAGTACCGCCAGTGCTTGGTCCCGATCAAGACCACCCGCACTCATCAGCGACACCGCTTCCGCAATGGAGGCCAGTTGCACGCCGCACACAAAATTGTTAATCAACTTCATCAGAGCGCCACTGCCGGTGGGCCCGAGATGGACAATCTCGTTCCCGAGCACGGATAGAACCGGCCGCGCCATTTCCAGCGCGGCGGCAGATCCGCCGACGAGAAAACGCAATTGGCCCGATGCCGCATGAGGCTTGGTTCCAGTCACGGGCGCATCGAGCAATTCGCAACCGTGGGTTGCGGCGGCCGCGGCAAGTTCCTTGATCCAGCCCACCTTAAGCGTACCCGATTCAATCAATACCGCACCCGACGCCGCGCCCGTCAGAGCTCCGTTTTCTCCCAGCCAAACGGCACGCGAGGCGGCGTCATCGGCGACGATGCTGATGACCACGTCAGAATTTGCCCCAGCCTCCCGCGGCGAGCCGGCGACTTTCGCACCGGCCTGTGCCAACGACGCGGCCTTTTCCGGATTGCGATTGTAGACCGTGAGCGGGAATTTCTCGGAGAGCAACCGCCCCGCCATCCCGCTCCCCATCAGTCCCAGACCTATAATGGCCACACGTTGCTTTGACATGGTGTGATTTCCTTGTCTTAAACCAATACTGCGAATCCTGTAGGGCCGGAGTCGCCTTTGCCCTACAGAGTTGTCTTTACTCAGCGACCTCGAACTTCTTAAGCGCTTTTTCGTTGATACTGAGGCCGAGGCCGGGAACATTTTCATCGAGATCCACAAACCCATTCTGGGCCTTGGGCTCGCCTTCGAAAATATACCAAAACAATTCATTGCCCACTTCCACGTCCACCACCGGAAAATACTCGGCCATGGGCGAATTGAGGCTTGCCATCACCAAATGAAAATTGTGCATTTGTCCGGCGTGAGGAATCACGGGCACCGAATGCGCCTCCGCCAGAGCAGAGATTTTGCGCGCCTGGGTGAGACCGCCCACGCGATTGGTGTCAAACTGAATCACATCCACGGCGCGCGCCTCCAGCAACTCGCGAAAACCGTAAAGAGTAAACTCGTGCTCGCCTCCGGCGATGGGCATCATTCCGTAAGATTTCAACTCCGCGTACCCGTGAATGTCATCGGGAATCACCGGCTCCTCCAGCCAGCGAAGATTATAGGGCTCAAGCAGCGGCAACATGCGTTTGGCATAGTCGAGCGTCCAGCCCATGTAAGCGTCCGCCATGACGTCGACGCCATCGCCCACGGCCTCGCGCACGGTGCGCACCAGGTTGACGTTGTGCTGCATGCCCTCGGCGCCGTCGGTTGGCCCCCAGCCGAAACGCAGCTTCATAGCCTTGTAGCCCTCATCCTTGTACTTCTTCGCTTCCCCCGCCAACTCGGGCAAAGCAACACTATAAAGCCGGCTGGCATAAACCGGAATGCGCGGCTTGGTTCGCCCTCCAAGCAGGCGGTAGACCGGCTGCTTGGCTGACTTGCCGAGAATGTCCCAAAGGGCGATGTCCACCGCGCTGATGGCCACCATCCCGATTCCTTTGCGCCCAAACGCCATCGTCTTGCGATACATATGCTGCCAAAGGAATTCGATGTCCCAGGGATCGGCGCCAATCAGCAGCGGTTTCAAATACTCATCAATCACCTGCTTGGTCACATGCGGCGCAAGCGCCGCGTCGCCGATACCCACCAGGCCGTTGTCCGTGAAAACTTCAACCACCAACCAGTTGTGGAAGGTGAATGTAGCCATGGAGGCCTGGGGTAGGGAAAGAATGTCCAAGGGATTGGTGCAGAAATGCGGCGGCAGCGGCACCGTCTTGCCTCGCCAGGTGACGACTCGCGTGCGAATTTCCTTGATCTTCATAAAACTCCTTTGTGCCTGTCGGGGAAATAGTATGCCAGCCTCCGCCAGACAGTCCAGAAAAACTGAGCCGGGGAAGTGAAGTTGAATCCCCGCGACCAGTGCTCGCAGGGTGGGGAATATTTATGTGTTTTGGCTTTGGACGAGTTGCCGGGCGCGCTCAGCGGCTCGCACCACGGCTTTGATGAGCGTGACGCGCAGTCCGCCCTCTTCCAGCTCGAGCAGCCCGTCAATGGTGCAGCCGGCGGGAGTGGTTACCATGTCTTTTAATTTGGCGGGATGTTCGCCGGTGTGCAGCACCAGAGATGATGCGCCGAGCAGCGTCTGGGCGGAAAGTTCGGTGGAGAGTTCACGCGGCAATCCAAGCTTCACGCCGCCTTCGGCAAGCGATTCGATGATCAAGTAAACATAGGCGGGCCCCGAGGCGGAAAGCCCGGTGATGGCGTCCATGTGTTTTTCATCCACCACCACCGTGCGCCCCATGGAACCGAAAATAGCCTGGGCGATTTTCACGTCTTCGTCGGTGGCATGTTTTCCCTTGGCGATGGCGATCATGCCCAGGCGGATCAGGCAAGGTGTGTTGGGCATCGTCCGCACCACGCGGGCGTTGTGGCCCAGCTCCCGCTCAATGAGCGCGGTGGTCACACTGGCGGCGGCGGAAATAATAAGCGTGTTCTTCCCCAGACTTCGTTTGACCTCGTGCAGAAACCCCTTCACCTGCTGAGGCTTCAGGCAAATCAAGACCAAGTCAGCGCCCTTTACGGCCGCGTTGTTGTTCGTTCCCGCCCGGACGCCGTGCTTCTCAGCAAGTTCATCCGCATGCGGCTGATGAGCTACCGTCACCTGCACGCGCCCCGCTGGCACCAATTGCGAGCTGAGCAAACCGGAGAGCAAGCCTTCGCCCAGTTTGCCCGCGCCAATCAGCGCCAGCTTTTTGACTTGGACGGTCGATTTCTTTTCCTCAGTGGATGTTTTCGACAATCTCTATCCTTTTGACCTGAGAAGAGTGGCAAGTGGCGGGCAGAAAAAATGCACTGGATCATCACCCCTTGCGATGTGGGCCGACTTACCGCTTGCTACCTGCCAAATCCCTCTTCAATGCTTGTCACTCGTCACTTGTCACTCGTCACTGCCCTTCTCACCGCCTTGCCTGCGCCTGGGCGGCAGTGGCTTCCTGCTCCGCGGGACGGTTCCACGCCATCATCTTTCTGAGCTCAATGCCCACTTTTTCGATTGGATGGTTCTCGGCTTTGGCGCGCATATCGAGAAAACGCGCGCGGCCCTGGACGTTTTCATCCATCCACTCTTTGGCGAATTTGCCGCTTTGAATATCGGCGAGAATTTTCTTCATGGTTTCGCGCACGTGCGCGTCAATCACCACCGGGCCGCGGGTGTAATCGCCATACTCGGCGGTATCGCTCACCGAATAGCGCATGTACTTGATGCCGCCCTGGTAAATGAGGTCCACAATCAGTTTCAATTCATGCAGACATTCGAAGTAGGCGATTTCGGGCTGGTAGCCCGCGTCCACCAGAGTCTCAAAGGCGCTGGTGATCAGCGCGGAGACGCCGCCGCAGAGCGTGGTCTGCTCTCCAAACAAGTCCGTCTCCGTCTCTTCCTTGAAGGTGGTGCGAATCACGCCCGCCTTGAGGCTGCCCACGCCCTTGGCATAGGCCAGAGCGGTTTGTTCCGCATGGCCGGATGCGTCCTGTTCCACAGCCAGCAGCGCGGGCACGCCCACGCCTTCGGTAAAGAGTTCGCGCATGCGATGCCCGGGAGATTTGGGCGCGATCATCACCACGTCCACGGTGGGAGGAGGCACCACAAATTTGAAATGGATGTTGAACCCGTGGGCGAACATCAGGGTTTTGCCGGGCCCGAGGTTGGGCGCTATCGCGTCCTTATAAACCTGACCCTGCGTATGGTCGGGAATGAGCACCACAATCACGTCGCCTCGTTTGGCCGCTTCCGCCGGCTCAAAAACTTCGAGCTTTTGGGCTGCCACTTTCGCGCGCGATTTGCTGGACGCCGGCAGGCCCACGATCACTTTCAACCCGCTGTCGCGCAAGTTCAACGCGTGGGCGTGCCCTTGACTTCCATACCCGATCACCGCAATAGTTTTTCCGGCGAGATTCTTTACATCTCCATCCGTTTCATAGTAGACCTTTGCCATGTGTTCTCCTTATTATGATGGTAGGTAGCAGGTGGCATGTTGGGGCTAGAAAGCGGCATGTGTTGGATGGCATGTCGGTGGAAATATTCACCCTACGCGCCATTTTCGACCTGCCTTTCCCGACCTACTACCTGCGACCTGCAACCTACTTCTTATTGTGCCGATGAGCCCACCAGCTCCGCCCCCATTTCCGGGTGAGTTGTCTTGACGCGGGCGAAAGGCAGGAATCCCGCCTCGTCAAAACCAGGGGCAAACTTTCGTGCGCCTTTTTCCTGCACAACCTCAAACAAATACTTCCCATTGCCCGCAAAAATGATTTTTGATTCAGGGAAGGATTGCGTAAATCGAGTCACCACGGACGAGTCGGAACTCGAGTCAATAAAAATGAAACTCGCCTCACCTGAGGGCAGGTGCCGGTAATAAGTCACGTGGCGGATACCTTCCCCGCGGCGCAAGAAATTGAAGATGTGGTCCACGTCCGCTTCGGGAGTATCGACCACCGCCATCACGGAAAATCCACGCGCGCTCGCCGCCAGATTAAAGGTTCCAATCTTCACCCCTTTGCGGCGGAAGATGTTCAGCAGCCGGCAAGCGGGAATGGGATCGTTCTCCGTTTCAAGCGAAATCAACCACTGCATATCAGATCACCTCGTTCAATAGGTGCGTCAGGGAATTTTACTGGGCCCTGCTTTTTCAGTGCCCGGAAGCGTTGCACAATCGTATTCCGCCCCTGCTCCTAGCCGTGTCGCTCGCCTCCGTTCTTTTCTTGTTCTTCTTTTTCCTCCACTTCCATCCAAGTGTTAATGGAAGTAAGCTCAAGTTCGGAGGCGTCTTTCCCGATGGCTTTCTTGATTCTTTTCCGCATCCGTGAAGCGGCGATCCAAGCCGAGATTGTCCCCCCCACCACCAGGAAGATCAATGTGAGTATCTGGCCGGTAGTCCGCGCGTCATAGTCGCCTATACGAAACATCTTTTCGCCCCTTTTTCAGAGGGCATCCTGGCCGGCCAAAGGTCAAGCTCGCGTTCGATTGTCAAACCGCCCAGAGATCATCCAGCGATTCTTCCTCCACCAGCACGCGGGGCGGCTCAACCACCATTTCCGCCAAGGACGCTCCGGGCGGCACAATGGGGTAAACGTTTTCCGCCGGGTCCACCCAGAAATCAATCAGGCGGGGCTCACGGTCGCTCAAGAAATCGCGGACCGCATCCACCACGTCGGTGCGATGTTCCACCCGCGAGGCACGGACGCCGTATGATTCCGCCAGCTTCACAAAGTCAGGCGCAAAATTCAGGTCAATGTCGCAATAGCGCTTCTCAAAAAAGATTTCCTGCCATTGGCGGACCATGCCCAGCGACCGGTTATTGATGATGGCGATTTTGACGGGCACGTGATACTGCACGACCGTCGCCAGGTCGTTCAATGTCATTTGAAATCCGCCGTCACCCACGATGGCAATCACTTGGCGGTCGGGGAACGCCATTTGCGCGCCCATCGCCGCCGGGAAGCCGTACCCCATGGCGCCCAGGCCGCTCGATGACAGCCACGTTCGCGGATGAGTAAAGCTGCAGAACTGGGCCGCCCACATTTGGTGTTGGCCCACATCCACCGAGATGATGGCTTGCTCCTCGGCGCATTTGGAAAGTGTTTCCAAAACGAATTCCGGCTTTACGGCGGAAGAATATTTGTCGTAGGTCAGGGGATGTTCGGCCCGCCAGGCTTCGATGCGCTCCAGCCATTCCCGCCGGCCGGAATGCGCGGGGGAAGATCCGTGGTGGGACTGCCGTTTGAGCTCGGCAATGAGCGCCTGAAGGATTTCACGCGCGTCGCCCACCAGGGAATGATCCACGCGGACGTTTTTGTTGATCTCGGAGGGATCCACGTCAATCTGGATTTTCCTGGCCAGCGTGCAAAAGTCTTTCACCCGGCCGGTGATGCGATCGTCAAAGCGAGCGCCGATGGCCACCAGCAAGTCGGAATGGCAGAGCGACTGATTGGTGGCATAGGAACCGTGCATCCCCAGCATCCCCAGTGAAAGCCGATGGCGCGAGGGGAAAGCGCCCAGGGCCATCAAAGTTGTGGTGACGGGAATGTGGGTGAGTTCCGCCAGTTCGCTAATTTCCTGGGAGGCTTCGGACGCAATCACTCCGCCGCCCACGTAGAGCACGGCATTGCGGCTCTCCAAAATCATTTCCGCCGCGCGCGCAACATCTTCATGGCTCCACTCGCGCGGACGCTCGGGGCGCTCGTCCACGGAGGGCGCAGGAAAAACCGGCTGCGCTTTTTCCATCAGCACGCTTTTGGGAAGATCCACCAACACGGGCCCGGGCCTCCCGGAAACCGCGGCGCGGAAGGCGCGGTGAATAATTTCGGGCAGCTCCGCGGCCGAATTCGCCATGAACGATTGCTTGGTGCAGGGAAGGGTGATCCCAATCGTGTCCGCTTCCTGGAATGCATCCTTGCCGATCACGGACGCGGGTACCTGGCCAGTGAGGACCACGATGGGGATTGAATCCATCATGGCCGAAGTGAGAGCGGTGATCACATTGGTGGCGCCGGGGCCGGAAGTCACCAGGCAAACGCCAGGTTTCCCCGTGGCGCGCGCGTAACCGTCGGCCGCAAATCCAGCCGCCTGCTCGTGGCGCACGAGGAGGTGCCTAATCCCGGCGCTATAGAGGGCATCATAAAGCGGAAGGACGGCGCCGCCAGGAAGACCAAACACCACCTTCACATTTTCGCGGTGGAGACTTTCGAGCAGAATTTCCGAGCCATTCATCGACTTCACCATAAACCTCACCAGACTTTCGTGACCGCCCCATCCACCCGCAACCTTCCAAGCCAACCGGCGTCAATTGTTACCGACCGGTCGGTAGGTAATAATCTAACTCCATTAACCAGAATCGTCAACCCATTTCTTCAAATTTTATACGGGAAGGGAAACAGTTTTGGGAAGCGACCGGGTAAGCCCGCGGCCCGAGGACAGGGCCATGTCACCGTACGGGCTGTTCCAATCGAGAGCGCCTGTGTTGCTGGGCCGGAACTCAAAGCAACTCGACGCGACGTTGTGGCGAGCGAAGGCTGCGCGGACGGCCTCCACCGCCTCGCCGGTATTCTCACCGCCAAACACACCCACGGCCGGTCCCGACCCGCATAAGAAGACGGACAGCAATCCGGGGGTTCGGACTTGAAGAGCTTCCGCGAGTCCTGCCACCTTTTTTTCGCAAGTGGGCGGAAGCGTTGTCTCCAGATCAAACGGAATGGCCCCGCCCTGCTGAGCAAAAAATTCGGAGAGTGCCGCGGCGCGATGGAGTTGGATTTTATTCTCTTTAACCGCCGCGCCCGAGGCCGCGGAGCGTGAGTTGCGTCCGGCGGTTTGAGCTGCGGCGCGCTTTCCGCCGCGTGGCGGCTTCGCGCCATTATTGGCGAGACGACTTTCCGGAACCAGCGAAGTTTCCGGGACGACCACGCTCAACACCAGATTTCCAGGAACCACGGTTCTTTGATACATGGCGGGAGCGCAGCCCTTCGCGCCCTTGCCTCGCCCGGAGCTGCCTCCCAGGCAGGCTACAAATCCGCCCAACCACGCAGCACGCAGATTGCCGGCACGATTCTCGTAAACCCCGGCCAGCTCGAAAATGGATTTCTCATCCAGTTCCAGGTGGTACAAAAGACTTGCGGAAATTAATCCGGCCAGAACCGCCGCCGTGCTCGATCCCAGGCCGACCGCGATGGGTACAGAGCTGTAAATCTCCAAGTCGACGCCCGTGAACTCAACTTTCTTCAGATGGAGTGCTGCTTCTATCGCGCGCACCACCAGGTTTGACCGGTCACGCGGCACCCGCTCGCCATTCTCACCAAAATAACGGACGCCCACCTGCCCATCGTAACGCCGGTTTACTTTAACGTTGAGCGAGGCATCAAGCGCCAGGGTGCCGAACCCCGCGGAACTGCCGAAATTGCCTACCGTCGCCGGCACTCGCACTGTGATTGTTTGTTTTTGCATGGCGCGCCTCCAGCGGATCCCCCCTTGCATGGGTTCCCGCACTTTCTGAACACTTGAGCCTGAGTCCCATCCCGCCTTCCAAGAAATCCGGCAGGCCCGCAATGCACTTCGGGGACACTCCCACCCGAACTCGAAACTTTGGCTCGATATCAAGCCTATGGCCCCGTGTCATTTCTGTACAATTTGAAATTTTTATGGGTGGCATAGAATGGATTTATCTGGAAGAAAAACGTCATTTGACCCTGGTCCTTAGTTCTTTGTCCGCAGTTCCTTGCTTCTAATCTGCGGGATAGCCCCGTAGCGCGTGGGTGGCGCATACGTTGCATTCTGTGCAATGTATGCGCCATATCTGAGTGCTGATATATGTCCGCAGTATATCCATTTAGGTTAACTGCATACCTTCCTTCCGGTGTTGCAGTTCGCATACATGCTAAAATGCAGCACGTATGCGCCACCCTCGTTCTTGAACTGAAAGCTCTCAAGACGCGGGCCTCGGAAGGCCTGAGTCAGCCGACCCTATGGACGAGCCGATTCAAACTGGCTGTTGCGTAGCTGGGGGCGGTCCCGCCGGCATGATGCTCGGATTCCTTCTCGCGCGGATGGGCATTGATGTGTTCGTGCTTGAAAAGCACGCCGATTTTCTTCGGGATTTCCGTGGAGATACCGTTCATCCGTCCACGCTCGAAATCTTGTACGAATTAGGGATTCTGGACGAATTCCTCAAACGGTCCCATCAAGAAATACGAGAGCTGGCTGGCCAAGTCGGAATGGACACCGTCACGATTGCGGATTTCACCCATCTCCCCACCCATTGCCGTTTTGTCGCTTTAATGCCGCAGTGGGATTTTCTCGACTTCATCAAGGAACACGCCACGCGATATCCAACCTTCCACTTGAGGATGGAGGCAGAAGTTGCTGACCTCATATCCGAAAACGGCAACGTGGCTGGCGTGCGGGCAAAAACTCCACAGGGCACGCTCGAAATTCGAGCTCCGCTTACCATTGGAGCTGACGGCCGCCACTCGAAGGTACGCAAGCAGGCCGGTCTTGAAGTGATCGATATCGGAGCACCCATGGATGTGATGTGGATGCGTATCAGCCGGCGGCCGAGCGACCCCGGGCAGATCTTTGGGCACATCGATAGAGGCAAAATGATGGTCCTGCTCAATCGCGAAAGTTACTGGCAATGCGCCTTCGTCATCGCCAAGGGTAAAGCGGATGAAATCCGGCAACGCGGGTTGGAATCCTTTCGCCAGGAAATTGCAAGTCTCGCGCCGTTCCTGCGCGACCGTCTGGAAGAGTTGCACGATTGGAAGGACATTTCCCTGTTGACCGTAGCCGTCGATCGGCTAGCGCGATGGTCCCGGCCCGGGCTTTTGTGCATCGGTGACGCGGCGCACGCGATGTCGCCCATAGGAGGTGTGGGAATCAATCTCGCCATTCAAGATGCCGTCGCAACGGCAAACATACTCGGCCCCATACTCTTACACCGGGCTCCGACCCCTGACGACCTTGAAGCCGTCCAACGGCGAAGGGATTTTCCTACCCGGGCGACACAGCGTCTTCAAACCTTTTTACAAAACAATGTGATACGCCTGGTTCTTGGCAGTCCCAAACCTGTGACCCTCCCATGGCCTCTCAAGCTCCTACGGCACTTTCCATTTCTGCGGAGAATTCCCGCACGGCTGATCGGGGTCGGTTTCCGCCCCGAGCATGTAAAAAACCTCATCCGCGGGACATAGCTGGTTTGAGCGCAGATAAGCCCAGTAACGCAGCCCGCCGTCTTTGCGGCCTGCGGTTCTTCCTTCGGGCTTGGACATGGGGATAGAATAAGTGAGGATGGCAATGAATGCGAGAGAAGAGCCGCGGACCGCAAAGACGGCGGTCCTTGCTACCGGCTGGCCAATCGGGAAGCGGAGAAAAAATAGAGATTTTGGCAATGGTTCAAGCGTTAAGAACTCCGCGGATGGCGGATACGTTGTGTCCTTTGCATTGCGTGCGCCATATCTGAGTGCTGATATATATTTAAAATATATCCGTTTAGGTTAGCACCTTGCTTGTCTTTCAGCCTCACAGACCGCATACATGCTCAAATGCGGCACACGCCGTGGGGGGATGCGGAGATTAGTACGGGAGCGAACGGCCATTGTTTGCGCCGGTTTGCCACTCGTCGTCTGTATGCCACTGAATCGAACGAAAACGCGAATCCTGCAGCAACGCTTCGTGGACGAGGATGGCAAACCCTGTCTTCGGATGGCCGTCTTTCCTTGATAATAAAATTGCCCAACGCCGCTGATGAGGTCGGGGTTCAACAGCGAAGGTTACGTGGTACCGGTCTGGTTGCACGCCCCATTCATAGACCAAAGACGCATTAGGCCCTGAAAGGCGAAGGGACCGCACCCTGCCGCTTCCATGACCGGGTTTCTCCAGATACTCAGCAAGATACTTTGTGATCTCTTCCGCACAGGCTACTCCGACCTTCGCCGCTTCGGCAAATTCAAAGCTAACACGACTTCTCGATAGGGGTTCAGGCTCATCCTTTAATCGGAAGTCGCATTGTTCGGCTAACCCGAGTTCGGCCAAACGAATCAGGGCCTCACGGTTCTCGCCGCCGTACCGCAGGGCTCCACAGCACGATGCCCACGTGCTTAGGATCGCTTCGTTTGTTTCCTCTGCGGTGGCAGGTTGTCGAATAAAGAAGCAATGCCCCCGCGAATCATGTGCCATCAAGTTCGGGGCGCGCATTTCAGGGGCGCCACAAGAAATGCACTCCCCATTCACAACATAGAAAGGACCATCGGCGTTCTGGTTATGTCGCCGGCGAAATTGTGGCTCGTGCGCCATGAATCAATGATACCTCATCCTGGGGAGCGTGTAGCCACAACGCGCTTTTTGCGTGGGATCTCCCCCTGGGAGGAGAGAAAAACCCGGCGTCACAAGAACGCTGCCGCGGGTGGCGCATACGTTGCGTCCTAAACAATGTATGCGACATATCTAAGTGCCGATATATATTTACAATATATCCATTCAGATTAGCATCTTGTCTGCCTTTCAGCCTCTCAGACCGCATAGATGCTAAAACGCGCCACGTATGCGCCACCCGTCCTGTCCGCGCTACTCTTTTTTCTTGGGCGCGTTGAACGAACGCTCGACCGTATCGTGAACGTCGGTTGAAACCCCGTAGTCGCGCCAGAGCCAGCGCAGCATGTCCGGGAAAACTGTTTGCAGCATTTTCTGGCCGTGGCGCTGAATGCCCCAGGTGTAGTTCAGGTCGTAGCCCTTCTCAGTGAGAGCCTGCTGCATGCGCACGTTCTGGTAGAACCAATCGCGTGCTTGATCGTAAACTCCGTCGGCGCGCAGCCCTCGATTGTCGTTCCGCCCGTCCACCAGGTAAACGCGCAGAGGCTTCTTTTCGGTCGAGCGAATGATGTCCGGATAAGCGTTGCCCCCGCGAATGTTGGTAAAGCTTCCCACGTTGCTCAGGACTTTGCGGAAGACATCGGGACGCTGCCACGCCACAGTAAACGCGGCGATGGCGCCCGAACTCGATCCGCCGATCCCATGCCGCTCGGGATCTTTTGAAATGTTGTATTCCTTGTACAGCACGGGCAGCAATTCATCCACAATCACCCGGGCGTATTTATCATCCAGCGTGTTGTATTCGGTGGGCCGGTTGGTGTCGCGGTCGCCCCAATTGCCGGGTGTCGGCTCCGGCTGGTCGGGACGGCGGCCGGGATTGATGAAGACCGCGATCATCACCGGAATCTCGCGTCGGTAGATCAGGTTGTCCATCACAACCGGGGCGCGAATGTCTCCCTCCGGCGCCTTGAATGCTTGGCCATCGTTGTAAATCATCAGGCTGGCCGGTACCGCCGGGTCGTATTGCGCCGGCACATAGACCCAGTAGGTATGCTGAGTGCCTGGATAAGCCTCGCTAGGCAGCGTGAGCGGTCCGCGAATCTCGCCTTGCGGAACTCCGTCCTGCGGCAGGGCATCGGGCGCCATCCGGTAATAGATGTCGGTGTTGGGAGTCTCGGCCATGGCGGGCCGCTGGGCTTGGCTCGCGGCCGCTCCCGTGCTTGGCGATTGTGTCGTCGTTGGCGCTGTCCCCTGGCTTGCGGTCTGCGCAAAAGCTGTCGCGGAGAGCAGGGCCAGCATAGCAGCGAAGGTGCGTATCATGCGCGCAGCATATCACAGTGATTCTGGAAAGCGGGAGATAGGTAGTGGTTCAGGTTCCCGGTTGAATGACTCGAATTGCAACCGCGCGAAAAGCCGCTGACTCGCCGCGGCGAGTCAGCGCTAAAAGTTCTTTCTTTACGGAGCAGCTTCCAACTCTTCGGCCATGGCGAGCAACTGGGTGACGGTGTTCCAGTTTCTTGCTGTCCCACTGGTCTTCAGCTTTTTTGCCACCTGGGTCCAGGAAATCTTGGGGCGGGCTACGCCGTTGGGAAAATAAATGTAGACCTCGCGGCCGTTGATGTGCATTTCCTCAGGATCGGCCTTGATTTTACTGACCTTTTCGACATCCTCCCGTGCGGGGACTCCGGCAAGAAAAGTCACCAGGAGTTTGCGGGGATCGATATCGCGGCGCTTGGCGAAAGGGTTTCTGCGGATCACGTCCTTGAGTTCGACCGTTGTGCGTATCACCACATCGGGGCGAAAACCGAAGTCACGCTCGATCGCGGTCTCAATCTTTTTCGTGAGCCGGGCGGGGTCGCGCTCTCCGCTTTTGAAGACCACGTTGCCGCTTTGCAGGTAGGTGCGCGCCGGGCGGAATCCAATCGATTCATACAGCTCGCGGAGGGCGTCCATTTTGATCATTTGGTGGCCCCCAACGTTTACGGCTCGGAGAAGCGAGATGAGGACAGGCATGGTGGAATCCAGGGGTTCGAAGCGTTTTCTTAATCCATAATCTGTTAAACGATCCCTTTCCCTTCCACAATCCGGATGTAGCGGTTGGGAGATAAATCGGTGAACTTGTCCACTTGCTTGCTGGGCAAGGGCCAGTGGATTTCAAGCTCGTCAATTTTCGGCGCGGCCCCAATGCCCAGGACTTCGCGCAGGTCGTGGGAGGAGAGATAACTTCCTCCATTGTTCTTCAGGCGCTGGCGCAATTTGCCGCCCGCTTTCCAAAAGATTCGAGTGCCGATGGCGTCGCGATTGCAAGTTACGCCTTCCAGTTTCAAGCCCAGCCAGTTGTTGCCTTGGGCCGCATTATTTTTGAGCAGGACGGGCGGCCCTCCGTTGTTGGCGATAATCACATCCAGCGCGCCATCGTTGTTGTAGTCGCCCACTGCAAGCCCGCGCGATGGAAAAGCCTGTTCAAATGTAGGTCCCGCCTTTGTGCTAACGTTGGCTAGCTTTCCATCCGGCCCCTGGTGGAAAAGCAGGGGAGATTCCTTGTAATGGACCTGCCGCGAAAAAGTATCGATCATATCGTCGGGGTGTCCGTTGGCCAGAATCAGGTCAATAGCGCCATCGTTGTCGTAGTCGAAAAACTTCAGCCCCCATCCGCTCAGAAGCCGGGTGGCTTGGGCGACGCCATTGGCGTAGGCCGCGTCGGTGAATGACTCGTCCTTATTATTTTGGTAGAGCGAAAACATTTCCTGGTCCACGTTGGCCACGAACAGGTCCTGCCATCCACTATTATTCAAATCCCCTGCATCCACGCCCATGCCCGAACGAGCCTGGCCGTTGTCACTGAACGCGACCGCGGCTTGCAGGCCGATCTCCTCCCAGCGGGTTTTCCCCGAGGCGTCAGGGCCGCGATTCATATAGAGGAAATTGGGAACCGTATCATTGGAGACAAAAAGGTCCATGCGGCCGTCATTGTTGACGTCAGTGGCCACCACGCCCAGCCCCTTGCCCATGGTCTTGGCAATTTCGGTGCCGGCACTGGCCTCGGTGAAAGTGCCGTCGCCATTGTTGTGGAAAAGAAAGCTCGCGGTCCCGTTAAAGACGCGGGGAATGCAGTAGTAACGCTTGCCCAACTTATTGTTGCCGCACTCGAACTTGTGTTTGGCGCCGTAGTCCACAAAGCTGCACACAAAAAGGTCAAGGCGCCCGTCATTGTCATAGTCGAACCATACGGCGCTGGTGGTCCACCCGGGCGAGCGCAGGCCGGATCTCTCCGTGACGTCGCTAAATGTGCCGTCATGATTATTCTTGTAGAGGGTGCAGCGTCCGTAGGCGGTGACGAAGATGTCGGGCCAGCCGTCGTTATCGTAGTCGCCCACGGCCACACCCATGCCAAAGGTTCCACCGCTCACGCCCGCTCTTTCCGTAACGTCGGTAAAGGTTCCGTCGCGATTGTTTTTGTAAAGAGCATTGCGGATGGGTTTAGGCGGGGTCCAGAAATCGCAGGGTCCGCTGTTGACCAGGAATATATCCATCCAGCCATCGTTATCGAAGTCCAGAAAGGCCACGCCCGGACCCAAAGTTTCCGGAAGGTAATGTTCCTGGGACCAGGCGTTGTCATGCACCCACACCAAGCCGCTGGCCGAGGGTGGAATCTCCTCGAAGAGAGACGGTGAAGGGTGGGGATTGCCCAGAAGGCGCAATCCCTTGGAGGCGCCGAGAGCAATGGAAAGCCATAACAATTCCCGCCTGGAAAGAATCATCCCTGGTCCTATTGGAGAGTGAAGGAAGCCGATTCCTCGGCCGTTTCAGAGCCTTGTTTGGCGATGAAGCGGATGGTGAAGTTCCCCGGCTCGAGTCGCGCCACGGGGGCCATGGCGATGTATTGGATGCGGCCGTCTTTGTCGGGAGGACCGAGGGGCGCCATGCCGCTTCCCAGCACCTCGCCGTTCCGGCTGAATTCCATCTGCAATTGGGGTGGCGCCGCGACGCTCTTATCGGCGTAGATTACGACGTAAAAGGGCAGGTTGGCGGTGGATGCCTTGATCACAACCGGCGCGATGGTGGGCGATACCACTTTGCTCGCGATCACCAGGGGATCAGACTCTTCGGTTGATTTGTCCTTGTCTTTCATAGAGCGAACAACGCAGATGCCGCTGATTCCGAGCGCAGTGGAAGGCGAAGGTATCACCACGATGCTCTTCCGTGCGCTGATCCTTTTCCCTTCACCATCCAGAACGGCGGCTTCCAGGGTGTATTTGCCCGGATCCAGATTGAAGTGTTCGGTATATATGAAATGGCTCGATTTTAGGGCGCCCATCTTTTCTTCAGGCACGTTGAGGGGAATATCGTTCTGAAACTTCTTCACCACTTCCCCCTTGCTGTCCTTAAGCAGAGCGACGTAGGACAGGCGACCGGCAAATTGGCCCGCGGCGTTCTTTTGGAGGGTCACGTCGGAAAGGGGAACGTCCACAACCAGATCGCACACCGACCTGTTCTGCGTGTCCCGGTAATGAAGGGCTGCCGACTCAAAGCCAAAAGCCTTGGGCAATTCAGGTGAATTAAGCGCCGTCAGCAGCGGAACCTCATAAGGGTTCAGAACGGCCCCGTTGGCGGTCATGGAGGGAGGCAGGGCAACGTATCCGGATCTTGATTGAACGCGAAGGTCGGCCGAACTCATGTTGATGGCGATCTTGCGGAACGAGCCGTCGAATTTCGCGATGTGCGGATTGTAAGTGATCTCGTAGTAGGTTTGTATGTCTTCGGCGAGCTTGCGAAGGGGGGTGCGGAAATCATTGGTATTGGCAACCAGCACGCCTCCGGTGGATTCGGCCAAATCGGCGAGGGTGTTTTGGCTATTCGCCCGGGTGGTTTCAATGACTGTATCAGAAAGATTTGCCTCGTCCGGCCGGACGGCCGAGCCGCTGGTGGACGTCTGCTGATCCTTCGATGATTGAGCCGCCCTTCTCAACTGGTCGATGCCGGCTTGATTCGTGCTAGTTGTCGACAAGCCGGTTGCGTCTATCGTGTAAAAGCTGACGTTGGACCGGTTCGCGATGCTGATGATGGTCTTGTAAGGCGCTTCCATGCCCTGCGGGATGGTGAAGCCTCCTTCGGTAAAATAGAGGATAGTTTTTCTACCGGGCAGGCGGTACTGCTCCTTGACGGCATCCTCGAGGGCGTAGATTTCGGCGCGGCCCGACACCGTCATGGCATTTGACTGTTCGGTCTCAATCATCGAAAGCAGCATTTGAGCCATGGCCACGTTGGCAAAAGCTGCGCCATTGGGGTTCTGGCCCTGGGCAGCGGCCTGGGCGCTGGCCGCCAGATCATCGACTTGGCCTTGCTGCGACTGGACGCCATTGTTGGGGCCTAGCATTGCCTGGAGTTGCGTTTTAACGGCATCGGTATCCTTGGAAAAATCGGTGCTATTGCTTCGAGTGGCGCGGTCGATTCCTTTCCGCAGGAGCGCGATGTCATTGGTGAAGGGTTGAAGGACCTCGATCTTATGATCGATGGTCATGACGGCCATGTAAACATTTTGAGGAAGTTCGCCCTTCAGGAGGTCAAATGCCGCGTCACGCGCGACTCGCTCGGCGTCATTGTTGAAACAATGAAAGATCAAGGTGACCAGGCGAATTTGCCGGAGTGGATCGAGTTGCATCCGCTTGCCACCGACTCCGATGGCTTCGCCACCCTGCACCAGCCTGAAAGAATCGATGGTCTCCGAGTCGCCGTTGTCCATGATATGGAAATCCTCGGCCTTCAGATCATTTACTTCGCGGCCTTTCTTGTCCCGGACGACGACGTCCAACAAGACTTCGTTGGTCTCCGCCTTGATGGAGGTCGGCTCTTGAGCGGGGGTTTGCGGCTGCTGCGCGCGTTCGGCAGGTCCCCATGAAAACACCATGGCGGCGCCACAAAGGCAGATCAACGTAAAAAGTTTTTTCATGACTCGATTCCTTTTCGGATAATGTCCTCGTTCGATTTAAGATCGTAAATCTTAATTGCGGCCGCCCCGTGTGACGGCCCTCACCGTACGTAACAAAACTGGCCTAACCCGGAAATGCCTCATTGGCTTTCACAATCCGAATGCGATGATCGGAGAACTTGTGATGTGCCCCCGGCAAATCGATTTTAGGCATGTGGCACGTTACACAATTCTTGGCTGCCACCTTGCAAGCCTTCGCCTCCGGTTTACCCCCAGCATGGCAGGCCTGGCATTTGGAATCATAATCGCCGGCGCGCTTGTTCACTTCCTGGTGCGGATCATGACAGGTCAGGCAACTGATGCGCTTGTCCTCGGCGTCATAGCATTTGCTGCCCGCCAGCCGGTATGGCTGAAAGCGGACATCCGTAATGTCCAGCCTGCCCAATAACATAATCTCTTCCCACGTGCGGTGACACTGCCCGCAAAAGTTGGAGACCTGCTCCGTGGAAAGCGCCGACAGATCTTTCATTTTCACCGGCTGGGCGCCGCTGACGGCCATCCCGGCAAGATGTTCCCGGCTCGGCCCGTGACAGTGATCACATTGGACGCCCGGCGACAATGCACCGGGCGTGAACTGTCTTCCCGCGGTCGCGTTGGTGGCGTGGCAGCCGAAGCACTGCAATTTATCGTCCAGGCCCATCAGGCGCCCGGCCGCATCTTCCATGTTTGTAGGCATGGAGTCCAATGCGCCCATCGTCAGGCCCAGGCCGTCCAATTCCCTGAAGTAACTCACTCTGCTTTCGTAAAGTTTACCGTCCTTTTCAAGAATGTAGGTCTGGCCGATAGCGGAACTGGCGCCCATCGCCCAGCGAACGGGCATAGTCAAAGTGGTTCCCCCACGCAGCGTGACCGAGTAGAGGCTCTGGTCGCCTCTACGTTCAATCCGATATTCGTACGAGCCATCCTTGAAAGTCAGGACCGGATGACTTGCCAGAACCGTACATTCCTCGACGGTTTCCAAAGCGCGGCCCATGGAAGTGGAAGGTTGCCGCATGGCTTCCTGATGGCAGGAAGCACAAGGTGAAGCGGGACGCGAAGCCGATTGAGCGGCCGCGACTGCCGGAAGCAGGAGACACATGATTCTCAGGCGCCATTTCATTTCTGGTTGGAAAGAGCCACATCGCCCTTGCCTCTAAGGCGCAGGAATTCCGCGCGCTCCCTGGCTGCGTCCTCCTTGCGCCCCGCCTTGGCGTATGCCGCCGCCAGCAAAAAATGAGCTTGCGGTTGATCGGGCGCGGTGTGGATGGCGGATTCCAACTCGCGGATTCCGCGTAGCAAATCAAGATCTCCTTCGGTCAAGACCTGCCCAAGCACTGCGTGGCATATAAAGTTGTCGGGAGCGTTCGCTACCGCCAACTCCGCGAAGGGTAGGGCCGTCTGGTAATCCTTCCGCCGCGCATACTCGCTGGCGATGCACGCCAGCGCCCGAGCATGGTTGGGTGATATCTCGAGTTCCGTCTTCCAGTCAGCCAGCGCCTGGTCAGCGTTGATGCTCAGCTCCATCGTGCCGACCAGGAAGTGGATTTCCGGGGTCTTGGGATATTTGCTGAGAAGAAGGCTGATTCCCGGGCCGACCTTGGAGGCGCGCCTGGCCGCGGCGTCGCACACCGCACGTCCAACGTCCATCACCATTTCGCGTTCGAGGGGCGGCAATTCGCTGGGAAGCAGCGGCTTCCGAAGCGCGGCCAAGCCCATCGTTTCCACAATATCCGGGCCATCCTTATCACGGCGGGCAAAATCAACCGCTATTTGAGTGGCCGATTCAAAATCCCCCGACCTGGTGAGCAGCAGCGCCAGGTGATACATGGCCACGTCGTAGAAGTCCTCCGTGCGGGGAATCCCGATTTGGTCGGCGTGCTCCAAATGCACCAATGCGCCATCGTATTTTTTGATCTCAAATTGGCACAAGCCCAGCATGGCCCAGCCCAGCGCCATTTCCGGCTTGATCCGGGTGACATGTTCAAACGCGTCCGTACCGTCCTGGTATTGGTCCGATTCATAGAATAGCAAACCCAGATACCACCAACCCTCGACGTAATCAGGTTTTATTTGAAGCGCCCGCCGATAGAGGCCGGTGGCCACCTCCACTTGATCCTTGCTTCGTGCCGCGTCCGCCTGTGCGACCAAGGACTTGAATTCCGCTTCGCGAGAAGATCGGTTGGCGGACGGTTTACCTGGAGCGGTCATCTGGGCAGATGCCGAAAGGGGAGCCATCGCGAGAACTGCCAGGAGTGTTAATCCGAACGACTTCATTGCGCCGCCTTTACCCCAGGGGCATTGGCCTGCTTTTCAGCCTGCAACCTGGCCACAATGGCACGCTCACGGTCACCTTCAGCCTTTCTTTTTTCACGGTAGAGAGCCGTAGCCAGCGATACATGGGCCTCGGTAAAGTTGGGCGCTTCCTCGACGATTCCTTGCAAGTCGGTCTCCGCGCGTTCGACCTGCCCCTGGGCCAGCTCGATGGCGGCAAGCTGGTAGCGGACGCCAAGATCGCCGGGACGCACATCCAGGGCATGGTGCAAATACTGGAGCGCCCCATCGTAATCCTGTTTTTCTTTGAGGAGAACGCCCATGCGCAGATTCGATTCGAAACTGTTGGGATCATCCTTAAGGGCTCGCTCGAATGCCTTTTGCGCCCCATCCTGGTCACCGGTGGCCATGAGTGCGAGGCCGTAATAGGTGTAGAGATCAGGGAGATTCGGATTCAGCTCCACCGCCTTTTGCAAATCGGTCAGCGCTCCGGAGAAATCATTGGCTTGGAACTTGGTGGTGCCGAGCAAGAGGCGGGCCTCCGCCGAATCGCCGTTTTTCAGAATCCTGTTGATCATGACCTGTCCTTTCGACACTTGGTCGTCGCGTACCAGGGCCGTCCCGAGCATGTAAATCAATGCCAAGTCGTCGCCGTGGGTATGTTCAAGAGGGCTCAACAGCGCGATGACATCTTTGTTCTGTCCCATGCGCAAATAGCAATCCGCCAGTAGCATCGCGGGCCGAACATCGTCCGGCCTCTGTTCCCTGACCTTTTCAAGGTTTTCAACTGCCAGGGCGAGTTTGCCAATCTTGTAGTAGGCGAGGGAGAGGTTCAGCTGAATTTCCGGAAGGGGAGCCAGTCGCAACGCCTGTTGATATTCCGCTATCGCTTCCTCATAACGGCCCTTGGCGGAAAGCGCCGCCCCAAGGTCTGACCTCACCTGAGGGACGTCGGGATACTTTTCCAGGATCAGCTTGTAATCCGCAATCGCCTCGTCGAGTTTTCCCGCCTGGCGAAACTCCTCCGCTTCCTTCAACAATTCCCTGGGATCGCGGGACGATTGTCCGGCCAATAGGGAAGTAGACAGGGCAAAAACAGGAAAGCCGCACAGCATTCGCGAAATCAAAGAAAGTGAAGTTCGCGCTGCTGTACGGCTTCCCATGGCTAGGTCCAGAATCAGTATACCCGAACGCCCGGCTATTGTGTAGCCGGGCGTTCAGCCATGGAGACTAGAAGTAGAACTTCGCAGAGATTTCGATGATGCGGTTGCCCAGTTTGACCGGGGCGACTCCAAAGCTCGAGTTGGTTTGCACCGCACCACCGTTGGGACCAGGACCATAGAAGAGATTCAGGTTGTTCGCACCCGGGCCGCCGTTCACAAATGACCAGACCGGATGGTTCAAGAAATTGAAAGCCTGAAATCGGATCTGTAGCTTCCTGGACTCACTAATCTGGAAGTTCTTGAAAAGCGCCAAATCCGTGTTGATGAAACTTGGGCCAAAGTATTCAGGCAATACGACCGGATCCGCTTGCCCCCGTGCCGTCGGCAGGCTGAAGCAAGCTCCGTTCAGGAATTGGTGCGGGCCAAGATTCGCTGTCGGATTACAGGTAACGATCGGGTTCAGCGGAATCTGATCCGTACCTATGATGGACTGGTTGGTAATATTGACGCTGCCTAATGCTGCGGGATAGCCGCTGGCGGATACGCCACTAATGTTGCCGCCGACGTTGAAGCCTTGACTGTTCGAATTCGCAGTCAGGTTAACGCCGCTTTGGAATTGCGTGATGCCGGACAACTGCCAACCGTTGACAAAGCCTTGGCCGACCTTGTTGTTGTGAACGTAATTGGGCAACTCAATCGAATACGCCGCATTGAAAATATGGCGGCGGTCGAAAGACTCTGGACCGTAATCCTGGCTCAGGTTGAGTTGATCCAAGCCCACGATACCAAGCGCCTTGCTGTAGGTGTAGTTGAGGCTGAAATCGTAGCGTCCCTTCTGCCTCACCCAGCTTATCTGCAAGGAGTTATAGTTTGAAGTTAAGTTGTGGTTCGAAATGTTAATTCCCTGGTATTGCGGGTAGGGCCCGTACGCATATTCGCCCGCGCTGACGTTGGGATTCTTACCGATGTTGAATAACGTGCCAGCCGGAACAGTATTGATTTGTGTCCCAACGCCGCTCACGTTCAATTGGTTGCTGTTCCTGTTTCCCACATAGGAAACTTCCAGCAATGAGGAAAACGGCATCTTCTGATCGACGGTGAACGAATAGCTGTAGGTCAGCGGACTCGTATCGTCTAGGCGGTTGACACCTGCCGCAGAGAAGGGAGCAGTCCCAAATGTGGTTGATTGGATTGGGGGAGTCCCGGGATTCGCCAGAGAGTACCAGTCGTTGGCATTGAAGGCACTGCTGTTGAGTTGCGGGCTCTGGACACCAAGCGGAGTACCCAACCCGTTGGTGAACTGGGCGTTATGATAGTAGAACATGCCCCAGCCGCCGCGCAACACAGTCCTGCCGTTTCCGAATACGTCGTAGGCCGCTCCTAATCGGGGAGCATAGAAGAGGGAGCGACTCGGGAAACCGGAAAGCGGGACCTTGGGGTCCTTACCGGTCCAGTCGAATCCTGTGCCCGATTGCGCGGAGGCTGTGGGGCTATAGAGCGCCGGATTGAAAATGGCAAAGCCATTGCCTTCTCGGTCGTACCATGGGCCGAAATGCGATATGCGTATCCCTGGGCTGATGGTCAGGCGCCGGGAGGCTTTCCAACTGTCCTGGGCAAAGCCCTCCAGAGTGTTATACCCCTCGTTGTACAAAACGTCTTTATTGGATTGAACGTATTGACCCGCAAACCCGGTCAAGAGGTCAGCCCAGGGGTTACCCGTGCTGCCACCAATCCAATTCGCTTCGATGATTTCTCCGTTGGCGTTATTGTTGCTCGGCTGATCGTTGATCACGAACTCGTAGTAGGCGCCGAACTTGAGGGTGTGGGTCCCTCGTACCATCGAGAGATTATCGCTGACGGTGGGCAAGTTCTTTCTGGCGAAAAGCCCCTGGCTTCCACCCAATTGGAAGCCGCTTGGGTTGAGGAGGGTTGCCATCTGGCCGCCCCAGTCCGTAATGGATGGGATCTGGTCAATCTTGGCATTAGAAATGCCATTAAAGGGGATGCCGAGAGCTGATTGGCTGACTTTTTTCGGATCCTGGAACACGTTGGGGAAGTTAATGTAAGTGTAAGCAAAGACGAATTCGTTTGAAATCGTCGGGCTGAAAACGTGCGTCAAGCTCGCGGATATTGACGACGATTCGTTTTTGCCGAGAATCGGGGTCGGATAGGGAACCTGCTGCGCATTTCGCCACCACAATCCCACGGGAAACTGCTGCGTCTCCTTTTGCAGGTTGTAGCGGACGTAGAGTTTGGTGTTGTCGCTGATGTTGTAATCCACACGCGACAGCCACTGCCAGGAATTCTGGTTGAAGGCTTCATCGGTGTTGTAGTTATTGCCGCCTCCGGGATTCGCCGGCATGGGGAACAAGTTGAGGTAACCGAGTCCACTCTTGTCAATGTACTGGGCGGGAATTATCCCGCCGGGGAATGGGCAGGCGACGGTGGAGACCGCACAATTCGTCAGATTGCTATTGAGCGTGCCGCCCGCTGTGCCACCCGCAGCTGCAAGAGAGCCCGGGCTGAAATCGCCCTGCCGCATCGCGGCCGACGGGACATTGCCACCCACCGTGCCAGTGTCGAGCTTCTGGAAGTAATATTCAAAGGCGCTGAAGAAGAAAAGTTTGTCGCGGTTCTTGTTGAAGTCGCGACCAGGGATCAGCACGGGTCCGCCAAACTGAAATTGCGGATAGAGAAACCTGCTCTGGGGCTTTGCAATTCCCAAGTCGTTGTTAATCCAAGTGTTGGAATTTAAGGGATAGTCGCGGAAGTCAAAGGAGCCCATGCCATGGAAATCGTGCCCGCCTCCCTTGGAAATCGAGTTAATGACGATGGGGCCTTTGGAGTTTTCCGCGCCGAAGTTCGACGTGAGGACCTGAAATTCCTGAATCATGTCGGAGTTCGGATTCACCGGAGTAGCGCAGTTGCAGCCGGGGTCGGAGACGTGGGCGCCGTCCGCCGTGATGTCAATATTTCCGGGCCCTTCGCCGTTGGCAGCAAACGCGCCATTCAGCGGGCTCTGGCTGCCGCCATCGCCGTTTCCGTTAATGCCGATGATCGTGCCGTTAAAGTCCGTGCCGGTCCTCAAACTATCCTGCTTGTTGATCTGGGCGAAGCCGGGCAGAATCTTGATGAACTCGGCCGCATCGGCGCCCACAATCGTGAAATCCTGCAACTGCTTCTGTGACAGTTCCACCGTCTTCTGCCCCGAGTCGGTGGGAATAATCTGGTCAGCGCTGGTCGTCACTTCAACTTTGGTCGCAGCGCTCTCGACGCTGAGCTTAAAAGGGAAGGCCTGGGCGGAGGCTCCCGTGACTTGGATGCCCTCAGTGACGACTGTTTGGAAACCGGCGAGCCTTACCGTCAGGGTATAATTACCCGCGGGTACCGACGAGTACGAAAAGTACCCTTCGTTGTTGGTTTCCGATTTCCGGACTTCCTCCGTCCCCACGTTCTTAAGAAGAACGGTGGCTCCGGGCACGACAGCGCCGGACTGGTCGGAAACAGTTCCCATTATGGTCCCATAGATCGATTGTGCGCGGAGCGGCGATGCGCTCCCAAGCCCGAGAAGCAGGCCAGCGACAATCGTCAAAAGCGCAAATCTGGATTTCGTCACGGTGTTACTCCTTTTATTCTCAGTAAATTCCATCAGGATTTCCTCACGACCTAATGCCAACCCGACACAAAATCACACCAACGGTTCTTCGTAAGATTCCGAATCACCGGGAAGTGAAACGACTGCAGTTTTTAATGGTTGTGGCCAAAAACGAGCACCGCGAAAGCGAAGGCTTGAACCGCAACTCAAATTAGTCCGCTCTTTAGCCTTTAAAGGCATAGAGCTCTGGGAAAGAAACTTAATTTGATTGTCCAAATCCTTTTTATACCACCAAGACCCAAACGACGCATGTGCAAGATCCGCTCTGTATAAGCGGAATAGTAGACAGACTATCCCTCGTCTAACGCGAATTGTGGCTTTTCCATAGTATGGGTGTCAACGCTAAGTCAGTTACGGAACCGTTATCCGGCCCCTAAACCGTTTGGTTGCTTTAACGTTACACGCTTTTGATAGTAGAAATAAACTACGTTACGTCAATTTAAATTGCCAAAATCTGGTGCCGGGACTAAGCTTCAGTGGCGCAATTGGATTTGCCTCAATGCTTATTGCCAATGAATCTCGCTAGTGGTAGAGTATTTCCACCTAATTTGGTCAAATGTTATGTCGAGTTCAGTGCAGCCTCAGCAAAGAGAGTTGGAACTTCAGTCGGTTTTGAATTCAAAAACTTTCACAAAAACGCCGAATTTGGCGCGACTCCTCCAGTACGTCTGCAATAAAACTTTCGAGGGCCAGGCCGGCGACCTGAAAGAATACAATATTGGAGTTGAAGCTCTGGGGCGTCCTCCCGAGTTTGATCCAACCAGCAGTTCCATTGTTCGAGTGGAGTTCTTTCGGCTTCGTGAGAAGCTGAAAAAATATTATGAAACCGAAGGCAGAAATGACGCGATTGCCATAATTCTTGAACCAGGAAGCTACGCACCCCAATTCGTACCCACGCCAGAAGTTCAAATGGAGGTTGCCCACCAATCGCCAGTTCTACTTCCAGCAAGTTCGGAGCCGCCGCCCGAAGTCGGGGCGGAAGGCAGCCAATTGGCAATTGCCCCAATGCATCCTGGCGCGCTGGTGGAACCGGCTTCCGCCCTGCCGGGGAGAGCACATCAATTCGGCGGGGTTGGATTGCCAGTCAGTCTCATCGCGATCATCCTTCTTGGGTTGGGGGGGGCGGTCGTGGCGTGGAAGACGGGATACCTGAAACATGAAGCCACTCCCACGGTTAGTTCCGAGGCCGTGACCCCAACACCGGTTGTGAGTGCGGCGCCTGGGCAGGAAGTTCGAATTCTTGCCGGTTATTCAAAGAGCCATTACATTGACAGATTCGGGAGGGTCTGGGACGGAGATCAGTATTTCAAAGGGGGCACAACAACGAGCATCGCGCGGCAGTTTATTGCCCGAACCCTGGATCCCGGCCTTTTTCAGTCTTACCGATCAGGTGATTTCTCCTACGACATTCCTCGCAAACCCGGAGTCTATGAGCTCCATCTTTATTTTGCCGAGACTTTTTTCGGGCCGGGGACGATTAATGGCGGAGGTGAATCCAGCCGCATTTTCAGCGTGAACCTCAATGGCAAGCCTCTGCTTCCAAATTTCGACCTGATACGCGACGCGGGGGCAAATAATACTGCCGACGTGCAGGTCTTTAAGGACGTTAAGCCGGCTTCCGACGGTTACATTCACCTAGAATTTCGCCGCTTTCGGGATGAACCCCTGGTCACCGCGATTGAGATTGTGCCGGGTATCCCAGGCAAGACGATCCCAGTTCGGATTGTGGCCCAGGACAATTCCTATACCGACCACTCGGGTCAAGTGTGGAGCCCCGACAGTTATTTCAGAGGCGGACTATCCGTGGTTCACAAAGGCCCGGTTCAAACGACTGCGGACCCCGATCTATATGATGGGGAGAGGTTCGGCAATTTCGATTACGCCATCCCCGTTGACAAGGGGAAGTACGCCGTGAAGCTTCACTTTGCAGAGACTTACTTTGGGCCTGCAAGCCCCGGCGGGGGTGGAGTCGGCAGCCGCGTCTTTGATATTTATTCCAACGGCGTCGCCCTTTTGCGTAACTTTGACATATCGAAGGACGCCGGTGGCCCCAACCGCGCCCTGGTCAAGATCTTTCATGGGCTCCAGCCCAACGCCCAGGGCAAGCTGATAATTTCTTTCGTCCCCGTCGAAAACTACGCGTGCATCAACGCCATCGAGGTAACAGAGGAATAGGGCTGATTGGAGCGGCGGTGCACGCATTTCGAACCTTGCGGCAAGAATCCTCTTGCCCTCATGAAATGGTTGGGGGCTATCGATTCACCTCAGGCTTTCCCGAGACGTCCAGGGTTTGGCTTCGATGTAAAGGGATTAAGTAATTCAACACCCACAAAGGACCCACCAGTAAGTGCGCCAGATTGCCCATGAACGCAGGCGAGCGCTTTTCGTATACGCCATGCCCGATCAACTGGAATACCCAACCACCCAGAAATAGTCCAAGGGACGCGGGCCAGGGCAGCATTCGCGCGCCCAGATAAATCAATGCAGAAAACGCAATCATTACCAGCCCAAGTCTGATGTCGAGCCACAGATAGATGCCCCCGGCAATCAACAGCAGAAGCAATGACCCCTCCACGGGAACGCCGCCCACTTGAGCTAGCGGAATCGCCAGCAGGCCCAGCAGCCCGCCGATGATGAGTGGAATGCCCAACATGTGACAAACCTTATTGCCCTCAGCACGGTGGTGCGCCTCATAATCGTCCCATAAGCGATCTTGCATAGCTGCCATCTTTGAATCCCCTTGGTTAAGACGACCTTATGTCCTTGGTCATTTGTAATTTGTTCCGTCCATCACCAATGGTGGGCTACCAGGCGAAGGACGAATGACAAAGGACAAATGACGTACTTTACCGCAACAACTCCTCCAGCCGGACGGCCTGGTCGGTTTTTTCGTCTCGATATTTGATGATTACGGGAGTATACAAGGAAATGCCCAGGTCTTTGCCGCGTCCCTGGGTGATAGCGCGCGAGCCCGGAACCACCACCGCGCCGGGGGGAATTACAAGTGGAGTGGTTTCGTCGGGGGTTGCTCCAACTTGGCGGCGCAAAACCACACCGAACACTAAATCGTAAACGGGAGTCGAACCAGTAATAATAGTTCCAGCGGCTAGTACGGCTCCGCGGCCCACAATCGTTCCTTCGTACACGCCGCAATTTCCGCCCACCAGAACTTCGTCCTCAATAATCACGGGCAGCGCGCCCACGGGCTCAAGCACGCCGCCAATTTGCGCCGCGGCGGAGATGTGGCACTTCTTGCCCACCTGCGCGCAGGAGCCGACGAGGGCGTGCGAGTCAATCATGGTGCCGTCATCCACGTAGGCGCCTACGTTCACGTACATAGGCGGCATGCAGACTACGTCCTTGCCGATGTAGGACCCGTCCCTGATCGACGAGCCGCCGGGAACCACGCGGACGTTCTGGGTGGCTGGAATTCGCTTGAGCGGATAGGTATGCTTGTCGCGAAATTGGAAGATGGTTTGGGTGGCGACGGCCTCCGATTGCCCCACGCGCATATCCACGATGCGCCCCATCCGAAATCCGATCAAAATGCCTTTCTTCACCCAGGCATTGACTTTCCACCCGCTCAAATCTTTTTTGTCCGGTTCCGCCGCGCGGATGCTGCCGTCGTTCAGTCCCGCCTTGAATTCATCAAAGGCCTGCTTGTAATCATCGCCGTAAGTCTCAGTATGGCGCGAATAAAGCATTTCGATTTGGTTTTGGAGGTTCATAAATACATTCTTCCGTCCGAAAGTTCGTTGCGGTTCCTCGTCCCTTCGAATCTCAGCGGCTCTGCGAATTCTTGTCTGGTTCTGCCGCCCATATGCTGCCTTTGTTCACCGCTGCCTTGAATTCGTCAAAGGCGCGGAAGTACTCGTCCCCGAAACGGGCGGGATTTCCTCCCTCGCGTTGGTCAAATCGAGTCTGCGTTTCCAAAGAGCCCATTCGCCGCACTGATTCTCTAATATTTCTTTGAGGTATCGATGAATTCAGTGCCTTACTCAGTCCCGCCATTCTTGGCGAAGCAAGCAGAGTGTAGCTGCACGCTCAATGAAGGGGTCAACCCCCAAATCATTCCCGGCATATACCGCATTGAGGGCTTCCTTTATTTTCTGTGCGCTTTGCTGCTTCGGATGCCGCCCGACCTTCCGTGGAGCAGATCGTTTGCCCCGACCAAGACGTAGCTCGCGGTTTTTGCCATCTCTGTGCATGACGTTTGGAATCGCGCGCGGACGATTCTACACATTCTGCGCTTGCAGCAATCCTTGGGCGACCAGGACCTTTTCCAGCTTGGCGCGGTTCTCGGGTTTCATCGGACACATGGGCAGGCGGTAGACTTCCTCGATCATGCCCATCATGGCGAGCGCGGCTTTGACGGGGATGGGATTGGTCTCGATGAAATTGATCTGCATCAGCGGCAGGAGCTGGAAGTGGAGCTTGCGCGCTTCTTCAAGCCTGCCCTCGAGGAGCAGATGGGCCAGGCGCGCCATGGGTCCGGGGATTTCATTGGAGATCACCGAGATGATGCCGCAGCCGCCGAGCGCCATCAGGGGAAAGGTGAAGGAGTCGTCGCCCGACAGCACGCGGAACCTGGGCTCGACCAGGCTCAGGACTTCCATCTGCTGGGTAATACTGCCGCAGGCTTCCTTAATTCCAATGATGTTACTGACCTTGGAAAGCCTTGCTACGGTAGCAGGCTCAATGTTCGAAGACGTCCGGCTGGGCACGTTATACAAAATCACCGGAAGGTCTGTCGCTTCGGCAATCGCGGCAAAATGCTGGTAAAGGCCTTCCTGGGTGGGCTTGTTGTAGTAGGGCGCCACGGAAAGGATGCCCTGAACGCCCAGCGACTCCACTTCACAAGCCAGCGAGATGACTTTCCGGGTGCTGTTGCCGCCTACCCCGGCGATCACAGGAACCTTCCCCTTCACTTCTTCCAGCACTACCCGGATAACGCCGAGATATTCTTCGTGCTCGAGCGTGGGCGTCTCCCCGGTGGTGCCGCAAGGCACCAGGAAATCGATCCCATTCTTAACTTGGAATTGCACCAGCCGTCGCAGCGCTTCCACATCCAACGCGCCGTTCTTTGCGAATGGTGTCACCAGCGCCGTGCCGCAGCCGCGAATGTCGAGTGACATAGGACCTCCAACCAAGAAAAGGGTAAAGGCTGAAGGGTAAGGGATAATAGGTGAAATTTTGAATTATGAAGTCTAAGCCGCGAATGGAATTTTATCTTGCGTTTCTTAATTGTTAATCCGCTATTCACAATTCGCTTTTTAATCGTTGGCCCTTATCCTTTACCCTTTCTTGCCTCCTTCCAATACGTCAGAGAACGTAAACAACCCCTTCTTGCCCACCACCCATCGAGCGGCGAGGAGCGCGCCTTCGGCAAATCCCTGGCGGCCGCGCGCGGTATGGCGCAAGACGATGGTGTCCGCTTCCGAATCAAACCCCAACTCATGGGTGCCGGGAATGTATCCGGCGCGGATACTAGCCACAGGAATATCGCGACCGGTAAGAATCGGGGCGACCTGGCGATGCATTTCTTTGGCTGTGCCCGAGGGCGCATCCTTCTTGGTTTGATGGTGAGCCTCGGTGATGTAAGGTTCGTACATGGGAAATCTCGCGAAAATTTCCGCCGCCGCCTGCGCAGCACGGTAAAAGAGATTGACGCCGATGGAAAAATTCGGCGCGTGCACCAGCCCAATCCCGTTTTTGTCCACGATCCGGCGGACCTCATCAAGGTGCTCGGTCCAACCGGTGGTGCCAATCACCAGATTGCATCCTGCCTCGGCCAGGCCGCGGACATTCTCCACGACCGCGTCGGGCGTAGTGAAGTCCACGCAGACATCGATACCCTCAAATTTTTCACGCGTGATTCCCTTGGCATGGGGATTGGCGTCAATATCCATCACCAATCGTACGTGGAAGCCGCGCTGCGGGGCGATTTGCGCAATCGTCCGGCCCATTTTGCCGTAGCCAAGCAAGGCGAGATTCAAAGTTCGTTCTGTGGGCGGATTGGTGGAAGTTTCCTTCATGGGGAGAGGGAGGTCTTTAAGTATGAAGGATGAATTATGAAGTATGAACTAAGAAACGAATTTCCGACTTTCTGCTTTTAATTCATACTTCATAATTCATACTTCATCCTTCTGAGCGTCTAACCCACTTTGATCAAGTTTTAGCTTAGTCCAAATATCCTTCCGACTTCATCAGTTCCGCATTGAGCAAGGCCGCTCCCGCGGCGCCGCGAATGGTGTTATGGCTGAGCGCCGTGTATTTGAACTGGAGGACAGGGCACACGCGCACGCGGCCCACCACGGTGGCCATCCCGCGTTCGGTCATCAGATCAAATTTAGGTTGCGGGCGGTCTTTCTCATCGCGCACCACAATGGCGTGTTTGGGCGCGGAGGGCAAATCGCGCTCCTGGGGCAAGGCCCGGAATGCCCGCCAGACGCGGATCAAGTCCTCAGCCGTCGCTTTCGATTTGAGTGAAACGGAAATGGACTCCGTGTGGCCGTCTTCCACCTGCACGCGGTTGCAATGGGCGCTGACGGCGAAATCACCCGGCTTGACGGTCCCATCAACCAGTTTGCCCAGCAGCTTGCGCGCCTCGCGCTCCACTTTTTCCTCTTCGTTGGCGATATAGGGGATGACGTTGCCCATGATGTCAAGCGTGGGAACGCCGGGATAGCCGGCTCCGGAAACCGCCTGCATGCTGGTCATCAGCACCTTGTCGATTCCAAAGGCGTGATCGAGCGGGGCAAGCGACATGGCCAGTCCGATGACCGTGCAGTTGGGGTTGGTAACGATCATGCCTTTCCACTTACGCTCATGACGCTGGGTGCGAACCAGCGCAAGGTGGTCAGGATTGACCTCCGGAATGACCAGGGGCACGTCGGCTTCCATGCGATAGTTGCCGGAGTTTGAGACCACCACGTGGCCGGCGCGGGCAAACGTCGCTTCGACTTCTCCGGCCACCTTGGAATCGAGTGAGGCGAACATCAGTTGGGGGAGTTTCCCCGCGTTCGCTCCCGGATCGCATTCGTGCACTTGCATTGCGCGCGCCTTTTCCGGCATGGGATCGCGCAGCCGCCAGTTGCAGGCGTCGCCGTACGTCCTGCCGGAAGATTTTTCCGACGCACCCAGCCACGCCACCTCAAACCACGGATGGTGTTCAAGCAAGCTTACGAATCGCTGGCCCACCATTCCAGTGGCGCCCAGAATACCCACTTCAAGCTTTTTCATGATCCAAACCTTTCCTGCTCGTACATCATTATAGCCGTGATGGAATGGCGGAAGAGGGAAATTAGAAAATAGAAATTAGAAAGTGGTAAGTTGAAATCCGGGTATTCTTATTGCTGTCTCCTGCTCATTCATGGCGTCTGAATCAGACCGCCCTTTCCCAATTTCCAATTTCTAATTTCCATTTTCCGTTTTTAGTTTCTCTTTCAATTCGCGCACCAGCCGGCAGTAAAGCTCGACGGCGCGGGTGAGATCGGCTTTGGCCACACATTCCTTGTCCGTATGCGCCACGCGGATCGATCCGGGGCCGAGCAAAATGGGACGACCCCAATGGGTAAGGCTTGGGAGATCGGTGGTAAATGCCACCACGTCGGTCTCAAATCCGGGAAGCGTCTCCATGTGGAGGGCGGGCGTGTTGCGCACGATTTCGTATTCGCACCGGCCCTCGAGCAGGCTCACAATCTGGCCGCGAAGTTCATCCCCGTCGGTGACCGTGCGATAAACTAATTGCGCGCGGGCCTCATCCGGTATCACATTGGCGGCGCGCCCGCCCGAAATCATGCCAATGTTGAGGGTGCATGGCCCGAGCACAGGATCACGCGGCAGAGTAAGGGCGCGCACATCCGTCAAAACGTCCAACAACTTCTCGATGGCGGACTCGCCCAGGTGCGGGTAAGCCGAGTGAGCCATTTTGCCTCGCGCGAGTAGATCCACACGCAAGAACCCTTTGGTGCCGAGGGCGAGTTTGTTTTCCGTAGGCTCGCCGTTAATCATAAATTTGGTTCCGCGCGGCGATTCGTTTGCTTTGCGGGCGCCGTCGCTCATAATCTCCTCACCCACAAGGAACAATAGACCGAAGTCCTTGACGCCCTCCGCCGCCAACCGTTCCGCTGCAATCACTTGCGAGGCGATGATGCCCTTCGCGTCGCATGAACCGCGCCCGTAAATAAACTCCGCGTCTTCGCTGGCAGGGATGAAGGGCGGAACAGTGTCCATGTGCGTGCTCAGAACAATCTCCGGACTGCCGCGCAGGGCAAAGACGTTTGCCCGTCCATCTTCCACCGCCTGCATTTCCACGCGAAACCCGCGTGCCTCCAGAAAGCCGCACAGAAAATTGCTACACTTCTGCTCATTTCCGGTGATGGATTCCATGGAAACCAATTCCCGCGTGAGATTAAAGAGGTCCAAGTTTTCCCCGATCTGGAGTTAAGTGAAATTGGATTCGCCCGGCGCGACGGACACTTGCCGTCACACGCCACGAAACCATTTATGACGTTAGCCCACAACTGAAAAGAGCGTCAAGGCAATTCATTGACTGAGTGGGATTCGATTAGGGCGTGGGCCGATTTCCGCCGGGGTGCCGCTTCTAGCTTCAAAGCATTTATTATCAATATGTTGAGGGGCATTAATCCAGCTCCAGACTTGGGCATCCCCTCCCAACTTTGCCGGCACCCATAATTTCAGATTGTGCGCTGGTAATTCAGCGAGAAAAGTGTTAGTTTAAAGTCCTCGGAAGCTGATCAATTGCGGTAAGAGGAGTTCGCGTGGCGAATCCTTCGACTCCCGTCAAGATTTTTGCCGCCGCAGTAATGCTGGTTGGCCTGGTGGCGGGCACCACTCTATCCATTGCCAACCCGCGCGGCAACAGCTCTGCGGGGCGATCGTTTGGCGCATCCGCCAATTCAACCGGTGTCAGTTACGGTGGGTACGGAGGATATGGCGGGTACGGAGGCGGGTACGCACCCTATGGCGGCGGCACGTATTATTCTCCTGGTGTTGACCCCACCCACTGGTGGACCGGCCCCAATGCATCCACTGATCCGCGCGGTGAGGGCTACAACCCGAACTCGGGTTATGCGTGGGACAGTGTTTCTACGTTGCTGCTCGAAACAAATCCACCTAAAGCACGCGTGACGCTGGACGGAATCTACATTGGAACGACGGATTCTCTCGGACCCTGCCAGCTTCCGGCGGGCAATCATACGCTGAAAATTGATGCGGCGGGCTTTGAAACTTCTGAGATGGTACTCAAGGTGGTGGAACCCGTCTTGCGGCAATTACTGATCACCCTCAATCCAGTTTCGCACGGCAACAAGCCGGCGCCCTCAAAGTAATTTTTCGATCTCCCAATGCCCTCTGACTTCCGGCTGCGAACTGTCAACTGTTGACTGTAAACTCTCTTCATGATTCCTCCCCGGCGTGCCGCCATTTGGGTTTTGTTTCTGGGTGCAAATCTTGCGCTCAATCTGATTGCCCAAGATCCTGCCCCAAGTAAATTGCAATCCAATCCCGCACCTGTTCCTTCCACTGTGGTGCAACTGCTCGCCGTCGGCCCGGGCTCTCACGGAAAAAACCAGGACTGTGCGGCGACCGGATTCATAATTAATGAAGAGGGATACATACTGACCAACTTCCACGTGATCGAAAAAAGCGAGGAATGCCTGGCGGATACTCCGGGAGCGAAAATCGTGGCCAAGTTTGCGGCCTCGGTTCTCGCCGCGCAGCCTGCTTCAGGTAAGCATGATGCCTCGCGCTCCGCGGAGATGACCGCGCCGGGGGTGGAGCTGGAGGAATTTGGGAGGGACGAGATTCACGACTTGGCTATTCTGCGGCCCGAGCGCCCACTCTCTACCAGTGGCGCGAGCCGCGTTATTCCTTTTGTCTTGTTGGACGCGGCGCAGGTATCAATACCAATGGGAGCGGCGGTCAAGGTGACCGGCCATCCCGCCTCCACCTGGGATGCCTTAACCCTGTCCGGGAAAATTATCGGGCACAAAAGTGTGCCACTCTATCCGCGCAGCGATGAGCTGACCGATATGATAGTCCTCGACATTCCCTTGAAACATGGCAGCAGTGGGAGCCCGGTCTATTTGGAAGCCGGAAGCGCCGTGGTCGGCGTGGTCGAGCAGCAGAACACTCCGGACAAATCGCAATCCCTCGCCGTCCCTATTCAACACGCCATTGAATTCCTGAACCAGCGTGGAGTGAAATGGCACGCCGCGGCGGATTAATCGGCGACATTTTCCACCACAAGAATTGATTTTGCCTGCCGCCCGACATCACGCCCGATGAAGAGAATCGTTTCAGTATTCACTGCATCCAAAAAATGAACAGGAGGCATTCTATGAGTGTTAAGGATTATGTGACCCTGGGACGTTCAGGTCTGCGGGTAAGTCCGCTGACCCTCGGCACAATGACTTTTGGAACCGAATGGGGCTGGGGAACGGAACAAGACTTGTCGCGCAACATTTTCAATCGCTACATCGACGCGGGAGGGAATTTCGTCGATACTGCGGACATGTACACTAACGGCACCAGTGAAAAGATGGTGGGCCAATTCATTCGCGAGCGCAACTTGCGCGACCGCGTGGTGCTGGCCACCAAATTCACCTTTAACGCCGAACCCGGCAATCCAAACACGGGCGGCAACGGGCGCAAGAATATTTATCGCGCCCTCGAAGGCTCGCTGCAACGGCTGCAAACGGATTACATTGACCTCTACTGGCTGCACGCCTGGGACACCTACACGCCGGTGGAAGAAGTGGTTTCCACCCTCACCGATTTGGTGCGGCAGGGCAAAATCCGCCACTACGGTTTTTCCGACACACCGGCATGGTACGTGGCTCGCGCCCAAACCCTGGCGGAAATGCAGGGTAAGGAACGGCTGATCGCGCTGCAACTGGAGTACTCGCTCGTTGAACGTAACATCGAGCGCGAGCACATTCCTGTGGCGCAGGAATTGGGGATTGGCATCCTACCCTGGAGCCCGCTCGCCGGCGGATTCCTGGCTGGGAAATACAAGCGCTCGGGCAACACGGGAATCGGTGAGGGCCGCCACGAGGTCACCAAGAACTCCGGCAATCCCGCCTTCAATAAATTCACCGAGCACAATTGGAAGGTCCTCGATGCGCTTCTAATCGTGGCGAAAAAAATGAACAAACCTCCCGCCCAGGTGGCATTGAACTGGGCCGCCACTCAACCGGGGATCACCTCCACTATCATCGGCGCCACCAAGCTGGCGCAACTGGATGACAACCTGGCGGCTCTCGACTTCGAAATTCCCGCCGCGTTGCGAAAGCAGCTGGATGAAGCCAGCGCGCTCGAGGCCATTCATCCTTACATTTTCTATGGGTCGAATATCCATTCCATGATCACGGGCGGCGCTTCCATTCAAGCCTGGGCGCCGGCGCGGGTCACCGGCGGCGCCGCGCTGGCGGCGGAACCCGCCAAAGCTGCCGCGGCGGAAAAGTAGGAATGGCGCGTTTCCGGCGCGCCGGGTGTCGACGCGCAAGGTCCAATTGTATCCACTGATCACGGTTTGACTATGGTCTCTGACCATGGTACAAGTAGATTAGATGAAGTCTATGGAAGAAATTGCGATCTCTAAATTCAAAGCAACGTGCCTGGCCGTGATGGAGCGCGTGCGCCGAAGCGGCAGACCCGTGTTGATCACCAAGTTCGGCGAGCCCGTTGCCGAAGTCGTACCCCCTTCCCCACGGCCCGCCTCCGGCGAATGGATCGGCAGTCTCGCTCATACGGGTAAAATTCGCGGCGATATTGTCGGGCCCGCAAGTGACGAGAGCGATTGGGAAGTGCTGAATCCATGACGAGACTGCTCCTGGATACGCACATCTGGCTTTGGAGCTTCCTTGCCCCCGGCCATTTGTCCGCTCGGGTGGTCAATGCTCTCAAGAATCCGGGCCATGAACTTTGGCTATCGCCCATTAGCATCTGGGAACTCGTCATGCTCAAGGAAAAAGGACGCGTCTCATTGGAGAAAAGCGTGGAGGAGTGGGTTGAGGAAGGCATGAAGAAGGCCGGACTCAGGGAGGCGCCGCTCACTGCTGCGGTCGCGCTTGAAACAATAGGTGTTCGTCTTCCGCACGGCGACCCCGCCGACCGATTCCTGGTGGCGACTGCCCGAGTCTTTGACCTGACTCTGGTAACGGCGGATAAGCGGTTGCTCGCTACAAAGAACGTCTCCCTTCTTCCCAATCGTTAGGCAGGAGATCGCGAGATCGCACCATGCGCCCTCCGCAGAAAGGCGGCTGATTATGAAAACACGCAAGCTGGGAAATTCCGGCCTCGAAGTTTCTCCGCTGATGTTTGGCGGCAACGTATTTGGCTGGACCCTTGATGAGGCGGCCTCGTTCAAGTTGCTTGACGCCTATGTGGGCGCGGGATTCAATTTTATCGACACCGCGGATGTCTACTCCAAGTGGGCGCCGGGAAATAAAGGCGGCGAGTCCGAAACCATCATCGGGAACTGGTTCAAGCGCAGTGGGAAGCGCAGGGATGTGATTTTGGCCACCAAAGTCGGGGTTGAAATGGGCCCGGACAAGAAGGGTCTGTCGCGCAGTTATATCTTTCAAGCTGTTGAAGACTCTCTTCAGCGCTTGCGAACCGATTACATCGATCTCTATCAATCACATCGAGACGATACGGAAACGCCGCAGGAAGAAACCATGGAAGCTTTCGCGCAATTGATACGCGAGGGCAAAGTGCGGGCAATCGGCGCATCGAACATCACCGCCGAAAGGTTGGAGTCGGCATTGCAGGTGAGCCGGCAGCACGGCTGGCCCCGTTACGAATCCCTGCAACCTCACTACAATCTATACGAGCGCGCCGATTACGAAGCGAAGCTGGAGAGCGTCTGCCTGGAAAATAATTTGGGTGTGATCCCGTATTATTCGCTGGCCAGCGGATTTCTTTCCGGAAAGTATCGCTCAGAAGAAGATTTGAAAAAGAGCGCGCGCGGGCAGGGCGTTAAGAAATATTTGAATGACCGCGGGCTCAAGATCCTCGCGGCTCTCGATGAAGTGGCGAAGCAAAATCACTCCACTCCCGCAGCGGTTGCGCTGGCCTGGCTCATGGCGCGTCCCGGCATCACCGCGCCCATTGCCAGCGCCACCAGCCTGGAACAATTGAAAGACCTCATCGCCGCAACCACGCTTGAATTGAATCAATCCTCCATTGACCTTTTGAATCAAGCTAGCGCGCCGCTAGCCGCCCGCGCGAAGTGAACGACGGGCCAACTCAAGTCATTGTTGAAGACCGGCTCCCCTACACTCGCGCAGCCTGCCGAGATTGACCGCCATTGACCCGAGATGAGTTTTAGATCTATACGCGAGTACGAGATTTTGAAGGGGGAAGCCCACGTGGCCAAAGAGCTTCACCCAGAAGAACAAGAAAGAGGCCGGCGCCCAACATAGAATAGAAAACAAATTCTGATGCGCCAGGCCCGATCCATTCATGGAGTGTTGCCCCGCCCAGAGGGTAGAAGTAACTCAGGATGGATACTCCGAGATCGTACAGAGCTCCCAAAAAGGCAACTGCCACTAAGAAACTACCCGAAAAAGTGACGAGCCTTGAGATGCACGTCGCGGACTTCCAATGCGCCGCGTTTGAGGCTTCCTCGCCTCTCGCTTCCTTCCGAGAATGGTGACCTGGCGTGATTCTTTCCGACATTTGACCATTATGCACCTTTAGTAATACTAAACAAAATGAATGCAGCCAAATGATGCTGACGTTTGCAAACGAGCTCTCGCGTTTGACTGTGCCGAATAGCAGACATAGAATGGAGGAGGACAATACTCTCCATGGACGAGCATGAATTTTCACTCTTCTCTGCGCCACCGCCGCGCCCGCCGCGGCCTTCATTCTTGGTGCGCAGCCGGAAGATATTCGGCCAATTCGTTTTCCTCATCCTGATCCTGCTCTCAGCCGGTGTGGGCGCCTTGGCTGGTCTGGTGTTCGTGTATTCGCTCGACCTTCCCAAGGTCCGTCAGCTTGAAGACTACCGGCCCGACGTGATGACGGAGATTTACGCTGACGACGGCACGGTGCTGGGCAGCTTCGCCCTCGAACGGCGCGTGATTGTCAATTACGGCCAGATTCCTCCCTTTTTGAAGGATGCCATCGTTTCCATCGAGGACCGTCATTTCGACAGTCACTGGGGCGTGGACGTCATCGGCATCATCCGCGCCGGCCTCACGGACATTTTCGAATGGCGCAAAACGCAGGGCGCCAGCACCCTGACCCAGCAACTGGCCAAGCGTCTTTTCCTGAGCCCGCGCAAGAGTTGGACGCGCAAATTCCAGGAAATGCTTCTGGCCATCCAAATCGAGCGGCGGTTTACCAAGCCGCAGATCTTCACGATGTACGTGAACATCATCGAGCTCGGTCACGGAAATTATGGATTCGAGGCGGCGTCGGAATATTATTTTGGCAAACACCTGAACGAGTTGACTCTTCCCGAGGCGGCCACGCTGGCGGGTGTGCCGCGCAGCCCCACCGCGTATTCGCCCCTCCTTCATCCGGAGCGCGCCAAAGAGCGGCGCAACGTAGTTCTGGGCGCCATGCTGGAGACCGGCAAAATCACCCCTGCCCAGTATCGCGACGCGAGAGCCGCGCCCCTGGGACTGAACATTCAAAAATGGAACGCCAATATCGCTCCTTATTTTGTGGAGGAGGTCCGTCAATATCTGGAAAGAAAATACGGCCCGGAAACGGTGCAGGAAAAAGGTCTCAGAGTCTATTCAACCCTCAACGTCGCCATGCAGCGCGCGGCGGTGCGCGCCGTCCGCCAAGGTTTGCATGACGACGACAAACGTCGCGGCTGGCGCGGCGCTGAAGACAATATTCTGAAGAAGCCGACCGCGTTGGCCGATGGCAAAATCGCGACGCCCGCCACCTACGTGGATGACGATTGGAAAAAACTCCCCGAGGCGGGAGACTGGGCGCACGGAGTGGTAATGGAAGTGACGGCGCGCGAAGCTCTGGTGCGATTTGGGGAATTGACCGCATCCGTCACTTTGCCCGACTTCTCCTGGACCGGGCGTAGAACCCCCGAACAATTATTTTCCGTCGGAGACGTTGATTTGTTTTTGATCAAGGAGGTCAAGGGGCGAACCTTGAAGGTCGCCCTGGACCAGACTCCCACAGTGCAGGGCGCATTGGTGGCCATCGACAACGCGAGCGGCGCGGTGAAGGCCATGGTGGGCGGATACGATTTCGACGAAAGCAAGTACAACCGCGCCATCCAGGCCGAGCGCCAGGTCGGTTCCTCCTTCAAAGTTTATGTTTATGCCCAAGCCCTGCTGGACGGCATGAATCCGTTCAATACCATTGTGGATAGTCCGATTAGTTTTCCGAGTTCTTCGGGATTATGGTCGCCCCACAATTACGACAACAAGTATGAGGGGACCATCACTTTGTTGCACGCTCTGGCCGAATCGCGCAATGTGCCGGCGGTCCGGTTGCTGGCCAGTGTGGGCGTGGACAAAGTCATCAAGCTGTGCCGCAGGTTCGGCATCACTTCGCGCCTGGTGCCCAATCTTCCTCTCGCCCTCGGAGCTTCCGATTTGACGCTCCTCGAACACACGTCGGCTTTCACCACCTTTCCCGACGACGGAGTTCACATCGCCCCGCGCATGATTCTTCGAGTGGCTAATTATGACGGCCGGGTGATTGACGATTTCCCCCCCGAAGTCACCGACGTCCTTCCTGCTCCTGTGGCGCGGCTGGAACTCTCCATGCTGCGTGAAGTGATCAACTCCGGAACCGGCACCAGGGCCAAAGCGCTCAAAAGACCGATCGCGGGCAAAACCGGAACCACTAACGAATTTTCCGATGCCTGGTTTATAGGGTTTTCGCCGTCACTTACATGCGGAGTTTGGGTGGGATTTGACAATCACAATACCCTCGGCCCGCGTGAAGAGGGAGCGAAAGTCGCTTTGCCGATTTGGATGAGTTTCATGGGCGATGCGTTGAAAGACAAGCCGGTGGAGGATTTTCCCCACTCACCATTGCTCACCACGCCGGACCAGGTAAAAGAAATTCTGGGAAGCGGCGGGACGGATCGTTTGATGGCCACGCAGCCGGCGCCCGCGGGGGACTCAGGCCAGCCCGTGAAAGAGGTTTTGACAGCCGACCCACATCAAGCGAGCCACAATCTGCCCCCAGCCCGCTCCAATAATGGCGAACACCAGCCTAACGAGCCGCCCAGCGCGGCGCCACAAGGAAAGGAAGGCGCTCCGCCTGCGACCAAGCCGGCGCCACCCCCGCCTGAAGCGAAGCCGCAGGTGAAAACCCTGCCAGCCGGTGCAAGTCAATAGTCAATCGGATTCCAAGCTCACGTCTGGCCCACTAGAATGAGAACAGGGATTAGCGCGAGTTGGTGCGGCGGCCGGGCGGCGCAAAGCCTAGTTTCTTGAAATGGTCATACCCTAAAGGCCACAAAGCGACTTCTTTGCCTCCGGGAAGTTTGAGCAGAATTGTCTTCGCCCGGCGAATTTCCCCGATGTGATGAAGAGGCACGCCGCGATACTCGCGGGGCACTTGCGGGACTTTCCTGGATGGAACGGTAAATAAGAGCTCATAATCTTCACCGCCATTAAGGGCCAAACTTAACGCGTCGTCATGGTTCGATCCACCAAGCGTCACCGATGCAGGAACCGGAATCCGCTCCGCCCAAACGCGAGCGCCAACGTGGCTGGCTTCGCTTAGGCGCGCGAGATCAGTCGAAAGACCATCGCTCAAATCGATCAGAGAACTTGCCAGGTTTTTCTGACCCAGAAACCGTCCCAGGTGGCAACGAGGTTCGGGATAGAAATGAGCCTGGAGGGCATCATTTAATTTCCCTGTTGTTCGGACGGCGTCGCGCAACCCCTTTTTGCGGATTGCGCGTTCAGCTCTTTGTTCGATCGAGCGAAGGCCCAACGCGGAGAGCCCAAGGCGGCCGCTTACAAATAGTTGATCGCCGGGGCGGGCTCCCGAGCGAAGGATTGCTTTTCCTTTCGCGACTTCGCCCAGCACAGTTGCATCCACCGTCGTTGCGCCGCTGACGATTGCGGTATCGCCTCCCACTACCGCCACCGCAAAACGCCGTGCAAGCGCGAACACTCCGGCATAAAACTCCTCAAGCCATGCTTGCGTAGTCCTTCGCGAAATTGCGAGTGAAATTAATGCGAAGCGCGGAATGCCTCCCATCGCCGCGACGTCACTCAGCGAGCGAGCGAGGGCGCGGTGCCCCACTGCCCGGGGGGGATGGAATTGGGGCAGGAAATGCACGTCTTCGATGGAGAGATCAGTTGTAAGGATGAGTTCCCGGCCGGCCCGAGGCTCCACCAACGCGGCGTCATCGCCGATTCCCAGGTGCAGGCCCATGGGCCGCCGGGCCTGTTGTCGCTGGAGCCACCGGACAAACATGTGTTCAGTCGCGAACATGTGGCCCTCGTGGCACGAAATGAAGTCCAGCGCCGAACTTGGGCGCCAAGAATCGCATGTTCCTCTTAAGGGACTGCATTTTTCCGCCGTTCATGATATTAGATTCCGCGGAATAGCGCGCCCTGTTTTCCGGATCCCGCCAGCGGAGGTGTTGAATGATTTCACGTCGAAGGTTTCTCCAGACCAACGCGGCTGGACTTGCCTTGCCACTTGCAGGCGGCGGCGCTCCCCAACCCTTGCCGAAGATCTCCCCTGAGCTGACTACTCCAGATCGTGACTACTGGAGCGACTGGCCTCATTATCTTACCGCAAAGGTGAACGCCGCTCGCGCTCGGCGCATGGCAGCTCTCGAAGGCCTTCGAACTGCAGCTCAAGTGCAAAAAAGAATCCAGGCGGTCAGGGACAAAGTTTGGGAGTTGGTGGGCGGCCGGCTCGAAAAGACTCCCCTCAATCCCGTGGTGTCAGGGACGATCGAACGAAAAACTTATCGGATCGAGAAGGTCATTTTTGAAAGCCAGCCCAAGGTTTTTGTAACCGCGCACCTTTATGTGCCCGCGCCGGGGAACCCCAACGCGCGGCCGCCATTCCCGGCGATTCTTTCCTCCCTTGGGCACACATCCAATGGAAAGGCTTATCGAAACTACCAATACGTTTTTCAGACGCTGGCGCGCATGGGTTATGTGGTGTTGGCGTTCGATCCCTTCGGGCAAGGCGAGCGGCATCAATACCTGGATCCCAAGACCGGAAAGTCGCGTCTCGGGCCCACGGGAGAACATTCCCAGGCCGGCCGACCGTTGCTCTTGCTCGGCGCTTCGTTTTCCCAGTACCGCGCCTGGGACGCCGTGCGCGCATTGGACTACCTCTTGACCCGCCCTGAAGTTGACCCAACGCGGATTGGTTTGACGGGTCACTCCGGCGGCGGCACCATGACCATGTATTTATGCGCGCTCGAATCGCGAATCCACGCGGCAGTGGAAGTGGAGGGCAACTCGGAAAACCTGGCCGGGCCGAAATATGACCCCCCTGGCGCGGTCGCCGATGCGGAGCAAAACCTGGTGGGCGGACTCGCCATGGATTCGGGAGATTCTGGCCCATCACTCCTCGTCGACAGAGGCGACCTTCTGATGGCCTTTGCACCCAAACCCTTGCTGCTGTGTTTTACCACCCACGATTCAGGCACAACTTACTCTCCAACTTATGTGGAAGGCACCGATGAGGTTTTCCAGGAATTGAAGAGTGCATACAAAAGATTGGGAGCGGAGGAAAAGGTCGGCCTGTTTACCTCAACTCTCCCCCACGATTTCGATTTCTTAAACCGCCAGGCGGCCTACTCCTGGTTTAACCAATGGTTGGGCAAGAAGGGTGTGCCAACTGATGAGACGGAGTTCGAATCGTCACCCCATGACGACCTGAATTGTACCAGCACGGGCCAGGTGTTGACCTCGCTCGGCGGGCGTTCCGTGCTTCAGTTAAATATTGACAGAGCACGGACAATTTCGGCAGGAAGTTCTCCTCTCCCTTCAATCGAAAAGTTAGCCGAGCACAAGGAAAACATCCGTCGATCGTTGAGGAAAATCCTCGCTTTACCGTCCAGGCGCGCCGCGCTTAATCCACACATCGCTTCCTCCTTTGAAGGACTGGGATTGTTTTATCAGTCGTTCGATTTTCGCTCTGAGGCGGAAGTCCGAGTGCCTGGCTGGTGGATTAAGCCTAAGGGGGAGACTGCGGCTCTCCCTACAATTGTCTATGTCTCTGAACATGGAAAAGACAGCGTAGCCGAAGATCCGAGTGACATGGCATCCGTGGCTCTAAAGGGATTTGCCGTCTGCGCAATCGATTTGCGGGGTATCGGCGTGACCTATCCACGCTCCCCCAAAGGAGGACCGCTGTTTTACCGGGGCGAACACTCCGATTCCGGGTACGCTTGGGCAGGACTGACGATCGGGAAGCCCGTCCTCGGCCAGCGCGTCTGGGACATTCTTTGCTGTTTGGACTACCTCGAGACGCGCCAGGACGTGGACATGTCACGTCTGCATCTCATTGGGATTGGTGGCGGAGCAATTGCTTCACTTATGGCCGCCGTGTTGGACGACCGCCTCAAGTCCATCGTCTTAAATCGAGGGCTGGCAGATTTTCGGTCGGTGGTCGAGTCGGAGGATTATTCGATCGCCCTTGCCTGGCTGGTTTTCGGAATTCTGAGGGAATTCGACCTGCCTGACTTGGCGGCCGCGCTCGCTCCGAGGGCTTGTCTATTACTCAACCCCACTGGGCCGCTTGAGGAAACCCTCTCGCTCCAGGCTATTGAGGCCAAATATCGAAACGCCATGGATGTGTACTCCAAAGCCGACGCGGGCGATCGCTTAAAATTATTAGTCCAGCCAGACGGAGAATTCCGCAACGCGTTGCTGGATTGGCTTAAGAATGCCTGAGTCAAAAGATATTTGCTTGACAGGATTGGGAACGTAACATACCATTTCTCGCGCAATCTCAAGAAGACAAGTTTTGGTATTGGGTCAGTTTGGTTTTGTAGGGGGAAGTTGCCGGGACCCCAGGTCGTGCTTTGGGGCTCGCCATGTGGGGTCCCCGAGCCGACGCTACGTCAAGCTTACCCACTACTCAAGTTTTCGCGTCACTCACTTTCGCCCTTGGAAGGACCAAGATCAGGGCGGAAGCCACTCATTACAATTCGGAGCCTATAATTATGGGAAGAAAATATTTTACTTTCCTCATATTTCCTGGCGCGCATGGAAAAGTTCACAAAGTGCGCCTGCCATTTTATGTGGTCCATTTGGTGCTTGCCTTCAGCCTGGTAGGGATTACCACGATGGTGGCTTTGGCCAGCAGCTATACTCGAATGTTGCTTAAGGTTTCCGATTACAATAACCTTCGTTCCGACCGTGAAACTCTGAAGAACCAGTACCGGTCTCTCGAAAACGTAGTCACTCAGACCAACGCCAAGCTGGATTCTCTGGAATCCCTGGCCACGGAAGTGGCGCTTACTTACGGATTTGGCGAGGCGAGACGGGCAAGTTTTCCCCGTTCGCTCCTCGTCTTGGCGACCCAAAGCAATCCCACTTTGGATTCCAGCTACCACGCCTCACTCTATGCCTTCAATTTGCTCAAGACGACAGCCGCCACATCTCCGGGTAATGAAATCGCCCCCAACCTATTGTTAAATGAGTCCTCATACGGCGCCACCATACCTTCCATATGGCCCGTGCAGGGACAGGTAACGGCTGGTTTTGGCGAACGCCTGGATCCCATGAGCGGTGAAGGAGCATTCCATGCGGGTATGGACATCGCGGCTCCAGTGGGCACCTTGGTCAAATCCCCAGCCGATGGCATTGTTCTGGCCGCGGGCCCGGATGCGGGCTACGGCAACGCAATCCTGATTGACCACGGGTCAGGTATCACAACAAAATATGGACACCTCAGCAAGATCAACGTCGTGGTGGGCCAGGAGATTAAACGAGGCCAGGCAATCGGCGCCGTGGGCGTCACTGGCAAGACCACAGGCCCGCACTTGCATTACGAAGTTCACGTTCAAGATACGCCGGTGAATCCGGCAAAATACCTCCACGGATAACCTGTATTCAGGCTGTCATTTTTCCCGAAGGTTAAGAGTGAAAACTTTTTTGTTTCGTATCCGGCGAGCCATTTTTTTCGGTTCGATGGGATTGGGCCTTATTTACATTCGGACCCGGCAGGCAAGGGCACAGCAGCCGGCGGATTCAGGGAGAACCGTCATCGAAGTAGCCGGTGACGTCCTGCCGGAATCTTCCTGGAAAGGCGAGCAGGACGCGCCCCATCTGTTTGACGGCGTCCAAGAGGAATTCGGCCGGGCTGACCTGGTCTTCGTGAATCTGGAAGAGCCGATTACCAGCACGCACACGGTAACGCGGAGCAAGAGCCCGGCAGCCGTCAGGGCGGGGAAGGATTATATCCTCCACGCCAGCAACCCTGCCATCCCGGGGATCATGAAAGACGCGGGTATCGGACTGGTGGGCCTGGCAAACAATCACATGATGGATTACACCACGGCGGGACTGAGTGACACGCTGCGATTTTTTCAACGTGCTCAGTTACCCAACGTGGGAGCTGGCCTCGAGGAGGACGCCGAGCGCGCCTTCATATTAAAGAGCCATGGATTACGAATTGCATTTCTGGCGTTTACCGACGTTGTGCCTCCGGGTTATGAGGCGACCCCGGACCGGTTGGGCGTTGCTTCTTCAAAGGACGAGGATGTCCTGGTCCAGGCCATCAAGCGTGCGCGTCAGCAAGCCAACTTTGTCGTCTTGATGATTCACTGGGGAGGTCAGGGAGGGCACCTGATCACCTCCAGGCAACATCAATTGGCTCGCGTGGCGGCCGAGTCAGGCTGCGACGCAGTGGTGGGAATGCATCCCCATGTGTTGCAAGGCATCGAATATGTTGGGGAGGTTCCGGTTTTTTATTCCATCGGGAATTTCGCTTTTCCGTCTTCAAGGCCTGCTGCCCGGGAGTCCGTAATTGTCCGGTTAGGTTTTGGATCGCAGAAACTGGAATCGGTTGAAATAGTCCCGGTGGAGATTTCTTCCCAGGGTGCGCCCCAAATTGTTTCGGGCGCGGAGGGAGAAGAAGTGCTTTCCCACCTCGATGGCTTTTGTCGAATGTTTGACACGCGAATTGAAAGTGGCGCGCTTGGCCGCGGGCCCGTGCGCGCTCAATTGATTTATGATTCCGCTCCGGACCATCAGGGCAGGGGCGCAAGGCGCGGCGGCAGTCGCCATAAGAAGTCCACGGGGAATCAGGCGGCCTTCGTGAATTAGGCCTAATTTTGCGGGCTGTGGACAGGCATAAAAAAGTTTTATAGACCACTTGCAATTTTGGTTCCGAAGCTTTAGAATTATTGATTCGCGGCGGCTGGCGTAGCTCAGCTGGTAGAGCATCTGATTTGTAATCAGAGGGTCGGGGGTTCAAATCCCTTCGCCAGCTCCAGTTTGAGCGAGCGCGGCTGGAAAATTTTCGGGAGATGAGGGCCGGGATTCGAGGGTAGTTTTTCAAAACATATTTGTCATCTTTTGCCGCGAAGTATGCGGGCAGACGGGTGCCCCTTTGTCCCACCGTTGACTTGAATGTTCCAGTGCAGTCCGTTGGCAATAACTTTAGGAAATTGTGAGGAGCATAAGAATCTCATCTTGGGTCAGGCGGACCAGGATCGGACAGGTGGCTGAGCGGTCAAAAGCAGCAGACTGTAAATCTGCCGGCCCTTGCGGTCTACGGAGGTTCGAATCCTCCCCTGTCCACCAGATGGAAACTGGAAATTGGAAAATCGAAATTGGAAACGCGAAAACGGCATGGATGCAGTCGAATTTCAAATTTCCATTTTCCAATTTCCAGCAAGCGGCGGGAGTAACTCAGTGGTAGAGTCACAGCCTTCCAAGCTGTTGGTCGCGGGTTCGATCCCCGTCTCCCGCTCCAGAAAAAGAGTGGCGAGTGACTAGTGGCAAGTGGGTAGCAAGTGCGGAGTGGAAAAGGTGATGCATATAACTAAAGCGGACTCGCCACTGATCACTTGCCGCTCGCCACTGTTCTTAAGGCGCCGATGTAGCTCAGTTGGTAGAGCACGTCCTTGGTAAGGACGGGGTCAGCGGTTCAATTCCGCTCATCGGCTCCAGAGATTGAGGTATCCAGGCGCGCGGTTTCATGGCAGGCGGCCGACGAAATTGGCCGGCCGTATTGAGCGCCAAGGAGAAAAGAAATTACTTGTAGTTGAGGGTGGCCCGAACCCAAGGGCCCCACGCAGGAAAGATCACAAGAGACGGAGTCATCATGGCCAAAGAAAAGTTTGATCGATCGAAGCCGCACATGAATATCGGGACGATCGGTCACATCGATCACGGGAAGACGACGTTGACGGCGGCGATCACCAAGGTCTTGGCGAAGGACAATCCCAAGGTGAAGTTCCGGGCGTTTGATTCGATTGACAACGCGCCGGAAGAGAAAGCGCGCGGGATCACGATTGCCATCGCGCACGTGGAGTACGAGACCAAGAACCGGCACTACGCGCACGTGGATTGCCCGGGGCACGCCGACTACATCAAGAACATGATTACGGGCGCGGCGCAGATGGATGGAGCGATCCTGGTGGTGGCCGCCACCGACGGGCCCATGCCGCAGACGCGCGAGCACGTGCTGCTGGCGCGCCAGGTGAACGTGCCTTACATCGTGGTGTACATGAACAAGTGCGACGCGGTGGAAGATCCGGAATTGCTGGAGCTGGTGGAAGTGGAAGTGCGCGACCTGCTGAACAAGTACCAGTTTCCCGGGGACAAGATTCCGGTGGTGCGGGGCAGTGCGCTCAAGGCTCTGGAAGGCGATCCGGAGTGGGAGAAGTCGATCCACGCGCTGATGGATGCGGTGGACAGTTATATTCCCCTGCCGCAGCGCGAGATTGACAAACCGTTCCTGATGCCGGTGGAAGATATCTTTTCGATCTCGGGACGCGGCACCGTGGTGACGGGGCGCATCGAGCGCGGCAAGGTGAAGATCCAGGAAGAGATTGAGATTGTGGGATTGCGGCCGGAACCATTCAAGCGGGTGGTGACGGGCGTGGAGATGTTCAAGAAGCTGCTGGACGAAGGGCAGGCGGGCGACAACGTGGGCATCCTGCTGCGCGGCACGGAAAAGGACGACGTGGAGCGGGGAATGGTGCTGGCCAAGCCGGCGTCCATCACGCCGCACACCAAGTTCAAGGCGGAGACCTACATTCTGACCAAGGAAGAGGGCGGGCGGCATACGCCGTTCTTCAAGGGCTACCGTCCGCAATTCTACTTCCGGACGACCGATGTGACCGGAGTGGCGGAGTTGCCGACGGGAACGGAAATGGTGATGCCGGGCGACAACGTGGCTCTGGACATCGAGCTGATCACGCCCATCGCCATGGAAAAAGGGTTGCGCTTCGCCATCCGCGAAGGCGGCCATACCGTGGGCGCCGGAACCGTAACCGAAGTGATGAAGTA
>DATGFN010000062.1:0-597790 GCA_035308965.1 Terriglobia bacterium | reverse complement strand
CCCACTGGGCGTCGGTTAGTAACCGACCGTATCGCGCCATCGGCCCTCCTTCTGGCGCTGTTCACTTCCGCGATCCCCCTCCACGGGAAAATAACTACCGTAAATTTAGCCCTTTGTACAGGGTTTTGAAATGACTTCTAGGATTTTGGTTGGTAACTAGCGTCAACCCGTTTTGGGATTGACCGTGGGTTTTTCAACGCCATAAATGCCCACGGTCCCGCAAGCGCGGGATCGAGGGTTCCCGCTCCGAATTCGAAGTTTGCATTTTAATTACATACCGGATTATAACTAATTCCATTTGGAACTTGAAATCTACCTGGCGAGGCGGCTTTTCCCCTCCTCAATTAGGTCGGTTGGATTGGAGAACCTGAGCCATGCGAATACTCCTACTTCATCTCAGGGACATTCATTTCCAGTGCGCGGACGACCCGGTCGCGGCGAGAGCATTGAGGATAATGGAAGCAGTCTTAGGGGCTTGGGGGAAGAAAGGATTCTTGGTTTCGCTCCGGGTGACGCGCGGGGCCCAATTACAGCCTCTATTTCGTCTCCACTCGTTATATAATGCCCTCTGCCCCCAAATCGCGTTTTCCTATGCCTACAACTCCGCAACAGCTCGAACCGACGTTTGTTGAGGAGCAGACCCTGGAAATTTTCCGGGAGCTACTGAAGGAGCTCGGATCGCACAAGGCGGCGGAAACCGTCTCCCTGGATTCGTCGATGGATCGGGACCTGGGCCTGGGAAGTCTCGAGCGGGTGGAATTGCTGGTGCGCTTTGAGGCGCGGTTCAACACCCGGCTGCCGGATGAGGTGGCGCAGACGGCGGAAACTCCGGCGGACTGGGTCGCAGCCGTGCTCGAAGGGCATAAGGACGGCTCGCAAAAAGCGCGCTACAAAATTGTGCAGCCGGAGCGCGAGGCTCCGCCTCCTCCGGAAACTGCCAAGACGCTGGTGGAAGTTTTGCGGCGCCACGCCGAGGTGGAGCCCGACCGGGTGCACGTCCACTTGCTGGAGGATGATTCCGGGCAGGACATCACCTACCGCCAGTTGCTGGAGACGGCTACACAAGTAGCCTCGGGGCTGATGATCTCGGGGCTGAAGCGCAACGAGACGGTGGCGATCATGCTGCCCACCTGCGCCGATTTTTTTTACGCCTTTCTGGGCATTGAACTCGCCGGGGGCGTGCCGGTTCCCATCTATCCGCCAGCGCGGCCGGACAAGATTGAAGAGTACGTTCGCCGCCAGGTGGCGATTCTGCGCAACGCGCAAGTGCGATTCCTGATCAGCTTTGACCGCATCAAATCCATTTCAAAAATCATGCGGGTGAGCATTCCCAGCCTGCTGGAAGCGACTACGGTGGACGTTCTTCGCCAGCGCGGGATTGACGCGGGCGGACGAGTTTCTCCGGCGTCGGTCGAGCCTTCCGAAATCGGCACGCTGCAATATACTTCCGGCTCCACCGGCGATCCGAAGGGCGTGGTGCTGAGCCAGGCCAATCTGCTGGCCAACATTCGCGGCATTGGCTGGGCGGTGCAGGTGCGCCCCACGGATGTGGGCGTCAGTTGGCTGCCGCTTTATCACGACATGGGATTGATCGGCTCGTGGCTGTTCTGCCTTTATTACGCCGTACCCCTTACCGTGCTTTCGCCGCTTGCCTTCCTGAGCCGGCCGGAGCGCTGGCTTTGGGCTCTGCACGATTCGGGCGGCACGCTTTGTCCGGCGCCCAATTTTTCCTACGAGCTTTGCGCTCGCAAGATTCCGGAAAAATCTTTGCAGGGACTTGACCTGAGCCGCTGGCGCATCGCCATCAATGCGGGCGAGCCGGTGCTGCCCGACACGCTGGCGCACTTTACCAAACGCTTTGCGCCTTACGGATTCCACCCGGAAAGTTACGTGCCCTGTTACGGATTGGCCGAATCTTCTGTGGCGCTGTCTTTTCCGCCCATCAATCGCGTGCCGGTGATTGACTCCATTCGCCGCGACATTTTTGAGGCGGAAGGCAAAGCAAAACCGATTGAGCGCGCCGATCCGAGCGACCCGAACGTGATGAGGTTTATCGCCAACGGGAAACCTTTGCCGGGTCACGAAATCCGCATTGTGGATAGCGAGGACCAGATTGTGGGCGAGCGCCAGCAAGGCCGTTTATTTTTCCGCGGGCCGTCGCGCACTTCGGGCTACTACCGGAATCCGAAAGCGACGGCGGCCATCATGACCGAAGATGGTTGGATGGATTCGGGCGACCTCGCGTATTGGGCGGGCGGCGAAGTCTATGTGACGGGGCGCATCAAGGATTGCATCATCAAGTCGGGCAGAAATATTATTCCGCAGGAAGTGGAAATGGCCACCGCGGATGTGCCCGGCGTGCGCCGCGGTTGCGTGGCCGCGTTTGGCACCGTGGACGCGGATTCGGGAACCGAGCGACTGGTGGTGGTGGCGGAAACGCGCACCATCGATCCCCGCGAGCTCGACCGGATCAGCGCCGAGATCACCAAGAACGTTGATGCTGCCCTGGGCATCCCTCCCGACCGCGTGGAGTTGGTCGCGCCGCACAGCATTCCCAAAACGAGCAGCGGAAAAATCCGGCGCAACGAAACTCGCTTGCTTTTTGAGAACGGAAAATTGGACGCGCGCAAACGCGCGCCCTGGGTGCAACTGGTTCGCTTATATTTGGGAAACTTTGGCTCGTGGGCATCGCTGCGCCTCGGGCATTTTGGCGCGTGGGTGCGCAGGACTTATAGCTCTGCTTTGATGTGGGCCACTGCGGCGTCGGTGGGCATTTTGGTTCGCGTGATCCCGGGGAGAAAATTTGCGGGCAAAACTATTCAGTGGGCGGCGCGGACAATCCTTTGGTGGACGGGGCACGGCGTTGAAGTTCAGGGCGCCGATCGATTGAATGGAAATGGGCCGGTGGTGCTGATCGCAAACCGCGCCGGACGCGTGGACCCGCTCGTCCTGGCGGCCACCTTACCCTCACCATTCCTGATTGCCGACGCGGGCACACTTGCGCCGCTTCCGCGGGAAGCACGCTTCCTGTTGAGGCCGCTGGTGGCGGGTCCCGTGAACGGCAACGCCATGCCTCCGGGCGGAACTTTGAAAGATCGCATTCGCCAGGGACTCGCGGCGGGCCACTCCGTTTTGGTTCTGGCCGACGGGCCGCTGGGCGTTCCCTCTCACTTGAGCCGTTTTCGAATGGATTCGTTTCACGCGGCGGCGGACACCGGCGCGCCGGTGCAGCCCGTCGGAGTCTTGGGAACGAGCCACATTCTCGAGCCCGTCCGCCGGGCGGAACCGCGGCCCGAAGCCAGAATCCTGGTGGGCCAGCCCATTCGCCTGGCTAAATCAAATGGGAACGGACTCTCGGGAGCCAGGGAGCAAGTGCGGGAAGCGCTCACAAAATTAGTTACAGGCGGTAACTGAGTTTTTGGGACGGCTGAAACTTTGAATATTGCTTTGTAAAGGGTGAGGGGAAAAGTGGATCAACATTCGGTTGCATCACCGAAGAAACCCGTGATGCTCAGTGCAGAACCCATGATATGTCCAGAGTGCAAGGCTAGTATCGGTTTCAAGGATTTGTTTGGATCCGCACTCTGTCCAAAATGCCGGACAAGGATTCGACCTTCTCTGATTTTCCGATTGGCAGTTATCCTGGTTTTTTTGCCGGTGTCCGTTTTCTTGGTAATAGTATTAATTTCCGAAAAACTTCCTGCCCCGGACAATGTAACGGAATCATTGTTCTATGAGTGGATCGTGGGCCCCCTGGTTTGCATGTGCGTCGTAGCCTTGGCTGGATGGATTTTATTCCTCTTCTTTCCTCCAAGGGTCGAACGGATTCCGGGCAACAAGGACCGTTATGGATTGATCTAAAATAATTTCTTTGGCATCTCTGTTTGTCACCGGCTCTTCCAAATGTTCTTTTCGCTTTCCGCACCAAGCCCCTTAGCCTTGTCCCTCCTCATATGTTTTCTCTTGGGGTCGATTCCTTTCGCCGTCATCTCCATGCTCGGCACGGGCATTGACATTCGCAAGGTGGGCTCCGGCAATCCCGGGTTCAACAACGTATTGCGGGTCAGCAAGCCGCGCGCCGTGCTGGCCCTGATCGGCGACATGGGCAAAGGCGCGCTGGCCGTCTGGTTGTTTTACAAAGCGGGCGATCCGGTGGCGCTCGGTTGGCTATTCGGATTCGCCGCCATCCTGGGACATTGTTACTCGCCATTTTTGAAATTTAATGGCGGGAAAGGAATTGCCACTTCGGGCGGCGTGATGCAGGTGCTCTATCCGAATCTCGCCATGGTGGCGCTCGTGGTGTTTGTGATTATTCGGGTGACGGGAAGCAAACTCAAGTGGCGCGAGGCGGGCGCAATTGCCTCCATCGGCACCTGGATGATTTTTTCGGTCGTCATATTTATTTGGATCGGGAAATGGGACGGAATCTACGCCGGCCTCATGACGCTGCTTCTGATCTGGAGGCACAAGAAAAATGTTCAGAACTTATTTTCTGCCAGAGAGACGGAGAAGAAACGATGAACGATGAATAATGAATGATGAACATCATTAAGCATTAAGACGCGCTTCTTGCATCGTTCATCTTTCATCGTTCCCCCGTCATCGGTTTACTCCTCTCTTGTCGTTGATGTATCGCACCAAGCGGGGAACGAGAGACACTGGCAGGCGCCGGGCTGAGAACACAAATAGCCGATTCAGAAACCCCGGGACCACCAGGCGTTTGCCTTTCAGCGTCTGGCGGACGGCGATGCGCGCCACCCATTCGGCTGTGACGCCGGCCGACTTGTTTTTCTCTTCGATGCCCGCCCGGGCGCGGAATTCGGTTTGGGTGGTGCCCGGACAAACCACCGTGACGCTGACTCCCGTCCCCTTCAATTCTTCGCTCAATGATTCGGAAAACGACAGCATGAACGCCTTGCAGGCGCTGTAGACGGACTGGAACGGTACGGGCGCGAACGAATATACGCTGGCAACGTTGAGAATCCTCCCACTTTTTCGCACGATCATGGGCGGCAAGAGGGCCTTGGTCAATTTCAACGTGGCGGCCAGTTGCACCTCAAGCATCTTGAGTTCCGTTTCCAGGCTGGTTTGCGCGAACTCGCCCATCACGCCGAATCCTGCGTTGTTGACCAGGATTTCAATGGGCGATGCGGAGAGCGCCTGAATCAATTCGTCAACGGCTTTCGAATTGGAAAGATCTGTGAGGCGGGTTTTGGTTTCAACGCCGAATTTTTGGGCGCATTCCATTGCGACGCGCCGCAAAGCGTCATCGTTGCGGGCGGTCAGAAAAAGGTTAAATCCATGTGCCGCAAACTCAAACGCCAGCGCCTTGCCGATGCCTGAAGACGCGCCGGTAATGAGCACCCATTTCTTATCTTCGGTCATGTAATGAATTCTGAATTATGAGTTATGAAGGATGAATGAAGAGATGGAAACTCCCGTACGGTTTTCTTCTTTCATAATTCATCATTCATAATTCATCATTTTGCCGAACGATCAAGCCGCCGTACAACTGGCAGCTACTGATTCCCGGCTCCGAAAATATTTTCGGGATCGACGCTTCGCTTCAGTTCGCGTTTCCATTCCAAGGCCGTGGGCGACATGATAGCCGGCAAGAATGCCTGGCGAATTTTGCCTACCCCGTGATGGTGCGACAGCGATCCGCGCGAGCGCAGGATTTCCTCGCGGGCGATATTCTCCAGCTCGCAATAAACCTGGGAAGGATTGGGAACGCCCTTGTAATAGAAGCCCAGATAAAAATAAATCGCCGCCCCGGTTTGATAAACCTGGGTCACGCGCGCGGTCACAAAAGGTTTGGCGGGAAGATTGCGCGCGCTGTACTCGGCCAGCAAACGCTTTTTTACGTTTTCGATGAGGGGCAGGACGTCGCTCCACGCTGCCGAAGTTTCAAATGACTCGGCGATGATGTAGTAATGCATCAGGAAATCGCGGATGTAGGCGATGCTGTAAGTCAGTTGATAACCGCGCCGGCCGTTTTCCTGGCCCGCCTTCATGCCGTGATGCCGCTTGGCGATGCTATAGACGGCGTGTTGTTGCTCCGCCACCTGGCGCCGCGAGCCTTCAAAAACGATCGTGCAAACCACCACTTGATTCAGGTCAAAACCTTTGAGTTTCGTGACCACAAATTTTTCCATCCGGCTCTTCAAGGCGCCGAGCCCGCTCGACGCCGGCTTAAGCGCCAGTCCGAAGTGGAACTGCAAATTGTCCACCAGCCGGACGCTCGAAGGTGGATAGGCCTCGCGCCCCAGTTCGCGCATGAAGGCAAAGCCTTCGGCCAGGTTCGGAAAAAGTACTGAACCGTAGCATTGCACTTCCGGCAGGGGAAAAATCTTCACCACCGCCGAAGTGATGATACCCAGGTTGCCTTCCGAGCCGAAAATCAGGCGGCGCAAATCGGAGCCGGTGGATTCGCGCGGCACACACGTGGCGCGCTCGAGTTTCCCGCTTGCGGTGGCCACGGTGACATCCAGCACCAGGTCTTCGATGTTGCCGTATTTATTTTTCTTCATGCCGCTGGCGTTGGTGGCAATCCAGCCGCCGAGCGAAGAAAACTCCACGCTGTCCGGCTCGTGGCCCATGGTGAAACCGTAGGACTGAAGCTGGGTCATGATGTTGCGGCCCACGGCGCCGGCTTCAATACTTGCCATTTGGTTGGCCTTGTCGATCCACAGAATGCGGTTCATGCGCCGCATATCCACGGAAACGATCACGCGCTTTTCGTTGGAGTCGCAGCGCAGCGCGTCGGTGACGTTGGTGCCGCCGCCGAAAGGAATCAGGGAAACGTGATGGCGTTTGGCGGTCGAAATCAATTGCGCGACTTGCTCGTCGCTCTCAGGAAAAATCACCAGGTCGGGAATGCGCGTCAGGGCGCCATACTTGATGGCGAACATCTCCTCCTGCGTCTGGCCGTGGCCATGGCGCAATCGAATGGGGCCGTCGGTGGTGATCTGGTTGTCCTTCAAAAACTGTTTGACATCGTCCAGAAACTGCGCGTTTTCGAGCGGGGGCGCAATGTAGGTGGGATAAGACGACGGGTTTACATCCTTGGGATCGAGTTCAATACCCAGCGTTTCCCGAATCCAGGGGAGCAGGCGCGGCAGCTCCACGCCGCTCAATTCGTAACGCTTGCCGCGCATCACCACGTGGCCGTTTTCGTTGATGGTAAATCCGCTGTCGCGAAATCCCCACACGTCGAGACTTTCGGCGTCATGGTCGCTGGCATGCAGCGGCTCAGGATTCAGCAGCGCTTCTTTGGGCACAGCCACGGTCGAAGACATTCACACCTCATCCATTTCATGCTGTAGGTCGGCTTGCGCAATCGTTCCTGGTTTCAGTTTATCACCAGTTGAACGGGCGGGAAAACCAGTATCGGATTTCGATATGCGGTAATTTGGAACAAGATTCCTTTCGATGCACCGGTCATTCCCGCGAAGGCGGAAATCCAGTCTGTCACCATTGCATCTCCAATTGCTTAGTCCATGGATTCCCGCCTTCGCGGGAATGACTGCACGGGGAGGGCCCCGCGACTAGCAAATGAGATCACTACTCCCGGTTCAGCGAACATCCGAGCCTGGCCGACTCAGTCAGTCAAGCGCCACCAGCAGGCGGAAGGTGCGATTCCTGCGCCAACGATACGTCTCGAAATCCCGGTCCAAGGTCAGTATGTCTCCGGTGATTAATTCGTTGGCAAAGTAAATCAAGCATGCATCGACATCACCGTCCGAATCCTCTCAGGTATTTCTTGTTGGAGCCAAGGTCGGAAATGCCTGAGGCAAAACGCCCGACTCCGATCACGCGTTTCCCCGAGGGACGACCGTAGCGCGCAGTAAGCAGCCGCAACCCCTCGCGCACCACTCGAGAGGGACTCCAGCCGAGGTGCACGACCAGCCGTTTTAATGCTATTTGAGATTGACGGTCCAATCTGGCGTTTAGGTCGGCTTTCATATTATCAATTGTAAGACAAAGTCACTGATGTATGACATGCCGACACGCTATCGCGATTGTCGCTTTGACAATTTGGAAAAATAGCGTCAAATTAGCATACGGCATCCAAAGCTCGCGCACATTAGAACTATAATCGTGCATCAGCCCAAGCTCGAGGGGAAATGACTCTAGAAAAGAATTCGGCGGAATCGTCGGTCGAAAAAATATACGAACTTATTAAAGCCCACCTAACCTCGCTGCCGGAAGATGAAGCCATGGCGAGGCTGGAAATCATTGACCAGGCTCACGCTAAAGCCCGCGCTCAAACTCGCGCACGGCGTTCCAGAAAGCCCTCAAAGCAAGCTCGTATTCAGGGTCGTCAGGCCGCACGTCTCGGTAAGGTAGCTTCTACACTCTTCCTCATTACCCCACCTCGCTGCCCTATGCAAGTTTCGCCGAAGAGTGCAAATGAGTCCGGCATTCCTTGTTCGGAAATTAACCTAATAGATAAACTGAGTCTTGACGACCCATCTCGATCATCTTAGGCTCATCATGACAGTTTTCCCGCGTTGACCTTTACATAGGAGTTGAATTGCATGCCCAAGATTCCACCTTATTTGCTCAGTCTCGCCGGTGAATATCGTGTGTGCAGCGAACTCAACATGCGTGGAGCCTTCGCCACAATAACATACGGCAACCGCAAGTCTGTCGACGTCTACGTGATTAGCGACAGCCAAGATCGAGCGCTGAAGATTGAGGTCAAGACGAGCCAAGAGGCGAATTTCGTCACCGGAATTACCAAGAAGGGTTTCATCAGTCAAAACGGCTTAGTTGACGACCCACACGCGCCCGACTTCTGGGTGTTGTTTCAGATTCGACCTGGAGACGACGCTTTGTTCGAAGAACGTTTCTTTATCCTATCGCACAGGGAGATCTGTGAGTCGCAGGCAGCATGCAATAAGGTTTATACAGACAATTACTTGAAGAAACACGGCAAGACTTTCGACCTCATGAAAGGGGTTGATACAGTATCCGTTTCTGATGTCGAGAAGTACGAGGACGACTGGGCGAAGATTATCAAGCGCCTAGTGCGGTCCGACGTCTAAGCCTGAATGTAAGATGGAACCATTAGACTATGGAAGCTTATGTGGGCATCGACGTCGCTTTCCGGAAAAGAAAGGCCCTTCCGGTCGCAGTCTGCAGATGGGACGCGAATCGCTTTGTGCCGTTGTGTGTTACAGATCGGAGGGCTCCGCGTCCACCTCGCGGCGCAGGAAATGCGACCTCGTTGGACTGCGTCGCGGTCAAAGGCTTCGCTGACGAGACTGCGACCTACCTGCGCAGTCTTGAGATGCACTTCGGCATTCGCATTTGCCGCATTGCCCTTGACGCTCCTAGCGATCCCAAGAGTGACAAATTGAAACGTCGGAAAGCAGAGGAGGCTCTTGATGCGCTTCATGTTAATTGCTTCACGACGCCGAGTGCCTCTGAATTTGGTCAAATTCGTGAGAAAGTGAGGGCTCATCTTCGGGCGGGAGGTGCTGAATCACGCCTCCCACACGCGAATCAGCTGTGGATGTTGGTCGGATTCGCACTTTTCGAGCGCCTTCGGGTCGAGTGGGAATGCTTGGAGGTCTTCCCGCAGGCTATTGTGCGTGCGCTGGGCGCGGGCGCCACTCATAAGAGCAAGCGTGGCGGTGTCCTCGCGCAACTCTCAGCTGTAGCACGACTGACAGGTTGGCCAAGTGTGCCAAGCGAATCGGCACTTAGAGCCGTCGCATTTGGCTCGGCTCACGACCGCCTCGACGCCTATCTAGCCGCTTGGGTGGCCGGACTTCGATTGGAGCAGCGCCGTGCAATCGGCGCTCCACCCAACGACGTAATTTGGGTACCATCTCTTGAGGCCGCTTTGTGACACGCACGCGAACTTGGCAGCTTTGTAGAAGGGCGGCCCAGACTTTCGCTTCTCAGAATCTCGGCGATTGATCCACGACACAGCCTGACCTTCCTAAATCCTCCGCTTAGCAGCTTCCCAACCCTTGCCATTTCTCATCCCGGCACATGCGCCGCCTCTTCTTCTTTCAGCCGCTCGGCGAGCAGGACTTTGAGCAGGGATTGATAAGGAACGTCGCGTTTTTTTGCCAGCATTTTGAGGCGGGCGAGGAGAGGTTCGGGCAGGCGCAGGGAAATCGTTCTTACGGAAGGCTTCAGATTCGGCAGCAGGGCGCGCTGCGCGTGTGTCCAATCCACGTAATCATTGGAATCGTGGCTGGACCAAAACGCTCTTTCGCGCGCTTCGGATTTAAATTTCGGAATAGCCTCTTTCTTCAGTTTTTCATGGCTTTGGTGGATTCTCCGTTCCTTGCGCATAATGTTTCGGCCGAAATGACGCCAAGGAGTTTCTCTCAATGTTCAGAGCGAGATTCCTCTCTTCGCTCGGAATGACACTAGGAGAGTCAATATTCGCCAAAACCCAATTGTAACTCCTAACTCACATGCCAGGACCAGATGCCGCAGGACATGGGCTGAAAATTATACCCCTTGCGAAACAACCGCGCTTATAATCGGCGCGTTGATTGGGGGACGAGCCGATGCATCCTGCAAGAAAATTCCTGTTGGCGGCAATAGGCGTTGGACTTCTGGGCTTGCTGGTGCGCGCCGCGCCCGGACTGGGGCAGCGCGCGGACCCGAACGCTCCGCAACGAAATGTTCTCGCCACGCTTCGCGCGGGGCATCCCCGGTTGTACGTTCTTGATTCGGACTTGGCGGGCGTAAAGCAAGCGATGGCGCAGGACCCAACCGTCAAACAATGGTACGACCAACTGGAAGCCGAGGCGGAGAAAATGCTTGCCGAGCCTCCGGCTGAATACAAGCTGGTGGGCCCGCGGCTATTGGACCAAAGCCGGGTGTCGCTGCGGCGCATTTCGACGCTGGCGGGACTCTACCGGCTGGATGGCGACCGGCGCAAGGCGGAGCGCGCGCGGCAGGAGTTGTTGACCATCGCCGCATTCAAGGATTGGCACCCACCGCACTTTCTGGACGTCGCGGAAATGACCAACGCCGCCGCCATCGGTTATGACTGGCTTTACGATTACCTCTCGCCCGAGGATCGCGCCACCATTCGCCGCGCCATCGTTGAAAATGGAATCAAGGCGGGCCTGGAAGCTTACGCGCAAAAGGCCTGGTGGACCAAGACCGAGTTCAACTGGAATCAGGTATGCAATGGAGGTTTGACGGCGGGCGCGCTGGCCGCGGCTGACGAAGAGCCGGACCTGGCGCGCGAGTTGATCGACAAAACGCGCGCCTCCATTCCCATTGCCATGGAGTCCTACGCCCCCGACGGCGGCTGGGCGGAGGGGCCGGGCTATTGGAATTACGCCACCGATTATACGGTCTACTTTCTCTCCGCCATGGAAACGGCCCTGGGCACGGATCTTGGATTGAAGCAATCACTGGGTTTTGCCGAGGCGGGATTGTTCCGTATCCAGACCACTGGCCCGCTGGGACTGGATTTCAATTACGCCGATGCGGAGCCGCAAGCGGGAACCGCTCCGGAAATGTTTTGGCTGGCCCGCGAATTCCACCGCCCGGTTTACGCCCAGGACGAGCGCCTGCGCGCCGGAACCCATCCCAGCATCTTTCACCTGCTATGGTCGGGCCAACTTGGGGGCGAACTGGCGGGCAAGAGCGGCGATTTTGGCACGGACACGCTGCTGCGCCAATTGCCGCGCGATGCCTTCTATAGCAATGTGAACGTGGCCATATTTCGCAGCGCCTGGCAGGACCCGAAGGCGTTCTACGTTGCCTTCAAGGGGGGCGACAATAAGGCCAACCACAGCCATCTCGATCTGGGGACTTTCGTCCTGGACGCGCTTGGCGAACGCTGGGCGCTCGATCTGGGCCCGGATGACTACAATTTGCCCGAATACTTCGGCAAGCTGCGCTTCACCTATTACCGTCTGCAAACTCGCGGGCACAACACCCTGACGATCAATGGAGAAAACCAGGTCGCCGCGGCCATGGCGCCCATGGTGGCGTACCACTCCTCGCCGGACCGCGCTTTCGCGGTGGCGGACTTGACGCAAGGCTATGCGCCCAAAACGGACTGGGCCCTTCGCGGCATTGCCATGCTCAATCGAAACTCGGTGTTGATTCAGGACGAAGTGGCGCCGTCAAGGCCAGTCGACATCCAGTGGAACTTCCACACCCGGGCGAACATCGAGCTGCACGGCGACCGGGCAGAATTGGAATTGAATAACCAGCGGCTGGAAGCGCGCATTCTTTCGCCGCGCGGGGCCAAGTTTGAGGTGGTTCCCTCCGACCCGCCACCGCCCGAGGCTCAGCAGCCCGACGTGCACAATTTAATCATTCGCCGGCATGGCGGGGGCAACCTCCGCCTAACCGTATTCATCGCCGAGCCGCAGACCCAGGCGCCCAAGGTCGAGCCGCTCGAAACGTGGATGACTACGGGAAAGGTTTCCCGTTGAGACACGGCGCGGTAATGGCACAGTTTGTTGTAGCGGCGCTCTGATGTGCTGTCATTCCCGCGAAGGCGGGAATCCATTCCATTAGATAATTAGAGATTCGCCGCCGAAGAACTGGATTCCCGCCTTCGCGGGAATGACCCGCCGCGGCGGGCGATGAAACGAATCCAATACCAAACGACACCGCGCACGGCGTGCCACGATTGCTGGAACGCCGCGCCTGGTGTATGCTCTGGGGCAGTTGGTGGTTAAAGAGAAAATACACTTTGGGAATTTCATTCTGCGATGGGGACCGTTTGCGTCTTGCCGAAACGGGATAAATCTCGGGCCTGAGTAGCAAATTCGAAGGGCTTACCGGGAGGATGGAAAAATCCCGGAAGACCCTAGAGGGGTGACAATGGAAACTGTCGAAAGGCGAAGCAGCGACCGCGTTTCCCTTTTCAACGCTATTCGGGTAATCGGCAAGGATGCAGCCGGCGAGGCGTTCAGTGTGGAGGCCCGAACCGCGCTGGTAACACTGCATGGCGCGGCCATCCTCATCGACCGTGAACTTGCTTCTGACACCAAAGTTAATATCCGCTGCTACGGAACCGATACCGAGGCCGAGGCCCGCGTGGTGGGCAAAATCGAGAAACATCCCGAGGGGGATCTCTACGGGGTGCAATTTGTGGATCCCGCCATCAATCCGTGGAACATCAAGTTTCCCTCCACCGGCCCGCCCCCGCTTGCCGTGGGCCGGCTCCTTCTCCAGTGCGGCGATTGCCAGAAGCGCGAATTGGTCTATGTCGACGAGATGGAGCTGGAAGTCTTCGCGGCCAATCAGTGCATCACCAGAACCTGCCCGGCGTGTGGCAAGTCCACGGTGTGGAAAACCACGCCGCAGGAAGAATCGACCAAGGGTGATACAACCGGCCAGGCGGCAGGCGCGGAGCGGGGAAACGCCGCCCTGATTCCCCGTACCCATAATGACCGCAACTACATTCGCGTGCGCATGAAGCTGCGGGCGTGCATTCGCCATCCCGAATCAGGCGAGGATGTGGTGGAATGTTTGGACGTTTCGCGCGGCGGCCTCTGCTTTGTGAGTTCGAAGCTGTACACCAAGGGCGCCGCGATTGAAGCTGCCGTGCCCTACTTGCCGGGCCAGGCCAATATTTTCACGCGCGCCAAAATTGCCAACGTGCGCCTGGGCGCCGATAAAGAAGGCGCGAACAAGTACGGCGTCAGCTACATCTCCTGACCATCTGTTGAAGAGCCCGCCCGGGCAATACCTCATGGGAAGAGAAGGCAAAGGGCTAAAATAAGTGTGGCCACCTCTCGGCCGTTCTTATCTTTCTTCCATTTCATCGTGAGCATTGTCGTTACTGCCTTAAGCCCGCCTGGATTTCCACACATCATTATGTTACGGCGGTCTCTGACCGCCGGAACCTATTGAATCATAAAGACGGCGGTCAGTGACCGCCGCTACAAATGAATCAAACCGACCCCCAATCCTTTTTGCGGAGTTGTTTCCGGGAAACTCCGGCGAAATTATCGCAAACCATTGCTCTTTTTGTTTTCGCCCTCGTCCGCGATAATGATTGAGAAGGAGGACGACATTCATGGCGAACATTTCGGAGAGCCGCCCGGATCCCGAGGCTTTATTGCGGGAGTTACAGGCGGAAGAGGAATACCAGAAGCATGGGCGGCTGAAACTCTTTCTCGGTTATATCTCAGGGGTGGGCAAATCGTTTCGAATGTTTGACGAGGGACGCCGCCGCCGCCAGCGGGGCGAGGACGTTGTGGTGGGAGCCATCCAGCCGGTGAACTGCCCGGAAGTTGAAGACCTGCTCAAACAATTGGTGGTCATTCCTCTGAATCAAATTGAGGGCGGGCCGGTGATGGACGTACAGGCGATTCTGCGCCGGCATCCCCAAGTATGTCTGGTTGACGGCATCGCCTACGACAACCCGGAAGGCAGTCTGAACGCCAAGCGTTGGCAGGACGTTAACCAACTTCTGGCTGCGGGTATTTCGGTGGTCGCTTCGGTCAACCTTCAGTACATCGACGAATACAGGGAACGAGTGGAGAAGATCACTTCCAAGCGCGTGACAGAGACGATTCCGCTCAGCTTTGTAAATCTCGCCGATGAAATTGAAGTGGTGGACGCGCCGGCCGAATTCTGCCTGGAACAAGCGGACGGCGTAGGTGCGGATGCGGCCTCCAATTTGGGGCCGCAAAAACTATCCGAACTTCGGGAGATCGCCCTGCTTCTTGCCGCCGACGTCGTCGATCGCCAGCTCGAGCGGTACCTCCAGCGCAACGGCATCGAGGCGAAGTGGGGCGCACAGGAGCGCATCCTGGTGTGCATCAAGCCCGGGTTAAACGCGCAAAAAATGATTGAAAGCGGGCGCCGTAACGCCGACCGGTTTCATGGTGAGCTCTTCGTCGTCTACGTGAGCCATGGCAGCCTTTCGCCCCAAGAGGAGAAAGAGCTGGAGGGTAATCTGGCCGTGGCGGGACAATTGAACGCCCGCATTGAATCCCTTACGGCAGAAGACCCAGTCCACGCCATCATGACCTTTGCCCGCGCCCATGGCATTACCCAATTGTTTGTGGGACACACCAAGCGGGAGAGCTGGTGGAGCCGCCTCTTCGGCGATACGGTGGACCAGGTGATCCGCGAGGCCGAAGGGATCGATGTCCGTGTCTTCCCCAATTGAGGATTGTCCATGACCGAGCCCATCTCGCCCCCTCGTGGCCGTCTGAAGATTTACCTTGGCTACGCCGCGGGAGTCGGCAAGACCTACCAGATGCTCACCGAGGTCCACGAGCTGAAACGCCAGGGTGTTGACGCGGTGGTCGGTTACTTTGAGCCCCACGGCCGGCAAGCCACCATCGCTCTGATGGACAAACTGGAACTTATCCCCCGCCGCAAAATCACTTATCGCGGAACCGACTTCGAAGAAATGGATTCCGCGGCCATTTTGCGCCGCCATCCGCAGACTTGTGCCATCGACGAATTTCCCCACACCAATGTGCCGGGCGCGGAACGGGTGAAGCGATGGGAGGACGTGCAGGAGATGCTGAATGCGGGCATCAACGTGATCACCACGATGAACGTGCAGCATATCGAAAGTCTCAACGACCACATCCGGGGGATCACCGGCGTGCGGGTGAGGGAGACAATCCCCGATTGGGTGGTGAGACAGGCCAACGAAGTGGTGATGGTTGATTTGCCACCCGAGGCTTTGCTTAACCGGTTGCGGCGGGGCGTGGTTTACAAAACGGAAAAAGCCGAACAGGCGATGCAAAACTTTTTCAAAGAGTCCACGCTCGTCGTTCTGCGCGAGTTAACTTTGCGTCAGACCGCTCACGAAATTGACATTCGCCACAGCGAACCGGAGGAAAATTTGAGGTCGCGGGCCCAGGCCGGTTCGGAGGGCGGCGTTGCTTCCGGCCGGGATGGCCAACCTCCCGATCGGATCCTGATTTACGTCACTCCCCACCCCGCGACGGCCATGCTGATCCGGCGCGGCCGGCGCGTGGCTGATTATCTGAAGGCCGATTGTTTCGCGGTCTCCGTCCAAAACGAAAAAGAACTTGTGCAAATGCCGGCCGCCCAGCGCGCCGCGCTCGATAAGCACCTGAACTTCGCCCGCAATCTTCACATTGAGACTCAAATCATTGCAGGAGAAAACGCCGCGCAGGCACTGGTTGAATTCGCCCGGTCGCGCCAAATAACTCAAATCTTTTTGGTGCGTCCGCCGAGACGCCTTTCCTTGCCTTTCCTGAGCCGGGACATCGTCCAGCAGGTTGTGCGCCTGGCCCGCGACATCCAAGTGAACATTGTCGCCGAACGGGAACGGGCAAACTAGCACCCACCCCTCGCCGGCTTCGCGGGACAACTCAGGCCTCCAGCTTGTATTTGGTGGAGGCGAGCCCGTACAGGCGGCGCCACACCAGCCGATTGATGGTCACCACCATGCCCGCCATGCAAATGGTTGCCGCCAGCAGCACGGCAAAATTCCCCTTGTCCGTCGCCTGGCTGATGACGGCTCCCAGCCCGACGGTGGTCAACGTCTTCCCCTGAAAACGAAAATACTCGGCGACGATGCTGGCGTTCCAGGCCCCGCCCGATGCGGTGATGAACCCCGTGATTAAGTAAGGGAATATTCCGGGCAGGTACAACTTCTGCCAGAGATCCAACCCGCCTACGTGGAACACGCCGCAGGCCTCTTTCAAATCCGTCGGGATGGCGGTGGCGCCCGCGATCACATTAAACAGGATGTACCATTGCGTGCCGAGCAGCAACAGGACCATGGCCCCGATCCCCATTCCGCCGCCAACTCGAACCAGCAGCAATAGGACTACCGGGAACAAGGCCGTGGCAGGAACTGAGGCGGCAATTTGCGCTACCGGTTGGATCAGGGCGGATAGTTTGGGCCGCAAGCCAACAAAGACTCCGACAGGCACTGTCCACAGCGCCGCCAGGCACAGGGTTACTTCCACTCGCAGAAAAGTGGCGCCAGCGCCCGCAAGGATTCCCCAAATTTCTGGTGCGGTGAGCGTCGCCAGCATCGCGCCCATCTTGAATGTTTCGATCCCCAGCCCGGCAAGGGCGACAACCATTAACGCGCGCCACAGCCATTTCCTGAGCGGACTCTGTTCTTGCAGAACCGGCGACCACATGTGGGCCCTGGCAAAGTGGAGGCTCAAGGCTTCGCGCATCGGCCGGATAGACACATTCGCGACCAGAGGCAGAAGGGTCGAGCGGCGCAGGAGATCGAGGATAGGGGAGCGCGGAGGCTCGGCGGCCTCGACCTGTTCGAATTTGAATTTCTCCGCCCAGGCGATGATGGGCCGCCATACCAGTTGATCGATGGAGACAATGATGGCCACCATGGCGCCCACTCCCCACGCGATGGCGCGCGTATCTCCGGCATTGGCCGCCGTCTGAAGGTAGGATCCGAGACCGGGCAGGCGAAGGTCGCGATTGCCCAGCACGAACATCTCACAAGCCATCAGAAAGAACCACGCGCCCGCCACCGACATGATGGAATTCCAAATCAGCCCGATGATGGCGTAGGGCAACTCCATTTGCACCAACCGCTGCCACCAGCTTAGGCGGTAGATTTCGGCTGCCTCGATCATTTCCCGGGGAAGACTCTTCAGCGATGAATAAAAGCTGAAGGTCATGTTCCAAACCTGGCCTGTGAGGATGAGGATGATGCATCCAAGCTCGACTCCCACCTGGCTATGGGGGAACAGCCCGATCATGGCGACCATGACGCCCGGGAGAAAGCTGAGGACGGGGATGGATTGCAAAATATCCAGAAGCGGAACCAAAAAACGCTCCGCCCTGGTGTTGTAAGCGGCGACATACCCGTAAACCAGCGTGAAGCCCAGGCTGAGGAAATAGGCGATGGCGATGCGCAGCACCGAGAAGAAGGCATACTTCGGTAAGGCGCCCGGAGCAAGTTGAATTTCAGCCTGGGTATTGACGGGGCCGATGCCGTAGCGCGTAAAGGTGAGCAGCCCATAAAACAGCGCCAGCGCGGCGATGATGATGGGCAGGTCTCTGACCAGGGAGGACGCGCCGGAAGGAAACACTCCCCAGGGAGGAACGCCGGTTTTCTCGCGGGACGAACTCATCCGTGATCCAGGACACCTTCGTGGAGATCCGAGTTGTGACTGTGCTTGTGCAACTGAAGTCTATCGTTGGCGGAGTCGTAGGTGAAGATTTCCGCGTATCGGCCCCAGTTCAAAGCCGTCTCAATCTGGAGTTGCGCCTCGGCTTCGGAAAAGTGTTCCTCGAGGACGTCGCGGAAGAACTCCAGGGGCATGGCATTGTCGGTCTTGCCGGCCAGTCCATTATTGATTTGCTGGAGGAGGGTGGAATGGGCCAGGGCAGCCTCGCGGAAAAGTTCCTTGCGCGTCGAAATATCCGCGTTGGCAAAGGCCCTGCCTTTCTCTGTGATTTCAATGTCACCCTTCTCGGTTTGAGCGAAGCCCAACAATGTCGCGGCCTCGACGATGGGGAGCAGATCATCCACCTCCATCAGCAGCTGGCCGGTGACATGGTACAGATCTTCTCTGCCTCCCCGATCGATCAGGAGTTCGAGCAAACCCGCGATGCCTCCCGGCCGTGCATGGGGCAGCATCGGGTAAGGCGCCTTGACGGGACGAGCCGGCGTGCAGGGCGGGGACGACGGTTGAAGTTGCGGCTGCGTCATCAGTTTATAAATGTAGTCGACGTAGACGAGAAATTCGGCGGAGCGCCGGTCACGCGGCTGGCGGAGCGGAATGCGGAAATCGGCGCGAATGCAAGCGGGATTGCGCCCCAGAACGATGATCCGGTCGGCGAGCATCGCGGCTTCCTCGATGTTATGGGTTACGAGGAAAATACTTCGGGTCGGAATCTTTTTGCTCAGCCAAAGCTCCATCAGTTCACCGCGAAGATTTTCCGCCGTCAGAATGTCCAAGGCGGAGAAAGGTTCGTCCATGAACAGAATTTCCGGCTCCACCGCCAGCGCCCGCGCGATGCCCACCCGCTGTTTCATGCCCCCCGACAATTCTTTCGGGTACGCTGCTTCAAATCCGTGCAGTCCAACCGTGCGCAAGGCCCGAAGGGCGCGATGGTGCCTTTCGAAATGGGGCACCCCGCGGGCCAGGAGCGGCGCTTCAACATTGTCGAGAATGGTGAGCCATGGAAAAAGGGCAAAGCTCTGAAATACGATGGCCAAATTCGGAGCACAGACGCCGATGGGCGCTCCATGCCAGTAGACGGCCCCGCGCGAAGGTTTGACGAGTCCGGTAAGAATTCGCAACAGGGTGGACTTGCCCGAACCGGAGGGCCCCAGTAGCGCCGTGAATGTGTCCGGTTCGATGGACAAGGTGGTGGGTGCGATGACCTGAAACTCTCCGCCTCCCGATTTGGGAAATGTTTTCTCGACCTGCAAAGCCTCGGCGATCGGCTCCCTCGCCTGGAGAGGCGCCGAAATCGCGCTGCCCGCTTCGACGGTTACTGAGGCTTGGGGCTCGCCCGTTTTCGCCGGGACCGGCTCGCCGGAAAGCTCCGCCATCAAGCGCTGCCACGCTTCTTCAGGCAGTTCATCGAAGAATTGAAGACGAACGGCAGGATCCAAATTCCCTACGATGGCGCGCAGAGCTTCAATCGACCGCGTGTGCAGCAAAACGTAGGAATGGTAATAAGGAAAGTGGCTGATCAGCGCCGCAGCGTTTTCAACCGGCAGGATGTGGAATAGGGTTTGCTGTTGTTCAAACGGAACCTTCATGAACAAATCTGCGGCCAATGGCGGATCGAGTTTTTTTAATAGCTCGACCGCCGCGTCCCATCGTCCCAGGGAAAGCATCTCTTGCAGGTTATCTGCCGGGTGCTCGGCCATCGAACCTACCCTCCCGGAAACTTGCGCTCTCTGTCATTGCTGAAAAATGAGTTTACACCAGCCGGGGGAATCTTTGCCGCCGAATGCGCGCGCGGGGCGCGGACTCAATCGAGGGGTTACCCATCGAGAATCGCTCAGCCCTCTGCCTCAGGCCATGATATGCCATGGCACATTGACAAGGATGAGCTGCTGACTCCCTTTAGCCAGCAGGAGCGCCCTTAACCATTCTGCGCGCTGGTTGTGCAGGAAGTAGTGATACCAGTGCCGCTCCACCAACTCGGGAATCAGTACGGCGATTTGCCGGTCAGGGTGGCGTCGCTCAAGGTCCAAAATATAGTCGAGGATCGGGGTGATCACAAAGCGGTAGGGCGACGGCAGCACCACCAAATGCGGCACTGCCCCGCCCCCTTTTATTGCCGGAGCCGCAATGCAGCGGTGCCATGTTTCGCGAACATTACCGTGGTCCTTTTCGCAAGCAATGTGTAGAACCTGTACGTCAGAGGAAATGGTGAGGGCAAACCGAACCGCTTTCTGGGAGACCCTGTTCCAGGAGAGCATGGGCACCACCACCAGTGGAGAGCGCAAGCCGGTCAAATCCAGAGGCGCGGCGTAATCGATCTCGGCGTCAACCAGGCGATAGTGCCTTCGGATGACTTTCATCGCAATCATAATGGCGGGAATAAGCAGGACCGTTACCCAGGCGCCGTCGGCGAATTTTGCGACGGCGACCACGATGACAGTGGTGGCAGTTGCCACCGCGCCCAGTCCATTGACGAACATGCTGCGTCCGGATCCCTTACCGCCGCTTCGCCTCCAGTGCGCAACCATGCCGGCCTGAGACAACGTGAACGCCAGGAAAGCACCCACCGCATATAGTGGGATCAACCGGTCCGTGACCCCGCCAAACAGGATCAGCAGCAAGCCGGTCAACACCGCGAGGACCCAGATTCCTTGCGAGTACACCAAACGCCTTCCGAGCGAGGCGAAACCCTGGGGAAGATACTCGTCCTCAGCAACGGCGCGGCAAAGTCTGGGAAAGTCGGCAAAGGCTGTGTTGGCCGAGAGCGCCAGAACCAGCAGGATGGAGCCCATGGTGACGTAATAGAAGACGCCCTGCCCGGCAACAGCGGCGACGAGCTGGGAAAGCACGCTTTGGTATCCTGCCACTCCCGGATCAGTGGCTCCAATATGGTAGGCGCGAACCAGGTAGGCGATTCCTCCCAGCAGCACGATGAGGATCGCAATGATCATCGTCAGCGCTCGCTGGGCGGATTTCACCACCGGCTCGCGAAGAGCTTTCACGCCATTGCTGACCGCTTCCACACCCGTCATGGCGGTGCAGCCGCTGGAAAAAGCTTTGAGTAAAAGCCAGGCGCTTACCGCGGCCGTGGGCAGGGGCAAAGGCGGCGGAGCGACCACCGGCAAGGGATGACCGCCGGAGGCGAGCGCCTTGACCAATCCAAGCGCCAACGTGATGAGCAAACTTCCGATGAACAGGTAAGTTGGAATAATAAAGACAGCTCCAGTCTCACGCACGCCTCTTAAGTTAACCATCGTGACGAGCAACAGGATAACAAGACAGATCAGCAACGTGTGTGGCTGGAGCGATGGCACAGCGGAGACCAGCGCGCCTACGCCTGCCGAAATTCCTACGGCAGCAGTCAAAACGTAATCAATCATGAGGGCAGCGGCCGCCAGCAATCCGGCGAATTCCCCCAGATTCTGACGAGCCACCGTGTAGGAACCGCCGCCCGAGGGGTACGCTTCAATGGTTTGCCGATAGGAGAAATAGACAATCGCCAAAAGGATGATGATGCTGGTGGTGATCGGAACAATGTACCCAATTCCTGCGGCGGCCAAAGGGATGAGCAGAGTGAGCCCCGCCTCGGGACCGTAGGCAGCGGAGCTGAGGGCATCCAAGCCAAAGACAGAAAGGCCGCCGATCGGCCCCAGTTTCTCACCTGCTTCGTCCGAGGAACGGAGCGGCTTTCCAAATAGCAGATCGTTTAGTTTCATTGCCTATCCTCTAGGGCCGGAGTCGATGGGCATTTCGTAGAATTCAGAAAGGTTAGCTTCGGCGCTTGACCAGGCTGACTGCCTTCAAGATTACAGCGTTCGCGGGTATCACATCCCCATAATAGTTTTCAAAGCCGGGAACGGCGCCACGGAATCGAGTGGACCCGTTCAATCGAACTTCCCGAATGACTTTGCCCAGGCGCGGACTCGTCCATTCGAAGGCGAAAAAGCTGATTGGATTTTGCGGCGACCGTCCGCAAATCACGTTATCGGCGCCATAGCAATAGGTCTTTGCGGGCGGGTGGCGGTACCAGTTCCACTCAAGAATATTCACGCCATAACGGATGGGAATGGTTTCAGACAACCCGTCCTCATACACTACCTCATACGAACCCAAGAGATCGGCGGAGTCATCGAAGTCCCAAATCAGGCGGTAGGCCTCTTTATTGGTTGCCGGTATCGCGCAGGCGTGGAGGAAGAGCAAACTCGTGGCGTCTTCCCCAATTGGAATTGAAGCATGGCGTGGCAACGGGTTTGTTTCCTTCCCTTCGCTGCCCACAATTACGACGCACTTGGCGCTCGCGCCGCCATTCGCCGCCAGTTCAAAAATCTTTTTGCCTGAACCCACCTTTCCGGTATTCATTTCGCGAAGGTCCACGCCCAACGCGGGCACTTCAGGCGGCATGTTAAATGAAGAAGAGATATCGAGCGGTACCACCGGATCGCCGCCCTCGCTGGGAGGCGTCAAGCCACTCAGTCCTCTGCGGGTGCGAGGCATATACGACTGTACGATGAGGGAAAGTTGTGGGGCGTCGAGCGCCTGCTTTGACCACAGCAAGCTGCTGCATCCCATGGTGCTGTAGAGAAGGTCTTTGCCGAGGTTAAACTCCGTCGTCGCCGCCCATGAGGACGGCGCTCCCCCGAGAAGTGTGGCTCGTTTGCTGCGCTCCGGATAATTCGGGAAGTCGGGTTCCATGTTGCCGTAAATCTGGCGGAAGCCGAGATCGTCCAACTGTGCTTCGTTCGCTTCACCCTTTTCTTCCTGTGACCAGAACCAGTTGAAAATCAAAATGTCTTTGGGCACGAGGTCCTTGACCTGTTGCGGAGTCATGGCGCCCGGGGAATAGTAAATCCAGCCGTCCTCGGCCTTGCGCTTACGCAATCCGCTGCCGCGGACATTTTGCAAAAGATAGTCTCCCCAAATCGCCATCTTGATGTCCTGCTTGGCCAGATAATCATGAATCTTTCTGAGGTCACCGCCGTACAACTCTCCCGGATCTTTGCCTTTGCAGCGCGGGCAGAGGCCGAAGAGCGCGAACCATTCGTCATGGCCGGCGTGAATCATCCGGGGTTTCATCACCTCGATGTATTCGTCCATCACATCGAATAACAATTCATAACTCTTGGGATTCGAAGGGCAATAAGTGTCCGGCCATTTGTCACCCGGAACTTCGGACAAATCTTTGTGCTTGGTGAGCAAATAGAAACTGTGGGTGAGCGAAGGAATTTCGGGAATGACCTCGATATGGAACTGCTCGGCCCAGCGCACTAACTCGCGGACATCCTCTTTTTCAATGAAGGTTCCATCACCGCAATCCTGGTGCGAGGAATTTTGTTCCCTGCCATGTAGTGGACCGGGAGGATAGTTTAGACGGCTGTAATTGGTGTCGCGGGCGAACTCAATCCATCCGCTGTTTAATTCGGGGTGCCGATCGAGGCGCATGCAGGCATTCATTTCCATCATGAGCTTGTTGAATTTGTAGAGTGCGACGAAGTTGCGTAAATAGCGTTTGAAGAATTGTATGTTGCCGGGGCCGGGCACGTAAACTTTCACACCGCGAAAATGTTTGTCCGGCCAATCGCGAATTCGAGCGCCCGGGACCCGAATGCCCTGATCGTTCTTGGTGATGAGTTGGCGCAGGGATTGCAGTCCGTAAAAGGCGCCCGCTTCATCGCTTCCTGCAATCACTACGCCCTGCTCATCGACGTGGAGAATATATCCCTCCGGACCTAGTTTCTCCGGGGTCAGATCAATATGTTTCTGAGAGCAGTAATTTCGGATATGTGGGTCTCGTACGGACCCCATCAGGATGACGGGCCCGGCGACTCGAGTGAGTCCGTTGCCTCGCTGCGTCTCAAGCTGAACATCGTATCGATCACTAAGTTCTTCTGTGAGAAATCTTGCCAGAAACGAATCACTTGATGACGCGCCATCGGGAAGGAAAATGACGGCTCCTTCCAAGCCGAAGATTTGACCGGTTTTCTCCATCTCACGCGGCTCGGGAAATATCAAGGGCGGCGGCGCGAAAGAGCCTTCGGCCGCCGTATCATCACCGGACCCCGCAAGCGGCGCCTCGGTTAGGCCCTTAGGTGTCCACACCCTAGTCGGGAAACCAGCCCCAGCCATCAGGGCAGCGCCGGACAACTTAAATAGATCACGCCTGCCGATTGTGTCAGGCCTGTGCGACAAGTCGGATTGCCGGAGAGTTTCACGCCAATTTTTGTATGAAGACATAGGGTCCCCTCGAAATCGCCATAAGATGAAAACGGAAGCAATGTGTTCCGCAAGTGGCCGGGTTTGTCCGCGCCGTTGTTTTATCCGGCTTGCGTTTGAGAAGCGCTCAACGGAGTTTTTCGCCCTCGTATCAAAGACCCGGCGATCATCCCCAAGGCGGACAAGGCAAATGACCCCATGCCGGCGTAGCTGACCGGGACCTTGAGAAAGAAAAAGGCCACCGAGCCTGCCGCTCCACCAATCATGGCGAGGTACCCGCCGAGCGTGCTGGCGCGGTCCCAGTAAAGCCCGGCGATCACAGCGGAGAGCGTGCCGCCCAGAAAAATTGTGCCTGTGATATTGAGATAGAAATACGTTAGCCCGGGCAGGGTGTACCAAAGCCCCCAGAAAAGCACAAAGAAGCTGACAAAAAGATTCGCCACCCGGTTGAGGAGCACCTGTCCCTTTTGGCTGAGTGGGCGGCGGCGCAGGGGAACGATGATGTCCTGCGCGATGATGGAGCTCCAACCAAGAAGGTAAGAACTATTTACGGACATCGTCGCGGCCAGCATACCCGCCACCACCAGGCCCAACATGCCGTGAGGAAGAATCCTGGCCAGCATGGTGGGCATGGCCTTCAGTGAATCCTGTTTGGGGCCAAGCAGGGCCAGGGCAGCGATGCCCCACATCATGGGCATCATGCCACGGCCGAGATAAATAAATCCCGCCCAGGAAAACACCTTTCGGCTGATTTCCGGACCCTGGGTTGAGAATGTCCGCATGGCGGTGGTCTGCCAGCAGGTGTGAATTGACAGCCAGAACAAGATTTGAAAAATAATGTAGGCCCACCCGTAATTGGAATTGACGATGGGACTGAAACCCGCCGGGCCCATGGTGTCGGCCACGGCGCTGTACATGTTTCCCCAGCCGGCGAAATAAATCGAATAGCCGGTGACCACAACCACGCCCACGCTGAGCGCGACAAACTGTATGAAATCCGTAATGACAATGGAAACCATTCCGCCGAGAACGGTGTAGATAAGCTCCAGCAGCAGGATGGCGGTCATGGTGATTTTGAGGTAGTCGAGCGGAATGCCGGTGATGACGGTGAGGAAGAGCCCCTCAACCTTCAGGAATACGCCCATATTCAGAATTCCGCCCGTGGCCACCAGCACGCCCGCCAGGATTCGGAGACCACGGCTGTATTTCACTTCGAAAAATTCGGGCACGGTCATCAGACCCATCGCCCGCATCTTTCGAACGATGAATCCGGTGCGGCCGATGAAGATCATCACTCCGCCGGCAATGAGACCGTTGACGAACGAAGAGAAACCGGTCTTATAGCCCAGCTCGGCGTAGTACATAAAGGTGATGGTGCCGATTTCTGTGGCTGCCAGCGTCGCAATGCCAATGAACACTCCAAGCTCGCGGCCCGCCACAAGAAACTGCGCCAGCCCGGAGACGTATTTCTTGCCATACAGTCCCGCGGTAATGGTGATGGCGAGATAGAAGACAACGATCAGCCAGTCAATTAAAGCAAAATTCAATGGTCACCTATCTTCCTTCTTCAGCTTCAGTCTCTTGGATTCTGGCGAATTATGCGTGCGTGAAATCATGATCGACAAACACCGTAAGAATTTCAAAAAGTGCTATCATTCGAGCTTGGGCGTGCCTGAACTGCGAACACGCCAGAATGACGAAGGCCAATGCGACTATGAAAGCTTGGTACTACTTCTGGGTCCTCAACTTCTTTGTAGCGGGGTCTGCCTTCTTCATCATCGCGGTGATCGTGACCATCCGCGGAGTTGGCGACCTGCGCGAAATGTTCGCCCGTCTACGAGCGACCAGTCAAGCTGAAAACGCCCGCGCCGATGTTCCTCCTTCCACGACCTGATTTCTATTAACCCGGAGCATTGAAACTCCGTCGTATTAGTGCGCCTCGTCCGTGGCCCAATTCTCTAAACGCCGCACCATTCGAGCGCCGCGGTCAGCAAAACTTCAGCAGTCTTGATGACTGATTCCACGTCCACGAATTCATTCACGTTATGCGCTCCACCGCCACTGGGTCCAAAAAGTAAAGTGGGAATATTGAATTCGCGATGAAGAATAAAAGCATCGCAGGGAAATTCTGCGGCGGTGACGGGAACATTAGTTTGCATTGCGCTGGTGGCGGCTGCTGCCAGGCATTGTGTCCAGGCATGTGTGGCAGCCAACTCATGCCCAAGGAGCGGCGGATCAAATAGGGCGCGCCACACCGGCGGGTGAGCGCGGAAAAACCGGTCTTGCTTGCAAAACGTAGCCAGGGATTTCTGAACCTCGCGGATCACGGCCGCAACATTTTCGTGGGGAAGAAATTGCATGTAAACGCGCATTCGCGCCATGAGCGGAACGGATAGTGGCGTCTGCGCATTAAAGTTGTTGGCTTCGACGGCCAACACCTGAACGGGCGCGGGGTCGGGGAAATCCTCGTACGCGCTGCCTTCCCGGGCGATCGTGCGCCGCCGCTTTGCCCAGGAATCAACCCAACCTAGCAGGCGTCCCATGGGGACGGTGGGACTCACTACTTCGGTCTTGGAAAAATAGGCCGCCGGCTCGCCTGCCTCCACCATGAGGTCGAATACATATCCGCCCCGGCTGGCTCGATAAAGAGTGAGATTAGTAGGCTCGGATATCGCGCACGCCTGGGCGTTATCGCCACGCATGCGGCCGGCCAGCGTTCCACCTCCTCCGCCGTACTCCTCATCCACGACAGACTCACAAAGTAAGTCGCCCCCGAGACGAACACCCGCTTTCTTGAGGGCGACGGCCACGGCAAAATTGGCTGCCAGCCCACCCTTCATATCAAGGCTGCCGCGGCCATAAATGCGTCCCTTGCGGACCTGCGCGGACCACGGACTTGCCTTCCATGGATTGAGCCCGGCGGGCACAGTATCAATATGGCCGGTCAAAAGGAGACTGCGCCCACGGCCTGTTCCCGGCAGACGCGCGATCAAATTCTTTCTGCCTTGGTAATTTCGATCGTGACGGACCCCGGGATTTTTCGATTTCTTGATGAAGCTGATGTCGTACATCTCCGCGTTCAACTTGTGATGCTTCAGAAACTGATACAGCACCCTTTGCGCCGGGGTTTCATGGCCATGGGGCGGAATTGCCACGCTATCTGTGCGCACCAATTGCTGAAGCAGAAGGATGATTTCACGCCTCAATGGTGAGAGGAGACGGCGCGCCTCTGCCCCATCGGATCTCAAACGGTCCCGCCCGGCAGAACGCACTAGGTGCCCTCGGCTCTCAACTACCACTTTTTTGCCCATCATGGAAGAACCACCGCCGCTTCAAAATGCAATCCTGAAGATTACATCAAGATCTTCGAAATTCAAGGCAAGGGTGGCTGCAATCTTATGCGAGATGTAGAATGGCTTGAGCAAATGGAGCATTTATGGCAAACGATTCCTCGAGCAAAAACAATCGAAACGGAGCCTGTGTGTCATTCCTGGCGCTCGTACTTTCACTGGCCCTACCCGCGTCACTCTTCCAGGGGCAAGACCTGCCCTCCAAGACAAATTCTCCGGCGTCACGTATGGATGCCTGGCGCATTCTTGGCCCGGGCGGTGGGGGAGCGCAATTCTATCCTGCGGTAAGCCCGCACGACCCGAACCTGGTGCTGGTTGCCTGCGATATGACGGGCGCCTACATCTCGCGCGATGGCGGGAATTCCTGGAGGCTGTTTAACCTCCGAGTGCCGGTGAAGTTCTTCGTGTTTGACCCGCTCGACTCGCAGGTGATTTATGCGGGCGCGTCGAGTTTGTGGAGGAGCACTGATACAGGCGGAACTTGGAATCTCGTTTTCCCGGCACCCGACGCAGTTACTCGCCTGATTTTTCCCGATGACCACGCGAGCCCGGAGGTGGAGACCAAAGACGGAGCCGCCGCGCCAGTTACTGCGCTCGCCGTCGATCCCAAGAATTCAAATGTCCTTTACATGGGATTGGGGCGGCCTGGCAACGCAGCTTTTGTTGTGTCCAAAGATGGCGGCGTCACTTGGTCTCGCGATCCGAATTTGCCCCAAGGCATGGCCTCGGGGATTGAAAAGATCTACGTTGACCCGCACTCGCCCCAAACCGATCGTACACTCTACGTGGTCGGGACAAACTCCGTGGCCATTCGAAAAGCGGGCCAATGGGAACAGGAGCCTTCGCCCGCAGGCGTCACGGAGTTTCGCGACGTTTCCGCCGGGTTTTCACAAGACGGGCGGTTGATGATTTACGCCGTGGCAGGCGCGCGAAGGCGTGGCAGTCCCTCTGCGGGCGGAATTTTTGTCTCCGATAATGGCGGCGCGAAATGGGAAAACGTGAGCGCGGCGCTGCTCCGCAACGCGGCTCCTGGCGCTCCGGTCCCTGATCTCGAAGCCGTTGGCGCAAGCTTTGGTCATCCCGAAGTGGCCTATCTTTCTTTTGAAGATATGCGCGCGGGTCCCGCCGCCAAGCAGATGGTCCATGGCGCGGCCAAGACCACCGACGGCGGCCGCACATGGAGTTTGGTTTGGAACGAAAGTGACACAGCCGCGCCCAACGTACATGACGCGTGGATCACCGAGCGCTTTGGCACCGGTTGGGGCGAGCCCGGACTTTCGCTGGGAGTCGCGCCAAACGATCCGAACATTTGCTATCGCACCGACCTTGGCCGCACAATGCGTACGACGGACGGCGGGCGCACTTGGGAGGCGGTCTACTCCGAGCGGATGCCGGACCACACCTACACATCAACCGGCCTTGACGTCACCACAAATTACGGCGTCTTCTTTGACCCGTTTGACGCCAAACGCATGTTCATCGCATATACGGACATCGGATTATTTCGCAGTGAGAACAGCGGCCGGAGCTGGACCAGCGCCACCATCGGCGTCCCGCGCCGGTGGCAGAACACAACCTATTGGATTACTTTTGATCCCGACGTCAAAGGCCGCGCGTGGGGAGTGATGAGTAACACCCACGATCTGCCACGGCCCAAGATGTGGCGGCGCACATCACCCTCAAAATTTGACGGTGGTGTTTGCATCAGCGACGATGGCGGCAAGACGTGGCGCGCATCAAGCACCGGCATGCCGCCCACGGCCGCCACGCACATTCTTCTTGACCCGGAGAGCCCTCGCAATGCACGCGTTCTCTACGTTACCGGACTTGGTCAGGGCGTTTTTAAATCGCCAAACGGCGGCAAAACGTGGTCATTGAAAAACAAGGGGCTCCCAGGTCCCGAGCCATTTGCCTGGCGGCTGGCCCGCGACCAGCAGGGCACGCTCTATCTTGTGGTGGCGCGCCGTAGTGAAGATGGCAGTTTTGGAAATGCGGGGGACGGCGCGCTCTATCGCTCAACAGATGGAGCCGAGCATTGGACTCGAATTCAACTCCCCGAGGGGGTAAATGGACCGAACGGTATCCAGATAGATTCCGGTCACCCGGATCGGCTCTACCTGGCCGCCTGGGGACGACATACTACGCAGGGTGCGGCGCAGGGGGGCGTATATGTTTCCTCCGACGGTGGCAAGACTTGGAAGAATACACTCGACCGCGACCAGCACATTTACGACATCACCATCGATCCCCGTGATCCCAACATTGTTTATGCCTGTGGGTTTGAGTCTTCTGCCTGGCGCTCCACGGATCGCGGTGAAACGTGGCAGCGCATTCAAGGCTACAACTTTAAGTGGGGCCATCGGGTGATACCCGATCCCCAAGATCCCGCGATGATCTATGTCACAACCTTTGGAGGAAGCGTTTGGCACGGTCCCGCTGCCGGCGATCCCGGCGCGGTTGAAGACATCGTCACGCCGGCGCTTGAATACAAGAAATAATGGCGCTGGCGATAGCAGATCACTGATTCTGACAAAGATGGAATAATTCCATGAATTCCATATCAAATTGCGCCATGGTCAATTTTGCGCTGCTTTCCAAGGGATTTTCATCGCCGGCAGGCGGCGGAAAATGAGAACCGAATCCTCCCGCCAGGGAAGAATCAGGCGGACGCTCCTCGCTTTTCTTCTGGCATGCTCAACTATTTCTTTCTTTAGCCGGAAAGAAAACTCAACCACCCTCGGTGACCACGCTCAGACCAAATCCATGGTCTCGGTCACTCATAGTTTCAGCGGACCTCTCGTCATCAAAACTTCCGCCGCGGAGTTTGACGTTTTGCCCACCGGTTACGTTCAGTCTCATCTGCTTAAGGATGGCACACGGCTCACGCTGGACGACCCTGGCCAATCCGCGGAGACATTGCAGGCGGATTCAAGGGAGTTACACGACTTCATTCTTGATCTGGATCATCCGACTGTTTCCGCTACCCAAGGGAAGCTTGGACCGCTGGGCAAAAGGGTTGAATTGCGATCGCGCAGCGCGAGCGGTATTGAAAAAGCGTTCACCGTCGAGGTCTACGACAACTTTCCAACTCTTGCGATTATTGGAGAGTCTTTACGGAACGTCGGACCTGCCAGCGTCCGGCTTGACCAAGTTGTAGCCAATCAGCATCGCCTCAACGCTTCGCTCACCGATCCGCAAGCGCCGCCTTACCGTCTCTGGTCTTTTCAAGGTTCGAGCGAGCAATGGGGCAAGGACGATGTGGTGGAGATATCCAAGAACTTTACGCAGCCCAACGTGATGGGCGCCATGACACCTCACGGCCAGGGCGGAGGAATTCCCGTTGTCGCCTTTTGGACGGGATCCGCCGGCGAAGCCATCGGGCATCTGGAAACTTTGCCCTGGGTGATTTCCCTGCCGGTCAAGGTGGCTGGGGACGGGCGCATCAGTGTGTCAATGAACGTCGAAGCGAAAACTGTTTTGAAGCCCGGCGAAGTGTATTCCCTCCCTCGCAGCTTTGTGGCCGTGTATTCCGGCGACTTTTACGAGCCCCTGCGTCTCTACTCAAGAGCTTTGCAGCTGGAAGGCCTGACGCTGGGCAAACCCAACGCCGAAGACTACAACATCAGTTGGTGCGGATGGGGCTACGAATCAGAAGTGACGCCCGCCCAAATGCTCGGGACCATCCCCAAGCTGAAAGAATTCAACATTCATTGGGCGACGCTCGACGATCGCTGGTTTGAAAATTACGGAGACTGGGAGCCGCGGCATGACACGTTTCCCGGCGATGCCATCAAGAAAATGGTGGATGACTTTCACCGCCAGGGCATTCATGTGCAAATTTGGTGGCTTCCTCTTGGGGTTGAGAATGGCGAAGGAAAGCGCGGGTCTTATCATTACGGACTTGCGCGGGTGGTGAAGGAGCATCCCGATTGGCTGATTCTTAATCAAGACGGCAAACCCGCCCACATGGCGCGCGGCCTCGCTGCGTTGTGCCCCGCGCTGCCTGCGGTGCAGGATTATTATAAGGAGCTGACCAGGAGATTTATTCGCGACTGGGGATTTGACGGCCACAAGCTCGATAACGTATTTACTGTGCCCGCCTGCTACAACCCCGCCCATCATCATAAATCGCCGGAGGATTCCATTCGCGCCATGGGCGAAGTCTACCGGGCCATATTCGAAACCACCCGCCAGCTCAAGCCTGAGAGCGTGACCCAGGTCTGCTCTTGCGGGACCCCGCCGAATTTGGCGTGGCTTCCGTACCTCGACCAGGCGGTCACCGCTGATCCGGTGGGATCGGCGCAAGTCCGGCGGAGGATCAAAATGTTTAAGGCGCTGCTGGGACCGCGGGCGGCGGTCTATGGCGATCACGTCGAACTAACGAGTATTCGATATGAAGGGGAGGAAGAAATTGATGAGGGAAAGGATTTTGCCTCGACCCTCGGCGCTGGCGGCGTGGTGGGCACAAAATTTGTCTGGCCCGATCCCGGTCCGTACTTCAAAACGGTTTTGTTGACTCCCGAAAAAGAATCCTTGTGGAAGAAATGGATTGACCTGTACAACGCCAAGATGCTTTCCAAGGGAACTTTTCTTGATCTCTACGTCATGGGCTACGACGACCCGGAAGGCTATGCCATCGAGAAAGACGGGAAGATGTATTACGCCTTCTTCGCCGTGAACCCAACGACGCCATGGAAAGGCGAAATCGAACTGCGCGGACTCGCGGCGGGAAAATATCGCGTGCTGGACTACGAGAATGGAAAAGATCTGGGGACGATTGTCGCCCCAAACGCCATGCTGGCGACGGAGTTCACTCATCACATTTTGCTTGAAGTGAGCAGATTGTAGCTGGGCGATTGGTGCAACGAAAACTAGAGGAGGACGAATGAGTTCGTTAAGCCGAAGAAGGTGGATGGGCAGTGTTGGCGCCGCATTTCTGGCGGCGGGTAAGTCGCCGTTGGCAAACCCGGCGACCGGCGCGCAAGAATCACCCCCAGCCAAGATGCACCTGGAATTATCAGACTTCCAACCGAAGAGCATGCTTCACGTGGCGGAAACGAAAGTCGCCCGCGCCCGATTTCCGGTTATTGACATTCACACTCACCTCTCCTGGGCGGCCACCAACAAAGGTGGAGTTTCCCTGGGCGAAAAAATGAGTTTTCTCGCCGAACCGCAGGACCTGCTGGAGGTGATGGACCGCAAAAACCTGCGAACCATGGTTGACCTGACCGGGGGCATCGGCGAGGGATTGACAAAGACTATACAAAAATATCAAAAGCCGTTTCCCGGCCGGTTCATAGTGTTCACCGAACCGTGGTGGGGAAAATCCAATGACCCGGGCTATCCTCAGTTTCAGGCGGATGAAATTGAGAAAGCCCACCGCGCAGGCGCCTACGGCCTGAAGGTTTTGAAAACCCTTGGTTTGTATTTGCGCGAAGGAATTACCACCGGCCCCTTGGTGAAAGTTGATGATCGTCGATTCGATCCAATGTGGGAAGCGTGCGGCGCTGTTAAAATGCCGGTGGCCATTCACACCTCCGATCCGGAAGCATTCTTCCTTCCCATTGACCGGTTCAACGAGCGCTTTGAGGAGCTCAACAATCATCCGGACTGGTCTTTCCACGGCAAGGATTTTCCGAGTTTCGCGGAGCTGATGGAAGCACGCAACCGGATGTTTGCGCGGCACCCGAAAACTCAATTCATTGCCTTGCACGTGGGCCACGATGCGGAAAACCTGGGCTACGTTTCAGAGTGCATGGACCGCTTTCCAAACATGTCGGTGGAGTTGGGCGCGCGCATCGGCGAACTGGGGCGGCAGCCGCGCGCAGCGCGCAAGTTTTTTGATAAGTATCAGGACCGCATACTATTTGGAACGGACGCTGTTCCCCACGGAGTCGAGACCCCGCAACAAATCTTCGGCGATCAACTTTACGAGATTTACTTCCGCTTCCTCGAAACGGAAGACGAGTACTTTGATTACGCTCCAGCGCCAACTCCGCCGCAGGGTCGCTGGCAAATCTACGGATTGGGTTTATCAGAGCAAATTTTGCGGAAGGTCTACAACGAGAATGCGGCCAGGCTGCTGGGATTGAGTTCTTGATTTGAATTGAATGGATTGGGCGTTAATGATTTTGGGGACCCTGGTTGGCGCTGGTGTTCCGGTCAAGCTCAAAGCGAGCCTGCCACAACAGTGGGTCCAGCTCCAGGGCGCGGCGAAAATCCTGCTGAGCCTCGGGCTGGCGATTGCGTAAATCCTCCGCGAGCCCCGCAACATATAAGGAATGAGCCGTAGCGTCTGCGCGATTGGCTTCCGCGCTAGCCTTGACCAGCAGGCTTTCACCTTCGGAGGCCTGGCCCAATTTCATCATGGCGCCCGCTGCAAAGACAATGGCCGCTCCACCTGCTGCTCCCCCTTCATTTGTGCAGGTTTTCCAGGCATCCTGAGCCTCACTCACTTTGCCTTGTGCGGCAAGCGCGATGCCGAGCCAGTACCACGCTTCTTCGTCATGAGGGTTGGCAGGCTTGCCCACGCCCAGATTCGCCGGATAATCCAGCGCCCGGCGAAATGCGCGCTCAGCTTCCACCGGATTCTTGGCAGCAAGGAACGCCTTACCGCCCGTGAGGTTGGCTAGCACGAAAATCTGGCGCACGATGGCGCCCCCTTCCCACGGTTTGTAGTGATGATCGGCCAGAAGTGACAGGGCGTCCTGAAACTCACTTTTCTGAATATGGAGGAGGGCGCGGCGCACCCGCACAGTGTCCCGGTCGAGCACGCTGACGGGAGCGCGCGCGAAAAGTTGGACGCGTTTCGCTGTCTCGCCGAGCTGGGTATAAATTTCGTCGAGTTCGGGATAGAGCCGGTATTGTTTCGGCGCAAGGCGAATGGAATTCTCGTGATAGGCCGCCGCCTGTTTCAAGTCCTTTTTCACGCGCCACTCGTATACGCCGAGGTCGCGTTCGAGAACGGAGTCGGCCAAACCCACGTCTTTCGCCGTCTGCCATTCTCGCGCCGCTCCGTCATAACGGTCGTGAGCGAAAAGAAACGTTCCGAGAAAATAATGTGCGCGAGAGTCCTCGGGGTTGTGCGCGATAACATCCTTGAGCACGATTGCGTCCGAGAGACGTTGCGGGAAAACCTTATCGTGAGAAGCCAAGGCTGCCTTGGCTACGAATGCGCTCGCCTGACTGTCCCGGCCTTCTTCCCATGCGTTCGCAGCCATATAGTAGTAGACCATCGGCGAAATCGATTGGGCGGAGAAATCCTTGGCCGCCTCCTGGAGGACGATATCCGACGACGTCAAATCGCCCAGGCCTCGATACCACGCAGCTACTTCCAAGTAATTCGCGACCTCAAAGCCAAGAATGTGGTTCCACGAAACCCCGGTGGAATCTCCAGAGGCGACGGCTGGAGTGATGCGCCAGCCTTCAACCAGCGCGAAGGGCAGCAGGGGCATCAGGTCGAGTGCGTGTTTCGCCGACTTGCGCGCCTCGTCAGTCTTGCCACTCAATCGCAGGGCAGCGGCGAGGCCGGTGGCAGCCAGAGCATTCCGCGGGTCGGCGGTAAAAGCTTGCTGAAGTCTTTGGACCCCTTCGTCGTATTTCCCTTCATGGATCGAAATCTCGCCCATTTGAACCAGCGCGGGCGCTGTCGGGCCTTTTAGATTGATTGAGACCGCAAACGATTTCTCCGCCTCTGCCCATTCACCGGCCGCCCGATGAATTACCCCCGCCGCATATTGAGTGGCCGGGTCATCTTTGTTTGCTTCCAAAGCTCGGTCTATCTTTTGATGTGCCTCGGCAAAATTGGCGGCCAGGCAATCGCGATAGGCCAACTTCAAAAGGGCGGGAACAAATTGGGGATTACGCTTGAGCGTGTCTTCAAAAGTTTGTGCAGCGCCCAGCGGGTTGCCGTCCTTTTCTTGCTCCACGCCACTTTGGAAGAGTTCCACAACGGTCATCTGCGCGTCAGATTTGGAAGGCGCCTTATGAACGCCGGCCTCGGGAGCGAAATCCTTATTGCCATCGATGGGTTCGGCGGCAGACCAATGAAGTAATGAACGCGAATCAGCATCGGTCACGTCGACTTCGAGCAACTTCCGCGCTTCCTCAAGACTGGCTACGGGGACGGTAAATTTCTGTGTGGTTGTCGCGCTAAAATTCACCGGCCCGACTTCGCGCAATAGTTTTTGGCCGACCCCGATGCGAATCTTAGCGCCCGGCACGTCTACGGCAGGGTTAATGGACACTTCCACGCGCAGAGGAGCCACGCCCCGGGATGGAAGAAATCGCACGTTAATCGCAAGCTCGTTCGTCGCTTCGACGAATCCTCCCCCCAAACCATGTACCGGATACCAATATTCCCTCCATGACTCAACGCTCTGGGGGGGCAGGAATTCCTGGTTCAACTGTGTCTCGTACCGGCCACTCTGAATTTCGTTGTAAGCGCCATCGTGGTCGGTGAGCAGGTCCGTCCAGATCAACCCGTCGCCCGCCACGCCCCAGCTCCAGACTTTTTTGCCCGGAACTTCATGGAAATCGGCGACGTGGACCACTCCGAAGTCGGAATCATGATAGTAGGCGCCAAAGAAATTCCGGCGTACCCGGAGGCCAAAAAGCGAAGTGGGCTGCCGGATGTTTTTGTACCAGCTATAGTCAACACCCTTCCAATCCGGATAAGTCCAAATCTCCGTCCGCGAGTGTGGATTGGCTTCGCGCATGGGATAGACAAACTGCATTTCCTGGGTGGCCGGGACGGCGGCGTTGGCCCAATACCAATAGAGATTCTCTTGTGGAGTGGAATTGAAAAGTGTCACGTGCTGTTCCAATCGCGCCTGACGGGGGCGAAGCGTGAGCGCTACTTCCCAATGCATTCCGGTGACCTGGTCCATTCCGCCCACCACCGCCGTGGCGCTGCCGTCAGGATTCAAAAGCAGGCGCGAGGCGACTTGGGAAACGGTGACCACGGTGTGGCCGTTGGGAAAATTAAATTCAATACCACCGGAGATCCAGGCGCCGCGCAACGACACCAAACCGTACTTCACCACGTTGTTGCGGTAAAAGACCTCACGCTTTGAAACCTTATCGTAGAGCGAATAGAGGCGGCCGCCCAACTCGGGCAAAATGATCGCCTTCAAATAATCGTTCTCGAGGTAGATGGCCTTGTAAGTTTTGATTTCGCGTCGATCAGTAAGGTCGTCCAACATTGTGTAAGGATAGATTTGGTGGCGATTGATTAAAGGGAATGAAGGGTTCGGATCCTCTTCCCCCAGCGCGTAAGTGGGAAGCTCGATCGTCCCCTCCCATCCGTGGACTTCGGCACAGTTTGCCATTGTAGGTAAGATGAGACATGCCAGAATGATAACAGGCAATATGAATCTTGGACTCATCGTAGGCTAGTTCCCCGAAACCCACTTCAAGAGGGCCTCGCGCGCCTCGGATTCGAGCGGCGCCACTTTAGCTGCAAAGTTTCCTTCGGCGCCAGCTCGCCGGTAAGTCTGGCGAACGAATTCGGCGGCGTGACGCGTAAGGTCGCCGCTCATCTTTCGAGTCATGGCATCTTCGGGATTGAGCACCAATAGTGGGCGTGGAGCAAGAGAGGCTAACACGTCCGGCAAATCAAAGTCTTGAAGGATTCCCGGAATCATCAAGCTCACCGGCTGGTTGTACAGGTGTGCCTTGGCAATCTCACCGAAAGAAACGGGAGTACCTTCAACAGCTACCCTGGAAATTCGAGGATCGATGGCTGCGGTGAATAGTGCCACCACGCCCGCCCAACCTTTTCCCACCAGGGTGATGTGGGAGGTGTCGACCTCCGGCCGGGCGCGAAGAAAATCAATCACCGCCTGGGCATCACGAACTCGCATTCCTAACAAGGGATGGCCAAGAAAAAATGAGGCAAAGGTAAAATCGGCATCCATGCCGTCTCGCGGATCGAAGTAATCCAAATGAGAGTTGGGGATGGCAGGCGCGGACATCGTCTCACCAAACCCGCGGACGTCCGCGACCACAACCATCCGCTCCCGACTCGCCCACGCTTCGAAAAGTGAGGGACTATCGCCGTCGCCGTTTCGATCCCGTAAATACACCACAGCCGGAAGCCTGGCGCGATGATCCTTGGGAAGAATAACTCGAGTGGGAATTACAATGCCTTCCTCCGGCGCCAGCAAGAACTTTTCGATGACCAGGTCATTGAGTGCGATTTCACCCGACTTTTGCGGTGGCGCCGAATGTTGTCCCGTCATATCCGCAGGCAATCCCAATCGTTCCTTAATTTTCGTATCGATTTCGGAATTGATTTGGCGCTTGCCTCGCTTCGCTTCCAGGTTGCGCTCCAATCTTTCGGCATCGGCGCGATTAAAATCGGCGACGGTCTTGCCGCCCAGTGAAGTTTCCACCTGCCCCGTGAGGGTGCACTGGAGCACATCATCTTTTTCAGTCACGATGGCGGGTTCCTGGACTTCATTTTCGATGCCTTTGAGCCAGCGATCAAACCAGGCATACGTGGCCTCGCGCAAGGGTTGGCTATACATGTGCCGGTGATCGAATTCCGCCATTTTGATATGATCGGGCACGCCGAGCTTCTTATAAATCTCTTGAGCCTCTCCGAAAGTTTTCCGGGTCCCCTCGATGGGAAAGAAATCACGCGTGGCCGCGCCGATTAACACAGGCCTCGGCGCGATCATCCCCAGGAATTCAGTGTGATCAATACCCGCGGCAAGCAGGCCGGCGATATCCTGTTCGGGATCGGCCTCCGCGTCATTGGCCCGATTCTCAATCTTCTTCGGAATGGAAGTAATAAAGGTCACGACGGACGCAGCTTTCACGCGCGAGTCAAGCATGGCGATGTAAGTGGTCAGAGTGCCGCCGCCTGAGCTGCCCGTAACTCCTATGCGCGATGCATCCACCTCCGGCAAACTGGTGAGATAGTCGAGAGCGCGCATTCCGTCCCAGATAAAATAACGAGCAAGATTTTTGCCCAGCAAGTATTCCTGGATGCCCGCCATGCCATGCTGATTGAAATCAAATCGCCTGCGGTTGGCGAGGAAATCCCAATATTGGACGCGTTCGCCCTGGCCCAGAGGATCGTAAGTCAGGACGACGTATCCGCGTTTAACGAGGCCGATAAAAAGGTGCTGATAAACTTCGTAAGCTTTCCCGTTTTCCGAATGGCCGCATGGCGAGAGGATGGCAGGGTACGGCGATTTCCCCACGGTGGGAACGTAAAGGTTCGCGGTCACGTAAAATTCCGGGAGACTTTCAAAAATGATTTTCCGAATCACGTACCCCTCGCGGGGAATTTCACCCACTACGCGGGCGTTCAGTGGTGTTCGGTCGCCGGGCAAGCCTCCAATAAGCCGCAAGAACTCTTCCCGGTTGGCATCACTCCAGGTCTTGATGTCAGCCTGGGATTGAAGGGCCTCAAGCCTGGCCAATCGTTTCTCCGTGACGGCCCGCGCCTGGCTGAGAAAATAATTCATCAGCATGTGCTGATTTTCATTCTCGATCGGAGTTCCACGGATGACTTGAAGGTCTTCGGGCTTAAGGTGATCTTGCGCAGAAAGCGCGCCCGGGAAGACAGAAAGGAATGAGAGCCCGAGTATCAGTTGAGTCGCGAGCGGTTTCATCGAGCGTTGGGCGGGCCGGACGAGTGAATATTTCATTTCGAGTTTCCCATACTCTTGCCACCTGCAAGCAAGGCGCTGATTGTAGCTCAGCACAGTCAAATTTAAAGAACAGTTTTAAAATCCCACGCAATGGTGATAATAATTGCAACGTCCAGAAAGAATCGACGAGAGAATAGGAAACCCTAATTGGGAGTAAATCAAAATGCCCCATCGAATACTTGCGGCCGCCTTATTCATCGCCCTACAAGCGGGCAACGCCGCAGCGCAGATTGAGATTCCGGATCCGACTGTGGTTCGGCCCGCCGAAATTCAAGATGTGCTTGTAAACCCTGGAATGGGCATCACCACGTTTCAGCGATTTAATGGCCAAGAACCCAATACGGGTCTCGAGTGGTCCGAAGAAGGTCCCACCACGAAGCTTCCCCAACCGGAAACGCGGCCCGACTTCCCCGATACTTCTATTTCCTACTGCCGATGGTTTTGGGACACAATTGAACCTCAACCCGGGTCGTTCCGCTGGGACATCGTAGATCAAGCTCTGAAGGAAGCGCACGAACACCACCAAACCCTGGCGATTCGCCTGATGCCTTATGATCCGAAGCATCCTCTGCCCGATTGGTATCAAAATTCCGGAGCGCGGCGAGCCAACAAACCGGCCGACAAAGACGGGAAAATCTGGCAGCCGGATTTCAGCGACCCGCTGTTCCTCAAATATTGGGGCGAGCTTGTGGCTGCTGCCGGTGAACGTTACGATGGCCATCCCGACCTGGACAGCGTCGATATTTCCTCCATCGGCTATTGGGGCGAAGGCTGGAGCCCTTACATGCCGGCTTTCCCGATCCAGAAAGCCGCCATCGATATTTGGGTTGAAGCATTCAAGCGCACCCCGTTGCTGATGAACTTTGATGAACAGCAGGCTCTGACTTACGGTACCGAGCAGGGCGCCGGGTGGCGGCTCGACTGTCTCGGGGATATGAGAATTTCCTCCGACAACCGGGATTTCCGGGCGGAAATGTTGACGGTCTATCCCCAGCAAGTCGTTCGTGCCGGCATTCAAAATGTTTGGCAGCGCAGCCCTGTCTCACTTGAAACTTGCTGGGTTCCGGGTTATTGGCTGAAGCAGGGATGGGACGTGAATTATATTCTCGATCAGGCGCTGCGCTGGCACGTCAGTTCCGTGAATGTGAAATCATCGGCGATCCCGCCCCAATGGAAAAATCAGTTTGACGAATTCCAGCGCAAAATGGGTTACCGGTTCATCTTAAGACGAATTGAATATCCACGCGCCACTAAAGCCGGCCAGATGATGCCTGTTCACATGTGGTGGCTGAATGCGGGCGTCGCCCCGGTTTATCATGAATACCGGCTTGCCTTGCGGATGAGTTCCGCAGAGGGGAATTCTGTGATCCGGGTTCCGGTGGACATCAGGAAGTGGCTTCCCGGAGATGCTGTCTTTGACGGCACGCTCTATGTTCCGGAAACCTTGAAACCCGGCACCTATAATTTGCGCGTAGCGATACTCGATCCCCGAACCGAAGCGCCTGCAATTCGCCTGGCGATCGAGGGCCGTCAGCCTGATGGTTGGTACGATCTTGGATCGATTGTCATTCATTGAAATTCGGATGAATCGTTTTTTAATTCGAAGTTAGAGCGTTTTCCCGGCTGAAAATAATCCTCGCGCGACGTTCCTAAAGGGTCAGTCCGGCTCTTTCATCTCTTTACTTTTTACTTTCGTTTATCAATATTCACCCTTGGCCTGGACATGGGCGCACATCGGCGGCCCAAACAGAAATACGGCTCACCGAAAACTCCCATCCTTCAACCTCAAAAAAAAGTTCCAGATTTGCCTTGACAAGCACCCAAACGAAAGGTAAACAGAAGAGGTCGAAGTAATTCGTAAGTCTTTGCAATAGGTAAATCTAAGATTGATTTCGCACAAGCCAGCCCGGCTCTCGGAGTGCGGAATTTGGATCGTTCATTCGGGCAATCATGTGAATTGGATTTTCTTGAGCGTCGGTAGTTACGGGAAACCTGGAAAAGGAGTTCGTCCATGCGAAACTTGACCAAGATCGCCTTGATCATGGTGGTTTGCTTGCTTCCCCTCGGTAATGTGTTTGCCCAGGGCACCGAAGGTGCGCTCACCGGAACTGTGTATGATTCCAGCGGTGCGGCGGTTGCCGGCGCGGCCATTGTTGTTTCAAACGCGGCGACGGGCGCCAGTTGGTCCATCAAAACCAGCAGCGCCGGGTACTACCGGCTGCCCGTGCCGCCGGGCACATATCACCTGGAAGCTCAAGTGGAAGGCTTCAAGAAATCCGTCGCCGACAACATCGTGGTCCCGGTCGAGCAAGTGGTGACAATCGACTTTACGCTTCAGGTCGGCAACAAAGCTGAAGCAGTAACCGTGACGACCGAGGCGCCGTTAATCACTACATCGTCAGCCGAAGTGGGCGCCAGCATCACGCCACAAGAATTCCAGACGTTGCCGATCCCCCTCGATGACGGCGGTCGCCAGGCGCAGAGCTTTATTTTTAAGAGCCTTCCCGGGGCGGTAGGGGACTCCTACCAAGGTTCCATTAATGGAGGTCAGCAGTTCAGCCACAATATTCTGATTGACGGAGTTACGATCGGCCGCTACGACATGAGTGGCGGCGCCATGGACGAATTCCACCCCGGAACTGACGCCATTGGGGAGTTCAAAGTGCAGATGAGCAACTACTCTGCCGAGTATGGAGAATCAGGCGGCGCCATCGTGAATTTCTCCATGAAGTCGGGCACCAACCAATTCCACGGCACGGGCTTTGAGTATAACAAGAACCCCGTGTTCAATGCCGCGGGAGTGCTGGTGGACTCATCTCCCGGCACGCCGAAGACTAATGAAAAGGAGAACAACTTTGGCGGCACGATTGGCGGCCCCATTCGCAAGGACAAAACTTTCTTCTTTTTCAGCTACGAAGGGGATCGGTTCACTAATTTCTCCTTTGGCAGCCGTACAACAATTCCGACGCCGGCCATGCGGAAAGGGGACTTCAGCTCTTTCCTGGGCGCTCAGGTTGGGACGGACGCACTGGGGCGGCCGATCTTTACCAATGAAATCTACGATCCCACGAGCACTCGAACCGTGAGCGCCGGACAGGTGGATCCGGTAACCGGTTTGACGGCCACTGCTAACGCCACCATTCGCGACCCCTTCCCTGGCAATGTTATTCCGGCGGGAGATTTCAGCAAAGCCACTTCCGTCCTGCTCCCCCTGTTCCCTGATCCTTTGTTCAGTGGGGATATTCGGAATACGCTGAGAATCGCGCCTTCCACGCCCGTCCTGGACCGGAATGCCTACAACGTCAAAGTGGATCAAGTGATCAGCGACACGCAGCGAATCAACGGATTCTTCGGTTACTACAAGCGGGTTTTGTGGAAACGAAATACTTCGGATTCCGTCTACCCGCCCTTCCCCAGCCAGCCCATCTCCACTTATAAGAATCAAGATGTCATTGGTCCGCAGGCCCACCTCCAAGACAGTTGGACGGTCAACGACCATTCGGTCAACATAGCGACGTTGGCATACAATCGCACCAACAACGCCAACAACCTGACCACCAATGCCAAGTACACTGCGCAATTGGGCATTCCGGGGATACCTGACACTTGTTTCCCGCGCACCAGCTTCAGCGTTGGGAGCAATAAACATATTCAGTTCATGTCCGCACTCGGCGTGGCGTGTGCCAACATCGATCCTTCCGAGAGCTACATCGGGCAGGACGTATACACCACAACCCACGGCAGGCACAGCTTTAAAATCGGTGGCGACTTCACACGCTATCGTTACGACACGGATGAACCGGGCCCGCAATCAGGCAGCTTCTCATTCAACAGCAAAGAAACTTCGCTGCCTGGTTTTCCGACCTCGACGGGTCATCCCTTTGCGAGCTGGATCATGGGTGCCGCGGATGGCGCGAACAGGTCTGTTTATGCGACAGAGCCAGGCTATCGGTCCGGCGTCCTTGCGGTCTTCTTCCAGGACGACTGGAAAGCCACGTCCAAACTGACGCTTAACCTGGGCCTCCGTTGGGAACTGCCTCTGCCCAAGACCGAGGCCTTCAATCGCCAATCCGGCTTTGATCCCACCGCGCCGAACCCGGGCGCAGACAATATTCCCGGTGCTTTGGTTTTTTTAGGTAATTGCTCAGGATGTATCAATCGCACTTCCTTCCAGGACTGGTACTTCAAGGAATTTGGGCCGCGTCTTGGGGTGGCTTATGCCATTAACAAGAATCTCGTCTTCCGCGGCGGATACGGGATCTCTTACGGTCCTCCCATCCTGAACAACTTCGGAAGCCAGAATATTTTCGGCTTCAACAGCGCCATCACCGTCCGTCGCAAGACCGGCACGTCCAGCGTTGACCCAGTTGACTACCTCTCACAATTGAATGGGGCGGCGCTGCCCGCAAACGCAAACGTCGGGATCCCCCCATTCACCGGCACGCTTCCGAATCGCGATCCGGCATCGGCCAACGGCAACACCCTCGACTTTTACACTCACAATTCCCTGGCCCAGCCCTATGTTCAAAACTGGAGTTTGGGTTTCCAGTATCAGCTTCCTCACGAGGTCGTGCTGGAAGCGAATTACGTGGGATCGAAAGGAACGCGGCTCCTGGACAGCAATTTCTCCACCGCTTTCAATTCAATCAACACCAAGTTTATGTCTCTTGGCGACAACCTGGATATGGATTTCCAGGATGCCTTGAACGCCGGAATCCTCCAGCCCTATGGCATCACGAAGTTGCCCTACCCGGACTTCGAAAACAACAATTGGGACACCAGCGTCGCGGCAGGCCTGGCGCCCTATCCCCAGTACTTCAGCTTGACCAACAACTACCCCACCATGGGGAGTTCCAGTTATCACGCCTTGCAGGTCACGGCCCGCAAGAATTCGACTCATGGGTTAACGTTCATTGCGGCCTATACCTTTTCCAAGACAATCGACGATACTGACACCGCGCTGTATTATCCCAGCTACGCGGTGCAGGATTTCTACAACCGCAAATTGGAAAAGTCGATTGCCTCCTTCGATCATCCGCAAAGCCTGAAGCTCACCTGGATTTACTCACTTCCCATCGGCCACGGCCAAAGGTGGTTGTCCTCGAGCGGCGTCATGGATCGCCTCTTCTCTGGATGGCAGGTTACGTCCATTCAACAGTACCTCTCAGGGGATCCACTTTTTGTCTCCTCCTCACTGAATGTGGGCCTGGCCAATGGAGCCAATCTCATTCCGGGCATTCGTGCCGACGTGATATCGGGTGTACCCCAGGAGGTTGCCTCCTCGGGATTGGATGTGGTCAACGGAACTCCGTATTTGAATCCGGCTGCTTTTGCCGATCCGCCCGCCACTCCCAACGGGAATTATCCGTTGCGGATAGGAACCGGGCCGCGGTATCTGCCACAGACGCGGGGACCCTTCCAATTGAATGAAGACCTTGGGATCATTAAAAATACACGAATAAATGAAAAGGTAACTGGACAGATCCGGTGTGACATGTTTAATGTCTTCAACCGTGTCGTGCGCGGCGACCCTGACACCAGCTTAGGTGATGGACTTCCGTCTCAAGGCGGCACCTTTGGACTTATCACAGGGCCCGGGAATGGCCCGCGGGTTATCCAATTTGCCTTGCGAGTGAATTTCTGACCGTAGGCCTGGTTTTGATTTTGATTGTGTTTGATGGCGGCCCGCCGGATTGGCGGGCCGCTTTTTTTTCGCCTGGTGAAATCAGCTTCGAATCGAATGGTGGGTGTAAACTAGTCTTCGTAATGTCCGTTTCATTAGAGGCTCTTCGATTTTTCTTCCTTCGGAAGCTGTGGTTTCGAAAGGCGCCCTTTCTGTGCCTGGTTACTGTTCTAGCGACAGCCTGCGGAGTAAAGGAAAGTTCGCCGACCGCCGCCCCTCCTCCGCGTGATGCCAACATTCTGCTGATCACGTTAGACACCACTCGCGCCGATCATTTGAGTTGCTATGGCAAGCGGACCTTAGCGCCGGGCTTCAGCCCGGCATCACGAAGTGCCGCCCTAAAGGGCGGCGCTACAGGCGGCGCCAAAACTCCGCATCTGGATGCACTCGCCGCGCGCGGCGTTCGCTTCTCTCATGCCACTGCCCAAGTTCCACTGACTTTGCCTTCGCATGCCTGCATCATGACGGGAGCTTATCCCCCCGTACACGGCTTGCGCGATATGGGCGGCTTCGTCCTCACCAAGGATCACCCAACCATCGCATCCATAACCCAGGCGGCGGGATTCCAGACTGCCGCCTTTGTGGGCTCACGGGTTTTGAGCAAGCATTTTGGGATTTCGAATGGCTTCGCCACTTACGATGACGATATGAGTGGAAAGACCGCGGAAGGAATGCCAGGGGTGTTCCCCGAGCGCCCCGCCTCAGAGGTCACGGAGCGCGCGCTCGATTGGCTGAAACAAAACAGCGGAAAGAAGTTCTTCTTATGGGCACACTACTATGACCCGCACGCGCCTTATGATCCCCCGCCGCCTTACCGGCAGACTTATTCCAAAGATCTTTATTCGGGTGAGATTGCCTACATGGACGAACAAGTGGGGCGCCTCCTCGATTGGATTGACCAAGCCGGGTTAGGCGCAAAAACCCTCATTGTGGTTACGGGCGACCACGGCGAAAGCCTGGGTGAGCACGGAGAAATGACCCACGGCATTTTTCTATACGACTCCACTCTCCATGTGCCCATGATCGTGGCCGGGCCGGATGTTCCTGCCGGCAAAGTGATTGAAGACCAGGTACGTTCCATTGACATCATGCCCACCGTGCTCGATTTCCTGCATCTGTCCCCCGGTGGGGAGGCACAAGGCGTAAGCCTCTGGCCCTTGATGCGTGAAGGCCGCCACGTTCGAACCGACCTGGCCTATCTTGAAACTCTTTATCCCCGGACTTTTATGGGCTGGTCTGAATTGCGCGCCCTGCGCACCGACTCGCGGGAAATGATTGTTGCGCCCCACCCCGAGCTTTACGACCTCAAGCGGGACCCTGGTGAATTGGACAACGTGATAGCGCAAAATTCCGCTGACGCCGGCAAAATGGAGAAGAAGCTGTGGGAGATTGCGGGCCAGAATGCGAAGCAGGAAAAATTAACGTCGAGCCCGGTGGACGCGCAGACGCGCCGGGAACTGGAATCCCTGGGTTACGTGAGCGCGGGCACACCGCGGGAAATTCAACTCGGCGCAGGCGCACCCGACCCCAAGGACCGAGTCGCGATACTGAAGATCATCTCCCAAGTCGAAACTTTGTTGAACTCGAGGAAGTATCCCGCCGCGGCGCAGTTGATGGCTCAAGGGCTCAAACTCGATCCTGCCAATCCGCTCTGCCACATTTATCTGGCGCTGGCTTATGAGAGGACGGGCCAATATGAGCGAGCAGTTCAGGTTTACCAGGACGCCATCAAAATGAATCTGGCCACCGACCAGATTTATTCGCGCCTGGGCAAAGATGAGTTGCGCCTCAATCACCTGGACCAGGCCCTGAGCGCCATGGCCAAGGGCAGCGAAATAAATCCCACCGATCTCGACAACATGCGCAATCTCGGAACCGTCTACCTTCAATTAAACCGGGTGGAGGACGCTGAAAAAATCTTTAAGGTGATCCTGGCACAGAACGACAAGTACGCGGCGGCCTATAATGGCCTGGGGTTGGTGGCGATCAGGCGGGGTGATGCTGAGAGTGCATTGCGAAACTTCCAAAAAGCGGTGGACACCGGCCCGGAAGAAGTCGAACCACTTTTGAACCTGGGCTTGCTCTATCAAAAGACAGGCAACAAGGAACAGGCCATTCACTACTTCGAACTATTCCTGAAGAAAGCTCCACGGGAAGATTATGGTCCGTTACTGCCAAAAGTACGCGATGCCATCCAGGAACTCCGCAGTGGCGCGTAACGCAACGTCAGGTTTATTCCGAGCCGCAAAGATTTGTGTTGTTTCTATTCGCCCAGCACTTGGACCATGTAGGTTCTTTCCAGCGGACCATCGTATTCCATAAAATAAATTGTCTGGCGCGAACCTTTCACAACTTTGCCGTTTTCGATGGGGAAGGTGCAACTGATGCCGCCCAATATGCTTTTCAAGTGTGCATCGGCATTGAAGCCGAGGCGTCCGTCATAATCGAGGTAGCGGCGGTGGTGGTAATTTTCATCCTCGGGAAACAGGCGGGAAAAATGAGTGAGGATATCTTCCTCAAGGCATGGAATGCCTTCCGTTACCAGTAATCCGGAGGACGTGTGTGCGGTCAAAACGTTGACCACGCCATTTTTCGCGCCGCTGTTGCGGACCACTTCTTCCACCATGGCTGTGATGTCGATGGCCTCCTCAGATTTGCGCGTCTGCAATTTGATCCGCTCAAGCTTGATGATCATTTTTAGTTCTCATTTTCCCGATGTGATGCCGAGAAGTCGTTCCGCGTTCTCTCTTAAGATCTTATTTAGACAGCCTTCAGTCAACGACAGGCTCCTCAACGCGTGAACCATGTTCTTGATTTCGACGCGGGGATAATTTGATCCAAATACGATCTTGTTCCTAAGACTCCGTTCGATGACGGTGGTTGGAATCTGTTTTGAAAATACAAACTGGTAGAATTCCTTCGGACTGTCGTAATAGAGACACGAAGTGTCCAGGTAAACATTGGGATACTTCAGCGCCAGCGCCGTCGCCTCCCAGACCCAGGGCCAACCCCAGTGGGCCAGCACAAACGGCAGATTGGGAAACCGCCGGATGGGCTCTTCCAGGTGCAAAGGATGGCCACGCTCGAGCGGTGTTTCCGGCGCCCAGCTCATGCCGGTGTGAATCAACAGGGGAATCTTGAGCGCCGCCGCCGCTTCATATATAGGGAAAACTTTCCGATCTTGGGCTCGAAAGTCTTGCAGCGCGGAGTCAAGCTTCAATCCTTTCAAGCCTAGTTTTTTGACCGCATTCTCCAATTCGCGCGCTGCACCCTTTCTCAGAGGGTCGACGCTTGCAAAACCAATGAACCGTTTGCTTCGGCTGCATAGTTCAGCCACTTGCTCATTCGAACTCACTGAATCTTTCCGGGCCCGCCGGCAATCGATGGGCAACAAAACCGCGCGCTCGATTCCGGCCACATCCATCTGAAGAAAAAAAGTTTCGAGGGGTTGAAAGTTATTCCCGATATTGAAAACCTGACGGGCGGAGCGTTCGTAATTCGGGTATTTCGCCGCGAGTTCCTGAATCAAGACAGGATGAGTGTGAAAGTCAATCATGGATTTGCCTTGGCACGAACTGGAGTGAATTCATCCTCGATGTTTTTGTCGTGCGTCCAATGCTTGGGGAAAAACTGTTCGAGATGTTGCAGGTCGCGAAATGCTTCGGTTCCGCCGGGACGCGTTGTGGAGAATGCGCCGGCTAAATTACCGAATTCCAGGCACTTTGCCAGACTCTCCCCCCGGACGTACTGGTGCAGAAACCCGGCGTCAAAGCTGTCCCCTGCACCCACCGGATCGATTGCTTCCATATCCATTTTCACGGGAGGGCACGTGATGCACTTATTGCCATGCTGCCCAAGCGCGCCCTCGGCGCCAAGTTTGACCACGACCGTTGGAACGGATTCCGCCAGCCTCGCGATCGCAACCTCCAGGTCGTCCTCGCCGGATGCCTTCTTTGCTTCGCGTTCGTTGGGAAGAAAAACGTCCACGTGATGCAGGACCTCGCGCAGGTCGTCGCCCCACAGATCTTCGGGATCATCATTCGTATCAAGAGAGGTGGTCAATCCCGCCGCCCTCATTTTTTTAAAAAGCTCGACCACGCGAGGCCGGAGGGCGCGGTGGAGGAAGAATGAGGAAAGATGAAAATGCCTTGCGTCGGCAAGGTATTCGAGGTCCAAATCGTCAAAACACATTTCAAGCATGGTTCCCGGATAAGTTAAAATTCGGCGAGAACTTTCATGAGGTAAAATCACCGTAAGGCCTGTTTTGGTGGGGCCGCTGACCTTCCGAATTCTCGACAAGTCCGTTCCACTTGCCGCCAATCGATCCAGTGCAATTTGCCCCAGGGGATCATCACCCACACGTGAAATAAATCCGACGCGGCTGCCGAGCACCGCAAGGTTGTGGGCGAAAATCGCCGATGAACTTCCCAGCGTCACGGAAAGGCGGTTCGCCAGAAGCTCACGCTCTGTGGGCAAAACCTCGGGAAGGCCGTAGAGAATGAGATCAAGGTTAAGCTCACCGGCAACCGTGACGTCAAAACGTGGCACGCAGTGCGCTCCTTAACTGATCCTAGCCGTTGAGGATGACGGCGCGAGTAAGATTCCGCGGGCGATCGGGATCCAGTCCTTTCTTCAGGCCCGTCATCAGGCCCAGCAATTGTCCGGTGAAAACGTACGCCGCGAGACGGGCGTATTCCGGCAAATCCAGATTCAATTCCACGATCAAGTCGGCTGCGCGGCGAGTCGCGGCGTCTGCGCGATTGGTAACGGCCAAAGTGACTCCCCCCAGCCCTTTCACTTCCTCCAGAACTTCCCGTTCGGCTTCGTAACCCGTTTCCGATAGGAGGAATGTGACCAGAGTTTCAGGACTCACAATCGACTTGGGCCCATGCCGGAATTCCAGCGTGTGAAAGCACTGAGCGTAAGAACACGACATCTCCGTGATCTTCAGCATAGCCTCGTTCGCAACCCCGAAGTACGGGCCCTGACCGAGGAAAACATAATCGGCGAAATGGTGCGATTCCACGAAATCACGGATGCGCTGTGGCTGCGAGTCAAGAGCCGATTGAGCGAGTTGCGGAAGCTTCCGGAGCGCTGCCGTGAACGACGATTGGTTGGAATGCATGGCCGCCAGCGATTGCAACCCGAGCAGCATGGAGGAAAATGAGCGCGTCATCACCATGCTCTTCTCGTCGGCGGGAAGCTCATAGATCGTGGCGGTTGCGATTTTCTCCAGGGGCTGGCCGTTTACACAACTGATGGCCAGGGTACGGATATTCTTTGTGGTCTCCAGGAATTCCGCCGCTTTCAAGATTTCGGAAGTATGGCCGGAGCGTGAAATCAAAATCGGCTGGCATGGTTTGGAAGGAGAGAGTGCCAAGTCTGGAAAAAGAAGAAGATCGGAAGCGGGCATGGCGCGAGCTTGAAGGCCGGTCAGCCTGGTCCAACTGGCCGCCGCCACCTGAGCAATGTAGTAACTCGACCCGCAGCCCAGAAACAGCCAGTCTGTTTGACGACCGAACTGTTGAAGCACCTTGCCTAGCGAATCTTGTTCGTCGAAGGCGTTAAAACAATCCTCCCAGCAGCGCGGCTGCGAAAGGATTTCGGCCATTGTGTTCGACCCGGGTTCGGATGCGGATGCCGTCATAGAACTGCCTTGGAACTACGCAATGGTGACCTCAATTCCAGCTTCTTCCAGCGCGTGCCGGTCCGACTTCGGAATTCGACTGTCCGTAATCGCCTGATGGACGACGGAACTAGGAGCAATCAAGGCAAGACTGCGCCGCCCGAATTTGCTCGAATCGCAGACCACCACGGTCCGTCGCGCGATTTCAACCATCACTCGATTGACTTTGGCTTCCAGCATGTTGGGCGTGGTCAGGCCGAAACGCACATCGAAACCGTCCACCCCAAGAAACAGGATGTCCGCGCTCAAGTGGCGCAACGTATCTTCTGCCAGCGGACCCACCACTGAAAAAGAATTCTCCCGCAGGATTCCCCCTGTCAAAACCACTTCAATATTCGAGCCTGCCAGATCCGCCGCAATGTTGACGGCGTTGGTGATCACCGTTAAACGCCTGAATTGGCGAAGCATCCGCCCAATCAAAGTGGTGGTGGTTCCCGAATCCAGGACTACGGATTGGCCTTCTTTGACCAGGCTCGCCGCGACGGCGGCAATCTTTTGCTTTTCTTTGGGGTGGAGCTTTTCCTTTTCTCGAAGGCTGGGGTCCAGCAAGGCTTCGGCACGAACGTGCAAGGCCCCGCCGTGGGTTCGATGCACCAGGCCATGGTTGTGAAGAATCTCCAAGTCCTTGCGAATCGTAACTTGCGACGTGTTAAACCTCGGAGCGAGGCCCTTAACGAGGACCCGGCCTTCCTGGTTGACAATATCGAGGATTGCACGTCGCCGCTCTTCGTTCAACACACTTGCCGCCCCGGCGTTGGAATATTCATGAAAAATCCGCCCCGAGCATCTGTTGCATTACCTTTCATTTTACTATGTTTCCTTTCGACTTTCAGCAAGCAATCTGACACAAATTGTTGCTGAACGCAAGGGTATCTTTTTAGGATTGTTGGGCAATTCGAGGCTTATTGGGCAGATTCAACTCTTGTAGGAAAGGGGTTGGGAAAGCGACGGGTATTTCGGGCTGCATCTGTAGGGGTGAATCGAAATCGGCGCCCAGAATGCTCGTGGCCCTCGAAAGCCAGGTTGAAATCAATCACCCGGCGTCGGACAGCAGGATTAGTAAAGTGAGTCTCCCCTCCGGCCCGTAGGCGGCGGAATTGATGGCATCCAATCTAAGAATAGAAACGTGTCCCTGGCCGCCAAGAAAGCAGGCTCGAACAAGCCAGGCCGCAGTTGCACCTCCCGACAGCCGGTTGGAAAACTCGCCCGCGTGATGCATACCCTGAGCGGTGCGCACCCGCGGCGTCCGCAGCAATGTACATGAAACAAATTCGTTGTTAAGATAAGTGCAGCGGAGAATTCCAGCCTTCGGGGCCCATAGCTCAGTTGGTTAGAGCAGCGGACTCATAATCCGTTTGTCCCAGGTTCAAGTCCTGGTGGGCCCACCAACCATCTTCCCAATCGGTAATCCGGAACGCGCCTTGTCCCGTGCTTGGCGTTTGATGCCGGCGGCGCCGGGCGTCTAGCTCACGGAAGGTCAATCACGTCGGCGGGGAACCGACCACGTGGGAGGGAACCCAACCACTTCGGGGGGAATCCAACCACCCCGGCGCTCGGAGCGCCACCCCTCCTCATCTGAGGAGGGGAACTCATTAATCAGCTCCCCTCCTGAATCAGGAGGGGTCGCGCGCAGCGCCGGGGTGGTTTGATTCGCACCCGGGTCGCTGGACTTGCGCCGGGGGTATTTGGATTTGCTCGTGGGGTGATGTTGAACAAGAACTATTAGAGCCTGGTAACTACGTGTCCACGGCTTGTAACCTGCATTCAAGCTCGTTCATCTCATGAAAGACCATGCCAGATAGCTCTGAGAGCTCCATGCCCTTGCAAGTGGATGGCTCCAACCGGGCCGGCGCCGCGCCTCCTGTGCCTGCCGAACCATGGCGACCCAAGTATAACCCCTGGCGGATTGCTGTTGTGGTCGCCATGGCGGCCTTCATGGAGGTTCTCGACACCAGCATCGCCAATGTCGCTCTACCTCACATGGCGGGTGATCTTGGCGCGACTAACGACGAGAGCACCTGGATTCTCACTTCCTACCTGGTGTCGAATGCCGTCGTGCTGCCCATCAGTGGATGGTTCGCCAGCGTCCTTGGCCGCAAGCGATTCTTCATGATCTGCCTTGTGATCTTCACGCTCAGTTCGCTGCTTTGCGGGTTCGCGCCCAGTCTCGGGGCCATTATTCTGTTTCGCGTGCTGCAAGGGGCGGGCGGGGGCGGATTACAGCCTATGGCGCAGTCGATCTTGGCTGATATCTTCCCTCCCGAAAAACGCGGCCTGGCCTTCGCGCTCTATGGGGTCACCGTCGTCATCGCGCCAACGGTCGGACCGACCCTGGGCGGCTGGATCACTGACAACTATACATGGCGGTGGATTTTCTTCATCAACCTGCCGGTTGGAATTTGGGCGTTGTTCCTGGTCTATCGCCTTGTCGAGGACCCGCCTTGGGCCAGGCGGGCCGCGGGAGGAGGGGTAAAGATCGATTACATTGGCGTGGCCCTGCTCACCCTCGGCGTGGGCGCCCTGCAAGTGATGCTTGACAAGGGGCAAGAGGAGGATTGGTTCGCGTCCCACTTTATTATCGTACTTGCTGTTCTCGCCTTCACAGGACTGGTTTCACTCGTCATCTGGGAATGGTTTCAAAAAAACCCGATCGTCGAAGTGCGCCTCTTCAAGAATTTGAACTTCCTCGGCGCCAACGCCATGATATTTATGTTGGGAATCGTCTTTTTCTCCAGCCTGGTGATGATGCCCCAATTCCTTCAGACGCTTGTGGGCTACACGGCGGAATCGGCGGGCCTGGTGCTTTCCGGCGGCGGCCTGCTGCTGCTGTTTCTGATGCCAATCGGAGGGACTCTGGCGGGCAAAGTCCAGGCGCGCTATCTCATTGCCTTCGGCTGGCTGGCACTCGCACTCGCCATGTACTACACCACACAGCATCTCGATCTCGAGATCAGCTTTCGGACGGCCAGCGTGATGCGCGCGATTCAGTCGTTTGGCCTCGGCTTCCTCTTCGTGCCCATCACTCTGGCCTCGTACGTGGGAATGCCGGCGGAGAAGAGCGGCAGCGTATCCGGGCTGTTAAATTTCATGCGCAACATCGGGAGCAGCATCGGAACGTCGATGGTCACTACGCTCGTCGCGCGCCGGGCGCAATTCCATCAAGTGTATTTGTCAGCGCACGCCACCGCCGGGCAGCCTGTGTTTGCGCAGTCGGTTCAGGGCCTGGCCGCGCGGCTCGCCGCCTCAGGTGTGGAGAGTTCGTTGGCCACTCGTCAGGCCTACGGTACGCTTTACCGCGCGGTGATCGGCCAGGCGACAACCCTCGCCTATATTGACACTTTCTGGGTTCTGGCGGTGGGAGCGGCTATTATGTTCGTTCTGTCATTCGCGTTGAAAAAGAATCAGCCGGGCGCCGGCGGGGCCGAGGCGGTTGGATAGAGGTCATCAGTCGTCAATTTTCAGTTGGCAGTGAGGGCGGACTGGTTCCTCGGTTTTACTGAGAACTGATAACTGAAGACTGCCGACTGTGAGAGGCATTCACCATGATTCGAATCATCACCATCGAGCGTGAGTTTGGAAGCGGCGGCGGCGTGATCGCGGCGAAAGTGGCGGCCCGCCTGGGCTGGAAGCTTTGGGACCAGTTGTTGACGGACGAAATCGCACGGCGGCTGGATTGCCCCAGCCGCACCGTGCAAGAACGCGAGGAACGGCGTGACTCGGTTTCCCACAGGCTGATGAAGGCCTTCATGCGGGGCAGCTATGAAGGCAGTTTGAACGCTCCGCGGCTGAAGGCGGTGGACTCCGAATGTATTCGCGACGTCACGCAACAAATCTTGAAAGAGGTCGCGGAGTCGGGCAACAGCGTGATTGTGGGGCGCGGGTCGGCGTACTACCTGAGCGACCGCATGGACGCCTTTCACGTTTTCATCTATGCCCCCTTTCAAGCCAAAGTCCGCCGGCTGCAATCCACAGGCAAGAGTGAAAAGGAAGCGATGGAGCTGGCGCAAACGGTGGACCTTGACCGGGCCGCTTTCATCAAGCGGTTTTTCAACGTCGATTGGCCGGAGAGGCATCGCTTCCACTTGATGGTTAATTCCTGCATTGGCGATGACGCGGCCGTAGAGACGGTATTGGAAACACACGCCAGGTTGGCCAAGCAGCGGGCATGACCGGATTATTCCGCTTCAGTAAGGAGATGCAATGTTGGCTAAACAACGCACCCGGCATCTTTTAACCTCACTCATAATCGTCGCAGCCCTTCTGCTCGGATTTCAGGCAGCCGTCGCGGGGCAGGGGCAAAATCCGTTTCTGGGAAGCGTACCCACCGGCGAGGCCACCGGGGCCACGCTTGACCTATCTCTCAAAGATGCGTTCGAGCGCGCGCTGAAATACAACTTGGGCGCCATTGAAAGCAGCCAGAATGCACGGGCGGCTCATGCCGTGCGCCTGCGCCAGTTGAACGCCTTGTTGCCCGACCTCTCAGTGCGCGTCAGCGGCGCGCTGCAACAGATTAATCTCAAAGCCTCAGGATTTAACCTGAGTATTCCGGGCTTTAGCGTTCCGACGATGGTGGGGCCATTCGGTGTTGCGGATGCCCGCGCTTACTTGTCCCAGGAGATCTTCAATTGGTCTGACATCAAAACCTGGAAGTCTGCTTCGGAATCGGAGCAGGCGTCTCAGTATACCTATAAGAGCGACCGCGACCTGGTGGTGTTTACCACCGGCAACGCCTATCTCCTGGTCATTTCGGATTTGGCCACCGTGGAGACTGTCCGCTCCCAGATCAATACGGCGCAAACGCTATTCCAGCAGGACGAAGATCAAAATAAACAGGGGCTCATCGCCAGCATCGATGTGCTGCGGTCGCGGGTGGAACTACAGACGCAGCAGCAGCGGCTGATCGCGGCTGAAAATCAGCTCGCCATTGACAAGCTGACGCTGGCGCGCGTGATTGGACTTCCGAATGGCCAGGAATTCCGCCTGACCGACTCTGCCCCTTACGTGGCGCTCGACGGCATTTCGCAGGAAGAGGCGCTGAAGCGCGCCTACAACATCAGGCCCGACTATCAGAGCGCCAGGGCCCAGGTAAGGGCGGCGGAACTGGCCCGCCAGGCTGCTGGCGCGGAGAACTATCCCTCGCTGACTTCGGCGGCCAATTATGGAGACATCGGCAGTCCGAATTTCGGCACATCGCATGGCACGGTCGATTTCTCCGTAACCCTGAATGTTCCCGTCGTGCAAGGGAGCAAAGTGCGGGCGGACAAATTGCAGGCGGACACTGCTCTCACGCAACGCAAGGCCGAACTTGCCGACCTGGGCGGGAGGATTGACGATCAGGTGCGCACGGCCTTCTTGAACCTGAAATCCTCTTCCGAGTTGGTGGCCGTGGCGCAGAGCAACATCGAGCTGGCCAGCCAAACTTTGACTCAAGCACAGGACCGGTTGCGCGCCGGCATTGCGGATAATCTGGAAGTTGTTCAGGCGCAGGAATCGGTGGCCGCAGCCAATCAGTCCTACATCACCAGCCTTTACGCTTATAACCTGGCGAAAATATCTCTCGCACAATCGATGGGCGTGGCCGAGCAATCGGCGCTGCAATATCTGGGAGCGAGGTGAATATGGGAACTACAAGCGCACAAACTCCGGAATCGGCGCGACCCCCGGAACCGGCTTTTCCCGGCACGGGAGTGGGTCCGGGCGGGCCCCCGGTCCGGCGGGCGAATTGGGGCATGCGAATCTTGTTTCTGGTGGTGGGTATCGCGGTGATTGTGGCCGCGGTTCTCCTCTATCAACACTACGCCGCGTGGGAGTCCACCGATGACGCCGAGATTGACGGCTACATTTATCCGGTCAGCTCCAGGGTGCCGGGCTACGTGACCCGGGTCTCGGTGGACGACAATCAATACGTCGAACGCGGCACCGTGCTGGCGCAACTCGACCCCAAGGATTTTGAAGTGGCCGTCGCCAACGCCAAAGCCACGCTGGCCAATGACCAGGCGAGCGCATCGGCTACGCTCATCAACGTGCCCATCACTTCAGTAAATACTTCCAGCCAGCTATCCAGCGCGCAAGCCGACGTGGAAAACTCCCAGGCCGGGCTGGTTGCCGCCCAGCGCGCGTTTGACGCTGCCCAAGCCAATCTGCGCGAGGCCGAGGCCAATGATCTCAAAGCTCAGGACGACGTGAACCGCTACAAGCCGCTGGCCACCAAGGACGAGATCCCGCAGCAGCGTTACACCCAGGCAGTGGATTCTCAGAAGGCCACGGCGGCGGCCGTGGAAGCGGCCAAAGCTTCAGCCGCTGGCGCACAGCAGGTGGTCAACCAGGCGCGCTCGCGAATTGCGCAAGCTCAGGCGGGATTGCAATCCGCCGGGACCCGGCCGCAACAAATCTCCGTTCAGCGGTCCCGCGCCAAAGCAGCCGAGGCTGAAACTCAACGGGCCGAGGCCGCATTCGAGCAGGCCCAACTCAATTTACAGTACGCCACCATCGTCGCCCCCATCAGCGGAATCGTTGGGCAACGGTCAGTGCAGCCGGGGCAAAACGTGTCGCCCGGCCAGCAGTTGATGACTATCGTCCCGCTCGACACTCAGAATATTTGGGTGACGGCAAACTTTAAGGAAACGCAGTTGAAACTTATGCGGCCCGGCCAGCCTGTAAAGATTTCGGTGGACACTTATGGCCGCACCTACGACGGGCACGTGCTCAACATCGCCGGCGCCAGCGGTGCGCGCTTCAGTCTGCTGCCGCCGGAAAATGCCACGGGAAATTACGTCAAAGTGGTGCAGCGGATTCCCGTCAAAATCGTTTTTGAAAAGGGCCAGGACCCCGAACACTTGTTGAGACCGGGAATGTCTGTGGAGCCCAACGTCAGAGTCAAATAATACAGAAACTGCGGGCCATGAGAGGCGGAAATATCTTTAGGAGTAGCCACGGTCAGCGACTTTCTGAGCGTGGGCTCTGACCGTCGAGGGCGATGGTAGGTGTGAACAATTTCCGGTCGGGACGAATGCCCACGCAGAAAGTCGCTGACCGTGGCTACCATCGACCATCGCCAGCCGCGCTAGAAATCCTAATACTGTTGTTTGTTAGGCTGTAACTCCCAGGCGCGGAAGGCTTCCAGGGCTTCGTCCGACATCATCTGAATCATCGGAATCTTGCGCCCGGCGCGCGGCTGGGAAATTTCTGTGTAGATCAGCGTGTCATCGAATCCTGCTTTGGCAGCGTCCGCAGCCGTGCTGGCGAAGCAGACGCGCGCGCAGCGGGCCCAATAGATGGCGCCCAGACACATGGGGCAAGGTTCGCAGGATGAGTAAAGCTCGCAACCGCGAAGGTCGAAAAGACGAAGTTTCCCACAAGCTTTCCGGATGGCAACAATTTCCGCATGCGCCGTGGGGTCGTTGGTGGACGTAACAACGTTCACACCTTCGGAGATGATCACACCTTCCTTGACCACCACAGCGCCGAACGGTCCGCCCAGACCCGAGCGGACATTCTCGACTGCGAGAGCAATGGCGCGCGCGATGTAACGATTGCTCATGGACAGAGTATAGCCCGGAATAGCCAGCCGACTGATAAAAGTCCGGACGATAAGTTGGTTCCAGAACTGACGACCCTATGTCGCGCCTTTCGCGGCACGCTGTTGTAATATCGGGATGCAACGATATCCAAATTCCGGGTTTCGAGCCTTCGATGAACCCAAGTGCGATAACACGGCAACTGTTTCTATCCAGACGTCTGGTGACGCCCGACGGCGTGCGGCCGGGGGCGGTGCTGGTTGAAGGGGAACAGATTCGAGCTGTTCTGCCCATCGACGAGAAACTGCCCGGTGCCGAGGTGCATGATTTTGGCGAAGCAGCGATCCTGCCCGGCCTGGTCGATTCGCACGCGCACATCAACGAGCCGGGAAGGACGGAGTGGGAGGGTTTTGAGACGGGTTCGCGCGCGGCGGCAGCGGGCGGCTACACCATGATTGTGGATATGCCGCTGAATTGCCTTCCGGCTACTACGAACGTTGAGGCGCTCAAGGCGAAGCGCGCGGCGGCGCGCGGCAAGTGTCGCGTGGATTGGGCAGCATGGGGCGGAGTGGTTGGAACCAATCCGCTGGAAATTGAGCCGCTGGCGCGCGCGGGCGTGCTCGGATTCAAATGCTTCCTGATTCATCCGGGAATCGACGGCTTTTCGATGGTGACGGAGCAAGAACTGCGGGCGGCCCTTCCCCACATTGCGCGCACGGGATTGCCCTTGCTGGTTCACGCGGAGCTGGCTGGGCCCGTGGAAAGTGCGACCTCCGCTCTCTCCCTCGCTGACTGGAAATCCTATTCAACCTATCTGCGATCGCGGCCTGCGGAAGCGGAGTTGGCCGCGATTCGCTTATTGATCTCACTCTGCCGGGAGTTTCGCTTTCGCCTGCACGTGGTTCATCTGTCCGCAGCGGAGGGCTCGGAGCTGTTACGGGCGGCGCGGGCGGAGGGCCTGCCGGTGAGCGTGGAGACATGTCCGCACTATTTATATCTCACCGCAGAAACGATCCCCGACGGAGCAACGCTTTGCAAGTGCGCGCCGCCCATCCGCAATGGCGAGAATCGCGAAAAATTGTGGCGAGGGCTGCGCGAAGGGGCAATTGATTTGGTGGCCACAGACCATTCCCCATGCCTCCCGTCGATGAAAAATCTCGAACTGGGCGATTTCAAAGCAGCGTGGGGAGGCATTGCGAGCTTGTCGGTGGCGCTTCCAGTGATGTGGACCGAGGCCGGGCGACGCGGATGCAACCTGCTGGACATCGCACGCTGGATGGCCGAAGGTCCGGCGCGATTGGCTGGATGCCATTCGCGCAAGGGACGGATCGCGGCGGGATTCGATGCCGACTTCTGCGTGCTTGAACCCGAGCGGGAATTTGTCGCCCGGGCGGAAGGCCTGCATCAGCGGCACGCGTTATCCCCGTATCTGGGCGAAAGGCTGCGAGGCGTAGTGAAGGCGACGTACCTGCGCGGCCAGCCTGCATTTGTTGAGGGCGCATTTCCCGGCGAGCCCAGGGGCGAGGAATTCCGGCGATAACCGGACGCCGAATCTGACTGGCGAAGGGCCGGGATTCGAGTCGCGCTCCTTCGGGCATCAGTGCTAGACTGAAAACTCAATCGGCGCGCCAGCCGATTGATGGGCAACAAATCTCGTCGCGTATATTGCTTTTCCGCATTAAAGAGGCGTCCGTGAATTCTCGGAGCATCATTGGGGCGGCGACACCGCGCAAAGAGGGCCGCGATAAAGTCACCGGCCGCGCCCGCTACATTGACGATCTGAATTTCCCCAACATGCTGCATGGAACCACGGTGCGCAGCCGGATTCCGCGCGCAAAAATCAAGCAGATGCAATTTGGGCCGGAAGTGGATTGGAATGAATTTGTGGTGGTCTCCGCCCAGGACATTCCCGGAGCAAACACCATCGCGCTGATTGAGAACGATCAGCCTTGCCTCGCTGACAGAATCATAAATCACCCGGAAGAGCCTATTCTCCTGTTGGCGCATCCTGACCGGCACGCGCTGGCGAAGGCCGGTGCGGCTGTGTCCATCCAGTACCAGCCTCTGGCGGCGATTTTTACCATCGACGAGAGCGAGCGAAATTCGGAAGTCATCTGGGGGACTGATAACGTTTTCAAATCTTATTTGATCGAAAAAGGGGATGTGGACAAAGTGTGGGCGGAGGCCGACTACATCGTCGAAGGCGAATATTTCACCGGCGCGCAGGAGCAGCTTTACATCGAGACTCAGGGCGTGATCGCGGCGTTCGACGCGGACCGGGGCGTCACCGTGTGGGGTTCCATGCAGTGCCCCTATTACGTGCATAAAGCCTTGATGGCGCTGTTCGCGTTGCCGGAAGACAAGGTTCGCGTGGTGCAAACGGAGACGGGAGGGGCGTTCGGCGGAAAGGAAGAGTATCCGTCCGTCATCGCAGCCCATGCCGCGCTTCTGGCGATGAAATCGGGACGCCCGGTGAAAATGATCTACGATCGCGCGGAAGATTTGGCCGCCACGACAAAGCGGCATCCCTCGCGAACGCGGCATCGCACCGCGGTAACTAAAACGGGGAAAATCATCGGCGGCGAAATCGAATTTGTGATCGACGGCGGAGCTTACGCCACTCTGTCCCCCGTCGTGCTCTCCCGCGGAACAATTCACGCGGGCGGACCATATTACTGGCCGAACGTGCGCATTAAGGCCAAAGCGCTGGCCACCAATGCCCCGCCCCATGGGGCGTTTCGCGGTTTTGGCGCGCCGCAATCCCTCTTCGCCATGGAGCGGCACATGGACCGCATCGCGCGAACGGTGAACCTGTCGCCCGCGGAAATCCGGCGCCGGAATTTCCTTAAGCCGGGACAAACAACCACAACCGAACAAATCATCCGCGAGCCCATCGATTTGGAAAAGCTCCTCGATCGCGCCCTGGAGCTTTCGGGCTACGAAGAAAAGAAGCGAAGGTTCGCCCAGGAAGATAAGGACGGCATACATAAGAAGGGCATCGGCATAGCAGCTTTTTTGCACGGGGCGGGATTCACGGGATCGGGAGAGCGGTATCTGAACTCATTGGCTTGCGTCGAGGGTTTGCGCGATGGCGGTGTGCGAGTGCTGGTGTCCAGTGCGGAATTCGGCCAGGGAACAAACACCGTTCTCTGCCAGATTGCCGCGGACACGTTGGGGCTCCCATACGATGACGTTACCATCACTCAGCCGGATACTGCGAAGGTGCCGAACAGCGGGCCGACGGTGGCATCGCGAACGGTGATGGTTGTAGGGGACCTCGTGGCGCGCGCGGCTTTGGAGATGAAGCAAACCCTGATCGGAGCCGGGTTGCTTGGCGAAGTGTACACGGCGGAAGAGTTTCGCCTGGCTTGCAGCAAGTATGTCGCCGAGAAAGGCGAGTTGCGCTCGATGGCGCGTTACGAGCAGCCGCCGGGCATTTATTGGGACGACGAGAAGTATCAGGGAGAAGCGTATTCCGCGTTTGGGTGGGCCGTTTACGTTGCTGAAGTGACCGCCGATCTTACCACCTACAGTGTGGCTGTGGATGACTTCGTCGCCCTTCAAGAGGTGGGTCGTGTGCTGAACCCGGTGCTGGCGCGCGGCCAGGTTTTGGGAGGAGTCGCGCAAGGAATTGGATTCGCCTTGTACGAGAAAGTAGAATGGCGCGAGGGGCGCATGCAAAACAACCAGATGACCAACTACATTGTGCCCACCTCTTCCGATGTGCCTCCCATTCGCGCCTATTTCGAGGAATTGGGTAATCCGCACTGCGCATTTGGCGCCAAGGGAATTGGGGAGCTTCCCATGGACGGTCCGGCGCCTGCCATCCTCAATGCCGTCGAGGACGCGTTGGGAATTCCGTTCGATTCTATTCCCCTGCTGCCCGAAGATATTTTCGAAGCCATCGCAGCCTCGGCCGGACACGGTGATCGAGATCATTCCACAATTGGGGTTCGATGAGCAAGAAGGCCGCAGCAAAACACGAAATTTCGTTCAAGGTGAACGGCCAGCCGAGGACCGTTCATGCCCATCCCACGGAGCGGTTGCTCGACGTGCTTCGGCAAGATCCGGAATTGACAGGAACCAAGGAGGGATGCGGCGAGGGCGAGTGCGGCGCTTGCGCTGTGCTGATGGATGGTTCGCTCGTAGTGAGTTGCCTCATACCCGTGGCTCAGGCGGAGGGCGCGAGCATTATCACCATCGAGGGAGTAACCGCCGACCCGCGATGGGGGCGGCTGCAAGAATCATTCTTGGAGTGTGGGGGCGCGCAGTGCGGCATTTGCACTCCGGGCATGATTTTGGCCACCGTCCATCTGCTGGAGAAAAAACCGCAGCCCACAATGGATGAAATCCGGGAAGGCCTTTCCGGAAACATCTGCCGCTGCACCGGCTATGGGCAGATTCTTGAAGCCGTGGAGGAAGCAGCGAGGCAGGGCGCTTCACCATGAGGGCCGACCCAGCCGAATTTGATTTCGTCGCGCCGCCGAATTTGCAAGCGGCCCTCAAGCTGCTCTCCGCGGAGCCTGGTGCATGGCTTCCCATCGCCGGCGGCACCGACGTGATGGTCCAATTCGGGGCGGGGACGCTCGCGGCGCGAAAACTGCTCAGCTTGTGGAATCTTCCGGAATTGCGCCGCATCGATATTCTGCCGGACCATGTGGAGATCGGCGCGGGCAGCACTTATAGCGACCTGCGCGGGCACGAAGTGCTTGGCCGCGAGTTCCCCCTTCTGGTTCGGGCGGCGAGCTGGACGGGAGGTATTGCGAACCAGAATCGGGGAACGCTCGGCGGCAATATCGTAAACGCATCGCCGGCCGGGGACTCTTTGCCCGCGCTGCTTGCCTATGACTCGGAATTGATCCTGGTTTCAGTTCGCGGTGAGCGGCGGATCGCGTACCGTGACTTTCACCAGGGCTATAAGAAAATGAACCTCGCGGCAGACGAACTCCTTCGCGCCGTCTGCCTGCCGCGGAAATTCTCGGCATACTTTTCGTATACGCGCAAGGTGGGCGCTCGCCGCGCCCAGGCGATTTCCAAGATCTGCATCGCAGCGCTGGGACACATTGAGAAAAATACCGTCGCGGGCGCGATCCATATCTCGGTGGAGGATGCGCGCATCGCTGTGGGCAGCGTGGCGCCAACTCCGATTCGCTTGACTGAAACTGAGCGGGTATTAAACGGGAAGCGACTCGACGAATCGCTTGTTAAACTGGCGCGGAAGGCGGCGGTGGCCGAAATTCGCCCCATCAGTGACATTCGCTCCACCGGAAGTTATCGCGCCGCGGTGGTCAGCAACCTGGTGGGCGAGTTTCTCCTGATGATGAGCGTGGCTGGTTCGACAGCGAGTCACGCGCTTGCGCGCTGGAATCGCCTCCCTGCCGGAGAGGCGGAAAATGAAATTCTGCCTTGTTGTGGATCGCGGGGTTGGGCTCGGGCGATGGTAGGCCGCCGGCCGATCGCCAGTGAGGTGGAGCTGTTGGCCGCCGCGGACGAAATTTGGCGGGGTTTGGGCGAGACGGATTGGGCGGAAGCGTTCCGAAGCCATCCCCGAATCGGAGAGTCCGGCGGTGAAACGGCATCGCCCACACCGAACACGACGGCACGCTCTGCCATGTGGTCGGCCAAGGAGCAAAGCGGCGTGGCGCAGTTGGATGAAGGCGTCAAGAATGCGCTCGCGAATGCGAATCACGATTACGAGAAGAACTTCGGTCGCATTTTCATCATCTGCGCCACCGGTAAAAGCGCGCCTGAAATCCTGGCGGCCCTTCGGCAGCGGTTACAGAGTGATGAAGGAACGGAGCTGCGCGAAGCGGCGGAGCAACAACGGCAGATCATGCAGATTCGGTTGAAAAAATGGCTGACGGAATGACCGGCATTTCAACCCACGTGCTCGACACCGCGAAGGGGAAGCCCGCGCGCGATGTTCCTGTCCGCCTGGAAAGGAAACAAAATTCGGGCGAGTGGAGAATGGTGGGCGGGGCTCGCAGCGGTCCGGACGGGCGCTGCGCGCAACTCCTTGCGGAAGGCGAGACGCTTTCACCCGGAACTTACCGCATGACTTTCGAAACTGAAAGTTATTTCTCCGCGCAGGGACTTCGCGGATTCTATCCCATCGTCCAGCTTACCTTTTCCGTTCAGGAAGGTGAGACGCATTTTCATATCCCGTTGCTGTTAAGCCCGCACGGCTATACGACCTACAGGGGAAGCTGAAGATGATCGAACTGGGCGAGAACATTTATGGCAAATCGCGGGTGCGCCTCATGCGTGTGAAGCGCGATCAGGGCCGCCACCATCTGCGCGAGTGGACCGTGGAGGTGTTCTTGCAAGGCGATTTCGAAAGCTGCTTCAAGGACGGCGACAATAGCAAGATTCTCCCCACGGACACAATCAAAAACACCGTTTACTCACTGGCGCGAAAATCGTCCGCCGAAAATATGGAAACATTCGCCCAGGAGTTGGTCAACTTTCTGCTCAGCCGCAATCCCCAAGTCTCCCGGGCGGAGGCCGCCATTTCTGAAAAGTCCTGGACGCGCCTGGTTACGGGAGGAGAGGACCACCCGACGACGTTTGTGCAGGCAACCGGGGAACGGCAGACTACGAAAGTCGCTCGCGGGCGGGAGGACGGATTTTCAGTCGAGTCAGGACTCGAGAATCTGATTCTCATGAAGACGGCGGACTCCGGTTTCGAAGGATTCATTCAGGATTCGCTGACCACCCTGGCGGCGACCTCGGATCGTTTGTTCGGCACGGCTCTGCGGGCGAATTGGAATTACAAGTCAGCCCAAGCTGATTTCGATGAACTGCGGAAGAAAGTGCGCGAGATATTGGTGAGCGTATTCGCCGGACATCGCAGCAAGTCCGTCCAGCACACCCTTTTTGCCATGGGCGAAGGAGTTCTGAAAGATGTTGCGGAAGTGAGCGAGATCGGGCTGACCATGCCCAACATCCACTGTCTGCTGGTGGACCTGTCGCGCTTTGGGCAGGATAATCCGAACGAAATCTTCGTGCCCATCGATGAGCCGCACGGCGCCATCGAGGCTCGGCTTCGCCGTCAGGAAAGCAGCGAATAATTCATGACCAGAGTGTTGCCCAATGTCGAGGAGATCAAGTCCGCTGCCCAAACGGCGATTGAGCGGTGCCGCAAACTTTCCAGTTTCACCGAGGAGCCTGGGCGCACCACTCGGACATTTCTCTCCCCACCCATGCGTGATTGCCATCGCGAAATTGCCCAGTGGATGGAGCCTCTGGGAGCTGAAATAAAGATTGACGACGCCGGGAATATTCGCGCCACTTATGCAGCCGCCGATCCGCATGCCGCGCGGCTACTGGTGGGTTCGCATCTCGATACCGTCCCCAACGCAGGCGCTTTCGACGGCATTCTGGGAGTAGTTCTCGCCATTTCGCTGATCGAGAACTTGCATGGCGAACGGCTTCCCTTCGCCATTGAAGTTGTGGGTTTTTCCGAAGAGGAGGGAGTTCGTTTCGGGACGCCCTTCATCGGCAGTCGCGCGCTCGTTGGGCGCATCGACGAGGAAATTCTAAGTAGAAAAGATGCGCAGGGAGTGAGCGTGGGCGAGGCGATCGAAAATTTTGGACTCAATCCACGCCAGATCCGCGATGCGTGCTTGCAGGGCGAGATCATGGGATTTCTTGAGTTTCACATCGAACAGGGTCCGGTGCTGGAAGATCTCGGGCTTCCGCTTGGGGTTGTGGAAGCGATCGCCGGGCAGAGCAGATCCACCGTGACCTTTCTCGGACGCGCCAATCATGCGGGCACCACGCCAATGGACCGGCGACGTGATGCGATTGCGGCCGCCGCGGAATGGATTACGGCAGTCGAACGCGAAGCCAAGCGCGTGCCGGGTCTGGTGGCCACTGTTGGCACAGTGCGTTCGAAGCCGGGTGTCACCAATGTTATCGCCGGAGAGGCGGAGCTTGGCCTCGATGTGCGCCACAGCGCCGACGACGTTCGAATCGCCGCCGTGGAGAATATGAATCGTATGGGGGAAGAAATCGCATTGCGGCGCGGCTTGTCCATGCGTCACGGCGCGTTGTTGAGCCAGCCTTCTGTGGCGATGGACCCGGTCATGGTCAGCCATGTCGAGGAAGCGTTCCGAAGGTCGCGATGCGTTGCTCATCGGATGGTGAGCGGAGCGGGCCACGATGCCATGATTCTGGCGCAAGAAATTCCCACCGCGATGATTTTCCTGCGGACCCCCGGCGGCATAAGCCATACACCCGAGGAGAACGTTAACCCGCAAGACGTCGAGATGGCGATTGAAGCGGGATGGCATTTTCTCGATGTGCTGGGTGCTTCGCCCGCATTAAAAGGAAAAAAGGTGCAACGTGCATAAATTGGGTCATACCAGAAGTTCCCGGAGAGCCGATCATATGCTGCTGACTCCGGACACATTTATTCGTGCGCCCTTGCCGGGAATGAAGAGCTGCACGGCCGTGGTTCACGCCGGGCCGGCGCTGGGCGCGCGATTCACGCAATATACGGCCGAATTCGAAGCGGATGGGATGCTCGGAGATGCGGTCACTCAACGCTTTGTGTATGTGCTGGACGGAAACATTCGCGTGGAAGCCGGAGGGCACACATCCGAATTAGAGCAGCGTGGCTACGCGTATTTTCCCCAAGGCCTGAAGCATCACGTGAGTGCGGCACGCCAGAGCCGCGCGTCGGTGATTGAGAAAATCTACGAGCCGCTTGAATCCCGGGAGCCGCCCAAGCTGACTATTTCCACCGAAGATGATGTGCCGTCAACCGCCCTGGAAGGTGATCAGAATTTGCAGGTTCGCCGCCTGCTGGGCGAATCTCCGAGTTTCGATTTCGCCGTAAGCACGCTGACGTACCAGCCGGGCGCGGCGCTCAGCATGGTAGAGATGCACGTGATGGAGCACGGCTTGCTGATGCTCGAAGGCGGCGGAATCTACCGGCTCGGCGATTCGTGGTATCCGGTGGCCGCCGGAGATTTCATCTATATGGCGCCGTGGTGCCCGCAATGGTTCGGCGCCATCGGGAAAGTTCCCGCGAAATATCTCCTCTACAAAGATTGGAACCGGCATCCGCAGGGAGAATAAGCGTGAATTTGGAGATTGATTCCACACGCCTGCAGTTTGAAATTGAGGAGCTCGCCCTGATTTCAGAAGCTGAGCCTCCCGTGGTGACGCGAGTCGTTTTTACCCCCGCGGACCTCCGTGCCCGCGCGTGGCTAATCGAGCGGTGCAAGTCGGCGGGCCTTGCGGTGCGCCAGGACGCAATCGGGAACACCTTCGCGCGTTGGCAAGGTACGAGTCCCACGGCGCAAGCGGTCGGGACCGGCTCGCATATCGACGCGATTCCGAATGCAGGCAGGTACGATGGCGTGGTGGGCGTCCTGGGAGGACTTGAGGCCATCCGAGCCTTGCAGCGCGCGGGATTCCATCCAAAAACTTCGATTGAGCTGCTCTTGTTCACATCGGAAGAGCCGACCCGGTTCGGCATCGGATGTCTCGGCAGCCGCTTGCTCTCCGGCACGCTTTCGCCGCAGGCGGCAGGAAGCCTGACTGACCCAAGCGGCCAGTCGCTCGAGGGCGCCCGCCGCGCGGCAGGGTTCATGGGAGAACTCGCGGAGGTCAAACTGCCGTCCGGATATTACAAGGCCTTTGTGGAATTGCACATTGAACAGGGACCGGTGCTCGAGCGGGAGCGCGTACCGCTCGGCGTGGTGACCAGAATTGCGGCGCCCGCGAGCGCGCGCGTCACTATTGAGGGCTCAGGCGGACACGCCGGCGGCGTGTTGATGCCGGACCGGCGCGATGCGCTATGCGCAGCTTCGGAACTGATCCTGGCCCTCGAGGCGGCGGCGCGAACGACTGGCTCCATTGATACCGTCGCGACGGTGGGCATGTGCGAAGTGTTTCCGGGCGCGGTCAACAGCATTCCCGGCCGGGTGCGCATCAGCGTCGATGCGCGCGACACTGACCTCGCGCGGCGCGACGCGGTGATGCGCGGCCTGGAGGTTGCGGCTCAGCAAGTCTCTGAGCGGAGAGGCGTGCGAGTGGGGATCGAGCTGCTGAACGCCGATGCTCCCGCCGAGTGTGCGCCTGAAGTTGTCGATGCGATTACAGCGGCGTGCGAGAAATACGGGCAGAAATATTTGCGGATGATCAGCCGCGCTTACCACGACTCGCTTTTCATGTCCCGCGTTGCGCCGGTGGGCATGCTGTTCATTCCCTGCCGCAACGGCCACAGCCACCGTCCGGACGAGTATGCTTCCATCGAAGACATCGCCCGTGGAACGCTGGTGCTGGCGGAGACTCTTGCAAGTTTATCGGCAGATCCAAACTAAATTCGCTTTCGTGGAGCGATCCACGCTGGAGAGTATTTACAAAGCGAAATTGAGCGGCCAATCCTAGGCCGTTTCGTGGATGATTTTCAGCAATCCCTCCAGGGACTCCCGGGTGCTTTCCATTCTGTTTCCATCCGCGCGCCGATAGTGTGTTTCAAGAGAGATGGTGCCCTCGTAGTGGTCGTCGCGCAGAGCCTTGATTTGTCCTTTCCAATCGATGATGCCTCCGCCCACCGGCATCCATTTCATTTTGCTGGCGGCATCGGGTTTTGAATCCTTCACGTGCATGTGGGCAAACAAGCCCTTGACCTCGCGGTAGCCGTCGGGATAAGGCACTTCGTCGAGCATGGTGGCATTGCCCGGATCCCAATTGCCGCGCAGGTTGGGTGAATTCACGTCGCGCAGGATGCGCCCCAATTCCTTTCCCGTCCCCACGTTGCAGGTGTGCTCGTTTTCCAGGACGAGGATAGTGTCGTGTTTCGCGGCCATTTCCGCCGCCTTGGCCAGCCGGTCGCGAATGATGGGATAGGCTTTTTCCGCGTCCGCCGGATGAACTCGCAGGTAGGCGAAAATTCGCACCTTCTTGGTCCCAAAAAACTTCGCCAACTCAAAAGATTTCATCAGCAGTTTCTCCGAATCCTTGTCGGTGAAACTCGCTCCGAACATGTCCGATTTTTCAGGTTGGGCGGGAACTTCGGGCAGATTGTATTTGAAAATGGGAGAGGCAATATCGCTCACGTGCAAATGATGCTTTTCGATGAGTCCCTTGGCACGCTCGAGATCTTCGCGGGAAGAGTTCATGATGTTGATCTTCCAGAGGTCGCGCAATTCACAGTATTCTAGTGAATAATGCGAAATGAAATCCAGGGCCTGGCCAACGTCTTCGCCGATCTCGTCCGTTATGATGCCAAGCTTAAACGGCATGGATTTGGGACTTTTTCCCAGGGCGGGCAGCGCCGCCCCCACGCCCAGCCCGGCCAGTAATGCGGAAAAATCCCGTCGCGTCAGTTTTTGTCCCATACCCTTCCCCCCTTGTAAATACGATGGATGAATTCGAACCAGCAAGCTGCGATTATAACCCCGGAGATACCGCGCACGACGCCTAAACTAGAGCCTTAGCCATTTCGACCGGACAATCCGCGCGCAATGGTCGGAGAAATGAAGTGCGAAGTTGATTACTCGCCTAAAATCGTGTAAATTTGCACATCACAACTGTATTGAACGAGGTATCGAATGCCGATGGAACTCCTTCACCTGCCCGAGGCCGCGCGCGAGTTGGGGGTGAGCATCCCCACCCTCAAGCAGTGGATTTATGGGAACAAGCTTCGATCGATCCAAACCGCGGGAGGGCATCATCGCATTCCGCGCGCGGAGATCGACCGGATGCTTTTCAAGAAGGGCGGCGGAGGCAACCCGCCGGCGCCCGTCCGCACCCCGAAAGGGCCGCAGGCAAAACAGGCCCCTAGCCAGGGCGCCGGCCTCGAACACATCATCAGCGGGCGAAACCAGTTGGTGGGCCGCATCGTCGGGCTGCACTCCCTCGGCTTATTGACTAAAGTCACGCTCGATGTGTGCGGCCAGCGCGTCACGGCCATTATCACGCGCGACGCCAGCCGCGACCTTGGCTTGAAAGTTGGCGAGACCGCAGCCGCTCTCATCAAGGCTACCGAGGTCATGATCATCCGGCCGGGCGGGCGCGTGGCTTGAATCGCAGGTGAGCCCATTTCACTCTTATGCAGACCGAGGAAAGTATAGCTCCCGCAAAAACCAAGGGCTTCGAATGGCCGCTGACCCGCTGGGATATCGCCGGCGCATTTGGCGACATCGGGATTCTTTTCCCCATTGCCATCGCGCTCATTTCACTGAATCACATGAACCCAACCGCGGTCTTCCTCGCCGCGGGGCTGGCCTACATTCTGGCCGGCGCGTATTTCAAAATCCCGATGCCGGTGCAGCCTTTTAAGGCGGTGGCCGCCATCGCGCTCGCTCTTCAACTCCCACCATCCTCCATTGCCAGCGCGGGATTAATGATGGGGATTCTTCTGACCTTTATTGGGCTCACCAACCTGGTGACACCGCTGGCCCGACTTTTCACTCTTCCGGTTATTCGCGGCATTCAACTGGGTTTGGGCCTTATTCTTCTGCGCGAAGGCTTGCGGCTGATTTCCCATTCCGCCCTCGTTCCCATCAAAGGCATATCGATTTCCCCGTGGTGGTTGGCGTTGGCGGGGGGAGTCATCTTGCTCGCGCTGCTGCGCTCGCAGCGGTTTCCCGCCGCTCTGGCACTCTTGATTGCCGGTGTGGCTTTTGGATTTTGGTCGGGCGGGCACACGCCGCTTCCCATAAGTTGGGGTCCGGTGCCTTTCGAGTATCTTCACCCACACAGCGATGAGTTAAAGAGGGTCTTGATAGCGCTGGTTCTCCCTCAATTTGCACTAACGTTTGGGAATTCAATTGTGGCCACGGAAAATACCGCGGCGATTCTTTATTGGGCTCAGGCCCGGCGCGTGACCGCTCGCGCATTGAGCGTGAGCATCGGCCTGATGAATCTGGTGAGCAGCGCGATTCTGGCCGCCCCCATGTGCCACGGCTCGGGAGGCGTCACCGCCCATTACAAGTTCGGGGCGCGTTCGGAAAAATCCACGTACGTCATTGGAGGAGTTTGTCTCTTGCTGGCTCTCTTCGGCCAAAGCGCAATCACACTCCTCCATTTGATTCCCACCGCGGTGCTGGGTGTTTTCCTGATTTACGTGGGCATCCAGCACGCCATGTTCATTCACGATTTGTTGGCGCGAAAGGCTTATTTGTTGATCGCGGTTTGTGTGGGAATAATCTCGCTGGTCACCACCAACCTAACCTATGGCTTTCTGGCGGGATTCTTGCTGCACGGCTTACTGATGCTTTATGAAGGGCGAAGCGCAAGCAGGAAGAACGAAGTCACAGCTGTCCAATAACGATGGCAAAAAAATCTGTAGCGCCGGTGTCCCCACCGGCGACTAGCCACGGTTAATTTTGGCAGCGGCAGTGTCCTTATGTTTGGTCGCCGGAGGGAACACCGGTGCTACTAGAGTAATCGGTTATGAAAACCGGGTGCGTTTCCACAAAAGCCATCCGCATGTTACCAGCAACACCATCATGGCGGAGATGAGCGCCGCCATCCAACCGACGTTCATGGTGATGGGTGGTCGGACCGTTCCTCTGGCGAGCCACACAAAAATGGAAATGGCCGCTACCACGATAACAGCGTCGCGCTTCCGGCTGGCAGGCGCTTCACCGGCCAGCGGATCCTCGCCCTTTTGGGCCGCCGTCACGCGCCCAATGTCCAAACCGTAGCGTTCGCACTCGCGCAACATGGCGGTGTGCCAAGATGCGTGCTCCGAGGCGGGGGCCACCGCACTGCTGATGGACACCGCACCCAGAATCATCACCACCGAACCCGCAATCACCAGGGTCTGCGTTTGGCTGCTGCGCCCCGCCAGCTCGCCGAAAACCATGACGCCCCAAACGAGCCCCCAAAGCTGATTGGTGTTGGAAAGTGGAATCCCGCGGCCAATGCCAATGTATTTGGTGGCGTATTGCTGGAATAAGTCGCCCACCACCCAGCAAAATCCACCCAGGAAGAGCCAGAACAAAGCCGGGCGCGCGCGAACGATTTCATCCGTGAGCGGGCCGAGGCCTCCACGAAATACCAGGGCCAGCGTGGTCATGGTTCCCAATTCTCCCACCGTGAAGATAGTGACGAATGAAAGCGGGTTCATCCCGCTCAAGTAGGCTTTGCGGTAGGGGATGTACATCGATCCCCACATCACGCCCGCGCCGATGGCGGCCGCGATGCCCGCCCCGGCGTGGGCTCCCGTGGCGGCGGCTTGATGAGACGAGGCGTATGCCAGGAGAATGGCGCCGGCCACAATCGCCACCGCGCCCCCCAGCACCTTCAACCAGGGCCCCGGTCCGGCTCCGCGCAATTCACGAAAGAAGAACCAACCCCAGAAGACGCCTACCAGGCTGTTGGTGTTCCACAGTGGAAAGGCGATTGAAATACCCACGTCGCGAATGGCAAACACAGTGAGCGTGTTGGCGACGGCCCAAAGCGCTCCGGCAAGAATCGCCCAAACGATCAAGTGGGGTTTTTCCAGCAGGTCGCGGAAGACATAGCTGGTGCCTTTCAGAATTGTGGGCAGGGTCCAGCGAGCGACAAAGACTCCGGCGACCATGGCGAGCGAAATCAGGAACGGCGAAAGGCCTGCCGTCACCAGCTTGGTGGGCGCTTCGGCTCCGCCCAGCCACGCTCCCGCCGCGATGCCGCACATCACACCCAGCACATGCAGGGATCGGGCCGAGCTTGGTTGCCCGCCTCGAAGTTCCGTGGACAGGGGGGTAATTCTCCTCAGTGGAGGTATGCCAACAACGCAATGCCCAAGGCCAGAGCTACAGCCGGGGCCCAGAATTGGCTGTCGGTAAGAATCGATATTAGGATGGATCGTTTCAATGTCGCACCAAAGTGAATCTTACCTCAGGGGATGAATGACATCCAAGCGCCATTTGGCGAATCTGAAATAAGGCACTACCGAGATTCTTCGTTGGTCGCCGGAGCTGAAAGACCGCCAATTCTTATGGCGGGCGACCTCTTCAGAATGACATATTTGCAGGTTTGTTAATCGAGTGGAAGTGTACCGCAAATTCTGATGGCTAGGCGTCAGCAGGTTTGCTGAGGAACTTCTCCGCATCGTCCAAAGTGGGAAAAATGTCCAGGACGTGCTCCAGGCGGGCGATTTTGAAAAGTGTGCGCACGCGGTCCGAAATTCCGACTAAAGCGAGATGGCGTCCGGCGTTGATGCAGGAAATATGGGCATTCACCACCGAGCCCAATCCGGCGGAGTCGATGTAAGAAACCTGGCTCAGGTCCAGAATTACGATGGGCGCCTTTTCCGCGCGAACTGCCGTCTGAAAGTCAAGGAGCGAGGTCATGGTGAGCGGACCATTGACCTTGATGACCTTTTCTCCCTTGCGGGAGCCGGGACCTACGTCAACAGTCAATCGATCAAACTGCATGGCCACAGACTATACCTTCTGGGGATAGGCTTGTCAAAGACAGTATCAACCAAAACCGGATCAACTTCAAGCAAAGAAATGCGGCCAGTCTGCCATTCGGGGGTAGTGATGAGAGACCTGCTCAGCTGGACGCCTGACCGGTCTTCGCGCGCGCCCGTGGAGGATGGAGTTGTGCCCCAATTTCCCTGGGAGCGCTGGCGTTTCGCCCGCAATCGATTGACAATGAAAGGGCGGGCGAGACGCCAGCGCTCCCAACGATGCAAATCCGGACACCACCGGGGTTAGTGACCAATTGAAACGATGGGAGGAACTCGGAAGTACTGGGTGCTTCAATTCGCTACCTATAACGGGCACACGCAACCTGTCCCGTTGCAAGTGGAAAAGACGAGGAAGGCAACGCCATAACCGTTCAGCGTTACCGTGACGCCAGGCGAGGCCGTTATCGGGACTGACGTTGGACCGGCGGATGTGTCAGTGTTGGCATCGATGGTTACCAACTGGGCGGGAATCGAGCCGCCGGCGGTACAAATAAACGGCGACAAATCCACAACCACCGTTCGCGGATCGCCAGGGCCGTTGTTGTCGCCCGCTGCATGCACGGCGTGGTTGGCGATCATCACCACACCCTGGTTAGCCGCATTGAGCGTGGCCAGGACCTCCACGGTGGATGTTTCAGTGGAGTTTACATTCAAGATCGAAGCGGGCGGAAGCGGGCAGACAATGGGCGATTCCGTCTGAGGCCCCGGCGCAAGCACGGGTGGACAATAGGCATTGGCGCCGACGAATTTCTCGAGGTAATAATCCACCCAATAGCTGAGGTAGGTCTTTCCGGTGTTGAAATCCACTTCGCCGTATTGCTGGTCGGCATCAAAATCCCAGTGGTAAAGAGCCTGGTTGCCCACCTTGCCGAGCTGAGAAAATACGTAAGGACGCCAGGCGGCGAAGAAGGCGCTGGTGCCGCGTTTGTCTGATATGAAAGGCGTGCCATTACACGCGCTGATGCCTCCACCTTTGTCGAAATCCGCATTGACGTTATTTTCCGTCACCCAGACGGGGACACCTGCCAGGTCTGGCCGCGTATTCAATTCTTGGTAAATGTAGCTGACATCGTTGGCAAATCCCGCCACCGAGTTAAAAAGTTGCGTGTCCGTATCTTTCTGGTTGCAGGTTGAATAAAAATGGGCGGAGACGATATTGACCTGCGCACTGACTCCGCCCTGATTCGCCGGAAGGACAAAAGTCGGTAGATTATTTCGCGGATCTCCAGTCCCGGAGTCGAAGTCGGCTAATTCCAGCGCGGAAAATTCGATCGTTGGATCGACAGCGAGCATGGCGGGAACAACTGCGTTATATAGCTGCGCGTACTGGGAGGGGCTCAGCCCGTTGATATTGTATTCGTTAAAAATGCCCCACCAGGTGATTTTGTTCGCGCTCACCGATTGAAAATGTTTGCCGCCCCAGGTGAAACCGCCGGTGTTGTAGTAGCGAACCAGATTGGCGCTGTATGCGACAAAATCCGCAAGGTGGTTGGTGATATCCAGATGCCCGCTGGAATTGTTCATGAAACTTGGCGCGACTGCGATCTGAAACTCCGGGCTGTGGTCCGCCACCCCAAGGACAGGCTGCACAATGTCATCCAGCATCGTGAAATCCCAATCAGTAGGCAGTTGCGGACTCGAATTCGCCTTCATCGGAACCGCCTGCGAAACTCCCTGGATCCGGATGTGCTGAGAGTTCAAATTGTTCAGCGTTGTTGTGGCTCCCATGTTTATGTTGAAAAAATTGAAATCCCATTCCGCCGGCTGAAACGAGGTGGACATGAATTCCGGCAGCTTGCCGTTCACCCCGAGGATCGTATCGGTGGATTTCTGGATCGTGGTCACAATCGCAATCACCAGCGAGAAGTTGGCGCTTGAGTTTGTCGCTCCGTCCGAAGCGTTCACCGTGACCTGATAGGTACCCGCGGCGGCGCCCTGTCCGTTAAAGACGATTGTTCCCGCGTTCCCCGTGCCGGGCGAAGTGATCTGCGCGCTGGCGCCGGTGGGGAGTGAAGTAACGCTGAGGGTGACTGAATTCGCATTCCCCGCGGGACGCGCCAGCGTGACGCCGAGCAAGGCCGGCGCGCCATCCTGCGTCGCCGTTAGACTCGCGGCGGAGAGTTGGATGCTTACGGGCGCAGGCGGCGGGTTGGTGGTGGCGGAGTATCCCCCCCCGCCGCACGACGCAGCCAGGAGCGTGACGATCAATATGGCAAGAAGCGCGGCGCGGGTTCCACTCTGCAAAGCAAGAGCCTCGGAAATAAATCTGGTCCCGGCTAATCTACAACGTTGTCACCCGGCGGGCAACACCTGAATTCACTGGACTATTGACGTCCTATGAGCCTATTCCAAAATTCGAACGTCCGGGGTACACTGACCCCGGCTTCTATATGAAAATAAGCACAAGACAATCGGGCCAAACTATTATTCTCGATCTCGAGGGGAAAATAGATCTACAGACCTCGCCCATTTTCCGCAAGGCCCTTTTCGAAGCCTTGAGCGCCGAGCCCATCGTCATCGTCAACTTCCAGCGCGTGCAGTACGTGGACAGCTCTGGTATCGCCTCGATGGCCGAGGGCTACCAACACGCGAAAAAGCTTGAGAAGCGCATCCTGCTTTTCGGATTGGTTTCGATGGTGCGCAATGTGCTCGACCTCACCCATTTGAGCAGAATTTTTGAAATCTTCGAGACCGAAGAGCAAGCCCTGAAGGCAGCGTCGCCAAAAAGTTGAACGGCCTGCGCTGATTTCCAGTTTCTCTGCCCTCTTGCGGCCCGGTCATCAAAGCCGCGCGGAGCCCCGCTCGTGAGGTCCGCGTCTTCACATCTCGCCGTTCACGCTGTCATCCCGAGCGCCAGTGAGGGATCTCGCCCTGCCGCTCTTCGCGCCCACATTTTCGTCCGGAGGAGTATACCGTTCAAAAGGCAGCTGACGCGCGTAGTTCATCTTCGGCGATATCCTTTGATTTTTTCGTTGTGCCTATGTTATTCAAGGATCGGGTAATTTCTGGAAACTAATAAGCTCTTGCTTGAGGTCAACCCGGTAAATAGTAATGGGGAACACGCGATACGGCGCGCTTGCCAAGACGAAGAACTGGCGGCAAGTAATTGTCCTGCTGGCCGATGCATCAGTCTCACCTGACGCCGTCGCCGCTGAAACTTTGCGCGCCGCCAGGCATGCCCTTCTACGACTCCAATCCGATCCCACATTTTCGTACTGCGGTTACATACTAACTCATTTTGCATGGCAGGCGAAAAACGAGCACCTTCCTACGTTTCTTTCGCGCATCGGAATGACACAGGTTCAGGCGGCTGGAAGGGAGAGCTTTGTCGGAGAGCTTTCAAAACACTTGACTGCGAAAAGGGCGGAGCACGGCAAAGTGAATGCGATGTCTGAGATTGCTGAGTCAGCATTGCTTGAAACCGTGCAGAACGCCATATCGGAGGAAACGCCTCTTCTTTTCGGACCACGCCTTGCGGATGTGGAGTCGGCTTTCAGGTCTCATGGAACACCCACAGGATTCTCGGGGCTGGCCAAGTCATTTTTCGCGACCTTTCTCAAGCGGACTCTCGGTTATTTCTTGAGCAAAGAATTGCCCAACCATATAGGGCTGGCGCGCAGGTTTGAGACCCTTGCAAGTGCCGCGGAGTTCGACAGAGACATTGAGAAGTTCTGCTTGGAGAGTGTCAGAGTGTTAGGAGAGTATTCTCGCGATTGGTACTCCCTCCACACATACCAAGGTCGCATCGAAGAACGCGATGCCAGGGCCTTCCTTTCCCTAGCTTTGGAAAAACTTTCCAAGGAGGTCGTTCGGGAGGAAAAGCCCCGATGAGTGGGACTGTTTTTCTGTGTCAAGACGGACTGCCTCCAAACGCGGGCCTTTTGCTGCCCGAGGGCTTCCAAAAGCATGCGCTTTCTCTGGAAGGTCCACAAAGGAACATCAATAGGCAGCTTGACCACGTTGAAGCAAAAATGGTCGAGGACCTCGACCCTGCGGTCTTCGACCTTTTAGATATCGCTACATATGTGTACATAGGCGACACGTCAGCACCCCGGGGTCAGAATGACGTATATGGAAATAAGTGGTGCCGCGACCTCGTTTTCAGAATCCCCGTAAGAGAATTTGAAAGATGGAACCAAGAGGAAGTTCGAGGTCGACTTTCTGGGCTCCTGACATACTTGTCCGGCGACGCGAGGATCCAGCTAGAGTTTTATCCCCATAAGAATCCCTCAGCACCACCGAAGTTTCTAAAATTCCAACATGACATGGCCGGGTTCCAGGGGGCGACGACGGTCTCACTTTTCTCAGGAGGAGTCGACTCGCTTGCGGGGGCAGCCTACCAGATCTCGCAACTGAAAGAAAAGCCTTTGCTTGTGAGCCACAGACCCGTCTCCACGCTAGCGACGCGTCAGGAGGTCACGGCAAAGGGCTTACAAGTGATGCTTGGTAGCCCCATCCCGCGCGTCTCAGTCTGGATTTCAAGGTGTGGGAGAAAGTTTGTAGACTCAAGTCAACGAATGCGGTCGTTTCTTTACATGTCACTCGCCTGCGGCATCGCGTACCAATTGAGGATTCAGGATGTTCGCTATTGGGAGAATGGGGTAACCACGTTTAACCTGCCCCTCGACCAGCAACGGATTGGCTCTAGGTCGACTCGTACCACCCGACCGCGGGTCATGAAAGAATTCGCTGAGGTCTGCGCGTTAGTTTTCGGGGGAGCTGTTAATCTCACGAACCCCTTCGTCTTCAGAACGAAAGCCGAGGTTATCCAAGTTTTAAAGGATGCTGGCGTCGCAGAGCTTCTCGGCGATGCCGTGTCGTGCTCAAGGACGATTCGAGTGCACAAAGAAACGCCCCACTGTGGCGCCTGTCTCCAGTGCATTGTGCGAAGGTTTGCTGTGATCGCAAGCGGAACCGAAGAGTTCGATCCGGTCAGCCACTACGCCAAAGATATATTTGTCAACCAGCTTGAGAAGGGCGAAGAGATTGCGAACTGCCTTGGATGGGTAAGACTAAATCAAAAATTGGAAGGGATGACGCCAGAGCAATTCTTCGCAGAATATCCCGACCTGCAGGACTCCTTTGACGCAATGGACGAAAATGCAGCAATGGTAGGGGAAGCGATTTTTGAGCTCTTCGGAGGGAATGCAAAACAGACCCGAGCGGCGTGGGAAAAACAGGTGGCACAAAACGCGAGTAAGCTTTATTACGGTGGGGTTAGCGCAGACTCGCTTGTCAATCTCGTAGCCCAAGGCTCGACGAAAATGGAGCCGATTTGGCAGTACGCGCATAGGGTGATGGCAGTCGTGGAGCGCGGATTGAGGAATGAGTATGCTTCTCGAATCCCACACAAAGAGAGAGAGCTTCAGCAGTCTATGAAGGCAGCGCTTGCGGCGGCTGAGGAGAAACTGCAAAAGGAATACCCAACGTTTTCATATTCCGTGGGCGGTGCAAAGCCAGACTTTTCGGACCCGGAAGATACACTTTACGTCGAGGCCAAATTACTGAAGGAGCACTCACAGAAGACAGCTCTCGTGGATGAAATCATCGCCGACATTGAGAAATACAGCTCAAAATGCAGTGGAATTCTTTTTGTAATCTTTCAGCTTGGCTTCATTATTCAGGACTTTTCAGACCTCGCCCACCCGTTCGAGAAACACAAGCACGTATTCTTCAAACTGATACCTTAACAGCCGATGCACCCCCAGCGGGGCGACAGAAATCTTCGATTACAGAGCTTCAGGCTTTCACACCACTCTGTCGCCCTCTGGGACTCAAGGAAAATGTTTGTTGGCACGTTATCCCATCCCGCCGTCGCGGGATGGGCCTCGCTCCGTCGCCGCTATGCGGCTTGAGGTTGATATCGACGACGCCAGCTCCCACACCGGACAAGATTATGGACTAACTTCACGTCCCTGGCGGATTTATGGAACCAGGAATCCTTTCCTTGGCGTCCATACTTTAACTCCCAACCTTGCGCAAACCTGCTCCAGCAATTGATCTCCGCTACCGCAAATCACGATAGGCACTGCGGCAGCAACGCCGTATTCGATCTCAAGTAGGTGTTTGCCGACGATAGCTTGACCAATCACACTTCGATAAAGGGATTTCTTCACCTCAATGGATTCGATAGTCTTACCCACCACTACTTCCCTGAACTCTGTGTGGTGTGCCCTGAATTTTTCAATGCGGGGGGCGCTTAAAGAAATGCGAACGCCGTCTATTCTGCGTGGGATTTTCCCGTGTGAGCGTTTCCCTATTGAGACCTCTGTGAACAGAACTCCTCGAACCTGTCGCGGCCAATGCCGCCAATAACTCTTGAGCAGGCCGCCTTCATCTTGTGCCATTTCTTTCTTCCCTCCCTTATCCTAAGTAAGTAAGCTTCAGGCGGGCTATCTCTCGGTCGGCCGGGACACCACACAAGGGATGCCTCGCCAGCCGATTGCCTACCCACGCCTGCATGAAGCGTTCGACCTTCCGTTGCGGAATATGATCACCGAATCCGCGCAAGGTGTCGATCCACAACTGCATGGCTTCGCTCGCGTGTGCAAGCGTTTCTTCCTGAGTGCTGCCAAGGGCCAAGCCAAGCAAATCCTGGCGCTTCAATTCGCGAGCGCCTGGTCGAGGTCCTGGATCAAATCATCCGCGCCTTCGACGCCGATCGACAGCCGCACCAGGCCGTCGGTGACGCCGATGGCCACGCGCTGCTCGCGCGGCACAGCGCGGTGGCTGGTACTCGCGGAGTGGACAATCAACGAGCGCGTGTCGCCCAGGCTGGCGGCGCGGGCAAAAATCTTCACCCCATCCATCACTTTTTTGCCGCCTTCGTAACCGCCTTTGGCTTCGAAGCTAATCATGGCGCCAAACGCTTTCATTTGTTTCTTGGCCAACGCGTGTCCGGGGTCGCTGGGAAGCCCGGGATAATTTACATGCTGGACCTTGGGATGCGCGGCGAGGAACTCCGCCACTTTTTGCGCGTTGGCGCAATGTGCCGGCATCCGCAAATGCAAAGTGTGGATGCCGCGAAGAATCAGCCAGGCGTTGAAAGGGCTGATGACGCCGCCGAAATCGCGGAACACTTCGTGCAGAAGCTCGGAGATGTAAGCCTTGGAGCCCACGATGATTCCGCCCATGGCGTCGCCGTGCCCGCAGAGATATTTGGTGGCGGAATGGACCACCACGGTCACGCCGCTGGCAATCGGCTGCTGGAGCGCCGGGCTGGCAAAAGTGTTGTCGATCATGGTAGGGATGCCGCGCGATTTTCCCAGCGCCGCAAGTTTTTCAATGTCCAGAATTTCCATGATGGGATTGCTGGGCGTCTCAAAATAAATCAAGCGGGTACTGGGCTGGATGGCCTTTTCGAAATCCTCCACGCGAGTGGAGGCCACAAAAGTGGCCGAGGCGCCCATGCGAGGCAGTTTCTTGTTGAGGAAATTATAGGCCGCGCCATAGAGCGATCGCCCCGCCACTACGTGGTCTCCCATTTTCACATAGCCCAGGATGGCGGTGGAAATAGCCGCCATGCCGGAGCCGGCGGCCAGCGCCGCTTCCCCGCCCTCCAGCGCCGCCATCTTTACTTCCAGGGCGTGGATGGTGGGATTGCCGTAGCGCGTATACATGTAGCCGAATTTTTCATCGCCGTAGACCGCCGCCATTTCATTGGAGTCGGCGGAAACGAAAGTGGTGGATTGATAGATGGGCGTGTCCAGAGCGCCAGTGGCGGCGCAGGGCGCTTCCCCGGCGTGAACGGCGAGGGTGGCGAAATCTTGTTCATTCTTCATCAGGCACCTCACAAGCTTGATTTCTTGCTTCCTCGATGGAACCCCAAGAGTACATGGTGCGCGCGATAAGGAAAAGAGCCAGTTGGCGGGGATTGCCAAGAGACAAAGACGGAGATTTTCGGCTAAGGCGCAGTTTGGCTGTCTTGTAGCGCCGATCTTTAAATCGGCATTTTGAATTTCATCGGCTTGCCGACCTAAAGGTCGGCGCTACAGCGGACGAGTCGCCACAAAATTTCCTATGCGCTGGACAATGAACTTCGAAATGACTAGACTTTACCCCTGCCTTGAAATCAGATTTCGTGGGGGTGATTTATGGCCCACTGTCCCGAGTGTGACGCAGAAATCGATGTTGGCGACGAAGTAGAAGAAGGGCAGCGACTGGACTGCCCGGAGTGCGAAGCGACGCTTGAAGTGGTCACGTCAAATCCGCTGGAGTTGAACGTGATCACCGTCAGGGATGAGGAAGAAGAGGAGGCATATTAGCATGGCGAGGCCTTTCCCTCACCGCTCCCCGGGAAATGATCTAACTCGTCCGCGGTCCGGTGTGCGCGCCCACGGGTGGATAGCATGCGGCCTTGTGGCCTCCCTATTGGTTTGCATTCTGGCGGGTCCAACCCCACCTGCCTGGGCAAAGAAGAAGGTAAAGGAATCGAGGCGGGTGACGGGCGTGGTTTTGGATGGCTCCGATAATCCTATTGTCGGCGCCTCGGTGGAGCTGACGGACAAGCAGACTGGAAAAAAAGTGGCGATTTACACCGAGGATGAAGGCCACTATCTATTTGCCGACCTTAATCCCAATCACGATTACGAGATCCAGGCCCTCAGCAACAATCTTGCCTCGGAAGTGCGCCAGGTCAGCTCGCTCGACGACCGCGATAAAATTGTAATCATTCTGCGTGTGCCGCCGCCCAAGCAATAGTGCGGCCGATGCCGGCCCTCAAATTTTCATTGAGGCGCAAACACTCGCAAGGCGCGAGGCAGCACGTCAATCGTTGCCGGCAGATCAGTCAGAAACTCCCCATCCCCAAAAAGTTCCAGAGGCGCCGACGATTTCAGCGTAATGCGGCTGGCGTTAAAATAGATAATACCAGGATGGGCGAGGTGTCCTCCCCGGTAGGCGCTCGGCACCCAGCGCAGAAGCTGCCACTTGCTCATGGCAGGGATAACGCAGACGTCCAGCAAACCGTCGTTCAGGACGGCGCGGGGCGTTATTCTGATTCCGTCCCCGTAGTACATGTTGTTGCCCACCACCGCGAACATTACCTCACCGGAAAAATTCTGCGCGTCAGAGGTGATCACGATCGGTTGGGGGCGATACGTGCCGAGGCAACGCAACAAACTCCAGGCATAGACCAATCGCCCCTGGAACAGCCTGGCGCGTTCGATGACGTAACGGTTGACCACGGAATCGAAACCCACGCCCACAATGCCCGCGAAGAGAATGGGCTGAGACTGGTTCGCCCGCGCGTCGCCATCCGCATGGCTGACCCGGGCCAAATCAACCGTCCTTGTTTTGCTCTTCAAGATTAACTCCGCGGCGACGCGCGGATCGGAGGAGATGCCGAGGCCACGGGCGAAGTCATTGCCCCGGCCGAGAGGAATAATTCCCAAAGGCGCTTCGCCCGGAAAGAGGCCGTTCAAAATTTGGTGAAGAGTGCCATCGCCGCCGGCTGAGACCACCACGTCCGGTTTTTCGGACCGCATCTCGCGCGCCAGGTTAACCAGATGTTTTGCGGTGAGGCTTTCCAGAATTTGGGGCGCTTCGCCTCGGCGGCGCAAGAAGTCGACGGCGGCGTCAAGGCCGCGCCGAGCCTTGCCTCCGCCAGCCGAAGGATTGGTGAGTATTATTATTTTCACGTGGCTGCGGGAGAAGAATGCGGAAGTGCGCCACGGAAGTCAAGCGGCGTTCAGGCTTTCATCAATCGCCGCTGGGTGAGGGGTGTGTTTCGCTCTGAAATCAGTTGGTGCGCCGAATGACCATCAGACTGAGATCGTCGCGCTTCGGCTCTCCGGATTGAAATGCTGCGAGGTCCTCAAGGCAGGTTCGCATCACTACTTGAGGCGGCAGTCCGTTGCTTTCTGCGGCAACGCGCGAGAGGCGCTCGGCGCCGTATTCGTTGTCCGCCAGACCGGCGGCTTCTGACAGACCGTCCGTAAACAGCACCAGACTTTCGCCCCTGGTCAGTTGGAATTTCTCCATGGAGTAACCGGTGCTGCAAAACATTCCGAGCGGAAGTCCGGTGGGCTCGATACTGACGACCCCGCTCGAGCGGATCAGCAGCGGCGCGCAGTGGCCGGCGTTGCAAAGCTCGATTTCGCCCGCCGCCCCGGCTCTCCCCCAAACCAGGGTGGCGAAACTGGTGGACATGATGCTCTCGCAGAAAACCCGGTTGGCTCGCCCAATCTGCTCGCTGATGGGCAGACCGGTGGGAATCAGCATGCGAAATATCGCGCGCAGTTGCGCCATGAGCAGCGAGGCGGCAACCCCTTTTCCGGAGACGTCGCCAATGGCGAAGTAGAAACCAGGGCTGCCGGGAGGCGGGCTCACCAGGTCGCAATAATCGCCGCTCACCGGCCCCTTGGGTTCGTAGTGATAGCAGACTTCCCATCCATCCGATTTGAAATTCTGCTCAGGGAGGAAGCCTCTTTGCATCTGTGCCGCCAGGTCAAGGTCCGCCTCGAGGGCGCGTTGTTCGTCCGTAGAAAGATGGTCCAGGCAGAATCGAAGTAAAGGATTGGAAGCCAGCCCCTCTTTTTCAATAGGCTCATGGCAGAGCTCGCAAATGCCGAATTTGCCGGAGTCGATCCGGCTCAGCGCGGAGTCAACCTCGCCTAAAAGTTGAGTGAGTTGAGCGTGCTCGTGCGAGCCCGCAATAACGGCCTCAAGCTTCTGGCGGCGTTCGGACAGTTGGTCACGTAGAGAATTGTCGGCTATGCCTTCCATGGATTCCTACCCCCGGAAACAACTCTATATGAAGTTATTGGATGAAAAATATCCGGTTTCGACGCTTAAATTTTCAAGGCGTAACGAGGTGGAATGGGAAAGTCAGGATTTCAGGTAGGCCTTCAAAAACTCATTTCTGGAAATACCAGCCTGCGTGCAGATTGACCTTAAGGTGGAGGCTTTTAATTTTGGGTGGTTTGGTATCGTCAGTGGCGTATTGCTGCCATCAGAGTTTCGACGGCTCATCGCGATATGTTCTCTAGCTCTTATGATTTCGAAGCCTAAGTCTTGGAGTGCCCTAATCACCCTGTTTTTAGGCGCATCAGCGGGGAATCTGGTCACTTTGTTTCCAAAGCCGCTTCGGCCACGAATGCTTCAAGCACGCGAGGTTTAACGTCGAGAACTTCCGCGCCGAAGGTCTTGACGTGAAATTTGATGGCCGATTTTAAGTCGGCAACAGCCTCGTCGTAAGTATCACCTTCACCCACAACAACGCCTTTGACTCCGAGCGGGTAGGCGATGTAACCATCGGGATGTTTTTCGACAATGATTTTGATTTGTCGCATCAGAGACTCCTCTTGGGTTAGTTTAGCACGTGCCGTGCTAAATGAAGGGCCTCCTATTCCGTCCACTTAGCTTGAGTTAGTTGGGGCCGAGCCGAGCCATACTCGAATTTTCTTCATCTTCTTGCCCACTCGAATGATGTACCGAGCGTAGGCTTGATTAGGCTGCTCCTTCAGCTTCTTTGGATCCCACACCTCGGCTGGGTCTGCTTTGCGCTCCCAGCTTGGCTGGTCTTCAAGGTCTCCATCAGAAATATCAACCTCTTTGTTTTGTCGCATCCGAGTCTGAGCTATGTTGTTCGAAAGATAGAAGCCAAGCTCGAAAAGAATTCGAGAGAGTTTCTTGGGCGCAATAAGGGCATAATCCTCCCATTTTAGACTTGAGGGCACTCCGTCGTCTCGGTGCTGTTTTTCGAAGTCACTTTGTGCCTGTCCCGCTGCATCTTCACCGTGGAAATCGGCTACGATTCGCCGCGCGAGTTCTTTTTTCACGACGAGCGCCTCCGCCGTTCCCAATTGAACTGATTTCATCATGTCGGCGATTTCCATTGGCGCCTTGTCCGTAAGCAGAGTTTGGTATCGCCACATCAGCGGATCAGATATGCTCATGAGTTTGCCGAACATTTCCGCCGGCGCTTCGGTGATGCCCACATAATTCCCCAACGACTTGGACATTTTGTGGACGCCGTCCAAGCCTTCCAGGATGGGCATGGTCATGCAGACCTGCGTCTCCTTGCCGTACTCGCGCTGAATTTCCCGCCCCATGAGCAGATTGAATTTCTGCTCGGTGGCGCCGAGTTCCACGTCGGCCTCGAGCACCACCGAGTCGTAAGCCACCAGGAGCGGGTAAAGCAATTCGTGCATGGAAATGGGCAATTCCTTTTCCAATCGCGAGCGGAAATCCTCGTGCTCGAGCATGCGCGCCACGCGATATTTCCCGCACAGGCGCACGATTTCATAGCTGGTCAGTTTGTCCAGCCATTCGCTGTTGTAGCGAACCTCCGTTTTTTCCGGGTCCAGGATTTTGAAAACCTGGGCGAGATATGTTTTGGCGTTGGCCTGCACCTGCTCGCGAGAGAGTGGCGGGCGCGTTTCCGATTGGCCGGTGGGATCGCCCACCAGGGCGGTGAAATCGCCGATAAGAAAAACCGCGGTGTGACCCAAATCCTGAAAATGTTTAAGCTTGCGGATCACCACCGTATGACCCAGGTGAAGGTCGGGCGCGGTCGGGTCCACGCCCAGCTTGGCGCGCAAGGGTTTTCCAGTCTTAGCCGACGCCTCCAGCTTGGCGCGGAACTCTTCCAAGGGAATGGTTTCTTCCGCGCCTTTGGTCAGGTAAGCTAGTTGTTCTTCAATCGTCATTTTTATGAAGCCCGGCCCTTGAAATTGCGGCTACGCTACAAGTTCGAAGAGCCCTTCAATCACATCCGCCATCTCTTCGGCGCTTGCGCGGCCAAGGCGCCTGCCTAGTCGTTCCGTCGAAATGGTTCGGACTTGGGATATCTTTACCCAGGAGGCCTTGGGTAGTCGTACGCTCTCCAACTTCAAGTCGAGTGGCAAACCAGCCACTTGAGGACGACTGGTGAGCGGAAGGGCGATCACCGTACCTGCGCGCTCATTGAAGATGTCATGACTTATGATCAAAACGGGACGAAGTCCAGCCTGTTCATGCCCGCGCACCGGGTTCAAGTCCGCCCAGTAAATTTCGCCTCTTAATATTCGGGCCAGGGAGGTTCTCCTGAAAAGACTTCCTCTGCGAGGGATCTTTCCTGCTTACGATCGATCTTGGCCAGCGCGTCAATCAGCCGGCGTCGCTTGTGGCGCGCTCGCATCTCGGCAAGAGCCGTTTGGACGGCCCGGCTGCGGTTTGGAAAACGCCCCTCCCGGACCCAGCGGTCGATTTCCTTAACGCTATCCTCTTCAAGGGTAACGGCCACTTTAGTGGTGCTCATGAGTATGACAAATTATCATACTAGGAATTCACTGTCCAGCCTGTGGGTCTGGATCAGGAATTCACGTCTTGACTACTGCCCTGCGCCCTTCGACGCGAACTTGACCTTCGAGAAGCAGGCAAATTGCCTCAGTGTAAATCCGGTGTTCTTCTTTCAGAATGCGCGCCGAAAGCGTCTCCACCGTGTCGCCGTCCAGCACTGGGACGGCAGCCTGGCAGACGATGGGGCCGGTGTCCACGCCTTCGTCCACGATGTGAACGGTGCAGCCGCTGATTTTTGCGCCGTATTCGAGCGCCTGTTTCTGCGCGTCGGCGCCGGGAAACGCGGGCAAAATCGCGGGATGAATATTCAGAATTCGCCCGGGAAATTCGCGAATGAAATACGGACTCAAAACCCGCATGAAGCCGGCCAGGCAGACCAGGTCGACATGAAATTCCCTCAGGGTGGCCACCACTTCGCGGTCGTAGACTTCGCGGTCTTTCCCGCGGGATGGAATGAACCTGGCGTTCAGGCCCATCTGTCGCGCGCGTTCGAGGCCCGGCGCTTCCTCGCGGTTGCTGACCACTACGGCAATTTTTGCCGGAATTTTTCCATCCGCCACGTTGCGCGCAATCGCTTCAAAATTGGAACCGCGACCGGAGAGCAGGATTCCCAGATTCTTCATAATTGCCCGACAATTGCCGATTTTCGATTGCCGATTGACTCCGAAAAATAAATCCGAAGAGCGGAACTGGAAGCTCAAAACGAGGCCAATAGTCAGCACTGGTTCAATTTTCAGATTTCCCTATTTCTTTCTTAGCCAATCGCAAAGCGGAAATCGGCAATTTCACAGATATCTCACTCCCGGCCGCCCTTTCACAATTTTGCCCAGCATCCAGAATTTTTCCCGTTGTTTCGATAGCGTCGCCACGACACTGCGCAAGTTCTCCAGCGCGACGACCAGCACATACCCAATGCCCATGTTGAATGTCCGAAGCATGTCCTCGACTGGAACGCGCCCCAGGCGGGCGATCAAATCAAAAATGGGCAGCACGGGCCAGGCCCCGCGATGGATTTCCGCGGCGCACCCGCGTGGCAGAATCCGCGGTAGATTGTCCGTCAGCCCGCCGCCGGTAATGTGAGCCATCCCCTTTATCCAACCCTTTTCCAGCAAGAGCCGGACCACGGGCCAATAACACCGGTGAGGGGCAAGCAATTCTTCGCCGAGCGTTCGCCCCAGTTCGGCAACGCGCCGGTTGAGCTTTAACCCTGCCTGCTCCAGCAGGACCTTGCGCGCCAGCGAGTATCCGTTAGTGTGCAATCCGAGCGACGGCAGGCCGACCAGCACGTCACCGGGCTTGATGCCCGCGCCATCCACGATCTGCGTGCGGCGGACCGAACCCACAATGGATCCGGCAAGGTCGTACTCACCGGGCGGATAAAATCCCGGCATCTCCGCCGTCTCGCCGCCGATCAGGGCGCAACTCGAAGCACGGCAGGCGGCGGCCAATCCTGTGATGACATCGGCCACCACCCGGGGTCGCAATTTTCCCGTGGCCAGATAATCCAGGAAGAAAAGTGGAGCAGCGCCGTGCACCGCAATATCATTCACACAATGGTTGACGAGGTCGGCCCCCACCGTGGTGTGCCGGTTGAGCGCGAAAGCTATTTTAAGTTTGGTGCCCACGCCGTCCACGCTAGCCACCAGCACGGAATCCCTGGGCAGTCCCGCGAGGGAGAAAAATCCCCCAAACGCACCCACCTCTTTCAACACGCGCGGATTAAATGTTTGGCGGGCCAATTGTTTGATTCGGAGTTTGGCCCGGCTGGCGGCGTCGATATCGACACCTGCATCTCGGTAGCGCATCAGTTTTGGGTAATGGTGGAGGATTGAATTCGATCAGAGCGAAGCCCGGCCGGGCGTTCGGCCGATCAGAAAAACTTTCCGGTTCTAGACCAGCGCGTCTTGCGAATGAAATTCCAGAGAATGGACGCATCAAACTCCAGGCGGCCCTTCACGCCTTCATCCATCCAATCCTTGGTGGGAGCGTCATAGGACCAGAAAACGAAGAGCGGCTCGCCCACAACATTCGATTCGGGGACGAAGCCCCAGAATCGGCTGTCGGCGGAATTATCCCGGTTGTCGCCCATCACGAAAAGATATCCCTGGGGCACCTGCAGCCCGTCCCTCGCGATGTAATTGGACATTTCGCGTGCCCAGCCTGGGTCAAGTCCCAGCCACGCGGGCAGGGTTTCAATCTGCGAGGCCGATGGAGGAAAGTTATCGCGCAGAGGCAAGATGCCGGGGAGGTGCTGCACGTACGACTCCTTCAACTCCTCTCCATTCACGAAAACTCTTTTGTTGACCAGCCGCACCGTGTCCCCGCCGATGCCAATCACCCGCTTTACGAACATGGTGGAAGGGTTGAGCGGATAATGAAAGGCCACGATCTCCTGCCGGCGAACGGTGCGGAAGGGCGGAATGCGCCAGGGCGTGTAAGGTAACTGCGGGCCGTAGAGCAATTTGTCCAAGAAAAGGTGGTCGCCGATCATGATTGTCTTTTCCATCGAGCCGGTGGGAATCACGGTGGCTTCGGCGATGAACGTCCGGAAGGCCAGCACGCAGACCAGCACCACCAGCAGCGAGCGCACCGTTTCCCAGGCGGTTTCCGCCCTCGGTTGGGGCGCCGCGGAGGCCGCGGGACCTGCCACTGGCACTTCAGCTTCCGGCGGCGTAACGGGCGTTACTTCCGGAATGAGTTCAGGCGGCTCCATAACTTTTTACTCGCGGCTACGTAAAGAGATAAGTTGTTCCTGCACGGCGGTAGGGTAGTTGGTGGTGTAGCACCCCAGGCAATACCGCCCTTCCGTATCGCTTACGGCCTGGCGCATGCCTTCCAGCGAAAGATAGCCCACCGTGTCAGCTCCGATGAATTCCCGGATTTCATCCACGTTGTGAGTGGAGGCGATCAATTCCTTCCTCGTCGGCGTATCGATCCCATAATAACAGGGCGAAACGGTGGGCGGGCAACTAATGCGCATGTGAACCTCGCTCGCCCCGGCCTCCCGTACGATGCGCACAATCTTGCGGCTGGTTGTACCGCGGATAATGGAATCGTCCACCAGCACGACGCGCTTCCCCTCAATTAAACTGCGGACGGGGTTGAGCTTCATTTTAACCCCGAAGTCCCGAATGGCCTGGCTGGGCTCAATAAACGTCCGGCCCACGTAATGGTTGCGAATCAAGCCGAATTTCAGGGGGATTCCGGATTCTTCCGCGAAGCCGATCGCGGCGGCAACGCCCGAATCGGGCACCGGCACCACCACGTCTGCGGCCACCGGATGCTCGCGCGCCAGCATGCGGCCCAGCATCTCGCGGCTGGCTTGCACGGAGCGGCCGAACACCACGCTATCAGGGCGGGCAAAATAGACGTGCTCGAAAATACATTGCGCGTTTTGAACCGGAGGCGTAAAGCGAAGCGAGGTGAGGCCGCGCCCGTCCAGAATCACCATTTCGCCCGGCTCCACATCGCGCAGATGAACTGCGTTGATCAAATCAAAGGCGCACGTTTCCGACGCCACCACGTAAGAACCGTTCAGCTTGCCGATACTCAGCGGGCGGAATCCGCGCGGGTCGCGAATGGCGTAGATGCTGTCCTTAAAGAGCATCACCAGCGAATAGGCTCCCACCACGCGGTCAAGCGCGTCGGAGACGGACTCCGGAATTCCGGATTGCTTGGAGCGCGCCAGGAAATGCAGGATTACCTCACTGTCGCTGGTGGTCTGAAAAATATCGCCGCGGCTTTCGAGTTCCTTCCTCAGCGCCGAGGCGTTGGATAGGTTCCCATTGTGCGCCAGCGCCACCTGACCCTTCTGGCAGCTCACCGTAATGGGCTGGGCGTTCTTCAGGTCGGTGTCGCCCGCAGTCGAGTAACGCGTGTGGCCGATGGCGGAGCTTCCGACTAAAGTTTTCAGGATGTCCTGGGTGAACACTTCCGCCGCGTGGCCCATGCCCTTGAAACTGACAATGTTTTTCCCGTCGGACGCGGCGATGCCCGCGCTTTCCTGCCCACGGTGTTGGAGAGCGTACAATCCCAGGTAAGTGAGCTTGGCCGCTTCCGGGTGCCCATAGACTGCAAACACCCCGCAATGATCGTGGAATTTGTCGTCGGGAATGTCTACGCTGGGAAATATTGGGATGGCTTGTGGCACAGAGTCTTCTCCAACAACCAGACTGGGATGCGACTCATTGGCTTGATTTGATTCGAAAACGGATGTCCTGCCCGGCACGCCTCGTAAATATTGTTCCCGATCAGTGATGCCCCTCCGCATCGCCACGGGAAACGCGATTCCTTTTTCTGCTGCTCTACTCAGCCCGCTGCAACTAACTTTCCCTCGAAAATATATTGTCCCCCGAATCAGAGGCTGACGCAATAGGATTTTCTAAAGGGTAAAGAAATGTGTGATTTCGTAAGAAACATGCATTAGAAATTATAACCTCACGGGCGGAATGCCCGTGCCACATGAGCCCGAGGTTTACCAATCGTGGCAAGGCATCTGAGGAGGGGGGTTAAAAGTGGCGGCGTGGGCCATCCACCAATCGTGCCACTGTTTGGCGGCGGCATCGGTTTCCGCGCGCCCTGGGCTGGCGGGAAGCTTAAAGTTCTGGCCGGTCAAACCTTGGAGGGCGAAATTGGCCACTTGCCGAACTTCGTCGTCCGGATCTTTCAACATTTCGAGAATTGGAGGGATGGAATTCTTGCCGCCCATGTTCTTCAGTCCCAGGACGGCGTTCACTCGGTCACTGGAATTTGGCGAGCGGAGTTTTTGGAACAGGACGTCAGCGGCCCGCGGGCTGTGAAAAAATCCGAGAGAGCGCAAGGCGTCCTGACGAAGGTCCGGGGAGGCAGTGCCCATAATTTCCAGGATGGCGGGGAGGAATGCGGCGTTACCCTTTTCGGCGAGGATCAGGATGGCAAGAGCTCTAACCGGTTCATCAGCCGGTAGAGCAGAAGCCCCCGCATTTTGAAGCCCGGGGACATTCTCGCCGCGCGCAATTTCCACCACGGCGCGCCAGGCTGCGGGCGTGTCAAGACGGGCCAATCCTTCCAGGCCCTGGCTTGGGTCCCAGCGATGCTCGCTGACCGGGGCACGCGCCAGCCATTCCAATTTGTCGATAAAGAAAGGCTGGGGCAAAGTGGTGGCCACCACAACAGGTTCGGCGATGTCGGCCGGCGCAGGCGCGTCCAGCTTTTTGATGTAAGGCTCCAAGGCGGCGCGCAATGCCGATTCTGAAGCTGATACAACCTCAAAGGGCAGCTCGTCGAGGGCGCTGGCATAGGCGGCAATCGAAGAAGCCCCGCTCGCGCCGGGCTCGGAAGCAAACAGAGCAATCCTGCGATCCGCCCGGACGGAATAGCGCCCCGGGCGGCGGACGCGCGCCCATTGATTCAACAGCCAGCGCTCGGTGTGAGTCTGACCCGGCGGCAGCATCACCGACCCGTAAACCGCGCTCCCTTTCGCCCCGCCACAGGGTTGGGGGGCAGGGTCGGTCACGCGGCGCTTGTCTATTCCTGTAACGGAGAAATGGGGTTCGTTTTCCAAGTCGCGGTTCAAAATGCGGTCGGGTGACCGGTAACGAAAGTAAAAAGTCTGCGTGCCCGTATTTCGAATTACATACTCGCAGAAGATTGGCTCGCTCAAAAGAAACTTTTGCTTTTCAAATGTGAAGTGAGCTTCATAATTTATTTGAGCGCGGGCGAGTTGGGGTGGAATGAACAGCGCAGCGAAAACAAGAGGAAAAAGAGCGGCAGGAACCCGCGTGAGGAACCTTCTGAATTTGGCTGAGAGAAACCAAGAAATATCAGGGCAGAGGCTTTTTGCTGGCGCGCCATCCGATCGAACCGGCATACACAATCATCATACGTGAAAGTTGAATCCTGGCGCGGTATTTTGCGATTGTGAGTAGCGTCCTAATTCCCCTGGGGGGCATCCCGCCCGGTCTCTGCTTATCATTTCATTAGATTGCGGGCGAGACGCCCGCGCTCCCAGCGATGCAACTCGGGAACTATCCGATTCTGAGGAGAGGGGCGCGGCGCGAGGCCTTTCAAGTCCATCAGCTGCTCCCCTGCAATTTGCAAAGACGTCCCAGCCCGGAGTAGCATCTAAGCAGATTGATAGAAATCCCATGATTGAGACCAAGCACCACCATAGCGTCTTAAAGCTTTTCGGCTTAATGCTGATTGTCCTCGGCGTTCTTGGTAACCCCCGCGCGGCCCGGGCCGAGAACATCAAACTCTATCTGAAAGACGGCACCTTCCAGTTGGTGAAATCCTACGAGGTCCACGGCGACCGGGTGCGTTTCTACAGTCTGGACCGTTCGGAGTGGGAAGAGATGCCCGTGGCGCTGGTGGATTTTGACGCCACCAAGCGCGCCCAGCAGGAGGAGAAAGAGATCGAGAAAAAAGATTTGGAGAAAGCCCATGAATTCGACAAACAACGTTTCGAACTCCCCGCGAATACCGGATATGAAGTGGCGCCCGGCATCCATCTGCCCACGGAAGAGGGCGTGTTTGCCTTTGACGGCGTGCGTGTGATCCGGCTGATTCAATCTTCCGCCGAAGTGGTGAAGGACAAGAAAAGGGCTGCGCTCCTGATGGCGATTCCCGGTCCGCTGCTGAAGGAACGGTCCCTGGTGGTGCTGCCGGGCGCGAAGGCGGCGGTGCGCATGCTTGTGGCGCAGCCGATTTTCTACGTCAATTCCGCCGCTGGATTGGGAACCAAACTGGATTTGATTCCGGTGGCCGCCAACAAGAACAAAGATATTCGCACCGTGGAAAAAATCCAGGGCGGCATCGGCATGGGACAGTCGGGCGAAACGCGAGATGAGATACAGGTCGAGCGCGTCCAACTCGCCCCCGGCCTTTTCAAGCTGAAGCCGATGAAGGAACTAGCCTTCGGAGAATACGCCCTGGGTGAATTGATGGGCGATCAATTGAACCTGGAAGTCTGGGACTTCGGAATTGACGCCGCGCTCGACCGAAGCAATCCACACCCCATAAATTCTGACCGGCCTCCGGTTATTAAGCGCGAACCTGCAAAACCTGACTCGCCTCAGGATTGACATCGCTCCCATACTCCCACCATAATCCGCGCACGTACGGAATTGGTTTCCGGTTTCAGGAGCCAAATACTAATCGCGGAAAGCGGTGAATCGAGTGCAAATGCGCGACCGAACTTTATGGGTGAGCGGTGCGGTTGTTGTCGCGCTGATGTGGGGCGCAGGCGCGACGCTCCATTCGCCACCGTCGTCGGCTTCACCCAGCCAAGCCCAGCCCCAGCCCGGGAAAGTTCCACTCGGTTTCAGCGCCAGGAGTTTTGAAGCCGAAGCGAAAATCGAGAAGCGTTTTCTTGCCGTTCCTAACGCCGCGCACTGCGAAAAATTCTTGCGCCGCCTCACCGCGGAGCCGCACGTGGCCGGCACGCCCGGCGACCGTCGCGTCTCCCAATATATTTTCGACGAGTTCAAGCGCGATGGCTTGAATCCCGAAATGGTCGAATACAAAGTTCTGCTTTCCTACCCGAAGAAAATCGCCGTGGAGGTTGTCGAGCCTGACCCGGTGAAACTCGCCAACCCGGAGCCGGAAATTCGCGGTGACAAGAGCACGCGCGTTTCCGACCCGCTGGCCCAAATGCCGTGGAACGGTTACTCGCCTTCCGCCGACCTCACCGCGCCGGTGGTCTACGCCAATCGCGGCAGTGCCGCGGATTACGAGCAGTTGGAAAAACTGGGCGTCAGCGTGAAAGGGAAAATCGTTCTCACGCGCTATTTCGGGGGATACCGCGGTGGCAAAAGCATGGAAGCGGAAAAACGCGGCGCCGCCGGAGTGATTGTGTATTCCGACCCCGCCGACGATGGCGCGTCCAAAGGTCCTGTCTACCCGCGCGGACCATGGGGACCCCTCGGCCACTTCCAACGCGGCGCCGTGGTCTATGATTTCATCACGCCCGGCGATCCGTTAACGCCGGGATGGGCGTCCACGGAAACGGCGCGGCGCATTCCCGAATCGGAAGCGAAGATCCTCCCGAAAATTCCCATGGTTCCGCTCTCCGCCGCGGACGCCGTGCAAATTCTGAGCCGCCTCGCGAAAACCGATTCCCCGGCCGCGCCCCGGAGTTGGCAAGGCGGGCTGCCGCTAACTTATCGAGTGGGTGGCGTGGGCGTGCGGGTTCACATGGCGCTCGAAATGGAAAATCGCGTGACGCCCATTTGGGACGTGGTCGGAAAAATCCGCGGCACTGACGAGCCGGAAAAATTGGTGATTCTATCCAATCATCACGACGCCTGGGTTTATGGCGCCGTCGATCCCTCGAGCGGCACCGCGACCATGCTGGAAACGGCGCGCGCGCTCGGCGCCTTGCTGAAACGCGGGATTCGCCCCCGGCGCACTATCTTGCTGGGAAACTGGGACGCGGAAGAATACACCTTGACCGGTTCCACCGAATGGGGCGAACAGTATGCCGATGACCTGCGCAAGAACGGGGTGATCTGCTTGAACGTGGACTCCGCAACCAGCGGTCAGGATTTTACCGTGAGCATGTCTCCCGCGCTGCTTCCTGCCGTGGTTGAGGCTGCCCAGGCCGTTCGTGATCCGGCTTCGGGACAAAGCGTGTACGGACGATGGAAACAGCGGCGTGCGGAAGCGAACATCCGAAGTTACGCGGTGGAATCCGAGGCGGGGAAAACTTCCGGCGCAGTCTCATTCGGAATTCTCGGGGGCGGTTCAGATTTCATGGTCTTCCTCCAGCACAACGGCGTGCCCTCGCTCGACATGATCTTTGACGGGCCTTACGGTGTGTATCACTCCCTTTACGACGATTTCGATTGGATGAAGCGGTACGGCGATCCAGGATTCAAGTATCACGCCGCTATGAGCCGGATTTGGGGGCTACTCGCTCTGAGATTCGCCAACGCCGACCTGCTGCCACTTGATTACTCCGTGTACGCGAGGGAAGTCGCCGCGTATCTGGAAGGTTTGAAAAAAATCGCCCCGGCGGACTTCTATGAATCCGATATCCGGCCGCTGATTGAGAAGTGTGATGCTTGGCGCGAGGCGGCCGCAAAAACAACCGAAAGTCTCGAGGGCCGGCGCGATGAGCAATCCGATCCGCCCCCATCGGCCGCTTCATCAAGCTCGGAAATCAACGCGCAACTGATGGGCGAGGAGCGCGCTCTGCTCAATGACGAAGGCTTGCCGGGCCGGCCGTGGTTTCGTCATTTGATCTACGCTCCTCTGCCCAGCTATGACGCGGAAACGCTGCCCGGCCTGCGCGAAACTCTCGAAGCAAAAGATATGGGCGGCGCCCATGAGCAGGCGAAACGCCTGGGTGAAGCTCTGGACCGGGCTCGCGAGCTGCTCCGCGCCCGGTAGGGCCCGGGCAGAGGATCAGCTTGAATGTAGAGGCGGCTTTACGCCGCCACTTGGCCAAATCAACTCGCCGCTACAAATTCAAACTGCGACACTGCCCGAGCCACAGAATTCCCAGCCGGACGCGCGTTGGGTGGTAAACTGAAAGTGCGACTCTGATGCGCGAGCTTCTTTCTCCTGCCGAACTTCTGAAGTTTTTTGAAAAGCATCCCGCGAAAACATTTCGCCTGCGCCAGCTTATGGCCGAGCTCGGACTGCGCTCCAGCCAGGCGCGCGAACTGAAGGGCGCGCTGCGGCGGCTGGCGGGCGCGCGCAAGATCGTCCACCTCAAACAAAACCAATTTGTCCTGGCCAAACAATCCTTCAGCAAGGAACCGCAATCCAGGGGATCTCGCGCTGTGCCGCGCTTGAGTGAGCCCCGCGCCGCATTTCACGACGCATCGGGCAGACGCGCTCCAAATGTAGTGACCGGACGATTGATCGGCCATCGCGACGGCTATGGATTTGTGGTGCCGGACGCACAATCCAAATCCGCCACTCAGGATATTTTTATTCCGCCGGGCGAAATGGCGTCCGCCATGCACGGCGACAAAGTGGAAGTACGCGTGGTCAGCTCGAAAAGGGATGGCCGTTTGGAAGGCCGAATCCACCGTGTCGTGGACCGCGCGCAAAAGACCGTGGTGGGCGAATTCCATTACGGTGCGCGCTACAACTTCGTTGCGCCCTTCGATCTCCGCATCCCGCGCGAGATTGTGATTCCCCCGGGGCAGGAACGGCCTTCAGATGCTCAAGAAGCCGCTAAACGGAACCGCCAATTTGGCGGCGAGTCCGAAGGCAAGCGGGGCGCCGCTCGAAGCGCGCAGGATCGGGGCGGCCCTGTACTCGAAAATATGATCGTGGACGTGGAAATCACCAGCTTCGCCCAGCCAGGGGGGGTCAGCAATCCCCGCGGACGGGTGATTGAAATTCTCGGCCGGCGCGATGAATTCGGCGTGGACGTGGAAATCATGATTAGGAAATTTCACATCCCCCACCGCTTTCCCGCCGAAGTCTTGGCCGAGGCTGCCGACCAGGCGCAATTTATTTCCGAGCTGGAACACGAAGGCCGGCGCGATTTCCGCTCCTTCCCCATCGTGACCATTGACGGAGAAACGGCCAAAGATTTTGATGATGCGGTTTATGTGGAGCGCCTGAACAGGCCCAACGGCGCCCGCTACCTCTTGCAAGTTCACATTGCCGACGTGGCGCATTACGTCCGTCCGGGCTCGGCGCTCGATGCCGAGGCCCGCCTGCGCGGCACTTCCGTTTATTTTCCCGATCGCGCGGTGCCCATGCTGCCTCTCGATCTTTCCAACGGCATCTGTAGCCTGAACCCGCACGTGGACCGTCTCACCATGTCGGCGCTGATGGAAATCGATTCCACCGGCCGCGTGGTCAGCTACGAAATCACTCCGGGGGTTATTCGCAGCGCCGAGCGGATGACTTACACGGCGGTGCGCGACGTTCTGGCCGGCGATCCCGCCGCCTGCGAGCGTTACCGTTCCCTAATCGAAAACTTCAAGCTCATGGAAGAATTGGCCAAAATCCTGAACCGCGCTCGCGACCAGCGCGGCTCCATCGACTTTGATTTGCCCGAGCCCGAAATCGAGTTTGACGAGCATGGCCGCATGGTGGGCGTTACCCGTTCCGAGCGAAACTTCGCCCACCGCCTCATCGAGGAATTTATGCTGGCCGCCAATGAGACGGTGGCGGAATATTTGGAGCGCAAGGGTGTGCCCTCGCTTTACCGCGTACACGAAACGCCCGACCCCAAAAAAGTGCTGGAGTTCGAGGAGATCGCCGCCACGTTTGGTTATTCGCTGGGGGTGGAGTTGCCCGCCATGCGGCGAATGCGCGTGGAGCGCCAGGGCGAGCGCGACCGGCATCCGCGATTCCATGAACGCTTGGATGCGGATTCGGGCGATTTTAAAATTACGCCTCGACATTATCAGCGGCTGACCCAGCGGATTGCGGGAAAACCCGAGGAGCGCATCTTGTCCTACCTGATGCTGCGCTCGCTCAAGCAAGCTCATTACTCGGAAGAAAACGTGGGGCACTTCGCGCTGGCCTCAGGCACTTACACGCATTTCACATCGCCCATCCGGCGCTACCCGGACCTGATCGTCCATCGCATTCTTAAAACAGCTTTGGCAAAAGATGGCCAGGGCAAGGGGCTGGACGCGAAGCAACTTCATGCCTTGGGCCTTGAAACGTCGGAAGCAGAGCGGCGCGCCACCGAAGCCGAGCGCGAGCTGATGGAATGGAAGAAAGTGGCGTTCATGGCGGGACGCATGGGCGAGGAGTTCGACGCGCTCCTGATCAGCGTGACCAAGCACGGATTGTTCGTGGAGTTGGTGGACCTTTTCGTGGAGGGCCTCGTGCCACTCGATAGCCTGGAGGGCGACCGCTACGTTCACCGGGAAAAACTGCGCGCCGCTGTGGGCGAACGTTCGAAACACGCTTACAGTCTGGGCGATCGGGTCAAAGTGCGCCTGGACCGAATTGAACGGTCGGGAAACAGGTTGCAATTCTCGGTGGTGAAGTAGGATGATTCAATCAGAATGACCCGCCTGATACCCGTCCATGATTTCAAGGCAGCGCCGCCCGCCGGCGACGGTGCGAACGGCGCTCGTTCGAATTGCGAACAATTGGAAGAAGGGAATATTCTTTTCTTCGCCAAGACTCCGTTTTCTTTTCCTGAAAGTGACCGCGCCTTTTTGCTGAGCCAGCGCCAAAGCGGCGCCGCCTACCACAAGAACATCGCCTACCGTCCGCAAGAGGGCAGACTGACTGGCTTGGTGAAGAGTGGCAAGCGTGATGAGGCAGTGCTGCGCGCCATCATGAAATCGTACTCCCAGCGCGTGACGGAATTTCTTTCCGAGCTGCTTCCCGCCTATGCGGGCGCCATGCGGGCCGATTTCGCCAGCTTCCGTCCGCAGGAAGAACACGGCCGCCAATTGCGGGTGAATGCGCGCAACGATTTGCTCCATTTCGATTCTTTTCCCACCCGCCCCACCAACGGCGACCGCATCATGCGCGTCTTCACCAACTTCAATCCCACCGAGCCCAGGGTCTGGCTGACTACGGATACTTTCGATACGTTGGCGGAGCGCTTCGCCGGCACTAACGCTCCGGCGGGACTTTTCCTGAGGCAGACGAATGGCGCGTCCGCGATTCGCCGGTCCATCCTTCAGGCGGCGCGAGCAGTTGGCATTCCCGTTCGCCCCGCCTCGCCCTACGATGATTTCATGCACCGGTTCCACAATTTCCTGAAGCACAACGCCGAGTTTCAGGAAACTTGTCCCAAGGCGCGCTGGGAATTTCCCCCTAATTCGAGCTGGATCGCATTTACGGACATGGTGAGCCACGCCGTCCTCTCCGGCCAATTTGCGCTGGAACAAACTTACATTGTTTCCCGAAGCGCGCTTACCCAGCCTCATAAGGCGCCGGTGAATGTCCTCGAGCGCCTGTGTGGAAGATCGCTCACGGGTCATTAATGTGATTTCCGCCTTGAAAGTTCAGGACGGGCCGATTTCAAGTGCTGATCCTGAACGAAACCTCAAGAAATCCTCAACACCGCCGCTCCCCGAATTTTGCTTTGCTTCATGGCCTGCAAGGCGCGGTTAGCTTGATCAAGGCTAAAAGTTTCCACGTCTGTGCGCACGGGAATTTCAGCCGCCAGACGCAAGAACTCCGTCGCATCGTGGCGGGTGCTGTTGGCCACGCTGCGCAAAACGCGCTCGTGGTATAGAAGTTTCACATAGTCGATTTCCGGGATCGCGCTCATGGTAATGCCGGCGAGCGCCACCGTGCCACCCTTGCGAGTAACGCGCAGCGCGTCCAACGCCAGCGCGCCCACCGGAGCGAAAATAATCGCGCCATCGACTTGCGCCGGAGGCTGGTCCTGGGCGCTTCCCACCCACGCCGCGCCGAGCCGGAGGGCCAATTGCCGGTGCGCGTCGCTGCGCGTAAAAACGTAGACCTCGCACTTCATATGCAGGGCGAGCTGGAGGACAATGTGCCCCGAAGCCCCAAAACCGTACAATCCCAGCCGCTCGCCGGGACGAATGTTCGCCAGGCGAAGGGCGCGAAAGCCGATTATGCCGGCGCAAAGCAGCGGCGCGGCATCGAGATCCGAAAAACTTTCCGGCAGCCGCAAAGCAAACGCTTCGGAGACTATCGTCGCTTCGGCGTAGCCGCCATCCACGTGCAATCCCGTAAAGCGCGCGCGGTCGCAAAGATTTTCCTCCCCGGCGCGGCAATAAAAACATTCTCCGCATGTCCAGTGCAGCCACGGAATTCCCACGCGGTCTCCCTCGCGAAAATTCTTCACGCCAGCGCCCAGCGCGTCCACCACACCCACAATCTGGTGCCCGGGAACAATGGGCAGCTTGGGAAGAGGCAACTCGCCTTCAACGGTGTGCAGGTCGGTGTGGCAAACCCCGCACGCGCGCACTCGAAGGCGAATCTCCCCCGCGCCCGGCGTGGGTTCCGTTAGTTCCACCAGATGTAGGGGACCGCCCTCCGCCGGCATCGGCCTTTCAAGCACCATCGCGCGGATCACATCAAAAGTTTATCCCGGCCGCTCGCGGTCCCGCAAGGTGCGAAGGCAGAAGAAAAGGTTTGAAGGAATAAAGTTGGCCATCGGCTTTCGCGTCGCGATGAGAGCGCGTATAATTTGCCCTTGTTGGCAGCAAAACAACCCAAGGAGACAACCATGGTTCGACGAGCGATGTGGGCGGGAATTTTGATAATGATTAGCGCGGCCTTCATGTTGGCGGCCGATGCTAACGGGCGATGGGAAAGCACGTTTAGCGGGCCCGACGGCGACATTCACCTGGTGTTCCATTTCAAAGTCGACGGAGCCAAGCTTACGGGTTCAGTGGAAACTCCCAACGGAAGTGTTGACCTCGAGGACGGGAAAGTGGACGGCGACAAGCTATCGTTCAACACCCACCTTGGTGACAGCGTAATCAAGCACGCTGGTGCAGTTTCCGGCGATACCATCCAGTTGGCGGTGGAAGGCCCCTGGGGCCACTCCGAAATGACGTTGAAACGCGCGGCGGAAAAAGAGAAGAAGGAGTAGACGCGGCGGCACGGCTTGGACGCTCTCTTCCTGGCTCGGCAGTTCTGATATACTCGTTAGAGTGAGGTTACTCCCGAGCAGACTGGAAATCGCCAATCCTCCGAGGAGATCTTTTGATGAAACTGACCGCAATTATCGAATCTGAAGGTGACGGCTACGTGTCATTATGTCCAGAGCTGGATATCGCCAGTCAGGAGGATAGCATCGAGCAGGCTCGGGATAATCTTCGCGAGGCGCTCGAGTTATTTTTCGAATGCGCTTCAGTGCACGAGGTGAAGGAACGCCCCCTTACGGCCACGGGGAAGCCGGATGCTTGGGGTAGGCGTTTGCGTTTGTGAGACGCAATGATGAAGATCGCAATCCTTGGTTGGGGTTCCCTGCTATGGGACCACCGGAATGAATTCGATGAACATCACGAATGCTGGCTGTACGATGGACCCAGCTTAAAACTAGAGTTTTCCCGTGTTTCACAGAGCCGAAGCGACGCGCTGACGCTTGTCCTTGACTCGCACAACGGAAGTTCATGTGTAGTAGCGTACGCAATAAGCAAACGCAAAGTTCCAGACGACGCTATATGTGACCTAAGATGTCGCGAGGGAACGATACTTAACAAGATCGGTTTCTATTTTGCCGACGGCACTCGAAGACAGAGCCGCGACGACGAGTCGTTTGAAAGCATTCGAGCGTGGGCGGCAGAAAAGGAGATCGAAGTCGCTATTTGGACTGATCTTGGGAGTAACTTTCAAGATAAAAGCAGGGGCCATATGTCGTTTTCCGTCGAGAATGCAATTTCTCATATTCAAGCTCTCGACGCAGAAGGGAAAGTGAAGGCCGCGGAATATGTTTGGCGTTCCCCACAATTTGTTGACACGCCTCTTCGCGTGGCATTGCAGTCGCAACCGTGGTTTCGCCCCTTGCAGTTAGGCTAATAAACACTACAAGTTTAGCACTTGAGGATGAGCAGGTGAAGTATGCCAACTCTTCAAAGACGCATTGGTGATGGAGGATTTTTCGTCCGTCATTTCTACCGAGATCACAACACATGGCAGGTTACAGGAGAAGGAGTCCGGTATCTTGGGCGCCGCGAGATAAAAGAGGGGGGTCGGTTCTCGACCGAGTTGTTTATGCAGTTATGGATTCGCGGTTTTGTTTACTACGGCAACTCGCCACGAAATCCATGGGTCGAGATACGTCAAGATACAGTGGCTGAGGCTGCGGTCCGCAGAAATGTAAAGGAGTTTCATCAATTGATGCACTCGGCCAAGCCAGACTCGGCTTGGTCGCTCGTTTGGCAAGGCGGGCCGGAGACACCGACATTTGAGCTATTTAAAATTGAGGCCAGCGTGGACGGAGGAACCAGATTGGATAAATGGAAAATTGCAGACATTATCGGCATCTATGAACTACCTCCTGAAGATCAGTCATCCTTCGATGGTGCCAAGCGGCTTGCTACTGTAGCGGTTCAGATTAGCTTGGCAGATTCCGCATCGGAACCATGCTACGCGGGCGAGGTGAAGCAGTATTGGTTTGAATTCAACGACCACTGGCGAATATGGTGGAGAGGATTTCTCAAATTGAGCTCGCCTTTTTCCAATTAATATCTAGCCAAAAGATGCTACCGCACCCTCATAAAAAGATGCCCGCCTGCCTCTACCATGCATCCTAGGGGCGGATCATTTCTCATCGATCAATCTGCACGTCCACACCGCCCCCCGAACCGCCGTCAATCACAAAATGAATGGAGAACGAAGCTCCATTTTTTTCGACGGGTTGGATGGATTGAACGTCGTCGTAGGAAATCTTTTCATTCCGATCCTTGCCGTCGGAGGTAAATTCCAACACAAACCCTTTGCGCGTAGCCACTCGCACGCGGCCTTTGAGATTCTTATTGTGCAGCCTCACTTGCACCATGGTGTGGGGCGGCAGGGTCATCACTCGTTCCCGCACCGTCGGGGTTTGATCGGGGTCAGTTTGGGGCCGAGGCGATGCAACCGCGACCGCCGAAGTCAGGCAAATGGCAAGTGCCCCGGCCAAGGTGGTCGCGATTGCCCTTCGCCGGACCAGATTCAAGCACCTTGACGGTTGGCGTCGAAACCTACTGAGCGTTTCTTTGTTCATATAAATTCCCTCCCCTTCCAAGCGCAGGATCGTCTTTCACGCTGTCGTTCACGTCATCGCAAATGACGGACCATTTCCCCCATGGACTCTATTTGCCGCGTGCTCAAGGACTTGGCCGCTCCCCTTGGGCGCATGACTGCCTTGAAACTGGAGCCCGGAAGCGACAGTGCCGTCCAAAACCTACTATCGCCATTACGACCGGCAAACACCGTAAGAAGCAGGCGGAGCTGATTGAATTCAATGTCAACCGGAGGTAAATTAGTGGATTGGAAGGGAATGAATTCCTCTTCAATCGAGTTTCGTTATGCCCAAGCTGGATATTGAAGATTTTACCGACAAAGAGCTTTCCCGCATCTACATCGCGGATAGATTGGCGGAAGCAAAAAGCGTGGAGAGCACGCTCACAAAGCATGAGATTGACTTCGCGGTCGAAGTTGAGCCCTTCCGCAAGATTTTGCTGGGAATCTTCCCGCTAGAATATCCCGGGGCCGCGTTCTACGTCCTCTCCGGACAAGCGCCATTCGCGCGAAAGGCGCTGTTTGCCGTCGGTCTAAGGGGTGGCCTTCAGGACGACGAAGCTGATTGAAGAGAATTCAGCTCGGACGAATGCCTGACAGCACATTGCAAGGAGTTTCCCATTCATGTCATTCCTCTCCGTCAGCTGACGGAGAGGAATCACGCACCGAAAATAAAGACTGTGCGAGATTCTTCGTCAGTCGCCGCGGCTGAAAGTCCGCCGATCTTAATGGCGTGCGACCTCCTCAGAATGACTATCTTCATCAGAGCGGTAAGTTATCGGCAGGGCGATTCTTGTACGAGGAATCAAGCAGAGGGGGCGATCCACGGACCGCCCCCCTGCAAGAGCGTTACTGCGCTTCTCCGCCGTAAATCTTCATGATGGTGTCGAGGAATTTCAGGGCGTGCTCTTTGGGGCGCTGGAAGGAATTGCGTCCGATGATGGAGCCGAAGCCGCCGCCGTCGCGGATGGCGCGTGCCTCATCGAACACATCCTCATCTTTATCTTTCTTGGCGCCGCCGGAAAAAATAACTATTCGGCGGCCGTCGAAAGTGCTTTGCACCACGTGGCGCACCCGCTCCGCCAGAGTGCCGATGGGCACCGCCGCTTTGGTGTATGCCTTCTGCGCTTCCGGTTGTTCGATGTGCGCCGTGGGCAGCTTCACTTTCACAATGTGGGCGCCCAGCTCCGCCGCAATGTGGGCGGCGTATGCGGCAACGTCGATGCCGGTCTCGCCTTCCTTGCTCAGGCTCGACCCGCGCGGGTACGACCACACGACCACCGCCAATCCATTCTGCTTGGCCTCTTCGGCGGCGGCCCGTAACTGCATGTACATAGTTTGGGCGTGCGCCGAGCCCGGATAGATGGTGAATCCGATGGCCACGCAGCCCAGGCGCAGCGCGTCTTTAACGCTCGCCGTCACCGCCGGGATGGGGTCTTTCTCATCGTGTAGCACATCGTGATTGTTCATCTTCAGGATCAGCGGAATCTCGCCGGCATGGCGGCCCGCGGCAGCCTCAATAAATCCAAGCGGCGCGGCGTAAGCGTTGCAGCCCGCCTGAATCGCCACTTCAAAATGATAGTTGGGATCGTAGCCGGCCGGATTGGCGGCAAAGCTGCGCGCCGGGCCGTGCTCGAATCCCTGGTCCACGGGCAGGATCACCAACTTGCCGGTTCCCGCCAGGTGTCCGTGATTCAGCAGGCGCGCGATGTTGGTTTTTGTGCCGGGATTATCGCTTTCGTACCAGCTCAGAATCTCATGCACGCGATGCGTATTGCGAGCGCTGCTGGCTCGCGGTGCAACACTTGGTGCCGTCTCTGGAACTGCCATGGAAGTGCCTCCTTGGTTTTTGGAAAAGTCATTATACCCCATTCACAGGTCCCTTCCGCAGATTTCGCGGATTCATGCAGATTCGATAAATCAATACTTCTGCGTAATCTGCGCCATCTGCGGATGTTGGCGGTAGAAAGCTAAGAAAAAGATTTCACCACGGAGTCACAGAGGCACGGAGAACGGCTAGCCGCTGCTCCGGCCAAGTTTGCCCCGCGAAATTTTTCCTCCTTGACAGTATCCACATGTGCAATAATTATTGCCGCTCCAGATCAATGGAGCGAACGTGGCTTTCTTTCTTCAATTCGAGAGGATTGGGCCTGGGTGCGGCTTCCTCAGATTACCTAATTCTTGGCTCCGCTTGATCGGGATGTTGTTTCCGGATTGCCATCCAGTGCTCCGACGATTCGGAGTCATCACGGCAAGGTCTTATTCCAAGTCACCTTTGAGGTTGGAAGGTGCTCATCGGGAAATTTTGTTTGCGAGGGGTGACAGCATGGAAGTAAAACTCGCGAAATCCTATTTATCAATAGCTATAGTAATTTTATCTGGACTCCTGCCAGCTCTGGGACCGCGCAGCTTAACAGGGAAACGGCTCATGATTAGCATCTGTGACGGGAGGCTTTCTACGTGGAGCGGATTGAAAAGAATCTTAACAGTCATCCTCCTTCAGTTCTCGTTAGGCCTGGCTGGTCCTAGTGCGCGCGCGCAGAGCAATGCAAGCAGCATAGAGGGATTACAGGATGCCCATAACCTCAGCGGTCAACTGGTCAGGGCGTGGGACAAGAATGCGCTATCAAGCCATCATATTGGAACCCAGAATTACAGGCGGAAACGACATCTTCTTAGCAGAACTCCACCATCCTCGGGCGGAAACGCACACATGCACTTGGGCGACGCCTACGGCAAATTGCCGCTTAGTTTTGAGATCAACAATGGACAGTCGGATCCACACGTTAAATTCCTTTCGCGTGGGCAGGGTTTCAATTTGTTTTTAACAGGCGACGCAGCAGTATTTTCACTGGCTGGCTCAAAGCCTGGCCCTCAGCCAATTTGGGCCCCGAGCGAAATGAAAGGCGTCAATCAAGGTAACTCGAATAAACGACAATCCACAATAAACACTTTTCTCCAAATGAAATTGATTGGAGCAAACCCTGAGGCGAGGGTAAGAGGGATGGATGTCCTCTTGGGCAAGGCGAACTACTTTATTGGACGCGACCCTTCAATTTGGCGTACGAAAGTACCAACTTACGCCAAAGTAAAGTATGAGGACGTTTACCCCGGCATCGACTTGGTTTACTACGGCAATCAAGGACAACTTGAATATGACTTTGTAGTGGCCCCAGGCGCAGATCCCAAGGCCATCAAGTTGGCCCTGGAGACTAGTTCGCCCATCCTCGGAAGTCGCAATGCGAAAGCCGACCCGGCCATGCAAATCGCCCACAATGGCGACTTGGTACTGAAAACAGCTGGTGGCAAGATTCGATTACAAAAGCCCATGATTTATCAACTCAGGGAAAGTCGCCCATCGTTAGTGGCTGGCGGTCAGTTGACATCTACGACGGAGAACAAACGACCAGACTCGGATAATGGGCTTCGAACTCGGATTGAGGGTCAATTTGTCCTTACATCACACAACCAATTGAGCCTTATAGTAGAGGGCTACGACCACTCCAAGCCACTCGTCATCGACCCGACTCTAAGCTACTCCACTTACCTGGGCGGGAGCGGGGGCGATGGCGCCGAAACCATTCAGGTGGATTCTAATGGAAACGCTTACGTCATTGGCACAACCAACTCGACGAATTTTCCAGTTTCTTTCACGGCCATTCAAAAGACTTTTGGCGGGACTGGATCTCCTTGCGCCGCGCAGAGTCCATGCGGCGATGCTTTTGTCACCAAGATCAGTGCTGACGGCAAGACTGTTTTATATTCCACGTACTTTGGCGGGAGTGGGGAAGACGATGGCAGTGCGATTGCGATCGATTCTGCAGGAGACGCTTATGTTACAGGATTTACAGCGTCAACCAATTTCCCTGTAACTGCGAGCGCCTTCCAGAAATCTTGTGGCGGTCAGTGTTACGGCAACGCATTTATTTCAAAGCTCAGTCCTGACGGTTCTTCGCTGATTTACTCGACATACCTTGGGGGGAGCGACCAGGGGCACATCAGCAATTTCCTCGACTTGGGGTATGGAATTGCGGTGGATTCATCGGGGAACGCTTACGTGACCGGAGAAACCATTTCCACAGATTTTCCGGTGACTTCCGGTTCTTTTCAGACAACGCTGCCCAGTTTGAACTTGACCGGTATCAGCGGCTTCGTGACGAAAATTAATCCCAGCGGCTCCGCGCTCGGATATTCCACCTACTTGGGAGGGAGCGTCCAGGAATTCTCTCGAGCAATTGCAGTGGACGGCGGCGGCAACGCCATCGTTACCGGTCAGAGTTATTCGCCGGACTTTCCCGTAACTCCAGGAAGTTTCCAATTCCCTTTGGGAACAGGAGGGCAGTTCGTCACAAAATTAAACCCTACGGGGACAGGCCTCGTCTTCTCGTCTGTCCTAGGCACTCTGTCTTATCTTGGATTAGGCTTGGATTCTTCCGGGAATGTATATCTTGCGGGAAACACAACACCTGGTTCTGCCTTTCCCACAACACCAGGTGCTTTGGATGGTTCTTCTTGTCCCCGTGGTGACAACTACGTGATAAAAATGAGTGCAGATGGCACAGGACTCCTGAGTTCAGCTCATCTCTGCGATGGATTTCCTGAAGGTATTGCTCCGGATTCCTTCGGGAACATTTACATTGCGGGCGCGACTGACTCGCCCGCTTTTCCGGCCACAACCGATGCTTTCCAGAAGGCCATTGGAAATTCATGTTGTTATTCCGACGCAATATTAAGTAAGCTTTCACCGGACATCTCCATTTTGATCTACTCAAGTTACCTGGGAGGTGAGAATAGCGAGACTGCCCACGCTGTTGCCGTTGACCCCTCAGGTAACGCCTACATAACGGGTTATACGGGATCTACGTTGTTTCCCACTCTCAATCCCCTCCAACCCGCGAATGGCGGCGGATCAGACGCTTTTGTCGCCAAGTTTTTGCCTGGCCCCCTTGGGCTTAGCGTTTATCCGGCAATCGTGTCGTTTTCCAAGAAAGGGGTAGGTATTTCAGGGTTTCCCCGGCAGGTGACATTGGCTAACCCGACGAACATGCCAATAGCCGTCACCAGTATTGTTCCGACCGGTGATTTTTCCCAGACAAACAATTGCGGGGACGTACTTGCACCTGGCTCACACTGCACCGTCAATGTAATTTTTAATCCCTCTTCCGCCATTGATCTGATTGGGACCTTGACTATTTCCGACAGCGGCGCAGGAAGCCCACATACGGTCCAGCTATCCGGGACGGGAGTCAATGGACCTGTGGTGTACCTGCCCCAAACCAACCCTTACTTTGGAAACGAACCAACAGGCTCAACCAGCCCGCCGTTTCCTCTGACCATCATAAACGTGGGCAATGCTGATCTGTTGATATCCAGCGAATCTTTGCCCGGTCCAAGTGGATTCCTTTTTGGACCGGGAAATTGCGGTTTAGTCGCTCCTCAAGCTAGTTGCGCCATTAGTATGACATTCAAAGCTTCCATCCAAGGCGGGGTCGTCCAAGCGCCGCTTAATATTTCCGACAACGCCAGTGATAGTCCCCAAGGGTGGCTCTTGATGGCTCTAGGAGTAAGCCCGACGGTGACATTTTCTTCAGACGCCATGAGATTCAGAGACCAGCCTATAGGCACTACGAGCGCGCCCCAATCGGTTTATCTAATTAATGGCGAATCGAATGCCATAACTATCGGTAGTATCTCGGCAAGTGGAGACTTTCATGACACCAATAATTGCCCTCCAAGCCTTCCGGTGGGGGCGTATTGTAAGATCGATGTCACCTTCGTTCCCTCACAATTCAAACTCGAAAAAGGCGCCATTACTGTGATGGACTCCGGTGCGGGGAGTCCGCATGTCCTACCCTTATTCGGCCCCGGGACTCCGGCGGCGGTAACAACTTTGTCAACCACCAATCTTACTTTCTCCGGCCAACCGGTGGGGACCCCAAGTTCGCCATTGACTGTGACGCTTTCAAACCCGGTCATTACGTCCTTAAATATCACCGGTATTTCTGTGAGTGGCGACTTCACAGAGACCAACACATGTGGAAGTGGTTTGGGAGGAGGCGCGAGTTGCACAATCACTGTTACGTTTACACCTACATTCTCTGGCGCGCGCAGCGGGACTCTGACTGTAACTGACAATTCTACGAGCAGCCCACAAGTGATCACGCTGACTGGCGCAGGGATTGCACCGGTGGTAGGGGTGAGCCTTACATCCCTGACGTTTTTCAACCAGCCGGTGGGATCGACGAGCGCAGCACAGACCGTGACGCTCAGCAATAGCGGCACTGCTGCACTCACCATCAGCGGTATTGCAATCAGCGGCGACTTTGCGCAGACCAACACTTGCGGGGCAAGCGTGGGTGCGGGAGCCAACTGCACCATCAGTGTGACTTTCACACCGACGGCGGCGGGACTTCGTTCCGGAATTCTGACGATCACCGACAACAGCAATGGCGCGGCAACCAGCACTCAATTCGTTGGCCTCAGCGGCACGGGAAGTGCCCCTGCCGTGACCCTCGCGCCCTCCAGTATTACTTTCTCGGGCCAGCTGGTGAATTCCACCAGCGCGGCGCAAACCGTCACGCTAACGAATTCGGGCACCGTGAGCGTGTCGATCAGCGGCATTGCGGCCAGCGGAGATTTTGCCCAGACCAACACTTGCGGGTCAAGCGTGGCGGCCGGAGCGAACTGCACAATCAGCGTGACGTTCACGCCCACGGCAATTGGCGTGCGCAGCGGCACGTTGACGATTACGGACAGCGCCCCAGGCAGTCCGCAGATGGTTGCGCTTTCGGGGACGGGAGTTCAGCCGGCGGTGACGCTCTCGGCGACCAGCCAGACCTTCGGTAACCAGAACGTAAGTAGCATGAGCTCGGCCATGTCAATCACGCTCACCAACAGTGGCTCCGCGAACCTGACCGTGTCGAGCATCGTGGCGACGGGCGACTACGCCCAAACCAACAACTGCGGATCAAGCGTGGCCGTGGGGGCCAACTGCACCATCATGGTAACCTTCACGCCTGTGGCTCCCGGGACGCGCAGCGGGACATTGACGATCACAGACAATGCTCCGGGCAGCCCGCATGTAATCACTCTCTCTGGGACAGGTGTCGGCACGGGGGTTACGCTCTCCCTGACTTCGTTGACCTTCAGCGGTCAACAGGTGGGAACGCCGAGCTCAACGCAAACGGTGACGCTGACCAACAGTGGCAACGCGGCGGTGAACATTTCGGGGATTGCAGTGGGTGGCTCGAACGGCGGGGACTTTGCCCAAACCAACACCTGCGGGACCGGCGTTGCGGCAGCGGCGAACTGCACCATCAGCGTGACGTTTACACCTACGGCAGCGGGCTCGCGCGGCGGGACGTTAACGATCACCGACAATGCGCCGGGCAGTCCGCAGACGATTGCGCTCTCCGGAATGGGCACGGACTTCGCGGTGGGAACAGGTCAGGGATCTTCGGCTGCGGCCACCGTGACGGCGGGTGGAACCGCCAATTTCACTCTCACCTTCAGCGGCACGGCGGGGTTCAACGGGACGGTCGCGCTCACTTGCAGCGGCGCTCCCGCTCTGGCCACATGTTCCATCACGCCGAGCTCGCTTATCCTGAACGGAACCACGCCCGCTAACGCGACGGTGACCGTGACAACCACAGCGCGAGGGATGCTCTGGCCCCAAACCAGATTCCTTCCAGTGGCGCCGGGCAGCCACAAGGAGTTGCCTATACTTCTATTGGCGGTCACTATGGCGACCCTCGCAGGGTTCGCTCGATGGAACCGCAGAGGGCGAGGGCGGCTCGCCCCTACGATGGCGCTGGCACTCGGACTATTCTTCGTTGTAATGCTGGCTGCAATCTGGATGCCTGCCTGCGGAGGAGGCTCAACCACGAGTAGCAGTACTGTGGCCACCGGAACTCCGGCGGGAACTTACACGTTGGACGTGATAGGAACGGTAACATCAGGCTCCACCACCACGGCCCATGACTTCAAACTCACGCTGACCGTAAACTGAGCCGAGCAATTTTTAATTTTCTCTTCGTCGCCTCCGAAGTAAAAACCAAATCCGCGAATTTGTCATGCTATTCCCGCGACTGCTGGATCAGAATGACAGACCCTCTCATGTGGGCGCGGATTTATGACACAGTGCATAGTTCTTGACTTCCTCCCGAACCCGACTTACGCTTGGCAAATTCAGGGACGAATTTGATGACCGCGAACGGGGGCTAAGGCTCGCGGTATTTCAGGAGGGCAGCATGAATCTCCTCAAGATTGCGCACGTTCCACCGGCTACGGTTGAGCCGGGCGCCACCGTCCTCGAAGCCGTCCAGGTGATGGCGGAGGAAGGCGTGGGCGCTGTGGCGGTGGTCCAGAACCATGCCGTGGTCGGCATCTTTACCGAGCGCGACTTGATGCTGCGGGTTGTGCTGCGCGACCGCAGCACTCACGGGACCAAAATGAGCGAGGTGATGACCTCGCCGGTTGAGACGGCCACCGACGAAACCGCGGCCCAGGAAGCCCTCAGCCACATGCTCGACCGCCATCTGCGCCACCTTCCGCTGGTTAATGGTGAAGGGAAACTCCAGGGCATGCTTTCCATCCGAAACCTGCTTGAACATATGGTGGAAGGCTTGGCGCGGGAAGTCGAATCCCTCGATCAGTTCCTCCTGAATGATGGCCCGGGCGGGTAGACTTAAAGAAGTGGCAAGTGACGTGTGACAAGTGGCGGATTTAAGACCCCTCACCCGTGTCGCCTCGGCGACCCCCAGGGCAGAACCTGGGGCCCCCTCCCTCTCCCGAGCGGAGAGGGCTATTCTTCAATTTGTTTTGTTTTCCAGCCTTCTGATCCCGCCCTTTCAAACCGCTGCTTTCGCGTGACACTGGCGCGTGATCTTGCCTCCTAGCCCGACTGGATAACAACTCGTTTCTCTCCCTTTCGCTAATTCAATTCATTTATTTTCAATGAGTTAAAGATTGTCCAGCAAGTTCCAGAGGCTGGCGTCCATCTTGCAACAGAGTGGGCTCACCAGAGGGACCCAAGCCAACGAGCGCGCGGACTGATGCCATTGAGTTTGGGATAATGACCTTGGCGACTCGGAGGGAACATGATGCGACGGATGGACATTGCGATACCTTACAACCAGAGGCGTGACCTGAAATTTTCGGCGAGCGAGAAGACGACCACGAAAGATACGCAAGGTCAAACTACAGAGCAGCACACTTTCCGGGACGCGACGCGGGCGCAGTTCAGCATCCTCACTCCCTTGGAAAAGAAATGTCTTGCCTGGCTGGCTTTGCGGATGCCGGCTTGGGTGAATTCAGACCACCTGACCGCGCTCGGATTCCTCGGCATGGCGCTCGCCAGCGCGAGCTTCTGGCTGGCGCGTTGGACTCACTTCGGATACCTGCTAGCCATTGCCTGGCTGGCGGTGAATTGGTTCGGGGACAGCCTGGACGGCACGCTCGCCCGCACTCGCAATCACCTAAGGCCGAAATACGGTTTTTATGTGGACCACATGGTGGATACCTTTGGCGCGCTCTTTATGCTGGGGGGCATGGCGCTTTCCGGCTGCATGAGCCCAGCGGTGGCAGCGGGCCTGTTGATTGCCTATTTTATTCTGGCCATTGAAATCTACCTCGCCACCTACACCCTGGGGACGTTCCATCTTTCCTTTTGGAAATTGGGCCCCACCGAATTACGCGTGATTCTTGCCATCGGGTGCGTGGAGCTCTATCGCGGTGCGGCCGCGCACTTTGCCGGAGTAACCTACCGCCTCTTTGACGTGGGTGGCGTGGTGGCTATTGTGGGGCTCCTGGTAACGGCGATAGCCGCGACTATCCGCCATACTTGCGTCCTGTACCGCGCCGAGCCGATACGGGTGGCGAGGGTCGCCGGCCCGCGGAAGTAAAAAGCCCACTGAAAGCCTGATCGCGGCATCCTCACCACCCCGTCCCGCAATCGCGGGATACCCCCCACCACCCCGGCCGCCATTCGCCGGCCACCCCTCCTCAGCTGAGTAGGGGAGTCTTTGTTCTAGCTCCCCTCCTGGTTAAGGAGTGGTGGACCGCGCCAGCGGGACGGGGTGGTTCTGCTTGGCCCAAATCAGTTAGCCCCAAATCTGCCTCGCCTAAATCTGCTTGACAATGAATTAAGACTATGGTCAAACGGAAAGCAAGGGGCGAAAAAATATCTCTTGCACGGGGAAAGAATGACTTAGACTCTGATTTTGCCTTGGGCAGGGCATTTTATGCTTCAGACGACCGATATCAACCTGAACGAGCCGCAACACGAGGCGGCCTTTTTCTATGGCCTCTTCATGCGCGGTTACCCGCTGCAAAAGCTGCGGGAGGATATCGACGTCCCGCCCGAGGTCCGGGAGCGCTGGCAGCGCTTGGCGCTTCGCGACCCGTGGTACCAGCTTACTGTCGACCGCATGCTGAATTACCGCAAGCACGTCCTCGCCATCTTCGATTCCCTGGTTTTTAAGGAAATGGACCCGCCGGCCAGAATTCAATGATTGGTGATTTGTGATTGAGTGATTTAGCGATTGAGAAAATGGGCCCTTATTCACCCGGTCACCCGTTCGCTTAATCGCTCAATGCCTCAGGATGTCTGCCGCCCAGGTCACAAAGAACAGGAAACTGATGTAGCCGTTGATGGTGAAAAACGCGGCGTTGACTCGGGATAGGTCTCCCGGCTTGACGAGCAGGTGCTCGTAGGTGAGCAAAACGGCCACCGCCACCAGGCCCCCGCCCGCCAACCAACCCAGGTTTTCCAGCCTGGCGGCAAGAATCAGCAGTCCCAGCATGACCACATGCAACCCGGCCGAGGCGTATAGCGACGCCGCAACGCCGAATTGCCGGGGAAGGGAGTGCAAGCCTGCGGCGCGGTCGAATTCAACGTCCTGCAACGAATAGATGATGTCAAACCCCGCCACCCAGAGCGCCACGGCGGCGCCCAGCACCAGAACCCCGGCGTCGACGTCCCCGCGCAGGGCAATCCAGGCTGCCACCGGCGCCATGCCCAGACATAGGCCGAGGATCAGGTGAGAGAGCCAGGTAAAGCGCTTGGTATAGGAATAGATGAGGAGAATCGCCAGGGCCGCGGGAGAGAGCTTGAAGGCGAGGGGATTCAGCTCATAGGCCGCGAGGCCAAGCAGGGCTGCCGAGACCACTGTAAACCCAGTGGCAAAACCCAGACTCAACTGGCCTGCGGGAAGCGCGCGCGTCCGGGTGCGGGGGTTGGCCGCGTCGATCTTCATGTCGGCAATGCGGTTGAACGCCATCGCCGCGCTGCGGGCTCCCACCATGGCGACAATCAGCCAGAAAACCTGGCGCCCAGTGGGCCAACCGCGGGCGGCCAGCATCGCTCCCGTCAAGGCAAACGGCAGGGCGAAGATGGAGTGCTCGAACTTGATCATTTCGAGCGTGGTGCGCACCCGGCCTAAGAAGCCGCGCGCCACGCCCGGTCTGGAAGGGGCAGTATCTTCGGTTTGAAAGCTTTTACCCATGCCAGTACATTTTATCGCAAAGGAGGCGTTACTTTGTGATCCAAAGCAGGACAAACAGGATGGCATTGATTGCGTGGCCGAGATAACACATGGGGCAGTGCGTGTGCAATTTCCGCCTCAAGGCGTAGATAAGATAGAAACCGAGCACCACTGTAACCGCACTGGGCGGAAATAGTAGGATATGCGAAAGACTAAACACAACATTCGTGAAGTGGATGAAAACGTTGCTCCCAAAAGGCCAGTCCGTGGCGGCGCACACTATCAAAGCCACATAGTAGGCAATTCCCAGGAGCGAATTGGGCAGGCCGAAAACGCGCGCATAGGGCGTTTGGACCACCGTGACGCAGCTTGACCCTTCGCGCGCGCAAAAAAGTTCAGGCACCCATCGCGCTTTCTTGATGCGCCCATAATAGGCAAAGGTGAAGTAAAGGGCATTGGCTAGGCCAACGACGGATAGGACGACTATCAGGATCCGATTGAAGAGGTGGGACGTCACTGGTCATTTGTCCTTTGTCCGTTGCACGCGATATAGATGCTTAGTTTCGAAGACAACGGATACCGGACCACGGACTCGGTACGTTTTGAATCATCCGATCACACAATCACTCAATCGCCCAATCTCTTCTTTTCTCCCTGCCACCGAAATTGTTTGGACTGTTCAAGGTCCATGTGCGCAAGAACCCGGCAGCAAAACTGGGTGACGAGGTCGTCGATCTGCTGGGGCCGGTGGTAGAAGGACGGGATGATGGGGAAAATCTCCGCTCCGGCAGAATGGGCGCGCAACATGTTTTCCAAGTGCACGCGGCTGAAGGGCGTATCGCGGATAGCAAGAATCAGTTTGCGATTCTCCTTCAGGCAAACGTCGGCGGCGCGCTCGATGAGGGTGGATGAAATGCCGTTGGCAATCTGCGCCAGGCACCCGGTGGTGCACGGTATTACCACCATCCCGTCTACGTGATAGGACCCGCTGGCAATGCTGGCGCCAATATCGGAGTCGAGCAGATATTCGGTCTTCCTGGCGGGACCGCCGGCCAGCGCGGCAGGAACGCGCGCGCTCTCGGTAACATCCAAGTCAAGCTCGGCGCGCAGCACCTTCATGCCGCTTCCCGATATCACCAGATGGATGCGGCCCACGCGCGAGTCCGCTTCTAGCAGGGCCAGCATCCGGCGCGCAAACACGGCTCCACTCGCGCCCGTGACTCCAAGGACGATTGTTTTCCTGGCGGAAGATTTCTCGCGTGGCATGAAGAACGATGGTAGTCTGCCGTTGCAAGCGAAGTCAAGGAACTGCAGTGGGTCCGGACTGAAGGCACGAGCCTGAATTGCAAAGTTGCTCGTGACCTCGTTGAATACGAAAGAGCAGTGATGCGGTGCGGCAAATTGTTCTCGAAAAACCCGGACATTTCGTAGCGGCGGAAGCTCCCACGCCCATCGCTCAAGCGGGCGAGGTGCTGGTTCGCATTCGCCGGGTGGGCGTCTGCGGCACGGACTATCACGCCTTCCAAGGCAATCAGCCTTATTTTAGTTATCCCCGTATCCTCGGCCACGAACTGAGCGCGGAGGTCGCAACCACGCCCGCCAACGATCGCGGTATCAAGCCGGGCGATCGCGCTGCCGTGGAACCCTACTTGAATTGCGGTGATTGCCACGCCTGCCGCGCGGGCAAGGGCAACTGTTGCGAGCGGCTGCGCGTGCTGGGCGTTCACACCGACGGCGGAATGCAGAGTTTTCTTGCCGTGCCGTTGGACCACGTTCACAAATCCGAGACTCTCACTTTCGACCAACTTGCCTTGGTGGAACCGCTCAGCATTGGAGCCCACGCCGTTGTACGCAGCGGGCTCCGCGCGGGTGATGAAGCTCTGGTGGTAGGGGCGGGTCCCATCGGCCTGGCGGTCACGCAGTTCGCGCTGGCGGCCGGAGGCCATGTGCGCTTGCTTGAAATTAATCCCGCCCGGCGCAAATTTGCAGCGCGCTTTGATGCTGAAATCCTCGACCGTTTTGACGACCGGCTGGCGGAAATTGTTTTTGACGCGACGGGCAACGTGACCTCCATGGAGCAGAGCGTGGCGCGAGTAGCCCACGGCGGCCGGCTGGTTTTCGTAGGCCTGGTGCAGAGCAACGTCGCCATTGATGATCCGCTCTTCCACCGCCGCGAGCTTACCCTGCTCTCCTCTCGCAACAGCGTCAACGAGTTTCCCCGCATCATCCGTATGATCGAGCAGGGCCAAATCGACACCGAGCCGTGGATCACTCACCGGCTGGGCCTGGCCGAAGTTCCAGAACGTTTCTCAACCCTCCCCCGCGAAACGAATTGTATCAAAGCCATGGTGGAGCTCACTGGCGCCGAATGAGACCCCGATGGCGACGAATTCCACCTCTTTGCGCCTCCGCGAGAGAATGTTTTGTTTGTTCTCATCGCCTGCCTACCATCTGCTATCTACTGTCTACTGCCTTCCCCGATGTGATTTCCAACCCAACTTGCTATACTGTTTTTCTATTTCATTCAGAGAGGATTGATTGACTCCCGAAGAAATCTCCAAAATGTTGACGCAAGTCCGCCGCGGCAAGTTGAGCGTTCAAGCTGCCGTTGACCGCCTGCGCACCCTGCCTTACGAGGACCTGGGCTACGCCAAGATTGACCATCACCGCTCGCTGCGCCAGGGCTTTCCGGAAGTGATATTTGCGCGCGGCAAAGCGCCCGAGCAGGTGGAGGGCATCGTGCGCGGGATGCTGGCCAACCGGCACAACGTCCTCATCACCCGGGCGGATGAACCGCTTTTCGAGCGCGTGCGCAAGCTGGACAAAAGCGCCGTCTTCCACTCGCTCTCGGGCGCGATCGTGATTCGCCGCGACCGCAAGATGCGCGGCAAGGGCAGAGTGGCGGTGGTCTGTGCCGGCACTTCGGATATTCCCGTCGCCGAGGAAGCGCTGGTGACCGCGGAAACCATGGGCAACCGCGTGGTATCCCTCTACGACGTGGGCGTGGCCGGAATTCATCGGCTGCTCTCCAAGAGCCGGGTGCTGCGCGAGGCACGAGTTATAGTTTGCGTGGCCGGCATGGAAGGCGCCCTGCCGAGCGTCGTAGCCGGCATGGTGGCCGCGCCGGTCATCGCCGTGCCATCGAGCGTGGGCTACGGCGCCAGCTTCCGCGGGCTCGCCGCCCTGCTCGGCATGCTCAACAGCTGCTCGCCCAACGTTTGCGTGGTGAATATCGATAACGGCTTCGGCGCGGGGTATCTTGCCAGCGTGATGAATAGGCTCTGAAAATCAACCCCCGTTAGCGCTAATAAGGAATCCGGGTTATGGTTGGCGGGGCTGATATAGGTCCAGGGGAACTATCTTGGCCAAACGGGAAAAGTCTTGGTCTAAAGAAAAGAGCTTTGCGCGGTGATCCATCGCCAGGGTGGCGATCAATGTGTCCACTGTGGTTAGCGTCAGTCCCCGGGAGCGGGCCATTCTAAAGATTTCCGCCGCTCGGACGTAAGTGGATAATCCATTCGGCTCCAGAATCTCCCACTGGGAAAGAAAATGTTGAATGGGCTCAAGGTCACGCGTGAGTCCCTGCAAGATTTCCGTCACAATCAGACCGGTCAGCGCTACTGGCTCCCCGTCGGCAATGAGGCGGCGAAGATCCTGGGCACTCGGGCCCGGCCGGGGTGACAAGAATTCAATCCATACCGAGGAGTCAACAAGGATTCGATCCCGCGCACTCAACGAATCCGGCTCCGGCGCATTGCCTTCAGGTCGCCTTGCCATACGCCACTTCCGAAGTAACGAAGAATTCCTTTGCGGTCCTCGGTACGTACGAAAGTCTCCAACGCCTTATGGACGATCGCCTTCTTTGTCTTCAATCCGGTCAGCCGGCGCGCTCGCCGGATCAGCCGGTCATCGAGGTCAATGTTCGTTCGGCTCATAAAGTAATCATACACCATTTTTGCGATTATTTGTGTATTGGAAAAGAGGGCGTGCGGACTGCTTGGAGGGAGACATGAGTTCTTGGTAAGGGGGGAGGGCAGAGCCCTCGCCTACGCCCCAAAAACTCTCTTAAACATCGCATCCACGTGGGTGAGATAGCGCTGGACGTTGAAGACGGCGGCAATTTCCTCAGCGGACAAGAAGCGGCGAATATCTTCGTCACGCTCGACCAGCGTCTTGAAGTCTTCACGGGACTCCCAAACTTTCATGGCGTTGCGCTGCACCCATTGGTAGGCGTCTTCGCGCGCCACGCCCTTTTGCACCAAGTCCAGCAGTAACTGACCTGAATAAATCAGCCCCTTCATCTGATTCAGATTTTCAAGCATGCGCTCGGGGTAGACGAACATGTTCTCCACAAGCTTGGCGGTTTTTTCGAGCAGGTAATCTGCGAGGATGGTGGAGTCGGGCAGAATCACGCGCTCGACCGAGGAGTGGGAGATGTCGCGCTCGTGCCACAACGCCACATTCTCCAGCGCCGCCTGGGCGTTGGCCCGGACCACTCGCGCCAGTCCGCAGATTTGTTCCGAGGTTACCGGGTTGCGCTTGTGGGGCATGGCCGATGAGCCCTTCTGCCCGGGGGCAAAATATTCCTCCACCTCGCGCACCTCGGTGCGTTGCAATCCCCGAACTTCGAGCGCGATTTTTTCGAGCGAGGCCGCGATCACCGCCAGGATGCAAACGTAAAAAGCGTGCCGGTCGCGCTGGATCACCTGGCTCGTGATGAGCGCCGGTGCCAGTCCGAGCTTCGCGCAAATGCGCTCTTCAAGCTCCGGAGTCGAGTGGCCGTACATGCCCACCACGCCGGAAATCTTGCCCACGCGCAACTGCTCCGCGGCAAATTTCAGCCGCTCCCGATTGCGCTGCGACTCCGCGTACCAGATGGCGATTTTGCATCCGAGGGTGATGGGCTCGGCGTGGATACCGTGCGTCCGGCCCATCATGGGCGTGTGCTTGAATTCGTGGGCGCGCTTTTTCAGGACGTCGCTCAGCCGCTCGAGATCGGCCAGCAGAATTTTCGACGCGTCGTGGATTTGCAGCGCCTGGGCGGTATCTACCACGTCATTGGAAGTAAGCCCGTAGTGCAGATAACGCGCCTCGGCACCCACGCTTTCCGCCACGTTGGTGGTAAAGGCGATTACGTCGTGCTTCACCTGCTTTTCGATTTCGAGGATGCGATCGACGTTAAACTTGCTTTTCTCGCGCAGGGCGCGCGCGGCCTCGACGGGAATCATCCCTATTTCGGCTTCGGCCTCGGCGGTGGCCAACTCCACGTCCAGCCATTTCTGGAATTTGTTCTGGTCAGACCAGATTTTGCCCATCTCCGGGCGGGTGTAACGTGTGATCATGCCTCATCCACAGATTACGCAGATTTCACAGATTAAGAAAAGACGAAACGGCGATATTGTAATGACTCCGTCCCCAAGTTCAAGAGTAAACCAACTTCGTGCCTTGTGGCTTTCAAATAATTTAGAATTTGAGCTTCCTCTACCACGGTTAGTGAAGCGATAGATTTGAGCTCAACCACAACAGATTTAAAGCAAACGAAATCGGCGCGATAAGACGCGGTCAGGACCTTCCCCTTGTATTGAATTGGCAATTCGACTTCCCTTTCAAACGGAACGCCACGCGCAGATAGCTCTACCGCAAGCGCCTCTTGATACACAGCTACCAAGAATCCACAACCAAGCTGGCGATGCGCCTCCATCGCGGCCCCGATAATGGCATAAGTCTTAGGATCTCGCTCTTGATCGTTTTTTTGTTGTTTCTTTCATCTGAGTAATCTGCGTAGTCTGCGGATCAGAACTGGAAGACTTTCGTCGGCGTAGTCTGGCTGGCCAGATGAAGTTCGGGTGAGCCGTTCTTGCGGTTTTGCAGGGCTTCCTGCGCGGTCATGCGGGCGATTTCGGGGTGATTGTTATTTTCGCTCAAGTGCGCGAGCACCAGGACCTGGGCGGCGCCGTCAAAATCTTCGGTCAGGAATTCCGCCGTGCTGCGGTTGGAGAGGTGTCCGTGCCGGCTCATCACGCGCTGCTTCACGTACCATGGATAGGGCCCCACCTTGAGCATCTCAATGTCGTGGTTCGATTCGAAAATCAGGCAGTGGCAGCCGTGCAGGTGCTGCTTCACCAGTTCCGGTACGTATCCGAGATCCGTCACCACGCCCACCTTGATGCCCTGTGATTCCAGGGTGAACGCGATTGGATCGGCCGCATCGTGCGGAATGGAGAACGGCGTCACTTCAATATCGCCGACGATAAACTTCTGGCCGGCGGAAATCGATTCAAAGGCGGTGATGCGCGCGTCCCATTGAATGGCAGCGCGTGTTTCCGCCGAGATGTAGACGGGAACCTTGAGGTCGAGCGCCAGCGCTTTGAGCCCATTGATGTGGTCGCTGTGTTCGTGGGAGATGATGAGCGCCGCGCAGCCCTCGGTCGTTTCACCCACGGCGGCCAGGCGCGCGTAAGTTTCCTTCTTGCTGAAGCCGGCATCCACCAGCAGGCGCGTTTTTTCCGTCACCACCAGCGTGGAGTTGCCGCGACTTCCGCTCCCCAGCACGCACACGCGAACGCTCAAAGGATCTCCCGCCGAATGAACTGAGGGGGCGCGCCAGGCGCGCGCCTTTCAATGTCCTGGCAATTATAAGCGAGTTGGGCGGCGACAGAGAGAAAGAAATCCGGGACGGAGAGTGATTCCGCGCGATCAGCAAGCCAGGTCGCGGCGGGAAATCTTCATGCCATTGAGCGGGCCAAGGATGGTCAGGGCGATTTCGTCGCGCACAAACAGCTCGCGCGCCACCTGGCGGACGTCTTCGGTAGTGACCGCGTCGATGCCAGCGGCAATTTCGTCGAGAGAAATGTGGCGGCCGAATATCATTTCCTGGCGCGCCAGATTGGACATACGGCTGGGCGTGGACTCGAGGCTCAAGAGCATGCTGCCTTTCAAATAGTCTTTGGCGCGCTGCACCTCGTCGTCGGGAAGCGATTTGGACTTCAACTGGTGGAACTCTTCCAGCGTCAGGTCCACCACCTGGCGCGCGTTGGCGGTGGAGGTGCCGGCATAAACGTTCAAGCATCCGGTGTCCCGAAAACTCGATATGCCGGAAAAGACCGCGTAGGCCAACCCGCGTTTTTCGCGGATGTTCTGAAACAGGCGCGAGCTCATCCCGCCACCCAGCACCGTGTTGAGGATAAAGCAGGCATAGCGTTTCTCATGGGACTGGTGGTAGGCGGGCGTGCCGATGCAAACGTGCGCCTGCTCCAGAGTTTTTTTTCGGCGCAGTACGATGTTGGGGTGCGGCACGGGCGCGTGACCGTCATTCATGTTTTGTCCGGAGTGCGCATTGCCGAATTCCCTGGAAACCAGTTCGACAATCCGGTCATGCTGCAAATGTCCGGCAGCGGTGATCAACATAATGTTTGGGGTATAGTGCCGGCGAAAGAAGGAGAGAAGTTCCCGGCGATCGAAACCGGCCACCGTGCGCCGCGTGCCCAGAATCGGGCGTCCCAGGGCGTGCCCTTTCCAATACCGCCCGGTAAAGATCTCATGCACCAGGTCGTCCGGCGTATCTTCCACCATCTTGATCTCTTCCTGGATGACCTGACTTTCCTTGGCAATATCTTCCGGGCGCAAAAGGGGATTTTTGACCAGGTCGGATAGAATTTCAAAAGCCCTCGGCACGTGCTCGTCCAGGGCCTTGATGGAAAAGCCGGTAGTCTCTTTGGCCGTGAAGGCGTCCAGATGCCCGCCGATGGAGTCCGCCGAGCGAGCGATCTCCTCCGCCGAGCGATTTTTGGTGCCTTTGAAAAGCATATGCTCGATAAAATGCGAAATCCCGTTTTCCGATTCGCGCTCGTGGCGTGAACCCGTTTTCAGCCAGATGCCGACGGAGACGGAACGCACGGCGGGCATGGGCTCCGTGATGATGGTGAGGCCGTTCGAAAGAACTTCTTTCTTCACTTTCGTCATGGCTGAAACTCTGAGATGCCTTCGAATCTAGCTGAATACCGCAGGGGGCCGGAACGGATCTGGCGTCAGGAAGCCGCGCGTCTTACAATATCTTTTTTAACATAGACCGGGGAAAAAGGCCAGAGGGCGGGGGTATAACTTTTCTTGATCCTCCAGGATTGGGCTTGCGCAGTCAGAAACCTCTGCTTATACTTAAACATTCGCCGGTAGCATCCTTAATTTCAATTTTCAGCTAGGGTGAGAGTCTGCCTGCGATAACCCATTGGGCCTGTAGCTCAGGTGGCTAGAGCGCGCCCCTGATAAGGGCGAGGTCGGTAGTTCAACTCTACCCAGGCCCACCAAGTGATCTCGGTGCCTTTTCAGACTTACATCCTCCGAAGTCAATCTAGCGGGCGCTTTTATGTTGGTTCCACTGAAAATCTGCGCAGGCGCATCTTTGAACACAATAACAATCGCACTCCTTCAATCAAGAATCGCGGACCCTGGGAATTGTTTTACTCCGAATCCTTTCCAACACGGAGTGAAGCCGTCCGCCGAGAGCGCCATATCAAAAGTATGAAGAGCCGAGGATATATTGAATCGCTGGCTGGAGCGTCCCGATCGGATCGGGAAGGTCGGTAGTTCAACTCTACCCAGGCCCACCAGCCTTCGCCCACTCCGTTGGCTTCGGCCCGGCAGGCCTTTAGGAAGCGAAGGCTGTCGCGCCGCAGCTTTAGCGGAGGCGGACCCCTCATGAAGTACGTATACATCTTGCAGAGTCTGGTGGACACCGAGCGATACTACACTGGCATTACAGGTGATTTGAATGCCAGGCTTTCGATGCACAATTCGGGCGGAGTGACGCACACTATCAAGTACCGGCCCTGGTGCATTAAGAGCTATGTCGCGTTCACCGACGAGAAACGCGCCTTCGCATTCGAGAAATATCTCAAGTCCGGTTCAGGCAGAGCATTCGCGAAGAAGCATTTTTGACCGCAAGGTGGTTGGCTGGACAGCGTGCCCGATAACAATTGCTCAGGGGTTCACCGTCAGAGTTGCCATGGTGGTGTGGCTTAAATTCTGGTAGGTGCCTGTAAACGTAAGAGTGTAAGTCCCAGCAGGGGTACCAGGTTTATGAGTGACGCTGGTATCACCGCCACCACAGGAATCCAACGAAAGCATGAAGAGCATGGTTAGGGCCAGTACGATTGCTGGCCGGCACCGGCGAATTGCTGCGGCTGCACTCAAAGTTGCCAACGCCAGTAACCAGAGAGGTGAGAGGCGAACATCGTTTCCGCCCGTTGTTGATGGGCCGACTTTAGGCTCGGGGGCTCCCAGCGTACCGGCAGTTGTCGTCACTGTGACCGAAGCCGTTGCAGGATTGGTTCCGTCCGGCGTGACGGAATTGGGAGTGATCGTGCAAGTCGAGAGCGAGGGAGCTCCGCTACAAGCCAGCGCGACTGGGAAATCAAGCCCACCCGCCGGGGTTAAGTTGACCGTGTAAGTGGTCGCTTGCCCCGCCGTAAGAGTTTGTGCGGAGGGCATGGCGGAAACCGAAAAATCCGCACCCTGACCTTGCAAACTGACCGTTTGAGGTGTACCTGGGGCATTGTCATTGATCGTTAACGTGCCGGTCCTGGAGCCTCCAGCAACGGACTTGAACGCGACGCTTACGGTGCAGCTTGTGGTTGGCGCAAGGCTGGCGCCGCAAGTATTCGTCTCCGTAAAATCGCCACTGACTGCGACGCTGCTTATAGTCAATGTCCCGTTGCCGCTGTTGGTCAGCGTTTCTGTTTGATTTGCGCTATTCGTGGTGACAACTTGAGTGGCGAAGCTCAAAGTCAAAGGTGACAAAGTCACCGCGGGCCCTGAGCTGATTGTGAAATTGACGATATTCGATGTGCCGCCGGAAGGCGAAGGGTTGAACACGGTCACTTGAGCGGTTCCCGAAGAAGCGACGTCAGCCGCTGTAATCGCAGCTTGCAACTGATTGCTACTTACAAATGTGGTCTGGCGATCGCCCTGGTTCCAGCGCACGACCGAGTTGGACACAAAATTCGATCCGCTAACCGTTAATGTGAATCCTGCGCTGCCAGGGTTGGCGCCGGCGGGAGAGAGCGCAGTCGCTATCGGAATGGGATTGGGCTGGACCACTGTAAAGGTCAGGGAGTTCGAAGTCCCACCTCTGGGCGACGGGTTGAACACAGTCACAGCATCGGTCCCAGCCGCAATAATGTCACCTGCTGGAATAATGACCGAAAGCAAGTCGGTGCGCCTAAACGTAGTTGTTCGGTCGCTTCCATTCCAACGGACCACTGAACTCGGGTCAAAGTTTGAACCGTTGACCCCAAGCGTAAGGTCTGTGCCACCCGCCAACGCACTCGTTTGTGAGAGAGTTGTCAGCGCCGGCAGAGGGTAGTCCGTTGACTCGCTTATTTTTGTGATGAAGGCATCGCCACTGCCCATGAAAGTAGACTGTAGGGAGTTGGCAGTTGGAAAATCGCTCGAATATGTTAAACCTGTCAGGTAGGCGTTCCCGAAACCGTCCACTGCCACACCACTGCTTATTTCAAAGACACTGCCACCTATTATGGTGAAATCGCTGATTGCGGAGCCCGCCGGATTCACTTTGGCAAGAAGCACATTTCCCGCGCGATAATGCGGATTGGAAACATCCGCAGTCACATAGGCACTGCCCAGGCTATCGACAGCGATTCCGGTCCCCAGGTCGAAGGCGCCACCCGGATTGAGATAGCTGGAATAAACGAGAGAATTTCCCGCCGGACTCAATTTTGTCACGAATGGACTGTCAGGACCGAGGCCCGATGGTTGGAATGGATTCAAAGTGGGGTAATCCAATGAATAGGTATTACCGGTGATGTACGCCGCGCCTGAAGAGTCCAGCGCGATTCCGTGGCCCTCATCATCATTGCTTCCACCCAAGTAAGTGGAGTATACGAGGGCGCTCCCTGACGGATCCAATTTCGTTACAAAGGCGTCTGTAGCGCCACTCGGACTTGAGCGCAAGGCATTCATTGTGGGGAAATTCGTTGAATAAGTATACCCCGTTAGATAAGCGCCTCCGGAAGAGTCAACCGCGATACTCGTTCCGACATCGTTGTCACTTCCGCCCAAATACGTTGAATAGACTAGTGCGGAACCGCTCGGATTCATTTTCGTGACGAACGCATCACATAAGGGGGTCGCGCTGCTACCGCCTCCGATCACACTTTGGAAGGGGTTTTTCGTCGGGAAGTCGGAAGAGCAAGTAAGGCCTGTCACATAGGCATCGCCAGAGTTATCAACAGCAATGCCGTAGCCCAAGTCCGAACGACCTCCCCCAAGATACGTGGAGTATAACAGGGCGTTCCCCATGGCATTTATCTTCGCCACGAAGGCTGGTTGGGTACTTGGGCTGGTAGTTTGGAAAGCGCCAAGTGTGGTTGGGAATGCGTTTGGACTGGCGCCGCCAGTTATGTAAGCGTTTCCGGAGGAGTCAATCGCTATCCCCCCTGGGCCGGCGTTGCTTATATAGGTGGAATAAACAAGGGCGCTCCCCGAGGGATTTAACTTTGTCACAAATGCTGATTGCCCGGGTGGGGGAGGTTGGAACCCATTCGCCGTTGGAAAATCCACCGAGTTGGTTACACCTGCCACGTACGCGTTCCCTGAAGCGTCCACGGCAATGGAATAGCCCTCGTCCGTACTGCTGCCGCCCAGAAATGTGGAATAGCTCGAAACCAATGGATCAATGACAAGGGGTCTTGTAGCATCATAAGAGGCAACCCGAAATCCGACCTGGCTGTTGCCTCTTAGTTCGAACTCCCCGGATACATTTCGTCTTCCCCTTTTAGTCTCCTGATACATGGCGGGGACATGCTCAACCACGCCGCCCCCCGTCACATGTAGGTTGAGGTGGCCTTGGGCGTTCAGGTTAAGCTTGTCCACACCATCGAAACGTAGTTGGATAGCTCTCGGGTCGGCGCCAGGCGAAACCACGAAGTCGTATTCCAACTGCTGCTGATTGCCGTAGTAAATCAAATCCACGCCGGGGTAAACGTTTTTGTACTTCACCTTCGTGTAGTTCGGCACATTGGTTCGCCATTTCTTTGGGTCGTTCCCGATGAAATAGTTGCTCTTGCCGGGCAATTCATCCAGGCCCATGACCTTTGCGGTTGGATTCGCTCCCACCAACTTCATGTGGAATGCGGCCTGAGAGACCTTGGCATTTGCGGCCGATTGACGATTGTCCGCCGACCGTCTGATTGACGGATGCGGATCAAACGGCGCAGGCGGCTCTAACAATCCTGAGAGTTGCCTCGTGCGGGAAGGCAGACTTTGATTGTCATCCAAGGTTATTGGAAACTGACGACTGGCAACTGACGGCTGATGGCCGCGAAGCATGAGCACTGCCTCGCGGTCGGTCAGAAACAGGGAATAGCCCTGGCCCCGCGAGAGGAATTTCACTTCCTGGTTGGTTTGTCCCTGGTTGGCTTCAAAGCGGCGGGGCAATTGGCCGTAGGTGGTGATAAGTCTTGCCTGCGACGGCACCCCGGAACCGCCGCTCGAAGGAGCATGGTTCACTCGCAAATCTTGTGTTCGGACTGCTGAGGGTGTTGTCGCGGTCTGCTTCGGCGAGTTGCCGGTTCGCGCGCCACAGCCTGTGAGCCACACTGCCGCCCAGAGGACTCCCGCCCATCGAGCTGGTTCAAAGCGCATGGAGCGCCTCCGATAATTGCAGGTGAAAGGAGGATAGCACTCGAGGCAACGACGCGCAATTCAATAACTCAATTGACCAGCCCGGGCCGGCCAAAGATGAAGCTGACTTCTCTCCCGGCTTGGCTACCTGGATGACAGTCTGGAATCCGGATACTACAACCCGACAGGCGGAACAAGGCCAACCGGCCACTAAGCCGACTTCAGAATCTCTGCGTCGTCTTTGGCGGGGGGGAAATGGCTGCTGGGGAATCGCCGGTGGCATTGCCGGCAGCGCGCCATTTTGGGGCGCTTCAGCAAATGATCGAACCAGCGCCGGCGCGATCGTCGAAAATCGCCGCTGCCGCAATAGGGGCAAGCGGGTGAATTACTCGGAGGGGCTGCCGCCGGTGTCACCACTTCGGCGGCTCGAATGACTTCAGGCTCGGCTTCCTGGGTGCGTGAAATCAGGCGTAAACGCCGGCACCCTCCGCATAGTCGCAGCCGGTATCCGCAGAGATTGGCGATATTGTAAAGCAATCCGCGGCGGGCGGATCCCGTCTTGGTCGATCCGCACCTTCGGCATGGGGCTGCTTCCCTCATACGTTGCCAGTCCCTGTAAGAATATCCTCTTCGGAAGAATTATGGAAACAATATACAAATGCAGGGCGGTGAGAGCAACTGGTTTCTCCGGCCGATAGTGTCCGGATTCGCATCGCGGGCGTCTCGCCCGCCCTTACCTTATCATCAGATTGCGGGCGAGACGCCAGCGCTCCCGGAGAAAATACGACACTGCCTCAAGCCTTGACGATTGTGAATTTCGCCCTCAGAATTGATACAGTCTTCTTTGGCGTTCGAGGGGCCGGAACGATTGGTGCGGGATTGGTTCCGCTGCCGGTAATCTTTCCGGCTTGAGATTTGCGATCTTCGCCTTTTGTTTTTCCTACGGGCCTGTAGCTCAGCTGGGAGAGCACCTGGTTTGCAACCAGGGGGTCGGGAGTTCGATCCTCCCCAGGTCCACCAACCTTTTCAGCAGGTTAACGCCTTGGCGATTTGCTTCCGGGTGGGATTTCAACACAGATTTACACACAGCCATCGCGGGTGCTGCGCTGAGCATTTAGTGCCAGAGCACGGGAAGAAGCTGCGCAGGGCCTTCCGGTCTCAGCGCCCTGCGAATGGCGCGCGAGCAAGTGGCGGAGGGTTTCCTTCGAGCTGCACTACGCCGTCCGGAGAAATCACGCAGCGCATCTGCAAGCACCCCGGCTTAGGTCTTCTTTTTTCGGGGCAGCGTCACGCCGGCATAGCGCGCCTTGGAGAGACCGATCGCGATAGCTTGCTTCGTGGAGCGCGCTCCGTGCTTTCCCCTCCGGATGTGGTGCATTTCTTCCCGGACGAATTCTCCGGCCTGGGTCGAGGCCGACTTGCCTTTGCGTGCATCCTCTCTCGCTCTATCCAAAGTCTTATGTTCGGGCATGGTGGTCTCCTAACGGTAAATTACTAAGATTCATCTTCGCTGCCCACAACCACGGGCGGAGCCGGGGCCCACCCTCTGCAAAAAAACCGCTGCCACCTTCCCGAGCCCATAGTCTCAATCAGGATGAATCAAGACTTGACCGCTGTTTCCGCCCCCGGGTTTCGATAGGCGGCGCCGGCTTTTGTGATGGAGCTCTCCTTGACGCGGATCACTACAGTCCGCTGGCACGGACTTGCTCCCAACAAATCCGAGAGGTGAACCAGCGAAGGTTGCGTATCCGCAATCAGCTTGAGGAAGGCCGTCAAGGGCACTGCAAGCAACAAACCCCAAACACCCCAGAGCCATCCCCAAAACAGCATGCCGATAATGACGGCGACCGGCCCGACGCTTACCCGGGGCCCGATGATCCTCGGAATGAGGACGTTTTGAGTGATCACATGCAAAACAAGAATCGTCAGCATCAAGACCAAGAACGGCCACAAGGATGTGAACTGCAACAACCCCGCCGCAGTGGCCACCACGCCGGCCGCGATAGCCCCCAGAAATGGAATCAGATTTAACAACGAAAGGAAGATGCCAAGCATTATGGGATTTTTGATTCCCAGAATGAAAAGGACTAAAGTGGTGGTGCCTGCCATAATCAGTCCAACCACCAGATTTCCTACCACAAAGCCACGGACAACCCCATCCAGGTTCCTCGTAAACTTGGGAACATCAATTCTTCCGTCAAACATGATTCGAAATCGCGCACAGAACTGCTCCTTCTTCACCAGCATGAAGAAACAGAGGAAGGGGATCACGGCTGCCAAGATTAAACTACTGGTGATCGAGTCCATGCCGCGAATCAGGAATGAGGGCAAGCTTAGTCCCTGGTGAACCTTAACTTCAGGAACGCCATCGGCTGGAGCAGGCGCAATCGATTCCGCGTTTCGTTGCAGACTTTGAACCTTGGTGATGATGGGTTCCAGAGCTTGCCGGAGCCGCGAGGAGTAAACAGGAAGCTGGTTGGCAAAATTATTGGCGTTCTGATAGGCAACATACGCCGCTGCCCCAAACAACATCCCCCCGCAAATCACCACGATCGCCGCCGCCAAGTGGAGCCTGATATGCATTTTCTGCAGGCGCGCCACCAGTGGGTCAACCAGGATGGCCAGAAACGAGGCCACGATCACCGTGATGCACAGCATTTTGGCTGCATAACAAAGCGCAATGGCAAGACTCAAAACGATGAGACTAAGGCTGGCGCTGATGCGTTTAAGCGTACGGTCTGTTGCGATTTCCTGCGAATCTTTGACCTGGGCATACTCCATTTCGCCTCACTTAAGCCCGGTCCAATTCGACCCATTCGCGATTCACCCATGGTGACCTCGCGGGTGTTTCGCCTGCCTTGGCGGACGCAAAATAGAGCCGGGGGCAAAAACGCGCTGTTTCCCCCACTTGCCCCAGCCCGAGCGCTGACCCGGGCAAATCTCTTTGCCCGGGTCGGAACTTAGGTCTTACGAATTGATCATCTGCTCCCACTATGATCCTCAGCTAACGTCCGGAATCCCCTGCGTCTTTTCCGGATTTGTCGTGGATGGTCTGCTTGTGCTTGCGGCGCTCTTCTTCTGATGTGAAGATTGCCCCGCACACTTCGCATTTGTGGGCGTCAGAGCCTGGGCGTGCCTGCTTCGGTTGCCCGGACTGGTACGCTCCCCTGTCGGATTGCTGACTTTGTCCGTGTTCCTTGCCATGCTGATTACGCTGATCATTTTGAGTGCCGCTTTGGCCCCCGCCTTGAACGCCGGCGCCTTGGTGCCGGCTTCCACTATGCATTTCGTTGCTCATAATTGGTCTTCTCCTTGAATTTAATTTTTTCCTTCACCCTTCAAAAAGATGATTCCAAACTTCGCATCAATTTCACTTTTGCCGCGTTCGAACCTGCTTAATCCCAATAAGGCTTCGCACCATAGTAGGTATAAACGCCCGTGCCCCACTTGCGGTCAGCCATGTTCGGCCAATTGTTTTTGTCGAAGCCGGGTGCGCGTTCCAAAAGCGCTTTATCAACGTTCAAAATAAATCGCTTTTGCTCCGTGTCGACAGTCAGAGAGCTCCAGGGAATGGCAAAAAGCTTGTCACCCATACCCAGAAAACCTCCAAAGGAAAGAACCGCATATGCGACGCGCCCAGTGTTCAAATCAATCATCAGGTGCTCGATCTTTCCCAGGTCCTCCTTATTCAAATTCACGACCTTATCGCCGGTTAACGTATCTGCCGCCAGAACGATCGGCTCGTGTGTGCCAACCAGTACCGTATTTGCCATGATGTTTCTCCTTTGGTCTTTTTTTGTTTTCGGCTTGCAGCCCGCCATTCCACTACGGAACGAACTGGATGATTCTGAGCCCGCTCCTCCGCAGTAGCCATTCGGCGAAGTGCGTAATCTCCGGTCGGAATAGCCGTAGGCTGCGCCGAAGCCATATGCATGCGGACGAAGACCTCAAAGAAACTCTGGTCGATCAATCTACTGTCTTTTGAAAGGAGGATTCCGCTCTTCCGCGTTTTGCACCAAGCTGGGCGCAGCCACAACCACAAAATGCGTCCCCCGGCGACGTTCGTTTCTACAGCAAATCTTCTTCAGTAATACCCAGTTCGCACAATTGCGGCTGGCAGCAATCGCGTCTAACCTGAGTATTGCTTTAGCATTTTGAGCACGACAGACCTGGATCGCTGTTGTGCGCTTAATATTTGTTCGGGAGGGGAATATGGCGGGGAAAAACACGGCAATCTTTGGGATCTATTCGACGCACGAAAAAATCGCAAGCGTGATCCTTGCGCTTCAATCAGCCGGATTCCGGATTGAAGATATTTCCGTTCTCTATTCGGCGAATGAGGGTTCGAAAGACTTCGCTCATGAAAAAGCCACGAAAGCGCCAGAGGGAGCATCCGCGGGCGCAGGGACCGGAGCGGTAATCGGCGGCGCGTTGGGGGTGCTGATGGGGGTTGGCATGCTGGCAATCCCTGGCTTCGGGCCGTTTATGGCAGCCGGTCCCCTCGTGGCTGGACTGGCCGGAGTGGGCGCCGGCGGCGCAATAGGAGGCATAGCCGGAGCGCTGATCGGATTGGGTATTCCCGAATACGAGGCCAAACGATATGAGGGCCGCGTGCGCCAAGGCGGAATTTTAGTCTCCGTTCACTCGGATAGCGCTAAGTGGACAAAGAAGGCGAAGGAAATCCTGGAACGCACAGGCGCACTCGATATCTCCTCAACTGGAGAAGCCGCCGCGGATTATGCAACTACGGACAAGCCCCTTGCCCGGTCGGTTACGGGTGATCCGAGTAGCCCGATAACACATGAACCAGCATCCTCCACGGACTTGGGAGATGCGGAATTCACCTCATCAAGAAAAGGAGGCAGGTCATGAAATCAAGCACGAAGGATCTGGCGCAGGGCAAATTTCACAAAGTGAAAGGTAAAGCAAAGGAAAAAATCGGCCGAGCAGCTGGAAAACTCCGAATGGAAAATGAAGGTAGAAATGAAAAGTCAGCCGGCGAGGTGCAAGAGAAGGTTGGCCAGGTGGAGAGAGTCTTCGAGAAGTAAGCGCCTCGAGAGTTGCTTTTCAGGTTCGCGCCCTTGGGGGCGAAAGCCACGGCTCTATCGTGGCGGCGCTGACTCGATTCAACAAAAGGAGGGTAGCATGTTAGGACTCATCGTAATTATTGTCCTGGTTCTTATGCTGGCAGGCTCCATCCCGACGTGGCCTCATAGCCGCGATTGGGGTTATTACCCCAGTGGGGGACTCGGCCTCGTGCTGTTGATTGTTTTGATCCTATTTTTGCTGGGACGACTTTAGCGTCCGAAAGGAGAAAAAACATGATCAAGAAGGTTAAGGGCGGTTACAAAGTCTTATCTGAGAAGTCCGGCAAAAACCTGGGAGGGCCTTACAAGACAAAGGCCGAGGCCAAGAAGCGATTGCAGCAGGTCGAATACTTCAAGCGGGCGAAGGGTTAGTGAATTACTTTCTCTTCGACCTCCAGCATGTGCCTTGTTTTCGCAGGCTCAATTTTTGCTTCAGAGTGAGGTTGGTAATCAGGATATTGCGGCGCGTTCCTCGCTGATGACATTGGAAGCGATCAAAAAAGCAAAAGACAACACCAGTGCGCGGAGATATGTATCCCACGCGCCAGTGTCAGAGACGGCTGAGCCGTTCGACTTGGGCCTCGCTCTGATTGTGGAGGCCATTGCCGCTCGTCCAGACCGAGGAAAGTCTCATAGGTCGTGAAGTGATATCTTCCGGTACTTAATCAAATTGATTTATTATCGGCCAAAGTAATGGAAGCCATTCATGCCGTGGCGGTGAATCCAGATGTGCCGGCAAGGCCCAAGCCTCCGCGGCCTGCGCTGGACCCCACCATGCCCGGCCTGCCCCCCCAACCTCCCGCTGATCCCCAGCCTGTCGAGGAGCCACCTTCGACTCCGCCACTGGGCCCGAAGCCTATAGGAGACCCGCCGGCTGACCTCCCCGAGCCTCAGGACCCCGGCCGAAAAAATCCTGGCCTCCGTCCCAAAGCGACCCGGAATTCGGGCGGGGATCTCAAACGAGTTTTCTAATTCAGCGCGTGAGACGATACTCAGCCGCATGTGGTCTCGGCTTTTTCCACTCCTGAACTCCCTTCAAAATTCATTCGCTCGAGCGCTTAAGTTTTTTCGGCGGCGCTTGTGTAAATTCTTCAAGGTTGTACGGAAATTTTTTAGCGAAACCAGGAGTCTCGCGGTTCTCAAACTCCTTTGTTGCCTATTTGATTGGGGCAATCCTTATTGAGGCCCGTAGATTGCTCAAACTCATCGTGGTTGCTGGAGGCTGGGTGTGTTTTAACCTTGCGAAATAAGGGAAATACCTTATTGCTTTCGACTGGTTAGTAGGAGCATCTGAAGCTATGGCACCGGTGAAGACAAAGACGAAACCCGGGATGAGGACGGTTCCCTCGCATCCGTTCCGGCCTGAAATCCGGGAGGCTTCTTCTGTACCACCCAAGGAAACAGCTCACCCAATAGGTTTGCGGCAGGAGCGGCCGGGCCGGCCAATTTGCGTCCTGATCGCAGACGATCACGAGCTGGTGAGACGCGGACTGCGCGCCCTGCTGGCGGCTGAGCCGGAATTGTTTGAGGTCTGTGCCGAGGCAGCCACCGGGCATGAGGCGGTCCAGAAAGCGCGCCAGTTTCGACCCGATGTGGTGGTTCTTGATGTCCTCATGCCGGGGCTCAATGGTCTTGAAGCCACACGAATGATCGTCAAAGAGGCTCCCCATACAGAGGTCTTAATTCTTACCATACATGAATCGGAGCAGATGATTGAAGAGCTTCTGCGTGCGGGCGCTCGGGGCTACTTGCTGAAGTCTGATGTTTCACGCGATTTGCCGGTGGCCATCGAATCACTTCACGCGAAACGGCCCTTCTTTAGTTCGAGGATCGCCCAAAAAGTGCTGGAAGCATATTTGAGGGATTCGACGCCAGGCTGCAACTCACAACTGACTCCCACAGAGCGTCGAGTTATCCAACTTCTGGCCGAGGGCAAAAGTAACAAGGAAGTGGCCAGCATCGAGGAGATCGCGGTAAATACGGCGGAGGCTCATCGGGCCAATATCATGCGCAAACTGAAGTTGCGCTCAATGAGCGACCTGGTCCACTACGCGGTCAGGAACGAAATCATCGAGCCATGACATTCTGGTTTGTACTCACAAGCCCGGCCGGGGGGCGCTCCACAAACTAACTGTCATTCCTGGGGCTTGCCGCCCATTGCGGGATCATGCCGAAGCTCTTCGGGCGGACAGGGAACGTACGCTTTCACCTTCGTCCCCCGGGAAGTAGAAACGATTTCCAGCCGCCCGTCGAGTTGTTTCAGTCGTTCGTGCATCCCCGCGATGCCCATCCCCAGGCGCTCAATGCCTTGTTGGTCGTGCGCGAGGATGCCATCCGGCATGCCGCGGCCTTTATCCGCAATTTCGAGCTCAACTCGATTATCGTGTTGAACAATTCGGATCCGAGCCAGCTTGCTGCCGGAATGGCGTTGGACGTTGTTCAAGCTTTCCTGGATGACACGGTAGAGCGCGATTTCGCTTTCCTGGGGCAAACGGCATATTTTGTCAGGCAGGTTCAGCTTCACAGAAATGCCGCTGATCGCGCTGAACCGCGCAACATACCAGCGGACCGCCGCGGCCAGTCCAACCGCGTCCAAGTCTGGTGGATGGAGTAGGTGAGAAATGTTGCGGACCTCGTCGCTGGCCTGATTGGCGAGGGCCTCACTCTCAGCGATCAGCTTAGTGGCTCGCGCATCCCGGGCCACTGAAGGCCGCTTTCCTGCGAGCGAAAGATTTATGTAAAGCGCCGTCAGAAGCTGGGCAGTGCTATCGTGCAGGTCGCGGGCGATTCGCCGCCGTTCCTCGTCCTGCAGGCGCAAGATATGGCCTGAAAGCCTGCGGACTGCCTCCTCCGCCCGCATCCGATCCGTGATGTCACGCGTGATTTTGGTGAAGCCCCTTAAGACGCCGGCCTTATCACGAATTGCCGATATCACGACATTGGCAAAGAACCGTGAGCCGTCTTTACGCACCTGCCAACTTCCCACGTCCTCGAAATGCCCTTCGGCTGCGGCTACCCGGAGCTCCATGCCGGATTTGCCGGCTGTAACAACCTCCGGGGGATAAAATACAGAGAAGTGTTTCCCGATGATTTCTTCAGCGGAGTATCCTTTGATGCGCTCCGCCCCGCTGTTCCAACTCGTCACGCGGCCTTCGGTGTCGAGGGTAAGGATCGCGTAGTCCTTCACTCCCTCCACCAGGAGATGGAATCTCTCTTCGGATTGCTGCTTGGCGATTTCCGCCTCCTCGTGCACAGTGATATCCCGAAGCAGAATGGAGAGCGTCGATGGGGCGGCATCATGAGAAACGATGCGGTTGATACGGGCCGCGAACCAGCGCTTGGCTCCGTCCAGATCAAGTGAATACACAACACTTTCAGGTTTCTGCGTTTCGGCCACCCGTGAGCACGCTTCGCGCAGCAAAGGAAGCGATTGCACAGGCAGATACTCTTCGATGCTTTGGACGCCCTGTCCTCCCTGAATGCGATGGAGAAGCTCGGGGTTGCCCGTCCATGCGCCCAGGCATCGGCCGCATTGATCGACCTCCACTACGAGGTCATCCATCGAACTGACCAGTGCCCGAAGTCGAGCCTCGCTCTGCTGAAGGGATGCTTCCGCCTTCTTGTGCTCCGTGACGTCGCGGTTGATCTCAAGAACCGCCTGGGGTCTCCCGCGATCGTCCCGCTGCATCACATGGCGGCTGGCCACAACGATCTGCCCCCCATTTCGAGCGGTGTGAGAAAGCTCTCCCGCCCACTCGCCGTGTTCCGCAAGCTTGCGCTCCAGTTCTTGTAAGGACACCGGGAAATTGGTTTTGAGCAATTCATGCGTAATCTTCCCGAGGGCTTCGTCCGCCGTCCAGCCGTAAAGGCTTGCCGCACCCTGGTTCCAGGATTTCACGGTCCCATCGGGAGCCCGCACAATAATGGCATCGTGAGCGAGGTCGATCAGCTTGGACTGCTCCTGAAGGATCTGGATCGACTGCTCGCGGTCGGTGATGTCATCGATAGCCAACAGGGCAAGGGGTTCATTGCCAAAGTGTCTCAACTGAAATGCGTTGAGTAACATGGAACGATAGCCGATGCCGGGAAATTCATACTCGACATGAAATCCCCTGACCTCACTCTGTCGTGGAAGAATTTCCTTTAGCAGTTCGAGCAATCGAGGAACATTCCATTGCCCGTTTCCAAGATCCTGGAGACGGCGGCCTACGGTATCCGCCTGTGGGGAATCGAAAGTTTCGAAAAACGCGCGGTTAGCAGCCTTCACTCTCAAGTCGGCATCAAGTACCAGGATGGGTTCCCGGACCGTCTCGACAATGGCTTCCGCATATCCGCGAGCTTCAAGCGCTTCCCCTTTTACCTTGCTGATATCGACCAGCGTGACGACAGCCTCTTCAATCCGGCTATCGTTTGTCTTATACGGCCGTACACGCAAGGTATGCCAACGGCCTTGGCGGTCCTGAACTTCCTGTTCCTTGGCGGCGCCGGTCCTGAATGAGTCAGAAATCATGCCTTCGAGGTCCGGAGAATCCAACGTCGAGCGCAGATCGGTGATCGGCCTCCCATTCCCAGAATTAATCAGGTTGAACATTGCTTCCGCGCTGGGATTCAAGCGCCGGATGCGCAGGTCGCTCCCTAGAATCAGAATGGGGATATGGACATTGGCGATGATATTGTTGAGGTCGTTGTTGGAGTTTGAGAGCTCAAGGTTGCGGGCTCGCAGGTCTTCATTCAGTGTGGTTAATTCCTCATTGGTGGCCTGAAGTGCTTCTTTAGCCATTTCCAGGAGCCCCCCTCGCATATATTATCATCGTGCTTTCCGAGCTATCGGCTCGAAAACGCGCATACGGTATTTTTCTTGCCCTCCTCCGTATTTTGCCTGATATGACCGGAATCATGTGGGCTTGGGCAAACCGCCGACTCCTGCCTGTTTCGCATGTGCGCCCCGTGATTACTGAGCTCATTCTTTGAAGGCCTGGTTCTCAAGAAAGAAAACTCCGTGGTGGCGCCGAAGGAGAAACTGCACGGCCCAACTTAACCAGCCGTACGGTGAATTTTGGGCTCAATTACATCATTTATGAAATTGACAGGCCGGTCTTTTCGCGTGATTATTTTGAAGGAACCAGTATGGTGCTGGATATGCCCCTCCGAATTCTACTTGCAGATGATCATGAGATTGTACGGCGCGGGCTGCGTGCCGTTCTCGAAGCGGAGCCTGGCTGGGAAGTGACAGGTGAGGCGGCTAACGGGCTTGAAGCAGTGGAGAAGGCGGAGCGCGACAAGCCGGATGTGGTGCTTATGGACATCAGCATGCCGGAATTAAACGGATTGGAAGCCGCCCGCCGTATCCGGCGCAATCTTCCCGCTGTGGAAGTGCTGTTTCTGACCATGCACGAATCCGAGCAGATGATTCGCGAAGCAATCGATGCGGGAGGACGGGGCTTTCTGCTGAAAGCCGATGCAGGCTACGAACTGGTCCCTGCCGTGAAAACGGTGACCCGACATAAACATTTTTTTAGCCCCAAGATCCGGGCTATGGGTTTTTCATCCGCCCATGGCGAGAGTCTGCCCAACGCTTGTGAACCCCGAGCGCACTCGGGCAAGCTGACATCACGTGAGCGCGAAGTAGTTCAGTTACTGGCGGAAGGAAAATCTACGAAGCAAGTCGCCACATCACTCCGAATTACCCTGAAGACCGCAGCCACGCACCGCACTAATATTCTGCGCAAACTGGGATTGCACTCCATTGCTGAAATCGTGCGCTACGCCATTCGGAATGGAATTGTGCAGGCCTAGCTCTCAGCGCGCACTCCAACCTTGTCCTTTCGCCTCCTTATTCCGCCGGGCATCCGAGGTCGCCTAATTCCCTTACGCCCTTTTCATGGTTGCGACGGGCTGTCCAGCCCGTTATTCCAAGGCGGGGCTAAAGTTTGACGGGAACGAGAAGTTCTACCGGCTCGGGTTTGAGGCCGCCATTCATGCAAAGTATCGAAACAAAGAATACGATCGGATTTTAAATGAAATGGAGGCCGACATTGAGGAGGTTCAGCGACACTATCCGGAAGCAGATGCTGAAGAACCCTTCCGGCGCGGTTTCGAACGAGGCCGCGCCAGGTATCAGGAGGTCTGTGCGAAATTCCACGGGTGATTGACTAGCATGCAGGAAAAATGAAGTCGGGGCATCTAGGGTAAATATCCACTAGATATCCCGAGAGAGCCGGATGGCGGCATGGGCGGCTCCCACATAGAATAAAGGCGTGAGAGGATTTAAAAGATGGAGTGATGAACATGAAGACTGAACCAAAGAAATGCGCTCATCCGCCATGCAGTTGTACTGCACAGGACGGCGATTATTGCAGTCCATATTGCGAGTCGGCCAGGCATCGCCCCGAAGTCAACTGTGGATGTGAACATTCGGGATGCAAGGGGCGCACGCATTAATTTCTTTGTCGTCCTGCGTCGGTGAGCAGGGTCGCGGCCTGGCGGGCGGTTTAAGAGGCCATTGGAGCCGCCCGCGAGGCTGGTTTTTCGGAGGATTAATGATAGCGCGTATTCTGGGGACGGAATGTCCTGCATGTGCGGCCTCATTTGCTGTAACCCAACTCGAAAGCTCCGACAGCAGCCGCCGGAAAGACCCGATGTTTCTGCTTAATATTAAATGTCCCCAGTGCGGACAATACCATCGTCAGCTCGCAGCTGAAGTTCTGGAGTTTGAAGCAAAAGGTCTCGAACAATAACCGAATCTGTTGACCATATTGAAGAAACTCCTGGGTCCAAAGGCGAACTAGTTTCTTGCAACCTGGGGGTCGGGAGTTCGATCCTCCCCAGGTCCACCAACCTTTTCACTCGCATAAATTCGATTTCTGGTTCTTCGGATTTGTCACCCAGAAAACCCTGCAAAGAGAGTGTTCGGGCGCAACTCATGGTGGTATTCGTGATCTGGTTGCTGCAATAAATTAAATCCAGCGCCGCACCCGGCCCTCTATTTTGGAAACGACTCTGGTTTTATATTGCCGCGGTGGCAGGTCCAGCAGGAGACAAGCCCGCGGCCGGAGAAAGTGTTGTCATTGATCTGGTGGACCATGGTGAGCATACGCCGGGCAGTCTGTTTGGCGGGTTTATCGTCCTTTTCGAATTCATTGGGAACATGGCAATGACTGCAATCAACCCCGAGACACTTCGCGAAGAACGCCATGACCGTCGGAACGCGCGATGCGGGCACGCCTTTTAAAACCTGAATATTCTTGTAAACCTCTTCAGCGGGCTTGGGCGGAGCAGGCGGCAGCCACGATCCCTCAGGCTGTTTATCGAAAACGTCCACGTCTTCAGCGGCGGGGTCGGATTTGAATTGATGATGTTCCTTAAAGGTAAGCGTTTGGCCGTCCGGAGAAAGACTCCAAAGATCATTGAGGCGCAGCTCGTCAGCGCCGTACATCACCACGGAGTCTACCGCCAGGTCGCCACCCTGCCATCGGGCAGTGCTCTTCATCGAGCCGCCGTGCAACTCACCCGGAGTGTCGATGGCGCCGACCCGATAATGAAAGTCCATGACATCTTCCACGCCCTTGTGGTGGGTAATCAGAATCATGGCGAGGTCGGTGCCCTTCTGGTCGATTTTCAACCGCATGTCGTCCGGAGGTTGACCGGAGTCATGGCTCTTTTGCGGGTTCCACTTCCAGATGCCGGAGAGGTCCGGCGTTTTTTCCTGAGGAACCGCACCTAGAGCGCAGCACATGACGAGGAAGAAAGGCAGATAAAGGTATTTCATCATCGAAAACGACCTCTCCGACCGGCATCATCCGCCGGAAACCATGGGTCCCAATCAGGCGGCCTGACTGGTTCTTAAATTTGGATCACTTCGCGTTACCATCCTTCCGCGCGAACCGATAAACCATTTCGGTGTCTTTACCGTTTGAGCGCCAGGTCCAACGCTCCGTGATGTGGTCTTTATCCTGGAATTGCATTACCAGTTTGTGTTCGTGACCCTCGTCGGGACTGGCCAGATTGCCGGCGCCTTCGAACTCAAAAACAAGTTCTTTTACTTCTCCGGGTGGCGGGACGGCCCGCATGCGCGGTTGATTGTTCGTCGGGCAATAGTGCAGGAGCGCAATTCCATCACCATCCTGGCTGTAAATTGTCACCATCTCTTCCATGCCCGGCATGGCCAGTGTTTCCAAGACGGCAGTCTCTCCGGCAATCAGTTTGAAACTGGTCTTTACAGACCTTCCGCGCTCATCTTTTCCTTCCCAATCGCCGGCGAGAGATTGCAGCTTCAGAATCCCTGGCGTTGCTCGGGAGGCGGCCGCAAATGCTGGAGGACGAGCAAAACCCAGAACCACGGCTAGCAGAATTATACCTGGATTGGTGATGGCCGCATTTTTCCAATCCCGTTGTTTATACAAAGCCCTATCCTCCGTGGTGCGGACTCTTTCAGCCAAGAGGTTACTGCTCGAACCAGGCAATTGCAAATCGTAAAGCGGTGTATAAGATATCGTTTCCACACCGGGGTTTTGGCCCGGAATTCGTTCCTCACGAGGTCCATATGAGATACCTCATCTTGACCGCATGTTTGCTGATTCCCACCATGACCCTCGCGCAGACCGGGGCCACGGGTCCACTCGACCCGCTCGAGTTTCCACGCCTCAAGACTTTCGGGGCCTACCGGTCGTCCAGCAACAACCTCTATCAGGACAGCAATGATGACAGCAAACATCCCATCCCTGGTGAGGTGCTGGTGCTGGCTGATCTGAAGGGGCCGGGGATTATCACGCGTATCTGGGTGACGATTGCGGACAATGAGTTCGCATGGCCGCGGCTCCTGCGTTTGCGGGTTTATTACGACGGGAGCAGGACGCCCAGCGTCGATGTTCCGCTCGGCGATTTTTTTGGGGTGGGGCACGGCTACGAGCGCAATCTGAATTCGATGATGGTTCGTGACGCCTCGCTGGGCCGGGCGCGCAATGCCTACTGGCCCATGCCCTTCAGAAAATCCTGCAAGATCACCATCACCAATGAGGGCCGTCGCCGCGTCTCCAGCCTTTATTACCACGTGGATTGGCAGAAGCACGATTCGTTGCCGGATGACATCGGCTACTTTCACGCCTACTACCGGCAAGGCGCGCCGCCGCCGTCAGGAAAACTTTATACACTATTGAATGTTCAAGGCGCGGGACAATACGTGGGATCGCTTCTGAATATCGTCCAAACCCAAATGGGTTGGTTTGGCGAGGGCGATGATATGTTTTACGTGGACGGAGAAACCACGCCGCGCATCGAAGGCACGGGCACAGAAGACTATTTTAACGATGCGTGGGGGCTGCGCGTTTCAGAGGGTGCGTGGACCGGAATCCCGGTGGCGGAAGGCGAGGGTTTTGGCGCGCGCCTCACCGGTTATCGCTGGCACGTGGTGGACCCGGTACCCTTCAAGAAGTCTCTGCGCGTCGGCATCGAACATTTTGGCTGGACGTATAATGCGGACGGAACCGCGCGCTCAGGCTTCGAGGAACGCTCCGATTTCTTTTCCAGCGTCGCCTTCTGGTATCAGAAGGGCGTTAATCAAGACCTGCCCGAGCCTCCTTACGGCGACGCCCGCCTCCCACTCGGCAACGCCTTGCAGATTGAGGTGGAAGACAACCTTAAGGACGTGACCACGGAAAAAGGCGAGCCCTCCGTGCAGAAGGAAGTTTTCTGGTCCAAGGACCTGCTCTTCTTGCAGGGGCAAGACGCGGGCGCGAAAATGAACGTCCCATTCGATGTTCCCAAGGACGGCTTTTACGAAGTAGTGGCTGAAATTGCCCAAGCGCCGGATTACGGCGACTACGTGGCCACTCTCGACGGCAAGAAAACCAACTCGACGATGATTACCTGGGGGCCGCTCCAAGCGCAGGAGCCTCCCGTGGAAGTGATCCACAACTATAACCCGGAAATTTTCGTGGGCGTCGATCGCCGGTTGGGCTGGTTCAAGCTTAGCCAGGGAAAGCACGTGCTTACTTTCGCCTGCGTGGGAAAAGACCCGCTCTCCAGCGGCTACAATCTGGGCATCGACGCGGTGGTGTTGGAGGAAGTTGAGAATGGCGAGGCTTTGGTGAATGTGACGGGGGCCGGCTTGCCTCGTTATGAAACTCCTGAGGCAGCGGTTGCGCCGCGCCGGTCTAGCGGTGGGATTGTCTATCGCGGGCGACCCCTCAGCAATTACGTCACCTTGCTCGCGCGCGGCGAAACTTCGCAGCGCGCCGAGGCGCTGAGAGCGATCGGGTCGTTTGAAGAGGATGCCGCCCCGGCGCTGGGCCAGCTCACGGCCGCACTCACAGACCCAAATCCGGAAGTTCGCGCTGCCGCTGCGTGGGCGATTTATCGGATAGGACCCAAGGCTTCGCCGTCGGTTGGCGAAGTGGCCAAACTCCTCAAGGATGAAAATCTTCAGGTACGCGAATCGGCGACCCTGGCCCTGCGAGGAATGGGCCGAGGAGCAGCACCGGCCATCCCCGAACTATGCGCTGCACTGCGTGATCCGGAACCCTCTGTCAGCATGTCCGCCGCGCTGGCGCTGGGGAAGATGGGCCCAACGGCAAAATCCGCTGTGCCGGCGCTTGCCCGGGTTTTGGAGGTTCATGATTCCCAGGATCTTTCGAACGCAGAGGTGCAGATTATGCGTAATGTTGTAAACGCGCTCGCTGAAATTGGTCCCGACGCGCGCAGTGCCATACCCGCTTTGAAGACGGTGAAGCACTTGAGAGTGAAATACATCGCTGAGGAAGCGATCGCAAAAATTGAGGGACATCCCATGCCCACCTGGCACTGACAAAATCCGGCATGGAAAAAAATGAATCGCGTGAACTGGGGGAGGGATAACTCGACTGCGTGGAACTGAACGCAAATGCATGGGGAAAACTACCCTCGGCGCCGAGGGTTAGGAAAGCGGAAAGAGAATGCGCCTAATTCGTTTCCTCTTTGCCGTGGCTGATGCGCACAAGCTCGATGCGAGTCGTGCTGCCCAGATCCTTGAGCGCCACAATTTTCTCACTGTCGCTACGCTTGATTTCATAAACAGTTCGACCTTCCCTGTCCCTGCGGATGAAGTTCCCATCCTCCTTGTCCCAATGTCCCGAATCAAAATCGCCGCTCTTGGACGTAAACTTGCCCTCCTTCGTAGTCAGCCGTTCTTGATAAAAGTCTTTGACTTTATCGAAGGCATCTGAGGTTGAAAACTTTCCCACTACTATGCGGGCGTTTTCATTTCCAAAACTCAGATTGACGGTAGCATCATCGTGGTCGGAAACGGGCTGGGCTCCGGGATAAATGGGAAGGCCCAAGCTCGCTTCGTTAATCTGTTTGTTGACCTCAATCCCTCCAAAAGGCGTCTTAATCGATACTTCTTTTTTGTTCCCGTCCTGATCATTCACGTGGATATTGACGCCGCGCGAAATGATGCGAAATGCGATCAAGATTCCCACGACCGAAACCAAAACAATGAACGCCAAAACCAGGAGGGCGATGGCCACCACGTGGCTGCCCGCTCGAGGGGGTGGAGGGGGGATTGGTGGACGCGGCGGTTGTGGAACACTTGCCATAAATCCTCCATATCAGGGGTCAGGGGGCAGTTGTCAGTCGTCAGTGGTCAGTTGCAAACAATTCCTTAATGAGAGTTCCATGAACTGACCATGCGACAAATACCGCCCTTCAAGAAAGAATACGCTCCCAGGCGGCATAAAGTTCCCCTGTGGCACCGTTAAGCCTGAGACAACAACGGACCACTGATAACTGACTACTGACAACTGACTCTTAGAACCGCACCTTCACATCCGGACGTTTGGAGAGATGGACGGAGTCGATAAACCGAACCTGGCGGGTGCTTAAGGTCATCACCAGCGATTGGGTGCGGATGCCGTCGCCGGAGAAACGGACACCTTTGAGAAGGCTTCCTTCCGTCACGCCCGTGGCGGCAAAAATGATTTCATTTCCCGGCGCAAGGTCGTGGGTGGAGTAAACCTTTTTCAAATCCTGCACACCCATGGATTTTATTCTCTCCGCTTGCTGAGCGTCTTTGATTACCAGCCGCCCCTGGATCTCCCCGTTCAAACACCGGAGAGCCGCGGCGGTCAGAACGCCTTCGGGCGCGCCTCCAATACCCATCACTGCGTGCACTCCGCGTCCCACCACGGCGGCGGCAATGCCGGCGGAGAGGTCGCCGTCGCCGATCAGGCGGATGCGCGCGCCGGCCGCACGAATATCGGCAATCAGTTTTTCATGGCGTGGGCGGTCCAGCACAATCACCACCAGGTCTTCCACGTTGCGCTCCATGCGCCGCGCGATGGCGCGAAGATTGTCGCGCACGGGAGCGTCCAGATCCACGGCGCCCTTGGAAGTCGGGCCCACGATGATTTTTTCCATGTAGCAGTCGGGGGCGTGCAGGAGTCCGCCGTGCTCGGATGCCGCCAGCGTGGTGATGGCGCCCGGCGCGCCGGTGGCGCAAAGGTTGGTCCCCTCGAGAGGATCGACGGCAATGTCAATTTCGCGCACCGTGTCGCTGTATTCTTTTTTGAGCCCCACTTTCTCGCCAATGTAAAGCATGGGAGCCTGGTCGCGTTCGCCTTCGCCAATCACAATGGTGGCGGCGACGGGCACGGTGTCCAATACGCGGCGCATGGCCTCCACGGCGGCCTTGTCCGCGCCGTTGCGGTCGCCGCGGCCCATGGTGCGCGCGGCATCAATCGCCGCCTCTTCCACTACCCGCACAAATTCGAGTGACAGTTCACCTTCCATCAAACCTCCTTGCGGAGTTATTTGTACGCCGGAACGCCCGTCACCCGCTCGCCGATGATGAGGGTGTGGATGTTATGCGTGCCCTCGTAGGTGATGACCGATTCCAGATTGCACATGTGCCGGAAGATGGGATATTCGTCCGCCACGCCGTTGGCGCCCAGAATATCGCGCCCGGCTCGGGCAATATCCAGCGCGATTTTCACGTTGTTGCGCTTGAGCATGGAGACGTGGGCGTGGTCGGCCCGTCCCTGGTCCTTCAGCCGGCCCACCTGCAAGGCCAACAATTGCGCTTTGGTGATTTCGGTAATCATGTCGGCAAATTTCGCCTGCACCAGTTGATGGGTGGCGATGGGCTTGTCGTCGAACTGTTTCCTGATCTTTGCGTACTCCAGCGATTCGTTATAGCACGCCATGGCGGCGCCGATCGCACCCCAGCCGATTCCGTAGCGCGCCTGGGTCAGGCAACTGAGAGGGCCTTTCATTCCTTGCACACCCGGCAACATGCCGGAGGCGGGCACGCGAACGTCCTGGAGCGAGAGGCTGCTGGTAACCGAAGCGCGCAGTGACATTTTTCCCTTGATATCCTTGGACGTGTAGCCGGGCGTGCCTCGCTCCACCAGAAACCCGCGAACGCCGTCATCCGCGCGCGCCCACACCAATGCGACGTCGGCAATAGTGCCGGAAGTGATCCACGTCTTTTCGCCGTTCAGAATATAATGGTCGCCGTCCCTAACCGCGCGTGTTCGCATGCCGGCCGGATTCGATCCGAAGTCGGGCTCGGTAAGGCCGAAACATCCGAGCGCCTTGCCCTGGGCCATAGTGGGCAGCCAGCGATTTTTCTGTTCTTCCGACCCGTATTGCTTGATGGGATACATCACGAGAGCGCCTTGCACGGAGACAAAACTGCGCAAGCCGCTGTCGCCCCGCTCGAGTTCCTGCATGATGAGCCCGTATTCCACATTCGACATGCCGGCACAGCCGTAACCTTCCATGTTGGCGCCGAAGAGGCCAAGCTCCGCCATCACCGGTACCAGATTTTTGGGAAATTTTCCATCCCGGCTCCATTCCTCGATGTGCGGGATCACTTCCTTGTCCACAAACTCGCGTACCGTGCCGCGCACCAGCTTTTCCTGGTCGCTCAAGAGCGAGTCGATTTCCATGTAGTCAACGCCGCGAAAGGGAAACATGAGGCCCCCAAAAAAACATTGAGTGATTTGGCGATTGAATCATTGAGACATTGTATCAATGAATTTGGCTGAAAGGCGTCCGTTGTAGGTTCTCCTTGGCCCTTTGTCCCGAGTCCGCGGATCGTGTGGCCTGGAAAAGACCCGACGGGCGGGATTCAATCACTCAATCACTTAATCACTCAATTCTTTCAACGGACAACTGACCACGGACTTTGGGCCTTCCTTCGCATATAATCGGGGGCATGACCGACGAACGCGAGCGCCTGACGGCAATGGTGAAAGCGGCGGGTTGAGCGGCCAAGTTGAGTCCAAGTATGTTGGACTCTGTGCTCAGCAAGCTGCCCAAACAATCCGACCCGCACGTCCTGATTGGCTTCGACACCGCCGACGACGCTGGAGTGTATCAACTCACGCCCGACCTGGCTCTGGTGCAAACGGTCGATTTTTTTACGCCCATCGTGGACGATCCTTTCACCTTCGGCCAAATTGCCGCCGCCAATTCTCTGAGCGACGTCTACGCCATGGGCGGACGCCCGATTTCGGCGCTCTCCATTGTGGGCTTTCCCCAGACCGGGCGCGACGTTTCCATTCTGGAGCGCATCCTCCAGGGCGGCCTCTCTAAAATGCAGGAGGCCGGCTGCACGGTGATCGGCGGACACTCGATAGGCGACGATGAAATTAAATTCGGGTATGCCGTCACTGGCGTGGTCAACCCCGTGCGGGTGTTGTCGAATGCGGGAGCGCGGCCCGGCGACCGCCTGGTGCTCACCAAGCGAATTGGCACTGGCATCATCTCCACTGCGCTCAAAAGCAGCGCCGCCAGTGATGAGGCTATGCGCGCCGCCATCGAATCCATGGCCACGCTGAACCGCGCGGGCAGCGAAACCGCTTTGCAATTCAGCGTGCACGCCGCGACCGACATCACCGGCTTTGGATTTCTTGGCCATGCGCGCGGCATGGCGGCGGCCAGCCAGGTGAGCATGGTGATCAACCATCTCGCCATCGACTTTCTGCCGGAAGCCCGCGAATTGGCGCGCCGCAATTTTTTGCCCGGTGGCCTGAAGAGGAATATTGAATTTATCAGCGGCTGCGTCGAGTTCGCGGAAGCCATCCCGGAGGACGTTCGCAACCTGCTTTACGATCCTCAGACCTCCGGGGGCCTTCTCCTTGCCGTCAGTCACAGCGATGCCGCCCGGCTGGTAGCGCGCCTGGGAACGAATGGAGTTCCTGCCAAGGAGGTTGGAGAGATCGTCGAGAAAACCAAATCGCTACTGCGCATTCAATAGAAATGATTTGCCACCAACCTTGGTGGCCATGACTCAAGCGCCGCGCATATACGAACAATGTTGCCGCGCCCTTCCAGGAAAGCGATCTCATGTTAGTCATCGACAGTGTAAAAACTCGAAAACACGTTGAAATTGCGCGTGCTCTTTTCCGCGAGTACGCAGACTCGCTGGGCTTTGACCTATCCTTCCAGAATTTCGCGCAGGAGTTGGCCGAGCTGCCTGGGGATTACACCCCGCCCGGCGGCCGTTTGTATCTGGCCTTCGAGAAAGGCCGCCCCGCCGGGTGCATTGCCTTAAGAAAAATATCGGATGAAGATTGCGAGATGAAACGGTTCTATGTTTGCCCGCTCTTTCGCGGAAAAGGCGTGGGGAAACGGCTGGCGACGCTGATCATCGCGGAGGCGAGGGAGATTGGATACAAGCGCGTGCTGCTTGATACCGTGCCTGCGATGAAACGCGCCATCAGCCTCTACCGCGCGCTGGGTTTTAAGGCCATCCCGGCTTACCGCAAGAATCCTGTTCCCGGCGCCTCTTTTCTGGAACTTTATCTCCCATAATCACGGCGCGGGTGTAATATGCAAAACTGTTCCGCCTGCATGATCTTCAATTTGGTTATTCCGGTACGAACTTAGCAATTTGTTGAAAACCGTTTCCGACCGTGTCATTCCGATCCGTCAGCCGACGGACCTCCTCGGAATGACCCGCCCAGGCGGGCGCTAGTTTCTCAACGAGTTGTTAAAGATCAATGTCACTTCATCGCGGGAATCGATGTAGAATCTGGGAACTAATTTAGGGGGCCGTTTAATGAAAAACCAAAAGAATTTTCCTGAGAATTTGAACCCACAGGTGACCCGGCGCAGGTTTCTGAGTGGCGCCGCCACCACCATCACTGGCCTCACGATTGTGCCGCGCCACGTGCTGGGCGGCGCGGGATACGTCGCTCCCAGCGATAAGGTAAACCTTGCCTTCATCGGCGTGGGCGCGCAGGGCTTGCGCGTGATGCTTGAATTTCTTAAAGAGCCGGACGTACAAGGCGTCGCCGTTTGTGACGTGAACCAGGGCAGCGACGATTATCCGCAGTGGGGACAGCACGAATTTCGCGATTCGGTGCGGAAATTGATCGGGACGGACACAGGCTGGGATTGGCTCAGTCCCGAGAAGCCCCTCCAGTTGACGCCGTCGCTGAAAGTGACCGGCGGCGTGGCGGGGCGTGACGCGTGCCAGAAAATTGTGGACGGTTACAATGGCGCGCAGAAGCGGTCCGGGCAGTCGCGCGGCTGCGCGGCTTACGTTGATTTTCGCGAGTTGCTGGAAAAGGAAAAAGGCGTGGATGCGGTGGTGGTGTGCACCACGGACAATCTGCACGCCTCGGTTTCAGCGGCGGCTATGAAGAAGGGCAAACACGTTTTCTGCCAGAAGCCCATGACGCATACTATTTATGAGGCGCGGCGCATCGCCGAAATCGCCCGCCAGACGGGCGTAGCCACGCAGGTGGCGGTCGGCAATCAAGCGTCGGAATCCACCCGCCAGTTGTGCGAGTGGATTTGGGCCGGCGCCATCGGCCCGGTGCGCGAAGTTCAAAACTGGTCGAGCCGCCCCTTCTGGCCGCAAGGCATCGACCGCCCCACTGAAACGCAGCCTGTGCCTGAGGGGCTCGATTGGGATCTTTGGCTTGGCCCGGCGCCCGCCCGGCCATTCCATCACGCCTACCTTCCCTTCGTTTGGCGCGGCTGGTACGACTTTGGTTGCGGTTCACTCGGCGACATGGGGTGCTATAGCTTCGACACTATTTTCCGCGTGCTGAAACTTGAAGCTCCCACCAGCGTTGACGCCAGTTCCACCGAACGCCACGAGGAGACCTATCCGCTGGGCTGCATCGTGCGCTTCAATTTCCCCGCGCGCGGCGATATGCCGCCGGTTAAATTGAATTGGTACGATGGCGGCTTGCTGCCCGCGAGGCCGGAAGAGATGGACGAACATCAGTCCATGCACGGCGAGCAGAACGAGGGACTGCTGTTCATAGGGGACAAAGGGAAAATCCTCTGCGGATTTACCGGACAACATCCTAAATTAATTCCCGCTTCCGCCATGGCCGCTTTCCAGCCGCCGCCCAAAACTCTGCCGCGTTCACCGGGCAACGAGCGCGAATGGCTCGATGCCTGCAAGGGCGGCAAGACGAAACCCGGCGCGAACTTTGAGTTTTCCGGCGTGGTCACTGAAGCTCTCCAAATGGCCAACCTCGCCACGCGCGTGGGCGGCAAGCTTGAGTGGGATGGCCCAAACCTGAAGGTTACTAATAACGCGACTGCACAGGCTTACGTGACTCCCGAGCGGCGCGAAGGCTGGGCGCTTTAGCCACTAATACAACGCAAGGTTTCGCAACTAGTCGCGGCGGTCTGATGGCGGAGCTAGCTCATAAGTAGTTGTGGGATGGGGCTCGCCGGAAACTACCGTGGTGATGGATCCTTCGACGGCGAATACCCAGGGAAATTCCGTTCCGAAATTGTCCAGGTTTTCGGAGGGAGAACAAACCCACGCTGCTCGCGGTTCGCCCTTCACAGGTACGTCCTCGCGCACGCACACCAGCTTCCACTTTTTGGGCGGAGCGGCGCAGACAATCTGTTTCTTGGTAGTGGCCTTGCCGCCGTCCATCCTCTCTTCCGTGCGCGTGCATTCACTCACATCCGTGACCAGATCGAATACGCGCCGTTCTGCGCCCGCGATACTGGCGCCGTGGAACGTGCATTTCCAGCGCGTGGTAATGGTCATGATGCCATCGGGATCGCTTTGCCTTTGAGCGAGTGTGCCGTGGTCTTCAAGGTGTACGTCAGGCGGGTTATTTCCAAGCACAGTCTCGGATTCGCCGGAGGTATTCACGGCGCAATTCCCGCCGCAGCCATAACCCCAATTAATTTTCCGGTGAGATGTGGTGAGAATTTGCCGGCCTCCACTCATCGCAACAGCGGCCAGCGCCACCAAGACGAAGGGTGTCCGCATTATTTCTAGCAAAGAACCCCCCAAAACGCATTCAGTCTAATTCTCGGGCATGACAGAGTAACCGGCGGGTTGCAGAGAATTATCCCACCTTAATATTGAGAAACTTTTGAAATGCCAAGAGGAAGAGCCTGCCGTTATACATGTTGCTGTAGTTAAAGTGGAAGGTGCCGCTTGACCCGAGCAGGCCGAAAAAAGTGGACGTGGCGTCCTTGCGCGTCAGGGTGAAATTGCCCGACGCCAGCTTGGCCGAGCCAATGTCGCCCGCCTCGCAGCGGTTGACGGCGCCGTCTTTTTCCACGATTTCGATGAAACCCCTCCCAACACGGGCATAGCGATTGTGGCCCATATGGAATTTGAGATAGCCATTTTGGGTGAGCTCGGCGTCAGCCTTGGGGATCAGATAGTCGTACCAGGCCGATTCGGCCGCCCGCAGGTAATGGTAGGAATTACCGGCAGGAGGCGTTTTCAAATTCGCGCTGTGGGTGCCGGAAAGCGTGAAGACCGCTTTTTCACTCTCGGCGGGATACCAATTGAAATAGAAACTGGTGTAAGTGTAGATGCCGTTCCTGTAATGGCGGGTTACAGAAGTGGAAATCGCCGCAGCGTCCTTGAAACAGAAAACGGAGTTTCCGATAATATTTTCCCGCTCGCCCTTGCAACTGATTTGGGCGCAGCCATCCACACCCACAAACTGGCAGAAATGCTTGAACCCTAATTTCCGCCAGGCGATATATGCCGGGAGCAGACCTATGATGGCGGCCCAAAGCGCGATGGGAGTGCCTGTCATGCCCGAGGGAATATCGAGTATGTACGCGAAGCGGTTTATCCCCATAGCCAGGAGAAATCCGCCCAAACCCCAAAGAGCAGCGATGGCGAGCCGCACTTGCGCCGGTTTCGCCTTCACTCCCTTTTTGAGCGATGTGTGGGCGCTCTTGATGTCGCCAATTTCCCGCGGCGGCCGGACGAAAAAATCGCGATCCGGCGCGAGCGCGTTCCCCAGATGGTCAATCACACCAGGCGGAGGGGTCCACAAACACTCGCCCGCCTGCACTTGAAGGTTGTCATTAATATTGGTGGACATTCCGATCTCCCCAATCTGCCAGACTCGCGTACCCATTCCTATTCTGATTTTTCCTTTGGCGGCGTCTCATGATTTCCGGGATTCACGTTACTTTTTCTTATCGAGCACATCAGCCTTTTGTTTTTCAGCGAGCCCACCCGCCTTGTCGCCCTTCGCCTCCAGCGCCAGGCCCAGGTTATAGTGCGCGTCGGAGTAATCCGGCCGCAGATGAATGGCCGCACGGAACTCGGGTATGGCGCCATCATAGTCGCGCTTCTTATAGAGAGAGTTTCCGAGGTTGTAATGCGCTTCAGGGAGGTTCGGCAGCAGGCGGGCCGCCGCGCCGTATTCGGCCAGCGCCCCGTCGAAATCACCCATAGCGTAGAGCGTGTGCCCGAGATTGTAGTGTGCCTTGCCGTAGTCCGGCTTCAGGCGAATCGCCGTGCGAAATTCCGCGATGGCGGCCTGATGGTCGCCTTTACCATCGAGCGCCTTGGCGTAATTGTGATGCGTCATGGCATCGTCTGGCTGGAGTTGAAGGGCGGTCTTGTATTCGGCGATCGCTTCATCCACGTTGCCCTTGGTGCCCAACACGTTCGCGAGATTGTTGTGCGCGTCGGCAAAGTCCGGCCGCAGGTGAATGGCGGCGCGGTACTCGGCGATCGCGCCGTCCTGGTCACCTTTACTTTCAAGCACCACACCCAAACTGTAGTGGGCTTGAAAGATTTTCGGGTCCAGTCGAATGCACTCCCGATACTCGGCAATCGCGCCTTCCACATTTCCTTTGCCATAAAGACCGTTTCCCCGGTTGTAGTGCTCCTGGGCGGGCGTAAGCTTGGTTTGCGCAACCACCCAACCTCCGGGGATCACGAGAAAAGCCAGCAGCATTAGTCTGAATGTCATAGCAAGCCTCCGAAAAACCAATGTTGAGCATCACGGGTCAAATCCACCCCACCATGAAGAAAAAGGCGATGAGACAAACAATAGCCACGGCCGCTCCCCAAGAGATATAACGCTTCACACTCTTGCGCATATTTTGTTCCACTTCTTTTTCGGTCCGCTCGGAAATCATAAACGTCTTCTCGTTCTGGCCTTTCACGATCAGGTTGCGATCGTCTTCACGCTTGGCTTGGGGGTTTTCGACGCACGTTCCGATCATGTCGTACGAGCCTTTGGGCATGATGGCACACTCCCGCACGCGATATTGTCCGGGCGGAGTCCCGGGCTTGGCTCGTTCGATGTAAGCTCCCAGCTCCTTGTCATCGGGCCTCCATATCTTCGCCCCACGATGCGTCGTGGTCACGCCCTTGACTGAATCCGATAGGGACAAATCGAGTTCCGCACCATGCGCATCCACCAACACTTTTCCGGTGGCATCGGCAAGATAAAATCTTACGCCATCGGCGTGGGTCGCATAATACGCCCATTGTCCGTTCCTCCCATGCGAATCGGTTGCCCATATTTCGATCTCCACTTCATAGAAATAGCATGGCCGTTTGGAGACCGGGCCAGGGACGGTCTGCTCGCCTTCCGATTTTCCGTGAACGTGGGTCAAACCCATGGCGATGCTTTGGATCGGAATCTCGGGCGTGTCTTCCAAGACGCGGAATTCCCGAAACATGATCAATCCCCTGATGAAACTATAGAGCCCTCCGGCGAATCCTATGAACACGAAGATTCCCATGAATTGAAACCAACCGGGTGCCCAAATTTCGTCCTCAGTTTTCGCTTGGGAGTTGCTTTTACCCTGGGGCCCATGGTTGAGGTCGTAGCGCGCGTTCTCGTTTTTCGGATTCAGGCGGAAGGCTTCCCGTTCCTCGTCGAATTCTCCACTTACGTCGCCCTTCTCTCCCAGGGCCTCGCCGAGGTATTGGTGCGCCGTATCGCTTTTCGGGTTCAACCGGACGGCTTCGCGTTCCTCGGTGATTTCTCCATCCCAGTCGCCCTTTTTTCCGAGGCCCACGCCGAGAAATTCGTGGGCAAAAGCGCTCGCTCGGTTCAGGCGGAGGGCTTCGCGCTCCTCGGCGATTTCTCCATCCCAGTCGTTCTTCTCTGCCAGGGTCACGCCAAGGAACCTGTGCGCACTTTCGTTTTTCGGATCCAGGCGCAGGGCCTCACGGTACTCGCTGATCGCGCCGTCAAAGTCCCCTTTGTCGTCGAGCGCCCTGCCCAGATTGAGGTGGGCGACGGCGAAATTCGGTTCCAAGCGAATAGCCTGTCGAAACTCTGCAATCGCAGCGTCCAATTGATCCTTGCCATACAGGTCGTTTCCTTGATTGTTGTGCACCTGGGCTTCGGTTAGCTTGGCTTGTGGCAACGCCCACAAAACTTGTGGCAGGAGAAGGACCAGAAGCACCAGTCTGAATTTCACCATAAACCTCCGAGCACTGACTTTTGATGAAGTTGCCCGGCTTCGGAAAGGAGTGAAACGCCGCTAAATTGTGCGCCACCCGGAGGGTTTAGCGGATAATTCTATCTTAACCTCGTGCGCGCAATATACACCCGATTGCCCTCGGACCTTGGGTGAGCCCGGGTTTCTCGCCCCCAAGTCATTCTCCTTTATTTCAAGGACCGAACCGTATCGACGGTGAACAGGGTAAAGTCGCATCCGCCGAACTGGGCACCCATGCACACCATTACCGCGCGGCGGACCAACTTGGTGGGCTTGTCGTCAGGAAAGAGGACTTTGAACTTGGTTGTACCAACGGCCTTGGTAGCGGTGGCAACGGCTCGCTCTGAAGTGCGAAAAACATCCGTTCCGCTGAGGAACTTCACATCGTCCATCTTGCCTCCGGGCGCATAAAGCACAAAGAACTCTGCGCTGCCTTCGCCTGTAATTATCTTTCCCAGCTTTGTGCGCCGCAGTTGAGACAACTCTTCAGAAAGGGACCTTTGCCCCGTTTGCGCGGCCATTATGTTGCCTTTTGGCCGCCTGAGCATGGGCGCAGTATCACCCTGAAGGGATTGCACGATATTCCGCATGTGCGCCGCAGTTGATTTCTTGCCCTCTTTTTCGTATGCCTGCGCCAAGTGGTCGCCCACGACTGCCTGTTGGTACAAATTCCACGAAGCCTCAATATACTTTTCCGCCTTCGGCAGGTTGCCCTGGCGGAAGTAAACCCATCCGAGGGTATCCCAATCGGCGGCCAAGGAATTCATCCGCGCAAGGTCCTTTACGGTCAATGTTGCCAAGCTGACCTTGGCGGACTCGCCCTCCTCAAACATAACGGCTTTTTCCGCATATTCCTGAGCTTTTTCAAGCTCCAGGTTATTTTCTGCCAAGTCGAATGCTACGTTGTTCCAGGTGTTCGGTGTTGGGTCGTATTCTACGGCCTTATCGTAAGCGGGCAGCGCCTTGGAGATATTTCCGGACTTTAGATAGGCCTGAGCCAATTGAAATTGAAGATTGTGATTTTCTGGATGGTCCGCCACCGCCCTTTCCAATTCAGGAGTGGCCTCGGCGTACTTCTTCTCACTCATGAGCATTGACGCGAGATTTGAATGGGCGTACTTATTGTCCGGGTCTTGCTTTAGCAACTCGCGCCAAACCTGAACTGCCTCATCCTGGCGTTGGTTAAGCGCCAAATTAAGGGCCAGGGAATAATAAGCTGTCGCTCCTTTCGGATAAACTTCAATCTGCTTCCGAAACAACTTGAACGCCGCCTCGCGATTCCCCAAATTCACCTGTGCTGTCCCCATGCCATTCCACGCGTATTTGTGGTCAGGATCTAGTTTTGTCGCGCGCTCGTAAAGGCTGAGAGCTTCCCTATATTTCCGCTCATTCATCGCTTGGTTTCCCTGGGTGTAGAACTCGTCGGCCTCCGGAATGGAAGACGGTATAAACTCACTTTCAACGCCGCTTACGATCGTCGTGTAGAGGTTTCCGTCGTCGTTCGCGGCTTTTGCCAGGGAGTGATAATCCTCGCGCCGGGCAGCAGGCAATTCTCTGAGCTTGACCTCGATGCGACGTTCCGATTCGAATACACCGTTCTTGAATGAATAAGTGGAATGATACTCGGCAAAGTCGCGGAGAATATCCGCAGAAGGAAGAAGTTGCGGAGCATATCCCTTGGGTAACGTAATCCTTGATTTACAATCGAATTCTGCGGGGCCGCTTAACTTGAGCACCTCTTTAGATTCTACTTCTTTGTCATCCAGTTGAAAAAATGAGCAAATCTGAGTTGGAGGAGTAATCCTGCGATTCGCCCAATCAGAATATTCCTTTCTGACGTATTGATAGGAAACGCGGAATGGCTCGTCAGTGGCTTCCGGAGAAGTTGGCGTTACATCGGTAACCTCGCCCGCGAACCCTGAGGCGTATGAAATCCTCTGCACCAGGTCTTTCCATTTCGACTGGGGTGTTTGGCGGAAGGCGAGGCGGAAGATCACTTCGATGTCTCCTCGATCGGTGCGCTGGATTTTCGCCCTGAGAGTCCCAGCCTCGTCCAATGCTCCGTCGACCTCGAATCGAACTGAATTCTTGAACGGCGGGTCGGCGGGTGTCTTGTACAGTGAGGCGGGTTTGCCCGCTGGGATCACCAGAGCTTCCTTGTCCCGAAGACCCGGCATCAGGAATCCAAAGGGCGCAACCTCCGTGGTGGTGTCCAGCCACACCCATTCCCTACCTTCGGGCACAACGCTGATGACGTGATCGAAATGGCCGGGCGAGGGAATTTCCGGGTCAATTTTGAGCCCGGAGTTGATCAGAGCAGGGTACGCTTGCAATCCCGACGCGTTGAGGAGCGATGCGAGAAGTGTGTGCTTGTCCTTGCAATCGCCGTATGCGTTCTTCAGGACTTCGTCGGCGGAGTGCGGTTGGTAACGGCCGATGCCGAAGGATATGCTGATGTAGCGGAATCGAGTGGACACGTAATTGTAAATGGTCTTCACTTTGTCGGCGTCAGTCTTAGCGTCTTTGGTGAGTTCGGCGGCTTTGGCTCGAATGTCTGGAGTCGGCGTTACACGCTCCTGTTCCAGCCTTCCCCACCAGGCGCCAACCTCATCCCAAGTGCGAAACGTGCTGATCTGGACCGGCGGCGGTGGTGGCTCCGCCGGGGCGGGCTCCTCATCTTCAGATTTGCGCTTTATGTTTGCGGTCTTCCACAAATAAACGCGGCGACCGTCTTCCTCGGTGATAGTGGGTTTGAAGTCGGTGCTCTTTACGTTTACAAAGCGGTCCTTGGGCAGATTCACCTCAAGTTCTTCATCGAGGACAATGGCGTCTTTTGTGAAGACGTAGTCTAACCAGAACTGTCCTGGGATGAGCGGTGAGCGCACGACGGTTTTCATGTTGTACTCCAGTATGTCCCCTATGCCCAGGCCTTTCACCGCCACGTGTTTTTCCCTATAGTCGCTGTACATGGGCGCAGCGCGCGTGATCTCAGCTGCCATGTCTTGCACGCCATCCGCCGGGGTTTCGATCATAGCCCCGTCAGGTTTGTGCACGCGAACGTAGCCGATCTCAATCTCCTCGTTAGCGCTGCTGTAGCCAAAAGTCAACAGGCCGAATGCCTGGACGCCGGCCTCCGATTGCACCAGCATCCGGCCTGTGGTTTCACGGGTGGCAGTACCATCGTTTTCAAATCTAATCGTCGTGCGCAGTCTTTGATAGATGGCCGACTCCTTTGAATTGTCTGCGGGCAACGCCGGAGCAGGAGTGGGGTTAATCTGCGCGTCTGAGCGGATGGCGGGCAGCATGAAAAGCAGCGCGGCTGTCAGAACCTTGAACTTTTTACACATATTGACGAAGTACTTACTCTATTGCCCGTCTGATTGCAAGGTGCATTTATTGTTGCTTTGGGACCGCGCTCTGGCTTAATTAGCAAGCTTGAAGCGCGCACGCCCGATCCGGTCGTCCGGGAACAATCCAGAGCTTTTCAATTTGTTACTGTTGTGCCCCGCATGTCTATTTTCCCGCTTGGCGGCGTTGCGCGAAAATGGGACACAGGATAAGATGGAACCGCATGAAAAAAGAAATACCTTTGCAATTGTATGTTGGCCTGGGGATACTTCTGATTGGCGGCCTCCTGCTGGGCGGGGAATATTTTTTGGTGAAGTGGGCTCCGCTGCACAAGCAACGCGTGGAGGACGAAATCCTGAAACAGATTCCCTTCCACAACGAATCCATGGGCGTGGACATGCAGGTGGCGGCGGGAATTTATGGACAGGTGGAAACCTTTGCCGGAGGCGTAAAAATATTCCGGACCCGATGGTGGGGCGCAGGACCGTCACTGACCATTACTTCCGAGCCCAACGTGGACCACGCTTCCGAATTCTCGCAGGAGATTCTGGCGGTTTGGGAAACTGACGGGGTGTTGAAGAATATTCCGCGCTACCGTTTCGATCACACCAGGTTGGCGGACCGCGATGCGGTCATCCTCCAGCGCTACAAGGACCGCGCCCTGTGGCTCACCGCCCATGTGATCACGCCCGACCGCATCATCGTGGCGGAGTGCTCGACGGGCGGAAGCAATCAGGTGCTGCTGCTCGAAGCCTGCGACGAATCTTTGCGTTCGATCACGGTGGCAGGGCCTGCTTCATCCAAACCAGCTCTTGAGGAAGTTACTCCGCCACAAGTGATCCGGCAGAAATAGGGCCGGCGGTCCGCCTGCGAGTGTAACCAGAGGAAAACTTAAACTCAAAATGGCCAAGTGGGAAAAAATCGAGGGAAGCCTCTCCACGGCACAGGGATTCCGGGGTGCGGCCGTCTCTGCGGGAATCAAGCGCGTGGAAGGCGCGCTGGACCTGGCATTATTGATTTCCGACGCGCCGGAAACTGCGGCGGCCGGATTGTTCACCACCAACCTGGCGGCAGCGGCTCCCGTACTCCTTTCCCGCCGGCACCTAGCCGCCGGGCGCGGACGCGCGCGGGCGATCATTGTGAACGCTGGAAACGCCAATGCGTGCACAGGGCGGGCAGGCGTGCGCGCCGCGCAAGAGACCGCGCGCGCCGTCGCCAACCTTTTCCGCCTGAAAACTCACGAGGTTCTCGTGGCTTCCACCGGCGTGATCGGCGTGCCTTTGAAGACGGACCTTATTCTCAATCAGCTTCCGGGTCTGAAGGAAAAACTTTCGTCCGAAAACGCGGCGTTCATGGTGCGCGCCATTATGACCACGGACACCGTTCCGAAATCCGTGGTGTTGCGCACGCGAATGGAAGGAAAGATGGTTCATCTGGCCGGAATCGCGAAGGGTTCCGGGATGATTCACCCGCGCATGGCCACCATGTTGAGTTTCATTACCACCGATGCGGCCGTTCCTCCCCGCGAGCTGCAACACATGCTGCGCGCGGCGGCCCGCCCGACTTTCAACTCCGTTACTGTGGACGGCGACACCTCCACCAATGACACCTTAATAGCCTTGGCCAGCGGACGAGCGGGCGTTGCCCTGCGCCAACATTCCCCGCAGGGCAGGCATTTTCTTGCCGGCCTCACCCAACTCTGCGAGTCGCTGGCCCGCATGATTGCAAAAGACGGCGAGGGAGCGGAAAAACTTGTCACCGTGGAAGTGCGAGGCGCGCGCCGGCGGGCGGACGCGGAACGAATCGCGCGGGCCATCGCCAATTCGCCGCTGGTGAAAACCGCCATCGCCGGCAGCGATCCGAACTGGGGACGCATAATTTGCGCGGCGGGCTATTCGGGAGGAGATTTTGATCCCGGAAAGGTGGACATCGGGATCAATGACTTCGTGCTCTGCCGCAAAGGTCTGGATGCCGGGTTTGATGAAACCGCCGCCAAGCAGGTGATGGATGCCAAAGAATTGACCCTGCGGCTGGACCTCCACGACGGCAAAGCCTCCGCCCGCATGTGGACCTGTGATTTTACCCACGGCTATATCGACATCAACGCCTCCTATCGGACGTAACACCGCGCGGTGAGCCATGTCCGGAATTATCGGTTACGTCGGGAAAAAACGGGTGGTGCCCGTGTTGCTGGAAGGCCTCCAGCGGCTCCAGTACCGCGGCTACGACTCGGCCGGCCTGGCGGTCATCAAGGAAAACCATCTTGAGATTCGGCGCGCGACGGGAAAGCTGCGAAACCTGGAAGAAGTTATCCGTTTGAATCCGCTCGATGGGACCTACGGCATCGGGCACACGCGCTGGGCCACGCACGGCGCGCCCACGGAAGAAAACGCCCACCCGCACCGCGATTGCCACTCCACGGTGGTGGTGGTTCACAACGGAATTATTGAAAACTATCTCGAATTGAAAAAGATCTTGGAAAAGGACGGGCACCAATTTTCCACCGAGACCGACACCGAAGTTATTGCCCACCTGATCGAAAAATATCACACCGGGGACGCGAAACTGGCCCGGCTGGAAGATGCGGTTTGCGCCGCTGTGCGCGAGTTGACCGGCGTTTTTGCGCTGGCCATTATTTCCACCCTGGATCTGAATAAAATCGTGGCGGCGCGGCGCGGCCCGCCTGCTGTCATCGGCCTGGGCAAAGACGAATATTTTGTTGCCAGCGACGTGCCGGCCATCCTTTATCACACCCACGATCTTATTTTTCTGGCCGATGGTGACCTGGCGGTGCTCAGCCCGAGCGGCGTGAGGCTCACAGAATTCAACGGCCAAAATGTTTCGCGCCGGGTCCAGCACATCACCTGGGACCCGATTCTGGCGGAGAAAGGCGGGTTCCGCCATTTCATGGTGAAGGAAATTTACGAGCAGCCGCGCGCCGTGCGCGACACGACGCTGGGAAGGTTCTCGCCGGAGACAGGACAGGTGTGGCTGGACGAGATGGCGATTACGCGGGAGGATTTCAAAGCGTTTCGCGAAATCAAATTGGTGGCGGCCGGGACATCGCGCCATGCCGCCCTGGCAGGAAAAATAATCATCGAGCGGCTGGCGCGCGTGCCCGTGGAGGTGGATTACGCCTCCGAATTCCGTTACCGCGACCCATTGGTGGATTCGAGCACGCTGACCGTCCTTCTCACCCAGTCGGGTGAAACTGCGGACACGCGCGCAGGACAGCGGGAAGCGCAGGCCAAAGGTTCGAAGACTCTCGCCATCTGCAACGTTCTGGGCAGCATGGTGCCTCGCGAGGCCGATGGTGTGATCTACACGCACGCCGGACCGGAAATCGCGGTGGGATCAACCAAGACGTTCACCGCGGAGCTGGCGGCGCTCTATCTGTTTGCCATTTATTTGGGGGAAATACGCGGCACGCTGTCCGCGGCCGACGCCAGGAGATTGTTGGCCGATCTCGCGGCGCTACCCCGCCAACTGGAGTCCGTCCTCTTGAAAGAAGATGAGTGCGAAGAGTTGGCCGGCCATTTCTATCGCTCCGCAGCATTCCATTTTCTCGGCCGCGGCGTCCACTTTCCCGTAGCCCTGGAAGGCGCGTTGAAAATGAAAAAGGTTTCCTACATTTACGCCGAGGGTTATCCGGCGGGAGAGATGAAGCACGGGCCCAACGCCCTGATCGCCGACGGGCTGCCCGTGGTGGTCATTGCCACCTGCGATTGGAACGCCGCTGATTCAAAGGTGCGATACGAACGAACGCTCTCCAACATCAAGGAAGCGCGCGCGCGGCGGGCCACCATTATCGCCTTGGTGACTGAAGGCGATCACGAAGTCGGCGACATGGCGGACCACGTGATTGCCCTCCCCCACACCAACGAACTCCTCTCGCCAATCCTCGAAGTCGTGCCCTTACAGTTGCTGGCGTATCACATCGGGGTGTTGCGTGGCTGCGACGTGGACCAGCCCAGGAACCTAGCCAAGTCAGTAACTGTCGAGTAAAAACTGAACCACCAAGGCAGCAAGACACAAAGAAAAATGAAATATGAAAGGCAGTTCTTAGATTCTCCCGGGGTAACTCAAAGGTTTTCCTTGGTGCCTTTGTGCCTTGGTGGTAAAAGGTCTTAATGAAGCTCGTCCATTCCGAGGAGTAAAAACTGAACCACCAAGGCACCAAGACACAGAGAAAAATGAAATATGAAAGGCAGTTCTTAGATTCTCCCGGGGTAACTCAAAGGTTTTCCTTGGTGCCTTTGTGCCTTGGTGGTAAAAAGCCCTGATGAAGCTCGTCTACTCCGAGGAGTAAGAACTGAACCACCAAGGCACCAAGACACGAAGAAAAATGAAGTTTGAAAAGCATTTCTTAGATTTTCCCGGGGTAACTCAAAGGTTTTCCTTTGTGCCTTGGTGCCTTGGTGGTAAAAAGCCCTAATGAAGCTCGTCTACTCCGAAGAGTAAAAACCGAGCCACCAAGGCACCAAGACACAAAGAAAAATGAAATATGAAAGGCAGTTCTTAGATTCTCCCGTGGTAACTCAAAGGTTTTCCTTGGTGCCTTTGTGCCTTGGTGGTAAAAAGCCCTAATGAAACTCGTCTACTCCGATCAATACGATCTTAATTTAGGCGCACACGTTTTTCCCTCGGTCAAATACAAACTGACCAGGGAAAAATTGCTGCGCGATGGGACTGCGCTCCCGGAAGATTTTGTCGAACCCGCTCCAGCCGATGATGAAGACGTGGCGTTGGTTCATACCCAGGATTACATCCGCAAACTCAAGACGGGAACGCTCAGCTTTGCGGAAATTCTTCAACTCGAAATTCCTTATTCGCCGGAACTGATTCGCGCGGTTTGGTTATCCGCGGGCGGTTCGATTCTGGCGGGACGGCTCGCTTTGGAAGGCGGCACGGCCGCCAACATTGGCGGCGGATTTCATCACGCTTATCCAGACCACGGCGAAGGGTTCTGCGTGATCCACGACGTCGCCATCGCGATTCGGCGCCTGCAAAAGGACAAAGCCATTGCCCGCGCCCTGACCGTGGACGTGGATGTGCATCACGGCAACGGCACGGCGGCCATCTTCGCCTTCGATCCGGCGGTACGGACTCTTTCCATCCACCAATTGAATAATTATCCCAATCCCAAGCCGCCGAGCACGGTGGACATTAATCTTCATGATGGCGTCGAGGATGATGAATACCTGGCCGCCCTTGAAGACGGCTTGGATCAGGCGCTCGCCGGCTTCCAACCCGATTTGATCTTTTACCTCGCGGGCGCCGACCCATATCGCGAAGACCAATTGGGCGGCCTCAAGCTCAGTCTGGACGGATTGCAACGGCGGGACCGTGTGGTGTTTGAAATATCCCGCGAAAAGAAAATTCCTGTCGCCGTCACGCTGGCGGGTGGTTACGCCCGGCGATTGGAAGACACCATCCAAATCCACTCGAACACCATTTCAATTGCCCGGGAGTTTGCAGACTAGGAGAGCGGTGGAGTCGCTTTCAATTCGTTGCAGACGCACCCGTTCTCAGCATAGATGGGCGATTATTGCTGAAGTTTTTGCAGATCTTTCCAATGAATCAGAATAATGTGATTGTCCTCAAGAGCCTTCTTGAATTGCGGGCTGGTCACAGCGTTGAAGTCGCGCTGGCGCCAGGCGGCGCCAAAATCGGGATGGCCCACGGTAACCGCCTGGAGTTCGGCATCATCATGGCCCAGATGGACGATCATATAGTGGACACCGGGTTTGATGGCTTTCAGAGCGGCCACATAAGACTCAGTCCAACGGTCGGCGGGAACTCCGGGGTCGAACATCACGAGCGAATCGAATACAGCGTCTTTCGGGGAGAGCAGCGACTCCATCATTTTCTCGCGCGCGTCCGGGACGCGAACGGCAAGGAACGGTAGGTGGTATTCGTGCGCGACCTTCACCAGCACAGCGTAGAACTCCGGTTTGGCGGCGAGCGTTCCCATGTGCATGTCGAGGTGGGTGGGATGAATTCCCATCTTCAGCGCCAAATCGATTTGAGCACGAATTTCGCGCTCGACCTCTGCCGGCGTCGCATGCGTGGCGACCGCCGCCACGTCGGGATAGAAATAACCGTCCGCGGCGAGCAGACTCGGCACCTGGTCCTTGGGCGCCACCGGGCCCCAGCGATAGGTGTTCCACTCACTGGTCAACGTTAAGTGCAAGCCAAGGTCAGCGTCCGGGTGGGCTTTGGCGAAGGCAGCAACTTCGGTCAGCCATGGACAGGGCACCATGATGCTGGCAGAGCTCACCGCATCTTGATCAAGCGCCGCGAAGCTCGCCAAGTCAACGGAATGCGCCACACCGAGATCGTCAGCGTGGAGGATCACCAACTTCGCGTCTGCGGGATACCCCAACCGCTCGGCGATGTTTTTTGGTTGCGCGGGCGCGATGCCGGCAACCATCAGCATCAAAAGCGCGACTGAAAAAATACTTAGCGTTCGAGCAAGTATTCTTCTCATGAGTTTGCCAGCTTCACCAAATGGGTGTTCAGCGAGCCGCTGCGATAGCCTTCGAGGTCCAGGGTCACAAACGTAAATCCAAGAGGTTTAAATATTGCGACGAACTTTTGCGCCATTCCGGGAGTCAACGCGCGCGGCAGTTCTTCCGGGGCGATTTCAATGCGCACCAGATTTTCGTGGTAGCGGACGCGAAATTGATGGAAGCCAAGTTCCCGCAATGCTTCCTCCCCTTTTTCGATTACGGCCAGCCGTTCGGGCGTGACCTCAATCCCGTAGGCGATGCGTGAGGAGAGACAGGCGGACGCAGGGCGGTCCCAAACGGGCAATTCGGCTCGGCGCGAGAGTTCGCGAATGTCGGCTTTGGTCAGCCCCGCGTCAAGGAGCGGCGTAAGAACTTTGTGTTCGCGCGCTGCCTGCTGGCCCGGGCGCCAGTCACCCTGGTCATCCACGTTCACGCCGTAGGCCACGGCGGCGAACTCGCGCTCCGACGCCAACTGATCGAGCTTTTCAAAAAGTTCGTCTTTGCAGAAATAACAGCGGTCGGGATTGTTGGCGCGATAGGCGGCATTCGCCAGTTCGTCGGTCTCAATGAATTCGTGATGAAAGTGGACGAGGGCGACGCACTTCTCCGCCTCCTCGCGGTCACGCGCGGAATAACTCGCGCTCAACGCGGTGACAGCCAGCATGCGCTCGCCCAGCGCCCGGTGCGCGGCATAGGCGAGGTACGCCGAATCGACTCCGCCGGAATAGGCGACGATGAGCGATGGAACTTCCTTAAGCCCCTCATACAACCGTTTTTCTTTTAATGTGAGTTTGTCCACAGAACTGTCCATCGATCGTCAGAATATCGCAGTGGTAAAAATCTGCAACCTCCAAACCACTATTGAATTAGCGCCGGCTGCGACGGCCCGCCGTTGGTGTCGGCGCGAACCAGGCAGGCGGCGGCAAGCTGGTCGTCTTCGTCCAGGTTAATCAGGCGCACGCCCTGCGCGGAGCGGCCACTCTCGCGGATGGTGCTGGAATCGAGCCGGGCGATCTTGCCCTGCTGTGAAATCAGCATCACCTCAGACTCCTCGGTGACGCTGAGCACGCCCACCACTTTTCCGTTGCGCTCCGCGGTTTTCACGTTGATCACGCCCTTGCCGGCGCGTGACTGCTGGCGGTATTCGGTAATCGCGGTGCGTTTGCCGTAGCCCTTCTCGGTGACGGAGAGAATCAGTTCCTTTTCGCCCACAATTTCCATGCCCACGATGTAGTCGCCCTTGTCCAAGTCCATACCGTAGACCCCATAGGCGGAGCGCCCCATGTCGCGGACATCCGCTTCCGGAAACCGAATGGCCATGCCTTCGTGCGAAGCCAGGAAAACAGTTTCGCGTCCGGTGGTCAGTTTGGCGGCAATCAATTCATCGCCTTCCTCGATCCCCATGGCGATAATCCCGCGCGATGACGGGTTGGAGAATTCGGACAGTCGCGTTTTCTTGATGATGCCTTGGCGGGTTGCGAGCAGCACGTAGCCTTCAGCGGCAAAGGTTTCGCCGTCCGCGGTGACGTCCTTGGGCTCGTCGGGTAATTTATTAACCGCCAAAACCGCCGCGGCCTTTTCGCCTTTGGCGAGATTCACCAGGTTCAGGATGTGCTTGCCTTTTCCCGCCGCGCTGATGTCGGGAATCTCGTAAACCTTCAGCCAGTAGAGTTTCCCCGTGTTGGTGAACACCAGGATATAACTGTGAGTATTGGCAATGAACAATTGCTCGACAAAATCCTCGTCGCGCGTTTTCATCCCCATGCGCCCTTTGCCGCCCCGCGCCTGCTGGCGGTAGGTGGAAAGCGGGGTGCGCTTCAGGTAGCCGGAGTGCGACACGGTGATTACCACCTCTTCGTCGGCGATCAGGTCTTCCAGCTTGATTTCCGCCTGTTCCTCGATGATCTGGGTGCGGCGCACGTCGCCATATTCCTTCTGCACCTGCTTGAGCTCGTCCACGATGACGCGCTTCAGGACTTTGTCGCTGGCCAGGATTTCCTTGTACTCGGCGATTTTTTTCTGCAGCTCGTCGTACTCCGTCTGAATTTTATTCCGCTCGAGAGCCGTCAATCTTTGCAACTGCAATTCGAGGATGGCTTGGGCCTGGCGGTCGGAGAAATCGAAACGAGTAATCAGCCCTTCGCGCGCTTCCTTGGGCGATTGCGCGGCGCGAATCAGTTTGATGATGGCATCGAGATGGGAGAGCGCCTTCAAGAACCCTTCCAAAATGTGGGCCCGCTCTTCCGCCTTGCGCAGGTCGTAGGCCGTGCGACGGCGGACCACCGTCACCCGGTGGTCGATAAAGAGTTGGATTGCTTCGATGAGCGGCAGGACGCGCGGCTGGCCGTTCACGATGGCCAGCATGATCATGCCGAAAGTCTCCTGGAGCTGGGTGTGCTTGTAAAGATTGTTCAGGATCACTTCCGGCTGTTCGCCGCGCTTCAACTCCACCACAATGCGCATGCCGTCACGGTCGGACTCATCTTGCACGTTGGAGATGCCTTCGATTTTCTTGTCCAGCACCAGCTCGGCGATGCGCTTAATCAGAGTGGACTTGTTCACCTGGAAGGGAATCTCGGTAATCACGATCTGCTGCTTATCTTTGGTGGGATGTTCGATGGCGGCTTTGGCGCGCATGGTGAACGTGCCGCGCCCCGTTTGGTAGGCCGCCTTGATGCCGCTTTTGCCGTAGATGAACGCGCCGGTGGGAAAGTCGGGCCCGGGAACGATGGAAAGAATTTCATCGAGTCCAACACCCGGTTTGTTGATCAGCAGAATGGTGGCCTCGACGACTTCGGTCAAGTTATGAGGAGGAATCTTGGTGGCCATGCCCACCGCAATGCCGTCGGAGCCGTTGATCAAGAGGTTGGGAACGCGGGTGGGAAGGACCGTTGGCTCCTCAGTGGACTCGTCAAAATTGGGTACGAAATTTACCGTGTCCTTCTCAATATCGGCGAGCAGTTCTTCCGCTAGGCGCGACAGGCGGCACTCCGTGTACCGGTAGGCAGCGGCGGGGTCGCCATCCACGGAGCCGAAATTTCCCTGGCCGTCGATCAGCATATAGCGCAGGTTGAAGTCCTGGGCCATGCGCACCAGGGTGTCGTAGACCGCGCTGTCACCATGAGGGTGATACTTCTTGATGACCTCGCCCACCACGCCGGCGCACTTGATATAGCGCTTGTCCGACGTGTTGCCTTCCTTATACATCGCGTAAAGAATTCGCCGATGGACGGGCTTCAGGCCGTCGCGAACGTCGGGAAGCGCCCGCCCTACAATTACGCTCATGGCGTAAGCGAGGTACGAGCTCTTCATTTCTTCTTCGATATTTACCGGAACGTTGCGCGAAGGTAGAAGTGTTTCCTGGTCACCCATGAAGTATCTCTGGCCTCGGATCGTTGGATTTAATACGTGGAATTCGCCCGGCTTGTTGCCTGTTCCCGATGGTCTGGGACTTCAACCCGGAACGAAAAATGTAAACTTAATTGTACCACGCTGCCGCCTCCTCGGGGGCATTTGGAGAGGACTCAATCCCCCCTTGATTTTCGATTTCTGGTCGCAACATATTCCTGGGCAGTTAGTCCCGGAGCACGTTATGATGAGAGAGCAGCCCAGATTGGCAGCGGCGAATACTCGCAGCATAACGAGGCTTCAAAGGAGATCTATGTCAGCAAGAAACGGAGATAAAGCGAGGTTTGGTAAGGATCGAAAACGGAAAATCGCCCAGCGCAAACGCGATCGCGCCTTGCGCGAAGCCGTCCACAATAAAACCTTAAAGCCTGCCGCACCTTCAACCGATAAATAAAATATCCGCAGCATGAATGGTCGAGCATCCGGAAGTAAAACTCCGGCTGCCTGTCTATTTCCCCGTGCGGTGAATCTTCTAATTTCTTAAGGACCAAACTCATGGCCATCCCGGACCGGCCTGACGAGATTGAAAGGGACGCTGTCCTGCCCATGAAAGCCCCTACCAAATCTCGAATCCTCATCGTGAGTGAAAACGATTTGGAGGCAGACAGCTTGAAGATGGTTCTTCGTGAAGCGGGATTGGCCTCGGAGAGCGCCCGCAGCATCTCCACGGCCTGCGAGTGGGCCAGGCCGGGCGGGTTTCAGGTGATTTTTTCCTCCTGCTGTCTGGAGGACGGCTCGTGGCGGCGACTGATCGACCTTGCCCATCACTATGATTTGAATTTCGAGGTTATCCTTATCGCACGCAACATCGGCGACAAAGAATGGGCGGAAGCTTTGCAGTTAGGCGCGTTTGATGTTGTGGACCTGGTGAGCGAACTTCCCCGCGCCGCGGCCCTGGCACGAAGCGCTGTGGGCGCCGATTACTTGGTTCGTTTTCGCCCTCACCAAAAGCAGGCGGCGTGAGTTCTCGGCAGGCGTTACCATTCCCAACCTGCTCACACCGTCCCACACCGAATTTTATTTCTCCGTGGCCTAAAAGTGATTATAATAAACATGATAATGGAGGGCGGCTGTGAAACTAAAGTTGAGGCCGGTGGGAACTTCCGCAGGGATTATTGTGCCCAAAGAGATGCTTGTCCGCCTGAGGGTTAACATGGAGGACGACTTGTTCGCCGTCGAGACGCCGGATGGGTATTTGCTCACGCCTTACGACCCGGAAATTGAAAAGCAGTTAAAGCTGGGGCGTGAATTCATGGCCAAGTTTCGCAATTCGTTCCGGGCGTTGGCCAAATGAAGGAGCCTGCCTGGATTGCCCGGCGCGCACTTCTCCTCCTGCACCAGCAGACGCTCGCCGAGCACGGAGGACACTCTGGTGCTCGCGACGACGGGCTCCTTGACTCCGCCCTCGCGCGTCCCCTGCAAATCTTCACCTACGAGGCAAAACCCAGCCTTGCCCGGCTGTCCGCGTCCTATGCGGCTGGCATCGTGAGAAATCATCCCTTCGCTGACGGCAATAAACGAGCTGCGTTCCTGGCTGTCGGGCTTTTTCTGGGATTAAATGGCTATACTTTGGATGCCGATCAGGTGGACGCGGCCCGCAAGGTGCTGGCGCTTGCGGCAGGAGAAATTACCGAACGAAAGTTCGAAAAGTGGATTCAGGCTCATTTGAAACTCCGTGAGTAATTGCAATCGGATGTCATCCGATAATTGTCCACCTTCGTCCGCAAAGAAAACTCCCTTGCGAATTCTCCCATAGGAGAAATGAAACTAGGAAGGGTTTCAAATATCCAGGTTCTTCACTTCGAGGGCGTTATCTTCGATAAACTGGCGGCGGGGTTCGACCACGTCGCCCATGAGGACGGTGAAGATGGAGTCGGCTTCCACCTGGTCTTCCACGCGGACCTGAAGCAGGACGCGCTGTTCGGCGTCCATGGTGGTTTGCCAGAGCTGGTCGGGATTCATTTCGCCCAGGCCCTTGAAGCGCTGCACGGTGAAGGCTTTCTTGCCGAGGGCCATCACGTGTTCCAGTAATTCCTCGCGGCCCTCGATGTTCACCTTGTCGCCGTTGGAAGTGATCAGGAAAGGCGGCCGGTCGTTCGAGCGCACGCGACGGTGGAGGTCGAGCAGGCGCCGGTAGTCGGCGGTAGAAACCAATTCCCAATCGATCACGCGCTCGCCCAGACTCTCGCTGTTGTAAGTGAGGGTATAGAGGTTATGTTCCGGGTCGAGCTTGACTGCGGTCTTAAAGCCTTCCGCTTTTAGTTCCTTGGCCACTTGTTCGAGCTTGTCTTTTTCTTCGAGCTCCGCCTTCTTGCCCAACTCGCTCTTGAGCATGGCGTTCACCGGGCGCGCGTCGCCGATGCGTTTTTCGAGTTTGTCAAACAGTTCCACATACTCGGCGAGCGCCATCAGGAAATTGGTAAGGTCGCCGCCTTCCAGGCGCGCCTTCTGTTTACCTTCGCCCATTTCTACGGCGTGATCCTCGGTGGCGCGGCGCATCATCTCGCGCCGGAATTCCTTCTCGTCCCGAATGTACTTCTGGCTCTTGCCTTTCTTGAAAAGAAAAAGAGGGGGCTGAGCAATGTATATATGCCCGCGCTCCACCAACTCGGGCATCTGCCGGTAGAAAAAAGTCAGCAGGAGGGCGCGGATATGTGAGCCGTCCACATCCGCGTCCGTCATGATAATCACTTTGGAGTAGCGCAGCTTGCTGACGTCGAAATCCTCTTTTCCGATGCCGGTGCCAAGCGCGGTGATGAGGGCGCGGATTTCCTCGTGGCCCAGCATCTTATCGAAGCGGGCTTTTTCCACATTCAAAATCTTACCGCGCAAAGGAAGAATCGCCTGGTAGCGGCGGTCGCGTCCCTGCTTGGCCGAGCCGCCGGCGGACTCGCCCTCGACGAGAAATAGTTCGCACCGTTCCGGATCTTTCTCCTGGCAATCGGCGAGTTTTCCGGGCAAGCCGCCTGAATCAAGCGCGCCCTTGCGGCGGGTCAACTCGCGGGCCTTGCGGGCAGCTTCGCGGGCGCGCGCGGCGTCAATGGACTTGGCGCAAATCTTGCGGCCGATGGTGGGATTCTTCTCGAAATTTTCCATCAGCTTTTCATAAACAAAGCTGGCCACCGTGCTTTGAATATCGCTGTTCAGTTTGCCTTTGGTCTGGCCTTCAAACTGAGGTTGCGGAAGTTTCACGCTGATCACGGCCACCAGGCCCTCGCGAACGTCCTCACCCTGAAGATTTTCCTTCACGTCTTTGAAGAGCGACTGGTTTTGCCCGAACTGGTTGATGGCCCGGGTGAGGGCGGAGCGGAATCCGGAAAGGTGGGTGCCGCCATCCACGGTATTGATGTTGTTGGCAAAGCAAAAAACGGTCTCCGCGTACGCGTCGTTATACTGAAGGGCGAACTCCATGGAGACATCGTCTTTCTCTGCTTCGCCGTAAATCGGCGTGGTGTGCAAGACGTTTTTGTTCTTGTTCAGGTGTTTGATGAACTCGGAGATTCCGCCGGTATAGTGAAATTCCGCCTGCTTGTCGCTGCGCTCATCCTTCAGGCGAATGGTCAAGCCCTTGTTCAGGAAGGATAGCTCACGCAGGCGCTGGGCCAGGGTGTCGTAGTTGAACTCGATGGAGTCGAAAATCTTGGAGTCGGGAAGAAAAGTGATTTTCGTCCCACGGCGTTCCGTCTTGCCTGTTTTTTTCAGCGGAGCTACAGGTTTGCCCCGCTCGTAGGACTGCTCCCAAGTGTAATGGATCGGATCTTTGCCGCTCTCGCGCCATATCTCCAGGTCGAGAGATTCGGAAAGCGCGTTCACCACCGAGACGCCAACGCCGTGCAGGCCGCCGGAAACTTTGTAACTGTCGGAATCGAATTTTCCGCCCGCGTGCAGCACGGTCATCACAACTTCGGCGGCGGAGCGGCCTTCCTCCTTGTGGATATCCACAGGGATGCCGCGCCCGTTGTCGATAACCGTCACGGAATTGTCGGAGTGCACGGTGACATCAATCTTGTCGCAATAGCCCGCCAGAGCTTCGTCAACGGCGTTGTCCACCACCTCCCAAACAAGGTGGTGCAGGCCGGTTTGACCTGTTGAACCGATGTACATCGCCGGCCGCTTTTGTACCGCCTCCAGGCCGCCAAGCACCTTGATGCTCGCCGCGTCGTAATTTTGGGCCGCTCCCTTTTTCTTTTCAGTTTCCGCCACTCTCTCCCAACCTCCAAACTTTCTCAGTTTTCAAACATGGGCTCACGCCGGGTCTACGCTCAATCGTAGAAAGGTCCGCCGCAAAACGCCTTACACCAAAAGACCGGCAGAAAAAATAAATCGCTGCCGGCCTGAAGAAACCAAACTTAATTTGATATTAGCGATCATTCGCGCGGTTTCTCAAATTCTCATGGGCATGACGACGTAACGATAGCGGTAATTTTCCTCGTCGCCAGGACGAAACTGGCCGGCGCTCTGTTCATCTTTTAATTCCAGGCGAATCTTGCCGCCCTCTCCCACCACATTCAGAAAATCCAGCAGGTACTGATAATCGAAACCTATTTGGAGGGCCTCGTGGGGAAATTTAGCGTCCAAAATTTCGTGCGCCTCTCCATATTCACCGCTCGAAGAAAAAACCTCCAGCTTGTCTTTATCGAGCTGAAGCCGGATGGCTCGCGACCTCTCATCGGCCAGCAGGGCGACGCGCCGGATGGCGGCGGTAATGGCGTCCTTTTCCAGTTCGACCGTTTTCTTGTTGTCGCGTGGCAGAACCGCCTCATAGTTCGGGAACTGCCCGGTCAGCATTCTTGAAATCAGGACTCGCTCACCCACCGAGAAGTAGAGATGGCTGTCGTCCTTGGAGAACTGCACCGGGGTGGCCTCATCCGCTTCAGGAAGAAGGCGCTGGAGCTCTCCCATCGCCTTCTTGGGGATCAGGACTCGTAGTTCGTTGGAAAGGCCGGCAATCGGCGTCTGTTTTTCCACCATAGCCAGGCGATGTCCGTCGGTGGCCACCATGGCGACGCTATCCGGCTTCAGCAACAGCAGGGCGCCGTTCAGCGTATAGCGTGATTCTTCGCTCGATATGGCGAAAATCGTCTTTTGGATCAAGCCGGTGAAAACGCTGGCCGGAATCGCCGCCAGGGGTTTGGGAGCGACCGGAAGCACAGGGAAACTGTCTTTCGCCATGCCCACAAGCTTGAACGCAGATCGCTCGCAGTTGACCTGGACCCAATGGTTTTCCAGAACTTTGAATTTAATTTCCGCTTCGGGAAGTGAACGGACAATTTCCAAAAGGCGTTTGGCCGGAACAGTTCCTGCCCCCTCTTTTTTGACCTTGGCCGGACATCCACACCGGATGCCCAATTCCAAATCGGTGGCGCTGATCCGCAGGCTCGACTCCGTGGTCTCGATCAACAAATTGGACAGGATTGGAATGGTGGTTTTTCTTTCCACCACTCCCTGGGTGAGATTCAATTCCCTCAAAAGTTCCGACTTCTTAGCTGAGAATTCCATAGGTTTAATATCCTATCAGAATCGTATTAGTAGTAGGGCCTGTGAATTTGTGGAAAAGTCAAAAGACAGTTGAAACCAATCCATTTGCCAATTCTGACTTTGTGAATCTAACTGCCCTTTCTGTGAGTTGCTGTGAAAAACAAACCATCAGGATTCAATTCACAGACCTTGAAAAGCGCACGATTGTCGAAAACGAGCTAAAGTCAACGAAGACTGTCACTCAGCTTGTTGATAATCCTGTTCAAATCTTTATCCGCCTTGCGTTGGTGCCCGATTTTATTGATTGAGTGCAGAACGGTGGTGTGGTGCTTGCCCCCAAACTCTCTTCCGATCTGCGGCAAGGAGGCCGTGGTCAACTCTTTGGTCAGGAACATGGCAATCTGCCGCGGGTATGCGACCGCGTGGCTGTTGTTCTTGGCTTTAAGTTGGGAAACGGTCAGGCCGAATTCCTGGCAAACTGTCCTCTGGATGTTTTCAATGGAAACTCGCCGCTCCTGTAAATCCACCAGGTTCTTCAGGACTTGCTGAGCCATGCCCAATGTGATTTCGGCGCCGGTGAGCGACGAATAGGCAATCAGGCGAATCAAAGCGCCTTCCAGGTCCCGAATGCTGGACTTGATGCGGGTGGCGATAAACAGGGCCACGTTATCCGGCAGGGTGACGTTTTGGGAGTCGCTTTTCTTGGCCAGTATCGCCAGTTTGGTTTCAAGGTCGGCGGGCTGAAGGTCTGCCGTGAGCCCCCAGGCAAAGCGCGAGCGAAGCCTTTCCTCCAGTCCCGGGATCTCCTTGGGCGTGCAATCACTTGAGATCACCACCTGCTTCTGGGCTTCATAAAGGGCGTTAAAAGTGTGGAAAAACTCCTCCTGGGTCCGCTCCTTGCCGGCGATAAATTCAATATCATCAATCAGAAGAACGTCCACAGTCCGGTATTTGTCACGGAAGGAGATCATGCGGTCATAGCGAAGCGAATTCACAACCTCGTTGGTGAATTTTTCAGATGAGACGTAAGCCAGGCGCATGTCTTTGGCGTGGCTCTTGATCATGTGGCCCACGGCCTGCATCAAATGCGTCTTGCCGAGGCCCACTCCCCCGTAGAGGAAAAGCGGGTTGTAAGCTTTGGAAGGTTGCTCGGCCACGGCACGCGCGGCGGCGTGGGCAAACTGATTGCAATTGCCCACCACGAACGTGTCAAAGGTATAGCGGGGATTCAGTTCGTGGTCCACGGAGGCAAAGTCCAGCTTTCCTTGCATCGATTTCTGTTGGCCGTTTTCAGGGCTTTTTTTCTCCGCGCTCTCTTCAAAAACGTAACGGATTTCGCGGAAATTCAGCTTGAGGCATTGCAAGGCTTCCTTGATATGGCTGCCATAATGCTCCTGAATCCACTCCTGGAATTCCCGGTTGGGAACGCGGACCATCAGCGTGTCGCTCTCCTCACGGTCAAAGCTGGTGGGACGCAGCCAGGTTTGGTAACTCTGAGTGTTTACTTTAGTCTTGAGGAAGTTCAGGATTTCTTGCCAGGCATTCATGGCGGAGTTTACCAAGTTTAAAGATGATCGGTCGCGCCGGGTTTCCGGAGTTTCATGGACACGCGCCACCGAAGAAGCTGCTTGCGGCGCGATGAATGTTAAAGTCCTGCTGATTTCCCTTGGGTCCTTGCGCCACTTTTTAGGATTTGAGGCGTAACGAACAAGGAGATCTTCCGTGTCTGAATTTTTTTGATCGACACGTCCACTATAACACAAAAGAAAAGAGCAATCCAATCGTGCTCAGCGGTCGCTAGTGGTGTCATTTGGAATTGCATTCCTTTCGAGGAATTTGTCATTCCCGCGAAGGCGGGAATCCACTCTTTCTTCCGGGCATTTCTATTGATTTAGTGAAATAGAATCCCGCCTTCGCGGGAATATCAGCGCGGCGGAACTCGCACCGGACAAATGACACCACTTTCCAGCGGTTGCTGGACCTGCAAATTCCTCCAAATCTTCCGCAGGTTTCAACTTGGATCATGCAAGGCTCACTTCAACGCGGACCGCATAAACGACGCAACATCCTGTTTCAATTTGTCCAGAGACTTGCTTTCAATGTACACCATGTGTCCGGCCGCATATTGCCCCGTTGTGATATTGGCCCGCAACGCCGGGTCGAGACCGAGGTGGGCCAGGGTGTATTCCACGGCGTAGAAGGGCGTGGCAAGATCATAGTAACCCTCCGCCACAAAGACCTTCATGTATTGGTTCTTGACGAAGGCATTTCGCAGTTGCGGGCTGACGTTGGGGAAACCCTCGCCTGCCGAGCCCCAGTCCCATTCCCGGAATCCGCCGCCCAGAATGTAGTATTGCCGGTCGGTTTTGTAGCCAAGATCGGCGCGAACGTAGTTGTTGAACACCGAAGTAAAGGGCGGGCGAATCATGGCCTCGCTCGGATCGTAGTTGGGCGACTCCGAAATTCCGGGCTCGTCGATCCCTTTAAAGCGGCTGTCCAGGCGGCCTACACTGCGGTTCTGGTCGCGCAGCAACTCCTTGCAGAATTCCCATTGCTTCAACCTCAAGTTGGCCTGGTCGATGTAGCTTTTTGAAATTCCGGTGTAACGCGAGAGGTGATCTATCACCGACTGGCGCTCCTCCGGCGAAATCAAGTCGCCTTTGGCAAGCGCCAGGGCATATTCGTTAGAAGCCCATTGCTCGACTTCAGGAAGAATTTTCGCGACGTCCTGCTGCTGGAGCTCCGCGGAAAGTTTCTTGTGGTACCACGCCGTGGCGGTGTAGTTGGGGAGGTAGAGGATGTAGGGCAGGTCGTTGCCTTGGGTAAACTCCAGGGTTTCGAAATTGAGCACAGTGGAAACCAGCACGATGCCATTCACCGCGATGCCGTTATTAATCAGGTAGCCGGACAATCCCGCCGCGCGCGTGGTGCCATAACTTTCGCCGGCGATGAACAGGGGCGACATCCAACGCTCGTTGCGCGAAAGGTAAAGCCGGATGAACTGGCCGACCGAGGCGACGTCTCCAGTAACTCCCCAGAATTTTTTGCCCAACTCTTTTTTCGTCGGCCGGCTGTATCCTGTGCCGACGGGGTCAATGAAAACAAGATCAGTTTGGTCAAGCCAGGTGTCCTGGTTGTCTTCCAATTCGAAGGGGGGGTGAGGCATGTCGCCGTCCGGTTTCAATTTCACTTTTCGCGGCCCAATGGCGCCCATATGGAGCCATACTGAGGACGATCCCGGCCCGCCATTAAAGCAGAAAGTCAACGGGCGGGCGGCGGCGCTGGGCGGATTGTCCAAGGTGTAGGCAATGAAGAAAATGTGGGCTTCCGTGTTGCCGTCCTCGTCGGAAATGGGCATCATGCCGGTGGTCGCTGTGTATTTAAGTGGCGATCCATGAAACCTGATCTCGTGGTGGGTGACCACTGGCGGCTTGTCGTCTTCCTTGTCCCTTTCCTCTTTGGTTTTATCGGCTTTCTTCTCCGGCGGCGGTTGCTTGGCCGCTGACGGCGTGGGTGTTGCCGCTGGGGTGTCCTCGCTTTGCTCATCCTGTTGCGCGCGAGCTTGCAGCCCGAATCCCGCCAGCAACCCGAGCAAAATCAGAAAACGTAAATAACGCATTTTCCCTCCTCGAATGAAGTTGGCCATAATGCCACTTTGGAGCGGTGGAGGACAAGGGGAGAAAATCGTGATGGGGGACGGTTCCCCCCTAAAGGACTTTCTTTGAGTTTTTAGGCTTTGGGTATATAGTTGGTTAACAAGAATATCGAAATATGAATATCGGCTCGGGAATCGAGTGGAGGAATAATTCATGAAATGCCATCGGATTGAAATTGTACTTGCCGTGTTGATTTGCTTTATGCTCGCCCCTGCAAGTTTGGCGCAGGATAATTGTCCGCGGCCCCGCCTGATCACAGTGACCGGCACTGCGGAGGTTAAAGTCGCACCTGACGAGGCGATCCTCCGCCTGGGCGTGGATTCTCACGACAAGGCTTTGGCCATGGCCAAAGCTGACAATGACAAGCATGTTAAAAAACTTTTGGGGTTGGCTCGGGAGGCCGGGGTCCAGGCAAAGGATATCCAAACGAGCGCATTAAGTATGAACTTGGAATATTCAGAGAACCAGAAGCACACGTTGTTGGGTTATGAAGTCTCGCAATCGATCAGCATAACGCTGAGGGACGTATCAAAATACGAACCCTTGATGACCAGTGTCCTACAAGCCGGCGTGAATCGTGTCGACGGCGTTGATTTTCTCATCGCTGAACCCATGAAGTACAGAGCAGATTCGCGGGCAAAAGCTATTCGGGCGGCTCAGGAAAAAGCCACAGCAATGGCTGCCGAACTCCACCAAACGTTAGGTAAGCCATGGGAAATTGTCGATAATGAAACTGGATGGGGCGCCCTTGCAACAAACATGGAGTTTTCCCTTACCAAAGCAAAGGTGATCGACGAGTCGACGGTCGCTCCAGGCGAAGTCAACATAAGCGCTTCGGTCAAGGTCAGTTTCCTTCTGGAATGATAGGATTAGATTCTTGCCGAGCGAGCCCTACGAACAAGTGTTACGTTAGCAGTTGTTGCAATAATTTCAAGTTGAGTTGAGAACTGCAGTCCGCATTCAATTTTGCGAAAGGCCCCTAAAATGCACAAAGTTGTTTTATTGCGGCACGGCGAAAGCGTTTGGAACAAAGAAAACCTGTTTACCGGATGGACTGACGTTGATCTATCCGAGAAAGGCCGTGAGGAAGCGAAGGATGCCGGCCGTGTGCTCAAGGAGGAGGGCTATGTTTTCGATGTAGCCTACACCTCACTCCTGAAGCGCGCCATCCGAACGCTCTGGATCACGCTCGATGAGATGGAGTTGATGTGGATTCCCGAAATCCGCGACTGGCGGCTGAACGAGCGCCACTACGGGGCGTTGCAGGGACTCAACAAAGCCGAGACCGCGGCCAAATATGGCGAGCAACAGGTGAAGGTCTGGCGGCGCAGCTACGACATCCCGCCGCCCGCGCTTGAAGAAAGCGACCCGCGATTTCCCGGCCACGATGCCCGCTACCGGACTATCGACAAAGCCCTTCTGCCGCTCACCGAGTGTCTAAAGGATACTGTGGAACGTTTCCTGCCTGCCTGGCATGAAGCCATCGCTCCGGCCGTGGCCAGCGGCCAGCGCGTGCTGATCACCGCGCATGGAAACAGCTTGCGCGCCCTGGTGAAATATCTGGACGACATTCCGGAGTCGGAAATTGTGGAATTGAATATTCCCACCGGAATGCCGCTGGTCTACGAGTTGGACGCGAACCTCAAGCCCATCACGCGTTACTATCTCGGCGACCCCGAGCGCGTGAAGAAGGCGATGGAAGCCGTGGCCAATCAGGGGAAGGCGAAAACATGAGAAGAGTCTTAAGATTGTTACCGGTCTTATGGAGCAAGCTCGAACCCATGAACGTGACCAGGCCTGTATATACGGAAGTGTTCATCGAGAGTGAAAACCGAGCGAACTTTCAGTCGTTCTGCAACAACTACGACTGATCCGTCCGCCAAGTCCATGGGTAAGTCGGAGTACTTCAACATTAAAGTTCGAAGTCTTTGTATGTCGCTCGAAATCACATCAAGGATAATCAATCCTTCGGCGAGTATGAAAGCCCACAATTGGCGTTCCTGAGGGCCATTCAAAAAATGAAAGACTTCGGTAAGAACGGGCCAAGTTGTCAAAAGACGGCCGTCGAAGGCATCCAAAGCCGCCCGACACCGGTGGTGCTCGGTGTCCTTGGAATCAAACAATGCAACCAGCGGTCCCGTATCACAAAGTGCCCTGGCGGCGCTTGGCAAAGAGTTTCTCCTTTAGCAATCGTTCGACGTTTCGCGCCCGATCCCGCGTCGGCTTCCCGGGCTTGATGCCAAGAGAGGCATAAATCTCCCTTGAGCTCAAGGAAGACTCCCGACCGCTCAATTCCCAGCGCGTTTTGAGTGCCTCCCGGATTACGCGCGACCTCTCCCGTTTTCCCTTTGGAGCCAACGCGCGCAGGATGCGGTCCGTCTCGCGATCCAGCCTGAAAGTGATCGTGGATGCCATGTCTTACATTGTACTACAAAATCGGTGCAACTTCCCTTCGCACTTTCCCTGGTTTGCTATACCTAAACCCCTAATCCCTGTTTTCCTGCGCGCATTTCACTGCCGCTTTCCCCAGAAATTCGGCGGAGTCGCCCAACTCTTCCTCAATGCGCAAAAGCTGATTGTATTTGGCAATACGATCGGTACGGCTGGCAGAGCCGGTTTTGATTTGGCCGGTGTGAAGTCCCACGGCGAGGTCGGCGATGAAAGCATCCTCCGTCTCGCCTGAGCGATGTGAAACCACGGCAGTGTAACCATGGCGGCGGGCAAGCTCGATGGCGGCAATCGTTTCCGTCACCGTCCCGATTTGGTTCAATTTGATTAGAATGGAATTGGCCGTGCCCTCCTCGATGCCGCGCTCCAGCCTTTCCGTGTTGGTCACAAAGAGGTCGTCGCCCACCAATTGAACTTTGTCGCCCAACTCATCGGTAAGAATCTTCCAGCCTTCCCAATCGTCCTGGGCCAACCCGTCTTCAATGGAAATAATCGGGTACTGATTCACCCAGTCGGCGTAAAGCTTCACCATCTCCTCGGCGGACTTCTTCGATTTGTCCGACTTGTAGAAAACGTATTTGCCGCCATCGTACATTTCGCTGGCAGCCGGGTCGAGGGCCAGGCAAATGTCGTGTCCCGGTGAATACCCCGCCTTCTCGATGGCCTCCAGGATCAACTCCACCGCTTCCACATTCGATTTCAGACTGGGCGCGAATCCTCCCTCATCGCCGACGGAGGTTGAGTATCCACGCTCCTTCAAAACCTTCTTGAGCGTGTGGAAAGTCTCCACGCCCATGCGAAAAGCTTCGGCGAATGTCTCACCGCCCACCGGCATGATCATGAATTCCTGGAAGTCGACGGTGTTGTCCGCGTGCACCCCGCCATTCAGGATGTTCATCATGGGCACGGGCAAGCGGCGCGCCTGCAACCCGCCGAGGTAACGATAGAGCGGCAGATGCGCGGAGCGGGCGGCGGCGCGGCAAACGGCCATGGAGACCGCCAGGATTGCATTGGCGCCGAGCTTGCCTTTGTTGGCCGTTCCGTCCAGCGCGATCATCAGCCCGTCAATTCGCGATTGCTCGCCGGCATCGCGGCCGCCAAGCTCGCGGGCCAGAACGGCGTTCACAGCCTCAACGGCCTGCAAAACACCTTTGCCCTGGTATCGCTTCTTGTCTCCGTCGCGCAACTCCACGGCCTCGTGTTCGCCCGTGGACGCTCCGGAAGGCACCGACGCGCGCGCAAACGAACCGTCGCGCAAATGAACATCCGCTTCCACCGTTGGGTTCCCGCGCGAATCAAGAATTTCCCGGCCCACAATCAGATCGATCTCTGCCATTAGGGAAGCTCCTTTATTCAAACTAGAAACGGAAGATTCTATCACAGGGTCGCGCAAGGCAGGGTTTCGTTGACTTGTTTGTTAGTGGGTCCTTTTCCGGTTGGAGCGTTTTTCATTCCCAATCCCGGAATACACTCCCTCATCTTATTTCCGAGTTCCTTGTCTCTCGGTCAGGACTTCGGATTGTCCCTTCGGACTTGTCGAAAACCACAAGGCAACCACTTAATTCTAGCGCCACGCCTATACGAGTCAGGGCCGTAGAATCCACTCGCCATATAACCGGGGAGGCGTTCCAGAAGCATGTTGCCAGTTTCCGCGGCTGCACGAGTGGTCGCTTAGACAATCCGGGAGCAGGGAACCCGTCTCTTGGCGTGCATCGCCATCCGTGGTTTGCAACGAATAAATCATTGACCATAGCCGAACACAAACATGTATATCGGCATGCTGCTAGGACTTGAAGTCCCATGGGTCGGCAACCGGGCCCTAAGTTACAATCGTGGTCAAGAGAGGTGTGATCATCGCGCGATTCTACTGGCACCACCGGAAATTCCGGCCTTTGGTGCGTCAGCATGGAGGTCGATCTTGATGAATGTCTCGACTTCTGAAGTGCTTGAGTACGGCACCAGAGTGCAATTCGGGTGACTATTTCCGGTGATGAGAAGAGATATCTTCTCCTTTAGCTCGACACGATAGAATAGTATGACCCTTTTCTTGGTTGCGCCGAGCAGGTAGCCGGCCTCGAAACCCAAGCCGAATGACGAACCTGAAACTTCGGCGAGGAACAGGTCGCACTGCTCGAGCCATGACATGTCCCGCCGGTATACATGTTGTGGGGTGATTTGTCTGTCGGCCGCCCAGGCATCGTCGCTCACCAAATGGCGGGTCAGCACTTCGTGACCCATTTCTTCGAGGATCTGCACGATTCTCCTGGCTGTTTCTACAGTCGACCGATCCCCTGCCACCGTGAAGCCAAAATAGATTTTCATTCGTGCCCTTCCTGTTCGGGAGCCGCCCTTGGTCGTTAGGATTTCGGCTTGTGTTGGAGTGCCGCGGGAACGCGCTCGCGATCGAGCGGCTCGAACGAGAAAGTCCATTTTAGCGGGACGGTTTCTGGAATGTAACACTCGTGGTCATCGCAAGCCTGATAGCGAAGTGAACCTTCGAGGGTCAAATCGCCGTGCGGGTCCAGCAAGGGCTTCAACTGGGGGTCCGTGCCGATGACAACGTCCTCCGCCAGCCGGAGGTGGCCGCGATAAACAGGTACCGTCTCCTTAATGACCTCCAAGCGCAAGTTTTCCGGCACCGGATATTTAACCGGGTACAACTTGGCAGCAGTCCCGGTCATCTTCCAGTCGATTGCGATGTAGCCTTTTACTCCCGGCGCGTAGACGTGCATTTTGGGCATCAGTTCAATGTCCAGGAAGAGCGTGACCCGCTGATTCGGGTGGACTACGGTCGTGCTGGCCGATGAAGATAATCGGAGTTGCTTGGCCTCCACCGTGGTCGGAGTCGAGCCGATTGCCCCGCCAAGCCGGTCAAGAATCTCCAGCGCGGGAATGCGCTCTTTATAGTCTTCCTCGAAAAACTTGGCGACCACATTGCCGCTCGGATCGACTACGTAAGTTCCCGGATAAGGAATGCCGTAGGCCATGGAGTTTGCCGGAACGGTATCGTTCTGAATCCCAAACTCGCGAATAATCTTGGAATCGGGATCGGAGAGCAGAGCATAAGTAATATGCTGCCGGTCCGCGAAGGCCTTGAGCACAGCCACGCTATCATAACTGATCGCAGCCAAGCCGTAACCTTGTTCACGGAGGTTTCCGAGATGCTGTTCCAGCTCGACGAGCTGGGTTTTGCAAAACGGTCACCAGTCCGCCGAACGGAAGAAAACCAACAACGCGCCCTTGGGGCCAAGAATACTTTTCAAGGTCTGCGGTCTACCGTTTTGATCCAGCGCCTCAAATGAGGGCAGCGTCGATCCGACCTCGGGGCCGGTCTTGATTGCCTGCTGCGCGAATGCAACGGAGCAGGAAGCGAACAAGATCAATGCCAGCCGTAGGCGCGCGCCGGAGCTTGCCTGTGGCCACCGCAACACCGCGAGTAATTTCATACAGGACCGCCCTATAGCCAAAGCCTGCCCTGTTTTCTGCTGTAGCCAATTTTCCAGATCTACGCTCCACGTTAAGCTAGTCTTCTCACCGCCCAAGGACATATCTACGCTTCAGTGTCGTGGGCCTGAACATGCAGGGTGTAGGAAGACGTGAGTTGGATGGCGTTGTGCAACGTTCGATAAAGTGGGCAGCGCATCGCGTATATCCCGTGAACGCGCTCAACTATCTCGCGAGCCTCTTTTGCCGCTACCAGCCGCATTGCCACATGGATGCGGCGAATAACAAGCACTCCATCTTCCGTCTCCACCTCGCCGGTTACATCCGCGACGAGCTTGCCATTGCTCGCATCAATTTGGCGCGCTTCCAGCGCGCCCCCGAAGGTGCCGAGCATTCAACCGGCAGTTGCCGCAATCACATAATCCAAAGTCGAGGCGTGAGGCTCCGTGATTTTCGCAGGACTCACCTTATAGTGCTCGGCGATGGCCCCATGCACGCTGAACACGACGGGCTGGGTTTCTCCCGGCAACTTGGCGATACGCACGGGACCAGCCTTGCGTTCGATGTATACCTTGGAGGTGTAGATGACGTCTGACATGGACACTCCTTCCACGCACTCCAAACCAACATTCATTTTGCAGCTATTTCAGAGTCCCCGTGAGAGTCAGCGCCATCTACTCGATGCCCACCTTCGTTGCACTTTGCTGCCCATTGTCGGCAACACGGAAACAACCGACCAGCCGAGGGAACTGCGTTCCGCCGGTTCCATCGTTACAATCCGCTGCTGTCAGGCCAGTTCCGAACCACGATCGGGATTCGGCCTGGGAAGTCGCCATATCGGAAACTAACCCACTTCCAGTTGTTTACAAGCCGGGGAAATTAACCCAAGAGCGCTTGCGACAACTTTTCTTCAATAGCCCAATTACCCAATGACTCAATCATTCAATCTTCTTACTCCGGTTCTTCAAACATCCTTTGCTCGGGGACCACAACGACGATGCCGCTTTCGGAGACGAAGTATCTCTTGCGGTCTTCCTCCAGGTCGAAGCCGATTTCGGTTCGCTCGGGGATGTGAATGTGGCGGTCAATGATGGCCCGGCGGATGCGCGAATACCGCCCGATTTGCACGTGGGAAAACAGAATGGAATTTTCAATTTCGGTGTAACTGTTCACGCGGACGTCAGGCGCGATAACGGAGTTGGTGACGCGTCCCCCGGAAATGATGGATCCCATGGAGACAATCGAATCAATGGCCACGCCCATGCGGCGGCCCTCCTGCGCGAAAACAAATTTGGCGGGGGGATACTGGCGTTGATAGGTGCGCATGGGCCAGTGATGGTCATAGAGATTGAAAACAGGGGACACTGCCACCAGGTCCATATTGGCCTCGTAGTAGGCCTCGATGGTGCCGATGTCCCGCCAGTATCTGGCCTCCGTCTGATTCTCGTCCACAAAATTGTAGGAATAGACTTTGTGTTTATCGAGGAGCTTGGGAACCACATCCCTGCCGAAATCGTGGCTGGAGTTCGGATCTTCCGCATCGGCCATGAGAGCCTCAAGCAAAAGGTTTCGATTGAAGCAATAGATTCCCATCGAAACGTTGCACTTGTTGGGATTGGTCGGCGAAGGTTTGGCCGACTTGGGTTTTTCCTCCCAGCCAATAATGCGGCGGTCGGAGTCGATCTCGACCACTCCGAATCGAAAAGCCTCGGAGAGATCAAACTCCAGGGTGCCGATGGTCAGCTCGGCGCCGGCGGCCGCGTGCTGGTTGAGCATTAATTGGTAGTTCATTTTGTAAACGTGGTCGCCGGAAAGGATCAAAACGTACTTGCAATTTTCGCTGCCTACCGAATAAAGATTCTGGTACATGGCGTCCGCGGTCCCTTGGTACCAGGAATCGCCCACGCGCTTCATGGGCGGGAGAACGTTGACGAATTCGCCCAACTCGTTGGCCAGGATGGTCCAGCCTTCGCGGATATGGCGGTTGAGGGAGAGCGCTTTATATTGCGTGATGACAAAGATTCGACGCAATCCGGAATTGATGCAGTTGGAGAGCGTGATATCCACAATGCGGTAGACCCCGCCGAAAGGGACAGCGGGCTTGGCCCGGTCGCGCGTGAGAGGCAGAAGGCGCTCGCCTTCGCCTCCGGCCAGAAGACATACCAGCGTATCGCCTACCACGGGGTGCAGACTCCTTTAAATAACTTGTGAGGCGCCGGCAAATGTGCCCAAGAGCAGGCTCAATTCAAGCAGGCTGCCCCTATGCTTCCTTATCCTTATATAATAAAAAGCAAAATTTTGTAGGCATTTTCCTTGGATTTCTTTGGAAGACTTTAAGCCAGCTTCAAGAGACCCTCATTCACTGGATAGGACCGTACTTAACGGAAGGTTGAGGCGCGCCTGGGACCCGATTCCGGAGCGAATAGGCTTAAGCTCAAGCTGACAACACTATGAATGCCGCTCAGTGCGCCATGATCTTTTCAATTTCATCGACGGTGCGCGGTAAGCGGCGCGACAGGAGTTCCGCGCCGTCCTGGGTGATCAGGACATCGTCTTCAATTCGAACACCGATTTTTTCTTCGGGGATGTAAATTCCGGGCTCGTCGGTGATCACCATGTTGGCCTGGAGAGCCACATCGTAAGCCGCAGGGTCGTGAACGTTCAAGCCGATGTGGTGGCCGACCCCGTGGATGAAATATTGCCCCAGCGAATTTCCGTGCAAATCCTTTCCGTGGGTGTTGATGTAATTGTAGGCAATCGAATGAAGACTGTTCGGCCCACCGCGGCCGAGCAACATGCCGGGTTTGGCGGCGGCCAGAACGGCATTTTGGGCGCCCAGGACAATCTCATAAATCTCACGCTGGCGCGCGGTAAAGTGGCCGTTAATAGGGAGCGTGCGCGTGATGTCGCTGGCGTAGCCGCTGTAGGAGCCGGCGACGTCCATCACCACCACGTCCCCATCCGCCATCTGATTCTCGTCCTGATCGTAGTGCAGGACGGTGGAGAAGAAGCCCGAGCCCACAATGGGCGGGTAGGACGGCCACTCGCAACCCCGGCGCCCGTATTCGTAATTCATCAACGCCGCGATTTCATATTCCCAGACGCCCGGACGCACCGCTTTCATCGCCGCCAGATGCGCGTCCACTGAAGCTTCCACGGCCTTGCGGATCAAGGCTAGTTCTCCCGGCGACTTCACCATGCGCATGCGCGTAACCGGTTGGCGAATGTCCGCGAAGGTGGCCAGGGGCGCGAGTTGGTGAAGCTTGGCCACCATCTCTTTGGTGAAATTGTCCTCACCGCTCTCCGGCTGCGGGGTAAGTTCGGTATAGATTTTAGGAAAGGATTTCAATGCTTCCTGAAGTTCAGCGGGAAAGAGCGAGTTACTCTTGACGGCCGGGAACCCCGTGCGGGCGGGAGCGTCGGCATCATCGGGTCCGAGCTTGGGCCCCGTCCATTTCTCTTCACGGTAATCGTGAGGAGGAATAAAGAATATTTCTTTGCCGATTTCTCCGCTTGCGCCGCGCCCCGGAGCAGCCGGGGGTTTGGGGACCAGAAGAAGAATACCGTCCGGCTCATTCCAACCGGTTAGATAGTAAAACATTTCGTTTTGGCGGAAACTCGTGGTGGAAATGGCAATTTCGTCTTCGCTGTAGCCGAACAGCACTACCACGCCATCTCCGGTCTCGCGCAACAGGCGGGCGCGCCGGTCATGGTAATCCGAGAGCTTTCCCTTGTCCCACGCTCGCGCGGCGGGCGCCGCCAGAATCACCAGCGCCAGCCCCAGTGGGATTTGCAGCAGCCAATTGTTGCGACGGGAAAACTCATTCATACGGCCTCCAAATAAATGGCAGCCTTCAGCATAATTTTCAAACCAAGCGAGGTGTGAAAGCAGCGGGACCTTTATCCGAGTTCATTGGTGGGGTGAATAGACATCAATAATGGGAGCGACGAAAACGGGATTGTAAATTTATTTAGCCGCGGCCGGGGCATTGCCCTCCACCGGTGTTTTGCGCTTGCTGGATTCCTTCTCCGAGTACATTCGCGCGTCAGCCTCCGCCACCAATTGTTCCGCGGACTGGCCGGGAACATGCATGTGAAGCCCAAGGCTGAGCCCCATGGGCACATCTCCAATGCGATTGTTGCGGTTCCATTCGTCCACTTTATGATGAATCCGGCCTTTGACAATCTCGGCCCCCGGCTCGTCCGTTTCGGAAAGGATGACCAGGAACTCGTCACCGCCGTACCTGATCACAAAATCCGAACCGCGCACGCACGATTTGAGGATGCCGGCCATCTGGGCCAGAACGTAGTCACCCATCAGATGGCCGTAGCGGTCATTCACCTGTTTGAAGTTGTTCAAATCGCTCATGATCACGCCCAGCGGCCGTTTGTTGCGCTCGGCGCGCGAGATCTCGCCTTCCAAAAGGTCGCGGAGGAAACTGCGGCTGAAGACGTTGGTCAGCGAGTCGATCATGCTGGCGGATTGGTCGGATTGAGCGGAGATGGTCTGCTGAATGTTGAGCAGGCGAAGCCTTCGCGTTTCGGTGTCGCGGCGCGTCATGTAGAGGGTGAGCACGACCACCATCATCATGACGACGAACAGGACTTGGGGAGGAATTCGCAACACCAGTTCGTTGTGCGCCCAGAAACTTTCGGGACTGAGGAAAGAAAGGGCTCCAAAGGCCAAAACTGTTCCCACAAACACGAGGAGGATCCACAGATCGCGCTTTTGGGATTCGAGTTTGGTCAGCTCAGCCTGCAGGCGAGCTTTGGGCCCTAACTCTTCAGTTAATCCGGGCTGATTAGCCACTCTGTCGCCTCACAATTGCTCGTCCAAATGGCAAGAAAGGTCCGCATTACCCCCAGGGAATCTGGCCAATTATACGGTTCCGCTTGAATAAAGCAAGGCAAATGGAGGTATTGGCAAAGAAATAGAAACGCCCCCAATAATGAATCCCCTTAGGATGCAGTCGCCATTTTCTCGGCGATGGTCTTGGCCTGGGTAAATAATAACAGGTAATCAGGCCCTCCGGCCTTGGAGTCCGTGCCTGACATGTTGAAACCTCCAAATGGGTGCGCGCCCACCATAGCGCCCGTGCATTTCCTGTTCAAGTAAAGGTTCCCAGCGTGGAATTCGTCCATCGCCTTTTCCAACTTGTGCCGGTCGCGAGTATAGACCGCTCCGGTCAATCCAAACTCAGTGTTATTGGCAATCTCCAGCGCCTCGTCAAAATCCTTCGCTTTGATCACCGCCAGCACCGGGCCGAAAATCTCCTCCTGCGAAATGCGGGCTTTGGGCGCCACGTCCGCAATGACAGTAGGTTGGATGAAGTAACCCGGCCCGGGGGATTCACCGCCCCCCGAAATAATCCTGCCCTCATTCTTGCCCGTCTCGATGTATTCCAGAATCGATTTCTTGGCTGCGTCGTTAATCACCGGTCCCATAAAAGTCGCGGGATCCTCGGGTGGTCCCACGGTAATTTTGTCCACCCGCGTCTTGAGCTTTTGCAGGAAAGAGTCGTACACCGATTCCACCACGATCGCGCGCGAGCACGCCGAACATTTTTGGCCCTGGTATCCGAACGCCGCTGCCGCTACCCCGTCGGCCGCGGCATCGAGATCGGTCTCGCTGTCGACAACAATGGAATCCTTGCCGCCCATTTCCGCCACCACGCGTTTTACCCAAATCTGGCCGGGAGTGTGCTTGGCCGCCAGCTCATTAATTCCCAGCCCCACTTCTTTCGAGCCCGTAAACGCCACAAAACGTGTGCGAGGGTGCTGCACCAGGACATTGCCTACTGACCCGCCGGGCCCCGGAATGAAATTCACCACGCCGGGTGGCATGCCCGCTTGTTCGAGGACTTCCATGAATTTGTAAGCGATGGTCGGCGAGTCGCTGGAGGGCTTCAGCACCACTGTGTTTCCGGTCACGATGGAGGCAACCGTCATGCCGGCCAGAATGGCGAGAGGAAAATTCCATGGTGGAATCACCACGCCCACGCCCAGGGGAATGTAGCGCAGGAAGTTTCTTTCGCCCGGAACCGGCGTAAGCGGCTGGGGATTGGCAAGGCGCAACATCTCCCGGCTGTAATACTCACAAAAATCGATGGACTCCGCCACGTCCGCGTCCGCCTCGGCCCACGACTTGCCCACTTCATACACCAGCCAGGCGGAGTAATGGAATTTTCTGTCTCGAATGATTTTGGCCGCTGCCAGCACCACTTCGATGCGGGCTTCCGCCGGCGACCGGCTCCAGGTTCGGAAAGCTTCATCGGCGGTAAGAATGGCTTGCTCGGCCAGCTTGGCATTGCCTTTGGAAAAGACGCCCACCACTTCATCCTGCTTGGCGGGATTGTAGGAACTGAATTTTTCCGCCGTCTTGATCCGCTGGCCGCCAATAACCAGGTCGTATTCACGACCCAGTTCTTTCCGGACTTCGACCACCGCCTCTTGCATTTTCCGGAAATGTTCGGGATTGCCCTTGAAATCGAGCAAGGGTTCGTTTTTAAACTCGGGGAGTTTCATCCAAAAACCTCCGCTCGGTAATGGGTCATTTTGATTTTGTAGCGGCGAGTTTACCTCGCCATGTGGCGGCGTAAAGCCGCCTCTACGTCAAACTAACCCACCACCCTCCACTCGCGCCACTTGTTCTTTCACTGTAAGTGTCGCCTGCACGATTGTTTATTCGGCTGAATAATCATTATAAGGGATTCGAAGCGGGATGGGTAGCGGTGTCGCCGGATTGCTTCTTATGATGGACTAACGATGATTTAGCGCGGTGTTTGATTGGCCGGCAAGCGTCAGCAGGTGGCAATACTTACTCAAAAATGTGGGCAATGGACCCTTGACTCCGGACTGGTTACACATCAAGAGCCCTCTTTCTTCGCGAAATTCAGGGAGGCGGAATTCATGCAATAGCGGAGGCCGGTGGGCTTGGGGCCGTCCGGAAAGACGTGGCCGAGGTGCGCGCCGCACTTGGCGCAGACCACCTCCTCGCGCCGCATGCCGTAGGTGGTGTCCGATTCGACGGCGACATTCTGCTCGGTAACCGGAGCCCAGAAACTTGGCCATCCTGTGCCGGATTCGAATTTCGTTTCCGAACTGAAAAGTTCATTTCCGCAGCAGACGCAATTGTAAGTCCCATCTTCATGGTGGTCCCAATACTGGCCGCTGAAGGCGCGCTCCGTCCCTTTGTTCCGCGTCACTTCAAATTGCTGGGGAGTCAATTTCTCTTTCCATTCGGCGTCTGTCTTTTTAATTTTTTCAGTCATGGCGAATCATCCCCGATTGTTGAACGAGATTGGTGCGGCAACCCTCTACCTCTTTTCGTTTGCCGTTTGAAATAGCTGGTTCAATTCGGCTCCCGGAATGGTGCTCTCGGTGATGGCCGTATACGTCCCCGAATCGAGCAACTCCCGCGCAATGCGCCGCGTGAGGGCCATGGTGGCGCGCATGGGTCCCGAGCCGACGCTGATGCGGGCCACTCCCAGCTTCTCGAGTTCGGCGACGGGCGGCGCTCCGGCCATGCCCAGAATGTTAAGGGGGCCATGAATTTCGCGCGCCAGGGTGGCAATGGTTTCGCGGTCGGTAACTCCGGGAACGAAAAGGCAATCCGCCCCCGCCTCGCGAAAGGCATTGGCGCGGCGAATGGCGTGATCAAGCCGCGAGGCCGGTTCGCCTACGCCGCGAAGGAAGACATCCGTGCGCGCGTTGAGGACGAAGTCCACGCCCGCGGATGCCGCCGCTTCGCGAACCGCCTTGATTTTTTCCACTTGAATTGAAACGTCAAACAGCGCGTTGTTTTCGGCCGGCGACCTGTCTTCAAGATTCATACCCACCGCGCCCGCATCCATAACGGCCCGGACGGTCCCGGCCACGGCCTCGGGTGTGTCACCATAGCCCGACTCCATATCCGCCGATACAGGAATAGAAACAGAGCTCGTGACGCGTCGCACCACCTCCAACATTTCGTCCCGGCTCAACTGTTCGCCATCTCTCCTGCCCAGCGAGAACGCCACGCCCGCGCTGGTGGTGGCGATGGCGGGGCAACCCGCCGCCTCAAAAATCCGCGCACTCGCGGCATCCCAGGCGTTGGCGAGAATCAGAATGCGCGGGCCGCGGTGGAGACTGGCGAAGAGTAATGCCTTTTTTTGCAGGCTCAAAACATTGTTCATGAATTTTACGAAGGTCCCATCACCTTGTTGGTGAGTGTCCCCAGTCCTTCCACCGTAGTGCTGACGGTATCTCCGGCATTCAGGAAAATCGGCGGTTTGCGGAAAACGCCCACGCCCGGCGGCGTCCCGGTGGTCAGAATGTCCCCTGTCTCCCAAGTCAGCGATTGCGAAAGGTAGCTGATGAGGAACGGCACTTTGTGAATCAAGTTTGAAGTATTCGAATCCTGCATCGTCTGGCCGTTAAGGGTCAGTGAAATGCGAAGATTGTGAGGATCGGACACTTCGTCGGCAGTGAGGATCCAGGGCCCGGTGGGCGCGAAGGTATCACAGCTTTTGCCACGAAACCATTGCTTGTCACCATGCTGCATATCGCGGGCCGTCACGTCATTCAGATTCATGTAGCCGGCGACATGGTCGTAAGCACGATCTTCCGCAATGCGCCGCCCGCCCTTGCCGATCACCACGGCAAACTCCGCCTCATAATCCACTTGGGTTGAGTTGGGGGGCATCACGATGGGGGAGCCAGGTCCGGAAATGGTGTTCACCGATTTCAAGAAGAAGGTGGGAAATGAAGGCGCCTCAATACCCGCCTCGCTCGCGTGGTCGGCGTAGTTCAAGCCTACGCACACGATTTTGCCAGGGCGCTGGATGGGCGCTCGCAGGCGTGCGGAAGCCAGGGGTGTGAACAGGTTCTTGGTTTTCTTGTTGGCCTGCCTGGACTGCGCCAGGCCTTGGGTGATGACGCTCAAGGCCGACCAATACTTTCTGCCTCGCCCAAGCAAGTCAATCATGTCCGCGGGAGGCGGGCCTGCCTTGCGCGCGGTTGCAACTGCTTTGGCGGTTTTTGGATTTTCGACCCGGCCTCGGGCAAACACTCCCAGCGCCACCTGAACGTCCACGACGAAGTCACCTTCCACCACGCCCAGATGCAAACTTTTTGCGAATTCATAAGTTACGAATTTCATTTTTTTGTGGTTCCTCAGAAATTAGATTTACACGCCCGGCAAAAAAACATTACCTCGTTTCAATCCTTACTGCCCGGTCAATTGAAAAGAATAATTGCCCGATCCCACGGTAAAAATAATATCACCGTTTTTCTCCGCGGTGGCGCCGCTGACGCCCGCATCGCCAGCCACGTATTGGCCTTTGTCAAAGACAACCCGATCGCCCTCGCGGACGGTGACTTCCGTCATATAGTCCTCCCGGGGCATAACAATCCTGGCGTCACTATTCACCGGGATGCTGACATTCATCGTGATGCTGCCCGGGGCATGCGTCCAGGAAGAAGAGACCGTTCCGCGAATAGTTTCAATTGACGCGCTCACCGACGCCAGGTCCCGAACGATTTGCGGCTCGATTCGAATGTGCGCATACCCAACGCTGTCCTGCTCCAGATTGATTCCGCCCAACGCGCGGTAAAACCACGAGCCCACGCTGCCAAACATGACGTGGTCGTGCGAGTTCATGGACGGCCCGGTTTTTTCCTGCCAGAGTTCCCACAAAGTTGTCGCGCCCCTTGAAACCATGTAGCCCCAACTGGGGTAGGTGGTCTGGGTGGCAAGATCGTAGGCCAGGTCGGCCCGGCCGATTTTAGTGAGCGCCTCCATCAGGTGCTTGATTCCGATGAATCCAGTGGTCACGTGGGTATCGTGCCGGTAAACGATGTCGTTGGTCAGGTTCCCGGCAACGTGGCCGCGTTGTCCTTTTCCATCCAGATCCATGTTCAAAGCCATGGCGTTGGCGGTTTGTGTTCCATTGGCGAAATTGCCCGTGGCCGCGTCGTAAAATTTGCGGTTGATGGACTCCTTGATCTGCCCGGCAAGCTGCGAATAGGCATCGGCGTCGGCTGCTTTTCCCAGGGCCTTGGCCGCCCCGGCCAGCACCCGGACATCGTCGTAATAATAGGCCGCGGAAACGAACCCGCCCGGCGTTTTCTCCACCGCCACCCAATCGCCATAATAGCTGTAACTCAGAATGTTTTCTGAAGCCCGGGTGCGAAGGTATTCCACGTATTTCTTCAGACCGTCGTAATTCTCTTCCAGGATGCGGCGATCCCCATACTGCTGCCACATGTACCAACAGATTAGAGGGTAGGCCGTCCCCCAGGCGGGATCGGAGGGCGCGCTGCCGTATCGGTGGGGCACGGTGTCAGACACCATGCCTTCCGGCGACTGGATATCGTGAATGTCGCGGACAAAATTTGTGTAAAAAGCCGCCATGTCGAAATTCATCATCGCTTCTTCCGCCGTAACGTGCGCGTCGCCCATCCATCCCTGGCGCTCGTCGCGCTGATCGCAATCGGTGGGGATGCCGAAAAGGTTGGTGAGCTGGGACCAATGAATGAGTTTCTGAATTTGATTCAGGATCTGCTTGGAGGCGACAAAACTGCCCGTGGTGGGAACGGCGGAATGCACCACGCGCAGCCGCACCGAATCGAGGCTGGGAGTTCCCGGGAAACCTCTTACCTCAACATAACGAAACCCGTGGTAAGTAAATCGGGGCTCGTAGATTTCCATCCCTCCTCCGCGCAAGATATATACGTCCCTCACTTTGGCGTTGCGGATGTTCTCGCGATTGATCATGCCGTTGTCGTAAATCAGCTCGGTGAACGTCATGGTGACAGCGGCGCCGCGCGGACCCTTGACCTGAAGCCTGACCCAACCCGAAGCATTCTGGCCCATGTCGTACACGTAAACCCCGGGCTGAGGATTGCTGAGGGCGACCGGCGTCAGTGTGTCCACCACTTGAATGGAGGGCATCATCTGGGCAGAAAGAATTCCCTTGGGAGCTTCGACGGCCTGGGCCGCCGCCCACAAAGCGTCGTCAAAACCGGGGCGGTCCCATCCTGGCGTCTCCAGGCGGGCATCATACGACTCGCCGTTGTAAACGCTGTCGCTGGTGATGGGCCCATTCTTGGCCTTCCACTTGGGGCTGCTCACAAAGCTCAGGCTCTTTCCGTCGGCCAGCTCAACATCAATTTGCACCAGCAACGCCCGCGAGCTATACCATCCCTGCCCCAGCATTACGCCCACGGCATTCGCGCCGCGCTGCAAACGCCGCGTGACGTCGTAGGTTGAATACAACACCCGCTTGTCGTAAGTCGTCCAGGCGGGATCGAGTACGCTCCTCCCCACTTTCTCGCCGTTGATACGTAGTTCGTAGTAGCCTACACCGGTGATGTAGGCGCGCGCGCGTACCACCGCCTCGGGGAGCTGGAATTCGGTGCGAAGCTGGTTGGCCCCGCCAATCCATTGCCCTTTCCATTCATCTCGGGACAACAGCCCCATATCAAACCTGGCCGTTTCGCTGAAGGGGCTGGCGTTCCCTTCCTTGTCCCAATATTTCACTTTCCAGTAATATGATTGGCCGCTGGCCAGGGGCTTGCCGTTGTATTCCACCTGGGTGGAATCGCCGGACGCGACCTTGCCACTGTCCCATTGGTCGCCTTGATCCTGCTTCAAAGTTTCGGATCGGGTTGAGACGAGGACTTGATATGCAGTCTGACTTTCGCCACGCGCGGGATGTTCCAGCACCCAGGAAAATCGCGGGCGAACCACATCGATGCCCATGGGGTTGGATAAATATTCGCAGCGCAGGTTTTCGGGAGGCTCGGGTCCTTCCGCACCCAAGGCGATGCTTGCCACGGGCAATGCGCACACCAGAAATCCAACTAGAAGGTTCGCGCGCCATTTATTTCTCAGTGTGTGCATTGCCCACCTCGCGGTGAAATGGAGAGTTTGTCTTTCGGAAAATCCAGACTGGTGCGTGCTACATCGCGGTGTAGCCGCCATCGACCATCAAATGAGTTCCGGTAATGTAAGAGGCGTCTTCGGAAGCCAGGAAGAGGATGGCGCAGGCGACTTCGCGGCCCTTCCCGATGCGTTTCAGAAAAGTCTTGGCGCCTTCTTCGGCATCGAATTGCTCGAGCGTCATCCCTGTCTTTTCCATGTGGCGGTAGGAGGCGGGGGTCAAAATCGATCCCGGACAGACGCAATTTACGCGTACGTTGTAGGGCGCGAAATCCATGGCCATATTGCGCGTCATTTGCAGGATCGCCCCTTTGGTGGCGCTATAGGTGATGAAATTCGGCTGGCCAACCCAGCTCGAAATCGAAGCCAGATTGACTATCGCTCCGCCACCGGCTTTCTTCATCGCTTCGATGGCGTACTTGGTGACCAACGAAGTTCCAATGATATTCACGCCCACGGAGCGCTGCCAGTCTTCCACTGAAGCATCAATTCCTTTCAGGACAAAAGTGGCGGCGTTGTTCACCAAAATATCCACCCGGCCATAGGCTTTCAAGGCTTCCATGGTTATCTTGCTTGCTGACTTTTCATTGGAAATATCCGTGTTCACAAAAAGGGCTTTGCCTTTTTCCTTCCTGATTTCCAGGGTGGTTTTTTGACCGGCGGCAACATCAATATCCGCCACCACAACCTTCGCGCCTTCCTCGGCGAAAAGAAGGGCGGTCGAACGGCCGATTCCGGATCCTGCGCCGGTAATAATCGCGACTTTATTTTTCAGTCTCATGTTTCCTCCACCAGGCGTGAAACGATTTTGGGGCCAGTGCCGGCAAATCCCTGCCTTCCGTCCAGCGCGAGATCGGGTAGGCGGAAACGTGCCTAATCCAACCTCCGCGCGTATAAATCCGCTGCCCCCAGCGAGCCAGGCCTCCGCCGAGCTTGTATACGAAAGGACGTTTCATTGCCCATGCCCAAAGCCGCATGGCCGTCCGCTCCTGCACCAGAGCGCCCTTTGGTTTTGGAGCGGGCGTCCTCACCTGAACCTCGCTGCGGAGGTGGAGCAGAAGATCAGGAATATTTATTTTCACCGGGCAAACGTCACGGCAGGCGCCGCACAATGAAGATGCAAAAGGAAGTTCGCGCGCCCCAGCCAGGCCCGTCAGTTGCGGGGTGATCAATGCTCCAATGGGCCCGCTATAGACCCATCCGTAAGCGTGTCCACCGATCTTTCGATAGACAGGGCAGGCGTTCAAACACGCGCCGCACCGGATACAAAACAGCGCCTCGCGCATCTTCTCGTCAGCCAGGGTTGCGACGCGCCCGTTATCCAGCAGGACCACGTGCATCTCCTCCGGGCCATCCTCGCCCGCCCGCCGCGGGCCGCTCAAAATGGATGTGTAAGAAGTCAGCTTCTGGCCTGTGCCCGAACGGGGCAGAAGCCGCAGGAAGACTCCAAGGTCGGCGAATCGAGGAATGAGCTTTTCGATGCCCACCAGGGCCACGTGGACGCGCGGGGCGGTGGTGCAAAAACGAATGTTGCCCTCGTTTTCAACCAGCACCACGCTACCGGTTTCCGCCACGGCAAAGTTCGCTCCGCTCAATCCCATTCCGGCTTTCTGAAACATTTCCCGCAGAGCGACGCGCGCGATCTGGTTGAGTCGCTCCGGCTCAGCCGTTCGGTCCGACTTGAGATGGGCGGCAAAAAGATCGGAAACATCATGCCGGGTCTTGTGAATCGCCGGCGCGACAATGTGCGCGGGGCGTTCGCCGGCAAGCTGGAGAATGAATTCACCCAGATCGGTTTCAACCGGGCGAATCCCTCCCGCCTCGAGGGCGTGGTTCAGCTCTATTTCTTCACTGACCATCGTTTTCGCTTTCACCACTTCGCTTGCGCCCGCCCGCCGGGCCAAGTCGAGGATGATGGAGCACGCTTCCTCGCTGGTTCGCGCCCAATGAACAGTCCCGCCGTTCCGCTCCACGTTGTCGGCGAATTGGGCGAGGTAAGCATCCAGGTGCTCCATGACTTCGTGTTTCAATTCACGGGCGCGGTCACGCAGGCGCTCGAAGCCCGGAACTTCCGCGATCGCATCGCGGCGATGAGTCAATAAACGAAGCGTCGAGGAGCGATACGCCTCCTGCAAGTGGGCGTTGCCGAGCGCAACATTTCCACGCTCGTGAATTTCCCCGCTTTGGACTCCGGTTTCGCTCATGACTTCAGTAGACGGTAGACAGTAGACTGGAAAAGCAAACGCGGGCAAATTTCGGGCCTTCCCGGTCTGTCGTCCATAGTCTACTGTCTACTCCTTTTTCGAAAGCAACTCCGCCAGGTGCATCGTCTGGAGCGGCAACCCTTGGCGGTGAATGACGCCGGCCAGGTGCATGAGGCACCCGGAATCATTGGCCACCAGAATTTCCGCGCCCGCGTCGCCGGCCGCGCGCAATTTGTCCTGGGCCATGGCCACCGAAACTTCGGGAAACTTTACCGAGAACGTTCCTCCGAATCCACAACACAGTTGGTTGTCTTTTATCTCCACCAACTGGATGCCGCGCACCGAGCGGATAAGCGTCCGTGGTTCCTGCTCGATCCCCAGTTCCCGCAGGAGGTGGCACGAATCATGATACGCCACCCGGCGCGCGAAGCTTGCGCCCACATCTTCAACTTTCAGGACCTTCACCAAAAACTCGGAGAACTCAAAAAACTTTTTTTTCAACTCCAGCGCCTGGGCGAGACGTGCCGGGTCGTCGGCAAAAAGTTCCGGATAGAATACCCGCACCATGGTGGTGCAAGAGCCCGAAGGCGCAACCACGTACTCCGCGTCCTTGCATTGATCGAGCACACGCGCCGCCACTTCGCGAGCCTCTTCGCGGAAACCGGTATTGAAAGCGGGTTGGCCGCAACAAGTTTGGGCGGGATTGAACGTGACCTCCACGCCCAGCCGCCGCAACACGCTTACCGCACACGCTCCCACCTGCGGGTAAAACTGGTCTCCCAGGCAGGTTATAAAAAATGCCGCGCGAATTTTCTGTGGACTCATCGGGTTCAGGAACTAAATGCAAGATCCGGCAAAAGTATCCCCACCACTACGCCCTTTCCTCGCTCGACTACCGGAGGGCGTTGTTTATTGGGCGAAGTCGCAACGCTACTTGAATTCAGTGGGCAGGTCAAGAAAGAAGGAGGAGGATCGGTCCTACCTTTGAAGGATGTTGAGGATTAAGGTCGGGCCGCCCCGATCCGTCTAAAAGTACACCCGACAGGTGAGCCAGCGGACCAGTCGGCACAACATTTGAATCGCCAGTGACATTTTATGGTACCCTCACCATTTTTCCAGGAGGTTTTATCAATGATCATTAGCTGGGAAAAAGGACGACGACCGAAGCTGGCTTTTTGCGTGTGTGTGGCCCTGCTCGAATTTTCGTCGGCGTGCAGCCAGCAGACGCCGGTGGACACGCGGACGGCGGATGAAACCGCGATTCGAAATATGGACGCGCAATGGTCAAAGACCGCGGGCGCCCATGACTTGGATGGGACCCTAGCCTACTACAGTGACGACGCCTCGGTAATGGCCTCCAACGTTCCTATCGCCACAGGCAGGGAAGCGATTCGCGCCATTTGGGCTCCCATGTGCGTTCCGGACGCTTCCGTGTCCTGGGTGGCGAATAAAGTGGATGTCGCCCGCTCCGGCGACCTCGCCTATTCGATCGGGACTTATAAGGATACCGCGAAAGATGCCCAAGGCAAGCCGGAGACGGACCGCGGCAAGCTCCTTGAAGTGTGGAAAAAGCAGGCTGACGGCAAATGGAAAGTGGTGGCTGACATTTTCAACTCCGACCTCCCTCTCCCCGCGCCGCCTGAGAAGAAGTAGGCGTTTCGTCATGCCCACCGCGTGCGGGGGACTCTCGACAACTGTTGGGTCGCGGAAACTTGATAATTCGCTCTTCATCGTTCATCATGCATACATCGATGAGCGTCCGCGAGCGGCTTCGCACTCTATTCCGCCTTTTCGCCCTCTTAACGGTGATGGTGGCCGTAGCATTGGCCAGCGCCATCACCACCATACGATTGACCATCCACGGCCATCAGGCCGAGACTCCGAACCTGGTGGGTGTTTCGCTCGACTCAGCGGAGAAAACCACCAGCGGCCTGGGCCTGGAACTGGTGGTAGAAGACAAGCTTTACAACGATCAATTTCCCGCCAACCAGATTATTTCCCAGGTTCCGCCGCGGGGCTCGCGCGTGAAGGAGGGCCAACACATCCACGTGCTGGTCAGCCTGGGTTCGCCACGCGTGCACGTGCCGGAATTGGTGGGGGAAAGCGTTCGCACCGCCCAAATCACCGCTGTCCAGCGGGGCCTGACCTTGGGCGATGTGGCCCAGGTGCATTGGCCGGCGGGCGATCCCGACCAGGTGCTGGCCCAGGATCCGCCTCCCACCAAGGCCGAGGTTCAGAGTCCGGCGGTAAATATCCTGGTTTCGCTCGGTGAGCCTGCGCCCGCTTTCATGTGCCCAACTTTCGTCGGACGTTTGTTTTCGGATACCAGCAAAGTTCTGGAAAAATCCGGATTCAAGATTGGGCAGATCGTTCCTGTCTCGACCGACCAAGTCCCTGCCGGAACCATCCTTACTCAAACACCTCTGGGTGGAAGCAAAATCGGTCCGGATACCGTTTTCAATTTCCAGGTGGCCGGACCCCCATCGAGCGTTCCACCGGCTGCGGCGCCACCTACTACTCCCCAGTAATATTGTGAGCATTCCGCAAAGCTGTTGGAAGGTACTATCGAAGTTTGAGTCGGGGTTCTCGACGCATGGAAGCGCGGAAACTATTACCCGCACTTTGCCCGGCCCTCCGCCCAAGAACGAGGTATAACCTGGATAAAAGTTAATACGTAGTAGGTGGTATATAGTATGTGGAACCAGAAAGAGGAGGTAGTGGACTCCAGTTCGGCCCGATCAAAATGTGGCGTAACAAAACCAGAAGCATCGCTCCCAACGAGGAATGTGTCGCAGCCGGCACCAAGCTCCTATGTCAAATTGATCGGGGAGCGGCTAGCCGCAGCGGCATAGTGCTGGATGACCAGAGCGTCATCCGATGGCAATATAAGTTCCGCAAGCTCGCGCCGGGTACTGATCCTGGAAATCCCTTCAGGAAACCGATATTCGTCATTGCCGGGCTAGATAAAGGAAATGAAGTGATAATCCGCCGAGCCTCCTTTCTCCCTCCCCTGTTCAATATCAGAGAGTCGGGCAAGACCATCGGCACAATAGCGATGCGCAGCATGTTCCGCAATAAATACTTCATCTCAATAGATGGAGTGGACTCCTGGACTTTTCGCATGCCGCTCTTCAGCATTCGCTTCTACGGCTTCTCCGATGCGGGGGCCGAAATCTGGGTTGAAGTTGGTCCGTCCAAGAAGGATTGGAACATCCTTATTAAAGCCGGCGTAAGGGAATGGCCCCTCGTGGCTGCACTGGCCTTCATTCATAACGAAAGCTGGCACTACAGTTGAAACCCCGGTAATTGCCTTTTCAACAAGTCCAAGCTTTGGGTTCGGCTCAATTGAATTCGCGGTTCTTGGTGCGCTTCCGCCGTCCCCGGCAGGCTGTGATTCTGGTGCCACACCGTAACACGCATATAATCGCGCAGGAACTTGGACGCGAAGTCAGCTCCATTCGGCCAGACGAGCGTGCGAAACCTAGAATGTACTGGGAATTCACGAAATGCATCGGATCGACCAGCAATTCGAAGATGAGGTCGCGGAGGGCGCCGGTGCAAAATGCTTTAATCTCGCCAAACGCAAGTTTGAGAAACAAATCCTTTGTGATAGCCTAAAGCAATGAAACTGACCGCAGTATTCGAACCCGCCGAAGAGGGGGGCTACACCTGCTTCGTGGAGGAAATTCCTGCCGCCATTTCTCAAGGAGAGACCCTGGAAGAGGCTAAGGCAAACCTCGTCGACGCGCTGAAACTTGTGCTGGATTGCCAGCGCGAACTTGCTTAGAAAAACCTTTCACCGGACGCTCTACGCGAAACGATCGAACTGGTTGAAGCGTGAAGCTTCGAGATTTAGAGCGTCACCTGCGCCAAAATGGCTGTGTTTCGCTTCGCGAGGGTGGCTCGCATACAGTCTGGTTCAATCCTCAGCGAGCCAAAATTGCGAGCGTGCCGCGCCACAAGGAAATCAAAGAAGGTACGGTGAGGGCTATCTGCAAGCAACTGGAGATTGCTCTGCCCTGAATCTCCCCTCCCATCATGCAGATCTGGCAGTCCGAGCCTTCCGCACCCTTAAAGTTCCGTGGCCGCTTCGCGCAGACGTTTGCTGACCGCGATTAAGGCAGACCACGGAATCTTACCAAGGGTCACGTAGTATCCAGCTTGAATACAGCTCAGGGTAAATCTGCAAACGGCATGGTGAGAGGAGGTTGGGCTAGGAACGGAAGGCGCGCAATTTCCGCCACTGCCCGCTCCACGTATTTTTGCTGGACGGGTTCGAGCGTCATGACGAAGGGCAAGTGTTGTTTCTGATGGCCGGGTTCCTGCAACACTGAATCGATATTGATGTGGTGGCGGGCCAATAGTGTGCAGACCTTGGCCAGAATGCCGGGCCGGTCACGCACCACCAGCCGCATGTAAGTGCTGACCACGCTCTGCTGATCGCTGGCGATTTTGGCCGGATGCCAATTCGTGTAACCCAGCGCGGTGGTGCTATGCCCTCCCGCCACGATGTCGCGCGAAATTTGAACCACGTCGGACAGGACGGCGACGCCGGTAGGTTCGCCTCCGGCGCCACGCCCGGTGATGGTGGTGTTGCCGCCCTTATTACCCATCAGCAGGACGCCATTGGTCGCGCCCAGAACTCCGGCCAGTTGGGCGGCTCGCGGGATCATCATAGGCCGGACGAAAACCTCCAGGCTTCCGTGCGCGTGCCGGCGCGCCGCGGCAATCAGCCGGATGGTGTGATGGAGGCGGTGGGCGTAGGCAAAGTCCACGTGGTCAATGCGGGTGATGCCCTGAACCGGAATCGCCTTGACGCTCACCACCTGGCCGAAACAGAGCATGGCCAGAATTGCGATTTTGTAGCGCGCGTCGAAACCTTCCACATCAAAAGTGGGGTCCGGCTCGGCGAAGCCGAGGGCCTGCGCCTCTTTCAACACCTCTGAAAACGAGCAGCCGCGGCGCTCCATCTCCGTCAGGATGTAGTTGGTGGTCCCATTCAAAATACCGAACACGGCGGTGAAATGCTCGCTCGAAAGGCCCTCTCGAATGGCGTGAAGAATGGGCATGCCGCCCGCCACGCAGGCTTCAATCCCCAGATTCACTCCGGCGGCGCGGCTTCGCGCCACCAGGTCCATGCCGTGCTCCGCCACCAGTTGTTTATTGGCGGTCACCACGTGCTTGTGCGCTTTAAGTGCCGCTCGGGCGATGGCGCGCGCGGTCGGCAGCTTACCCACCAATTCCACCACAATGTCAATTTCAGGGTCGCTCACCACGCGCTTCCAGTCAGTGGTTTTCACCAGAGAGCTACCGATCCAAGATAGGTCCCGCTTGAGGATGCTTCGCGAACAAATAGTTTTCAGGCGCAAATCGCAGCCCAAGCGGCGGTCGATTTCGCGCTGATGTTCGAGCAACACTTTGATGGTCCCGGTGCCCACCGTTCCCAGGCCAATAATGCCCAACTGGATTACCCGGGGGCGTGTAGGCTGGACCAAATTTGCGATAGTGATCCGATTTTTCATAATTCATTTACCTGGACTGCAAACGAGGTAATCCCAACCCACATGCAGACTACCAACCAAATTCCACTCGCGTGCGGCGCGTTGCAAATTCACTGTAAGGACCGATACGAATTGTCCGAATCGAGCGCGGCTCGCTGGTGTATGCGAGAACGAAGGTCAGGAAGTTCTTGCGCTTGCTGTCAAAAATAAGATAAGGCTCGGGAAGATAAAAATCCTTTTGCGGGCCGGCGGTCACGTAACGGCCCACAAATTTTCCGTTCAGATAAAGGAGCGCGTCGCTTCCGGCTTCGAAGGTCAGCTTCCAGGCAATGGACCACTCCTCGGGTGGCGCCTCCAGATTGAATCCGGCGCGGCACCAGGTAAACGCCGGCGCCGGTTCACGGGGTGATTCAAAAACGGACAACGAAACTGTCTGCGCGCCGGGCGAGAATCCGGGGTCAACCTCGCGCCCCTTCATGGACGGAGGAAAACGCTGGAGTTGCCAGGAATCGATGGCGGTCGCGCTTTGCGAGTCGGCTCCCACCCGCACGGATTCAATCCCTTTTAGTTCGCCGATGTTTTCGCCAAAATTGGGGCTGCCGAAAAGTTCATAACTAATTTCAATTGAGTTGACGCCCGCTTGAGCGTATGCGGAGAGCGGAAACTCGGTTTGTTTTTTTGAAACGGATGCTTCCACCACCGGCTTGCCATTCAGGAAAACTTTCTTCGCGTCATCGGCAAACGCGGAGATGAACATTTTTGACTGCCCGTTGCTCGTAAACTGGGCGCGATACTTCACGTATCCGTAGGGCAACGGGCCAAGATCTTCCAGGGCGCGCAAAGGCGTGGCAAGCCACTGGCCCGCGGCCGGATCGAATTTCTCCACCCACGTTCCCACTTCGCTCAGGGGAAACGACCTGCTGGGCGGCGCGGGCGTCGAGATGCGCAGGCGAGCGGTGTGCCAGTGCCGGTCATACTGAAACGGCGCCGGGACTAAATCCACCCAGCATTGGGTTGGTACGGGAGGCAAGAGCAGGGTGAGGTCATGTTCGCCGGGAGCGTATTCCATCTCCGCCCAATTTGTTTTCTTGGAGACGCCCGTCCCCCGCATCATGGCGATGTCGGAAATAAACGGGACCGAGTAAGGCTTGGTTTCATCCGAACCCGGAATGAGCTTGGGAGAAAACTCGCCCGTCCATGTCTGCAAGGCCCGGTGGCGCGGGAGCAGGACCACCAGGATGTGATCATTGAGGAAGAGAATTTTTTCGCTCTCTTCCACCCGTACTCCGATGACCACAGATTCGAATTCCGGGTCCCAATATTGGTAGAGGGTTTCACCCTCCACGTGCGGTTCCTTCAGAGTGGCCAGTGCGATTTCCACCAAACGCCCGGGCTCGTCGTAAAGAACCAAATACTGCTCATCACGATTCACGCCGTGAGCCAGCACCTCCGCCGTGGTGTAGCGAATCTGGCCGCCGGGGATGGGCACTTGCACCGGAAGCATCTTCATCTCACGTGCGCCGATGGTGAGCTCGCCTTCCCGCGGAACGGTGATCAGGCGTGCCGTGGGACTGTTCGGGTCGCGAAACGTCATCTTATATTTCTGTTCTGCATTCGCATTTTCGCGCACGAAAACCACCGCACTCTTTCCATTCACTCGCTGCGTGACGCTCACATTTTTTTCCGTTGATTGGGCGGGTGATTCCGGAATTTGCGCGCGGGTAAGGATCTGTCCGTACAAGCCCAGGAAGGCGCCAATCCCTCGCGCGACATAATATTTTTCCCAGAGGCCGCCGGGTTCGCGCAGAGGCGCGGCATAGTCATAGGTGGTGGTCAATTTCTTTCCCGCCCAATCGAAATTGGTGCCGCCGAATCCCATGTAGTAATTGAAATAGGTCACGCCCTGTTCCATCACCGTTTTCGAAAGCGCGTTGAGCTGGGCGCCGTTCACGCCTTCCTGGTCCACGGAAAGTTTTCCGCCAAATTCGCTGAACCATCCGCCCTGCAATTCGGTGACGCCGAGGGGAGAGGTTGGTTCTTCGTGGCGCAGTTTCGCCAGAGCCGGCAGCACTTCGCTGACGATTTTCCAGCGTGGATAAAAATTGCAGGTATCCATCACTCGGGCCATTTCGATGTCGTCATTTTCGCGCGCCTGCTTGGTCCAGCAAGTAATAATGGGAACATCGATGCCGCCCGTCCAAGCCATTTCGGCCAGGGCGCGCACGTATGCTTTGCGCTCGGCGTCCGAAAGTTTAGGACAGTAATCGTATTCGTTTTCAACCTGCATCATGATGATGGGCCCGCCCATTGTTACCTGATTCCGGTGGATTACGGGCAGGACTTTGCTGTACCAGTGGTCCGAAGTCTGAAGGCTTTGAGGGTGGTTGGAACGGAGCGGAAATCGTTTGGCAATCACCCAATGGGGAAATCCCCCCGCGTCCCATTCCGCGCACACGTAGGGTCCGGGACGTGCGATCATCCAGAATCCCATTTCGTGGACGAGCTTGACGAAATTCTCAAACTCGCTTAAATCCACGCGGCCTTCCACGGGCTCGTGGTAATTCCAGAAGACGTAAGTTTCAATGGTGTTGAATCCCGCGCGCTTCAGCTTTTGCAGGCGGTCACGCCAGAGCTCTTTCGGGCACCGCGGATAGTGAAAGGCAGCGCTGAAGATGAAGGCGTCTTTGTCGTTGATGGTAAAGCAACTGGCGTCGTAACGAATGAAGTGCGGATTCTCGAATTGATCTTCGCCCTGCGAGCGCGCGAACATCGCGAACACTCGCCCGCCCGGCCCTCCGAGCGAGACGCCCAGGGGCGCGCGAAGAACGGATTTGAGAAAATTTCGTCGCGTCGGGTTCATGGAAAACTAGATTCTAAAAACCAAACCTCTTTCGAGGTCTTTCCGGCGGGGCCATCAGCTCCCGGATGGCGTCGAATACCACTTTGAACTGCGCATCGTACCGCTCTTCCATTTCTGCAAGCTTGTGTGCCAGATCGCGGGCGAGGCCAGCATTTCCCGCAGCTTGACGAAGGCCCGCATGATGCCAATGTTGACTGTTGCCGCGCGGCTGCTTCGAAGCACACTCGATAGCATGGCCACGCCTTACTCAGTGAAAACCTAAGGCAGATAGCGTCTGCCTCCCCTACCTTTCTTTGAGGTTTCAACTTGAAACCTCAAAGACCTAGCTTCGGCTTGCGTGACTTGAAACATGAAATCGTCAGGAAAACGTTCCAGGTTTCGCCTTACTGCCAAGTTGAGACTTTTCGTGGGCACACCATAAAGTTCCGCCAAGTCCGCGTCGACCATCACTTTTTGGCCGCGGAGTAGCAGAATTCGGCGCTGAATCTGTTCTGGCAGTATGGCACTGTTGGTTTTTGCTGTGCGCGATTCCAGAAGCTTCATCACGAAAACCCGATTCCTTCAGCAAAACGGGAAAACACGCCGTTTGACTGCCCAGCGGATCTTTGAGGTTTCAAATTGCAACCTCAAGTTTGAGGTACCAACTTGGGACCTCAAAAACTCCGGCCGTGCCCGAAAACTCTCGCCTATTGAACCCTGACATTTTTTCCCCAACCCCTGAATCCTAATTCCTAAACCCTGGTTTTCTACCCCTTCTTAAACTGCCTCATATGCCAGTCGGCTTCCCACATATTAAAGAAACCTTCTTTGTAAGGGTGCTCCTTGATTAGATCCTCGTTCAACTCCACCCCCAAGCCAGGCTTTTCCGGCGGATAGAAATAACCATCTTTGGGACGGGGCGTGCCGGGCACGGCGTCCACCACCCAGGTTTCCGAGAAATCGTCGAAGCACTCCTGCACCTTAATGTTGGTGGTGCAGAAATCAAAGTGAACGCTGGCCGCGGTGCACACCGGCCCATTCGAGTTGTGCGGAGCCATGGTGACCGACCGCATGTCCGCGATGGCGGCGATCTTCTTCATCTCCAAAATGCCGCCGGCGTGAATGACGTCAGGTTGGAAAATATCCACCGCGCCGGATTCAAGCACCTCGCGCACGCCGTGATGAGTGAAGCAGCGCTCACCCGTGGCCACGGGGAGGTTCACGTGCTCTGCCACTTTGATGAGCGAGGGAACGTCCTCCGGCGGACAGGGTTCCTCAATCCAGCCGGGACGGTAGGGCTCGAGCATTCTCGCCACGTCAATCGCGGTGGCGGCGCTGAATCGCCCGTGCATTTCCACGAAGATTTCAATGTCGGGCCCTACCGCGTCGCGCAAGGCCGCTACCAGATCCACCGACAACCTTTTTTCTTTGTCGGAAATTTCGAGGCCGCCCGGTCCGAACGGGTCCACCTTGAACGCCTTGTAGCCTTTCTGCAGAACCACCTTCACGCGCTTGGCAAATTCTTTCGGCTTGCGCTCCACCGTATACCAGGCGTTGGCGTATGCTTTGATTTTTTCGTGGCAGCGCCCGCCGAGAATTTTCCATACCGGCTGTCCGCACGCTTTGCCCACAATGTCCCAGCACGCGATCTCAATGCCGCTCATCACCGTGGTGGCTATGGCTCCGCCGCGCCAGAATTCGTTGCGATACATCCGCAGCCATAGATCCTCGATGTTAAATGGGTCGGATCCGAGCACGTGGCGGCGCGTCGCGCCCTGGATGTATCCGAGCACGCCCTCCTCGCGGTTTTGGCAAGTGCATTCTCCAATGCCCACCAGGCCTTCGTCCGTTTTGACTTTCAGGAAGATGAGGTTTCGCCAGCTCGTGCCGAGCACCAGGGGTTCAACCGAAGTGATTTTCATAGCCCGCCTCTCGTTTGGCGCGGACCGCGTCCGCGCATAATCTGATTAGAATGGAAGTCCCGGGAGCCGATTAAATCAGGACTTGTCCGACTCTTGTCTTTAGTCCGTTAGCAAGTTGGAAAATTTATACGAAAATCGATTTGAACACAATGAAGGATTGCAGACGCAGAACCGAACTCTTGCAGAAGCGACCGGGGAACGAGATTAAGGGAGGAAAATCGTTTGCACTTAATTCCCCATCGGGTCACTTTGATTTTTCATTAGGAGATTTTTGCCGGTAATTCTTATCCGCTTTGCATGGGTCGTCCGTGCTCGCCACAGCTTCGACTGCCAAACCATTCATCTAGCGAGATTTATTGATGTGCAAAAGTCCACCCATTGGCCCGTCGCTTGCTCGGATTGTCGCGACTGGCGGGGAGCCAGCCAAGTTGAGGTGGAAGCCGATGGCGAACAAAGTCTTTGAAATCCGCTCCGTTTACTTGCCGTCCCGTCACAAGGAGGTTCGTTGCCGGCTGTGGTACGAAGTCACTCCGTTGCGCGACGGACTGGTAAGGAATTTCCTGGTCGGCATCGAAGAACTCGATTGACGGCCAGGCTTCTTACTTCGGCGCGGAGAGCACAGCTACTCCGTATGTCGGCAAGGTAACGGAGCGCTTCGATCCTCCCTCGAGCACGTCCTGCATTGGCCGGGACAACACAACCGTTTGGCTGGTCTTGGCAAAACTCACCAGGATATAAACCACTTCGTGATCGCTTTGGCGTGGAAGGACTTCAACGCCTGCGGGAACCTGCCCTAGTGCCGGCTTCACCCCGCTAACAGTGGTCATCCATTTCGCGGCCGCGGCCATGCCCGCCTCATCCAGCCACGCGCCGATGTAAGTGATGCGCACTTTTCCTTGCTTGCGCCTGATAGCCGCCGCTTATGTTACCCACTTACCAAGCGCCAGGAGTTTATTTACTTTCTAAGCCGGTCGAGGGTTAGTTGGTCGGATTCTCCTTGGAAGAATTTTTCTAAGGCCTGCTGAAAAACCTGGTCTTCCGGAGCGGCGTGGGCGAACAGGGTGATGGAGGAATGAAATTTCAGGTGGTCGGGATAGCCGAAGATGTCCTCAATCGATCGTCCCTCGATTTGATTCACCAAACGCGTGCACTCCCGCAGGCGAGGCCCGAGATTGGGGTGGTCCAAATACGCGCGCGCCTCCTCGAGCGAGGAAATCGAATACTTCACGGAGACGGCGCTATATCCCAGCCCTTTGATTTGGGGAAATATGAACCACATCCAGTGCGATCGCTTGGATCCGCTGCGCAGTTCTGAACAAACCTGGGTGAAGACCCGGTCTTGCGCGTCCACGAAGCGTTGGAGGTTGAAGGGATCGGGCATTTGGGAACCAGTAGACTGTAGACAGTAGACGGGGAGAGGATGGGCAGGTGTTAGGTTCTAGGTGCTGGGTATCAGTGCCCGAAAAGCTAGTCCAAAGAAACCTCAAGCGGAACATTCTTCAAAGAGCTGACCTTCAACACCGAAAACCCGATAACGTTTCCTTCCTCGTCGACCTTTTCCATTACCTGATCGTTTTCAGTGGCGCGAAAGAATCCGGGTTTCTGCTCGAAGGTGACTTCCAGAAAATCGGCTTCAGGATCAAGCCACATCTTCACGGTTTTTCCGGCCATGTGATTCTTCCTTTTTTCACCCGATCGGTCAAATACGCTGTTACCACAGACGCATCTTGGGCAGAGAACTTGACCACCGCGCACAGGAATTTCGCTCCCACCATCGTCCGGTGGTAGAAGCGGTGATAAAGCCGGGCGGCAGGATCACTCAGAGATTCTACAACAACTGAGGGCGCTCGGAGTGTTTCTTCCAAGGCCGGCCGCATCTACGCCATTTCAGGATGTTCTGAGATGTGAGCCCACCGTTCGTGGGTGAGCCGAATCTCGCAACCCGAGTAGTCAGTCAGGACGGCCATTCCCAGCCGATACTACCATGCAATGTTTCGCATCACCACGTAGCATCGCAGGGAAAGCGCCGGGGCGGGAATGATGGGGCATGGATTCCCGTCTTCACGGGAATGACAAAATGGGGCCGGCCCCACCCTGCGAAACCAGGGCCGCCCCTAATGGACGACGGAGTCCGGCCTTGTCCGAAATAAACGCCCGCCGATTTGGCGCGAAGACCAATCATCCACAAGGCCGAACACCGTTCGGCCCTACGAAGGCGGGGGTGATAGGATGATGCAGGGAGGCGAGACCTTATGACGGCCAATGAATGGGAGAAAAAATTGAAATCCGAAGGGTTTGGTAATTTTTTTATTGGGAATGATGGCCCGGGCGCTTATTATCCCGAGCACACCCACGATGAGACGACCGCACACGTGATTTTGAGCGGGGAGATGACGCTTACCGTGCAATCCGAGACGCGCACTTACAAAGCGGGCGAGCGTTGCGATGTGCCTGCGCGCGCCGTGCACTCGGCTCGAATGGGGCCGCAGGGGTGCCGGTATATTGTGGGGGAGAAATGAGGGGCCATTGGTGATTTGTGATTGATGATTTGTGAAGGTGTCGCCGGACGCGCGGGAATGAGCGGCGACCACCCCTTTAATTCCCTCTTAAATTAGGAGGGGAAACCCGGATCGGGCGGGGCCGTGCCTGCCTGGCGAAAAAACTCCTCCACTTTGCGCAAGTCCTCTTCCGTATCAACTCCGATGGTGTCCTGTTTTGTTTCCACCACTTCGATAGGGATGCCGTTTTCAAGAAAGCGTAATTGCTCCAGCTTTTCCGATTGTTCCAGTGACGATTGCGGCAAATCGCGGAATGCCTCGAGGGCCGCGCGCGTGTAGGCATAGATTCCCAGGTGCTTGTAGTACTTTGCGGCGCCCGTCTTATCGCGATCATGGGGAATGATCGAGCGGGAAAAGTAGAGGGCGCGGCCATTCACATCCGTCACCACTTTCACCTGATCCGGACTTGGCGCCGCTTCGGGATCCATCGCGACTTTCAGGGTTGAAACCTGCGTGGCAGCGGATTGGCTGAAAGGCGCAAGGAGCAAATCGAGATGTCCGGCGGTGACCATGGGTTCATCGCCCTGGATGTTCACGCAGATGTCCGCCGTCTCGCGCGACATCACTTCAATCAATCGATCGGTTCCCGAGCGATGCGCCCCGGATGTCATTTGGGCAGGGATATTCGATTGCCGGCAATAATCGAAAATCTCCTGCGAATCGGTGGCCACCAGCAGTTGATTTAGGCAATTCGCTTGGCGGGCGCGATGGTAGACCCACGCGATCATAGGATGGCCGCAAATTGACCGCAAGGGCTTGCGCGGCAAGCGTTGCGACTCGAGACGCGCCGGAATTACTCCGAGAACTTTCATCATGTGATGGCAGATTACGCCGGAGCGCTCGAAATTGGCAAGCCCCGTTCGTTTGGGGGCAGTGGGACGATTTGATTTTCTTGTAGCGGAGATCTCTGACCGCCGGAGCATGATGGAACACAAGGCGGCAATCCCCGCCTTGGCGGGGTAGACTCCGACCGCCGCTGCAGCAAACTTACCCACTTCCGGCTGGGGACTGGCAACCCCAGGGTGGTCGGTCCACTCTTATGAACTGGGGGCCCGGGAAGAGGTGTCAATGACTTTGACAGGTCCTGACCCCTGTGTAATAATTCGCAGGTAGAGACGGAGTAGTCCAGAGGTGTCATGCCAACAATCGCTAGGAAATTTGGGACAGTATTCATCTTTTTCTTATTAGGAGCGGCCTGCGTCGCCAGCCCTCAAGCCAGCGGCCTGAGTGCGCCTTCGCAGACCTCCGGCGATGCCTCCAGCGCCGACAGTGACCACGGCCGGGCTTATTACCATTACATGCTGGCCCGGCGATACAAGGAGTTGGCGGGAATTTACAACCGCAACGATTACGTGGAGAAAGCGATTTCCGAATACAAGCTGGCGATGGATGCCGACCCCGATTCGCTTTTCCTGCGAGTCGAGTTGGCCGACCTTTATTGGAGGGTCAGCCGGATTGGGGATGCGGTCCGCGAGGCCGAAGCCGTTTTGAAAATAAATCCGAACCAGGCAGACGCGCACCGCCTGCTCGGCCACATTTATTTGCGCAATCTGGGGGACGCCCAACCCGACCAGGCGTCGAAGGAGAGCCTGCACAAGGCCATCGAGCATTTTGAAGCCCTGACAAAATTGGATCCTTCAGACAGTGACTCCTTTGTGATCCTGGGGCGGCTTTATAAGCTGAATAACGAGCCCGCCAAAGCCGAGGAAGCGTTTAAGAAGATTCTCACCTCTGACCCTGCCTCCAGAAATGCCATTTCCAGTCTGGCCCAACTTTATACCGATCAGGGCGACTACGTCCAAGCCATCGATCTGCTCACCCGGATTCCGGACAGTGATATGGATGGCCCGCTGCTTGGCATGTTGGCCTATGCTTACAGCCAATCTCACAATTCCGACCAGGCCCTCGCAACTTTTGAAAAGGCGATGTCCAGAGATCCGGACAACCAGGATATTCGCAAGGCTTACGTTGAAGCCTTGATGGAGGCCGGCAAAACAGGCGAAGCTCGTGAGGAGCTTCAAAAAATCCTGAAAGCCGACCCGGAGGACGGGCAAAGTTATATGCGCCTGGCCCGGCTCGATCGCCAGGAAGGGCGTTTTGAGCAGGCGCGCCAGGAGTTGGAGCGGGCCAAATCGTTAATGCCCGCCGATAGTGCCGAGATTCCCTACGAGCAAGTCATGCTGGAGGACGCTGCCGGGAATCCGGACAAGGCCATCGAAATCCTGCAAGGACTTCTTAAGCAGACGGAGAAACCGAAAGGCGACTACACGCTGAGCGAGGCGAACAATCGGGCGATTTTCCTGGAGAGATTGGGAGAGGTTTACAGGGAGCAGGAGAAATTTGACCAGTCTATCGCGGCCTTCAAGCAGATTGAAACTTTGGGCAAAGAACAGGCTCCGAGGGGCGAGGCCATGGTGATTGAGACGCTTCGCCTGAGCAAGCAGCCGGAGAAAGCCCTGGCAGCCGCGGAAGCAGCCACCAAACAGTATCCGGATGACCGTTCGCTGCGCTATCTGCGGGCCTCACTTCTGGGCGAGCAGGGACACGTGGACGAGGCCATCCAACTTCTGCAAGCAATGATCAACGGGGGCCCGGGCGATAGTGAAATTTATCTTTCCATGGCCCAGATTTATTCCCAGGCCAAACGCTTTGCCGATGCCGAAGCCGTAACCAACAAAGCCCTGGGTCTGAGCTCGAAGCCCGAGGATCAGAAGGTGGCGCGCTTCATGCTGGGATCGATTTTCGAGCGCCAGAAAAAATGGGATTTGGCCGAGGAACAATTCAAGAAAGTCCTGGCCGTGGACCCGCTGAACGCTCCGGCAGCCAATTATCTGGGATACATGCTTGCCGACCGCGGTGTGCGATTGGAAGAGTCGGTGAAATATATTCAGAAGGCGCTTGAGGTTGACCCAAACAACGGCGCTTATTTGGACAGCCTGGGCTGGGCGTATTACAAGATGGAACGCTTCGATCTGGCCCAGGCGCCCCTGGAAAAAGCGGTCCACCTGATGGTTGGAGATCCCACTGTTCAGGAGCACCTGGGCAATCTGTATTTTAAGATGGGAAAAAAGGCGGAAGCGGAGCGGCAGTGGGAACAGGCCCTGAAGGAATGGCCGGCCGCCGTGGGCAGCGACTTTGACGAGAAAGAAGCGGTCAAGGTGCGCAAACAGCTTGACGATTTGAAACAGAGTATGGCCAAGGGAAAATCGGCGACGCAATAGTCGGATGAAACAAACTCGCTGCGTTTCGAGGGAGCGCGGCGAGGACTTTGCTTTGGGCGTTACCTTCCCCTCGCACTCCTCTTGAAATCCTTTATTCGCCTTCGCGCTTTTGCCAAGATCAATTTGGGATTAAGCGTCCGCCAAAAGCGTTCGGACGGATACCACGAGATTTTTACGGTGTATCAGACCATCGCGCTCCATGATCGCCTGACGATTCAACTCTCCAAAGTCGAGCGGGGAGTTTCGGTGCAATGCGATGACACGCGGATTCCCTCCGGACCCCAAAACCTGGTGCATCGGGCCTGTACGTTGTGGAAACGCGCGCGCAATTATTACGGCGGCATCAAAGTTTATCTGGAAAAAAGAATTCCGGCGGGGTCGGGTCTGGGCGGAGGCAGCAGCGATGCGGCGGCAGCGCTGCTTGGGCTTGAACGCCTCACCGGCGATCAATTAGATTGGGCCTCCAGGCTGAAGTTGGCCGCACGCCTGGGTTCCGATGTTCCACTTTTCCTTTGGGGAGGAAGAGTGCTGGGCTGCGCCCGGGGCGAAGAAGTCTATCCGCTTTGGGATTTTCCCCGTCGGCCATGTCTGGTGATTTTTCCCGAGTTCCCAATTTCAACTGCCGGGGCTTATCGCGAGCTCGACCAGCGGCCGAATTTACGATTGACAAAGGAGTTCAAACACTCTAAAATCTGTAGTTTTGGTGCTTGGCCACATCTTTCCCTGGAGTTCTGGGGACCGGCCGAGAACGATTTTGAACAGGTCGTTTTCGCGAGGTGGCCAGAGCTGGCGCGTTTGAAATCCCAGCTCATCCGGGCCGGAGCCGAAACAGCCTCCCTTACGGGTAGTGGTTCCGCTGTCTTCGCCCTCTTTGACTCCGCTCCAAAAATGATTCGCGCTTCTAAATCTATTCCTGAGCAGTGGCACGTTTTCAGGACAAGGACCCTTCCTCGGGACGAGTACGAACGCCTCGTTTTTTGATTTGCGTGTTGGGAGGTCGTCCAGTGGTAGGACACATGCCTTTGGAGCATGGAACTCTGGTTCGAATCCAGGCCTCCCAGCCAGATTTGATCATTTGCGGCTGAAAAACTAGGAGCAAGGAATATAGGGACGCGACGATGGGAAATCACACGCGGCATTCGTTGAAGGTTTTTACCGGGAATGCCCATCCTGCTCTGGCGCGGGAAATTTGCAAGGATCTCGGAGTCCCATTGGGCAAAGCGAATATTGACCGCTTTCCCGATGGCGAGGTTCGGCTCCAGATTCAGGAAAATGTTCGCGGCACGGATGTTTTCGTCATCCAGCCCACTTGCAGCCCCGTCAACGAAAACCTGATGGAGCTGCTGATCATGCTGGATGCCTTTCGCCGCGCCTCGGCCAATCGGATTACCGCTGTGATGCCCTACTACGGATACGCCCGGCAGGACAGGAAGGATCGCCCTCGTGTTCCGATTTCTTCAAAAGTGGTGGCGGACCTGCTGACCTCGGCGGGGGCCAATCGCGTCTTGGCGCTTGATCTTCACGCCAGCCAGATTCAGGGCTACTTCAACATCCCGGTGGACCACCTTTATGGAACCCCAGTGACCGTGGCTTATTTCCGCACGCTCAAGCTCAGGAACGTGGTGGTGGTTTCTCCCGACCCGGGAGGCGTGGAAAGGGCGCGGGCGTTTGCAAAAAAATTGAAGGCTCCCTTGGCCATCATTGACAAGCGCCGCGAAGACGCGCACACCGTCGAAGTGATGAACGTGATCGGCGATGTCAGAGGAAAAATTTGCCTGATCGTGGACGACATGATTGATACCGGCGGGACCCTGGTGCGTGGCTCAAAAGCTCTGCTGGAAAAGGGCGCGCAAAAGATTTACGCCTGCTGCACCCACGGAGTTTTTGCCGGCGATGCCATCAATAAGATTTGCCATGCGCCGCTGGAACAAGTGGTGGTGACCAACTCGATTCCACTCTCACCCTTTGGGCAGAAATGCAAAATGATTAAGACGTTGAGCGTCGCCCCGCTGCTGGCGCACGCCATCAAGTCCATTCACGACGAAACGTCAGTGAGTAAACTTTTTATCTGAGGCAATGAAATAGGAGTGAAAGTTTATGGCTCAAGTAATGGTAGTTGAAGCGGAACCCCGCGAAGAATTTGGCAAGAATGCGTCCCGGCGCCTGCGCCGTGACGGCCGCGTGCCTGCGATAGTCTACGGCGATAAAGGTCCATCCATTCCGGTGACCGTCGAGCCGCGCAAAATCATTTCCATTCTTCAATCGGAAACCGGACACAATGCGATCTTTAATCTTGAGATCAAAGGCAAGGCCCCGGCGCGCGTCATGCTTCGCGACTGGACCGTGGATCCGGTGAGCGGCGGATTGTTGCACGTGGACATGGTTCGCATTTCCCGCGACACCAAATTGAAGATCAAGGTGCCCATTCACATTGTGGGCGAAGCCCAGGGCGTGAAAGTGCAAGGCGGAATTTTTGAATTTGCCCTGCGCGAAGTTGAAGTGGAATGCCTTCCCGATGACATTCCGGAGCACTTCACGGTGGATGTGACTGAACTGACCATCGGCAAAAACATCCGCGTCTCTGATTTGCCTCTCGGACCTAAAGTCAAAGTGCTCACCGATCCCGCCCGCGTGGTGGCGCACGTGGTAATCATTAAGGAAGAAGAAGAGAAGCCCGCCGAGGTTGCCGAGGCGGCGCCGGCCGAGCCCGAGGTTATCCGCAAGGGCAAGGCGGAAGTGGAAGGCGAAGGCGGAGAGTCCGAAGCGGAAGAGGGCAAGGAAAGCAAGGAAGGCAAGAAAGAGAAACAGGGAAATCGCGAGCCGAAGAAAGAGAGCAAGAAAGAATAACCAGCCGCGCCCCACGAGCCCTTTCCCAAGGGTTACGGGGCGGGCGAATAAATTGGCTTGGGAAGCCTGGGAAGGGGCGGCTTGAAACTGATTGTGGGTCTCGGCAACCCCGGCTACGAATATTACTTGACGCCGCACAACCTGGGGTTTATGGCGGTGGATCGCCTGGCCGAGGATTGCGGCGTGGAACTAACGCATCGTGAGGCTCAGGCCCTGACGGCGTTATCCGAGATTGAAGGCGTTCAGGTTGTTCTCGGCAAGCCGCAGACCTTCATGAACCTGAGCGGGATGTCGGTGGCCCGTTTGCTTGATAAGTACGGGCTGCCCGCCGAGGACCTGATCGTGCTGGTGGATGAAGTGAATCTTCCCCTCGGATCGATTCGCGTCCGGCCGATGGGAAGCGCGGGCGGACATAACGGTTTGAAGTCCATCATCGGCGCGCTGGGTTCAGACGAATTTGTTCGGGTCCGTTTGGGAGCCCAGCCGGACCGGCCCCTGGAGGACAAGGCTTCCTACGTCCTGGGCCGATTCAGAAAGGCTGACCTGGAATCCGTAGTGGATATGGTTGACCAGTCGGTGGAAGCCGTCCGGGTGATTTTGAAAGAAGGCGTGCAAAAAGCTATGAACCGCTTTAATCGGCGGAATTCACCAACGCAGTTGTGAGGTCTCATGCGCAAATACGAAATCATATTTATCGTTCGTCCGGATATCGAAGAAGAAGAATTGGGAAAGCTTGTCACCCAAATGGAAGGGGTGGTGGCAGGCGCGGGCGGAAAGATGGAAAAAGTTGACCGGATGGGACGCCGGCGGCTCGCCTATCGCGTCGGCCGCTTTCAGGACGGGCACTACATTCTATTTGTCCTCGAAGGCACGGGCGACACCGTCAAAGAATTGGAGCGCCGCCTTGGGGTCACCGACAGCGTCATCAAATTTCTTGCCGTGCGGATGGATGAAGAGTTGAAGCGCGCGGAGAAGTACAAAGCGCAACGGGCAGCGCGCGAGGCCAAAAGGCCGAAAGCCAAACCCCCTGCCCTGCCCCAACAACCCATGCCGGCCGCCGCGCAGCAGGTCGAGGAGCAGCCTCCCCAAGCTTAAAGGAGCCATAGAACATGCCAGCACCAAGAGGAAATTCAAGGAACGCAGGACGCCCAAGTTCAGGTCCAAGGCGCGAAGGCGGCGGACCTCCGGGCGGTCCGAGGAAGCAGTATTTTCGTCGCCGCAAGGTCTGTAAGTTCTGCGACGAAAAGATCGACGTCATTGACTATAAAGACGTGAAGTTGATTGGGCAGTTTGTGGCCGAGCGGGGGAAAATTCTTCCTCGACGGCTTACGGGAACGTGCTCGTCGCACCAGCACGCCCTGACCACGGCCATCAAGCGCGCCCGCAACATCGCCCTGCTGCCTTTTGCCGCAGCGGTTTAACCACGCGGCTTTCGTAGGGCCGAGCCGCCCTCGGCCATGCCGAACGCGATTCGGCCCTGCTGGGTCAGTTTGTTGTAGCTGCGGTCGGAGTTTACGCCGCCTCGGCGGGGGCTGCCGAAACCTATTGAAGCAAAAACCGGCGGTCCGAGACCGCCGCTACAAAAAGAATCAAACTGCTATCAAGGGGAACTCAAATGGAAGTCATTTTACTGAAGGACATGGATAAGCTCGGCAATCGCGGGGAGATTGTGAAGGTGGCGGACGGCTACGGACGTAACTATCTGCTGCCCCAAAAGATGGCCGTGGAGGCCACCCCGCAAGGCCGGAAGTGGGTTGACCAACAACGCGTCCGGTTTTTAAAAGAGGAAGCGAAAGAAAAGGTTGACGCGCAGGATCTGGCCAAGCTGATGCAAGATGTGTCGCTCACCTTCACCCGCAAATCGGGCGAGCACGGAACCCTGTTCGGTTCGGTGACGGCCATGGACGTCGCGGAAGGACTGGCGGCGCGAGGGTTCAAAATCGACCGGCGCAAAATCCAGCTTGAGAATCCGATTAAAGCATTGGGTGAATCCGACGTGCCGGTGAAACTCCACCGTGAAGTCACGACGAATATCAAGGTTAAGGTGGAGCCGGAGGGTGGAGCGGCCGCCGCACCAGCCCCGGTTGCAGCCGCCCCGAAAGAACAAGCTCCGCCGACTGTGGAACCCAAGCCGCCCGCAGCGGAGTAGCAATGCCGTTGATCCCGGCCCTTCGGCTGTGGGTGGGCAGGGATTGGGAAAGCCAAGACTGTCGAAGATCTGAGGATGGAGGGCGAATGGGAATACTAACCCTCATCCGTCCGTCGGCTGACGGCCGCCACCGCGGAACCTGGGGCCCCGACCTTCTCCCCTGGGAGTCTGTGTGATAACTTGCTCTTTCTCGTTGTAGCGGCGCTCTATGAGCGCCGAAAGCCCTGAAAACTCAATGACGGCGGTCATAGACCGCCGCTACAATCCCAGTTATCACACAAACTCCCCTGGGAGAAGGCTGGTCTTTTGATAGGTCCCCCTCTATCCCCTTGGCGACAGAGGGTGGGCCGCGGGCGGCGCTTTCACCAACCGACGCGGGAAGGGGATCCCACGTTTTGCAAGTGGGGATGAAGGGTCAAGTTCTCAATCCCTCGGAGTTCTTGGCGCCAAATTGAGTTACTACCGACCGGCCTGATAAAATTCTGCTGTTCCCTTTTCGCCAACTGATATAATCTCCTCACCTCAAAAATTTTGACCGCAGGGAAGTTTTGTATCCCATGGCAACCACCGCTTTCTCCGAAATAAAATCCCCGCACAGTCTGGAAGCGGAACGCGCGTTACTCGGCTCAATCATTCTGGACAATGGCGCGCTGAACCTCGCTGTGGGCATCGTGAACCGGGACGATTTTTTCTCCGAAGCCAATCGGGTCACTTTCGGAAAGATGGTGGACCTCTCGGAAAAAAATCGCACCATCGATGTGGTTACCCTCTCCGACGAACTGGGCAAAGAAGAATTGTTGGAAAAAGTCGGGGGCGCAAGCTCTCTGGCTGCGCTTACCGACGGCGTTCCGGTGGGCAATTATTCGGCGGTCAGCGAGTATTGCCGCATCGTCAAGGAAAAATCCCTTCTTCGCCGGCTGATCACCGCCTCCAACAACGTGATTGCCCGCTGCTTTGAGGGCATCGATGACCCCGACGTCCTGATTGACCTGGCGCAGAGCGAAATATTTGAAATCGCGGGAGAAAAAGTTCAGTCCGGATTTTTGAACGTCAAGGAAATCGTCAAGGCCAGCTTCGGAACCATCGATGTTTTGTTTGACCGCGGCCAGCACATGACGGGAGTGCAAACCGGATTTGTGGAGATGGACTCCATGACTTCCGGGCTGCAACCGGGAGAACTGATTATCATTGCCGCCCGGCCTTCACTCGGCAAGACCGCGCTCGCGCTCAATATAGCGGCCTTCACCGCCGTCGAGCACAAAAAAGTTGTGGGCGTATTTTCACTCGAAATGAGCAAGGAGTCGTTGCTCACCCGCCTGTTATGCTCCGAAGCTCGCATCAACAGCCACAAGCTTCGCACCGGCTTTACCAGTAAGGATGATTGGGGCAAGATGACCACGGCCATGGGGAGGCTGGTGGAGGCGCCCATATTTATCGAAGACAGTCCGGCCCTCAGCATCATGCAAATCCGCGCCAAGGCACGGCGGTTGAAAGCGGAAAAAGGGCTGGACCTTTTGATTGTGGATTATCTCCAGTTGGCGACGGGCCACGGAAAATTTGAAAATCGAACCCAGGAAGTTTCTTTCATTTCCCGCGGCCTGAAGAGCATCGCCAAGGAACTTCACGTTCCGGTGATTGCCTTGTCGCAATTGAGCCGCGCGCCGGAAGCGGGCAAGGGACGCGAACCGCAACTTTCCGACCTGCGCGACTCCGGTTCCATCGAGCAGGACGCTGATGTGGTCATCTTTATTCACCGGGGAAGTTCTTCCGAAGACGGCGAAAGCGATGACCCGGGCGTGCTGGTGGACTTGAACATCGGCAAGCAGCGGAATGGACCCACCGGGCCTTTCAAACTCGTTTTTCTCAAACCCTACGTCCGCTTTGAGAATTACTCCGCCCGTGGCTCGGACATGGACCAGGTTTAGCAGGGTGCTGAAAAAGGTCGTCCGACGATGTCATCCTGAGCGAAGCGAAGGATCTTTGCATTTACTTTCAACGAACTACGGGGATGCTTCGCTACGCTCAGCATGACAAATCCCCATTTTTCAGCTTCCTATTAGGTCCGAGCCTGCGCGCTCAGCCTGCTAAAGAATTCCTGCCCATGACCATTCCTCCCCGACTAAAATCAAATAGGTTCGTTGATTCGCGGGGGATGGATTGAATTCACCTGCCGACAAACTTCTGCGGCCGACCTGGGTTGAAATCTCACTGGGTAAATTGCGGCGAAATTTTGCCCGCGTGCGTGAGCTTGCCGGCAAACGCGCCGTGATGGCGGTGATCAAGGCCGACGCCTACGGACACGGGGCGGTGGGGGTGGCGAAATGCCTGACCGAGGCCGGAGTGGATTGGTTTGGCACCGCAACCGTTGAGGAGGCCATCGAACTGCGCGCCGCCGGCATCCGGCAACCCGTGCTGCTGCTTGGCGGTCTTTACATGAGCGACCCCGCCGACCTCATTGAATACAGGCTGACACCCTCCATCTCATCCACAGCGCGTTTGGACACTTATGCCGAGGTCGCGCGCCGCTTCGGCAAGCCGATTGACTTCCATTTGAAAATTGATACAGGCATGGGCCGCCTGGGAATGCCGCTCGACCGGCTGACATCCTTCGTCAAGCATTACGGCGAGCTCGCGGGTTTGAGGATGACGGGCGTGTTCACCCATCTCGCTTCCGCCGAAGATCTTGTAGCCACCCAGACGGACGAGCAATTGGCGCGCTTCGCTCAGGCGCTCGAAACCTTGCGCTCTTCTAAGATCGATCCCGAGTGGGTCCATATCTCAAATGCAGCCGCTTTGCTGACCCGCCAGAATCTGCCCGAAAATCTGGTTCGCATTGGGGCGCTGCTTTTTGGGTATTACCTCCCCATCCGTTTTCCTCACGGCGCCCAGCCGCTCGAATTGCCTGCTTTCGAGCCGGTTCTCACCTTTAAATCTCGCGTGGTTTACTTAAAGGACGTTCCCAGCGGCACACCCCTTGGTTACAGTGCCGCCTTTCACACCCGGCGGCCTTCGCGCATTGCCACCGTTCCTGTAGGCTACGCGGATGGCTTGAATCGCGCGCTTTCAAGCCGGGGGCACGCCATCGTGCGCGGCCAGCGCGGGCCGATTGTGGGCAACATCAGCATGGACCTGACGCTGCTGGACGTAACCGATATCCCGGGCGTGGCGGTGGGCGATGAGGTGATCCTGATCGGAAGTTCCGACGGCGCCAGCGTCAGCGCATTGGATATCGCGCGCCAAATCGGCACCGTGCCTTATGAAATCCTTTGCACCATCGGCAAGCGCGTGCCGCGGATATATGTGGAGTGATTTTCCAAACGCACGCGATGTAGGGGTACGGCTTGCCGTACCCTTTGGCAATGCCTGGAACTCATAAGGGTAGGGCAAGCTCGCTAAAGCGGAGTCCGCCTCGGCGACCCTACCCCTACGTTTGCGGCCTGGCGAATTTAAAAATACTCCTCACGCCAAGCCAAAACATGATTGCTTCTGCTTTCGAATTCACCACTTTCATTCCCCGGCGCGGCTTGCGCGGAGGTCATGCGCAGACGCTGGCAAGTTTTTTTATGCGCCGGCGAATCCATCTGCCGGCGGCCGAGCGGCGTTTATTTCGGGTGGCCCAAGATACTCAGGTGGTTTGCGATTGCCACTGGCAGGCGGAAAAAACCGGCGCTTTGACGGTGATTATCGTTCATGGACTGGATGGCTCCACTGAATCGCCCTATATGCGGGGCACCACGGCGAAGGCCCTGGCTGCGGGGATGAATGTGGTGCGCATGAACATGCGCAACTGCGGCGGCACGGAAAAACTTACGCCCACGCTTTACCACTCCGGCTACTCCGCCGATCTCGCCGCGGTGGTGAATGAATTGATCCACAAGGATCGCCTGGCGCGAATCGGGCTGGTTGGCTTTTCCATGGGCGGGAATCTGGTGATGAACCTGGCGGGGGAATGGGGCGCAGCGAAACCTCAGGAAGTTCGGGCCTCAGCTACCGTGAGCCCGGTGATGGATCTCCGTCCGTCCGCCGACGCACTGCACAACCGGAGTAACAAGGCTTATGAAATCAAGTTTGTGCGGGGGCTGGCGCGCTTCGTCCGGCGCAAAGCTGCCCTCTTTCCCGACCGCTATGACGTGAAAAGGCTGAAAGGAATTCGCAGCATCAGGGACTTTGACGAGCAGATTACCGCTCCTTATCACGGATTTCGAAATGCCGACGATTATTACGCCCGCGTGAGTTCGTCACGCCTGGCGGAACGCATCGCCCTGCCCTCGCTCGTCATCTATTCGACCGATGATCCTTTTGTTCGCCTTCTCCCCGCCACGCGCTCAAAGCTGCGCGGCAATTCCTGGGTGAAATATATTGAAACTCATCGCGGCGGCCATTGCGCTTTTCTTGCCGCACCCAACGGCTACGACGGCCGTTGGGCGGAACGGACTGTAATTGAGTTCCTCAGCAAATTCTGAATTGGCTACGCGAAGAGTTCGGGAAAGAACCTCCGGTAGATCGACATGCCGAGCGCGGCGTGCATTCCCATGGCTTCGAGGGCGCTGATTTCCACTTCGGTCGTAATTCCACCCGCCGCGGTAATGGGGAAATTGGTTGCGGTGCGCAATTTGCGAAACCAATCCAAATTCGTTCCTTGTAGTTTTCCTTCCACGTCAATGCAGGTGCACAGGAATTCCGAGCAGTAGGGTTCGAGCTGGGGAAGCACTTCGCTTGAGGTGAGCGGCAGAACTTCGCTCCAGCCGCGGATGGCCACTCGATCGCCCAGGCAATCGACCGCAATCATCAGTTTTTCCCGAGGCACCGCGCTGGCAAGCGAGCGAAGAAATTCCTGATTGATCCCCTGCGAATTAAAGGCAGCGCTGCCGACGATGACTTTGTGTGCTCCACAGTCAACCGCTTCGCGCGCGCGTTCGGAGTTTCGAATTCCACCCCCCACGCGGCAAGGCTTGCGCGCGCAAAGTTCCTGGACGATGTCAGATTGGCCAGTGCGGCCCATGGCCGCGTCCAGGTCAATCACCTGAATCTCAGGGAAATCGCGAAATTTGTCCAGCACGGTGAGCGCGTCCGGCAATTCCAAAGCTTTGTTCTTTGGATTGCCCTGAACCAGTTGCACAACCTTGCGGCCCATCAAGTCGATGCAGGGGATAACCATAAGTTGATAGTTTACAGTCGACAGTTAACAGTAAGACTTTGAACCTTGAGCGGCGCTATGCCGGGCGTTCGCTGACGACTGTCCCGCCTAGGCGGGTGGACTGTCGACCAGTCTTACCGCCACACCTTGCTTTTTCAAATATTCTTTGAGGCTGCGAATAGAATGTTGGCCGTAATGAAAAATCGATGCCGCCAGTGCCGCGTCCGCCGCACCGCGCTTGAAAACTTCGACGAAGTGTTCGAGGCTCCCCGCGCCTCCGGATGCGATCACGGGGATGTGCACGGCCTTGGAAATTGCCGCCGTCAATTCGCAATCGAAGCCGCGTTGGGTGCCGTCAGCGTCCATGGAAGTCAACAGGATTTCGCCCGCGCCCAGTGATTCCGCGCGCGCTGCCCAATCGAGAGCGCGGAAGTCGGTTTCGTGCGTCCCGCCATAGGTCAGCACCTTCCATGGTGGTGTTATCGGGACGTTTATGAAGGTGAACCGGTCGTTCCCCCGAGAAATGGTGACGCTGTCTTTGAGTGGGTCGGTAATCACGGGCGGTTTTATGGCAAAGTCGCGAGGACGTTTTGCATCAATCGCCACCACCACCGCTTGGTTTCCAAACCGCGCCGCGATTTCGCTGATGAGTTCGGGCGTCTCCACCGCCGCAGTGTTCACCGCGACTTTATCGGCCCCCGCGGAGAGAAGGCGGCGCGCGTCATCGAGAGTTCGCACCCCACCGCCCACCGTCAGAGGAATGAAGAGCTTCTGGGCCACGCGATGGACAGTATCCATGAGGGTGGCGCGGCCCTCGCGCGAGGCGGAAATATCGAGCATCACCAACTCATCCGCGCCCTCGCGGTTATACATCTCGGCGAGATCGCCGGGATCACCCGCGTCGCGCAGATCGACGAACTGGACGCCCTTGACCACCCGCCCGTCTTTGCAATCGAGACACGGAATAATTCGTTTGGCAAACATTTTAAAAACATTGAGTCATTGTGCCATTGAGTCATTGGGCAATTGAAATAACGCGCTCTTCAATGGTTCAATGGCCCGATGACTCAAAGATTCAATTGCGCACTTTAAGCACACATGCCCCAAGCTCTCCAAATTTTCAAAGCTCCAAAAAGTTTCCGAGGACTCTCAGTCCCACCTCGCTCGATTTCTCGGGATGGAACTGCACCGCCCACACTGAATCCCTTTCGACGGCCGCGGCGAAGGTTTGTCCGTACTCAGTGACGGCCGCACTCTGCTCGGTTAACGGCCCGTAGTAGGAATGGCAGTAGTAAACAAAGCTTGCGGGCGGGACGCCGGCCAGCAGCTTTGACTCGCGGCGAATTTCCAACTGGCTCCAGCCCACGTGCGGGACTTTGAAAATGCCCTCAAAACGTTTGACTCGGCCCGGCAGAATTCCGAGTCCGCGAATTTCGGGAGCTTCTTCGCTGCCCTCATAGAGCGCTTGAAGTCCAAGGCATATTCCCAGAAACGGTTTGTGCGCCGTCATCATCTCGCGCAGAGGCTCGAGCAGGCCGCGCTCATCCAGCGCCGCCATCATCTGGCCGAAGTGACCCTGGCCGGGGAAAATTATTTTCGTCGCCTTTTTCAACGATTCCGGATCATCGACGGCTTGGGCCGCGTGGCCAAGATAGTTTACGGCTTTCAAAACCGAGCCTACGTTGCCGGCACCGTAGTCGACGAGGGCAATCACAAAAGTCCTTTGGTGCTCGGGAGCTGGCTCTTAAGCCGCGAATCGCGAGAACACGCAAATCGCAGCGCGCGCGCAAAGGCCTTGAACAGTGCCTCCACGCCGTGATGGCTGGAGCGCCCGTAAGCAACTTTCAAGTGAACATTCGCTCCCGCGCTGGTGGCGAATCCGTGGAAAAAATCTTCCAGCAGCTCGGCTTGCAAATCGCCCACCAGCCGGACTTTGATGGGCGCGTTCAACACCAGGTAGGCGCGCCCGCTCAGGTCGATGGCGGCCACGGCCAGAGTTTCGTCCATGGGCATCAAAAAATATCCGGCGCGGTTGATGCCTTTCTTGTCGCCCAGCGCCTCGCGCACCGCCTCGCCGAGCACAATCCCGACGTCCTCAACGGTGTGATGCTGGTCCACGTCCAGATCGCCGCGCGCCGTGAGTTCCAGGTCAAAGCCGCCATGGCGGGTAAAAAGTTCGAGCATGTGATCGAGAAATCGAATGCCGGTGGAAATCTTATATCGGCCGCGCCCATCGAGCGCGAGCCGCAAGCGAATATCCGTTTCCGTGGTGTGGCGATATATTTGGGCGGTGCGTTTTTTCATGCAAACCATCCGGTGGATGAGTAGACCACAAAGTTTTTCCAGGCGCGCGCGCCGTCGCGAAGATCGAGCAGGGGCTCCATTTTTCGCAGCGCCTTCACCAGCCGGCGCGACTGCTTGGTGGAGCCGATGGTAATGCGCAGGTAGCCGCGCAGGTGTGGATCGTAGCTCCAATCGCGGACGAGGATGCCGACCTTGCGCAAGCGGCGCCCGATTTCCGGGGCGTGCTCGCCAAACAGCGTCAGCACAAAATTGGACGAACTGGGCACAAAGGGAATGCCCATGACTTCGAGCAGCCGGCAGAACTGCTTCCGATTGGCGCGGACCTCGTCGGCATAGCGCCGGACGTACCCCGGATGCCGGATGGCCTCGCAGGCCGCGGCCATGGCCAGCGAGTTGACCGCAAAAGGATTTTGGCCGCGATGCATGCACTCCGCGAGTTCGACGTTGGCAAAGATGCACCCCATGCGCAGCGCGGCCAGGCCGAAGGCTTTGGAAAAAGTGCGGGTCACCACGAGGTTTGAATATTTCCTGATCCAGGGCAGAACTGTTTCACCCGAGAAATCGAAATAAGCTTCGTCCACCAGCACCACCGTCCTAGGGGCGGCGCGCAGTATGGTTCGCAAATCGTCCTGGGGAATCACCGTTCCCGTGGGGTTGTTGGGATTGGCGAGCGCCAGCCACCGCGGACGTTTCTTGAGCGCGGAAAGCATTTGATCGAGCGGCAGTCGAAAATTTTCGTCGTAGGGTATGCGTGCCACCTCACCGCCAGCCACTTCGTGAAAAAATTTGTAAACCGGGAAGGTGGGAGAGGGTTGAAGCAGAACGTCGCCCGGGTCCACGAAGGCATCGCAAATCATTTTGATGGCGTCGTCAGTGCCGTTGGTCAAAAGGATTTCTTCTTTGGCCACTTTGAAATACCGGGCCAGAATTGTCCGTGCCTCGTCGTACTCGGGATAGCGCGTCAAACCTTCCGCGCTCAAGCCGCGCCGAAGGGCGCGAATTACTTCCGGCGCGCATCCGACGGTATTCTCATTGAAATCGAGGCGCAGCTTGCCGCCGCGTCCTTCCAGTGGCGGACGGTATTTTTGCAGGCGTTCGATCGCTTTGCGTGGTCGAATCATCAAACTTTACCTCGGCCCGATTCGAACCGGGATTCCACCGAATCGGCGTGGCCTCTCAATCCCTCCGTCGCGGCGAGGCGCACTATGGCAGGGTGCAGACGGCGAAGGCCCTGGCGGGTGAGTTGCTGCACGGTGATGGTCTTCACGAAATCGGCCACACTCAGCCCGCCGCGCAAACGCGCCATGCGGGCAGTGGGCAGAATATGATTCGTGCCTGATGCATAATCTCCCGCGGCCACGGCGCTGTAATCACCCAGGAAGATCGACCCGGCGGATTGGACCTGGTCCAATAACCCAATCGCACCTTCAAGGAGTGTCAGGTGCTCGGGCGCGAAAGCATTGGCAATTTGCACCGCCTCGGAAATATCGCGGGTGAGAATGATTGCGCCTTGCCGCGCCAAGGCCTGCTCGGCGATGGGCAGGCGAAGACGCCGCAGGATTTTGCCGATGGAAATCTGAACTCCCTCGGCAAGCCGCGCCGACGGCGTAATAAAGATCGCCACAGCGTCCGGATCGTGCTCCGCCTGGGCAACAAGGTCGGCGGCAATCCAATTCGGGCGGCCACGCGATCCCACCATCACCAACTCGGTGGGGCCGGCGACAAAATCAATGCCACAATCCCGTGCAACAATCCTTTTGGCCGCGGCCACAAAACGATTTCCCGGACCGACAATTTTCGCGGCGCGCGCCACGCTCTCTGTGCCATAAGCGAAAGCAGCGATGGCTTGCGCTCCGCCCAGCCGGTAAATCTTCTTGATGCCCAGGAGGTCCGCCGCCACCAGCACCGCAGGCGCGGGCCGCGGCGAGGTGACCGAAATTTCTTTGATCCCGGCCACTTGGGCGGGAATAACGCTCATCAACACGGTTGAAGGCAGGGGGAAGCGTCCTCCGGGAATGTAACAGGCAACGCTTTCCATGGGACGAACGATTTGCCTGACGGTCACTCCCGCGCTATTTTTGATTTGCCAAGGGCGCGGCAATTGGAGGCGGGCGACCGCGCGGATATTGCGCTCAGCCAGCCGCACCGCGCGAATGAAATCCTGTGGCACATTCCGGTAAGCTTGCCGAATTTCCCTTCGGCTGACAGTAAACCCTTCCTTCAAAAGATCCGTTTCGTCGAACTGCTTGGCGTAGCGAATCAGGGCGCGATCGCCGTTGCGTTTGACGTCTTGCACAATTCGGCGGGCGACGGGCTCGGCGTTTTCCAGGCGAACGTCTCTCGCCTTCATTAAACGGCTCATCGCGACGCGGTCTTTGCTTTGAATGATTTTCATCATTTACATCACAATTTTGTTCAGCGGATATTCCACAATGCCCTGGGCGTTGGCGGCTTTCAAGCGGGGAATCAATTCACGCACCGTTTTTTCTTCGATCACGGTGCTGACCGCCACCCAGTCAGGGTCACTCAAATTGGAAACTGTGGGACGCTTGAGCGCGGGCATCACGGAGAGCACGGCGTCCAGGTCCGAGCGTTTCACATTCAGCATCAAGCCTACTTTGCCCGAAGCCTCGATGGCGCCGCGCAGCAGCATCACCAGGGTCTCCATTTTTTCGCGCTTTTCGGTGTCTTTCCAGGCCTCGTGATTGGCGATGAACTTGGTGTTCGACTCCAGCACGGTTTCCACAATGCGAAGGCCGTTGGCGCGAAGAGAAGAGCCGGTTTCCGTGACCTCCACGATGGCGTCCGCCAGCACGGGCGGCTTCACTTCCGTCGCGCCCCAGGAAAATTCCACTTTGGCCTTCACGCCGTTGGCGGCCAGGTAACGCTCGGTCACCTTCACTAATTCGGTGGCCACAATTTTTCCTTGAAGGTCCCGGACGCTTTGGAAAGGAGATTTTTCCGGCACCGCCAGGACCCAGCGGACTTTTCCAAAAGTCTGCTTGGAGTAAATAAGGTCGGCCACATCGTACACGTTGGCTTCATTCTCCATAATCCAATCCTTGCCCGTCAGGCCCGCGTCCAGGATTCCGTCTTCGACGTAGCGCGCCATTTCCTGGGCGCGAATCAACATGCAGGAAATGGATTCGTCATCGATGGAGGGAAAATAGGAGCGCGGGTTCACCGTGATTTCATATCCGGCACGGCGAAAAAGCTGCAACGACGCTTCCTGAAGACTTCCCTTGGGGATTCCCAATTTCAAGGTCATGATCGGCTCTCCTTTCCTGACTGGCCGTAAACTTCGGAAGGATCGAACTCGCGCTCGGCGACGATCTCTTCCCCTTGCGGCGTCACTTTGCGGAAGAAGCAGGATTTGTAGCCCTTGTGACAGCACCCGGGTCCGGTGAGCTCGGCCTCAATGAGCAGGGCGTCGCCGTCACAATCCACGCGAAGCTCGCGCGCTTGCAACCGGTGACCGGAGGTTTCTCCCTTCACCCAGAGCTTCTGGCGGCTGCGGCTGAAAAAAGTCACCCAGCCCGTGCTTTGAGTCTGTTCAATGGCGGCGCGGTTCATATATCCGAGCATCAGAACTTTGCCGCTGTGGCGGTCCTGAACGATGGCGGGAATAAGTTCGTTCTCGAATTTCAGTTCCATGGAATCCTTTCCTCCCTTTCGCCACTCCCAGTCATTCCCGCGAAGGCGGGAATCCAATGCGCAAGCCATTGGCAATGTTTTGTAGGCGGACTGGATTCCCGCCTTCGCGGGAATGACTGCACCTCGGAGCGCCCACACCCAGCAAATGAAACCAGCACCAAACTTCGGGCAGGCCGGCGGCAAAAACAAAAAAGCCCGCCGATTTTCGTATCAGCGGGCCGTTGAATCTTTTTGCGTTGTCTGCGTTCTACGCAGACGCCCACTGACACGCCACCCGCGAGCTAAAATGGTGATGATGATGTGCCAGTGTGCGGTTCATAAGTTGAAAAATAATATTACTGAGGGAAATCCAAACTGTCAATACGTCATTTTTATTTAGCCTGGGACCCAATTCAGGCGGGGCGCCGAATCAGAGCCGCCAAGGCGCTCGAGAGTTCCTTTCTGCTTGACGCACACTGCCGCAGGTAAAGGTTAATCAAAGTTTGGTAGCGAATGCCCGTTTCTTCGGCCATGCGGCGGAAGTATGCGATTGTGTCCTGGTCAAGGCGTATTGTCACTTGCTTTTTCAGACGCCGGGCGTATGGATTCCGTTTGGCTTTGGAGAAGTCATAATGTTTCCTCATATTGTCCACCTTTTGTCGTACAACCTGCGCTCAACCGGGTTAGCCCGCCTGGCCGAGATGAGTCGAATCGTGTCCTCGTCCCCCCGATAGCAATGGCACACTACCAATGTGCGCAACGCGCGGCTCAGCCCGAGAAGGATGAATCGCTCTTCGTCCTCGGAATGGTCTGGATCGGCGACCAGGAGCGCTTGTTCGTCGAGAAAAACCGTTTGCGCCTCCTCGAACGAAATACCGTGCTTGTGCTTGTTCGCAGATTCTTTCCTGGTGTCCCACTCAAAGCGCAGTACGGCCACCCCGTACTAATGTACTTACATTGTAGTTAGATTTCAACACCAATCTGGGGCGGCCGAATTCCCGAAGATAATTGAGGCTGATTTGGAAAGATCCTGGCTCGGCCGCAGTTGATTAAAAGCTCCGCGGCCGAGTGCAGGTGGGTTGCAAGCAGCTCTAAAAGTTAAACTACCTAATCCTTACGTAGTCCGCCGCGGCGTGGTCATTATGCGGCGGTGCGACGCTTCCACTTGGACGGTCAGGGTCTGCTCGTGGTGGTCGCGCACGATGGTTACGGCCACATCCCGCTTTTCATCGGAGCCGGAGTTGCGGCCCAGAGCGCGATGCAAGTCGGAAACCGACTCGACTTTTTCGTCTCCGACTTTGGTGATACAGTCACCCGCTTTCAAGCCCGCTTTTTCAGCCGGACTGCCGGGCGTCACTTCAAGAACCAGCACTCCACTGCCTTGCGCGACACCTAGATTTTCCGCCAATTGTTTGGTGAGATCATCGGCGGAGACGCCAAGTCGTGGCGCGCCGTTGAAGAAGTCAAAATTCATTTCGGGCATGTGAATTTCGGGGACTTCAACTTGCGGGAATGCAAACTCGCGCATATTCCCCCCGAAATTACCTTCTTCTAATTTCACATGCAGAGTCTGGGCGCCTCCAGCGCGGCTGATTTTGACCGCCACGGTCCGGCCGGCCGGCGTTTCCTGAACCATCCGGCGCAGTTGGGCTGTGCTTCGCACCCGCTCGCCGTCGAAATCCATGATGACGTCGTTAGACTTCAAACCTGCCTTGGCGGCGGCGCTGTCTTCTTCCACTTCGGTCACCACGGCCCCGCCCTCGCTAGAAAGTTTCAGATCCTTCATTTTTTCGGCATTCACGTCCTCGAGCCTTACCCCCAGGCGCGCGCCACCCCCGTCCCAATTCCACACGGTTGTCCTGGTTTCCGGCCCCACCTGCACCCTGGTCCTCTGGGCAGAGAGGGCGCCTCCGCAGGCCACTAAAAGAGCAAGGGCGCACAGCAAACCTAAAGTCATTTTTCGTTTCATGGTTATTCTCCCATTCGATGAATTCAGCCGGAAGTAGCCGGACTGTGGGATTTCTCCCGCAAACTACTGATCTTCTTTCTTGTCCTGGGTGCAGCATTTCACCCTTTGCTCCTGCTGCTGTTCCTCCCATCGCTTCCAAAAAGCTTCCTGGCGCTGCTTGATCTGGTCAAACATTTTTGGATCGATCTTGTGAATCTCGATGTTACCGATCACGGTTCGAATGCGGAGGACTTTGCCGCCGCCGTTCAACGTGCACTCCGCGCGCTGGGGGCCATGGTGAAAATCATCACCCTCACTGGATAAATGGAGAGGAAAATCAGAAACAAATTTGTGGCCCATTGACTCTTCGATGAGCGCGTCAATATTGATGGGCAAGTCGGGGGGAACAAACACCTGAACGTCGCCCACGGAAGTTTCCAGGTGTGAGGCGGCAAACGTATCCCGGTTGCCGTCCAGTTCTGCCAGGATGCGGCCCGCGGCCGTCATGGCGCGAACCTCGCTTTGCATTTGAAAAAGGTCGATGCTTCCCCCCGCGGTTTCCACCACTACGCCGCCTCTTGCGCCCTGTAGCCGGATGCTGCCTCCGCGCGTTTCCGCCCGGATGCTCGCACCGCACTGCCCGATCTGAATCTGTCCACCCGCAGTCTCAGCGGTGACGGGGCCGGTGGCGCCGCGAAGCACAATATCCCCGCCGGAAGTTTCGGCGCGCACTGAGCCCTGAATTAGTCCCGAGGTAATTTGTCCGCCGCTGGTTTCGAGCGTGGCATCGCCATTGATGTTCTTGGCCTGGATCGATCCGCCCGCTGTTTGAGCCACCAAGTGCCTGCCCACGTTCCCCAGGTTGATATCTCCCCCCGCGGTGCCAACGCGCACCAGGCCGGTGATGTCCCCGGTCTGGATACCCCCGCCGGCTGTGGTGGCGCGCAGATCACCATCAAGGTTGCCTACCGAAACGTCGCCCCCTTTGGTTTCGAGGTCCAGATTGAATCGTTGGGGAACGGTGAAATCAAATTGGATGGACGTCCAGACGTTGCGCTGGTGTTCCATGGGAGCCCTTTCCACCACGTAAAGACCGCCACCCTCAAACGTGCGCACGCTCAATTCGACCCGGCGGAAAACGCGCAGTGCTTCATCCTCCGAGGGCCTGAAAACCCGCAGGAGCATGTGGCACTCCACCCGGTCACTCGGTCCTGGCCGGACGGCGACGGACCCAAAGTCGGCGCGCAGCACCAACTTCGCCCCTTCCCGCACAGCGCCGCCGCAATCCGCGCGCTCCACCCAGGCGCGGCCCTCGCGATGGGGCTCGCCCCGCTTTACATAGGCCTGATCCGCGGCCGGCAGCGGTCGGCAAAGCGCCGCTGCCACTCCCAGAAATAACAGAAAACGTAATCGCACCTTGTCTCTCCTTGCCTTAGTAGTGGGTCAGTTCTTTGTAGCGGCGGTCTCTGACCGCCCGAACCTACTGAATCAAAAGACGGCGGCCAGAGACCGCCGCTGCAAAGAATTATACGGACCCTCCACCCTTGCCTTAGTCCCCTTGCAGTTTGCGGATGGCGCTAACCGACTTCATGCGCACATAACGATTGGGGTCATCGGATGCCAACTTATGAAGCGCGGGCAGGGCTGCCAAATCCGCATGGTCGGTCAGGACATCGATGGCGGCTACGCGCACGCCCTGATTCCTTTCATGGTCCAGGGAAGTCAGGAGCGCTTGTTGGATTTCCGGGCTCCAATCCATGCCCTGGACGGTTTGCAGCGCGTCCAGCCGCACGCCGGGGTTGGGATCATTTTGAAACGCGTAAAGCAATGCCGTCCGAACATTGGGATTGTTGGCATGCCGGCGCAACACTTCCATGCTGTCGTGGCGAATGCCGGGATTGTCGTAGCCCGTTACCGCGTCAATCAGCACCTGCCGGATGTGCGGGTCGTCGAGCGAACCCTCCAGCGTCATCTGGCGCTCGGCATTCACGGTGATGCGCACATCGCCCGTCTTGGCGCTGGGCGAAACCTGGCTGATATTGTTGATCCTTAGATTCGACATGTCAGAATCGCCGAGTGATCCCAGGGATTGATTGCTGGTGATGGGACTAACTCCGGGAGCCCGGGTGCGAAGCGTCCAACCCAGACTGAACCCGAGCACCACCAATGTGAGTCCGGCGGCTATTGGGACGCGGGACATTGAGCCCAGGCTTCCGGTCCATTGCGCCCAAAGACTCTTCCAACTGAGGCCGGCAAGCTCCCGGTCCAACGCTTCATCGAGGGCGGTCCGGCAAAGCACAAGTAATTCCGGCGAGGGTTCGGGCGAAACCCGCCCGCCCAGGACGGTGTGCAAGCGGCGCGTATCCTCAAGATGGGTGCGGCAATCTTCGCACCCCGAGAGGTGAGCTTCAAACTCCTGCCGTCGTTCGGCGGGCAGTTCCTGGTAAAGGTAAAGTGCCAGGTTCTCGTCAATCTCCATGCAGTTCATAGTCATGCTCCAATTTCTTTTATGGCAGCCTTCATTCGTCGCGTCCGCGCTTTCACTTCACCGTTAAACCAGATCTCCAAGTTCGAGCCGCAATTTCTGCGTGGCGCGGAACAATGAATTCTTGGCCGTCTCTTCACTGGTCCCGCAGAGCTCGCCGATGGCCCGCAAGCGCAGGCCCTGGAAATGCCGCAGCTCAAAGACCATGCGCTCCCGTGGGCCCAAGCGTCGGAGCGCGCTCTCCACGCGCCGCCTGATCTCTCCCGCGCGCAGTGATTTTTCGGGATCGCGCCCGGGCTGGCTGTCTGCGATGGTGTGAAAAAAGTCAGTCTCGCCTTCTTCGGACTCCGGAGCCTGAACTTCTTCTCGGGATTTCTGTCGACGAAGGTAATCGAAGCAAACATTCATCACCACACGATAAAGCCAGGTGGAAAACTGCGACTCGAAGCGGAAGCGCGACAGGGACCGGTAGATCTTCAAGAAGGCTTCCTGGTACAAGTCGCGGGCTTCTTCCTGCGATTGCACCACTTTCAGGACCAGCCGCAGGACGTGCTGGTCATAAAGGCGGACGAGTGCGTCAAAAGCGGCACGATCGCCGCTTTGCGCCCGTCGGATGAGAGCGCTTTCGTTTTCTCCCGTCAGGGTTGAGCTCTGAGCGGGAATGTTGCCGGCTAGCGTCAAGCAGCCATCCATCACGGAGATGCTCGTACCGTCCTTCATTTAGTATGACGCACGAGATGGCTTAAGGTAAGCACTTCGGGGATAATTCGCAAGCCCGCCTATTGATTTCACGGGTCCATCCGTTGGTCCGGCGTGCCGTCCAGTAAAGGTCAAACATATGAGCAGTCATCGCCGGGCTAGGGCTGCGGTTTCTTCTTCAGGATGGCGCTCATATTCTCATTGACAGCAATCTGGTGATAGAAATTTTTCAACGCCGCCAGGCGGTCCTTGGGGACAAGCACATCCTTTACCTCATAGACTCGGGTGTAATGCAAGGTGTCACCATTCAGCTCGACCTTGCTTTTATATGACGCCACGCCGGTGTCCAAGTTGACCGGTCCGGGGAGTCCGTCAAGCTGGTAACCATTGGGGATCTGAATGTCCACGACGTCGCTTTGCAGTGTCGGAGCAGCAAACGCGATGGGGTACTGGCGGTCTTTATTGTCAAACGACATCTCTTCCTTCGATCCAAGAACGCGCGGCCTGACCAGCAGCAAATCTCCCGCTGTTTGCGCGTAGGCGTCGGCTGAAAGGCGATATAAAAGGACCGTGTTCGAGTCCAGGTTTTCCAGGCCATCCACCTTATAACTCAACAAGGTGAACCCTCCCATAAAGCTGGAGAGGAAGTCTTCAGTAGCTTTGCGGCGCTGCGCATCGGGCAAGCTCAGCAAACGGCCGCGAAAGATATCCGCCTGAGCACCCCAGCGGATTTCGGTGACGTCGCCGAACAGGTTGCCGTCAGCGCCCAGCAGTAGTTTGGCGGAGCGAAACAATCGGTTCAAAGATGGGGGCAGCAGCGGGAGCTTGACCAATTGGCCGCCGTCGTCCGTGACCAGCAATCCGTAGTTGGCCTCCAATGCCGGGGGCAAATACCCAAGGGGGGTGTACGGGTCACTCGGATCAAAAAAGAGCAGGCACCCAAGCTTTGGGTCGGTGGTGACGCCATAAAGCCCGGCGGCGTCAGTCTCAGGCGGAATTTGGATGGCCAGAATGACATGGTTAAACTCTTCCGCCGTGGGGAAATCGGGTGTGACAATCCCGCGTTCCACGTTGATGAGCACATAATATGAGGAAATCCCAGCCTGCTTCAGCATGGTGCCGAGCAAGGTGGCCTTGTCTTTGCAATCTCCATAGTGATTGGAGAAAATATCCTGCGCCTGATGCGGGCGAAAACCGCCGATCCCGATTTCAATCGCCACGTAGCGGATGTCACGCTGCACGAAGGTTGCGAGGGCGTGGATCTTTTCCAGTGGCGTTTTGGCTTGTGCGGTGAGCTCCGACACTTTTTGCGTAATCTCGGGCGAGGGCTGTCGGCTTTCCGCCGATAGGTGCGCGTACCAGCGCCCCACGTCCTGCCAGCTTGCCGCCCTTTGCTCTCCACTGGCGCCATTGGGCGCAAAATAGGAGATTCCAAGGCGGCCCGCCAATCCACGCCAGGCAGGCATGTTGAGCTCATCTTGAATGGCGGGGACGTCTTCCAACTGCCACTCCCAGACGCCATTGCCGATGGCAGACGGTTTCTGGGCAGCGTGATTCAGCCAAAAAGAATCGAACTCCCAATTGGGCGGCAGGTGTAATTCAAAACGAGCCAGGTGGACGGGTAATTTCGCCTGAAATTCCCATGTGTCCTGCAACATGAATGGCCTTCGCCTACGTTCGTATTCGTAGCCAATCACACTGCCCGGCTCGGAGGCGGGGATTTTGATCACCTTGGTCTTGGCGTCGTCATAGAGCATGTCCGCGGTGTATCCGGTTTCGAGTGCGTCTTTTTCCTTCACTTCGTAGTCCTTGCCACTTTGCGGAATGCACCACCCTTTGAGATAGGTTAGGCGCGTATCTTTGTCAAAAGGGACGGCCACGTAGCCCAAATCCCGTCCCTGTGGGCGCAGGATTTTGACCGCTTCGCGATAATGTGTCTTGATGTCGCCGTCGTTGGTAACGGTGGTAACCTGCTGGCTGAAGAGAATGACGGCCTTGGTGTCTTCTGGGTACTTTGGCAACGCCGCCTGCGCCGCCGAGCGGAGCCAGTCCGGGGTGCTGCCGGAGGCGAGGGCGCCGCACGCCGTCATCAGAGCCAACACCATGACTAGCCGCATGGCACCCCTTTCCCGGCAGGTTTGCCCGGAAGGCATCGGCAAGTCCGGCACTTTCCAGCGGGAAATATTGTCGCTGGGGTTATCGTCCTCCACCCGCGTTTGAGGGTGGAGTGGATTTAAACACCATTTGATTTTCATCGGCTTGCCTCACGGTAGTTAAGAATCCGCGCAATTGGGAATAGTATTGGGGCGGAACCAGCCCTTCCTGCATAGTGAAGTGGCGCTGGATGTGCACCAGAGTGCCCTTGTTTTCGATTGTCAACGTGTAACTGCCGAACGGCGTGTTGGTAGTCTTGGGGTCCGGAACACTTTCCACGCGCATTGACTTGGGAAGCTGCAAAGTCATGTCATCCATTTGCTCGAATGGGTAGGTGATGTAAACAGGCTGGGTCCGCCGCGCGCTTTGAAGGAAGTATTTGACCTCGCCTGGAAATGGAAAGGCCTGGTAAAGAAGCCGGGTGACTCCCAGTGCCATCGCCCCTTCTGTCTGCAAGCTGAACTTCACCGTCAGGGATTGGTTTCCGTTGTCCCAACCGGTCACTTCGTTAAGCGTCACCGTTGAGCCCGAAGGGAACCATTGTTTGATTTCGTCCTCCAGACTCTTGCGCCGTCCGGCATCGTCAATATCGCGATTGGCGAGCCGGCGTTGTAGCGCGTCCTGGCCCGTGAACGAAAGCTCGAAAGTCCCTTTTGCGCCTCCATCGTCGGTAATCTCCAGGTTCGCTTTGCGCGAAATCACGGTGTTCGAGCTCGGCGATGCGGGTACTTGGATCTGAGTGGACCCATCTTTATCCAGGCGGATTCCGCGCGTGTTGTCCTCTTCCCAGGGCAAAAGGCCATAGGGACAAAAACGAGTGGCTGGATCAAAAAACTCATCCTTGCCGTCGATGTGCACGACTGCGATATTCGAGGAAAGCTGGGACCAGTCGAGAAGATTGCGATTAAAAAACCGCTTGTCCCGCGGGACTACGTAAACCATGGCAGCGTCGAACCCTGCAGCGCGCGCCATGCCTACGAAGACGTCGTTGATTTCATCACCCCGCCCGAATCCGTGCTTGAGCACATCGGAGGCGCTGTTATTTTCGCGGATATTCTGGCGTTTTTCCTCCTTCACGGTTTTTTCAGGTTCAAAGCTAAGGTTGCGGATTTGCTGAACGCGGGCGTAAATCTTCCGCAGTTTGGCTTGGCCGGAATCCGATTCGCTCACCAGCGCATTGACTTCCTTGGAGAAAGCTTTATCTTTGCCAATAAACTTCTCCTCCGTTTGCGCGCGCCCGTCTCCCATCTGTTTCCAGTACCAATTTGCGTCCTTTGCGTCATTCGGCGCCCGCTTGAAGATATAGAAGAACTCCACCCGGCCTTTCAAAAACGATTCCGGCGGAATGTAATCCTCGGCCTGGAATCCGGGAACATTTGTGGCATCGTAATCGACCTCACCATTTTCAAAGGTGGGCTTGGTGTTGGCAGGTAGATTTGACCAAGTCCAACTAAGTCCGAAGTTATGGTAGGGTTTGAAAGAGAAGTGAACCCTCTGGGCAAACAACTCATCCTGAATGGTCCATTGTGCTGCGAGCCCGGGGTTGAGCTTGGAGAAGTAATAGGCCACGTCGGGGTTGCTCAGGATCGCAGGATCGAGCTTCTCCCAACGGACGGTATAGCTGTACTCAATAATGCTGCCCGTTTGCACGTCGGGCAGGGTGAAGGTCCTGGCCAAAAAGCTTACCCCGCGTGCTTTCACCACCTCTTTGTCGTAAGTCGTGCCATCAAAATCCATCACACGTCCGTCGGGATGGAGGGTGCGACCGCTGAGCGTCTCGATGCGCGTATTCCCTTTTTCGAACGGAATCTCGATGTCCGCATATTTTTTCCCGTCGTCCTTCAGAACCTTTATTCGGTAAAAGTTTTTGATGAGGGAATTGCCATCGTCATTGTCTGTTTCGCGGTAGAGGATGATGGCTGACGCTCCCGGGTTGGCTGGATCGTCTGTGAGCGCCCAATCGGCTTTGGAAATATCGGGCCACTGCTGGGCCTTCAAATCCCCTGGCCCGGTGCATGCCGTCATTATTTGGAAAGTGAATAAGGTAAAAACAAACTCTCGACGCATCGGCTTTCCCCTCCCGGATTGATTGCCTGTCTTCGGCCCACTGGGGCAGGCCATTCCTCGGACAAGCCTGGAGTGCAGCAAAAGTAACTGGCGCATTTTCCGCCTTTGTTTAACATCCGTCAACTAGACTTTGTGACAGTTCCTGAAGTGTCATAAGCCGGTTATCAAGAGGACGACGAGATTATTCATGATCGTGTCCCGTTGACTTCGCCAGGCGGGCAGTCAGGCTACGGGAGTTTTCTCAGTGACGCCCGTGCAGATGGCGCAAACCTTGACAATCTACCAGCGGCGGCATAACTTAATTCGCGGAATTGCTCCAAGAATCGGTTTTGGACATTTTTTTGTGCCTGCCGGGTTTGACTTGCCGTTCGATTCAAACTTTATCGCCGTAAAAGGAATCCATGAGAAGGGCAGAACATGTTCGAATATTGAGGCATGGGATGTGTTTTGCAGCCGCGGGCATACTGATGTTGCCGGTTACTTTCATGGGCCAGGGAGTTGACGCCGCGGGACCGCAAAAAGTCGAATTGCTTTGGCCGGGCGGGGCGCCGGGCGCGCTGGGGAATGCGGAAGAGGATCGCCCCATGCTCACAGTATTTCTTCCCGAATGGGCGAAGGCCGCGGGCTTCGGCGTGGTGGTATGCCCGGGCGGTGGTTACCACAATCTGGCCATGGACCACGAAGGCAAGCAAGTGGCGGAATGGCTGAATGGATTGGGCGCGGCCGCTTTCGTGCTGAAATATCGCCTGGGCCCGCGCTACCATCATCCGGTGGAGATGGATGACGGATTGCGCGCCATGCGCTTTGTCCGCTTACACGCCCCTGATTATGGAATTACTCCCGACCGAATTGGCATCTGGGGTTTTTCCGCCGGCGGACATCTCGCCTCCACCGTAGGCACCCATTTTGACGGCGGAAATCCCAACGCCTCCGATCCCATTGACCGCATCGGTTCCCGGCCGGATTTCATGGTGCTTGCTTACCCGGTGATTTCGTTCACCACGCCCTACGTTCACAAAGGGTCCATGCTCAACCTTTTGGGAGAGAACCCCGATCCGCAACTGGTTCGCTTGCTATCGAACGAACTTCAGGTAACTCCGGAGACGCCGCCGACTTTCTTGTTTCACACCACCGCCGATGATGGCGTTCCGATTGAAAACAGTGTGCTGTTTTATGAGGCACTGCGAGAAAGTCATGTGCCGGCGGAGATGCACATATTTGAGCAAGGGAAGCACGGCGTGGGTCTGGCCAAAAGCGATCCGGCGCTATCCCATTGGCCGGAGCTGCTGGCTCTGTGGTTCAGGACGCGAGGTCTGCTCAAGTAGGCTACATCAGAGTTCAATGGTGGCGCGCACGGCCGGGTCATTGGGCTCGCGATCGAGCACAAATCCGAGCCGGGTGAGCAGCCGTTGCATTTCGATGTTTTCCGAGAGAGTGTAGCCCAGCATTCGTTTCAGTTTCTCGTCGCGCCCCACCTGAATCATGCGCTGCATTAATTCTGTTCCCAATCCCAAGTGCTGATACTTATCCGCCACGATCACGGCAAACTCCGCCGAGGGCGCGGTGTGATGCTTGGTGAGGCGTCCGACGGCCAGGATATCGTGGGCCCCGGTCTGCGGATCTTTGCGGTCCGCCACCAGAGCAATCTGGCGGTCGTAGTCGGTAAAACATATTCGCGTAAGCCGCTCGTGCGCGATGCGTTGGCTCAGTTGCAGCGCGCCGAAATAGCGGAAATACACGGTGCGCTCGGAGAGCGACTGATGGAAGCGGACCAGCAGGGGTTCGTCCTCGGGACGGATGGGACGCAGCGTTACCTCCGTTCCATCCTTCAGCTTCCAGGGTGAGACGTATTGATTGGGATAAGGCCGGATGGCGGGCTTGGGCAGCCGCGCGTCCTCCATCGAGGCCGGGTGCAACACCACGCGCGCGTCGAGCGCCAGCAACTGGTCCGGCGAAACCAGCAACGGGTTGATGTCGATTTCTTTGATCCGGGGTTGCTCCACCACCAGGTGGCTGAAGCGGACCATCAGTTCCGCGAGGGCATCCAGGTTGATCGGCTTGCGTCCGCGTACGCCGCGCAGGGCGGCATAGATTTTTGTCTGCTCCATCATGCGCCTGGCGAGCGTGCTGTTGAGCGGCGGCAGCGCCAGGGCGCGGTCCTTGTAAACCTCCACCAATTGACCGCCGGAGCCGAAGAGCAGTACGGGACCAAACTGCGGGTCATAACTGCTGCCGAGAATAATCTCGCAGCCCGAAACTTTCACCATGGACTGCACACTGACGCCCAGGAAATTTCCCGGGCCCGTCTTTTCGTTCACCGAGCTTTCAATCAGGCGAAAGGCGCGGCGGACCGCCTGTTCATCGCCGAGATTCAGATGCACTCCATTCACGTCGGTTTTGTGCAGAATAGTTTCCGAGTGAAGCTTCACTACCACCGGGTAGCCCAATTCCTGTGCCAACTCCACCGCCTTGTCCTCGGTTTTGGCGGGACGGGTGGGGACGGTCGAAATGTTGTAGGCGGAAAGCAGCCGCTTGGATTCGACTTCAGTGAGGTTCACTCTCCCGGTCTTGTGCGCTCCCTGGATGATTTCTGTGGCGCAGTCGAGGTTGGGGCGGACTTCTTCCGGGGCCGCGACTTGTGACGGCGTTTCATAAATCCCGCGCAGGTTGTAACTGTACTGCCACATGTACTCGAACGCGCGCGCGGCGGCGTCAGGAAAAGCGAAGACGGGAATGTTGGCGCGGTTCAAGATGGCCTCGCCCGCCGCCACTTCCGGCCCGCCCATCCAGCTTGCCAGCACGGGCTTGCTGTCGATCTTGGCGTAAGGGCGCAAATGTTCCGCGGTCTGGGTGGGGTCCGTCATGCCCTGCGGCGTGAGGACCACCAGCAAGCCGTCGCTGGCCGGATCGTGGGCCACAATCTCCACGGCCTTGGCATAGCGATCGGGGCCGGCGTCGCCCAGAATGTCCACCGGATTGTTGTGGCTCCAATGGGCGGGAAGGAGTTTGTTCAATTGCTCCATTGTCTCGCCGGAGATTTCCGCCAACTCGCCGCCATTCAGGATGAGCGCGTCGGCGGCGAGCACTCCCGGCCCGCCGGCGTTGGTCAAAATGGTCAGGCGCGGGCCCTTGGGCCGAGGCTGCTTGGCCAGAATGTCCGCCATGTGAAACAAATCGCCGATGGTATCCACCCGCAGTACGCCGCAACGACGGAAGGCAGCGTTCAGGACGTCATCGCTGCCCGCCAGCGCTCCGGTGTGAGATGCCGCGGCTTTGGCGGCAGCGTCCGTACGTCCCGCCTTGAGGATGATGATGGGCTTGGTGAGCGCCACTTCACGCGCGGCGGAAAGGAAAGATCGCGCGTTGCCAATCGATTCCATGTAGATGACGATGCTGCGCGTGTGGGCGTCATCGCCGAGATAATCGATGAGGTCGCCCCAATCGACGTCGAGCATGGAGCCGATGGAGACGAAAGCGCTGAACCCCACGTTTTCGCCCAGGCTCCAATCCAGCACTGCCGTGCACAAGGCGCCGCTCTGGCTGATAAAACCCACATTGCCCGGACGCGCCATGGCGCTGGCGAAGGTGGCGTTCAGGCCCGTGCGCGGCGCCATCACGCCCAGGCAGTTGGGGCCGATAATCCTCATGCCGCTGCGCGCGGCTTCCACCATCACCTGGCGTTCGAGTTCAACACCCGACGCGCCGCTCTCCTTGAACCCGGCGGAAATAATGATGGCGCTCGGCACGCCCAAGTCCGCGCACTGGCGAATCACACCGGGCACGGCGGGCGCGGGGACCACTACCACGGCCAGATCGATTCTCTCCGGCACGTCGGCAACGCTCGGGTAAGCCTTGATTCCAAGAACACTGTTGCGCTTGGGGTTGATGGGAAAAACCGTGCCGCCAAAAGGGGTTTGAACCAAGTTCCAGAGTATCGTACGGCCCACGCTTCCGGGGGTTTCCGTGGCGCCAATCACTGCCACCGATTGCGGAGAAAAGAAAACGTCCAGCGGCCTGACCCTGGGGCGACGCGCTTCCTTCGTTTTTTCCTTCATTGGGGTCGTGGACATGACTTCATCTCCCGGCTGCTCGTGTGAGTCAGTTTATGATACACCCGCCCATTGGATCTTGAACCGCGCTCAACCTATCCATGTTGGTGGTATTGAGGATTTACCGCTGTGAGAACTATCACGCGCGGCGGTGCGCGCCGTCACAGGCAAACATCGAGGCGCGCATTACCAGTTTGTGGGAAGTTCCTAAGGAATTTATCAGTAGCGCAAGAAAGTGGTAAACTCACTCTGTGCCGGCGCTTTTGCGGGTTCGCGGTTACCGATTCTTTTTTTACAGTCTCGAAGGAAGAGAGCCGGCACATATCCATGTTACTCACGCCGGCAGTTATGCGAAATTCTGGCTGGAGCCGGTTACGCTGGCGGAAAACCGTGGTTTTCGGGGTCATGAATTGACCGAAATCCGCCGCATAGTTGAGGAGTATCAACAATTCTTCTTGGAGGAGTGGCATGAGTACTTTGGTCGAAAGAGCTGAGGCGCTTGCTGTCGATGTGTCGTGTACCGACGACGAACTGAGTGTGGTCTTTTCCGACGGTCGGACGGTGGCGGTTCCTCTCGCGTGGTTCCCACGGCTGGTGCGGGCATCGGCGAGACAAAGAGCGGGCTGGGAACTCATCGGCGGAGGCGTCGGGATTCACTGGGAGGCCGTCGACGAAGATATTTCGGTTGCAAGCTTGCTGCAACCGGAGAACTTTATGCGGCTGCCCGATAAAACTCTCCAACCGGCCAACCGCTCCCGCCTCCCTGCTAAAAAGTCCAGAGCTGGGCTCTACTCGAAAACTTCAATCACTCGCGGGTAAGCGGTGGCGAGCTGGGGCTGCAAATAGATGGCTCTGGCGCCTTATCGCATCGCGGTTACATTCCAGGGAAAGCGCGGACTGATTCTCCTGGACCAACTCCGAACGCTGGACAAGATTCGGCTGGTCAAACGATTGGGAAAAATCAGCGCTACAGTTTTGACTTCGACTCTCAAATCATTGCAACAAGTCTTTGCCTGAGGCTCCGAAGATACTGGTTTTGTTATAGGTTTCATGTGGCAGGAAACTTATGGGACCTATGCCATGAAAGGAGGGCCCCATCGGAACTGGAGTAGGCTTTCGACCCAAATCGCCGGAACCCGCGGCGGACTCGATTTCAAGTCACGCGGGCGCGCGCGGATGCATCCAATAAAGCATAAGAATTAAAGGAGGTAGTACTCATGTTTGCCATAACAGGCGCGACAGGAAATACCGGCAGCGTGGTTGCGGAAAAGCTGCTGGCTCAGAAGGAAAAAGTTCGAGTGATTGGGCGGGACGCCGGCCGGCTTGCGCGTTTTGTCCAGAAAGGCGCGGAAGCATTTGTGGCCGACATCACCGATGCGGCGGCGCTCGCCAAAGCTTTCAGCGGCGCCACGGCCGTGTATGCGATGGTGCCGCCCGACATGGCTTCTCCCGACCCGCGTGGTTATCAGGAAAAAGCGACTGATGCGCTGGCCCTGGCGCTCGGGCAGGCTCGCGTTACACACGCGGTGGTCTTAAGCAGCGTCGGCGCTGACAAACCCGCAAAAACAGGCCCTGTGGTTGGACTGCATAACCTGGAACAGAAACTGAACGCGGTTGCCGGCCTTAACGCAGTCTACCTGCGGGCAGGTTATTTTATGGAAAACCTGCTTCCTCAAGTGGATGTCATAAAAAACTTCGGCATGGTAGGCGGACCTCTGCGCCCGGACCTGCGCGTGGGGATGATTGCCACCCGCGACATTGGCGCCGCCGCGGCGGAAATTCTGAAGAAAGGGAATTTTACCGGGAAGCACTCCCGCGAGCTGCTGGGCCAGCGCGACATTGATTACCGGGAAGCAGCGCTGGTGATCGGCAAAGCCATCGGGAAACCCAACCTCACTTATTCGCAACTGCCGGCCGAGCAATTGAAGCCGGCGCTAACCCAAATGGGCATGTCACCCAAAATGGCTGCCCTGCTCCTGGAAATGGCGGAGTCGCTCAATTCCGGATACATGGTGGCCCTGGAGCCGCGCTCCAAAGAGAACACCACACCAACTTCCATTGAGACGTTTGTGACGGAAGTGTTCGCGCCCCGATTCCAGGGCAAATCGGCCAAAGCGTAAACATTTCGCGGGCTACCTTGTAGGGGGCGGGGTCGCCTCGGCGGACTCCGCTTTAGCGAGCTTGCCCCGCCCTTTTTTTTGGTTGTATGCAAGAACAAAAAGGGGACGGCAAGCCGTCCCCCTACGGGAGAATACGGTCAGACGATCGCCTTGCCGCTGGCGGCGTCCCACGATACTTTCTTGCCCGAGCGGTAGGAAATATTCACCATGTGTCCCGCCGAAGCGGCGTAGTGGCCGACCTGGGCGTTTTCGGAACATTCTTTGCGCGTGCGAACGCAATCAAAGAATTCCGCCATGTGCACGGGGACGGCGTCGGTCTTGTCTTCGATAGAGGACGCTTCCCACTTGGAAGTAGGCTTGGCCTCGTCGCGATGGCTGCCGATATTCCAGAACTGTTCCTGCATCTCTTTCGGCCAGCTATCGATGGAATACTGATAACCCTCATGATGTTTTTCCGGCGTGAGGCTCAAGGCGTTGCCGCCGAGAACCAGCGAGCCTTCTGTGCCGAGGAATTGCATGCCTTGTTCTGCCGTGCTGGCGTTGTTGAAAGTGGATGACATGTTCACGTGGAATCCTTCGTAATCGAACAACGCGTCCAGCGTGTCCGGAACTTCGCGCCCGTCTTTCCGAACCAGAATGCCACCCGTCGCCACCACGCTTTGGGGCATCTTTACGTCCATGATGAAGTGGATGGAGGTGATGAGGTGGACAAACAGGTCAGTAGTGATGCCGCCGCTGTAATCCCAATACTTGCGATAGCGGAAGACCCGCTCCGGGTCGAACTCGCGTGAGGGCGCGGAGCCCAGCCATTCCTTCCAGTTGAAATTCACGCCGTCCTTCAGGTCCATCGGAATCGGATAGTTCCACGCCCCGGTGGAGCTGTTGCGGTTGTAAGAGGCCACAACTTTTGTGACCGTGCCCAGTTGTCCGGAGGCAATGATTTCTCGCGCTTTTTTTTGCAGCGCCGAAGACCGGCCCTGGCTGCCGACTTGTACCACGCGGTTATGGCGCCGGGCGGCTGCAATGATTTTGGGACCGTCTTCAATGCGGTGCGTCATCGGCTTCTCAATGTAAACGTCCTTGCCGGCGTCGAGCGCCGCCAGCGCCATGGGCAGGTGCCAATGGTCGGGGGTGGCGATGACCACAGCGTCGATGTCCTTGCGATCGAGCACGCTCTTGTACTGGCAGAAGCAGGTGTCAATTTTTCCATCCGTCGTTTCTTTGGAGCGGTCCAGATGGCCCTGGTAGGTGTCACACGCCACCACCAGGTTGGCTTGCCCGGTGGCAATCGCCGCGTTGGTCAAAATGTGTCCGCGAATGCCAACACCGATAAATCCGATGTTCACCCGGTCTGATGGGCTGGCGGGCTTCATCAGGGGTGGCGCTGCCTCAAGCGGCATCCACCTGCCATTCAAGAAGTAACCCAAGCCGGCCGCGCCTGTGGCGCTTCTTCGCATAAAGTCACGCCTCGTCAAATTATTTATTGCCATTGCTATCCCTCCTTCGAAATCTCTTTAGAAAACACTACGGTACCACGGCCATTTGATCTCCGCCACCACATCAGGCGGCAGATTGAATGAACTCGAACGTGCCGCCACGCGCTTGAATGTTTCGGGCTTGTCACCCGGCTGGTAATACACCACGGAAAGGTTTGGGCGCCCGGCCAGAATCTGCGCGGCACGCTCTGGCCCTAGGACGTAAAGAGCAGTGGAAAGGGCCTCGCTCTCTGTGGTGTCCACGGAGGCGACGGCGGTGGAGAGCATGCCTTCCGCGGGCCAGCCCGTTGCGGGATTGATGATATGCGAGTACGTTTTGCCGTCAAGCTTGAAGAACCTGACGTAATTTCCCGAAGTTGAGATTGAGCAATTCTTCAGCAGAATGGCGTCCGCGGCTTTGGCGGCGTCAAACGGATCGCGCAGCTTGATTTCCCATGCGCGCTCCCCGGGCGGCGAGCCAAGCGCATAGATGCTGCTCATGCCGCTTGAAACCAGAGCGCTGGTCACGCAATAGCCGCGCAGTATTTCCACGGCGCGATCGAGGGCGTACCCTTTGGCGAGGGCGCCCAGGTCAAGTTCAACCCGCTCATGATCAAACCGCACGGTACGGGCCGCGGAATCCGACTTCACATGCATATGCCCTGTCGATTTGAGGATCTCGCCGATCTCGCCATCGCCAGGCACGCGGCCTTGATGACGAAAAAATCCCCAGGACTTCATCAATGGGCCAATTGTTATATCAAAGGCTCCATCAGTTTGTGCGCTGACACGGAGGGCACACTGAATCAGCCCAAAAAGTTTCGGCTCCACCATAATGCTGTGGCGCGAGGCATTCCGGTTGATGTGGGAAATTTCGCTTTCGTAGCGAAACTTGCTCATCTGCTGCTCGAGGCGGTCAATCTCCTCAAAGACTTCATTAAAGACGGCGGCAAGGAACTCCCCATCGGCGCCGTAGGCGGCCAAATCAAATGTGGTCCCCATGGCGTCGTGAGAGTCCTGGTAGCGGAAAGTTGAATTGTTATTGTTCGGAAGGTCTGAAGAAGGAGTCAAAGCTGGTTCGAGTTGCATGGTGCAAACCATCACAGTTTCATTCCGCCTGGAATGAAACTGGAGTCCATCAAAATCTTTGCGTGATTTCCAAGGCCAAATCCCCGAAGGGGGGATTAGAGGGCGGGCCGTTACGCAGTGAGGAAGTTCGCGTCGGGCTGAGAGCCCGCCCCCGGTGAGCTTGTGTTGTGCCCAGGTCACGCCGCCTGGGTTTGTCCGGGCCAATAAACTTTTTGGCCCGTATCGATGGCACGGTTGGCGTAAACCACCGCCAGCGCATCCGCCAGTCCCACTTCAAGTGGCGCTGCCACCGGTTTTCCGTCACGAATGCTGGCAAAGAAATTGTTAAGCTCGGACCAATTGGGATCGTGCGGCTCCTCCTCATTGTAGATACCGATGGAGGCCAGCCATCGCTTGGCAAAGCCGAGCTCGCGATCGATGAAACCGCTATCCGGATTATTTTGGTCGACGAATATCGGCATCCCTTCCTGGGCGGCTTGTTTGGTTACTGTTGCCCCCGCCCACCAATTTTCCTTGGCTGAAACGTTGGAGACTTTTGCCACTTTCTCCCGGTAGTACATGCCGTGGCCAATAGTGATCACAAGCGTGCCGCCATCACCCATGATTTGTTCGTTGTAATCGTAATGGGCGTTGCAGAGGATGGAGCTATAGAGTAATTTTTGCCCCTTGGGGTATTCAAAAATTACTTGCACGTTGTCATTGGTCTCCCGGCCGTCTTTCCAGTGATTGATGCCCCCATTGCCCATCACGGATACCGGCTCGGCGCCCAGAGCCCAGTTGATGACATCGATCTGATGGGAACCGAGTTCCGCCATCAGACCTCCTGAATATTCGCGGTACAATCTCCAATTAATCTGCCGCTCGAGCTTCGCGTCCACCACCGGCCGCCGCCAATTATTGTTGCGGTGCCACTGGGCGCGGAAGAAGGTGAGATTGCCGAGGGCGCCCTTGCGGATCATCTCCATGGCCACGCGGTAGAGCTGGCTCGACCGTCGCTGCAAGCCCACTTGCAGGACCTGCTTGGGATGCGCCTGCGCCGCCTGCCGGACAGGTTCGGCTTCGCCTTCCTTGAAGACCATGCACTTTTCCACAAAGACGTGCTTCCCTGCGTTCAATCCATCCAGCAACATTTGCGCGTGCAGATTTTGCGGGGTCGCGATTAACACCGCGTCGATATCTTTCTGATCGAGCAGCTCTTTGTAATTTACGTAGGTCCGGGGATTGCCTCCGATGGCTTCCACGCCCTTCTTCAAATTGACGGGATAAATATCGCAGGTGGCCACGCACTTTCCCGCCGGGATGGTGGTGAGTGCTTTCATCAGATCCAAGGCGCGGCTTCCGGTTCCGATAAACCCGTAGCGCACGGGAGCAGAAGAAGAATCGGCCATAATCGCGGGAGCGCCCACGGCGGGCAATGTGGAAGCTGCCGTTACCACTGCTGCGGCCTTCAGGAAATCTCGCCGGGTTACGTCTTGTTCCATTTCCATGTTTGAAACCCCAAGCCCAACCAAGCCGTCCTTCCCACTCCCTATCCTTGGTGACCAAGCTACCCCAAGCAGCAAAAGCCATGCTGTGATGTGAGTCACCTATGTTTGTGTCTGTGGTCACGCCAGAGAATTGATCGGAATGGGTCAGTTTTGAGGAGGGAATGGCGGCACTGGTCGTGATTTAGTTTGGCTCTTCGCCTGATAAAAACCTGTTCAGTGTCGAAATCTGAGGATGTAACCCGAATGTGAGCACTAACCCCTCATCCGTCCGTCGGCTGACGGCCGCCATTGCAGAACCTGGGGCCCCGACCTTCTCCCCTGGGAGAAGGCCAATCTTATTTTGCTTTCACGGGCGGCCCGGCGACCTTCACCGCGCTGATCTCGAAGTGGTCCTTTTCCTGCCAAGCGGGAGTTGCGGCATCGGGATCCGCCACACGAATCATCGTCCCTGTCAAATTATCTCCATCCAGCACAAGCCTCAAATAGTGGTAGTTCGGGAATCCGGTGTCCTGGTAAAGATCGGCGGGCCCCCGCATGATGGGACGAGGCTTGGCTCCCCCGCCGCCCGATACCACATAGACGATATCATCCTGCATGAACCGTTCGTAGTTGTGGATGTGCCCCGCCGTCACCACGAAGCGCACGCGTGATTTCTCCGGCGCATGGGCCAGGAATTCAGCCAGAGCATGTTCGTTGGGGCGGCCGTTATGGCTGTCATCGCCATCCTGCTGCACGTCAACAACGGGTGGATGATGGAGATTGAAGAAGACAAACCGGACTGTGGCGGGAAGATCGGCAAGCTGCCCCTTGATCCAAAGGATCTGCTCACTGCCGGGCAACAGGGACGAATTGCTGTCGAGGTTAAGCACATATACGGAACTTCCCAGTTGTACGGAATACCATCGCCGTCCGCGGAGCTCCGGGAAGGCGTTCCACATATTTTCAAGGCATTGCTGCTCGGTTGAGTGGCCGGAGAATTCGTGATTACCGAGCGCGGGATAAATGTGAAGGTGTATGTCCCGCCAGATCCGGGTCTCGTTCCGGTATACGTCGTAATCTCCCGGCTCGCTGCCGCGCCAGGGCACGTCACCACTCAGCAGCACGGCGTCGGGAAATTCAGTAGAAATGCGTTCCACCAGCCAACGGCGCACCTTGGGATTGGTCGCCGAAATCTCGTTGGGGTCGGTGAAGCGCATGTCGCCGTAGGCGATGATCCGCAGCGGGTGGGAGAGCTCATTATCATTTCTCTGAAAATCCGGACCGCCAGCCGGCGCCGCAAACAGGGTTGGGCCAGATTTAATGCCGATGCCAGCTAAAAGGCTGACGGCCACGACGAAAATCAATCGGCGAAAACTTCTAAATCGATTCATACCCACGCCTCCGTCACATCGCCGGAAGGGAATTCTACTTCAACGGTCTTATTAGTTGTGCGGCGCATGAAACATGTCCGCGGCGAGAGTCCTGGAGGTGGGCTGCATCAAAACCGCTGACCTACCGACGATGAAAAAATATAGTGACGAGCGTTTATTTTAGCGGCGCTGTTTTCAGCACCGAGAACGCCGGTGGGGCGCCCATGCTTGGGGCCCCGTCCGGCGCTACAAAAATAAGTCGTCACTATATCTCGGCATTCTCGATAGGCGCTCACAGTTCAGAATTCCAGGCGCAGCATAAACTGAAGGCGCCGCGACGTACCAATGCCAGTGGCGCCGGAGTTCAGTTGGCTGGTGATGACCCCGAACTCTCCTGGGCCATCCGAGACATTGGAATCCGGATCGCCGTATATCGGATGGTTAAACAAGTTGAACGCCTCGGCGCGGAACGCCAGTTTCAGCCGTTCGGTAACCGGCATCTCCTTCTGGAGCGCCGTGTCAATTTCATAATACCCGGGGCCGCGTGCATTGTTGCGTCCCAGGTTCCCCCACGTGCCTTTGGCCGGTTCCGCGAAGGCGGCGGGATTGAACCAGTTGTTGATGTTTTGGTTGGACGCGTAAAGTGACTGGCCAGGGACGAAGTCCGGCCTTTGGGATTTCTTGTTGCCGTCGGGCAGGGCCGAGGCTTTCCGGTCTATCGTGATGTCAATCGGGCGCCCGCTCATGGCCGACGCAATCCCGCTAAGTTGCCAGCCGCCCAGCACTTTCCCGGCGACGCCTCCAGTGTTTAAGAAACGCTTGCCTTGTCCAAACGGAAGCTCGTAGACCGAATTGATCGAGAGGGATTGGCGAATGTCAATGTCCGTGCTGCTATAGTCACACTTGAGACATGCCATGTTTTCATTGGTCGTAGAGTCACCCGCGCCGTACCCCTGGTCAGCCAAACCGTGCGACCACATGTACTGCGTGCCCCACAGCCAACCATTGGTGAGATGGCGCTTCAAGGATACTTGAAGCGAATTGAAGTTGCTGTTGCCGATGTTAGCTTTCTCGCCGTACTGGCCAAACGTGGGTATGGGGCGCAGCCCCGTTAAGGGATCGATGAGATTGGCCTGTAATCTGCCGAAAAGTCTATGCCCCTCGCTGCCGTCGTAGGCAATCTGGCCGATAAAATTACCCGGGAGCATCCTCTCGACCGTGAAATCCCAGTTCTCGAAGTATCCGTCCCGCCGGTTCGGGTCCCAAGCCTTAGGCGAGTATAGTGGGGAAGGAAGCAGAGCGGGAAGAACCGGCCACGCGAGGTTCGGCACATCGGCTGACGAGACTGCAAACCGTTGGTCCGTACTCTCGTGCCCGTCGGTAAAATCATCCATCTGGTTGGGGGAAAAGTACATCCCGAACCCCGCGCGGATGACCGTTTTCCCTGCGGCCCCCCCGGGTACCCACGCCAATCCCAATCGCGGTGCGAAGTCCTTGTAGTAGGGAGAATACAAGGGTGTGCCCTGCGGACAAAAGCCTTCGCACGAAACCTTTACCACGGCCTGGCGGCCAAATGCCTCCTTCAGCACGGTGTAATGCTCGTAGCGCAATCCGTAATTGAGGGTGAGATTGGGCCGTATTTTGAACGTGTCCTGCACGTAGGGCATGATGTAGGTGCGCCGTTCGCCGCCGAGGGTTAGCGGGCCGACAAAGGAATAGCTGTCCACAACGTTGTTCAGGAAATCGTCCGTGCTGTCGTAGGAGAGATCCCCGTTACCGATAATTTCGTCCGAATTGTTCAGCCGATGGCGCTCCACGCCGATCCCCATCTTGATGGTATGCCTGCCTCGAACGATGGTCAGGTCGTCGTAGCCATCAATCGTGGTGCCGACTTCCTCATCGAGTTGGCTGTCACTAGGACTATCGAAAGGGCCGCTCACGTCCGCGCAGATGGTGCCGGGCAGACCGTTGACGGAAATCGAGGGGGGACAGGTCCCATTCTGGTAGTGGTGCAAGGCAGAACGGTTGATTCCACCTCGAAGCTCGTTAATGATGGTCGGCGAGAAGGTGTGGGTCAACTGGACAACATAATTGGATGGGCGAATCAGTGGGTTATCGATGCCGCCCAGGGTGTCCAATGGCGCGGTCGTGTTGGCGTCGTCGATGTTGAACCGGGCGAAGATGGAGGTTTTATCGCTGAAGATGTGATCCAAACGGAACATCCCGCTATCTTCGCGGATGTTGTTACTCTGAGGTGAAATGAATTCGTCGGTTATGGAATCGACGGGAATTTGCCCCTTGGGCCATTGGGCAAGGAATGGTTGGAGAATGGGATTGGTGACGCTCGCCCGAAACGCGGCGTTCGGCACAAACCCGATCACAGTGGTGTCCAGGCGCTGACGGAGACCTTCGTAATCGGTGAAGAAAAAAGTGCGGTCTTTCTGGATGGGCCCGCCAATGCTGCCGCCGAACTGGTTCAAGCGGAAGGGCGGGACGTTCGTATCAAACGGCGAGCGCGCGTCGAAGACGTCGTTGCGCAGGAACTCAAAACCTCCGCCATGAAACGTGTTTGTCCCCGTCTTCGATACAATGCTGACGATGGCGCCGGCTGACCCGCCCTGATCCGCCGTATAGACCGACGAACTCACGCGAAATTCGGCGATCGATTCCAGTGAGATGGCCAGGCGCACACCCACCTTTTGGCTCTGTTCCTGGACGCCCGTGGCATCGATTCCATCGTAGGTGTAATTGCTGTCGTCTATGCCTCGCCCCACGAATCGCAGGTCCCTTTGGCCGCCGGCGCCGAGGTTGACCGCGCCCGGAGAGAGCGTCATCAGTAGGGACCAGTCGCGCCCGTTAAGGGGGATGTCCTCCACTTGCCGGGATTGAATGACACCCGCGATCTCAGCATTGTTCGAATCGAGCGCCGCAACGGCGCTTTGCACCTCAACCCTTGTGGTGGGAGCGCCCACCTGAAGCTGCACGTCAACGGTGCGGGTCTGGCCCACGGAAAGTTCGATCCCTTTCTCCTGGAAAGTCTTGAATCCATCCCCGGAAACCGTAAGATCATACGTTCCCGTGGGCAGACTGCTGATGCTGTAAACGCCGCTGGTGCCGGTGGTCGTCTGCCTCTTGAAACCCGTGTCGGGCGCCACCACCTCGACTTGAGAGTTGGGAATGCTGGCTCCACTCGGGTCCGTCACGGTTCCATTAAGATTGGCGCGATTGATTTGGGCCATCGCCTGGGACACGCACAGACCGAATATCATCAGAACAAGTAGATGTTGAGATTTGAATCGCATTGCACTCTCCTTCAGAATTTAAAAATTATTGAACTACACCCTGCACAAGAAGGCAGTTTTGAAAAACGAGTACATGTTCCGCAAATCCAGATCCATCGAGATGGAAAGAATTCTGTGAATTTCGAGCGTCATGCTATTCCTTGAATGTGTCGCTCAGGTTAAATAGATTTGAAGGTTGCGTGAAATCATGAATGGCCGGAAAATTTTTTGTTGAATCATGAATAATCAATTGCCGCATGCAATGGCCCGAGGACGATGAGTTTTTCATTTGTATCTTCGAGCCTTCGGAGAGGAACGGCAACGATCCGGTTTGGAATGAGTCGCTCGATCGTGGTGGTTTCGCCGTTCTTTCCGATATTCATTTTGGATTTAACTCCATTCGTACCTTCCATTATTTTCCGCCAAGACAATTACAACTCCGGCCAGATGGAACTTGGGACCTGGTTTCATTCCTAGGGGATTGCGCCGATGGGCCCATGGATAATTTCTTTATTTTTTAGGAGTTGCATTGGATGGATTCCCGCTGTAATCTTGGCGTAACATTGCTGTAATTTGGGCGTAATCTGGGGCTCACGTCATGTGGCGCAATTCCAAAGGATTGTTTTTGATCACCGCTTTGGTGGTGTTTGGTGGCGCTCGAGCGAGCGAACCGGGTTCGGCTCCTCTCCTCCATCCAACTCCTTATCTCGCAAGCCCTTACCAACAGTATGAGTTAAGTCTACGGGCCTTCTATCCTGTGCCGAGCCGCGCCGCCGGAGTCCTGCTTGAAACGCGGATTAATGGCGGCAAGCCTTTGAGATTAGTTCTCGACAGCGGGGCCGAGTCCATCGTGATTGGGGCCAAGTCAGCACGCTCCGCAGGCCTCTCCATGGAATCAGAATTGGATTTGATAGGGGTGGGAAAAAGGCGGGCGAGGAAGGCGCGAGCGGAGAGGATTGAAATCGGACCCGTTTCCTTCGGGAACTATCCTGTAACTTTTGTGGATGGCACTGTGGTCGAAGGCGCCGATGGCGTGATTCCCCTGAGCATGTTCTCCGACTTTCTCCTGCGCCTGAACCTTCCAGGGAAAAAGCTGATACTGATTCCCTACCCGAGCGGCCAGGGCCGGGAGACCACGCCCCTTTCGGAAATTACAAAGCACCACCTGCTGCTGGTAAAGACGACCGTGAACGGAACGCAACAGGGCTATCTGGTTTTGGATACCGGGGCTTCTTGCAGTGCCGTTTCACGCCAGGCTGGGCGCACGTTGTTCAGCTCCCACAATGTTTCGGAGGTACCTCTCGCTACGGGCACGGGCGTGGCAACGGGGCAGCTTATTTCTTCCGACGTTCATTTTGTTATTGCGGACCAGGACGTCAATCCTAAAGAGGTGGTGTCCGTAGATCTGGCGATTTTGAACTACCACTACGGCGTGGAACTTGTTGGAGTTCTTGGATATCCAGCGCTGATGAATTATGTTTTAACCGTGGACTATCGTCACGAGAGAGTTGACATGGAAACCAGCCAGGGAAATTCGGCGCCGGACCGGCATCGCGATCACGAAGCGAATGTCCCTGCAACGCTCGCATTCCATTAATTGCTTCCCAGAAGATTCCGAATGGCGAGGAAGTGAGTCCACCTACGCCGTTTCGACGTAGTTCACTCCATGGGTTCGCCCCAGGGGCGTCTTGGCGGACCAAAGGACTTTGCCTTTCGTTTCCGAGGTTTTTTTGTTGTCCGCGAACGGAAAGGCGATGAAGACCGAGTCGCCGATTTTAAAATCCCGCGAACTGATAAAGGCGAGCCCGCCTTTCGATACGTCCAGGGTCTGGACGGCGTCCACCACACCGCTGCTGTCGCGAACATAGACGCGCATCGTCAATTCGAGGCGGCGGACTTTCCGCGTCGTTGCGCCCGAGGGGGCCTGGTTCGCCTTAGGCATGGAACCGTCGTCGGCGGGAGCCTGAGCCTTCGGCTTCCAACGGGTGGTTTGTCCACAGGGCGAGCAGTAATGGGAAATCATGCCGAGGGAGAGGAGCAATCCGTACTCTGTCGAGGTCAATGCTCTGTAGGCTACATTGTTGCATGATCCGCACTCAATCAAAACCTTGGGCTGGACTTCTTCCGCGGGTTGGTTGAATTCAATGCCCCAAATCTTGCCGTCGGGGTGGGTGGCCTCCACGCGCCACTCCCGCCGATCCCCAAATACGTGCTCCCCGCCGCGCACCACGCGAAATCCCTCTTCAATTCCATTGGTCTGGTTTTTGATCAGTATGATCGCGCCGGGCAACAGGGTGTGAGTGAGGCTGATGCATGCGCCATGCATGTTGATGCTTACGGTTACCGCTTCCTCGACAAACGGAACGGACTGGTGGTCCGTCGCCGTCACGCGAATGGGCACGGGCCACAGGATGCGGTCACTTCTTCGCCCGCTGAGAGACCGGGCTTGCCCATGTTGTTCAGTCATCATGGCGTCGCCTTCCCGGGGAGCGAAGTAATGAACTTCGGCGCAGACGAATCGTTCAGGAACCGGCCAGCGCGCAGGGCCGCACGAGGAAATCGTCAAACCGTTCAATCCAGGCGGGTGAGCTTGCCTTCCAGGTCCGCCAGGGCTGCACTCAGGATGTCGCGATACCGGGGGTTTTGAGTGGCTTCGAGGTCGCGCAAAACCCGGGCACGAGCCAGCCGCAGACTTTCTTTCTTGCGCTTCAAGTCGGCTTGGGCGGAAGTCACATGGTTCTTGATTTCAGCGGAACGGCCGCCCTCAAACGATTCGATTTGTCCTTCAACTGACTTGCTTTCCCAACCTCGGGCCATAATTAAAATCCAGGTGAGCCGGCCTCCCGCAGTCCAACCTTCCCGGGCAGCAGGGACCGTACTTTTGTGATTATATCAGATTGGAGAAGCTATTGGGGAGGAGGGGAGCCCCGCATTTCATCCCTCGCTGGGAGCGCGGGCCGCATGAAAGCCACGAAGCCCACAATGCGCCTGCCACCGGACTCCCCAACGCTTCGGCCGCCCTTTGCCGCGCAGGAAATCCGCCCGGCCTACATTAAATCAGGCATAATGTCGCGGATGTCCTCTCCCTCCGTCCTCAGGCGCATCGCCCAATCCACCAGCATTGTGATGGCCAGTGTGCTGGCCAGCCGAGTGCTCGGATTCTTCATTTATTGGACGGTAGCCCGCAAGGTGGGCTCGAACGCCATAACAGACGTCTATTATGCCGCCTTCACTCTTCCCGATTTTTTGAATTACCTCGTTGCCAGCGGGTCATTGAGCCTGATTTTCATTCCCGTATTTACCAAGTACATGGCCGAAAAGCGAGAGCATGAAGCGTGGCATGTCTTCTCGATCGTCCTGACCTTTATGGGCATTCTTCTAATCGCTCTGGTGATTGTGGCGGAGATTTTTGCCCCGCGCCTAATCTGGCTGCTAGGCCCCGGCTTCAAACCTGAGCAGAAGGATCTTCTTATTTCCCTGACACGGCTAATGTTGCCGGCCCAAATCTGTTTTTACCTGGGCGGGATTCTGAGCGCGGTTCAATATGCCAAAGCTCAATTCGTGGTCCCATCATTTGCGCCCATCATTTACAACCTGGGCATCATCGCGGGCGGAGTCTTGCTCGGCCCCCGGATTGGAATCACGGGTTTTTCCGTGGGCGTTGTCGTAGGAGCGGCTTGTGGCAATTTCCTGTTGCAGGTTTATGGTGCGGCGCGGGCCGGCGCGCGCTTTCGGCCCAGCCTTGACCTGAGCCATCCCGGCTTCCGGCTGTTTCTCAAACTCGCCATTCCCATCATGCTGGCGCTCTCCCTGGTTTTTATGGACGATTGGATTATCCGATGGTTCGGGTCCTACCTCGAGCCGGCTACCATCACCTGGTTGAGCAATGCAAAAACTCTGATGCGGGTACCTTTGGGTGTGGTGGGTCAAGCAGTGGGAGTGGCGTCCTTTCCATTTTTGGCGCACCTTTATTCGGAAGGGAAACTCGATGAGTTGAATCGCACCTTGAATTCAACCTTGAAGGGCCTGATTATGATGTTGCTGCCGATTTCCGCCCTGACCATTGCCCAAAGTTCGCCACTGGTCTATCTGGTTTTCTCGCACACTAAGATGCACCCGGCGGATTTGGATGCCACGGCCGCCACACTGATGGTCTTTTCCCTCGGCATGTTTGCCTGGGGCGCGCAAAATATCCTGGCCCGCGGTTTTTATGCGGGGCGCGATACGCTTACACCGGCCTGGCTGGGCACCGCGCTTACGTTTTTGACATTGCCTCTCTACTGGGCACTCGTCCGTCGCTACCAGCACCTGGGCCTGGCGCTGGCCAGCTCCATCGGAATCGTTGCTTATACCATCGCTCTTTTCGTCATTCTCACCCGCCGCACGCACAACCGGGAAGCAGGCGGGCTGGTGCTCTTTTTCTTCAAGGTCGGTCTCGCATCCGCCATGGCCGGCGGCGCCGTCTATGAATTGGCCGCGTGGCTTGAAACTCAAATCGCCTGGAAGACCTCGCACGGAGCTTTCTTGGTGCTCGCCATTTCGAGCACGGCGGGTTTTCTGATCACTGCTCTCTTTGCCAAACTGCTGCGGGTGCGTGAGATAGACTCGTACTTGAAAAGACTGTGGCCCTCTTGAAGTCTTGTATCGCCCCCCTGAGCCAAAGGGTTCATGCCCCCGAAGAATGAATTCATCACAGGGCCCCAATGGACCGATCAGCCTTGTGATGGAGAACGCGACGAACGCGAGCGATTGTAGTATCCTGTCAGAAGAATTATTTCTTCAGGGCATGGATATGGCGCGATACTCTCTCTATCTCGGCGACTGCCTCACCTGGATGGACAAGTGCTCCGAGAATTCCATTCAAGCCATCGTTACCGACCCGCCCTATGGTTTGAAGGAATATACCTCACAAGAAAAAGCAAAGCTGCGCATTGGGCGAGGTGGGGTCTGGCGAATTCCTCCATCATTTGATGGCTGTAAGCGAAGTCCGGTCCCCCGATTTACGGTCCTGAGTGAGAACGACCGCGGACAGTTGCGCGATTTTTTCGCAGAGTTCGCGCGGCGCGCCCTCCGGGTGCTGGTCCCGGGCGGTCACCTTTTTGTCGCCACCAATCCCTTGCTGTCCCATCTCGTCTACACGCCTCTTATGGAAGCGGGTTTCGACAAACGGGGTGAAATAATTCGCCTGGTCAGAACGCTTCGGGGTGGGGACCGCCCCAAGAACGCCCACGGTGAGTTTGCAGACGTCACCGTTATGCCCCGGTCTGGCTGGGAGCCCTGGGGACTCTTCCGAAAAGCTTGCGAGGGCCGCGTCCAAGATAATTTGCGTAAATGGAAAACCGGGGGACTGCGTCGAGTTTCCATCGAAGGCCCATTCACTGATGTGATTAAGTCTTCGCCGACTCGAGGGGATGAACGGTCTATCGCGCCTCATCCCTCGCTCAAACCGCAAGCCTTCATGCGCCAAATCGTTCGCGCGGCGCTGCCGCTGGGGGTTGGGACTATACTCGACCCTTTTATGGGAGGGGGCGCGACCATTGCAGCGGCGCTCGCAGTGGGTTATGACAGTATTGGAATCGAGGTCGACCCAGTTTTTTACAAAATTGCAGAACGAGCCATTCCCAGGCTCGCCGCATTTGAAAAAGTCAAGAAGTATGGCGCTCGTGAAATAGAACACGAAAACATGCGTTTGGGTGAAAGCGTACTTGCACTTCGTTTCTGATTTATGACACCATCGCCAACCGAGGAAACTTACGGTGGCGCCACGTACCGAGGGCTTCGACACATCCGTCCTTCTCCCACCTCAGCTAACAATCTCACACATTCGGAAGGCCGTTGAATATATTGAAAAAGAAACGGCAGAAATTGTAGAAATCTATTACGAGCAAGCAAACGTGTTCAGTGGCGTGGTGGGCATCTTTGGGGTTCGGGCGCTTCATTCTTTGAGTCCATACAAGAAGCACAAACATCCTGACGTCGCCCAGCAGCGTTTCCCTGATTTGTCATTAGGGGGCAAACTCAATCCTCAACCTGAGCAGGCGTTGGAATCGAAAGGCACCACTCGGCCGTGGGCACTGCAATCGCATTACAATCACTCCGGCTGGTACATCGTCTGGAGGTATTTAGTCGATCCCGCGAAAATTATTAAACCGGGCAAGGAGGTCGTGATTTGGAGAGTGGATGTTGCGTTCCTCGGCGAGGAAGATTGGAAGTATGAAGGAAGTAAAGCGGGGGAGGGAAAAGGGGGTCGAACCCACACTTTCGGAATAAAGAAACCCGCGGACAGATTCAAAGATGCGATCATCTATCATCATCCCCACATCGTGTTGCGCCAGAGCAGGCCAACACTCGCAAACGGGGGCGACTGACATACTTATTTCAAATTATTTCCCCACGCAAAAGGTTGAAAAAATTATTCCCAGGATATCGTCCACGTAAGTCGTGCCGGTAAGGGTGTCGAGAGGGCGAAGGGCGTCATAGAGGTCGAGCAGAAGCATTTCATGGGGCGTGTGCTCGCCGGCGGCATGTTGCGCGCGCTCGAGCCCGGCGAGGGAATCCTTGATAAGCTGCTGGTGGCGGAGGTTGGTGATCAAGTCACCCTCGCCCTGCGAGTTGTGGGCTGGCGCTGCTGCTTCCAGAATTTTCTTTTTGAGTTCGGGCAGACCGTCTCCGGTTAAGGCGGAAGTCCACACGGATTGCAGGCGGACTTGAGCGTGGGTGTCTTCCACAGGGCCGAGCTTCTCAAGTTGAACCTCGGTAACGTGCCGGGGCAAATCACATTTATTCAGGGCGATCACCAAGGCGCCCAGCGGACGCAGCTTATCCAGAAGGTTATCGTCCTCGGGTGTCCATCCTTCGCCGGCGTCCACCACGAGGAGCCGGAGATTGGAATCGGCAATGGCCTGCAATGATTTCTCCACGCCTATTTTTTCCACTTCATCCTCGGTATATCGAATGCCGGCGGTATCTACGAAGCGCAGCGGAATTCCGTCTATGGCCGCGCTTTCCGCCACCAGATCGCGAGTGGTTCCGGGCGTGGCGGTGACGATGGCGCGATCTTCATTCAACAGCCGGTTGAAGAGGCTGGATTTTCCCACGTTGGGCCGGCCCACCAGGGCAAGGCTTAAGCCCTCGCGGACGATCCTTCCGAACCCGTAGCCCTGCACCAGTTTTTCCAGGTCGGCATGAATTGCATTCAAGTCGGCGAGCAACTCGTCCCAGCCGGAAACGGGCACATCGTCCTCGGCAAAATCGATTCCCGCTTCGAGCTTGGCGATTAGCGAGAGCAGCTTTTTCTTGTGAGGCTTCAAGCGCGCCGAGACCGCACCCTCCATCTGCTGCGCCGCCACCCGCGCCTGAAAAAGTGTGCGCGATTCGATAAGGTCGCGAACCGCTTCCGCCTGCGTCAAGTCAATGCGGCCGTTCAGGAAAGCGCGCAAAGTGAATTCGCCGGGCTCGGCGGGGCGCGCCCCCAGGGCGAGACATCGTTCCACCAGGTAACTCAAAATCACCGGCGCCCCGTGGCAGGCAATTTCCACCACGTCTTCCGCTGTGTAGGAGTGCGGGCGGCGAAAGCAAGTGACTACAACTTGATCCAGCGTGCGGCCGGAATCCGGCTCGCAGAACTCACCCAACGTCGCGTGTTGCGTATCGAGTGCGGGCTTGGCAAAGCGAATCAACTTGCTCGCGATTTCTACGGCCCTGTCGCCCGAAAGGCGCACCACTCCAATGCCGCCCCGGCCCGGAGGCGTTGCGATAGCCACAATGGTGTCGTCAGTCGGCATGGTTCGAGGCTCGCCGCTCGCACTGGCAGTTTACAGTCGCCGACGCATTTTTGAAAATGGCTTACGATAATCGCACCTGTGAGTTACAATGTCTCTCAGGAGATCACTATGGCGTCCACAACAATGGTTCACGTACGGGTGAATGAAAAGGTGAAGGAAAAGGCGGCTGCGACACTGGCCGAGATGGGTATTTCAGTCTCGGATGCCGTCCGTATGATGTTGGTTCGCGTTGCGGCCGAGAAAGCGCTGCCTTTTGAGGTCAGAGCGCCAAATCCCGTCACGGTAAAAGCCATGCGGGCAACTGACAAGCGAAAGGGCAAAAGGTTCCGGTCGCCACGGGCGCTGTTTAAGGACCTGGGCATCTGACGTGCGCAATCTAGTTCGTGGTGCTCAGTTCAAACGCGACATAAAGCTGTCCGTGAAGCGCTGCAAGGACATGGCCAAACTTCGGGAGTTGCTTTTGCTACTTGTGGAGGGCAAGCAACTCCCGCCCCGCTACCGGGACCATCCCTTAACCGGTGAATGGAACCATCACCGCGACTGCCATTATGGAACCTGACTTGGTCCTTATCTATAAGATCGACGGAGACGAACTTTACCTGGTCCGGACCGGAACTCATTCGGATTTGTTCCTGTAAGGGCTTCGGAGTGTTTGCATGATTATTTGGGTGATCGTAACAAACAGCATGTTGTTATTAATTTTGATTGTGATTGTGACCGCGACGCTAATCGCCCAGCGGCTGGTAATGCCGCCGCCTGTCTACGTTGCGTGTTCCCTCCTTGGATTCTTAGGCTGGTTCGTGTTTATGCTCATTGGCGGTGAACTGACCATACCCTCAGGGGTTATTCTGGGCGACGTTTTAGTGAAGTGGATTATGGTCACTATTCTCACATTGCCGTTGTTGGCCGCCGTGGTGGGCTGGAGGGGGACCCGCTCGGCGTGGCGATGGTTTTTTCTCGGACTGGGTGTGATTTTAGAGATTCTGATGTCGATGATACGCGTCGTAAGTTAATTGCACCCAGGCATCCTCATTCTCAAACCGCAGAGATTATCCAAACGCACTCCCGCTGAACCGTTGAGGTTGGTAGGGCCCGAGCCGGGGCAAAGACGGAGTGGCGTCTAGAATTACAGGGGCAGCGACATCTTACGCCCCCCTGCGAATGACCGGCTTCAAATCGTGCGGCGGGGGCGTGAACATATTCGCTGAAGTCAGCCCGCACTCGTTCGCCATTTGAATGCCATACCCTACGCGTCCCACCTCTTCGCCATGAGTATTCGAGCCGAATGAGAATTTGAGCCCGGCGGCCTTGGCCTTGCGGATGAATTTCCGGCTGGGAACTTTGTATTCCCCGCATATTTCTATGGCGATAATTTTTTTGCGGGCGCTCTCGATCACTTTTTCCATGCGTTCGTCAGTCCAAAGGACGCTGTAGTTGTGCAGAATGTCGTCGGGCAGAAACGTGGCATGGGCCAGAATATCGATAGGCTCTGCCATGACTTCAAAATGGTGAGCCAGATAGCGCTCCATGAATTCCTGCTCGTCGTTGATGACGGCGGCTGGCATCCAGAGTCTCAGCACGCTGCCGTCTGCCTGAGGCAGTTCCATCGCATCGGAAAGAACATAGTCCAATCGGGCGAGCATCTCCTTCGAGAACATCCTGGGCCACGCCAATCCGTCGCCCTGCATGCCGCGGTAGACGGGCTTGCCCTCCAAGCGAGCCAGAAACTGGCTTAATTCTTCATCGTTTTTCATCCCATTTCCACTCCCACCATGGCCGGCAATACCGACTTTCACCCCACGCTCGCGCGCCAACTCGAGCACATGCTCGATGGTAGTGCCGCCCTCCACATGGACGTGGTAATCCACGATGGGAAAGTCGAGCCCCGTGGCCCCAGCCTGGGACTGCCCGGCAAGCACACGAGTGAAAGGGAGAGTGGAAAGCGCGGTGGTGGCTCCGAGGAAAGAGCGTCTTGAAATCGAATGGGTGAACATGGGTGCGGGCCTCCGGCGGGATTTCGCAACGAATACTACTACGCAATTGCGGCAACGCAAACTGGAAGTTTCCGCCCCAGCATTCTCTCGCGAACAACCGTGCCGCTTGCACAAGGGCCACGCACGCGGAGGCGCGACCGTCGCACAGCCAGCCCGGCCGCTGCCATATTCATTACGATTTATTAGCCACTGCCAAATGGCCGGCGAACCAATCGGCGGCTCGTTCGCCCACCGCTTCCAGGGCGCCAAAATCATCAAACCTGTGGGTCGCGCCGGAGATCACCAGCAACTCCTTTTCAACACGCAGCTTTTCAAACGCCAGGCTGTTCAATTCTCGCACCAATTCGTCTTTTTCACCGACGATTAACAAGATGGGTGCTTTGACCGAAGCGAGGTATGATTCGGCCAAATCGGGACGGCCATCCCACCCCACTATGGCGAAGATGTCAGAACCCGCGGCTGCGGCCAGTGTCAGGGCGGCGGCGCCGCTGGTGCCCACACCGAATAATCCGAGCGGCAATTCCGCCAACCCCGGTTGCGACTTGATCCAGCTCGCCACGCCCGCCAATCTTTGCGTGAGCAAATCCATGTCGAGGCGGTCCTCATAAAGCGCGTCCTCCGCCGCCGTCAGCAGGTCCACTCGAAGCGTGGCCAGCGAATTCTGGGGCAGGAAGTTGGCCAGAAAATCAGATGTGCAATTGCGATGGCAATTGGCGCAAGCAAACAAAACCACGCCCAGCGCATCGTCCGGCACGCGCAACACTCCGTTGAAAACGACTCCTTTGACGTTAATCGCTACTGACTTACCCAGTTCATCGGCCATGGATATTGTGCCTCCCTTTACAGAATCTCGGAATTCAGCATTCGCGGAAGCAGCGGCCTCGGAGTCTGAAAATAGAATGCGCCTCATTTGGCCGGTTCATGCTGCTGAGAGCTATTTTTTCCCTTGCGGCTCTACGCCGCTTTCGCTCGAGCCCGGGGCTTTGCCGGTGCCGCTATCTTCGGCAGCACCACACGCAGCATTCCGCATTTGAGCTCGGCGGTCACCCGAGACGGGTCCACCCCAACCGGAAGGCGGAGAAGCTTGAAAATTGGTTGTGGCTCAACGGCTATTCGAGCACGGCCATGCGCCCTTTCCGTCCTCCCCAAGTCGCCGCTGATGATCAGCTGATTGGGATCGACCCAAACTTCAAGATCCTCGGCTTTGAAATCACCTACGGAGGCTTCGACATCCACAACATTATTCAGGTCAATGAAGCCGATGGGACACCAGCCCGCGGAGTTACGCACCATGGTCTCGGCATCGAGCCAGTCATCCAGGGCATGACCGCCCTGGCAACTTCGCCGGACGTATAACTGATAGGCGCAACTTGTGACCAATAGCTTGAACAGCCTCTGGTCGTCCAGGGGGTCCTGACTGGAAATAACCTTCACCGGCGAAGCCGCTGGCAATTCGAATATTAGGGATCGATGGGCCTGCATGGCGGTCCTCCTTCCACGCGCGGAGCACGGATGTGACGGCCCACAAACTCGTCAGCCGAGCACCTCCGCCAGATAATAGTTTGGCGCGGGTTCCGTAAACAGTCTGTGCGAATGGTCACTGAGGCATGTGACGAAAGTCATGAGGCACGCCCCAGCAAAGAACTTCGTAAGACCCCACCCCAAATGCCAGAGCCCGATCTCCTGTAATCTCGTGACGGCTATCACCAAACTCTGTGCCAACCATCACTGCCTCCACACCCAGGAAGGAGAACAATGGACTCAAGGGAATGTTTGGATTCATGGAGGCGATAATGATGATCACCTTTCGATTGGTTCGATTAATCGAGAGCCACTCCGAAGCACTGGCGAGCGGCCTTTTGTACAAAGTTCAGAATTCAACCTTCACCAAGGCCTACGCAAAAGTTCCTCCCGAAGAATTGAAAGAGCGCGTGCACGGGATTTACCAGCACTTGGGCGACTGGTTGCTGGGCAAGAAGGATGTGGACATAGAGAAGCGCTACCGAGCCATCGGCGCCCGCCGCTATCAGCAATCCGTGCCATTGAACGAGGTGGTTTGGGCCATCGTTCTGACGCGGGAGAACCTTTGGGAATTCCTCACTTGGGAGTCCGGGCTCGACCGTCCGGTTGAGGTCTTCGGGGAGCTTGAACTGTTGCACCTGATTGGACAGTTCTTCGATCGCGCCATTTTTTACGCGTCCGCCGGGTATGAGTTGGCGCGCCAGGCCGAACGCACCGCCTTAACTCCTATGGCGGGGTCCCTGTGAACCGCGAGGCGGCCATGGGCTGGGAAATATCGTACTGCAAGAAGCTGCTGACCGCGAAGGAAGCACTCAGCGGCGTGCAGTCCGGGATGCGTGTTTACATCCAGCCCGGTTGCGCGGAGCCGGAGACGCTGGTGGAAACTCTGCTCGAGCGCAGCCCGTTTGTGCGCGACGTGGAAGTGGTTCACCTGCTCACCCTGGGCTGCGCGGATTACGTGGCTCCGTGCATGGCCGGGCATTTCCGGCACAATGCCATTTTTATCGGCGCTAACGTGCGCGAAGCGGTGAATGACGGCCGCGCCGATTACACTCCGGTGTATTTGAGTGAGGTGGAAGAATTGTTTGAGAGCGGCGCCATGCCGCTGGATGTCGCCCTGATTCAGGTTTCGCCCCCCGACCCTCACGGCTTCTGTAGTTTTGGAGTGGGCGTGGACACTACGCTCACCGCGGCCCGGTGCGCCCGATACGTGGTGGCGCAGGTGAACGATCAAATGCCGCGCACCTGCGGTGACAGTTTTATCCATGTGAGCCAAATCGATGCCCTGGTCGAATCTTCGCGGCCGCTGTGCGAGCTCCCCAAACGGGAGATCACCGACCTTCACAGGGACATCGCGCGCAACGTGGCCGGACTGATAGAGGATGGCGCCGTGCTGCAAATGGGTGTGGGAGGCATTCCGGACGCGGTGCTGCCCTTCCTCGCTGACCGCAGGGAACTGGGCGTGCACACGGAACTCGTGTCGGACGGCGTGATCTCGCTGATTGATGAGGGCGTCATCACCGGCGCGCGCAAGAATTTTAAGCCGCGCAAAATTATTCTGTCATTTGCATTGGGGTCGAAGAAACTTTTTGACTACGTCAACGATAATCCGATCTTCGAGTTTCATCCGAGCGCCTACACCAACAATCCGCTGCTGATCGCCCGCAACGACAACATGGTGTCCATCAACTCCGCCTTGCAAATCGACTTGACCGGACAAGCGTGCTCCGACTCGCTCGGGACCCACTTCTACAGCGGCATTGGCGGCCAAGTGGATTTCCTGCGCGGCGCCTCGCACTCGAAAGGCGGCAAGCCCATCATCGCCCTTCCCTCCACCGCCAGAGATGGGACCATCTCGCGCATCGTTTCCACGCTCAATCCCGGCGCGGGGGTGGTCACGTCGCGCGGATTGATTCGCTACGTGGTTACCGAATACGGAGTGGCGTATCTGCACGGCAAGTCGATCCGCGAACGGGCCAAGGCCCTCATCGAAATTGCCCACCCGAAATACCGTCCGGAGCTTTACGAGTATTGCGAACGCACCAAGTGGCTCCAGCATCCGCTTGCGGCTCCTGCCACGATGGCAAAATGACCCCGGCGTGGCGCGGGGAGTCAGCGAATCCCCATGCATTTATGCTCGGGTGAGGAATATAGGCAGGCCCAGCTTGTCCGAATAGATGGGGCGGTAGCGGCGGGTGTTGTACATCGTCTCGACTTCCACTTTCCGTGGGCCGAGCTTGGGGTCGGGAATGGAGACGGCGGCGTAGCAACCCTTGGAGATGGCCATCATCAGGCCGTGCTCGCCGCGCTTGATGCAGTCAATAGCCATGCCGGCGAAGGTGCTGGCCAGCATCTTATCAACAAAATCGGGGCTGCCGCTGCGCAAGTCATAGGTGAGGTCACTGACGATGGTTTCCTCGTGGGTTGCCTTCTTGATTTCATCGCTCAGGTCTTCGCCCACATTGGCTTTGTGGCGATGGCCGAACGCGTCCGCCTCGCCGTATTCGCGCACCTGGTAGCCTTCCCACTCGGCGCCCTCGGAAACGATCGCCAGAGCGTAATTGCTCGGGTTCGATTTCTTGTCCGTCATCAGAAGCTCGATCATGTGTTGCAGGTCGAACTTGTATTCCGGAATGCCGCAGCGGACGGAAGTGACGTAAGCGGAGTAGAGCGCGGTGTATCCCGCATCGCGCCCGAAGATGCGGAATATGCCGATGCGTTCGTGCGAACCCACGGTGGTGCGCTGGCGCTCGATGGCTTCCATGGCGCGCGTGATGGCGGTGGAGAATCCGATGCAGTACTCGGTGTTGCGCACATCGTTGTCCATGGTCTTGGGGATGGCGATCACCTTCACGCCTTCCTTGTCCAGACGGGCGGCGTAACTTAGCGTGTCATCTCCACCGATGGCAATCAGGTAGTCCAGGCCCAGCGTGCCCACGTTTTTCAATACCTGCGAAGTGACGTCGAAGTTCGATGACGTCACGCCTTTCTTGCTGCTTTCCACTTTCGGAAAATCCTTGCCTTCGAGAAAGGGCGGCAATTTTTTCATTTTGGCCGGGTTGGTCCGCGTAGTGTGCAGATACGTGCCGCCCGTGCGGTCGATGGTTCGAGTGTTTTCCCGGGTGAGGGGCAGGATGTAGCGATTCCGGCTTTCCGGGTTTTCCAGATTGACATGGGTGAGCCCTTCCCACCCGCGTCGAATTCCGGTGACCTCCGCGCCGATTTCACCGGCCCGGTAGACCACCGACTTGATGACGGAGTTCAGTCCAGGCACGTCGCCGCCGCCGGTGAGGATCCCAATTCGTTTTACGGCCATAGTTGCACCTTGGATTCAGGAAGTTCGTTGCAATGCCTGCACTGTGATGCGAATTCGCTCGAATTTTACACTGACGAGTTTTGTTTTACAACTTTTGGGTTCCTGTGCCGGGCCGGGGCGCCAAGCGTCATTGCAATGGCCTCCTGCGTTTTGACTTGGGATAGGCGTATAATGTCCTAGGGTTTCGTAGGTATTAAAGTAGGAAGGTAGTGATCATGACAGACGAAAAGCTCCTGGAACGAATTATCATGGACCCCAAGGTGCTCGTGGGCAAACCGGTGGTCAAGGGAACTCGCTTGTCCGTCGAAAGCATTATCAACCAACTCGCTCACGGCGCAACTCTGGAGGAGTTACTCAAGGAATATCCCGGTCTCGCCAAGGACGATGTTCAGGCCTGCCTCCTGTTTGCTTCCCGCTCACTCGACAATACGGATTTTATGCCACTGATGGCGGAGACGTTGTAGGTGCGTTTCCTAGTTGACGAAAGCACTGGTCCCTCAGTGGCGCGCTGGCTGCGCCGGGAGGGACACGATGTTTTTTCGGTCTACGACGAGGCTCGTGGAATGCGGGACGCGGAAATCATCCAGAAGGCCTTCACCCAAGACTGGATCATAATCACCAACGATAAGGGTTTTGGCGAGAAGGTTTATCGGGAGCGGAATCCCCACCGTGGCGTTATCCTTTTGCGCCTTGAAGATGAACGCCCCGCCAACAAGATCGACGCGATTCGCCGATTGCTGCGCCGCTATTCCGACCGGCTGCCCGGCAACTTCACCGTCGTCACTGAAAAGCGAGTGCGATTTGGAAGGATATGAGCGAGTCCGCTCGCGAAAATATCAAACTCAAGCGCCTGGAACTAACCGTGGGATTGTCATCATCAGTAAAGCCCACGGTCACGAGGACACAGACCGAGGCTGCCCGCCACACGGGTCTCGGGTGTACGCTGTAGGTCATGACTGCTAAGAACATCGCCGATTTTTTTGCAGAGACCTTAACCGGCAATTACGAGGATGATGCACCGTGGGAGGCGGTGCAAGCGTTACGCCGAATAGGATCCCGAGAGGTATTCACGAGCGCGGCAGAATGGTGCAAGTCAAGTGATCCGCTTCGCCGGGCGCGTATCATCGATATTCTGGCGCAACTCGGCAAGACCGTGGACCACCCGACCAACAGCTTCCCGGATGAGTCCTATTCCATTGTTTCGAATCTTGTAGAGCACGAAAGAGAACTTCAGCCGCTGGCGTCTGCAATTGCCGCTCTCGGACACCTGGATAACCCCTTGGCGATTCCGCTTATGATTGAGCACCGAACCCATCCCAGTCCCGAAATCAGGTATCAGGTGGCGTGCGCGTTGGGATCATTCCCAAACGATCCTCGAAGCGCAAGCACCTTCCTTGTCCTCATGGCGGACGCCGATGGTGATGTCCGCGATTGGGCGACTTTTGGGCTTGGCAGTCTTTGCGATTCCGACTCACCTGAAATTCGTAATGCCTTTATCGGCCGACTGGCCGATTCAAACGAAGACGTGCGAGAGGAAGCAATCGCAGGTTTGGGCAAGAGGCGGGATCATCGGGCGGTCTCTCCTTTGCTGGCAGTATTGGAGCAGACTCCGGTAACAGACAGAATCATCGAAGCTGCTTCTCAATTACTTGACATGGAATATGGTCGCAAGGGCTGGGGGCCGCCTGAGTATGCTGCCGCGCTGCGCGAACGCTTTCGTTCCTGAGAGTTTTCAAATATTAACCGTCGCTCTTCCATTCACTAAATCCTGAATCCTAACTTTAAATCCTTCCCCCGCCCTCTTCGAATGTTCCCTCCTCATTGTGACCGCCCGCACTGACGGTGCGACTGACATTAGGCCAGACTTTTGGATACAATCGTTGGTGGCCCACCGCGTGTCAAAAGTCGTACAGCGTTGGCCATCGGGGGTTGAAGCATGGAGATTCGAAAGCAGGACGCGCTGGATTATCATCAACGGGGGCGCAAGGGCAAAATCGAGGTGGTGGCCACCAAGCCTTGCCGGACCCAATGGGACTTGAGCCTGGCCTACACGCCCGGCGTGGCCGAGCCCTGCCTGGAAATCGAGAAAAATCCCGAACTGAGTTTTGAATACACGGCGCGAGCCAATCTGGTGGCCGTGGTTTCAAACGGTACGGCCGTGCTGGGCCTTGGCAACATCGGCGCCCTGGCGGGCAAGCCGGTGATGGAAGGCAAGGCTGTGCTCTTCAAACGCTTTGCCGATATCGACGTCTTTGACCTGGAAGTAAATTCCGAAAACCCGGAAGACGTCATCAAATTCTGCCAGCTCGTTGAGCCGACCTTCGGCGGCATCAATCTGGAGGACATCAAGGCGCCGGAATGTTTTCTGATTGAGGAAACACTGCGCAAGACCATGTCCATTCCCGTGATGCATGATGACCAGCACGGGACCGCGATCATTTCCGGAGCGGCTCTGCTGAACTCCGCCGAGCTGGTGGGGAAAGACCTGGGCCAGTTGAGAGTGGTGGTGAACGGCGCCGGGGCTTCAGGGATTGCCTGCGCGGAGCATTACATCCGCTTGGGCGTGCGGCGCGAAAATGTGCTGCTGTGCGACACCAAAGGCGTGGTGTACGAGGGCCGGAGCGACGGCATGAATCCCTACAAGGCGCGGCTGGCCGTCCGGACGCAAGCCCGCACTTTGGCCGACGCCTTGAAGAGTGCGGACGTTTTTGTAGGGTTGTCGGTGGCGGGCTGCCTCACGCCCCAGATGGTCCGCTCCATGGCAGACCGGCCCATCGTCTTTGCCCTGGCGAATCCCGACCCTGAAATCAGCTACGCGGATGCCAAATCCGCGCGGCCTGATGTGATTATCGCCACGGGGCGGTCCGATTATCCGAACCAGGTAAATAACGTCCTGGGTTTTCCCTTCATTTTTCGCGGCGCGCTGGACGTACGGGCGCGCACCATCAATCACGAAATGGAAATCGCCGCCACCCGCGCACTGGCGGACCTCGCCAAAGAAGACGTTCCGGATTCCGTCCTTCGGGCCTACGGTGTGAGTCGCCTGCAATTCGGTCCGGACTACCTGATCCCCAAGCCGTTTGACCGCCGCGTGCTGATTTGGGAAGCGGCGGCGGTAGCGGAAGCGGCCATGCAGAGCGGCGTGGCGCAGCTCAAACTCGATTTGGGGGAATACCGGGAGCAGCTCTCGCGCCGCCTGGGGCGAACACACGAAGTGATGCAGGGCGTGCGGCATCGGGCCAAGTCATCGCCCAAACGCATTGTGTTTTCGGAAGGCGAGCACGAGAGGATCATCCGCGCCTGTTACCATATGGTGGAGGAAAAAATCGCCCAGCCCACGTTGATTGGCCGCCCGGCGGTCATTCAGGGGAAAGTCGCCGAGCTGGGCCTGCCTTCCTTCGACGTCCGCATCGTTGAGCCGGAGCGCTCACCGAATCTGGAAGCGTATGTGGAAGAGTTTTACCAGTTGCGCCAGCGCCGCGGAATTACACGCACTGAGTCGCGCGAGCGAATGCTGAACCCGAATTATTTCGGTTGCATGATGGTGCGCATGGGCGACGCGGACGGCTTCCTGGCCGGCGTCTCACAACACTACGCCGAAACCGTCCGGCCCGCGCTCGAAATTATCAAGACGCGGGAAAATGTGAATCGGGTGTCCGGCGTATATGTAATCGTGACCAAGCAAAAGGTCTATTTCTTTTCCGACACCACAGTGAACATAGAGCCCTCGGCAGAAGACCTGGCGGAGATCGCCCTGCTTGCCGCCGAGGTTGCGCGCGATTTTAACTTCGAGCCGCGCGTGGCGATGCTCTCTTTTTCCAACTTTGGCAGCACCAAACACCCATTGTCCGAAAAAATGCGACGCGCGACGGAACTGGTGAAGCAGAGGAATCCGGAAATTATGGTGGACGGCGAAATGATGGCGGACACGGCGGTGGTCCCGGAAATTATTCAGGAGGAGTATCCCTTCTCCAGCTTGAAGAACGGCGCGAATGTTCTGATTTTCCCCGACCTAGGGTCTGCCAATATCGCCTATAAGCTGATGTTGCGCATGGGCGGCGCCGAGGCGCTGGGGCCGATTGTGGTGGGCCTGAGCAAGCCGGTCCATGTCTTGCAGCGCGGCGCCAGCGAGGATGAGATCGTTAATATGGCGGCCATCGCCGTGGCCCACGCCCAAGTGCGTGCGACATCATCCAGCAGTGTGGAAAAAGCGCCGGCATCGTCTGCTAAAAGCGGGGCGCAAAAAGCGGCGCTCTAAAGCGGGCGGGACAGGTCACTCAAAACATTCCCGAACGTTGGGCCGGACCGAGATGAACATCACGGCCACGCAGTCCTGAGCTTCCTGGCGGATCACCATAGCCCGCGCATTGCGGATTTCAGCCTTGTCCGGCAGGGTAAACCGCATTCTAATTCGTTGGCCCTCGACCAACCCCCCCGAAGGACGCATGAACATTCCCCCTTCGCTGATATTCAGGCCGAGGGTGTCCACCGTGAGAGCATCGTCCTCGTCGAGTTTGTAGCGAACGTTAAGGCTGCAAGCGTGCCTGGCGTTTTTTCTTCGCTCTTCCACTTTATTTCCGTTCGCGCGCATGTTTAAGCGCGCCGCATTGATGGGCACAGTATACTTCTATTTTTTCATTCACTGCGGTGAAGACTTTCGATAAAATGCGACCATGCGTGCTCCCGCGACATAAGAAGCAGATTGGTTTAGGATGTCTTCACCGAACCTGGCTGGGAGATTGCGGTTACGGTGCCGCCGCTCTTGCGGATGGTTTCCAACTTACGCAGAAATACATCGCGATCTTGCTTTCCCTTATAAGCTCGGTGCGTTTTGTCAGTCAAATAGCGCTGCCCTGGGATGGCGGAGTTTTGGAGCGAGTCCGCCCATGCGCGCAATTGGCGGGCAATGCCTTCGGCCTGGGATTTCAAATCTGAGATTTCAGATTTCAAATCGGCAAATCCGGGAAGCAGCTCGAGCAGGCAAAGCATTGAGCGCACTTCCCCAGCCGAGCCTCGGGCAATATAGAGGAAGGTCAGATTCACCGCTGTCGTCCCGCGCTCAAACCCTTCGGCGATATTATTGGATACCGAAACCGCTGCGCGCTCAATCTTATCTCTTAAGGAATGGTTGTTCTTGAACGCAGGCTTATCTGCCAAGGAATAAACTCCCAGAGCTATATGAATAGCCGCCTGCTAGGCTGGAAGGTCTTCAAAACGCTTGTATGTCATGCCATTTTGATTCGGCGCGATGATTGTTGGATTCTGAATTCTCCGTCCAGCCAACTAATTCAGGGTTACGGTAGGGCTCTGGTTTGACAACCCACGCCCCCAACCCCTAAACTAATTTACTTCGACTCCAACGGTTGGGACTGCCTGTAGGACCTGTGTTAGTCCATCCGGATAGGAAAGTGAATCCCGATTAATAAGGAAAAGCCTTCATGTCTGGAACTGTCAAGGAAGAGAGTATGAACGTGAAGCGAACCTGGAAGCCTGGCGACCGGGTGTTCAATTTCGGTCCCGGTCCCACCATGCTGCCTTACGAGGTCATGACCCGCGTTCAGCGCGAATTCCTGAATTATGCGGGACTGGGCGCATCCATTATTGAAATCAGCCACCGAAGCAAGGACTTTGTAGCCGTTGTGGAAGAGGCGGCCGCGCTTTTTCGAGATTTAACCTCGTTGCCGGAAAACTATTCCGTCCTCTTTATGGCAGGCGGGGGCCGGATGCAGTTTGCCGCCGTTCCCATGAATCTGATTGCCCGCAAGACGGCCCACAAGGCAGCATATGTCGAAACCGGTGTTTTCTCGGGCTCCGCCATCAAGGATGCAGCACCGTATGGAACTATTGAAACCATCGCCAGCAGCAAGGACGTTAAATTCGTTCGGATTCCTGAGGTGGATTTGGGTCGCGTCGCTGAAGACACATCCTACCTTCACATTACGACCAACAACACTGCGTACGGGACTCGATGGAACAATTTCCCTGACGCCGGTGAGGTGCCCCTGGTCGGCGATGCGACGTCAGAAATTCTTTCGAGGGTTGTGGATTATTCGCGCTTTGGGCTGGTTTACGCGGGCTTGCAGAAAAATCTGGGACCTTCTGGAACGGCCATCGTGGTGGTCCGCAAAGACCTCCTGGGCCATGCTCTTCCCCTCACCCCGCCTTTGCTCAATTACGCGGTTGTGGAGAAAGGCCAATCGCTGGTCAACACGCCGAGCACGTTCAATATCTATTTTGCCCGCGAGGTGATGCGGTGGATCAAGGACTTGGGTGGGGTTGGCGAAATGGAGCGGCGCAATAATCAGAAAGCCAGGCTTCTGTACGATTTTCTGGACCGTTCAACTTTTTACCGGCCCTTGGTGGACAAGCAGCATCGTTCGATCATGAACATCACGTTTGATCTCCCAACGCCGCAGGGGCTCGAAGCGTTCCTTAAGGAAGCGGAAAATGAAGGCCTATACGCACTGAAGGGTTATCGAGATGTGGGTGGAGTACGCGCTTCAATTTACAACGGCATGCCGCTGGAGGGTGTTGAGGCTCTCGTTTCCTTCATGCAAGAGTTTGAACGCGTGAAGGGCTGATCGGGGGTTACCATATTTCCCTGGAACGCTTCAGCGCCCAATTGACGCCCTTGGCAAATTGACACTCAACTGACACGCGACACTATGAAAATTCTCATTGCTGACAGCATATCCAAATCCGCCCTTGAAGTGCTGCGGGCGGAGCACACGTTTGAAGTAGTGAACCTGCATGAAACCAAAGCGCCCGTCGCTGAGCAAATTCGGGATGCAGACGCGCTGATTGTGCGATCGGCGACCAAAGTGACTGCCGAATTGCTGGCCGGCGCCCCCAAACTGCGCGCCGTGGGGCGGGCGGGCGTGGGCGTGGACAACGTGGACCTGGATGCCGCCACCAAGCGAGGCATCGTCGTGATGAACACGCCGGGTGGCAATGCCACCAGCGTCGCCGAGCACACGATGGCTCTCTTATTGGGTCTTGCGCGGCGCGTACCACAGGCTGACGGATTATTGAAACTGGGCAAGTGGGAGAAGAAGAAGCTGCAAGGCAATGAGGTGCGCGGCAAGACGCTGGGCCTGATCGGCCTGGGAAAAATCGGCATGGAAGTGGCGCGCTTGGCCGTAGCTTTTGAAATGAATGTGGTCGCCTTTGACCCCTACGTTTCCTCCATGGTTGCGCGCGAACAGAACGTGAAATTGGTTACACTCGATGAACTGCTGAAGGCAAGTGATTTCATCAGCCTTCACTCTTCCTTGACGCCGGAGACGGCTCACCTGATTAACGCGAAGACTTTGGCGGGAGCCAAACCAGGCATCCGCATTATCAATTGCGCGCGCGGAGAGTTGATTAACGAAAAGGATCTCCTTGCGGCGCTGGAAAATGGTCAAGTGGCCGGCGCCGGACTGGATGTTTTTGAGGTTGAACCGCCCGCGTTCCCCGGCATCGCCTCGCATGCCAACGTGATTGCCACGCCTCACATTGCCGGATCCACCGACGAGGCGCAGGAAATTGTGGGTGTGCGGATTGCCGAACAGGTGCGGGATTATCTCCTTCTGGGTGTGGCGCGAAACGCCGTCAACATGCCGTCTATTTCGCCCGAGGAATTCAAAAAGCTGGAACCCTACATTGCCCTGGGCGAAAAGTTGGGCGCCTTTGTCACTCAAATTGCGGGCGAGCGGACGCAAGAAGTTCGCATCAGTTACGATGGCGGCCTGGCCGACCTGAATACCCACCTGGTGAAAAACGCGGTGCTCAAGGGAATACTGAACCAGGTGCTCTCCGAACAGGCCAACCTGGTAAACGCGGGGGCGTTGGCCCAAACGCGTGGCCTTGAAGTGATCGAACTGCGTTCGTCGCGACGGGCTGCCTTTCTGAATTCCCTGGGCATCGGTTTGCGCACGGAAACGGGATCGGCCACCGTGCTCGGTATGGTCGGAATGGGAGGCACGCCGCGGATTCTCGGCATCAATGATATTGACATTGAAGCGCCGTTGCGCGGAATCATTCTCTACATTCGCAACCAGGACGTTCCCGGCGTGATTGGACGGGTGGGAACAATCCTCGGCGATCACAAAGTCAACATCGCCAATTTTGCCCTGGGACGCCATCAAGAAGACAAGGAAGCTCTGGGATTGGTGAATGTAGACAATCCCGTTCCCGAGAAAGTGCTGGCCGAGATTCGCGCCATCCCCGCCGTGCGCGCGGCAAGAATTGTGGAAATAGAATAAAGACGTCATTGGTCCTTTGTTACTTGTCCTTCGCGGAGAAGGTTCTTGGAGTGGCCTCAAGGGCGAGCGCATACCCCGACGTACATGCTAAACAAATGACAAATGACCATTGACGGATGATGATTCTGTCATGAGGGTCTGGGTTTTCAAGATCAACACGAAGCTCGGGTGGAACTTTGACAAATATTTTCGTTCCCGGGTGCGCGCGCCCGTGGAGATGGCGAATGAGAGGTGGATTCACAGCGGGTCCAGCCTTCGCTACTTGCGGGAGGAAGTAAAGCGCGGCGATCTGTTTCTTTGCTACGAGACCGACCACAAGCTCTTGTTAGGTGTGGCGAAGGCGGCTTCGGACGGCCGCGACTTGGGAATGGGTTCCCTGATTGACTTTTGCGCGCCGCATCAGGCGGTGCGCTTGGAAAATCCGCTGAGGCGCAAGCCTGACCTCGATTACATTCTGGCTTTCACTCCCAAGCGCGGTCGCGGGACGGTGCAAAAGATCGACCGCGACGAATTCGGCCGCTTGCGTCGCCTTATCTTGCGTAAGAATCCCAGGCAAGCGAAAGCCCTGCGTCGCCTTTTTCATCAAGCGTAACAGGGGAATCCCCAGGCGGACGGAATTCTACGAAGTAGAAAGCGGCAGAAATCTTTGGAAAGCCCTCGCATCGTTGATTACACCTCGTAGTCCCCAAGATCAGCGAGGGCCAGCTTCATCAATGGCTTGGGGAAGGTTGTGAAGACGCCGAAGGCGCCAGGGTGGTGGATGCCTGAAATGCCGGCTGCTCAGGCAGGACAATCCATGCGATCAAGTAACCAAGCACTCCCCAGCCGACGAAGAGGGCCATCATCACCCAGATCAATCGAACGAGGGTTGAATCCATGTCCAAGTACTCGGCCAAGCCGCCGCACACTCCGGCAATTTTCTTATCGCTTATGGAGCGGGTGAGCCTTTTGGGGGGAGCAGGCGGCCCGGAGAACGAGTTTCCGCATTGGCAACAAAAGTTCACCTTCTCCGCGTATTCTTTTCCGCATTTTGGGCAAAACATAACGCGACCTCCGCTTGAACTTTATCTTTCATCCTCTTCTACATACGTAGGCAGACTGGAAATAGTTCCCTTCCGCGCTTTCAACCTTGCTTGAGTTCAGCGCTCAAGATTGAGTCGAATCACACATTTTACCTCTGATAAGGGCAGAAATCATCCCTCCAGTGGGACAATTTGCGGTATTATTCACTTTCGAATTCCAATTGATCCGGCAGGGCCCGAACTTCATTAGAGGACGGTTTTGCGGGTTCCTCAAGGAGGGTCTGACCAATGGCGTGGCGAGTCCGAAAACCTTTCAAGGTGTTCGCCCGTGGCGTTTCACTGCGGCGGCGCGTTGCCTACAGCCTGGCGGTGGTGCGCCTGATCCTCGTTCCGGTCATTTTTCTGGCGATTTATTACCTGTTTAACATGGGTTGGATTGTGGACCGAATTGTGAACGTAGATGCCCCCGTGGCCACCATGGCAGAAGGCGCAGCGAATAAAATGTTGGATGCCCAACGTGACGAGCAGGACTACTTCTTGTCACACGATCCCGATAAACTCCAGTCGAGCCGGCAAGCCCTGACGGACCTCGAGCAACTGATTGGGACGATGCGCGATCTACAACCCGCGGAGCGGCCCAGCATGCAGGCGATGCTTGACCAGGTGAAAATTCATCGCGCCCGGCTGGAAGAGGCGGTGGCGCGCATGGGCGAACCCGGCCACGCGCCCATGAGCCGAATCCAGAACGTCGTTCTGGCCTACGAAAGAAACCTCGACGGCCTTCTTAAGCGAGACCGGCGGGATAGCCGCAGCCGGCTGATCGATGACCTTCGCGAGCAGGTGGGATCATTTGACGCTCAGATTGCGGGCACGCTTGAAGCTGAAGACCCCGCCCTCCGTCACGCCAACATGGATCTGCAATCGTCGAGCGCTCAAGTGCGTAAACTGGCAAACGATCTCGAAGCACGCAACTGGAATCGTGTGGTGCGCGATCACCTGGAGGCGCGCCTGCTGATGCATCGGGCCGAATGGGTCCTCATCATCGTGTCTTCCATTACTTTCATTTTAAGTGTTCTGGCCAGCTTTATACTGCCGCGACGGGTGGTTAAGCCTTTGATGGACCTCAAGGAGGCTGTGGATCACGCTACTGCCGGAAATTACGAGATCGAATTTGACGTTCAAGGGGAGGGCGAGGTCGTCTTGTTGGCCAACAGCGTTCGCAGCCTGATCGCCCACGCCCGCGAAAAACATGAGAGCGCGGACATGCGCGCGGGCAAGTGAACACAGTTCCCGTCCGGCCCGGGGCCGGCATTCGTGGTTCGTTTTCGGGAAGTCTCTGCTAAGATAGGGTGCGCCTACAGAGTCAAGGAGAAGGTGAAACATGAAGGGTAAACCCGAGGCAATTGCGGCCCTTTCCAAGGCTTTAAAAGAGGAGTTGGGCGCCATCCTACAGTACTTCGTTCACGGCGAGATGTGCGAAAACTGGGGCTATACCCGCCTGAGCGACCTCATCAAGAAACAGTCCATTGGCGAAATGAAGCACGCAGAAATTCTCACTGAGCGGATCCTGTTTCTTGAAGGCGTACCCAATGTGGCTGACATTCCCAAGCTCAACATCGGCAAGGACGTGAAGCAGCAATTGCAGAACGATTTGGATTTGGAAGTCAGCGCCGTGGCGGAATATAACCACGCCATCGCCACCTGCATTAAAGCAGGCGACAACGCCACTGCCGACCTGCTGAAGGTGATCCTCCAGGACGAGGAAAAACACGTGGACTTCCTGGAAACGCAACTCAGCCTGATTAAAGATGTGGGCCTTGAGAATTACCTCATCGAACAGATGGGGGAAGAAGAAGAGGACAGCGCAGAGTAATGCAACGGAACAAAAATTAGACAAAGTTGCCGAGGCCCGGCGCTAAGAGCCGACTCTAAGTCAAGCCAATTACCCATTTCTGTGCACCCGACCTGCCCCAGCTCCCATCAGTATTAATCATACGTCCATAGGCTGATTGAAATTGAAGCCTGCACACACGACTGGGCCGCTACCTCGCCGATTTTCCTGTTGGCGACCTAACCATTTGACGGATGTTCTTCCCTTTTGAATCCTGCACAATCTCCCTGGAGGTCAAACATGCAAAGTTCTCTGGTTAGTCTCTCGAACGATCTTGCAAAGATAGTGGAAGAATTCCAAAGCAACGTCGTGGCGGTTCACGCTCGCGCTCATTTCCCATCCAGCGGAGTCCTCTGGCGCCCCGGCTATGTCGTGACTGCCGATCACACGATTCGCCATGAGGAAGATATCCAAGTAAGTCTTCACGGCGGAAAGCGGATCGATGCCAAGCTGGTGGGCCGCGACTCGGGAACCGACATCGCCCTCCTGAAGGTGGAAGGTCTGGGGTCGCCTGCCGCTCCTGCGGATACAAGCGAAACCGCGAAGGTTGGTGAATTGGCCATCGTGCTCGGACGATCTCCTGATAGCGGGCCGAACGCCAGCTTGGGAATTATCAGCGCCGTCTCGGGCCCCTGGCGGACGTGGCGGGGCGGGCGCCTGGACCAATACATCCGCCTGGACGCCACTCTGTTTCCGAATTCTTCCGGGGGTGCGGTGATCGATTCCCGCGGTCGGTTGCTGGGAATCGTGACCTCAGCTCTATCGCGGGTTGCTGGTCTGGCAATTCCGGCATCTTCGGTTAACCGAGTCGTGGACGCACTGGTTGAGAAAGGTTACCTGCCGCGCGGATACCTGGGCATCGGAGTTCAGCCGGTCGCCATCCCGGATTCTCTGCGTAAGAGTCCGTCTGTGACAGGCAAGACTGGAATAATGGTTGTGCAGGTTGAACCCGGCGGCCCGGCCGAGCAAGCGGGTATCCTGTTGGGCGATATCCTGGTGGGCATCGAAAGCACTCAGCTTGAACGGATTGAAGACCTGCAAACCTTTTCGGACTCGGGAGTGATCGGAAAAACGGTTAAGGCCAAAATTATACGGGCGGGCGAAACGAGAGAAGTCGCTGTCGCCGTCGGTGAAAGACCTGAACCGAAAACCTAGACGCCGAGAGATCAGAAGGGCGGAATTCGCGCCGACCGTCTTGGGCCCAATTGCCTCGCGCTTGGGCCCGAGGTCTGACGGAACCGGTGGGCAGGAGGCCGTAGCGGCAACCGAGTATGAATCATCTAATGCCGGGAAGGAGAACGCCGGCTAAGCTGGGCATCTCTCAGCGGCAATCCCGAAAAGGTGGCCATCAGAGGTCGGCGCTCAGGCAACTTTCGAGTGACATCGGCATGATTCGCGTTCGCGTTGAAGCTTCATCTCCGCTCGCCAAAGCAGGCCTGGAAAGCCTGCTTCAGGCGCACCCTACCTTGCGCTTAGTCGAGGAGTCGTCAAGGGATTCATCCGGTACCGGGGCGGAATCGCCGCCCGACGTGTTGGTGGTGGAAGCTGAAACGCTTTCGGACCCAGCGGCGCGTGAGGCAACGGAATGGGCAGGCGTCGGCGGGCCTGTGGTCTTGCTGGTGCGGCACCCTGCCAACGACGCTCTTGCGGATGCGCTGCAAGCGGGTGTGAAGGCAGTCCTTCCCAGCGGGCTCGCTGGGCCGGAAATTGTGGCAGCGATTGAGGCGGCAGGCGCTGGTTTAGTCGTCCTCGACCCCACGGGCATCGAGGGGCTACTGCGCGCACCGAGCGCCCCTTCCAGAAATGGCGCCGAATCACTAGTTGAATCACTCACGCCGCGCGAGCTTGAGGTGCTGCGCCTTCTCGCGACAGGACTGGGCAACAAAGAGATTGCTTCGCGCCTTGGGATTTCTGATCACACGGTCAAATTCCATGTGGCATCCATCATGGGCAAACTGGGCGCGGGCAGCCGCACCGAAGCTGTCACCCTCGGTATTCGCCACGGTTTGATTATGATCTGAGCTACGCTGGTTTTCGCTGCGCGGCCCATGAACTAATATGGTTCGGTTATAGCATAAACGGGGCTTCTATCCCTTAATCACGCCCATCGGTTTCAGCCGCGCCACGCGTTTGGCCAGACCGGCGTTGTGGACCACATTGATCACCGCGTCCACGTCCTTATACGCCTCGGGAATTTCCTCGACGATGCCGTCGCGCGTTTCGGAGCGCACGATGATGCCCTGATCTTCCAGCCTTTGTTTGGCGTTCTCGGCAAACGCGGATTTGCGCGCGGCGGTGCGGCTCATCACCCTGCCCGCGCCGTGGCAGGTGGTGCCAAAGGTTTGTTGCATAGCGCCTTCGGCTCCCACCAGAACGTATGACGCCGTGCCCATCGATCCGGGAATGAGCACCGGCTGGCCGCAGGATTTGTATACCTCCGGAACCTCGGGCCGTCCGGCTGGGAACGCCCGCGTTGCACCCTTGCGATGCACCATAACTTTGCGGTCGCGGCCGCCGACGTGGTGGCGTTCCAGCTTGGCGATGTTGTGGCAGACGTCGTAGATCACCCTCAACTCTTCCTTTTCTCCGAAGATTCGCCTGAAGGCCTGGCGGGTGAAATGGGTGATGCCCTGGCGATTGGCCCAGGCAAAGTTGGCGGCGGCCCGCATGGCTCCCAGATACGCCTGGCCTTCTTTGGAGTGCACCGGAACGCACGCCAGTTGGCGGTCCGGCAGATTGATGCCATAGCGGCGCATGCTCTCGTCCATATCGCGCAGGTAGTCCGTGCAGACTTGGTGCCCAAGTCCACGCGAGCCGGAGTGGATCAGCACCACAATTTCGTTTTCGTAAATGCCCAGCATGCGCGCGATTTCCGGCTCAAAGATTTTTTCCACGTATTGAACTTCCAGGAAATGATTGCCGGAGCCGAGCGTCCCAATTTGCGGAAGGCCGCGCGTTTTTGCGCGGTCGCTCACCGCGCTCGGGTCCGCGCCGTCGATGGCGCCGCTTTCCTCGCAAACCGGTATGTCATCCGGCTGGCCATAACCGTGTTCCACCATCCAGCCGACGCCGTTTTCGAGCACATGGTTCAGGTCCTGATAGCTGGCGCGGATTTGTCCTCCCCGGCCGGCGCCCGATGGCACATCGCGAAACAGTTGATTCACCAGATCGCGCAATTTCGGCAGCCCTTGCTCGCGCGTGAGGGTGCTGTGCAGCAAACGCACGCCACAATTGATGTCAAAGCCCACTCCGCCGGGGGATATAACTCCTCCTTCATCCGGCAGAGTGGCGGCCACGCCGCCGATGGGGAACCCGTAGCCTTGATGGATGTCCGGCATGGCCAGCGACGAGCCCACTATGCCGGGCAGCATGGCCACATTAATGGCCTGCTCCAGCGACTGGTCGCGCAGGATATCGCGCAGCAGGCGCTCATCCGCGTAAATCATCGCGTCCGTCAGCATGCCGTCTTTCGTTCCTTGCGGCACCCGCCAGCGGTAATCGTCCATTTTTTCGAGTTGATGAATTTCCATGAGCAGAGAATTCGGGGGGCACGCGAACGCTCAGGACGGATTCAGCAGCGAACGATTCCTCCCTGAGCTTATGTTATCCGGAATAATGATCGAAGTCGATTTCCATGTAATGCGCATTCGGTCTTGCACCCTGTGCTTGCGAACCAACTCGGGCGCGCCTATACTTGCGACGCATAAATCAAGAAGACCGATGCCGGTCTACTCAGGAGGACTTATGGCTCTAATTTCACGGCGTGATGCAGGAAAGCTGATGGTTGCCGGAGGCGCAGCGTGGGTGGCGGCGGGCAAGCTCGGACTTGGCGTCCCCATGATTGACTCCGTGGTGCGCGGCGTCCAAATCGGCGCGCAGAGCTATTCGTTTCGTGATCGGCCTCTGGACGGATGCATTGAAGCGTTCCAGACTGTCGGCTTGGGCGAATGCGAGCTCTTTACGGGGCACACCGACCCCAAGGATGTTCATGGCGAGGCGCTGAAGAAATGGCGCCTTGAAACCCCGCTCAGCCACTGGCAGGAAATCCGGACGAAGTTCGACAACGCCGGAATTCGCCTCTACGCTTACAACTACAGTTTCAACAAGCGCATGTCCGATGAAGAAATCGATCGCGGCTTCCAGATGGCCCAGGCGCTGGGGGTGAAATACATCACAGCCTCATCGCAAGTGAGCGTGGCGCCGCGCGTGGATCAGTACGCGCAGAAATATAAAATCATGGTGGGCTTCCACGGCCACGACAACACAAAAGATCCGGATGAATTTTCCACTCCCGACACTTTTGCCCGGGCCATGAAAGGCGCGTCAGAATACATTGGCATCAATTTGGACATCGGCCATTTCACTGCCGCGGGCGGCGATGCCGTTGCGTATCTCCGCGAGCAACACGATCATATCGTTACGTTGCACATCAAGGACCGCAAGAAAGACCACGGCGCCAACCTGCCTTTCGGTCAGGGCGAAACGCCTATCGTAGAGGTTCTGCACCTGCTGCGCGACAATCATTGGAAAATTCCCGCCAACATCGAGTACGAATATGGGGATGAGAAGAAAGGGTTCGACACCGTAACCGAAGTCAAGAAGTGCTACGAATACTGCCGCAAGGCGCTGGAGAGTTAGGAGAGGTTCACCTTAGGGCTGGGAGCTTCATTGGCCAAGCCTACGATGCTCACCATTAACTTAAGAGTTAAGCATTTGGTTTGCTTATGACCAGGAGGTTCGGGAATGGCCTCGGCGACCTGTATTACGTGGCCTGTCGGACCACGTCGCGTTTGGTTTTCGTGAGGTCAGGGAGATAGTGTGAACCAATGTGGAGAATCGCACTTAGCGCCATTCTCGTACTAGCTTCGGCCCCAGCGCAGACGTCTCAGGATCCACTTCTTCCGGACGCGCTGCACATCAAAGGTGTTGTTTTCGACCTTGAAGGGAAACCAATCGCGCAGGCCCGAATTGACCACTCTAACAGTCGAGAACTTCACGTGACGGACTCAGATGGCAGGTTCGAATTGGATACGAAGGCACCAATCTTGGTAGTCAGAAAGGTTGGATTTCAAAGTGAGGCCGTGCGGACACGGAGCGGCGCGGATGTTAGAGTTGTCCTTCGAAAACTTAGTCAAGCCCGAATATTGCCAGTTTGCTCGAAGATTGCGCACTATAAAGGAATTGATGGATGGACGACTTCTTCATTACGATTTCCAAGAATCCCTGGTGTGAAGGTGAGTCGGCAAGGCCATGATGTCGATTATGGAATACGCTCTTATTTCGTAGAGACCGAACAAGGGCGCAAAGGAATCAGGCACGGAAGCGGCCTAATGTGGGGCTCAGGGACGCCATTAGACGATGACGTATGGCGATCCGTCAAATATGAGGAGGACATGTTTGACGTTAAAGGCGTGATATTCATCGACGCCCACGGGCAAATGGCAAATGGAAACCATTGGCGCTCCTTCGGGAAGGTCTTCGAGTCCGCCTCGTACAGAGATGTTGACGAAGAAACTGCCAAGATTCTCGACAAGGTTCTTGATGGGGCCTGCCTGAAGTCGGCGACGCCCAAATGAGCATCTCCTGTACGGACCATGAATTTTGTTTCCATGAAAATCCATGCTGGATTGACGCCAGCTTGGCAGCAGACAGGTACAAGCCGATGTTCGTCCCTTTTCGAGCTCTCTTGAAATCCCACTAGCACTCATCCTTTTCCCAACCCCAAAGCAAAAACAAAATACTGCGCGTGGCCGGGACCGGGGTTGTGCACTCCGTGCTCCTGGTTGGACGCGACATAGATCACGGAGCCGGGGCCGACGCGATTGGCCTTGCCCTCGATGGTGACTTCGATGGTTCCTTCCCGCACCAAGAACGTTTCCTCGTGATCGTGGTGGTGAGGCGGATGAGGCGCGCCGCCGGGCGCGAGGTCAGTTTCATGCAATTCCACAAGGAATCCAGTGTGGGTCATGCCGGCCATGATGGCGCGGGATTTGTTCTCGCCGTTGGCATGGACGGGCAGATCTTCAAACGGGTAAGCTTTGGATGGCAACAATTCATTCTCCGCGCCAAAGGCCGGCACGGCTGCCAACGCGGGAACGAGCAAGCATAAGTTCCTTCGTGAAATTTCCATAAATCCTCCTTTATTGGACAATTGCCATCCTGGCCACGCCACTGGGAAGTGGCGGACTTTCGAGCAGTGAGGAAGGATCGAGCATCGCCGCGACCCATTGCAGAAATTGCCTAAAATCCTCGAAATCGGTTTTATCGCCGGTCTGGCCGCCCCCGGGGACGTACGATAACACGTCCATATCTTCCACCTGGTCCAGAATTTTAAGCCACGCGCGCAAATCGCTCATGCCGCGGCGGGGAATGAATCCGTTTTCGTAAAGGTCGCCCAGAAAAAGGATTTTTTCCTTGGGCATATACAAGACGGCGTCTCCGGCCGAAGCTCCTTTGCCCACGTCGAGGAGTCTGAATTCTTCCCCGCCCAGTTGAAGGGTCAACTCACCGTCAAAGGTTTGGTTGGGAAGGGTAAAGTGGATGCCGCGCATGCGCGATTGCATTCGTTGGTCGTCATCCATCCGGCGCGTGAGATCCCGTTGATACTCATTCATTTGAATTTTCGCCACAGACGTGGAAATGATGGTGGCCTGCTGGTCCACAAATACCTCGTTGCCCAGCATGTGATCGCCGCGCGGGTCCGTGTTGATCACATATTTCACCGGCAGGTCGGTCCGCTCCCGGATTTCGTAAAGCAGTTCCCTGGCGTTAAAAGGGTTGTTGGTGGTGTTCACCACCACCACGCCTTCTCGCGTGATAATAAAGGCGGCGGTTCCGGCACGGTCAAACTTCGGATCGCCCACCAGATAAATTAAGTCCTCCGGCACCCAGACAAAGACGTGCGGCTTGATTTCCTTCACCTCGTATCGGCCGGGTATGGCGGAGAACAGGAAGGCAGAAGGCAGACAGCAGAAGGCAGACAGCAGAAGGCAAAAGGCAGAACGCAGAAAGCGGGAGGCAAGGCATCGATGGTAGACGGTAGACTGTAGACAGGGGGCGGAGGGGCGGCGGACAATACGCCGCACACCGTGGACTACGGTTGCCATTAAGACTGGCGACTCGCGGTGGCGAGACTCCGGACCGCCGACTGTCTTTCTAGATATCCACATACACTTGAGCCCGCCAGCCATCAGCGGTTTCCACCAATGCAAGTTGGTGATAGGTGATGGCCTTGACTTGCAGATTCACCTGGTGCCGGGCGCGGTCGAAGGGCTCGCCCACCGAAACGGCGCTGAGCGACCGGTCACTGATTGAATTGATGGAAAAATCGCGAAACAACCGGCCTTCGGCGTCAATTCGATAGAGAATTTCGCTCAACCAGTTGACCAACAAGCTGCCTGCGTCAGCGCCCTGCACTTCAATCTGGATTTTTTCGCGCGGCACGATCAGGCTGAGATCGACCATCAGGCTTTGCAGTGCGCGTCCCGAGTTGGCGAAAACCTCGTCACGCGTTTTGCCGAAAGCCTCGAACCCGATGTCCGCTGTGTGCTCAAGAACCCGAAAAGCTTCCATTTAATTCCCTGCCGCCAGCCGAAGTCACAAAATCATTATGCGCGCCGACATATCATAACTGTCGCCCGGCCCTGTTGGATAGGGAGTTGCGGTCATTAGCCCCCGCCCCAGAGCCGCCCCAGAGTCGCTGGACTTTCCGCACCTGCTCTATTAGCATGGGCAACGAGCAAACCCATGGTGATGTCAGACGATGGAAATTTTGAAATCTACGTGGCCCTCGGGTTCGGGTTCGGGCTTTTCTCATTTTTTCGGGGTTTCAAGATTTACCGCGAATACCGCGTCCTCGAGGACACTCCTGAGATTCCCATCCGCAGCATTCCCATGGGCCTCGCGCATGTTCACGGCAAGGCGCTCGGCGACCAGTTAGTGACGGCACCCGTCACCCAGACACCCTGCTTCTTCTACAAGGTGGAAATCGAACAATATCATGTGGACTCCAGAGGAAACGGCGGGTGGCGAAACTACGCCACCGACCTCAACGGGGTAAGGTTCTACCTTGAAGACGCCACGGGCAAAGTGTTAATCGATCCCCACAAAGCCGAGTATGATTTGCTGCAAACGTGCAAGCGCAAAACCGGTGGAGGGATCGGCCTCGGTTCCCGAACCATCGGCCCAACTGATAAAAACCCCGGCCTCACTCTCGGGCCGGGAGCGGATGATGCCACTCTCTTCACTTACGCCAATGCGGTGGGGCACGGGGCCTTATCGATTTCCAGAGCGCTTTCAGGAGTTTCTACATCTTCCTTCTCCGGGATAACGAGCCGCACTTGGAGCGGCGGAAGCCGGGGCGATTTCCGCTTTACGGAGTACTGCATCCTGAAAGACCACTGGTACGATATCACGGGGACCTGCGTGGAAAACCCGAATGCCAAGGATGAACACGACCGCAACATGATCATGAAAGGTTCAAACGAACCCACGTTCCTGATTTCCTGGCAAACCGAAAAGAACATCGAAGCAAGCCTGCGCAGTCGGGCCATGTGGCACGTTTTCGGCGGGGGAGCCCTGGCGGTGGTATGTCTCGGGCTCCTGATTCTCGACTTTAACTGGTTCTAGCTGAAGCGCTATTTAAACCTCTGGAGGTATTTCTCACTCCATGGCGGACCCAATTGGATCATTCATATTCTGGGATACGGTCGGCTTTTTTTTCGGTCTATGGACTTTCTTCAAGGGTTTTAAAGTCTACCGCGAGTACCGCGTCCTCGAGGACACGCCGGAAATTCCCATCCGCAGCATTCCCATGGGCCTGGTTCACGTGAATGGCAAAGCTACAGGTGAACAACCCATCATCAGCCCGGTAAGTCACACACCTTGTTTTTTCTATAAAGTCGACATCGAGCGCTGGGAACACCATGGCAAGAGCTCGGGCTGGCGTCATTACAAGACCGATACCGACGGCCCCAAGTTTTACCTGGACGACGGTTCCGGCAAAGTTCTGGTGGACGCCCATAGCGCGGAGTATGACTTGGAGAAATCGTGCCAGTGCGAAACCGGAAAGGTGATGATGACCGGCGCCACCGAAGACGAGTTGCGCCGGTACGTGAACAAAGTGGCGATGGCCCGGGTGTTTTCCTTTGTCGGAAAGGGATTGAATTCGGTGGGCCACTTAAGCGATCCCCACAAAGAAGAGATTCGGGCGAAATTGGCGGACGCTTTCCAGCAGCCCGCCCTCGGCCCGGATTTTATGAAGAAAATAATGGCCGTCCAGATGCCGTTGATGGAGCGCCGGTTCCAGGAGATGGGCCCGCAGAGCGATCCGCAAAAAGAAAAGGCCAGACTGGCGGCGCTCGAAGCCATGAAGCATCCGCCCGGCAGCCCTGAATTCATGGCCCAAGTTCACCAAGCTATGGATGCGGAACACCATCCGGAAGAATCAAGAAAATTCGAACAGTTTATGGGCCTAGTGCAGGGCTCGCCCCAGGCGATGGAGAATATGACATCGCCTGCTTCCGGGCGCTACCGTTTTACCGAATACTGCATTGTGCCCGATCATTCTTACGACGTGACGGCCACCTGCGTGGAGAATTCCCAGTCGCAGGACGAGCACGATCGCAATCTGCTGATGAAAGGGACCAACGAGCCGACATTCCTGATTTCGTATCGAACCGAAAAAGGAATCGAGAGCAAACTCCGCTGGCGCGCCGCCGGGTACGTTTTTGGAGGCGCCGGGCTGTCCATCGCCTGCCTGGCGATTTTCCTGGCCAAATTCGGCTGGTTGTTTTGACACGATGCCTCCGATGGCAGTTTTGCCCCGCTAAAGTCAATAAGCCTGCTCGACTTTTGGCCCGCGCGCGTGTAGCATCGGGAGCGATCAAGTCGTGGAAAATTCGCGCATCAACATATGTCTTAATCTTGAATATCGAGGCTTCTAGTCTTTCGGGAGGAGTCAGGGCATGGGCATAGCCATTCTTTTGGGCTTGGTTATTTTTCTGGTGGTGGTGGGTGTTCTTGCCTATCTCCTGACCATTTATAACAGCCTGGTCCGTTTGCGCAATGACATTGATAAAGCCTGGTCCAACATTGACGTATTGCTTAAGCAGCGGCATGACGAACTGCCCAAGCTCATCGAAACTTGCAAGGGCTACATGCAATATGAGCAGGAGACTTTCAAGAAAGTGGTGGAGGCGCGCAACGCTTATTCCAGCGCCTCCACTCTGGCCCAAAAAGCGCAGGCCGATAATCTGATTACCGGCGCTTTAAAATCTCTGTTCGCCGTGTCGGAAAAATATCCCGACTTGAAGGCCAACAACAATTTTATGCAGCTTCAGAATCGCATTTCCGAACTGGAGGAAAAGATCGCCGACCGCCGCGAGTTTTTTAACGACGATGTGAATACCTACAATATCCGCATCCAGCAATTGCCCGACGTTTTCGTGGCCGGCATGATGGGCCTGAAGCATAAAGAACTGTTCAAAGTCACGGAAGAAGACCGCCAGGACGTGGAAGTGAAAATGAGCTAGCACAGTAGACTGTAGACCGCAGACAGTAGACAGGGAAGACGAAGCATGAGGACAAAAGCACCGACTTCAAATTTTGGTCTGGAAGCTAAAAGCCGCGCCTTGGTTCTTCCTGTCTACCGTCTGCTGCCTGCCGCATTAACCGGAGGACACCATGTTAATCGGAATTGGATTGCTGTTGATACTTGGAATCATCGTGGTCGTATTGATCGTCATCGTCATGTACGCGGTGGGAATCTACAACAACCTGGTGACGCTGAAGAACGACATTGACCGGTCGTTTTCGAACATTGACGTCATCCTGAAGCAGCGCCATGACGAGCTGCCCAAGCTAATCGAAACCTGCAAAGGGTACATGCAGTACGAGCAAAAGACCCTGCAAGCGGTGGTGGAAGCGCGCAACGCTTACGGCCGCGCCACCACCCCGGGCGAAAAAGCCCAGGCCGATAACATGGTGACCGGGGCGCTCAAGACGTTGTTTGCCGTCGCTGAGAGTTATCCAGACCTGAAAGCCAACACCAATTTCATGCAACTTCAGGGGCGCATTACCGAGCTCGAAAACAAAATCGCCAACCAACGCACCACCTACAACACGGACGTTAACGACTACAACATCCGCATCGCCCAGGTTCCCGCCAATTTTGTGGCCGGGTTTATGGGACTGCAACCGCACGCCCTTTTCCAGGTGACCGAAGCCGATCGCGAAGACGTTCAAGTGAAATTTACCTAACCGCCCGGCGCGGGCGTGAGACTGTGGTGCGCATGGGCAGCGATTCCCGGGCCTACAAATACCTCGACTTGCTTACCGCGGCTTTCGTCGCGTTGCTGCTGATCACGTGCACCGTCGCCTCCAAAATCTTCGCGCCCGTGGCGGGCATGACCTTCAACGGCGGCGCACTTTTTATACCCTTCAACTACCTGTGCGGATGCATTCTGACGGAAGTTTATGGCTACGCGCGCACGCGCCGGGTGATCTGGACGGGCTTCCTCGCCGCGGCCTTCATGTCGCTCGGCTATTGGGTGGTCGGTCTAATCCCTGCGGCTCCGACGTGGCCGTACCAAGCCGCTTATGATTCCATCTTGGGCGTTGTCCCGCGAATTGTTACGGCCAGCCTGATTGCGTATTTTTTTGGCGAGTTCACCAATTCTTTTGTGGTGGCCAAAATGAAAATCCTCACCCAGGGGAAACACCTCTGGACCCGTACGGTGGGAGCGACGCTCGCCAGCCAGGCCGTCGATACAACAGTGTTTGTGGTGATAGCCTTTTATGGCACGCAGGCCTTCGGTTTGATTTTGTCACTTTCCGTTTCCATCTATCTCCTCAAAGTGATGATCGAAATAGTCGCCACGCCGCTGGTCTACCGGATTACAAGTTTTCTGAAGCGGGCGGAGGGAGAAGACTACTTCGACGTGGGCACGAACTTTAATCCCTTCGCTTTGTTTCGTGAAACCCGCTGAGCGCCTTTCTTAAGTTGCTACCAGCGCACCGAGTTCATTTTCTTTCATGAGATAATCTGGACATGTTGTCCCCTTTGGAATTATTGGATATCGCCCAAGACCTGGCCGCCCGCATCCCTCGCACCTCGGACTTTTCAGAGGAAAGAAATGTGTCGTGGCTGGCGGTTGGTATTGCCTCCCTTGTTATGGACGATATCAACAAAGCGCAAAGGGCGCTGGAGAACCTCGACTCCATCCGCGTTCAAGCGCGGCTAAGTCTTGATATTGGTAAGTGGGCGGGCAAGCATGCCGACTCCGAAGTTGGACGCAAAATCCTCGATGAAACTGTCTCGCAATTTTCGACCTTTGAGCCCTGGTTGGCACGGAATGACATCGCCGATTTGGTTCCGCCGATTTTCAAGGTGCTTGGCGTCGAGGCTGTGTATTCCATTGCCCGACGACTTGAGGATCCGTTCACGGCGGGCAACGTTCACGTGATGATTTCCTACCAATTGCCCGACGCCCCCGGGAGGCGCGAGCAACTCTTGATCGCGGAGAAGCTGGCGCTGAGTGTGCGCGAGGGAGACCGGGATTGGGCTCTACGCTGGGTTTTTGGGGGATACCAATGGGCGGGTCTCACGGATGATGCTGAACGGGTCCGGAACCTGGCGTCGATAGACCCTGAGAAGATTACTCGAGACGAGAATGCAATACTCGCGGAGGCCGACAAGGTCTTAGCCGACAGCAAAAGACTCTTTCCTCAGGCCCTGCCCGACACGCCACTCGCCCGCTTGCGCCGCTTTCTCGAGTACAAATACAACGATCTTAAAGTGATCTTTCTCGCCGACGCTTGCAGCGCGGGCAGCCTCATAGATCCGGAAATGGAGAAACTAATTCGGAGTGAGCCCTTCCAGCGCGTCGAACCCGCCCGGCCCGGGTGGCTTACAGGCGACACGTCGCAGTTCGACGCGGCAGGCATGGCGAACTTCCTGTTTGGCCGCCCTGTTTGCCAGCACGATGGCGATCGGGCGCCCCTTGAAGGTCAAAACTTGTGCGACAGCGACCTAGACCCCGAGGTTTTCGTTCGCCAGATGACCGGCCTGTTTCGAGACTTCGGCAGGCTCGCTGAACCTTTCACGCCTGAGCAGGTCGAGCAGGGGCTATGGTTCGTTTTCGGTCACCCATTTTGGCTGCGCGATATGGTGGGCGACCGAAGGGTATCGCCTGGACTGCGCGAAGAGTGCCTGCGCTCCATGATTCATCCATTTCGAGACTTTTTTCTGCCCCGGGAAGATAGCTTTTCAGGAACCGCCTTCTACATGTGGTGGGACTCTCTTCTGATATATGGTGGCGGGGAAACCCGCGCGGACCTCGAAACAATCTCCATCGATGTAATCCGGCTGATGTTGCGGTTGCCGGGCAAGGGATGCCAGTTCGCGGCGTTGCACGGGCTGAATCACCTATATCCCAATCCCGCCGCAACGGCTCTTGTCCAGCAATTCCTGGAAGACCATCGGGCGTCGTTGACGGCCGATGAGATCGGCTGGATTGAGTCCTGCGCCATTGGAGACGCGATGTAGTTCGAACTGTGTGCCAAGGCTCGACTTTTAGCCCGCGAGCGTGTAGCATCGGGCCATCCAGACACGCGGAATCCTGTTTTGAGGTTGATCATGAAACACAAACTCTTTGTTTCACTCATGGCCATTTGGCTTTCATTGGGCATTTGCATCGTGGCGCGCGGGCAGGAAAAGCCCCTGAATAAAGATCAAGTGCTGGCGCTGGTGCACAACAAGATGGGCGATGATGCAGGAGCCAAAGCCGTGGAGGCGAGCGGCATCGATTTTGAGCCCACCGCAGATTTTCTAAGCAGCCTGAAAAAAGCCGGTGCCAGCGATACGTTTCTTCAAGCCTTGCGCGCCGCCCATCAGCCCAAGCCGGCGGGCAGCGGCGATTTAAGTAAGTCGCTTTCCCAGCAGCAAATCCTGGAACTGTTGTCCGGAGACGTACCCAGCAGCCGCGTGGCCATGCTGGTGGGCGAACGCGGCCTCGACTTTAAACCTACCGACGCCTATCTGACGACGCTGGAGGGCGCGGGCGCCGAATCGGACCTTCTTGATGCTCTGCGCGTTGCCAAGCCTCCACAATCGCTGGGCAGCGCCACCAACCCAGGCAAAGTGATCAGTGCGCCGGACGAGGGCAAGCAAACAGAAGTGCAACAACACCTGATGCGCGGGTTGCAGTACAGGAAAAAACAGCAATTCACTGAGGCGGAGCAGGAATATCGCGCCGCCACTCAAATTGACCCGAAAAATGCCAATGTGTGGGTGGCGTTGGCCACCACTTATAACATGGAAGGCAAATCCGACGATGCCATTGCCGCAGCACACCATGCGCTTGAATTGAATCCTGGTCTGGACCGCGCGCACCTCGCCTTGGGAGTTGGAATGGGCACGAAGGGAGATCATGAAGGGGCGGCCGCCGAGTTTCGCAAGGCGTCGACCTTGAATCCAAACAACGAAATGGCGCACGATGACCTGGGCGTGTCACTCTTGCGACAAGGCAAAACCGATGAGGCCATCGTTGAGTTCCGTGATGCCCTGCGCGCGAATCCCCGGGATGAACACGCCCACAACGGTCTCGGGAACGCACTCAGAAAAAAAGGCAATTTGGCGGGTGCCATCTTCCAATTTCGCGAGGCAATTCGGATTAGACCCAAAAACGATTTGGCCCACATGAACCTGGGCGCCGCGTTGGAGCAAAATGGCAAACCCAAACTCGCCCTGGAGCAGTACCGTATCGCCTCTGAGCTGAAGCCGGAGAATCACGAGTACCGGCAGGCTTATGAAAAACTCCAGCAACGATCAAAAAAATGAAAATCTTAGGATAAAAAAAGGCCCGCATGGGGATGCGGGCCTGAAAGATAGAGGAAACTTTGGGTTTTCTATGTCTTACTTCTTCTTCTTTGCTTTCTTCTTTGCAGCCATATTCTCTCTCCTCCCCTGAGCGAAAAAATTAGACATTTCGCTCGATGCCACCAGTGGTGGCTGAACGCGTCCGCGCTACTATATGTAGTGTTTTTGCGCCTACTTGTCAAGAAGGATTATAAGTTTGAAATTCGCGCCGTCACCATCGCGTCTCGATCCTGAGGCGAAATTCAGTAGTTGAGGTAGAATTTTGTGGCGCATTGGTAATTCAATGGCGGATGAAAAGCACAAAGTGACGGTGGCGGAAGCGTTGGCCCAGTTGCCCGGACCCAAGGGCGAGCGTTTTGCGGAGGCCCTCCAGCATTGTAGTCTGGCGGTGGAAATTTACGCGCCGCGTGGCTCTGATCCGCAAACACCCCACTCCCGCGACGAAGCTTATGTGGTGGTTCGGGGCAGTGGTGAATTCATCAGCGGCGCCAGCCGCGACCGATTTGGTCCCGGCGACTTCCTCTTCGTACCCGCGGGAGTCGAGCATCGCTTCCTCAATTTCTCCGACGACCTCGTGGTGTGGGTCATATTTTTTGGCCCCGAAGGCGGAGAAGCCGGCCAGCCTATGGGAGAAAAGCGATGATGGACCTGCAATCAATTCAAGCCCTCTACAATTACAACCGCTGGGCCAACGCCCGAGTTCTGGAGGCGGTCTCCAAGTTGAGTCCTGAACAATTTTCGCGGGACTTGGAAAACAGCTTTCGCTCCGTCCGCGACACTCTGGTCCATATTCTCTCCGCCGAATGGATTTGGCTGGAGCGCTGGAATGGGACTTCTCCCAGAAGCATGTTGAGCGCGGCGGAATTTACCGACGTGGATGCCATCCGGAAGCGCTGGGACAAAGTGGAAAATGACCGCAGGGAACTTATCCGCTCACTTAGCGAAGAGAAGTTGGCCGCATTGCTCAGTTACGTAAACACGCGCGGCCAAACTTTTGCTTATCCCCTGTGGCAAATGCTGGTGCACGTTGCAAACCACTCCACCTACCATCGCGGACAAATCACCACGCTGCTCAGACAAGTGGGCGCCAAGCCGGTAACGACGGACTTTCTCGTATTTTACGATTCCAAATAGCTCCATATTTTCTATTCATGTGGTCAACACTGCCGGCGCAGGCAGGGTACGGGCGAATCTTTTCTGGCCCAACCGGGCGCGGCAGTTCTCGCACAGGCTTACCTGTTTCAGGTCAATCCATTCCACCGCGTGCGACGGCGCCATGGCGCACTGGTAGTCCTCGCAATGGATAAGGCCGAGGGTATGGCACAGTTCGTGTATCGACTCTTTCAATAGGCGCTGGCGCAGCAAAGCCGGGTCGGACGGAAGTCCATAAAATTCCTGCCGCAGGCGAAATGTGGAAACCACAGCGCAAGGGCCACTCAATTGAGCTTCGCCAAACACAAACGTCAAAATGGGAATGTAGAGGTCGAAGGGTGTGACAGCCACCAGCCGCCAAGTTTCGGGACGCATGCAGCTTTGCATCCCGGCCAGGATTTGGGTGGAGTGATATTGTTGCCTGCCCGGGTTGCGCGCCGATTGCGCGTCAAATGGCGCGCGAAGGATTTCACCTCGGGCGCCAAATTCCGGCGGGAGCGCCGCGCATAAATCATCGAGCACTCCAGGGCCCGGATCGCCAACGGGCAGCAGGTGTAGGAGGTTCATGCCGCTTCCACGGGCGTCCTCTTCCAGCCGTACCGCTTCAACTTACTGTGCAGGGTCACCCGATCGATCCCCAGCGCCTGCGCGGCCCTGGTCTGGTTGCCATCGCACTCTTCCATGACCGACAGGATGTGGTTGCGCTCGGCCTCTTCGAGGGTGCGCGACGCGGGATGGGTCCCGGCCAACTTCAAAGTAAAATCCCCCTCGGTCAGTTCGGGCTCACGGGCCACCACCATGGCGCGCTCCACGGCGTTCTCCAATTCGCGGACGTTGCCGGGCCAATTTGCCCTTTGAAGCAATTCCATTGCGGCGGGAGAAACGCGCGTGATGCGCCTGTTCATGGTCGAGGCGAATTTGCGGATAAAGTGATCCACGAGCAGTGGAATATCTTCGCGCCGCTCGCGCAGGGGCGGAAGCTCGATGCGAAAAACATTCAAGCGGTAATAGAGATCGTGGCGGAACTTTCCTTCCTCGATCAAGGTCTCCAGGCGCTTGTTGGTGGCGGCAACGCAGCGGAAGTCCAGGTGGATGGGCGCGTTGCCGCCCACGCGGGTGATCTCGCGCTCCTGCATGACGCGCAATAAATCGGTTTGAGTCTTCAAGCTGATGTCGCCGATCTCGTCCAGGAAAACGGTGCCGCCTTCGGCAATTTCAAAGTTGCCCTTTTTGCGATACTGCGCTCCGGTAAACGCGCCCTTCTCGTGGCCGAACAATTCGCTTTCCAGCAAGGATTCGGTGAGCGCCCCGCAGTGGATCACCGTCAGCGGGTTGTAGCGGCGCGGACTGGCGTTGTGAAGGGCGCGCGCCACCAGTTCCTTTCCCGTCCCGCTTTCGCCGGTGATCAGCACGGTGGCCTCAGTGGGACCCACGGTCGCGATGGCATCCAGCACCCGCTTCATCGCCGCAGACTGGCCCACCAGTTCCTGGGGGCGCGCCACGGCCGCCACCGTCTCCCGCAAATGTACGTTTTCCTTTTCGGCGCGGCGATGGGCGAGGGCGTTGTGCACCGTGTGGGCAATGTCCTCAGGATCAAACGGCTTGGTGATGTAATCGTAGGCTCCGTTCTTCAGGGCTACCACCGCGGTTTCCACGGAGGCGTAGCCCGTCATGATGATCACGACCAGATCGGGATAGATTTCGTGCAAGCGGCGCTGCAGTTCAATGCCGTCGGTTCCGGGCATCTTGATGTCGAGGAGCGCCAGGTCCCAATGGCGTTCCGCCAGGCGGGTGAGCGCCTGGCTGGCGCTCTCCGCCACGCCCACTTCATAACCTTCCTCGCGAAACCACTTGTCCAGCGAGTCGCGCACAATCAGTTCGTCATCAACTATCAGCAGATTTCCTTTGGTGTTCACGTTGGTTGACCTCGTTCCTGCAATGCGTCCGTGACAGCCGTGCCCAGGGGTGGGGCGGCGTGCACCGGAAGCGTGATGGTGAATTTAGCTCCGCGTTTCGGCTCCGAGGTAACTTCAATTCGCCCCTGATGCCGTTCAATAATGTTGCGGCTGATGGCCAGTCCAAGACCCACGCTGTGCCCACGATCCTTGGTGGTGAAGAACGGTTCGAAGAGCTGGGGTAGGAGCTCCGCCGCAATCCCCGCGCCATCGTCGCTCACCTCCACTTGCACTTGAGAGGCATCAGGCAGGTGCCGCGCGCGCACGGCGAGATTGCCGCCGGAGGGCATGGCGTCAATGGCGTTCATTACCAGGGCCAGAAGCACTTGCTCGATCTGCGCCGGGTCGCAGTGCACGGCGGGAAGATCGCGCCCCATTTCCACTTTCAACTGGATGTTGCCGAGCTCGATCCGGTGTTGCACCAGGCGCACGCACCGGTCGACAATCTGGCAGAGGTCGGTGGCTTCAAAATTCATGGGCGTGGCCCGGGCAAAGGTAAGCATGTTCTTCACGATGTCGCCGCAGCGGCGGCTTTCCGACTCAATCAGGTCCAACGAGTTCAGAATTTCCATGCGCGACTTGGCACTGTCGCGCGTGAACCATTTCTTGAGCAGCTTGGCGTAGGTCAGGATTCCCGCCAGCGGGTTGTTGATTTCATGCGCCACCACCGCTGCCAGCTTGCCGATGGAAGCCATTTTTTCCGCGCGCAGCATGTGATCGTGAGCACGGTTCAGTTCCTGCGTCTTTTGCGCCACGCGAGCCTCGAGAGTCTTGTTCAAACCGGTCAATTGCAAGTGCGCATCGGAAAGTTCGCCGGTCATCCTGTTGAACGAATCGGCCAGAACGCCCAGCTCGTCGCGCGAATGCACGGCGATGGAGTGGCTGAGGTCTCCCTGCGCCACCTGCTGAATCCCTGTGGTTAGTTCCTGAATGGGTTTGTGCACCACCAGCCAGATGAAGGCGACGCTCACCAGCGAGACCAGCACCACGGCGCCACCGGTGAAGTAAACAAGCTGCGCCTGGTCTTGCGCGAGTTGGGCGTCCACGGTATCGAGCGAAAGGTCAGTGTCAATCACTCCCAGAATCCGCCGGCCGGGCGGATGAGCATGGCAACCGGCGGTGGAGCAGGTTATGTCATTCTCAATCGGGCGGATGGACCCGAGAACGCGATGCCCTTGGGCGTCCGCGAAGATCCGGGCCCGGTCGGGCCGGTTAAGCCGAGCCAGCGGCTGGGATTGCGCATGGCAGCCATAACAGGCTTCGGCGCGCTTATCCAGGAGCTTGTTCACTTCGCCCGGGTCGGTGGAGTAGCTGATGCGTCCCTCTTCATTGAAAATTCGAATGCGACGGATGCCCTGCTCACTGCCAATGGTGTGGATGACTTCATAGAGGGCCTCGCGATCGTTGCGCAACATTTGGTAGCGCGTGCTGCGCTGAATGAGATCGCCGATGCGGTCGACGCTTTGCAGCACCGTTTGTTCCGATTGGTGGCGCTGCAAACGCAAATTGAGATACCCGAAAACTGTAAACAGAACCACTGTGCTAACCACCAAGTACGCTGCCAGCTTGGCTGCCAGGCCAAGATGCAATCTCGAGTACCATGCCGCTTGGCGGTCCATAGATCACGCCCTTCGGGAAAATGCCAATTCGGCCTGTGGAGCCGGTGGCAGGGAGCTTTCGGTTAAAATCGCCGAGCTGGGCACCTGCGCCTCGGGGAAAATGGGCAGGTGCTTTGCCGCCAACCGAAACAACGCGAACGCACCCGCAATAAGGCTGAATGTGACCATCCACTCGCTCCATTTCGGGAAGTAATGCGTGCTGGATGCTGCTTCGATCCCCGTCAGGCTGACGTTCAGCCGGTTTGCCACCATGCCCAGAATCACCATCGCCGAGCAGACGTAAAGCGCGGTGGGATTGTTGCGAACGCGGCGATGGAAAAGCAGCGCCGCCGGCGCCAGCATCAGTCCGATTTCCAGAAGGAAAAGCCACGTTTCAGTCCGATTGACCAACAATAAATGCAGCATGCCGCGCTGGTGCAAGTCCCAGAACCTCATCGCCAGGTAGAAAGTGAGTAGCACAGCCAGCACGCTTCCCATGCTTTCCAAAAGTGGCAGTGGCAGTTGGCGGTGAAAGGCTTTGGCGCTATGCCAGGAGGCGAACATGACCACTGCAAATCCGGAGCACGCCGCCGAAACAAAGAAGAAAACCGGCAAGAGCGGTGTGTACCATAGCGGGTAGAGCTTGTAGGGAACGATCAGGAAGATGGTGCCGAGCGAAGATTGGTGCAGAGTGGAAAGGACCACGCCGAACAGAACCACCGGAACGGAGATGGTCCGGAGGACACGGAGTGAAGCGCGCCACCCCAGGCGTTCGCACACCGCCGGAGCCAGTTCGAGCATGAGTACGGTGAGGTAAAGCATTACGCACCAGCACACCTCAAAGAGCACCGAATGTGGATTCCACATGAAAATAGGGTGCCAGATGCGAAGAGGCTGGCCGATGTCGATGGTCAGACCGATGATCATCACCAAATAGCCGAGAAAAGCGGTCAGAATCGCCGGGCGGAGGACGGGTTTATACTTCTCCACATTAAATATGTGCACCGTGGCCGCCAATGTGAATCCTCCGGCGCCAAGGGCAATTCCGGCGAGCACGTTGAAACCTTTCCACAGCCCCCACGGGAAGGCGTCGGTCTGATTGGTGGCTGCACCCAGGCCGTATACAACTCGGACATACAGCGCCGCAAGGCCTCCGGCCATGATGAAATAGAAGAGCGCCTTCCAAAACGTCAACTGTCTCCTGAGTGTGGCGGCGAGATTCATGATTTCGTCTCCTTGGTCCCATTGCCGCCTTCCGCCGCCTCAACTTCCTGCCGGCGGTGAGTGATCCACCAAACACCGCTCAGTAGGACTCCGCCCATCGTCGCGATGTCCGGAACGTGCTCAAGAACCCGCCAGGTAAGCATGGGCACGGGCTCATTCGTGAGGTCGCTGCGGTATCCGAACTGGGAGAAGGGGACGCTGGAGAGAAGCAGAACCGAAGTCCCACCAACTTCGGATTCGCCAAAGATATGGTTCACATACTGATCCGGCTTCTCGCTGATGCGCTTACGCGCCTCGGCGATCAGTGCGTCTCGATCGCCGAAGATGGTGGCTCCCGTGGGGCAAGCCTCGGCGCAAGCCGTCATGCGGCCGGCCGCCACGCGGTCGCCGCACATGTCGCACTTCTGCACGATGGGAAACTGCTTATCCCATTGGTAAGCGGGTACCTGAAACGGACAAGCCAACATGCAATATCGGCAGCCGATGCAGCGCGTCTGGTCGTAGACCACGGGGCCGGCGGCGTTCTTTTTGAACGCTCCTACCAGGCAGACCGAGACGCAAGTGGGCTCGGCGCAATTCATGCATAAACGGCGCATAAACTTGTCGCCGCGTGTGACAACGGTGGTCAACTTGGACGCCGACAGCTGCTCACGGCTGGCGATGACGTCGTCATAGGGCAGTTTGTTCCGCTCCGCGCATGCCTTCTCGCATAATCTGCAGCCCACACAAAGGGTCGCATCATAGAGGATAGCTTTACTCATGGCGCTCCTCCTGATATTCCCCCTTGGTTCCCGTGGCCGCGGCGGACATTCTGCCCGGAGCCACCAGCGTCTCCGGCCTTCCCCCTTCGCTGAGGGCAGGAACAGGATCTCGCCAACTGCCCCCGAAGTGCTCGTGGCGCCCCATATCAAAATTGAAGATCTTGGAAAAAGTCCGCCGGGGGGGTTGAGTGATGACCTTACGTTGAATCGTCATGAGAGCCCTCGCCTGGTGCGATGAATCCCACTGTTGCGTTTTTCTGCACCAGATCCTTCCGCTATCAGGATCGGACTTTCCGCCTGAAATGACCGTGATACTCATCACCTGGGTTCGTGACAGGAGTCACCAGGTTGGAAAGGGGTCCGGTGTCGTTCATAGGGTTGACGCGTCCATTCAGGCTGTCCCTCGGAGTCAAGTCGGACCCGAAGGAAATAGCAGCGCCAAGCTTCATGGTGGAGCTTGGCGCTGTGACGATGCGAATCACACTTCCTGCGGATTGCCTCATTCAAGCGTGAACCTAGGTCAGGAAGAATTCGTGGGCCAGCTCATTCCAACTCTCTTCGGACAGATGAGTGCTTGTGTCCGCCACCGCCACACCTCCGTCCTGCGCCACTGCTCCCGCCAGGGCTGGAAGCCTGATCATCAAGCGGCTGGCTGCATCTTCCATCCAGCGGCGCGCCAAGCTGCCGCCCAGCAGATTGCGAAAACTGGTCTTGGCATCCGGAGAATGTACAGTGAGCAACCAGCCTTCCCCGTATGGGTCGCGAGTGGCCAGTGCGGGATCTTTCACGATGGCTTGGTTAACTCCGGCAACTTCACCCTCGATCGGAGAAACCAGTGAGGCCCTTTTGCCGTCCTCGAACACGGTCATGATTTTCTGGCCTTGGCGGATCCACTGTCCCTGCTTGGGCAATTCGATGCTTTCAACTTTTCCCACAAAGCGAGCCGCGAAGTCGTCCATGCCCACCCGAACCAAAGTTGGGCTCTCGCCAAGCGCCCACGTGTGCCCGGGATGGTAGCGGAGGACAGCGGGAAGTTGGAATCCCGCGACCAAAGGCGGCATAGTCCGTGAAAGCTCCGTGCTGGGCTTGAACGCGAGCGCCGGAACTGGTTGCTCTGCGGGTTTCCGATTGCGGAAATAGTCGATGGTCAGGAAGATCGCGAAGGTGAGAATTACCAGGATTACCGTCATGTGCTACCTCCTCGCGGGTTCGTGCCCGCATCCATCTCCTACTAATGCAAGCGGGCTGCCAGGCCGCGGACTATATTCAAAAGGAGATAACAGTGAAGGCATTTTGTTGACTAACTTAGAGATAGAGCGGTCAGGATCGTTTCCGTGCAAAAGAAGGTCGCTGAGGCTTAAACCTTTCGTTGCTGAAAATCACTACAGCAAAAAATTGCGGAAAAGGTCCCACGGCGGGAACTTCCAGAAAGCATTGGCATTGACGCGAACGAACGATCTGTTGAATTATTCATCACCAGGTGTTGTTGTTTTCGGCGGTTATGTAGAGCTAAGGTCCACGTAATCCGGGACGCGCATTGGACCTCGCTTTTTGTGGTAGACTTCCACTCGCTGCGATTGAAATTTAAACCAAGGATTTCATTCCCATGGCTCAAACCTCTCCTCAATCCAAGAACTATGACGTAATTATCGTCGGCTCGGGGGCGGGCGGCGGGATGGCGGCCTACGTCCTGACCAAGGCGGGCGCCAAGTGCCTGATGCTGGAGGCGGGAAGCTGGTACGACACCGCCAAGGAATCCAAGATGATGGAGTGGAATTACAACGCTCCGCACCGGGGAGCTTCCACACCACAAAAACCATTTGGATACTTTGATGCCTCCGAGGGTGGATGGCAGGTGGAAGGCGAGCCCTACACCAGCGCCGAGGGCAATGACTGGATGTGGTGGCGTTCGCGAATGCTCGGCGGGCGCACCAATCACTGGGGGCGGATTTCCCTGCGCATGGGCCCTTACGATTTCAAACCATATAGCCGCGATGGCAAGGGCTTCGATTGGCCGATTACTTACGACGATCTGGCTCCTTATTACGACAAGACGGAAGAATTGATCGGAGTCTTCGGGACCCATGAGGGCAAGGAAAACACTCCGGACGGAAAGTTTCTGCCCGCCCCAACGCCGCGCTGCCATGAATTATTGATCCAAAAAGCTTGCGAGAAACTTGGAATTCCCTGCATTCCCGCGCGCCTGTCCATAATCACCCGCCCGCATCATGGGCGGCCGGCCTGCCATTACTGCGGGCAATGCGGACGAAGCTGCGCCACCGGTTCGAATTTTTCTTCACCCACAGTTTTGCTGCCGCCCGCTCTTGCAACGAAGAATCTTGAGATCCGCTGCGATGCCATGGTGCGCGAAGTGTTGGTGAATTCAGAAGGGTTGGCCAGCGGGGTGAGTTATATCGATAAGAAGACCCGCAAAGAAGTTCAAGTGCGTGGAAAAATTGTGGTGCTGGCCGCCAGCGCCTGCGAGACGGCGCGGCTGTTATTGAACTCACGAAGCAGAATGTTCCCCAACGGCCTCGCCAATTCGAGCGGCCTGGTGGGGAAATACCTGATGGATACAGTGGGCACCGCCGTGGGCGGTTTTTTCCCCATCCTCACCGACCTGCCTCCCCATAACGAAGACGGTGTGGGCGGAATGCACCTCTACATGCCGTGGTGGAATTATCAGAAACAATTAAGAAACGAACTGCCTTTCGCGCGCGGCTACCACATTGAATTTGGCGGCGGGCGCGGCATGCCGGGTGGCGGCGTGATGAATGGGACGGAAAAATTTCTGGGCGGCGGTTATGGCGTGGAGTTGAAGCGCGGTTGCCGCAAGATCTACGGCGCCCACATGGGCTTCTCCGTTCGCGGAGAAATGATTCCCAACAAAGACAGCTATTGCGAGATTGACCCCAATGTGGTGGACCAATGGGGCATTCCCGTCCTCAAGTTCCATTTCAAGTGGAGTGACGACGAAATCCTGCAGGCCAAGCACGGCCAGGAAACTTTCCGGGAAATAATTCTGGCGGCGGGAGGCGAAGTCACCTATTCCTCGGGCGCGGAGACCCAGTGGGGTATTTCCCGCGGCGGCGAGATTATTCACGAAGTGGGAACCACGCAAATGGGCGACGACCGCAGGAAGTCTGTACTTAACTCGAATTGCCAGGCGTGGGATTGTAAGAATCTGTTTGCCACCGATGGCGCGCCCTTCGTCAGCAATGCGGACAAAAACCCGACGCTTAGCATCATGGCGCTGGCCTGGCGCACTTCGGAATATATTGCTGATCAGGTGAAGAAGATGAACGTGTGACATTTCTGATTTGCGATTTACGATTTGTGATTGGGATGTGAGGTGACTATGAGCAGAATCAAAGAGCAAAACCCTGCCAATGCGGCTCCGCCTTCGACGCAAGGGAGCGAGTCCCGAAGCCCGAACGCCGAAGCCCGCGGCTCTCTCAAACGGCGCGACATGCTGAAAGCCATGACGGCTGTTCCAGCCGCGGCTCTGGTGTCCCTCTCGCCAGCGGCAACGATGCCGGCTCACGCCGCACCGCCAACAACCACAAACGGCTCCGCGGTTGAACAGGCGGCATTGTTATATAAACGGAAAGCGCTGGATGAACACGAGTGGCAGACCGTTCGCATCTTAAGCGATTGGATTATTCCCGACGATGACCGCAGCGGCAGCGCCACCGATGCCGGAGTGCCCGAATTCATCGACGACTGGCTGGATTTCCGGCGCGGGCGGACTCTCGACATAATTCGAGGCGGCCTGACCTGGCTCGACCTTGAATGCAACCGGCAGCATCATCACGATTTCGCCGACTGCTCCAAAGAGCAACAAAAACAAATGCTCGATCGAATTGCCTTTCCAAAGGAAGCCGCGCCGGAAGACTCGGCGGGTGTCGCATTCTTCAACGAGATGCGCGACCTCGTGGTGAGTGGTTTCTTCTCAAGCAAGATGGGCGTAAAAGACCTGCCGTACCTGGGAAATCAGATGCTGACGGAGTGGAACGGCTGCCCCCCTGAGGTCCTTGTTAAATTGGGACTCAAGTAAGTGGAGAGTGAACAATTCACTCAACACGCTCGCAGAGCATGACTTTGTCCTCTCCATCCACTTCATGCAAGCGGACTTCGATCACTTCATTGTCGGCGGTCTGAACGACGCGGCCAATGTAGTTGGCTTGGATGGGAAGTTCGCGGTGGCCGCGATCGATGAGCACGCAGAGTTCGACGCGCCGCGGCCGTCCCTGTTCCACCAGCGCGTCCAGCGCTGCGCGCGTGGTTCTGCCGGTGTAGAGCACATCATCCACCATGATCACATTCTTGTCCTGCACAGAGAATGGCAGCTTCGCCCGCTGGACCACCGGCTTCTGATCCACCGTCGAGAGGTCGTCGCGATAGAAAGTAATGTCGAGGATTCCGACGGGTGTCGCGGTCTTCTCGATTTCCGAAATCTTCTGGGCGAGCCGGGATGCGAGAGGTACTCCCCGGCGGCGGATCCCCACGAACACCAATCCTTCATTCCCATTGTTTCGTTCCACAATTTCGTGGGCCAGGCGGACCAACGTCCGCTCAATTTCAGACCCTGACATTAACTGCGCCTTTTCGCGGACTCCAACTTTGGCGCCAGGCGCGCCTGCGGCTTCGGTTTTTTTCATATTTCCTCCGGGGCGCATTATAGCATTCGGGGAGAGGATAGGTGGCATGTCGCATGCAGCATGCAGGCAGAGATGAACAACACAATTATTTTTGCGGGATTCTTCCCGGAAATGATATAGGCTATGCGCCCTGACGTCCAATATCGACCCCGGTTTTCTCTGTAAAGTAAAAACTGTGAAGCGAATCAACTACGAATTCAAAGCACGTTTAAGGCGCGATGACGTGGTGCGGATGGCGCTCAAGAGTTTGCGCGCGCGATACATTGGGACCGACCACCAGGTGGACACATATTTTCATGTTCCCTCAGGCAGGCTGAAGATTCGCGAGGGGCGCATCGAGAATGCGTTGATCTTTTACCAGCGCACGGATGCGGGCCGCGCCCGGAGGTCGAAAATTGAAATGATGATGCTTCCTCCGCGCAATTCGATTCGCGCCATCCTATCCGCTGCGATTGGCGTTCTGGCGGTGGTGGACAAGCGCCGCGAAATCTATTTTGTGGGCAACGTCAAGGTTCACCTCGACCGGGTTCGCGGCCTGGGAAAGTTTGTGGAGGTCGAGGCCATTTCGCGCGGGGGGAGCGTGGCGAAAATTCGAGAACAAGCGCGAAGGTTTCAGAAGTTATTTGGCATCAAAGCGTCGGACATTGTGGCGCAATCATATTCGGATATGATCCTTAAGAGTTGAGAGTCGAAAGTTAAACGTTAAGAGTCAAGAACCTGGTGCCCTCAACTTTTAACTTTCAACTATTCAACCGTGCTCCTTTCTCCCATAACTTTCTTCTTGCAACACGTCCATTCCGCGATAGACTTTCCTGCTTTGGGCTGTGGTGTCATTTGGAATTGGATTCATTTCGAGGCCCGCCTCGGCGGGGCATTCCCGCGAAGGCGAATCCAGTCTTTCGTCCGCGCATTTTAATGATTTAGTGGATTGGATTCCCGCCTTCGCGGGAATGACGGCGCGCGAGCACCCGCGTCGGGCAAATGACCCCACTGCTCTGCTTTGAAGAAAAGATCGCCAGATCATTAAATGTAATTTATGTAGGGGAAATCCTATGCCCGATGTTTATGACGCCGTGGTGGTGGGTTCCGGGGCCGCGGGTGGGATGGCCGCCACCGAACTCTGCCTCAAAGGCCTCAAAGTGCTGTTGTTGGAGGCGGGCCCAAAGCTCGACCAGGCCACCGATTTTCAGCATCACAAAAAACCTTACGAATTTCCCTTCCGCGGGCGCATCCGGCCCCTTGAACAGGCCAAATACAATTACGTGGTCAACGAGTGGAATAAGCCGACCTTCGTCAATGAACTTGAACACCCCTATACGGGAAAGAAATTTGCCTGGGTGCGCGCGCGCGCCGTGGGCGGCAAGACGCTGCATTGGGGGCTGGTGGCGCTGCGCTTCAGCCCGCGCGATTTTAAGGCGGCGAGTTTCGACGGATTTGGAGTGAACTGGCCCATCAGCTACGAAGACGTGGAGCCGTACTACACCCGGGTGGAAGAGATGATCGGTGTTTGCGGCATGGCCGAGCATCTGGAAAATAATCCGGACAGCCATTTCCTAAAACCGGTGCCGCTTACCTGTCCTGAGGCGATTTTCCGCTCCACGATGCGCTCCAAATTCCCCGATCGGCCGGTAATCTACGGGCGATCGGCGACCGCAACCGAACCCATCAACGGCCGCGCGCCCTGCCACTATTGCGGACACTGCGGGCGGGTTTGCAACGTGTCGGCATCGTTTAGCTCTGCGGGAGTGCTTCTGCCCATCGCGGAAAAAACCGGCAACCTCACCTTGAGGACCAACGCGGTAGCCTGGAAAGTACTGCGCAACAAGGAAGGCAAAGCGAAAAGCGTTCTGTATGTGGACCGGCAGACCCGTGAATTACGGGAGGCCTTTGGCAAAGTGATCGTTCTGGGCGCCGGCTGCATGGAATCCACCAGGATTCTGCTGAACTCAAAAGATGAAGAATTCCCGAGCGGCCTCGCCAATTCGAGCGGTGCGCTGGGGAAACATTTTTGCGAGCAGATTATGGCGGGAAGCATCATGGGGGTGGTACCCAAATTGCGGGGGCGCAGATCGTTAGCTGATGACGCGCGTCCCGACGGCACCGGAATCTACATCCCCCGGTTCCGCAACCTGAAGGACAAACAAGCCGGCTTCATTCGCGGCTACGGTTTTGAGGGCGGAGGGGGCAGCTCGGAATTTCCCGGCTTCGCGCGCAAGATACCCGGTTTTGGCGCCGCATTCAAGGAAGAGGTAAAAAAGAATTCCGCCACCATTTTCAGCATCGGTTCGTTTGGGGAAGTATTGGCGCGTCCGGAAAACTACGTGGAAATCGATCCTGAAGTCCGCGATGCCTGGGGCATTCCCGTTCTAAAGTTTAATATCGAGTGGGGATCGAACGAGTTGGCGATGGCGAAAGACATGGTGGCCACGCAGGAGGAGATGTTCCACGCCGCCGGAATCGAAGTGATGAGTGAACGCACTACTGTCCTGCCTCCCGGATGGAGCATTCACGAAGCGGGCACGGCGCGCATGGGCGATGACCCGAAGGCATCGGTGGTCAATAAATTCAATCAGTGTCATGACGTCAAAAATCTTTTTGTAGCCGATGCGGCGGCATTTGTATCCTCGACGGAGAAGAACCCGACACTCACTATCCTCACGCTCGCCATGCGAGCCAGCGATCACATCGCGGAAGAATTCCGCCTCGGCCATCTGGGCTGAACAAAGATTAAGTTCGATCGAAACATGGAAAATTACCCTGGCGTTGAAGTCCGGCTTGAAGATGTGCTGAAGGAAATTACCGACGCCGGCAGGATCACTTTGAACCGCCTTGCGCCGGCGCTGAATGCCCGGTCGGCGTCCCTCTCCAAGAAACTGCGTCCTCTCTTGCGGGAAGGGTTAATCCGCACTGCGACCCAGCGCAAAATGATCGAGCTCAACCCCGAGTATGGCTGCGTGGTGGGAATTGATATGGGCGCCAGCCACTTGCATTATGCACTCGCTGATTTTCGCGGTGACATTCTGCGCGACGCAACCGAGAAGATCCGCCCCGAAGACGGCCCGGCAAGACTCATTGCCCAGATCAAAGAAGGCCTCCGGCGCATGGTGACCCTGGCGGCCAATGAGCATCCCGGCGGAAAGACTGCGAACCGGGTGGGCAAGCAGGCCAGGCGACCTTTCGCTCTCCGAGGCATCGCTATCGGAGTGCCTAGTCCCGTTGATCCCGTAAGTGGAGCGGTTGCCTTTGCCAACAATTTGCCGGGATGGAAAAACATTCATCTGGCGCGCGCTCTGGAAAAAGAGTTTCGCCTGCCGGTGGTCATTGAAAATGACGCCAACATGGCCGCTCTCGGTGAACGATGGAGGGGAGTCGCACGTGGAGTTCAGAGTTTTGTCTTCATCGCCCTGGGCACGGGCATCGGCTCGGGAATTGTGGTGGACGGCAACCTTGTGCGCGGACGCACCGGTTCCGCCGGGGAACTCTTCCGGCTGAATGTCGAGTGGCCCAGATGGGACGAAGATTTTGGGGACATCGGGTATTTTGAGACGCACGTTTCCGGAATGGGTATTGCCCGCGAGGGCCGCAAGCGGTTGGGCGCTGCCGCAAATCCGCAGCCCGGCAATTTGGCTGCCGAGCGCGATGCCTATTTCGTGTTTGAAGCTTTCCGCCAGGGAAATCCCCAGGCGCGCGCGGCGCTCATCCAGGTATTCACCATGTTGGGCGTTGGGATTTCCGATATTGTGGCGATTCTCGATCCGGACTTGATTGTTCTTGGTGGAGGTGTGGTGAAAGGCGCTCCCAAGCTTCTGCTCACCACGCTAAACCGAGTAGTGACGCGTATCCAGAAAGAAATCACGCCTCCGATCAAGATCAGCGCGCTTGAAGACAAGGCGCAAACTTACGGTGCGATTTACTGCGCCCTAATTTGCGGACAAAAGGCGGCCTTGCGTCGGCTCACCTGAGGGTTGCCCTCCCCATTCTGCAAGCGTAAGCTAACCGGGTAATAATTCTCCTGGAGGATTTTCGATGGACACCGAACTCAAAGGAAAAATCGCTGTCGTCACCGGGGGCACGAGGGGGATTGGCTACAGCGTCGCCCAAGCGCTACTTGCCGGAGGCGCAAGTGTTTTTATCTGCGGGCGCGACGAAGCGTCGTTAAAAACTTCACTTGAGAGTTTATCCGGCGCAGGATCAAAAAATCGCATCGCGGGAATTATCGCCGACGTTCGCCGCTATGAAGATTGCCGCAACGTCATCCAGGGCGCGGCTGACCGCTTTGGAGGGCTCGACATTCTGGTGAATAATGCAGGAATCGGAATCTTCAAGTCCGTCGATCAGCTTTCGCGGGAGGAATGGGACTCCATCGTCCAGACCAATCTCTCCGGAGTATTTTACTGTTGCCGCGAAGCCATTCCACTGATGCGCAAGCGGGGCGGCGGGTACATCTTTAATATTTCGAGTCTTGCCGGCATCAATCCCTTCGCGGGAGGAAGCGCCTACAACGCTTCCAAGTTTGGGTTGAACGGATTCAGCGAGGCCATGATGCAGGACGTCCGCCACGACGGTATTCGAGTGAGCTACATCATGCCGGGCAGCGTGGCCACGGACTTTGCCGCGGCTCCCGGGTCCAGGCAGCGCGAAGCATGGAAGCTGACTGCAAGCGACATCGCCAAAGCTGTTGTCGATCTCTATGCCTATCCGGCAAGCTCGCTCGCCAGCCGAATCGAGCTGCGCCCGTCCCAGCCGCCCAGGAAAAAATGATTTGGTGATACCAGTATGCCAGTCGGAAAAATATTTGAACCAAAATTGAATTGGAGGCAAGTTATGCGTCTCAAGACTGCCGCCCTACTGGTATTTGCCTTCGCCGCAACCTGCCGCGCGGACGACCTTCCTCTGGTGACCCAGGTGGAATATCAACCGCTGGCTGCACAGGTGGTGCGAGTGCTCGACGCGCTCGCCAATATAGGTGACCCGCTGCCTGCCGTGGATGCTACGGAACTGAGGCGGCTCTCGAACGGGGCAGCGAATACGTCCGAGTCAATTCGCGACATCCAGAAAATTCTTGACCGCCATTGCCTGGTGGGAGTGGAAATTAATCCAGAGAGCCGGATAAGAGTGGAGCAGGGCGCGGCCCGGCCCGAGCTTGCGGAGCAGGGATGGCGCGCGTTTTTGGTAAAAGTACACAACCAGGCCGGCGTGACCGCCGTCCTTGCCGCTCACAGCCCCAATGCCGGGCGTCTTGCGGGAGCCAACGACTTCGAGGTGCAGGGGAAATTCCTGGACCTGTTGATGTACGACAAGCAGCCCATGCATCCCCGGCTCTCCGGCCTCGAACTCGAATACCGGATACTTCTCTTGTATTCGCGAGACGCCGGAAAGCGCGAGGCCAAGCTGAGTTTTGACGTCGGACAAGGCACGCAGGACCTCGGCTTCCGCAACGATGTGGACATTCTATTTGTTGCGAAGCCCGCGTCCCGTGTCACCCTGCACATTTCTGACTTCGACGGCCAACCCACCACGGCTTCCTTTCTGATTCGAGACAATCTCGGCCGGGTCTATCCGTCGCAGGCCAAAAGGCTCGCGCCTGACTTTGCCTTCCAGCCCCAGATTTATCGGGCCGATGGCGAGTCTGTCCTTCTGCCGCCGGGCGAATACACCTTCGAAAGTTCGCGGGGTCCTGAGTATCGCAAAACAACACGCCATCTTACGGTGGGCGACCATCCAGTTGAGATGAGCATTAAGCTTGAGCGTTGGATCAACCCGGCGAAGCTGGGTTGGTATTCGGGCGACCACCACATTCACGCGGCAGGCTGTGCGCACTACGAAAAGCCTTCCGAGGGCGTTTATCCCAAGGACATGATGCGGCATATTCTCGGTGAGGATTTGAACGTTGGAGAAGTTCTCAGTTGGGGCCCGGGTTGGTACTTCCAGAAAACTTTCTTTGAGGGGAAGGCAAACTCACTCTCCACCAAAGATACGCTGATGCGTTATGACGTGGAAGTTTCCGGCTTCCCGTCCAGCCATTCCGGGCACCTTTGCCTCCTCGGCCTGAAGGACCAGGATTATCCCGGCACCAAAAGAATTGAGGATTGGCCGAGCTACGGCATTCCCATCCTCCGCTGGGCAAAGGCGCAAGGCGCCGTGGTGGGCTATGCTCATTCGGGTTGGGGGCTGGCCATCAAGGAAGAAAAACTTCCCACCGACGAGGTTCCCCCTTTTGACGGCATCGGCGCCAACGAATACATCGTGAGTGTGACCGAAGGGCTGCCCGACTTCATTTCCACCATGGACACGCCCTACGCCTGGGAGCTCAACATCTGGTATCACACGCTCAACGTCGGCTACCGCACGCGCATCAGCGGCGAAACGGATTTCCCCTGCATTTACGGGGACCGCGTGGGTATTGGCCGCAGCTACGTTCGCGAGATGGGCGCGCTGACTTATCAGGATTGGCTGGAAGGCGTGCGCGCCGGCCGCAGCTATGTTTCAGACGGCAAGAGTCACTTACTTAATTTCAAAGTGAACGAAGTGCAAGTAGGCGTGGAGAGCAGCGAGTTACGGATGGCGCAGCCCGGCAACGTCAAGGTTACCGCCCAAGTGGCTGCGATGCTCGACGAGGCGCCGGATGAAAACATCCGAAAGTTGCCTTATACGGAGAAACTCTATTGGGACCTCGAGCGTGCCCGAGTCGGAGATTCGAGGAAAGTTCCACTCGAATTGGTGGTCAATGGATTGCCCGTGGCGCGCCAGGAAATCATTGCAGACGGCACGGTTCGGCCGGTCGAATTCAACTACAAGATCGATCGCAGCAGCTGGGTTGCTTTGCGGATTCTTCCCTCTTCCCATACCAATCCCATCTTCGTCCTGGTGGGCGGCAAGCCCATTCGCGCTTCGCGCAAAAGCGCGGAGTGGTGCCTGAAAGCAGTGGATCAATGCTGGAGCCAGAAGGCGCCCAAGATTCGCCCTGAAGAATTTGTGGATGCAGAACGCGCCTACGAATCTGCCCGCCAGGCCTATCGCGAGCGGCTGAAAGAATCCGATCAGGATTGAGCGCCCACTCATTTGTCGCGGTCAGTCGCATCGTGTACAATACCCTTCTCGGTTTACGGATTGAATCCCCATCAGGAGAAACGGGTCGCGCGCGCGGCCGGCAATGGCGCATCTTCTCGACGCACTGAACCACCAACAACGCGAAGCGGTAGAGACCACCGAGGGCCCGCTTCTGATTCTGGCGGGAGCGGGCAGCGGCAAGACGCGCGTCATCACTTATCGCATCGCCTACCTGATTGAATCGCGCGGAGTTGCGCCCCAGTCCATCCTGGCCGTAACTTTCACCAACAAGGCCGCCGACCAGATGAAATCCCGTGTGGCGGCGTTGCTTTCCGAGGGCACTGCCTCCTGGCCTCACATTTCCACTTTCCATTCTTTTTGTGTACGGGTGTTGCGGCGCAGCATTGACCACATCGGCTATACGAGGGATTTCTCGATATATGATGAGGACGACCAGCAGCGAACCATCAAGGTTTGCCTGAAGGAACTGGGCCTGAGCGAACAAGTCACTTCGCCCCGGGCGGCGCTTGGCCGCATCAGTTACGCCAAGAATCACGGACAGTCGCCTGAAGACATGTACCGCCAGGCCGTGGATCCTGAATCAGAAAAACTGGCGTCCGTGTTTGAACGCTACGAGAAGAAGCTTCGCCAGGCCAACGCCCTCGATTTTGACGACCTGCTTTTGAAAACGGCGCATCTTTTGGACGAGGCTCCCGCCGTCCGCGAAGAATACAACCAGCGTTATCTCTACATTCTGGTGGATGAGTACCAGGACACCAACCGCACCCAGTACCGTTTGATCCGGCAGCTTACGCAAAGCCACTCGAACCTGTGCGTGGTGGGCGACGAAGACCAATCGATTTATCGCTGGCGCGGGGCCGACATCGAAAACATTCTGAGCTTCGAAAAGGATTTCCCCCAAACCAAAGTGATTCGTTTGGAACAGAATTATCGTTCCACTCAGATGATTTTGGACGCGGCCACCGCCGTGGTCAGCCGGAACCTGGCGCGCAAAGGGAAAAAACTTTGGACGGATAAGGGGCATGGCGACCGGATTCGTGTGGTGGAAATGGAGGACGCGGAAGAAGAAGGCTTGTTCGTCGCCGGCGAAATCAGTTCCTTGCTGCCGCTGGATGAAGGGTCAAGTGTTGGAGTTCTTTACCGCACCAATGCCCAATCGCGCGTATTTGAGGAGGCGCTGCGCCGGAGTCAAATCGAGTACCGGTTAGTGGGGGGATTCAGTTTTTACACGCGCGCCGAGATCAAGGACGCTCTGGCTTACGCGCGTCTGGCCTGCAACCTTCGCGATGACAGTGCCCTAACTCGCATCATCAATACACCGCCACGGGGAATTGGAAATTCCACCCTGGACGCGCTGCGCGAGTCGGCGCGCCGGCGCAACGAAAGCCTGTGGGGTGCGCTCGAACTTGAAGTGAACGAAAGGCAGTTGCCCGCGCGGTCGTTGAAGGCACTGAAAGAGTTTTATGAGACCATGCGCGCCCTGGCTGCGGACCGGGAGAAACTCGACATGAGCGAATTCTTCCAAAGCCTGCTCGCCCGCACCAAAATGCTGGAGGTTTTGAAGGCGGAAAACCTGCCCGAGTCGGAAGGCCGCATCGAGAACCTTCAAGAATTGGTGACCGCCGCCGCCGAGGCCGGGGATCGCGGCGAAACCCTGGCCGAATTCCTGGATCACGCGGCGCTGGTTTCGGACAGCGACAATTATGACGAAAAAGCCCGCGTCACGTTGATGACATTGCACAGCGCCAAAGGATTGGAATTCAACACGGTTTTCCTGGTTGGTTTCGAGGAAGGACTTTTTCCCCACCGCATGAGCATTCAGGACGATGCCTCGGTCGAAGAGGAGAGGCGGCTTTGTTATGTGGGCATGACCCGCGCCCGCGACCGGCTGACATTTTCATGGGCGCGCGCGCGCCGTTTTTTCGGACGGGAATCGTATGAGAGAACACGTCCCTCTCGATTCCTGAAAGAAATTCCACCCGAACTCCTGGAGCCATCCAGCCCTTCAGCTCTGGGCTCGAAACCGCGCACCACGTGGGAGGATGCGGCCAATTCCGTGGCCAGCGCGGAAGAGTTTCTTGCCTCGCGGCGCGCGGCAAGGAAAAATGCGGGTTACGGAGGCTTGACTTACGAACAACCTGCGCCGCGGCGAAAGCGCTGGAAACTGGGTACGACGGTTCGTCACCCCAAGTATGGCATGGGAACTGTCCTGGAATGCGAAGGCGACGATGAGGACGCCAAATTAGTCATAAGTTTTCCCGGGTACGGAGTGAAAAAGCTGGTGGAAAAATTTGCTTCTCTCGAAAGAGTGTGAGGGTAAATACGCCGTTATAATGATGGAGTGGCGTGGCCAGTCTTAATGCCGCTCCAACCACGAACAATCAAATTCTTGTTTTAAATAGTAAATCTGACAAAACGGAATCGACAACTATGAACACCACAAAAATCAAAGACCGTGCCGAGCGAAAAAAACTGAAGCGGGCGGCGCGCAAGAAACAAGCGCCCAAACCCAAGCAGACCGAACCGCGCGGTTCATTGAAACCCAAGGTCAAGAAGAAGGGGCCGGGTACCGCGACGCGAAAATAATCAGGTGATGGGCGGCGGGCATTCATACCCCCGCCCGAGAGGTCCTGCGTGGCATCTCAATACTTGCGTTGCAAAAGCATCGACAAATTATTGGCAGACGCCGACGACCCCGAACACCGGCTGCGAAAGTCGCTGGGGCCGTGGTCGCTGACCGCGCTTGGCATCGGCGCCATCATTGGCACCGGCATCTTCATTCTCACCGGCACGGCTGCGTCGGGCCAGACGCAACTTGTCCCCTCGATCTGGAATGCAGCCCCGTTGGACCTGCTTCTGCACGGCCGCAACGCCGTTGGCACCACCGGCCGGCTGGGTGCGGGTCCTGCCATCGCATTGTCGTTTCTCCTGGTAGCCGTCGCGTGCGCGCTGGCTGGACTTTGCTACGCCGAACTCGCCTCCATGATTCCCATAGCGGGCAGCGCCTACACGTATACCTACGCCACGCTGGGCGAGATCGTAGCCTGGATCATCGGGTGGGACCTGATCCTGGAATATGCAGTGAGCAACATGGCTGTGGCTGTAGGTTTTTCCGACTACGTGAATAGTCTGCTCGACGGGTTCGGTATCCACATCCCCAAGCATTTTGCCGAACCCATATTTCGTTCCGGGGTTAGGACGGGCTCTTACTTTAATGTAATGGGCTTCCTGGTGGTGATGGTCCTCACCGTTCTCCTGGTTCGGGGAATCCGTGAGAGCGCGGGCGCCAACAGCATTATGGTTACCATTAAGATTGCGGCGATTTTGATCTTTGTTTTCGCCGCTTCGCGTTACGTTCATCCCGCCAATTGGAAACCGTTCATGCCCAACGGCTGGCAAGGAGTGCTGACCGGAGGGGCGATCGTCTTCTTCACCTACATCGGGTTTGACTCCGTATCCACGGCTGCGGAGGAAACGCGGAACCCGCAAAAGGATGTACCGTTCGGCATCATTGCTTCGCTCATCGTTTGCACCATCCTTTACGTTTCTGTTGCCGTAATCCTGACCGGCATTCAGCACTGGAAAACATTGGACAATGACGCACCCGTAGCCAACGCGCTTCACGCCATCGGCCTGACCGGCACCGAGCGCTGGGTCACCGTGGGCGCCCTTACCGGAATGCTCAGCTCGCTTCTGGTTTATCAGTTGGGTCAGGCGCGCGTTTGGTATTCCATGTCGCGCGACGGTTTGTTGCCCCGATTCTTTTCCAGTGTCCACCCCCGCTTTCGAACACCCCACGTCAGCACCTGGGTGGCTGGGTTTTTCGTCGCAATTCCGGCAGGAGTATTTGACGTGCCTGAACTGGCAAACCTTTCGAATATCGGAACATTATTTGCCTTCATCCTGGTTTCGCTGGGTGTGCTGGTCCTGCGGCGCAAGGAGCCTGGGCGCCATCGCGGATTTCGCGCTCCGCTCGTTCCCGCACTCCCCATTGCCGCAATTTTCTGTTGCCTGGTTTTAATGGCCAGCTTGCCACTCGAAAGCTGGGTGCGACTTTTTATCTGGCTGACCATAGGACTGACGATTTATTTTACTTACAGCCGCCACCGAAGCGAGTTTGGGCGCTCTCCCCGCGATGCCGCCGCACCCGTCGGGGTCGGCTCCAAGAATTAGAAGGACCATTTGGTTTGATTCCGGTAAGAACCACCGTTGGTGTAGAATCCACCGGAATGATTTAGCTCAAGAGAAAATGAGTGCACTCGCTCTCAAACTCTCTCCGGCCATCCCCGGGGGGCTTATGGGCCACATCCGTTTCTTGATCACTGCCCTGCTTGGACTGAGCTTGGGGCTCGCTTCCGGGACACCTGTATACGCATGGGGGCCCACCGCTCACCGCCTCGCCAACCGCTGGGCCATTGAGACCTTGCCCGCGGAAATGCGCGGCTTCTTTGAAGCCAATCGCCAGTTTCTGATCGACCACGCCAACGACCCGGACATTTCGATGGCGAAAGACCCTTTTGAGCGCAAGCACCACTACATCTATTTGGACAGGTACGGCATCTTCCCATTTATCAGCCTCCCTCATTCGTTCAAAGCCGCCACCGATCAATTCGGCAAGAGCCGGGTCAACCGCGACGGCCTGCTTCCCTGGCAGATTGGGGAATACAGCTTGCGGCTGACCAATGCCTTCAGAGCGCAGAATTGGGAGGAGGCGAAACTTGATGCAGCGATCCTGGCCCACTACGTCGCCGATGCCACCGACCCGCTTCACGTCACACAGAATTACGACGGCCAGTTGACCGCGCAGGCCGGACTGGCGGACCGGTTTGAAATTCGTTTGATCGACCGTTTTTCAAATTTTCTAATCCTGTCGCCCCAGGACGCGATCAAGATTGAGGATCCGACCGAATTCGCATTTCAAATTACCATTGAATCCTATACCTGGGTGGATCGCATCGTATTTGAAGACCGGCGTTCGCTGGAAGGTTTGCCGTCCTACAACGAGGATTATTTCAGCCGATTTTATTCCCGGGTTGGCTCCACCGCCATGCAACAGATCAACGCGGCCGCGCATGATGCGGGCTCCTACTGGTATACGGCATGGTTAAACGCAGGCCGTCCTGCATTGCCAGGCCGATGAAGCCCTCCTCCGACGCTCAAGTCAAAGCCTTCATCGCCCGCCTGCCCAAAGTGGAGTTGCACCTCCATCTCGAGGGCAGCATCCGTCCCGAGACTCTGCGCGAACTCGCGCGCGCCAAAGGACGCCTCCATCGGGAAACCGAGGATTGGATCGAGAACCGGATACGGACAAATTTCCATTACCGCAACGCGCAGGAATTCCTTGAAGCCTTCAAACTCCTCACGCTGCTGCTGGACTCGCCGGGCGACTACGCCCTGGCTACAACGCGATTGTGCGATTGGCTGGCGCAACAAAACGTGAAGTACGCCGAGGTCACTCTTTCCGCAGGGGTTATCTTATGGAAAAAGCAGAGTGTGGACGCCATCTTTGAAGCTATCCTCCTGGCAGCATTCGAGGCTGAGAAGCGCCTGGGTGTGCGATTGCGATGGATTTTTGATGCCATCCGGCATTTCGGCGCCGAGCACGGTCGCCAGGTGCTCGCTTGCGCCCATCGATTCCGTGACCAGGGCGTTGTGGCTTTTGGAATCGGCGGGGACGAGCAGCGCGGTCCCGCCGAGCTTTTCACGGAGGTCTACCGGGAGGCGCGCGACTTGGGACTGCACCTCACCGCGCACGCGGGAGAATCGGCGGGGCCTGAAAGCGTTCGCGCTGCTGTCGAGTTGTTGAGGGCCGAACGCATCGGCCACGGGCTCAGCGCAATACGCGATCCATCGGTGATGGCACTGCTTCGCGAGCGCGAAATTCCGCTCGAAGTTTGCCCCACCAGCAACGTCTGCACGGGCCTGGTGCCTTCGTTTCAAGATCACCCGCTGCCCGCCTTTCTGGAGGCCGGCCTGGTGGTCACGCTGAATTCAGACGACCCGGGCTTGTTCGGAACCAGCCTGGAAAACGAGTTCGAATCAGCAGCGGCCCATTTTGCTCTAGCGCCCGAGCAGCTTGCCCGGGTTTCCGAAAACGCCATTCGCGTTTCTTTTTTGCGTGAGGAGGAGAAGGAAATTCTTCGGAAAGGCTTGAAATCCGCAACAGATGCATGACGAGCGGAGAACTATCTGGAAGAAGCGTTGGCCGGAGGCCGCGCCAGTTCCTCGCGCAATTTTTCTTCCAACTCTTGTTCGAAAGTCATAGGGTTCATGCCTTGTTCACGAAAAACAACCTGGCCTTGACGGTCGAGAATTAGAAGAGTGGGCAAGGACGTCACATCCAGGAAATGGTCAAGCCCCTGGGCGTACGCCACGGGGATCTTCCATTGCTCTTCTTTCACAAAACCGGGAACGCCAGTCCGCTCGTCGTCCACATTAACCGCCAGGAAGGCCGCCGCCGGTTGGTTACTGAAGGTCTGGATCACGCGCTCCAGCGCTCTGCCTTCCATCCGGCAGGGCCCGCACCAGGTGGCCCAGAAGTCCATCACCAGGACTTTGCCGCGAAAATCGGCGAGGCGCACTTGGGAACCATCCAACCGCTGAAGCACGAATTGAAGCGGGTCATTGAGTCCGGCATTGGGCCGGCCGGAATCCTGAAAGCGCGACTTCAGCGAACGGTTCAACTGGTCGTAACGGGCGAGGATCAAATCGCCCAGGCCGTTTTCGCTTTTGTTTTTTGCGATGTAGGCGCTGCCCACTTTTCTCCGCAATGCCTCGCGGCGCGCCGGGTCCACGGCCTTATCCGGAAAAGCAAACGCGGTGACAAAAAAATCGAGCGCGAGATCGGAATCGCCCTTCAGAGCAGCCAAGTCGCCGAGCTTTTCGGCCACTTGGGAAGTGGGATAGTTGGAGTAACTTTTTTCGTAGTCAGCAAACGCCTTGTCGTTCTGTCCCGACTTCGCATAAACCTTGCCGCGCATTGAATAGCCCGTGGCCCGTATCAGCCCGGTGGTTTCCTGCCAGCGATCCTCCGGAATCTCAGCAGGCCTTGCTCCCGCCGCCAATTTTTCGGTTTGATCCACAAGCCTCGTGGCGTAAACGATGGCGCGGGCCACGCTGGCCGCGTCGTTTTCGCGGTCGAGCAGATCGATGAGCGAAGAAAGCAGATTGGGGTCTTCGGGGTGAATCCCCAGCAACGCCTCCGCGTATTTCTCGGCGGTACGAGGATCATTGGCCTGAAGCGCCTGCTGGTAGATGGTTCGCAAGACTTGCTCGCGCCGAGGGCTCTTGGGATATCGATCGAGAAAATGCTCGAGATTCTTGATGAGAGCCTGCGGGTTGCGCTCCGCGGAATTCACGGCCTGATCCAGGGCACTAGCTTCTTCTTCCTCGGCAGTTCTGGCGGGGCGCTTTTGATCGGGTGTGACTGATTGATCGCTTGGGGTCCCTTGTGCCGTCTTCGCAGTCTGAGAAGCATTGGCCGCGGGCGAGCTCTGGAGTTGCAGGGCGAAAGCTGGAAAGCAAATAGCTCCAGCAAGCGTGGCACCTGCAACGAGGAAAACCCGTGAAATGTGGAGACGATCGTAGATCTGTCGGAGAATTTGAGTCACTTTTTCCAATTCATTGGCGTGGGCATACCGCCCGCATTTGCGACAACTAACATCATTGCCGGTCGTTGGTCCGCGGTCAAGCCGGAATGAATGTCGCATAGGGCAAGGCACAGTGTGAGCTCAGCAGAAGGGGAGATCAATTTTGACGTCCCAATTTCAAATCACATGGAAACCCTCTTCGTCGCGAATCGAGGATGATGTACCCTATGCTACGCTTGGAATAAGATGCAGGAGGCTTTGTTTGGCGGACTTCCAAACAGGATACGATTATTGCGGCGACTTTCCCGGATGTTATCGCAAGCGCCTTCGGGCTTGGGCGTGGCGCGACGCCAAAACAATGGCAATCTGCTTTTTCATTCCCTGTGCCGTGGTAGCGGGACTTGGTCTCCTCGAAATATATGTTGGCCAAGGCGCCTCCTGGGGTTGGATACTCGTTTGGTCGGGTATTTTGGGCTCGCTGTTTTTCACTTGGATGTTCTTTTCAATGACCCATGAAAATCGGTCCTCCGCCCTGATCGCACCTTACTTCGAAAAGCGGTTATTGGAGGATCCTGCATTGCCCGGCCGCCCCGACACTGATCCGTTCAAAAGAGGGAAAGCGCTGGCCAAACAGTGCCGCCAGCTAGATGGCTTGGCGGTATCAAGGCAGGTGTATGCACTATCGCATTTCGGGTTTGCGGACGATTTTGAGGGCGAGGAAGTGACGTGGCACGGTGCTGGGGATGGAATCCGGTCCATGGCGGGGTTGCTCGGCGGGCTTGACGGCTCAGCGCTGGCCTTCGCCGGAGAGGTGAAGGAGGACCTTCAGTCTATTGCAGGCGCCCTACAGAGGGCGCAGAAGCAGGAGGTCCGCTTTTGCCTGATTCTGCGAAATGGGAGGGATTATTCATTTGAAAAGCGCAAAGGATCGCTTTGGTAAACTAGGCGCTGCGCCCCGCCTCCGTGGGAATCCAGAAGTCGGACTTCACCTGCGACTGCGGGCTCAGAATGACAGGTGAATACGCTTTCATTGTCATCCGGCTAAAAATCTTCACGGAGGAGCAAGATGAAAATCCGGTTGTTCGTAGCCACACTCATTTGGGGAATCGCATTCAGCGTGCCCGCGTTCGCGGCGTCACACGCGCCTGACTTCAACGCTCTGATGCGGAAAACGCTGGATGCCTGGGAGACTTTGGACCCGGCCAATGCCGCGCCCTACTACGCCCAGGACGCGGAGAACGTCTACTTTGATGTTGCGCCGTTCAAGTATAACGGATGGGCGGAATACGCGGCGGGGGTGAGCAGGAGTTTTCCCGACCGTGCTTCGGTGAAATTCACTCTAAGCGACGTACGTGTCCATCCGCAAGCCAATCTGGCCTGGGCCACGGCCAGCCTGCACTTCGAACGCACAACCAAGAGCGGAGCAGTGCATTCCCTTGATGGCCGCTGGACTTTGGTTTGGGAGAAGCGCGGCCGCGATTGGTTGATTGTCCACGAGCACGTTTCCGCGCCACTAGCTGTGCCGCCGAGTACCGATGGGCAATCGCTTTACAAGCGTTTGGGCGGGTATGACGCGCTGGCCGCTGTGGCCGATGACTTCATTCCCCGCCTGGTCAAAGATCCTCAACTTGGAAAGTATTTTGTGGGTCACGGCACTGACTCGCTCCACCACATCCGCGAACTTATGGTGGAGCAGTTGTGCGGCGCCACGGGCGGCCCATGCTATTACCTGGGGCGCACCATGCGGGCGTCGCACGCCGGAATGGGCATTACGGATGCCGATTGGGACGTGGCTGTGGACCACTTGATTGAGGCCATGATGCAGCTTAAAGTCCCCGACAAGGAGCGTGACGAGATGCTGACCGTGGCTGCGAGCTTGAAGAACGACATTGTAATTTCCACAGCGCCCTAGCCGATTATTTTTGGTGAAATTTAGCTTGACGCGCTACCGGACCCGATGTTACGATTCGTTCTTTAAAGGTGATGCGAACAAGTCACAAGCCGATGCAGGGATGGGCCGCGATGCGGATGTGTTGTTGTACTCCGTTCGTTAGCGGCGCTTTCCATTCGGAGATAACCGGCTTGTAAGTATCGCAACCAAGTAATTATCCCGATAGCCCGCTAACGGATTAACCGTGAGCGGGCTTTTTTATTTTCCGCGCACGATGTTGGGACGAATCAATCGGAAACGGGAGCGCCAGCGCGCGGGCAAAATTATTGAAGGAAGGTCAGGGGAAAATCATGGGAATAGCCATCGCAAACCACTTGGATATCGCCGAATCATTGGCTGGACGGCACCCGCGGGAGATTCTGGAGTATGCCATTCGTGAGTACTCCTCGCGCGTGGCCATCAGCTTCAGCGGTTCGGGCAGCGCGGCGCTGATTGATATGGCGTCAAAAATTTTCGGGAAGGGCTCATTCGATGACGCCCCCTTTCGCGTCTTCACACTCGACACCGGGCGGCTGCACGCGGAGACCTACCAGTTCATAGACAAGATTCGGGAACGCTACGGAATTCCGATAGAAGTCTATTTCCCCCAGCCGGAAGCGGTGGAGAAACTGGTACGGGAGAAGGGCTTGTTTTCGTTTTACCGCGACGGCCATCAGGAGTGCTGCGGCATCCGCAAGGTGGAACCCCTGCGGCGCGCTCTCTCCACGCTCGACGCGTGGATCACCGGCCAGCGGCGCGACCAGAGTCCGTGGACGCGGAACGAATTGCCCGCGGTGCAAAGCGATCTCACCCACTCGACGCCCGACCACGAGTTGGTGAAATTCAATCCACTGGCACAATGGACTTCTGACCAGATTTGGGCCTACATCCATGAGAACGATGTTCCCTACAATGCGCTCCACGAAAAGGGGTTCGTCTCCATCGGATGCGAGCCTTGCACCCGGGCCATTCTTCCCGGCCAGCACGAACGCGCGGGGCGCTGGTGGTGGGAAGATGAGGCCAAAAAGGAGTGCGGCCTGCACGCAGGCAATTTGGGAGTTAGTCGCTAACGGGTAAGTGGCGGCCGGCGGCTGGCTTGCCCTCACCACTTCGGCGAGGGCAAGCTTGCCAAATTCTTCAAAGGCTTAATGAGTTCGGGGGCCAATCAGAGTGACGGCAGGTATAGTCACGTCGTTCTTTTGGGCCCTTGCATATAGATTGTGATAAAGCTTGCCCGCGATTTCGGCGGCGTGCGGGCCCATCATTGATCTTCCTCCCCGCAACAAGACTACCACCGCGTATTTCGGATCTTGCTGGCCCGAGTAGGAAACAAACCAGCCCAGGCGTGCTCCATCCTCGCTGCACGTTCCAGTCTTTCCGTAGATGTCATTCTGAGGGTCGTAGGCAAAACGAGCCGTCCCGTAAAGCACGGCGGCAGCCATTCCCGCTTTGACGTCGGCAAAATAGGGAGCGAGATCATCCAATTGGCGCCTGACCTTGGGCTGGAATCCCGCCACATCTTCCGGAGTTCGCGGGTATTGGAGCTGATACAGAGTTCCGCCGTTGGCGATGGCGGAAACCATGGCCGCCATCTGCAAGGTGGTGACGTCGAAGGTGAGACCATCATACGCCACCATGCCCACGCCGCCTTCTTTGGGGGGCTCCAGGGGGAAGTGCCCGGCGGATTCACCGGGGATGTCCTCAGTGGTTCGCTCTCCAAGTCCCAACTCGCGGGCGTATTCCGTCAAGCGGTCAAAGCCCAGCATCTGGCCCACCTGCGAAAAATAATTGTTGCTCGAATGAGCCAGGGCATTGGTCAGATTTATATCTCTGCTGCCGTAGACCCGCATGCGGCGCTCGGCACGCAAAGTGGTTTCCGGCGTGATCACCCCTTCCTTCAAGGCCGCCAGGGCGGTGATGGGTTTGATCGTGGAGCAGGGCGTAAACGCGTTTTCGGTGGCGAGCTTCTGGTTCACCAAAGTCAGGATCCGTCCGGTGTTCGGGTCCACCACGGCGACCGCTCCATACCATTTTCCGAGAGCCGACACCGCTGCTTCGCGAATGGCAGGATCGTCGCCCACGGGATTGTCTCCCGCGACGGAATCGCCGTATGAGGTGATGCGCCAGGGGTTGTACCGGCGACGCCGATGAGCGCTTGCACTCAGGGTTTTGCCGGACAGGGTTTTCTTGCTGGTGGCCGAAGTGTGAACGGAAGACTTATGCTTCTTTTTTTGCGAGGTAGAGGAATAGGTGACGCCTAAAAGAGCGTTTGCCCCGCAAAGCCAAAACAGTGCCGCTGCCAGGAGCGCAATTTTTTTAGCCAAAGTTTTCCTACCCCCTTGATGAGTGGGAATTAAGATCACACCCTCCGACCCTGGCGCCGGTCAATCGGGTAACAATCTTTGCATCCTTGCCCGCAGCCTGCTTCCCGATTGGCCGCGAGTGGATGCCATCCCTTGTTGTGGCCTGTCACTTATTTTTTTGCGCGGCCTGCCGCCGCGGTCTCAGCGCTTACAGGTTCCGGGGGAGCTGCAAGGTTCAGCAGCTTCCGGAGGTCTTTCTCGAGTTTGTTGCGAAGGTCGGGGTTGTCCCTTAGAAATTGCTTGGCATTCTCACGGCCCTGCCCGATGCGTTCCCCACCATAAGAAAACCAGGCCCCACTCTTCTCCAACAAGTTTTTTTCTGCGGCGAGATCAACCAAGTCGCCGTCCTTCGAAATCCCCTCTCCGTACATTATATCAAACTCCGCCTCCCGAAAGGGAGAGGCAATTTTATTTTTTACGATTTTGACCTTGGTCCGGTTACCCACCACCCGGTCGCCGTCCTTGATGGCGGCGATGCGGCGGATGTCAATCCTGACGGAAGAATAGAACTTCAAGGCCCGCCCGCCGGTGGTGGTTTCGGGGTTGCCGAACATGATGCCGATTTTTTCCCGGATTTGATTGATAAAGATCAGGCAGGTCTTCGATTTGGAGATAACCGCCGTGAGCTTGCGCATGGCCTGCGACATTAAGCGCGCCTGCAAGCCCGGGAGTGAGTCACCCATGTCGCCGTCCAGTTCGGCTTTGGGCACCAGCGCGGCCACGGAATCGATCACCAGCACATCCACCGCGTTGGAGCGAACCAGCGCCTCCGTGATTTCAAGCGCCTGCTCGCCGTAGTCGGGTTGGGAGACCAGCAGATTGTCCACGTCCACGCCCAGGCGCTTGGCGTAGGCCGCGTCCAGAGCGTGTTCGGCGTCAACAAATGCCGCCATGCCGCCGCGCTTCTGCGCTTCGGCGATGATGTGCAGGGAAATTGTGGTCTTGCCGCTCGATTCCGGGCCGAAGATTTCAACCACGCGCCCGCGAGGCACACCGCCCACTCCCAAGGCCGCGTCAAACGAAATGGCGCCGGTCGGGATCACATCCACCGGCACCAGGGCCTCCTTGCTACCGAGCCGCATGATCGAACCTTTACCGAATTGCTTTTCGATCTGCGTGAGCGCGATGTCCAGCGATTTGTTCTTTTCCGTTCGGTCTTCAGGCATGTGGAATACCTCTATTCTTCATTTTCTCTCTAAGCGTTGATGGGTGCACATAATCATACCTCGATTTGATGCAATGAACCATGGATTAAGCTTCATGCTTGGAATAATCATAGAACCCGCGTCCGGACTTGCGGCCCAGCCGGCCGGCGTTCACCATTTTTTCGAGCAAGGGGCAGGGACGGTATTTGGAATCGTTGAATCCATCGTGCAGGACTCTCATAATGTCGAGGCAAACATCCAGTCCGATAAAGTCCGCCAATTCCAGGGGCCCCATGGGATGATTCATTCCCAGCTTCATCACCCCGTCCACTGCCTCCGGCTCCGCCACACCTTCCATCACCGCGTAAATGGCCTCGTTGATCATCGGCATCAGCACGCGATTAGAAATGAAGCCGGGGAAATCGTTCACTCGTAATGGTGTCTTGTCGAGCGACCTGGCCAGCGCCTCCGCAATCGCAATTGTTTCCGGCGCGGTTTGGAGGCCTGGGACAACTTCCACCAATTTCATAACCGGAACGGGATTAAAGAAATGCAAGCCCACGAATTGTGCCGGACGGCTGGCGACCGCGGCCAGTTTGGTAATGGAAATGGACGACGTGTTGCTGGCGAAGATAACTTCAGGGCGGGCGGTTCTGACCACCGAATCGAGCGAGCGGATCATTCCAACCTTGACGTCGAAATTCTCGGTGACCGCTTCAATGGCAAAATCTACGCCGGCAAGGTCCGTGACTTGCGCTGTGGTCTTGAGTTTTGCCAGCGCCTGGTCCTTTTGCTCTCGCGTCAAGCGCCCTTTTTCGACGTCACGCCCCAGGCCGCGGGCAATTTTCTCCGCCGCCTTGGCCAGCAGTTCATTCGAGACGTCATGCAGCGTGACCGCGTAGCCGTGGCGAATGAATACCTGGGCAATCCCATGTCCCATTGTGCCCGCACCCACCACGGCGATGGTTTTAATAACGGATGTGTGATCCATGATTCGAGTAGCTCGGGCGGGCTTGGCTCTTGACGAGTCCGTCGCAAGCGACGGAATTTCTAGCGCTGGCTGGCGTGGAGTATTGTAAATCCCACCACTTCGTCCCCGTCGTAGCGGACAATTACGTCATCCTCAGTCATCTCGCTGTCCGTGGCCCGGCTCGGCTTCCTGTAATTCACGTAGAGCGTATCCGCTCCCGTGTCGTAGGTAAGCCAAACCAACCCTTCGCGAGATTGTTTGAGCTTGGGCAGGAGGCGCAAGTAATCTTGAATTTCTGCTACGGCCAAATCTGCTTTCTCCTTTCAAATGGCGCAATTCGCCTGGTCAAGAAAGCTGTAATTACAAAGCGATCATCTCGCATTTCTCTATAAACTGCAACCAACCACTTAACCTTGCCAGCTTTCTTCAACGCTAGTAACTAGCCCGCCGTCCCTGCATAAATTCTCATCGGATTGGCAAGCGCATTGAGAACTGCGTCGCGCATTCCGGCAAGTTCAGCGTGTTCTTCAGAGATGTATGCCCACCGTTCGTCCGTTAATCGAATCGGCACCTGGTTCCGCGAAATGACTGTTTCAGCCAAAGTTGTCTCATCTCTTAACTATGAAAACTCGCTGCAGGACCGCAAACTTTGACGGTAGGCTTTGCTTCGCTTGGGACACCAATTAGCCTCTTGAAGGCTCCCTGCACTAAATTGTTAAGTCGGAGACTTACCGCTCCACCGCCAGCGCAACCGCATTCCCTCCGCCAAGGCACAGTGCCGCGACACCGCGCTTAACATTGCGTCGCGCCATTTCATAAAGAAGGGTCACCAAAATGCGCGCGCCCGAAGCCCCGATGGGATGGCCGAGCGCTACGGCGCCACCGTTGACATTGGTTTTGGCGGTGTCGAGTCCAAGTTCCTGAATCACCGCGATGGCCTGAACGGCGAAGGCTTCATTCAACTCGAAGAGGTCAACGTCCGCAAGTTTCCAATCTAGCTTTTGCAACAACGACCGCACGGCTTCCACCGGCGCCATCATCACCCACCGCGGCTCGAGACCGCTTACTGCCTGCCCCACCACGCGAGCCATCGGTTTCTTGCCCAGCTTCTCAGCCTTTTCCGTCGAGGTCACCAGCAGCGCGGCGGCGCCATCATTGGTGCCGGGGGCGTTGCCCGCGGTCACGGTGCCGTCTTTCTTGAACGGCGGCTTCAATTTCGCCAGAGTTTCGAGGGAAGTATCGGCGCGCGGCGACTCATCCACCGCAAATTGAATCGGCTCGCCCTTTTTTTGCTGAATGGCGACCGGAACTATTTGCTCCACAAAGCGGCCACTCTTGATGGCCTCGATGGCGCGGCGGTGGCTTTCGACGGCGTAAGCATCCTGCCGCCGGCGGTCGATCTCATATTTTTCCGCCACCAGTTCGGCGGTCATGCCCATGTGAAAATCTTCGTAAGCATCCCAAAGCCCGTCCTGAATCATGGAGTCAATCACTTTGCCGTGCCCGAGCCGCAATCCCTGGCGGACCTGGGGAAGCAGGTAGGGACAATTCGTCATGGACTCCATGCCGCCGGCGACCACAACTTCCGAATTCCCGGTTTGAATGCCCTGCGTGGCCAGTGCCACCGCTTTCAGTCCGGAACCGCAGACCTTGTTGATGGTCATCGCCGCCACGCGCGGGTGGAGCCCGGCTTTCAGACCGGCCTGGCGGGCGGGATTCTGTCCAAGGCCGGCGGACACCACATTGCCCATAATGATTTCGTCCACCTGTGCAGGCTCGATGCCGGCGCGGCGAACCACTTCCCGGACCACGCAGGCGCCGAGGTCCACGGCGGACATGGAGCTGAGAGTTCCTTGAAATTTCCCGATGGCGGTTCGAACCGCGGCCAGTATCACGACATCACGCATATTTTTTCCAACCCGCGCGATTATAGGCGCGCCATTTCCGGCAAGTCAAGGAAGGCGCCGGTGGGTGCTGAGCCGGCTTGATGTAGCGAAGACCTTTAGGTCGGCAAGTCAATGAAATGCAAGATGCCGATCTAAAGATTGGCGCGACGTAAGAGCCTAATCGACCCGCCACCCCGCCGGGGAATGAACTTGCCTCGGTGCAAGCCTTCGCGGAATAATGATTGGAGTGCCCTCATGCGTGAAATGGAACTGAATCCCGAACAAAGGAAAGCCATCGAGCACGGCGAAGGCCCACTGCTGGTGATTGCCGGGCCGGGAAGCGGGAAGACCCGCGTGATTACGCAGCGCATCGTCAGGCTATTGCAAACCACGCCCGGACTTCGGCCGGAGCAAATTCTGGCGCTCACTTACACGGACAAGGCCACTGCGGAGATGAAAGCCCGCGTGAGCAAAGCGCTGCCGGAATTAACCTCCAGCCCGATGATTTCCACCTTTCATGCTTTCTGCTACCACGTGCTGCGCCGGCGGCACTTCGATCGCCAACTGCTCGACCAAATTGACGTTTGGATCTTCCTTCGACGCAGGATGGAGCAATTGGGCCTGAACTTTTACCAAAAGCTGGCCGAGCCAGGCGCCTTCCTGCACGACTTGAACGAATTCTTTTCCCGATGCAAGGATGAGCTGATTGAGCCCGATGCGTTTGACGAATATGTCCGCCGCGTGGAAAAGGATTTCGGAGCGCGCCGGGCCCGGCTCGATCCTGCGGAATTGCCGGCGGAACTGTCCGAGGTGGAAAAGAAGAAAGAGTTGGCACGCGTATTTCGAACCAGCCGAAAGCTAATTGAGAATGCGGGATCCTCCAGCCTGGGGAGCCTGGTGAGCGAAACCGTCCGCCTATGGGACCGCGAACCAGAAGTGCTCGAGGAATACCGCTCGCTCTACCGCCATGTCCTGGTGGATGAATTCCAGGACACGAATTTCGGTCAAGCCGAACTTCTAAAACGGCTGGTGGCGCCGGGAAACAATATCACCGCCGTCGGCGACGATGACCAGGCTATTTATCGCTTTCGGGGCGCGTCGCACGGCGCGTTTGCCATGTTCGGCCGCACCTATCCGGGACACGAAACGGTTTTCCTCAATCGCAACTACCGGTCCACGGCAAAAATCCTGCGCTGCGCCGACGTGGTGATTTCCAGGAACGACCGCGAAATAAACAAGCCGGCCCTCAAGACGGAAAACGGAGAAGGCTGCGGAGTATTTCTGGTCGACTCCCCGGATTATTTCAGCGAAGCGGCCTGGATCGTGGCGGAGGTCGAACGCCTCGCGGCCCGCGGAACATCCCTGGAAGACATTGCCGTCCTTTATCGGGCCCACAACTATCGTGACTTGCTGGTGGAGGAATTCCGCCGACGCAAGATTCCTTTCGCCATTCGCGGGCTCTCCATCCTTTCCACGGTTATCCTTCGCGACCTCATCGCTTACCTGAGCCTGATCAATTCGTCGCACGACAATATCAGCCTGACCCGTGTTCTTCTGCAACCGCGCTGGCGCTTCCCGGAGGAGATGGCTTACACCGTCCGGCAATCGGCGGCAAAGAACCGGTGCTCGCTAATGGACGCGCTGGCATCCATGGAAAAATCCTCGGCCCAGAATGAGCTTGCCGGGACGAACTGGCCCGAACTGAAGAAAATTCTCATCGAGCTCAGGCCGCGCGCCAGGCAAGCCTCCGTCACCGCTCTGTTCGATCTCCTGGGCGAGCGTTTGGGACTGACCTTTTTGCCGGGGAGTGTCGATCAACGGTACGTGGAGGCCTTTCGAAAGTTTCTGGAGGCCTGGGAGCAAAAGAGCGAGACACGCCTCCTGCCCGAATTCATGGAGTACTTCCGCTACTTCGTTGAAGCCAACGGAAAGATCGAAGCCCCGGAACCCAAGCGGCGGCCTAACGCCGTGCAGATGATGACCGTGCACGCGGCCAAGGGCCTGGAATTTCCCGTGGTGTTTGTCTTGAGCGTCGCGCCCCGGCGTTTTCCTTCCATCGAACGAAAACCCGTGATCGAATTTCCCGAGGAACTTCGCCGCGGACCAGCGCCTCCCGATGATATTCATTTGCAGGAGGAGCGCCGCCTTTTCTTTGTGGCGATGACGCGCGCCAAAGAGCGACTCTACATATCGAGCGTCGCCAAGCCCGGCAACAAAACCAAGGCAGGCAAGAAAGTATCAGTGTTTGTGGATGACTTGCTTTCCAATCCGGTCGTGCGCGCGCGCGATATCGAGACGGTCGAGGTTTCCGGAAAAGAAATTCCCCGGGAATCCACTTCCCGTGCAGAGGGCACAGGTTCCCGGGAAATCCAACCCAGTCTTTTCGGCGGTGCGGGGGAATCCGGCTACGTGCATCCCCCGCTTGCCGAGTGGGCGGGTCAGCCGCCGGTACACGGCCTCGCGGGGCCGGAAGGAAAAATCCGGCTCAGCGCCACGGCCATTGAGTCGTACCTCGAATGCCCGATGAAATTTAAATTCAGCCACTTGCTGAAGATTCCCACCGGGCCGCAGGCGGCGCTAACCTTCGGAAACATTATGCACAAGTGCGTTCGCAATTATTTTGAGTTGCGGCGTAATTCCATCCCGCGTTTTGAGGACATGGAAAAAATCTATCTGGAGTCATGGAAAGCCGCCGGATTTGAAGACGCCTATCAGGAAGATTCTTACAAGAAGGCCGGACTCGAGCAGCTTCGCAAGTTCGTCGAACATCAGAATGGAAGCACAATTTCCGCTGAATACGCCAAGCTGGAGGAACATTTCGCGTTCGACTATGGCGATATCATCCTGGAAGGCCGCATTGATCAGATCAATCCATTGGGATCTGAAAAAACCGCCAACTTGGCGAAGCGCGATGGCGAACCTCCGGTTGAATTGGTGGATTACAAAACCGGACGGCCGCGTTCGCAGAAGGAAGCCGACAAGAGCCTTCAGCTTTCTGTTTATGCGCTGGCTGCGCGCCGTCAATTAAAATTGGATCCGGTGCGCCTCACGCTTTATTACTTGACGAACAACCAGGCGATCTCCACCATGCGAACCGCGAAAGAAATGGACACCGCCCTGCAGCAGATTCAGGAAGTGGCGGAAAATATTCGCGGCATGCTTTTTGACCCCGCGCCGGGTTTTGCTTGCAAGTGGTGCGACTACGTAGCCATCTGCCCCGCGCATGAAGACGAGGAGTGATTTTCGCCCGGATTAATTTTCCGGGCGAACCTGATTTCCCGGGAGAGCAACACGCGCGCTTCGTCGCGCTATACTGCTCGGTGCACAGCAAAGGTGAGACCGTATGACCAACGATTGGCTGATGCTGCTGGCGGGGATTGCGATGGGCGGCGTGGTCGGGTGGCTCATTACCCGGAACAGCGCGGCGCAATCCGAGGCCGCAGCCGCAAGTCTGCGGCAGCAATTGGAAAAGCTGCAACAGGAAACGGATGGCTTGCGCGCGCGCTTGGAGGCCGAAGTGAAGGCTCGGGCCGGGGCCGAGGCTTCTCTTGACGCCACGCGGAAAAATCTGGACGAGCAGCGCCACTTGCTCGACGATGCCCGCCAGAAACTCAGCGAAGCATTCAAATCACTTTCCAGCGACGTACTGATGTCACAGAGCGAGTCTTTTCTCAAACTCGCCGGCGAAACATTTGGTAAGTTGCGCGCCCAGGCCGATGGCGACCTGGGCAAACGGCAGGAAGCGATCGACGGATTGGTGCAACCTCTTAAAGAGGCGCTGCTTCGATATGAGGGCGAGATCAAAGCGATTGAGGCCAACCGCCAGGATGCTTATGGATCCCTGCGCCAACACCTGACCCAAATCGGCGATACCCAGAACCAGCTTCAACGCGAGACGGCAAACCTGGTGACCGCGCTGAGAAAGCCGCAGGTGCGCGGTCGCTGGGGTGAGATCACGCTGCGGCGTTTGGCGGAACTTTCCGGCATGGTGGATCGCTGCGATTTTTTTGAACAGCAAACTGTTTCTTCCGCCGACGAAGCCACGATTCGGCCCGACATGGTGGTTCACTTGCCAGGGGACCGCGAGATCATCGTGGATTCCAAAGTCGCCCTCGATGCCTACCTCGATTCGATCGAGGCGAAGTCCGAAGAGGAGAAGCAACAATTCCTGGTGCGCCACGCCGCGCAGGTGCGCCGGCACATGGAGCAGTTGGGTTCAAAGGCCTATTGGGACCGCCTGCCGAAAGCCCCGGAGTTCGCCGTGCTGTTTCTGCCCGGCGATCCCTTCCTCGGCGCAGCGGTAGAGCGCGACCCGGTCCTGATTGAAGATGGTATGGCCCACCGGGTGGTGATCGCAACACCCAGCACGCTGATCGCCCTTCTGCTCGCCGTGTATCACGGTTGGCGGCAGGAGCAGATTCACAAAAACGCGGAAGAGATCAGCGATCTCGGCAAGCAGCTCTACAAGCGCGTCCACACCATGTGGGAGCATTTGGACAGCCTTCGCTCCGCCATCGACAAAACTGTGGAGTCCTGGAATCGCGTGGTGGGATCGCTCGAGCATCAGGTGCTGCCCAGCGTACGGAGGTTCCGCGATTTGAAAGCGACCACAGCGGATGAGATCCCGGAGTTGGAGCAGGTGGAGAAGACGACTCGCGCCTTGCCGTCGTCGCCGGAAAAGGATTCGGAATGATCAGCGGGTGGGCCGGATTGAGGCTGGTACAAAAACTTCGGGGATGCATCGCTGCATCCCCGATCGTTCCTTTCGAGATACTTACTGAATCAACTTACCTCTTCTTCTTTTTGGCTTTCTTTTTAGCTGCCATTATATTCTCCTCTCGATCTCTTTGAGTTTTTCTCGCCAGCGAATCTGGCGGAGCGCGTTTTCAGTATTCATCTATAGAGTTTGCGTTCAATCTTGTCAAGAGGAAAGTGAACGTTGCTGAGAAAAAAACGCAAATCAAAATTTGAGCCGCGGATGGAATGTGGAGGCTATCCCCGGGATCGCACGAAAAAAACATCGGCAAAGCTGGTCGAGGGCGGATTTATTTCAGCGAACCGGAGAGAACTGGTAACATACATCCCGCTCTTCGAGACGAAGCCCGCCCCGTGGTGAGCAATATTTTCAAGATCCTCAAAGAGCTTCGTCAACCGAAGCAAAAACGCGAGTGGACGCGACGCTCCCGATTTGCATCATAGAGATGAAGGAAAAAACAAAAGCTGCCATGGTGAGACGCTCTTTGAATTCTGTGAGGAGAATGGTTTTTGTTTTGCCCGCCACGGTCGTGATGGCGCTCTGCGCCGCTCCGCCGGCCGGATGCCAGCAGAATCCTCCCGCCCCTGAAGCGACTCCAACCTTGAAAGTCTCAACCGACGTCGTGAACGTTCTCGCCATTGTGAAGGACAAGAAGGGGCGCTTGATTCCGGACGTGAATAAAGAGGATTTCCAGGTTTTGGAAGATAACAATCCGCAAGAGATCCGTTATTTTTCAAAACAGACGGACACTCCCCTGACGCTGGGCATCCTGGTGGATACCAGCCCGAGCCAGACACGCGTTTTGTCCATTGAACAGGAAGAGGCGAAAAGTTTCATCGCCCAGGTGATCAAGCCCAAAGACCTCTCGTTCGTCCTTCATTTCGACGTCGAGGTTGAGCTCCTCCAGGACTTCACCAGCGACAAGAAAATGCTTTCCAAGGCCATTGATGAAACGGTGATCAACGGCGGAGGTGGCGGAGTGCTGCCCGGAACATTTCCGACCTCCGCAAGCCAGGGCGCCACGCATCTTTATGATGCCGTCTTCCTGGCGGCCACTGACCTCCTGAAAAATGAAGTCGGCCGTAAGGTGATCATTCTCTTGACCGACGGTGAAGATCAGGGGAGCAAGGAGAAACTGCAAACGGCGCTCGAAGCTGCGCAGAGATCGGACCTAATCATTTACTCGATTGAAGTCAGCGACCGCATGTATTATCCGGCGCGCGGAATGTTTTATAGCGGCGACTCCGTGTTAAAGAAATTGTCCGATGACACAGGAGGGCGCGTGATCGAGGTGAAGGCTAATCGCGATGTCAGTCGCGCCTTCCAGGAAATTGCCGACGAGCTGAGAACTCAATATCTGCTGGGCTACACGCCCACCAACACCCGGCATAACGGTGCCTTCCGGAAACTTCAGGTGAAAGTCCTCAACCAGGATTACAAGATTCAGGCACGCCGCGGATATTACGCCCCCAGCGAATAAGCCAACATAAGTTAGGAAGTGATGAGTAGTAAGAGACAGGGCAGACTTCGACCCTGGATTTTACTGGGTGGGGGCGAAATATCCACTCTTGGCCCGAACGTGGTAATCCTTTCCGCCAGCGGAAATACTGATATTTCGGAACGTCCCATCGTGAGCGGCGTTGGTAGAAACGTACGCAAGACTGTATTGGCTGCGCAGCTCACGGGCGATTTCCTGGAAGTTCTGCGCCAAGTCGGTCGCTGAAAAAGGAAAGAAGACCTTCCCGCCGGTTTCCTGCGCGAGGCGGGTCAGGACTTTATCTCCTTTGATGGATGTCCCACTGCGGTTGGTGCTGATCGTGTAGATCACCACCTCCGCGTGCTGCGCCATCGCCAGCGCTTCCTCGCGCGTGTGTTCGCTCTGGTTATCCAGCCCGTCGCTGATTATTACCATCACACGGCGCAGGTAAGGCTCGGGGGGAGGGAAGTAAAGCATTTTCTGTTTGCTGGAAAAAAAGACTGCGTCAAAGAGGCCCGTGCCCCCTCCTGCCCGCAGATTGTGCACCGCCTCGGACAGCTTCTCCTGGTCGTCGGTGTAATCCTGGATGAGTTGGGGTTCCACATCAAAGCCTACCACGAAGGCCAAGTCTTTACCCGGGCGCAAGGTTTCATTCAAGAAATCGGTGGCTGCTTCCTGTTCAAAGTGCAGCCGGTCACGGACGCTGTTGCTGGTGTCAACCAGGATTCCGATACGCAGGGGAAGGTCGGACTCACGGCTGAAGAATCGAAGGGATTGCGGTTTGCCGTCTTCGGAGACGTGAAGGTCGTCTTTCGTAAGGTCCACCACCATCCGGTTCTTCTTATCGAAGACGGTGAATAGGACGTTGACCAATTCGACGCGGACTGGCGTCAGTTTAGTGGCAGGCGTTTCCTGCGCGGATTCTTTTTCTTTGGGTGTGTCAGGCTTGTTTTGGGTATCCGGGTTTTGCGCGGCTGCAAGGAATGCCAGGACCCCCACCAACATAATTATGTAATGAAATTTCTTCATGTCGAGGTCTCCAGTTCTCCTACAAAAAGTATAGGGAGCGAAGTTAAAACCGTCAAGGCAGGCAGTCGCGAGCGGACGAAAGAAATTCTGTCGCCGCGGGCATCCCCATTACATTTCCGCAGGGACGGGTGGGGCGACAGGCGCTGGCGTCACGCGTAGTTTGCGCTGGGCGATTAGGTTCTGAAGCCGGCGGGGCAGCTCCTCCCGCACGGTGATTTCACCTGCCTCGAAAGTGAAATTCCGGACCACCGCGCCTTCCAGGCCCTGACTGACCAAGGCTTCAACGTCCAGCTTGGCTTCGGCCGCGCCCAGCTCCGCGGGTTTCGAAAAAATGGCCGGCGCCCGCGGCATGAAGCGCGGGCAACAGTCTTCAAACGGTTCGCAGGAAATGCTGTAAGTTCCAATCTCCCTTGCCACACGCAGGATTTCCTCTTTGTCGTCACCCGCCAGCGGGCGGTAGAGCGGAATGTCCAGCCCGTGTTCGATGGAGGCGAGATTATGCAGCGTTTGCGACGCGACTTGCGAAACGCTGTCGCCGGTGACCAGGCCCAGGGCGCGCTCGACGCCCGAAATTTCACGCGTGATGCGCGCCATCAGCCGCCGGTAAAGCAGCAGGCGGATGCGCTCTTCGGCGTTCACCACTACCTGGCGTTGTATGGACTCAAAGGGAATGGTGTACAGACGCGATGTGAATTGATAAGGGGTAAGGACGCGCACCAATTGTTCAGCCACGGGATGCGAAGGGCCGCGTGCAGGAGATCCGGTGCTGGCGAAATGTACGAAAGTGAGGTGAGCGCCCCGGCGCATCATCTTGTAAGCGGCGACGGCTGAATCGAAACCTCCCGAGAGCATGGCCACCAGGCGTCCCGCCGTGACCGCCGGCAATCCGCCCGCGCCTTCCGGTCGGTCGGTGTAAATGAACGCCTGTCCGGGAAGGATTTCAACCCAGCAAGTCACTTCGGGATCGTTAAGCCGCACTTGAACGTCGGCGCGGCGCGCGCGCAGGTGGTCCAGCACCAAACGGCCGAGCGCCCGCTCCACTTCCATGGAGTTCATGCCGAACTCGGAATCAGCAATCTTGGCGCGAACGGCGAAATTCCTCGGATCTTTTTCCGCCATCAATTCACAGGCTACGGCGCCCATCGAGGCCACGTCATTCGGCACGACGCGCGCCGACGCGATGTAAGCCAATCCAAATACGCGGCGCAATCGGTCCAGAATTTGCGGCAATGCGGCTTCATCCCGGGCGTAAAGAACCAGGCGATCGGCGACAAACTGAAGCGACTGGAGCGGCAAATCAGCCAGACTGCGCTTGATGGCATCAATCAGACGGCTCAGAAAATAGTTCTTGTTGCCGCCCTTCAGCCAAATCTCGTGGTAATGAAGAATCAGTACGTGTTGCATGGTCCGGCGCCCGCGCAGGAAGTTGGGAGCACGATTGAATGTGATGAGCGGGCGAAATCAGGATATCGGTTTTCCGCCGATGCCGCAAGCGAGGGGCGGATGAAGGGCGCGTCCGCAGGCTGAGCGCGCGGCCAAGACGGTCACAACTATTTCCGTTTCTTAATGTCTTTAAGAATTTCCCGGGCGGCGTTGGCGCCGGATGCTCCGGTAAGGCCGGCCCCGGGATGAGTACCGGAGCCGCAAAGGTAAAGTCCGTTCAGAGGAGTTTTATATTGCGCCCAACCCAGGAGGGGGCGCATGGTGAAAAGCTGGTCCAGAGAAAGCTCTCCATGAAAGATGTGACCGCCACTCAGGCCGTAGATTTCTTCGAGGTCAAGCGGCGTCACAACCTGGCCGTGAAGGATGAGGCCGGGCAGGTTGGGAGCGTAATCAGAAATTGTTTTTACCACCACGTCGCCCAGCGCCTCGCGCTTCGAATCCCAGTCGCCGTCTTTTAAACGGTAAGGCGCGAATTGCACGTAGATGGACATCACGTGCTGCCCGGGCGGAGCAAGAGACGGGTCGGCAATGGACGGAATTCTGATGTCGAGGATGGGCTGGCGCGAAAAATCCCCATACTTTGCGGCGTCAAAAGCGCGCTCCAGGTAATCGATCTCAGGACCAATGTGTATGCGGCCTGCAAGCGCGTTAGTTCCGTTGACGGCGTCACCGTTCTTTTTGATGGCAGTAAACGATGGCAATCCGGAAAGCGCCAGATTCACTTTGGCCACCGTCCCGTTGCATCGGTAATTTTGCATTTTGCCCAGGAAGTCCGGCGCGAGATCATCCGGATCGATCAATCGCAGGAAAGTCCGGCGCGGATCGGCGTTGGAGATAACCGTCCGGGCTGGAATCTCTTCCCCGCTCGAGAGCGCGACTCCAGTGACGGCGCCGTTCCTGGCGACGATGCGCGAGACTTCCGCTCCCGTCCTGATCTCCGCGCCGGCCTCGGTGGCAGCCGCCGCCATGGCTTGAGTCACCGATCCCATTCCGCCTTTGGCGAAAAGCGAAGCGCCGGCGGGATGGGGGTCCGCGGCGGCGCGAAGCAAAAGCACCGCGCTGCTACCCGCCGACCACGGCCCAAGAAACGTCCCGAAGATTCCGCGGGCCGCCACCGTGGCGCGCAGTGGTTCGCTCTCAAACCATTCCGCCACCAGATCCGCCACCGCCATCGGGCCCCAGCGCAACAGGCGATACATATCCTTGTTGCCCAGGCCGCGCAGAGCTTTTCCGGTCTTGAGCAGATTCCAATAATCGGCGTTGGACGGGTTGTCAATGGAAGGTGGAGTTTCCGAAAGCACCCGGTTGATTACCGTCGCCAGGCGAGTGAGGACTTGCTGCAATTCCGGAAATTTGGCCGCATCGTTTTTTGAGAAGCGGGCGATCTCCTGAGCCGACTGGGCGGGATCATCGTAAAGAATCAACACACGGCCATCCGGCGTGGGAGCAAACGCCCTGGGGTTGGGCCGGATAATCTGGAGGCCGAGGCGCTCCAACTGCATGTCCTTCAAAATATCAGCGCGCAAAGGCCCGCCGGTGTGCGCGAGGGTTGAACACTTGAAGCCGCGAAAGAATTCGTCGGTTATGGCGGCGCCGCCTACCACGGCTCTGCGTTCAAGCACCAGTGGTTTCAGGCCCGCTTTCGCCAGATAGAAAGCGGTAATCAGGCCATTGTGCCCGCCGCCGATAATAACGATGTCCCGTTTTGGTCCCATGATTTTGGGCTGCAAGCAAGAAAAGGTTAAATGATAATGGCTTTCTTGATTGATTTACTTCGACTTCATCGTTCAGCCTTCATCCTTTGTATCCTTTATCCGTCTTTCAAAATTTCAATGGCCGCAAGCTGCCCGGGCGCGCCCATGATTCCGCCGCCGGGGTGCGTGGCCGATCCGCACATATAAAGATTCTTGATGGGCGTGCGGTAGCGCGCCCAACCCGGGACGGGACGAAGGAAGAACAACTGCTCGAGCGAAAGCTCGCCCTGGAAAATATTGCCTTCGGTTAATCCCCACTCGCGTTCAAGATCGAGCGGCGTCAAGACCTGGCGGCCGACGATGATGTTCTTGATGTTGGGCGCATACTCGGCCAGCGTATTGATGACGTTGTCGCCGAATGCCTTCCGCTTTTCATCCCACGTTCCTTCTTTCAGTTTGTAGGGCGCGTATTGCACAAAGCAGGAGAGCACGTGTTTTCCGGGAGGCGCCACGGAAGGATCGGTTAGAGACGGGATCACGATGTCAACGTAGGGCCGGCGGGAATAATCGCCGTATTTCGCATCATCGTAGGCGCGTTCCATATATTCGACCCCGGGCGATATGGAAATTGCGCCCCGCAAGTGCGCCCCCGCACCGGGCAGGCATTTGAATTCGGGCAGCGCGTCAAGGGCCAGATTAACTTTTCCGGATGAGCCGCGAAATTTGAATCGCCGCACGTCTTCCACAAAATCTTCAGGAAGCTGGCGCGCCTCCAGCATTTTGAGAAAAGTCAGGTTTGGATCGACGCTGGAAGAAACGAGGTCGGCGGAAATTTCGTCTCCATTTTCCAGGACCACTCCTGAAGCCTTGCCGTTCTTCACCAGGATTTTTGCAACTGAGGTTTTCGTTCGGATCTCAACCCCCGCCTCGCGCGCCGCAGCCGCAATGGCGTTGGAGATGGCGCCGGTGCCGCCGCGCGCGAAACCCCAGGAGCGGAACGCGCCGTCAATTTCGCCCATATAGTGGTGCAGCAGCACATAGGCCGTTCCCGGAGAGCGCACGCCGAGAAAAGTGCCGATAATGCCGGAGGCGGACATGGTCGCTTTCAGCACGTCCGTCTCAAACCACTGGTCGAGGAAATCCGCCGCGCTCATGGTCATCAATTGGATCTGGTTGTATTTGTCCTGGGCGGGCAGCGCCTGGAAACGTTTTCCCAGAAAACGGAGCTTCTTCAAGTCGGGCAAAGAGAGTTTGGCGAGATCGGGCGGCGTCATGCTGAGGATGGGCTTCACGAATTGCGCCATCTTCATCATCGCCTGGCCGTACTCGTCATAAGCTTCGGCGTCCACGCGCGAGTGGCGCGCGATCTCGCGGCGCGTCTTGGCGTGATCGTTTACCCGCCACAGATGGTCACCATTGGGCATGGGGGTGAAGGTGCCGTCGAGGGGTAGGATCTCCAGGCCATGGCGCGGCAGGTCAAGCTCGCGAATGATTTCCGGCCGAAGCAGGGAGACAACGTACGAGCACACAGAAAACTTGAAGCCTGGAATAATTTCTTCGGTTACAGCCGCGCCGCCCACCAGGTGACGGCGTTCGAGGACCAACACTTTTTTCCCCGCTCGCGCCAGGTAGGCCGCATTCACCAACCCGTTGTGGCCGCCGCCGATCACGATCGCGTTGTAGTGGGAACCCATGGAAATTCGGTCGCCGTTTTCAAAAACCTTTTGTTTTTGCTGACGCACGCTACAAAGAAGCGCCCACATTCTAGCGGGGTGCGAGAATTTTGTCAGTAATCATCATGATGCGAGTCCAAAAATCAGGACGGGAGCAGTCTGGCACGAAGATGTTTATGCGATCAACGTTGCCGGCCATGGCCATCATGTTTGCCAAAGACACGCCAGGATGACTATAATCGCGCCTCGGTTAAATGCAAAAGCAGGGGGTGAAAGGTGCCCATTGGAACCGCCGTACACGAGCGTACCTTCAAGCTGTGCGAGAGCCTGAATTATCGCGAATGGTCGGGCTACTACACGGTGAGCGTTTACGAGACGCATCACGAGCACGAGTACAACGCCATCCGCAACGCCGCCGCCCTGATCGACGTCACGCCCCTCTTCAAATATCTTGTTTCGGGCAAGGACGCCACCAAACTGGTGAACCGTGTCATTACCCGGGACATCAGCAAAGTGGCCGTGGGCCAGGTCATCTACTGCTGCTGGTGCGACGAGCAAGGCAAGGTGATTGACGACGGGACCATTTCGCGCCTCGGTGAGAATGATTATCGCTGGACGGCAGCCGATCCAAGCCTGCGCTGGTTCAGGCAGAACGCTTTGGGGCTGGACGTTTCCATCGAAGACATCTCGGAAACGACGGCCGCTCTTGCGCTGCAAGGCCCAACCTCCGGCCGCCTGCTGAATAAAATCGCGGACGCGGACATCGCCAACCTCAAATACTTCCGTTTGACTCAAGGAAAGATCGCCGGCGTTCCCGTGGATATTTCCAGAACCGGATATACCGGTGACCTCGGTTATGAAATCTGGATGCCCTGGAACGACGCGGTCAAAGTATGGGACGCCATCATGGAGGGCGGCCGGGAGTTTGACGTTCACGCCGCCGGCATGCTGGCGCTGGATGTGGCGAGAATCGAAGCGGGCTTGATTTTGATTGAGGTGGATTATTTCTCCAGCAAGAAGGCGCTTATCGAATCGCAGAAATACTCGCCCTTTGAAATTGGATTGGGCCGGTTGGTGCATTTCGAGAAGGAACATTTTGTGGGCCGGGATGCATTGCTTGCCGAACAGAAGAGTGGCGGCGGGCGCAGATTGATCGGGCTCGAAGTGGATTGGACGGAAGTGGAAAAGCTCTATCAGAGGGTGGGACTCGCTCCCCAGGCGCCCAGCATCGCGTCCCGCGTGGCCGTGCCTGTTTACAGCGGCGGCACGCAGGTGGGCAAAGCGACCTCCACAACCTGGTCTCCCATTTTGAAGAAGATGATTGCGCTGGCCAGCGTCACCTCCGATTCCGCCCGGGCCGGCATGCGGCTCCAGATGGAACTGACCGTGGAAGCAGTGCGCCACAAGGTCCCGGTAACGGTCGCCAAACTGCCCTTCTTCAATCCACCGCGCAAGACCTCTGCTCCGGTGATGTAAGAAATGAGTCGCGCGGGTTCTGATTAAAGCAGGAATAAAAGCAATGGCGCGAAATCAAATCATGGCCGTCGCGGTTCTGGGCATTTGGATTGGGATAACTGTTTTCATGTGGTTTGCGGCGGGCCGAAGCTTCGCAACCGTGGAACGAGTGCTGTTGTCGCAAAATCCGCAGTATGTGAAAATCACCAAACCTTTGAGCCCCACGGAGACTCGCGAACTTTTGCGCAACCTCGCTTCCGAAATCAACCGAACTTACTTTAGCGCCTACGGTTGGACGCAAGTTGTTTTGGCCATCGCTCTTCTTTTCCTGCTGCTCCGCCAAACACCGCGCGACACCGCGGCGCTCGTCATCACCGGGGCAATGCTTGCCATTGTCCTGGTCCTCGCAGTGGTTGTCACTCCCCAAATTATCGCCCTCGGCCGCAGTATTGATTTTGTTCCGCGCAATCCTCCTCCGCCGGAGATGGGCCGCTTTGGAATGCTCCATGGCGCTTACACCGGACTCGACGGACTAAAACTTCTGGCAGGACTGGGTCTTCTGGTTCGTTGGATCGTCCGCGGATAGGGAGGGCCGGTTCGTGCAGCGCCCGCGTTCGCCCAAGTGAGGATGAGGTTCACCCTTCGCGGCTCTCCCTTCGCGGCTCTCCTTGACAGAACCAGTTGTGGATGGCAAGATGAAAAATTGCCGTGACAACTGATTTCGTCGCTGCGGGCGGCGGCGAACCCATTTTGTTCCAGCTTGCCGAAGTGGCGGAATTGGCAGACGCGCTACATTCAGGGTGTAGTTCCCGTCAGGGAGTGGAGGTTCGAGTCCTCTCTTCGGCACCAAAATCCTTAAGCGGGCTACTGGCCAAAGTATGCAGATAGATATGAAAAATACCAGGGAGGACCACCCATGAGCTTGGTCACCACACGTCGAGGATTCCTGGGCGGGGCTGCGGCCGGCCTCACTGCCTTGGCTGCTGCCGATTCAAGCGGCGAGGGCGCGGGCGCCGTGATTGAGAACGAGTACGCCGGCTTTAAGTTGGGAGTGGCCACTTACTCGTTCCGCGAGTTTCAACGTGGACTGGCCATCAAAATGACCAAGGATTTGCAAACGCCGTACGTCAGCGTGAAGGAGTTTCACCTGCCATATTGCAGCACGCCCCAGGAGCTTGCCCAAGGCCGCAAGAACTTCGAGAGCGCGGGCCTGAAAATCATGAGTGGTGGAAACGTCAGCTTGGAGAAAGCCGATGAAACGGAAATGCGCAAATACTTTGAGTACGCAAGAGCGTGCGGCATGCCTATGATCGTCTGCGCGCCCGTTCACGAAAACTTGAAGCTGCTGGAAAAATTTGTGAAGGAGTACAACATTAAGGCGGCCATCCACAATCACGGGCCTGAAGACAAAAACTTTCCATCACCGCAATCGGTGCTGGAGGCGGTAAAAGATCTGGACCCGCGCGTGGGCTTGTGCATGGACGTTGGACATACCTCGAGGACGGGGGCGGACATTGTAAAAAGCATTGCCGAGGCGGGGCCGCGCTTGCTCGACATGCACATGAAAGATCTGAAGGTGGCCAGCGATAAAGACAGCCAGTGCGACGTGGGCGAGGGCGTTCTCCCGATTCTCGGGATCTTCAAGCAATTACAAAAAATCGGCTACCACGGCTGCGTCGACCTCGAATACGAGATTCATGAGGACGCTCCGCTCACCGGAATGCTGAAGTCTTTTGCCTACATGCGCGGATTGCTGGCAGCAATGGCGGCCTGACTAATACGACTCGGGGATTCTCACCTGGCCTGCAATTATGACTTAGACCCTGCCTCGCCCTTCACTTAAACTTCACCACGTGCCTGGCACCCTCCACATTACGAATGGCGACTCCGTGCAAATCAGCAGCACAGGCCTGGAGGGAGAGGTTTTATTTTGGCGCGATGTCTTGCACGAGGGCCCTGTGCCCGCGGGGCTGACGCTCGAGAAGCTGGCCCCCATCCGCGCCAAGTTTCTTGCCCGCTACGGTAACCAGGGGCAGGCTGAGATTTTGGAACAGTTTCGGGCGAGAGACCGCGCTCTGGCCAATTTTAACAACTACCAGGAAGTTGTCCTTTGGTTTGAACATGATCTTTACGACCAATTGCAACTCCTCCAAATCCTGGACTGGCTCGCGGAGCAAACCAGCGCACAAACTACTTTGAGCCTGATTCAAGCGGATCAATATCTTGGGCCGCTCAAGCCCGACCAGCTCGCCGCTCTCTATCCGACCCGGCATCGAATAACCGTGGCGGAATTCAAACTGGCCCAACACGCGTGGAGTGAATTCCGTTCGCCTGCGCCTACGGGCCTGTCCCAATTACTGGGTGAGGAAACTGCGGCTCTGCCTTTCTTGCGCGGCGCGATGGCAAGGCATCTTGAACAATTTCCTTCGGTCACCAACGGGCTTTCGCGCACAGAGAGGCAGATATTGGAAATTGCGGAAAGCGGAGTTTCAAAAGTGAATGAAATTTTTCTTGGCGACCAGGCCAGGGAAGAGCGCATCTTTATGGGCGATCTGCCCTTTTTTTCCTACGTGCAAGGGCTGGTGGAATTATCAGTTCCGCTGCTCGAAATCATCCGGGATGGAAACTCTTTTGGCAAAACTGACGTGAGGATTACGCCGCGCGGCAGGAAAGTGTTGCACAACGAAGAAGACCACATTTATCTGAACGGCATCGACCGCTGGCTGGGTGGCGTTCGCATGCAGGGAACCAAAGCATGGCGATGGGGATCCTCAGGACTTACTCCGCCCGCCTAAAGTCAATCGGCCCGCCCTCAGATCAAGATTAAGTTTCGACAGAGACAGTGCTCGTCCGCCCGCGGAGAATCGCGGGAAGGGCGTGCCACAGCTTGCGCATGGGCGTTTGGAAAAGCGACATGGCGCCCGTGTAGGAATATCCGACAAAGAACAGCATGAGGAAGGGCGAGGTAAGATAGTTTTCGCGTTCCAGGGAATAGACGACGGTAAACAGGAAGTAGACCGCCATGACCAGCTCGACGACGGGAATCCATCCAATGCGCCGTTGATATTTCTTGCGCTCCCAGTTGTCGCCTTTTCCTTCCACACGAAACTTGGGCGTGCGAACAAACGAGGACTGGATGCCGAGCAACCCCTCGATCACGGCCTTGGCGTTGGTGATGGCGAGGCCGATGCCCACCGACATCAGGAATGGAATGTATTTGACGCGGCTTCCCCACTCGCGCGGGTAGAGTGCGCGTTGTCCGGTAATATAAAAAGTGGTGACCGAGTTGGTGGATGCGATAAACAACGGCAGGTCGATATACAGCATCTGGAACCAGCCCTGATAGAAGCGCACAATCATTGCCGGCAGCAGAATGATGGAGAACACGACCATCAGCGGATAGGCGAAGTTGGCCGTCAGGTGGAGCGTGGCTTCAAACTTGATGAAAAAGGGCTGGTCGCTTCGCCAAATGGTGGGCAGCAATTTTTTCGCGGTCTGCGTCAGCCCTTTGGCCCAGCGAGCCTGCTGGGTCTTGAAGGCGTTCATCTCCACGGGAAGTTCCGAGGGACACTCGATGGAGGAATCATAAATAAATTTCCAGCCGCGCAATTGGGCGCGATAACTCAGATCTGTATCTTCGGTCAAAGTGTCGTGCTGCCAGCCGCCCGCATCCTCAATGGCAGTGCGCCGCCACATGCCCGCGGTGCCGTTAAAATTGAAAAAACGCCCGGAAGAGCTTCGGCCGCCATGCTCGATCACAAAATGTCCGTCCAGCAGGATGGCTTCCACCTGGGTCAGGTTCGACATCGTGCGATTGATCCACGTCCATCGCCCTTGCACCACAGCCACCTGCGGATCGGTGAAGTAGTGAATCATCTGCCGGAGAACCTGGGGTGGCGGGACAAAATCGGCGTCGAAAATCGCGATGAACTCGCCGGTCGCTTTCTTTAATCCTTCCGCCAGCGCGCCAGCCTTGAAGCCTTCGCGGTTGTCCCGATGAAGATAAGTAATCGGATGACCCGCACTCGCGTACTCCGACACCAGCCGCGAAGCGACCATTTTCGTCTCATCCGTCGAGTCATCGAGAAGTTGAATTTCGAGCAATTCCCGGGGATAGTCGAGGCGGGTGACAGCCTCAAGCAGACGCTCCACGACGTAGCGCTCGTTGTAAATGGGAAGCTGCACGGTGACGCGCGGAAGCTGATCAAAATATTTCCCGGGTTTGGGTTTCTTATGGCGGTACTTGCGGAACAAATGCGTCAGGTGGTACCGGTGAATTCCAAAGACCGAAAGAATTATGAGGATGGTGAAATAGGGAATTAAAATCGAAAGATCAAAAGCATTGAGCTGGTAAAGACCTTGAAATGGGTCTTTCCGGAAAAGGTGATTGAAATAGCGAGTCACCGGATTCGCCTGGACAATAAGGGTAGCCATGAAAAGCGAGGACGGCATTTTCAATAAACCTTCTCAAGTTTGGTTAAAGCCCTTGGGACGCTCGCGATTGCTGCAGGGCTTCCGGCTTTCTTAAGATCTCGAAGGGCCGCAATCCCCTTAATTAATCCTGCTTGCGCCCCGTAACTACTGAAGACTGAATGTTACCACATAAAGGCAGGTTCTTGGGCCAGTTTCTTGCGGAGAGTGGAAGCGGAAATCCAACATCACAAAATTATATAGCATTGCCGGTTAGAAGGCTTTGATAGACGGCGGGATCAACGTTTCCGCCACTCACCACACAACACACGGCCTTGTCGCGAAACCTTTCAGGGTCGCACATCACTGCCGCCAGGCTGAGTGCGCCGGTGGGCTCGGCCTTAAGGTTCGCCAGCGAAAAAAGCAGGCGCACCGCCTCGCCGATGACGCCTTCCGGAACTTCAACGATGCCGGCGAGCCCCTCGCGCAAAATAGGCCAGTTGTGCTCGCCGAGGCTTAACGTTCGCGCGCCGTCGGCGATGGTTTGCGGCTCGGCATCGTTGCGGATGATCTTTCCTGCCTTGAGCGATCGGGCGGCATCGTTGGCGAGAGCGGGCTCCGCACCAACCACCTGAACGCCAGGCCGCGGCTGCGTTGCCTGGCGAATCCCCGTGAGGATGCCCGAAGTCAATCCGCCGCCACCTACCGGCGCAACCACGCAATCCATCGGCCGGTCGAGCGCCGCGAGTTCGACGCCCAAACTGCTGTTGCCTTCGATCACCAGGGGATCGTCGTAGGCGCTGGCTACGTAAGCCTCCGGGTGTTCGCGCGCCAATTCTTTCACTCGCTCGGCCCGGCTCTTGTTTCGTACATCCACCAACTCCATCCGGCCTCCGTATTCGCGTACCGCGCTAACTTTCACCTCTGCCGAAGTGGTGGGCATCACCACGATCGAGGTTTTCCCGAGGAGCGAGCAAGCAAACGCCAGGGCCTGTCCGAAATTACCCGAGGATGCAGTGATGATCAGCGCGTTGGGAACGCATGAAGCGACATTGTAGGCAGCGCGGAACTTGAAGCTTCCTGTGAGCTGGAAAGTTTCGCTGGCGATGAATAGATCAACCCCCAGCTTTCGGGCCAGGCGTGGAGCGTCGATGATGGTTGTGGGGCGAGCCATTTCGATTAGCGGATCAATGTTGTTAGAGTTAGAATTCATCGTGTTGAGGGAGTGCGACAAGGCTGCTCATGTTTATTGGGCTTTCCGGTTCACACTGGTAGAATTAGATTCATCAAGGTTTACGACTCAGACGTACCGGTCGCACCTCCAATCCTCTCACCCTTTGGAACTCCTTGTAATTTGAAGTCGCGAGGGGAGCACGATGCACGACCGCGGTTGCTGCTATAATCAGGTCGTAGGGGCCGATCATCTCTCCCCTTTCGGCCAAATCTGCCCAAATTCGCGCATGTTCCCGCGCCACTTCAAGGTCAAACACCAAGACTCCCATCTCAGAAAGTAGTGTGTCTATGAATCTCGCCCTGGAGAGCCTTCGCGATTCTTGCTGGGCGCGATGGTACCCGTGGAGTAACTCTGACACAGTAATCGAGGATATAGCCGGGCGAACCCCGGATTGAATCTTTGATAGGGTGTCAAGCGGCAGTTCGCCACGCTCAGTTGCCACCAGGACACTTGTATCTACCACAAGAAGTCCTGCCATGGATTTCTACCTCTCCCAAGCGGAGCGAGGTAATTCGCGGAACATATTGTGGATTTCTTCGAGGTCGTCGGCAAACTTGTTGTCTGGCCGAGGCAAGCTTTTCCAAAACTCCGCGAAGTCGTCGGTCGTCAGGGGCTTCCGGTGAGCCACAGGTTCAATCCGGCAAATGGGCTCGCGGTTGCGCTCAACCACGAACGACTCACCGCGGTACTTGACCCGATTCAGAATTTCCGAGAACGAACGAGCTGCCTTCCCGGCGGAGATTCGCTTTATTCTCATAATCTGATTATCTGATTTTCTGAAACGGATGTCAATGTAAGAGCGCGAATGTAAACAAGTCGCAACGAATCCCTGCTTATACCTGAACCGTCACGGTGGTTTCGGTTCGGGTGACGGGGCGATAAAGCGTGTCGCGTTCGAACGGCTCGTGGCCGGCCTCACGGATCAGCCGGGTGATTTCCAGGCGGGTCATGGTTTGCGGGGTGGTGGCGCCGGCATCGTGATAAATTTTTTCTTCCACCACCGTGCCGTCAATATCGTCGGCGCCGAAACGCAGCGCCACCTGCGCGACCCGCGGCGACATCATGATCCAATATGCTTTGATGTGCGGGAAATTATCCAGCAGCAGCCTGGCCACCGCCACGTTTTTTAAGTCCGTAAAGCCGCTGGTCTCATGGTGAGGCACCAACTTGCCAAGCTCGGTGTTGGCGGGGTGAAACGCCAGAGGGATATAAGTTTGAAAGCCGTGGGTTTCATCCTGAAGCTTCCGCAACTGCAACAAGTGGTCCACCCGGTCTTCCGACGATTCGATGTGCCCATAAAGCATGGTGGCGTTGGAGTGCATCCCCAGTTCGTGCGCCAGGCGATGGACATTCAGCCAGGTATGGGCGCCGATTTTATGGTCGCAAATAACGCGGCGGATTTTGGGGGCGAAGATCTCTGCGCCGCCGCCGGGCAGCGATCCCAGGCCCGCGTCTTTCAGCCGAACCAGAATTTCGCGTATGGGGAGCCGGGTGATATGGGCGTAATACCCGATTTCCACCGCTGTGAAAGCCTTTAGATGAACGGTGGGAAAGCGCTCTCTCAGGCCGCGCAGCAAATCAAGGTAATAATCGAACGGCAATTCCCCGTGCAACCCGCCCACAATGTGGAATTCGGTGATCGCCTCCGTCCAGCCTTTCCCGGCAACCGCGAAAGCTTCTTCCAGGGCCATGGTATACGCCCCGGGCGAATCGGGTTTGCGCCCGAAGGCGCAAAGCTTGCAACTGGCCACGCATACGTTGGTGGGATTGATGTGCCGGTTAACGTTAAAATAAGTTCGCTTGCCGTGCAGCTTTTCCCGGACCAGGTTGGCCAGGTAGCCGAGGGCCAACAGGTCGTTCGACTCAAAAAGCGTTACGCCCTCGTCAAAGCTCAAGCGCTCGTGCGCAAGCACCTTGTCGGCGATGGATTGAAGCGCGAAATCATCCAATCGTAAATTCACGTTGCAGGTCTCCGGCAAATATCGGAAGGCGGTCAATCTCAGAAGCCTTATTTTACTTCCCTCCCGCTCGCTTTGTAAACCCAGCTTGCGTCAGGAATAGAATGCCCCGCTCGCCCCCCAATACCCATCCCCGCATTCCCTTGTCACTTGTTCCACCTCAGTTCATCATATAAGATGACGGTTTCGAGATTAAGGCGCGGAAGCAGCCTTGCGCAGTGCCCATGGAGGTAGCTAATTGCCTGATTCGACTCAATATGATGTTGTCATCATTGGCAGCGGTCCCGGTGGTTATGTGGCGGGAATCCGCGCCGGCCAACTGGGTTTGAAAACCGCTCTGGTTGAAAAGGACAACAAGTTCGGCGGGACGTGCCTGCACGTGGGTTGCATTCCCACCAAGGCCCTCCTGATGAACGCCGAAGTTTACGACTACTTCAAGAACTCGAACGAATTCGGCATTACCTGCAAGGAATATGCCGTGGACTGGGCTGCCGTGCAGGAGCGCAAGAACAAGATTGTGACCAAGAACGCCAAGGGCGTGGAATTCCTGCTCAAAAAAAACAAGGTGGAAACAATTCAAGGCTATGGCAGCGTCGCCGGCCCGGGGCGCGTGACCGTGAAGGATTCAAAGGGCCAGACGCGTGAGATCGCCGCCAAGAATATTGTTCTGGCCACCGGTTCCGAAGCCAAAATGATTCCCGGCCTCGCGCCCGATCCCAAAACAATTCTGACCAATATAGAAATCCTAAGCCTGAAAGAAATCCCCAAGTCCATGGTGATTATCGGCGCGGGAGCGGTGGGAGTGGAATTCGCATCAATCTTCCATCGCTTTGGGACCAAGGTGACCGTGATCGAGATGCTGCCTCACGCCGTGCCGCTCGAGGATGAAGAAATTTCAAACGAGCTCGAGAAATCTTTTCGCAAGCAGGGCGTCACCATGCACCTTGGGGCTAAGGTACAAAAAGTCTCGAAAAAGGCCAATGGAGTTTCAGTCGAGTTCACAGGTTCGGACAACAAGGCACAGACGCTGGAAGCTGAAACGGTTTTGGTGGCCGTGGGACGGGCGCCCAATACGCAAAACATTGGCCTCGAGAAAACGAGGGTCAAGTTGGAACGGGGATTTGTAAAAACCAGTCCGTTCATGCTCACTGATGAGCCCGGCGTCTACGCCATTGGCGACATTGTGGCCAACAGCCCGCTGCTTGCCCACGTGGGCCAGATGGAGGGCGTGGTGGCGGTCACGCACGCGGCGGGCAAGCCGGTGGAGCCCATCAATTACAAACAAATTCCCAACTGTACTTACTGTGAGCCGGAAGTAGCCAGCGTCGGCCTCACCGAAAAACAAGCGCGCGATGCCGGCCACAAAATCAAGGTGGGTAAGTTTCCTTTCAGCGCCAACAGTAAAGCGGGCATCCTGGGCGTGCGCGAAGGCCAGGTGAAAATGGTGTGCGATGAGAAGTATGGTGAGATCCTGGGCGTCCATATGATCGGGCCGCGGGTGACGGAAATGATTGCCGAGGCTGTGGCCGCCATGCACCTGGAAGGCACGGCGATGGACCTGGCGCACACGATCCACGCCCACCCGACATTGACCGAGGCCGTCCACGAAGCCGCGCATGCGGTTGAAGATTGGGCGATTCATATTTGAGGATTGCCCAATTGAGTCATCGGCTCTTTGATTCATTGACCGATGCAAACGACGAATCGCGCCTGCGACTTGCGGTTGCCATCGCAGTTCATGCTGATGGTCGCCGCTTAAGCTGCCCATGAAGGAATAAAGGCTCAATGGTCCAATGAGTCAATGAATAAATTCCTCAACGTTGAACAACTCGGCCTGCTGGCCTACGAAGAGGCGGTGCACCTTCAGCACCAGCGCGTGGCACAGAGAAAAGCGTCCGAGATTCCAGACACGCTCCTTTTGCTCGAACACCCCCACGTCTATACGCTGGGCCGCAACACCAGGCGGGAGCATTTGCTGGTTTCTCCGGAACACTTGCGCAAGCTCGGCGCGGAAGTTTACGAGACGGACCGCGGCGGCGACATCACCTACCACGGGCCCGGGCAGCTTGTGGGCTACCCGATCCTTGATCTCGCCCAGCACCGGCGCGATATTTCGTGGTACATGCGTTCGCTCGAAGAAGTCTTCATCGGCGTGGCCACGGATTTTGGAGCCCACGCTGGCCGGCTGCCTGGCGCCGCGGGTGTTTGGGTTGGTGATAACAAACTCGTGGCGATGGGCGTGCACGTTTCGCGCTGGGTCACATCACATGGGTTCGCCTTCAACGTTTCAACCGACCTCAGCTATTTCGCTCACATTGTTCCCTGTGGGCTGCACGGCAAGGGCGTAACCTCGCTTCAGCATTTGGCGGGCAAGAGTGTCGAAATGGAAACTGTAATTGAGAAGGTGCTCCTTCATTTTGGCGACGTGTTTGGATTTCAAATGCAACAGGATCGGGAATATGCCAGCAGCAGCCGGCGGTAAAGACCATCCCGTCTTGAACTATTAACTCTCAACTGTCGACTGTGGACTGATTCTTGAAACTCACCCGCACCCAGCTTCACGAGATCTACTACTACCTGCGGCTGAACCGCCGCGTGGACGAGCAACTTACCAACCTTTACCGCCAGGGCAAGGTAGTGGGAGGAGTCTATTCGTCCCTCGGGCAGGAAGCGATCTCTGTGGGCACAGCCTACGCGCTCGAGCCCCAAGATTTCATTTCTCCTGTCATCCGCAACGTAGGCGCCATGCTAATGCGTGGATTTCGGCCGCGCGACCTATTCCTGCAATACATGGCGCGCAAGGACGGTCCCACCGGCGGGCGCGACGCCAACACCCACTTCGGCGACCTAAAAAAAGGTGTGGTGGCGCCTATCAGCATGTTGGGGGAAACCGTCCCGGTAAGCGCCGGCATCGCTCTTGCTTCCCAGATGCGCAAGGAGAATCGGGTGGCCGTTGCCTACGTGGGTGACGGCGCGTGCAGCACCGGGCCTTTCCACGAAGGCTTGAACTTCGCCGCCGTGCGCAAACTCCCGCTCGTGATCATCGCGGAGAATAACGGCTGGGCTTATTCGACGCCTTTAAGAAGGCAGATGGCGGCGAAAGATATTTCCGCTCGCGCCGCGGGTTATGGAATTTCCGCCACCATCGTGGATGGCAACGATGTGCTGAAAGTTTATGACGCCACGCGGGCCGCCACCGCGCGCGCTCGGCGCGGCGATGGCCCCGTATTGGTCGAGGCCAAGACCATGCGCATGAAAGGCCATGCCGAACACGATGATGCCCGCTATGTGCCTAAAGCTGAAATCGAAAAATGGCGCAAGAAAGATCCCATCCTGCGCTTCGAGAAATATCTTTTGACCAGGAAATTGATGACGGCGAAAGAAAAAGCCGCGCTCGAAGAACAAATGGAAAAACTAATTCGCGAGGACGTTGAATTTGCGGAAGCCAGCCCCCTGCCTCCACCCGAGGACGCGGCCAGGCCGGTGTGGGCGTAAGCTAGGTGTAGTAGTGTCCCATGCGAATTATTTTCCGCTATCGTCTTGCCCTCTCCCCTTGCGGGAGAGGGTGTGTCGCCTCGGCGACACGGGTGAGGGGATGGTGAGCAAACCTGTCCCGAGATTAACGCCGCCGGATCTGAGGCGTGCGCAAACGCAAGCAGAGCAGCGGGCCTGGTACCTTCTGCGAAATCGCCATGTGAATGAGTTGAAATTCCGCCGCCAGCAGGCAATCGATGCGTATACAGTGGACTTCTACTGCAGTGAATTGCGCCTTGCCATCGAGCTTGACGGCTCGGTCCACGCTCAGCCGACTCAGGTGAGCAGAGACGCAAGGAAGGATGAATATCTCAGGTCACAGGGGATTCGTGTTCTCAGGGTGCCCAATGGCCTGGTCTTGCACAATCCCGAGGGGGTTTCTGAAGGCGATCTGTGAACTGACCCCTCACTCGGTCCGGCCCAACCGGACCACCCTCTCCCGCAAGGGGAGAGGGCAAAGCGGGCAGTGAAAGATCGATCGCTTTCCATCTGGTCGAGCAAGGGTGCTGAATTGTTGAGGTCAACGCCCGGCTGCGTAAGCTGACGAAAGCCTATGCAACCTACTTTATTAAGAAACTGATGGCTGCAAAGAAAACCTCAAGAGCGCGCGCAACCGAACTGAGTCTCCCGAAGGAGACTCTCGACCGCATGCTCTACTACCTGAAGCTTACGCGGGCGGCGGAGGATCGCATCGAGCGGGTCCTTTACCGGCAGGGGAAAATTGTGGGCGGTGTATATACCGGGCGTGGACAGGAAGCCGTCGGCGTTGGGTCGGCGATCCAGCTTCGCCCGGGCGACGTGATGCTGCCCAATCATCGCGACTTTTCCGCCTTCCTGATTCGCGGGTTTTCCTTCCGGGAAATCATTATGAATTGGATGGCGCGCGCGGACGCGCCGACCCGTGGCCGGGAAAACACACTCCATCTCGGTAGCTTGTCGCGGGGAGTCATTCCCATCATTTCCCATCTTGGGGACACATGCCCTGTGGCCTGCGGTGTTGCGTTGACGTTCAAGCAAAGACGAAAGAAGAATGTGGCCCTGGTAACTTTTGGCGAGGGCACCACCAGCCGCGGCGACGTTCATGAAGCGATGAACATGGCCTCCGTCATGTCGCTGCCGGTGATTTTTGTTTGTAATAACAATGCCTTTGCCTACTCGACGCCCACCGAGAAACAGTTTGCCGTCAAAGACCTTTCTGCGCGCGCTGCCGGCTACGCCATGCCCGGAACCACTATCGACGGCAATGATGTGCTGGCGGTTTACGCCGCCGTGCGGCAGGCTGTTGAGCGCGCCCGCGCCGGCCAAGGTCCAAGCTTTATCGAATGCAAAACTATTCGCATGACGGGGCACTCCGCGCATGATGCGGCGGAGTACGTTCCTCCGCGCTTGTTGCAAGCTGGAGCCAAGAGCGATCCCATTCGGCGTCTCGAAAAGTTCATGCAGTCGAAAAGGCTGTTGACGCCGCAACGCATTCAAGAAATCGAAAGCACTATTCAGAAAGAAATTGACGATGCCGTTGCTTTCGCTGAATCAAAGCCCATGCCCAATGGAGCCGATGCTCTGCAAGGAGTCTATTGCGAGAAAGAATGCTGGTGGGAAGAAGAACGTCCGTAGGACGTGGTCATCAGCGCGGGGAAGAAAACAATGGCAAATGGCAAATGTTGAAGACCGGAATTATGCGACTCTGATAGCAGAACCTTAGGTTCCGACTGGCTCCGGACTCCGGACTGCGGATTCAGGACCCGGGACCACGGACTCCGGACAGCGAACATAGTTTCTCCAAATCGACAAGGATGCCAACATGCCGGTTCTAACTTATCTCGACGCCATCCGCCAGGGAATCTGGGAAGAGATGGAGCGTGATTCGTCCGTCTTCCTGCTTGGCGAAGACATCGGCGTCTACGGTGGCGCGTTCAAAGTGACGGCGGGAATGCTGGAAAAATTCGGCGAGGCGCGCGTGATCGACACGCCCATCTCCGAGGCTGCCATTGTGGGCGCCGCCGTGGGCGCCGCCCTGATGGGCATGCGCCCCGTGGCCGAAATGCAGTTTATGGATTTCATTTCCTGCGGCTTTGACCAGATTGTGAATATGGCGGCGAAAATTCATTACCGCTGGGGCGCGAAAGTTCCACTGGTGGTCCGTGGCCCGTCGGGAGCGGGAACCCATGGCGGTCCCTACCATTCGCAGTCCAATGAAATGTGGTTTGTCCACACCCCGGGATTGAAAGTGGTGGCCCCCGCCACCGCCTATGACGCGAAGGGCTTGATCAAATCCGCTATTCGCGATGACAATCCGGTGATTTTCTTCGAGCATAAATTCCTCTACCGCCGCAACAAGGAAGAAGTTCCGGCGGAGGATTACCTGGTTCCCATCGGCAAAGCGGTGGTGCGGCGCGAAGGGACAGACATTTCCGTGATCACCTACGGCGCCATGGTGTGGGCCGCTCTCGATGCCGCCAAGGAATTGGAAAAGGAAGGCACATCGCTGGAGATCGTTGACCTCCGCTCGCTGCTGCCTTACGATGAGGAAACCGTGCTGGCGAGCGTTCACAAGTGTAACAAGGTCATTCTGCTGCATGAGGACACGCGCACCGGAGGCATGGCGGGCGAGCTTGCGGCGCTGATTGCAGACCGCGCTTTCGAGGATTTGGATGGGCCCATCGTTCGCGTCACCGCGCCCGATACCCCGGTGCCTTTTGCCCCGCCGCTCGAAGAATACTTTTTGCCCAATGCAAAAAAGCTTGCGGACGCCGCGAGAAAGTTAGCCGCATTTTGAGAAAATGGCGATTGAGCGATTGAGTGACTTGGCGAATGAAAGTGTTCTCGCGATTAGTTGCCAGGTGTACCATTCACCTGACTCCGGAAAATGGACCCCGGACGATCTTTCAATGACTGAATCACCCGATCACTCAACCACACAATGAGGTAACGATGCCCACTAAAGTCATCATGCCCCAGATGGGGGAAAGCGTAGCCGAGGGAACCGTTGTCAAATGGCTGAAAAAAGTGGGCGAGCGCGTGGAGCGCGACGAACCCCTCTTTGAGATTTCCACGGACAAAGTGGACGCGGAAATTCCTTCACCCGCTTCCGGCGTTCTCACCAAAATTTTGGTTAAAGAGAATGAAACGGTGGAAGTGAATACCGTGGTGGCAGAGCTTGACGGCGAGGGCGCCAGCGCTGCCCCGCCGGCCGAAAAAGAAAAGGGGCCCGCGCCCAAGTCTGAGCCTGCCGCCGCGCCATCTTCGACCATGTCTCCTGCTGCGAAGCTGCCGCAGACAGCGCCGCGCGAGGCCGCGCCCGTTGTACATCCGGAAGGAGAAAAAATCCGGTCCTCGCCCCTGGTGCGCCGCATCGCACGCGAAAATAATGTGGATCTTACGCGCGTGGCCGGAACCGGCGAGGGCGGGCGCATCAGCAAGAAAGATATTCTGGACTATGTATCTCAATCGCCGGCAGCGTCAGGCAGCGAGGAAGCATCGGGCGCTCACACCGCTGCCCCGCGAGCGCCGGCGGCTCCGCGAATGGTTTTCTCCGGCCCCACTGAAGTCGTGGCTATGACGCCCATGCGCCGGCAAATCTCCGAGCATATGATGGCGAGCCAGGCGACCTCTGCCCACGTGGCGGCCGTGTTTGAAGTGGAGATGACCAAAGTTGTCGAAGCGCGCGCGCTGCACGCCACCGAATTCGAAAAACGCAATGGGCTGAAGCTGACCTACACTTCGTTTTTTGTCCGCGCCGCGGTGGAAACTCTCAAGGAATTTCCAGTTTTCAATTCCTCGGTTGAAGGCACCAACATCGTTTACAAACGCGATATCAACATCGGTGTGGCTGTGACACTCGAATCCGGCCTAATCGTTCCCGTCATCAAAAACGCCAATGAAAAGAACTTCCTTGGCATTGCCCGCGCTATCCAGGACCTCGCCGAGCGCGCCCGGTCAAAAAAACTCAGCGTCGAGGACGTTCAAGGCGGAACATTCACCATCACCAACCCGGGCGTTTTTGGAAGCCTCTTCGGTATCCCCATCATCAACCAGCCCCAGGTGGCAATTCTGGGAGTCGGTGGCATTGAAAAGCGCGCCGTGGTCCGTCATGACGCCATCGCCATCCGGCCCATGGTCTACCTTTCCCTTTCCTTCGATCACCGGATTATCGATGGCGCCTTGGCCAACCAATTTATGGGACGTCTGAAATCCTATTTGGAAGAATGGAACGAGGCGGTACTCTAGGAAGTGCTGCGTCCGGAGTACGTGGTCCGGTGTCCGATCCGGTCGAAGGTTTAGAGTTTGAGAGTCGAAAAGTAAAATTCCTCAACTTTTGACTTTTGACCTTTAACTTTTGACCATCCCAGATCCTGATTTCGCTTCCCTCCGAAACGCATCGAGCGTCCAATCATCCTCAGCTTCGTTGTGCCGGAGAATATAAATGTTCCCATCGTCGGCGCGGACTTTGAAGCACTGATAGCCAATCCCATACCATTGATCGAGGACTTCCATCACCTGAAAGGTAGGCTCGGCATGCGAGGCCGAAGCAAAACGCAATGGCCGCTGGTCAGCTTTGTAGCCAGCAAAACATTCGACCTTGAGAGCTCCGGGTTTCATGTTGCTAGTGCGGCTCACATCATCAATTCGTAGCGGACGTTCTGCGCCAATTCGCTGGCGCGTGCAACCGGGTACAGAGCGATGTCGCCCTCCATCAGAATTCGTTGCGATAGGCTGGCAACGGAATCATCCTTCGCGGCCGGAGCCTCCACCACAGCGGTTAATTGCGCGCCCTCCTTGCGGCGGACTCGCTCCAGCGAATAAACCAGAACCTTGGCGGCCTTGGCGTCCACGTCGCGCTTCAAGCTGTGGGCGTGAATAAAGTGAATGTGGCCGTTGGGCTTGCCCTCCACCCGAAGCGGTTTGTAGCCATAATCAAAAGTAAATGGATCGCCGGCATGGGTCCAGGGTGCGGCGGGAATGCGTTTTTCAAGGCTTTCCCAAACGCCGGCTTCGGACAGCGCCGCGGTCAGCCTCTGTCTAACTCGCAACCGCGTATCCTCGGCAGGCAGGTCGGCAGCATACTCTCCCACATAACGGGCAAACAGCGATTGAATTTCATTTTGAGGTTCGGCCAATAAGCAAGTGCGCGGTTCGGCCAATTGAATCATATTTGAATAAGATTCCCGCATTGACTGAATGTAACTTTCGAGATCGCCTTCGTACATCTCAATTTGATTTTCAAAATCCGGCTGAAGCTCACGCAGCAACTCCACGTCCGCCCCGGGATGAAACCGTTTTACGCGCCTGAAATCATCCGTAAAAAGGCATCCGAGATATCTTTCCTGGGGACTATGCAGAAATATGCCGATGTTCACGGACTCATCCCGCAACAGGTCGGGAACGTAGCGCACCGTAAAGAGCGCGCACTTTTTTAATTTGCTCTCATCCGCCATCGTCGTTTGCCCGCACTCACGATTTTCATTTCCAATTGGGAAACGGCCTCAAGTGACAATTCTTCGCGTCGATAATCGCCTGCCTTACTTGCAGCCGCCGCTGGTAGAGTTTTTGCGCCAACCGCCCAAGTTGTTCGGTTTCCCCGCCGCACCATTCGAGAGGAATTCCCGCCAGGCACTCCACGATCTCCTCCTCCTTCAAATTCTCAACTTTGGAAAGGTATGGCTCAAAGGATTTCAATCCGCTGACTTTTTCATACACAATGCGCCGCGGATAAATGCTGCGGATGGGGCTGTCGGGAAAATTCCACTCGCCGTCGTTAAAGCAAAAACCCTGATCAATGAGCCAGGCCGAATAGACGGGGTGCTGCTCGCCGGCGGCGCGGGCAAAAATCATCTGGCGCCCGTCACAGTTGCAGGTCCACTTGTCAAAAACAAACGCGCCCACAAACGCGGAGGCGAAATTGTGGACCTTTTGCAACAGACGGTCGGGCAGAAATTCCACCACCAACGTTTCCCCTGGAACTCCGGGAAAGCTGGATCCAAAGTGCAGGCCGGGAGCGCATGGTTCCCGGCGAACGCCAATTTCCATGGTGAGCTGGGGATTGCCTTCAATGAGGTCGGAGGCAACTTCCACAATCGCCGGCTTGGGTACCGGCAACCCGATCAGCAGCGCCAGGCGCGCGGCCAGCATTTCGTTGCTCAGCACCCGCACGTGCTGGGGATTGTTTTGGAATTTGACGATGTAGTAGTCGCCGTCCTGCGCACGCAATAATTGCGGCTGGGACGCGCCCCGCATGCGCCGGATAAATTCCACGCTGCGCACTGTAGCAACAGAGCTCAAATGATGCGAGGTTGATGGCGTGTTTGTACGGCTGCCTGCGCCGTTTTCCAAAGTCGTATCCCGCCGCCCGCTCTTCTGCATCGATCCCGGCCGTGCGAACCCAAGCCCGTTGCTTGAAGCCCACGGCGCCGGGGTTCACATCCTCGTTAATAATCAGAGGATTTTGTAAATCTTACGCCTTCCGGGTTTCAAATGAAATGATAGTTTTTGTAAGCAAAAAGCAGGGACTATGCACGGGCGCTCGATGTCACCAACTTGCCTGAGGCAATAGGCAAATCAATCGCGCTGCGAGTAAAGCTCCAGTCCTGAAAGCTCCCCCCCAATTGTGAAGTCGACATCAAAGCCGTAATCGCAAAACCGGGGCTCTTCGCAGTAGTAGAGCTCGTGCTCTGTCTCATCGTCCTAGCGGTCGTCCGGTTGTCCTACGAACTTGATGAAGTCATCCAATTTGGCAGTAGGGGCGGGCATGGTATCGCCATTAAGGAAACGAATCGAACCTGCCCAGGGTTTCCAACGCTCGATCCATCCCGGACAAATGGAATACGAGGCCTCGTCTCGAACGATCAGGTTAATCCGCTCCAGCATTCCTTCTTTGGACGATTCAAACCACACCCCCAGCTCGGGATAGTGCCATCGCCGTTTGTTCTTCCAATCCCGCCAATTGGCGGGTGGGCCGAGGCGATCCTTCAGGTTTTCCGCAGATTTATCGATCATAAAAGGGCCCAGACTCTTCGTCGTCAGATCGAGGTCGAGGTCGGGCGCCGACCGGGTTTCGAGCGGCCGCGGCCAGTCGCGGAAGAAAATCTTTTCCATTAGTCCCATAAATATCCTTCCCTCATGGGCGTGGCTGAGACTGATGTTCAGTGGTGCGGCCGTGCTTCCATCACCCGCATACACGTCTCTCGCACTCGAATAACGTTGCCTACGGAAACTGTGTCCTCTGAAACAGGGCCCAGTCTATTGGAATCCCACTCCGAACGCCACCGTCAAGCGAGCGCAGAATCCGCCATGCCAAGCCTGGCAGCTTCACATTTTTTCATCTTCGGAAGGATGACGCAAAGCCTTTGTTGGTCGCGGCCCAACGCGCTTATATCCGCGATTAAGAAATTCGATTGGACAGGCAGCCCTCCCAAGCACTAAAGTCAAACCACGTGCGTTAATTTGCATCGGGCTGGGAGTGCGGGCGTTTTGCGAGCGCGGCGCTGGAATAATCAGATCTTAATTTTGACCCGGTAAGCTCCCAACCATCATTGACACGGCAACAACCAAAAAAGGTGAGCGAGCGGATGGAACCCCAAGATTTGGACGTGCAGGAAAGCGGCGAGGACTTCGGGAACACGAGTCAGCCGGAACAGGAACGGGACGCGCAGTTCGTGCTGACGCTCGAAGAAATCGGCGCCTTGGCCCGTGAAGGCGGCAAGCCCGCTGAAACGCTGATGAATGTTGTCGCCCTGATCGCCCGGCGCTTTGGCACCGATGTGTGTTCAGCGTACCTGCTGGAACCGGACCGCGCCAATCTGGTGCTGGCCGCCACCTTGGGACTTCGCCCGCAGTGTATCGGGACGTTGCGCATGTCTCTGCACGAAGGGTTGGCGGGCCTGGTGGCTGAACAAGTTCGACCGGTGGCGGTGGAAGAGGCAAGAAACCATCCGCGCTTTAAGTACTTTTCTGAAGCAGGGGAGGATAACTACCAATCCTTCCTCGGCGTTCCTTTGATCGACCGCGGCGACTTGCAAGGCGTGCTGGTGGTCCAAACGATTGAGGCCAGAATTTTCCGTGATGCGGAAGTGCGGATGCTGGTGCAAGCCGCCGCCCAGGTTGCGCCGGTGGTGAGTGAGGCCCGAACGCTCGACCGCTTCATTGCGCCCGCCCATGAGCGACTTTGGTCGCTGGCTCGCAACCTATGGTGGAGTTGGGATCAGGATTCCACCGCCTTGTTCCGCGATCTCGATCCGGTGCGCTGGCGGCAGCTCAATCAGAATCCCATTTCGCTCCTGGCGGAAACTCCGCTGACGAAAATCGAGCGGCGGGCGGGCGAGTTAGTGCTCCACAGCCGGATTAATTACGCCTACCGCCGGCAGCGCGAATACCTGGAAGCGGACCGGACTTGGGGGGCGCGCCACGCCGGCGTGCTGCGGCGCCGCCCAGTCGCTTATTTCTCCGCCGAATTCGGATTGCATGAGTCACTACCCGTTTATTCCGGAGGATTGGGCGTTCTGTCCGGAGACCACATCAAAAGCGCCTCCGACCTCGACATTCCTCTCATCGGGATCGGCTTGTATTATGGCCAGGGATACTTCCGGCAGCGCCTGGACGCGAATGGCTGGCAACAGGAGGATTATTCGCAGACGGACATCAACCAGTTGCCCATGAAGTCGGCCATCGGAACCAGCGGCGAGCCGGTGATGGTGGAAATCGAAACGCGCAGCGGGATAATTCGCGCCAAAGTCTGGCAAGTGAAAGTGGGGCGATGCGACCTGTTCCTGCTCGATTCGAAGGTGGAAGGAAACGCTCCAGAAGACCAGGAACTCTGTTCGCGCTTGTATGGCGGCGACGGGCGCGTGCGAATCCGCCAGGAAATGTTGTTGGGCGTGGGCGGCTTCCGCGCCCTGAAAGCCATGGGCATCTCCCCGGGCGTTCTGCACATGAACGAGGGGCACAGCGGATTCGCGGTGCTGGAAGCCATTGCCACCCGAATGCGGGAGGAAGGCTTGAGCTTTGACCAGGTGGCCCCCCGGGTTTCCCGCGAGGTTATTTTCACCACACACACGCCTGTGCCCGCGGGTCACGACCGGTTCAACGTCGCATTGATTGAAGAACATTTGGGGCCGCTGCGCGATCAGTTGGGCCTTTCGAGAGAGCAGTTGATGGAATTGGGGCGCGAAATCCCCGGCAACTCCGACGAGTTCTGCATGACCGTGCTTGGCCTCAAGCTCTCGCGGCGCTCCAACGCCGTTTCCGCCTTGCACGGCGAAGTTTCCCGCGCCATGTGGACGGGTCTTTATCCGGGCCGGAGCGCGGACGAAGTTCCCATCGGTCACATCACCAACGGCGTTCACGTGCCGAGCTGGCTGGCGCCGCAAATGTTTCGCCTCTATGACCGCCACCTGGGAACGAACTGGCACAACCACAGCAGCGAAGCCAAGATTTGGGAAGGGATCGAGAACGTGGATGACGGCGAGCTTTGGGAAACTCACCTCAGCTTGAAGTCGCGCTTGCTGGAGTTCGTGCGCCAACGCGCCGTGGAGCAGGCCGAGCACCGCGGCGAGCCGATGGACATGCTGCGCCGCCTAACGCGCGTTCTCTCTCCAGATGCACTCACTATTGGATTTGCCCGCCGCTTTGCCACTTACAAACGCGCCAATTTGCTTCTCGAAGATATTGAAGCCCTGTCCGTCATGGTGAATGACGCCAAGCGTCCGGTGCAATTTGTTTTTGCCGGCAAGGCCCACCCGCACGACGAGCCCGGCAAGCGCATGTTGCAGCAGATTGCCCAGTTGATGCGCAACAAGAACTTTGCCGATAAGTTTGTTTTTGTGGAAGATTACGACATCAATGTGGGCCGCTATTTGGTGCAGGGCGTGGACGTGTGGCTGAACAATCCCCGGCGGCCGCTCGAGGCTTCCGGAACCAGCGGCCAGAAAGTGGTGCTGAACGGCGGCCTGAATCTGTCCGTGCTCGACGGTTGGTGGGCGGAAGCCTATGACGGCTTGAACGGCTTCGCCATCGGCAACGGCAGGACCCACTCCAACATGAACGTTCACGATACGCGCGACCGCGAAGATCTCTACCGCGTCTTGCGTGAAGAAGTGATTCCCCTCTACTACGAACGCGACCACGACGGTCTTCCGCGCGGTTGGATCAAGCGGATGAAGCGTACCATTCGCACCCTCGGCTGGCGCTTTAATGCCGACCGCATGGTGATGGACTACACACTGAAGTGCTACGTCCCCGCCGCCGGCGGAACTTCCAGTGATATGAGCGCTAGGCTATGACTCCCCACCGGAGTCTTGTCCTAATTGAACGAACCCTACCACAGCTTCAGCAGCTCTGCGTGGTTCTCTCTGTAGAAGCAAATGAGGTCCCTCCATTGCAACTACAACTATCTGCGGTTTGATTTGCCGAAGTTCTTCGAGACAAGAAGCGCTGATCAGACGATCCTGCTTCCCATAGATGTATAGGATGGGCGCAGTTATTCGGCCCGCCTCCGCGCGCACATCACATGCGAGAACGGCTCGAAGCCGCGCGGCCAGCACTCTCGGAGGCACCGAGGAGATCGCTGCCCGCACTGCCGCCATCAGTGAAAGCGGCGCATCCGTACCCACCAACCAGCGCTTCAATACAAGGTTTGGCATCGGAACATAAAAGACGAACGGCGCGACCAATGAAGCGAGGAAACGTCGCCACCCGCGCAAAGGGCTTGTGGCGAACCCGGCACACAGAACCACTCCCAGAAGATTTGCTGGATTAGTCGCTGCGTACTTGAGGGCGAGCGGCGTCGAGAAGGATTCTGCTACGAGCATGTACGCCTCAGGGATCGGAAAGTTGGCCCGCACAAAGTTCTCGAGATTCGCGTAGTGAAGATATTGTTGTGTTGGATAACTCACCGCCACGGCCTCGAACGTCTCAGGAAGCGCCGCGATGAACTTTGAGAACAACTTGCCCGTCCCATCCATCCCGGGTAGAAGCACGAGCTTCAACGGACACCTGCCTGAGCATGAATCATGTCTCGCAATTGTAGCGCGGGGCGGGGCCCCAAGCATGGGCGCCTCACCCGCGAATTCCAACTTAAGTTCGATCTAAGGTTTAACTTCGAATACGGTGAGGCGCTCTCGAGCGTTAACTGCTGTGCTTGAAAGTGAGGGGGACGGAAGTTCCGCCTTTATTCCAGTTGCCCGAAATTTCCGAGTGGTCTTTGTTCATCGTGCCGTCGTACACAAGCAAAGCGGGTTGGCATTCGAAGTGGAGCGCCGGTTCTTTAAAGGTGATGGCGGTAAGCGCTATCCCCGACGTACTCTGGTCAGGATAGTCGATGGTCCCGCTTAGAACTCCGTCCATCGATTGGGATATATGAACCACCACTCTCTGTTTAGGTTGCGCGCCTGGGTCAAGAGTGCCCTCCCAATCGCCAACGATGGGCGATTGATCGGCGGCGTTAAGCGCATTCGGACCATAGACCATTCCTGAGACGAGTAATAAGACAAAACCAATACCGAAACCGGATATAAGAAGCTTTTTCATGGTCCGGCACCTCGCGGCGCAGCCCCACCTAATTTAGGAGAGAGTATCCCGGGCATTTGCGCCAGCTATTAGGATAGACCCTGACGGCATGGAATTCAATTGGCGCGGGCTCAGACTGCAACGGCGGCAATCCGCGCGACGGGCTAACACGTTGAGTTGAAGTACCAACGCAGCACTCGGAGCGCGCGCAGTGTGTTCCAGCGGCTTGCCCTGCCGACCGCGGTCTCCATCTCCAGGGGAATACGTTCGGGATGAAGAAGGTTCAGCGGCCAGCGCCCGTTCTGGTGCCGGCGCTCGATCACGATTTCGATCGCTTCACGGATGCGGCTGTCGGGCTTGATTCCGGCATTGCGCAGATAATCGAGTCCGCGCAAGACGTCGTAGTGCCAAAACGTCGGATACGAAAATCGCAGCCATCGTTGGTCGATGACTTCGCCGGTTCGAAGCGAGCGGAACATGCGGCGCTCGAGCAGATAATTTTCCGCCCGCTTGCGCGCCTTGGTGACGGCCGCCGATTTGCGCCCGGCCCGTTCGTAATCGAGCAGACCTTCCAGCACGCAGAGGGTGGTATGGAACGAAGAGCGCTTGCTTGAGGGGCGTTTCGGCGACAAGAAGGGCCATCCCTCGCAGTTCCAGCCGCCATCTTCGAGTTGCTCGCCCAGGAGTTGACGGGCCAGCGCGTCGTTCGGTTGCTTGAAATACGCACCGATGCCGAGGATTCTGCCGTTGATGCAGGGCTCCGTTTCGCCGTGAAGGTAAGGCCGGTTGTTGAGCCACTTAAACACCAGCCGTTTCTCGATGCGGCCGATCATTTTGCGGGCCGCGTTGCTGGCGGGGTCGAGTCCGAGGTCCTTCAGGACACCGAGACTGTAGAGGGTAACCAGGTCCCACTTCTCACCGCCCCAGTTGCCGGCAGGAGATTGGCGGGCGAGAAGCTGGGCCCCCCAGCCTTCGGTTGCGACGCGCGACCGCTCGGCGGCAAGCGCGCTCGGGGTTGAATCGGTGAGGTCCCTCATAACCTGCCAACGGATGCCCGGGTCAGAGTCGAGGAGCCATTTGATGTGCGCGGGCCGGGGTGCGTAATCGTGCAGGCGCATCGGTTAGTTATAGCACGTGGTAAGTAAGCCGATTGGGGAGAGTTTTGTTTTCCAGTGGTAGGACCCCACGACTTTGATGCCTTGGACTTGTCGATTCCCGGTATTCGCAAAACCCCACAGCATAAAAACCATGTTATGCCTGCCAAATCATAGATAACGGGTGTTGTCCTGATTTGCAGTCCCGGGAGCGCGGGCGTCCCGCCCGCTTTTTCATTATCAATTGATAGCGGGCGAGATGCCCGCGCTCCCGGTAAAATTAGGACACTACTAGATAACTGCGCCCCGGTTGCCTGACAGCAGGTATGATAGTAATGATACTAAGTCCGGGAGTGCAGCCTCCGCCGCAGTGCCGGAGGATCTCCCGGGGCTGGATACGTTCAAGCCCGAAGAGCTATCTAATTGAGGTGACGTCAACATGAAACCACTCAGTTGGGTTGGGATTATATTAATTGTTTTGGGCGCGCTGATCATCACATATGGAGGCATCAACTACACACGTAAGAAAAAAGTCCTCGATCTTGGATCGGTGCAAGTCACCCAAGAATCTCACGAGCGATTTTCAGTTTCTCCAATCCTGGGAGGGCTGGCATTGGCGGGAGGGGTCGTCCTGCTGGTCATGGGGGCGAAGAAAAAGTCATAGCCCGGACCTTGCGGCTTTGCGATGGAGCCGATTTTATCGTGTTGCGAAATTCAATTGACTCCGACAGGCGGACGGTCAGAACTGCCCTGACCGTGGCTACGCGCTCTTAAAAAAATGGCCGTATCACCGCGTAGTTCAAACCTCGGCCGTCACCTGTTTGGAGTGGCTGCTCTTGCCTTTGGTCTCATCACGCTGGCCTGGCACGAGTACAACGGCTGGCACCTGCCGGGTTACCTTGCCTACCCAGCCGCCGCTGCCGAAATCTTGGGCGGCGCTGCAATTCAGTTCCGTCGGACCGCGAAAGTGGGCGCAGCCGTCCTGGGTGCGGTTTATGTGGCCTTCGCCTTAGGGTGCGTACCGACCATCGTCGCCACCCCGCGAATCTACAATAGCTGGGGCAATTTCTTCGAGCAGTTCTCTCTCGCTACCGGAGCGGCAATCGTTTATGCGCGCTTGATATTGGCACAGCCCGGGGCATGGTTAGAGGAAACACTGCATCGCATCGGCCGTATTCTCTTGTGTATCTGTGCCACTTCCTTTGCCCTCGAACAAGCGTTTTATCTTCACCCTACCGCCCAACTTGTTCCCAAGTGGCTTCCTCCCACTCAGATGTTTTGGGCGGTAACCACCACCGTGTTGTTCGCCCTTGCGGCTGTGGCTCTTCTGGCGAATCGAATGGCGCTACTCGCCACTCGACTTTTGACCATGATGCTCGTGATCTTCGGGCTGCTCGTTTGGGTCCCATTGCTTCTCTCCAATCCCCACAGCCATACGAACTGGAGCGAAACCACCGAGACCTTCGCGATTGCCGGATCAGCATGGATTCTCGCCGATCTCCTCGGCGAGCAAGCAAGCCGGTAGTAGTTACGAAGTTGGTAGCGCAGAGTTTCCGATTTTCAAACTCTGCGGCTCTTCGAGTTTCTGGGGGGGGGTATTATATATAACAGCAACACCCCTCATAGGATTATTTGATGTAGTCCAACACCACAAGCCGCAGAGTCTGAACATCACAAACTCTGCGGTACCCGCTTGCTACCATAAAAGGAAGAGTTGGTATATTTGTGCATTGGTGCAACTTTTGTCCGCGGGGCCTACCTTACTCTATTGGAGGCGGTTTTACCGCTTCAAAATCACTCTGGCACCCAAAAGCGGGGCCACAGAAAAGAGGAGAATGTAGAAATGACAGACTTAATGAAAGAAACCGCAGGAACCGGGGATGAAGTGAGCGAAGTTCAAGAGACTGAGTCTTCAGTATTGTGGGGCGAAGCCGCACCCAAAGGCGGCAGGACGGTACTAGGAAGAATACTGAGAGACGGCGCAAAAGTTCCTCTGTTTCTCGGCCAGACTCTTGTTAATTCCCTCCGGGACATGGGTTACAACAGTACGACCTCTGCCCTTTGCGAGCATGTAGACAATGCGATTCAGTGGGGGGCGACCGAGGTCCGTGTTTACTTTCAACAAAAGGGAAGGCAGGGGGAATCCAAAATCTCCACGCTCGTGTACGATAATGGAAAAGGAATGTCTCCCAATGTTCTGAAGGTTGCAATCGCATTCGGTGGGTCACTGGTATATGAAAATCGGACTGGCATTGGAAGGTTCGGGGTGGGGATGAAAGCAGCGGCTCTGAGCATGAGTCCAGCGTTTGAGGTCTATTCTTGGCAGGAGCCCCAAGCCTTTTACAACATGATTCTCGATGTCAACGAAATCGGAAATAGCCGCAGTAATCTGATTGAGTTGCCCGACCCAACGCTTAACGATAATTTGCCTTCCGAGATCACTGAAATCCTTATGCGGCCAATGGTCTTTCCAAAGAATCCCAACGAAACGCAGACTGTACTTGCCGGTGACGGGGATGAATTGCGACGCCAACTAGGAGCCTCCGGTACCATCGTGTACATGCCAGAGTGTGACCGCCTGACCTATAGAAAGGCGGCTACTCTAGTGGACCATGCCACAAAGGAAATGGGACGCATTTATCGGCGGTCGATCGCCGGAGGGCTTCGCCTCTATGTGAACAATCGTCTTGTTGAAGCGTTTGATCCTACCTACTGGATGCAATCGGCACGCCACACTCAGATTGATGGACTGAGTCCCAAGCAAAGTCACTTGATCAAGACGTGGCAGATTGATGTTCCGGTCGGAGAAGGATCGCCCAACACAACCCCCATAAGTGTTCGCCTCTATTCTTTGCCATACGAGCAGTGGGGTGCTCTTCCTCGAAAAGTCCTCAAGAATGACCTACATGTATTCGAGGACCACACTGTTTCCTTCATGCGGAATAACCGAGAAGTGGAAATCGGTTCGTCTTACCCGAAGCTTCATATTCGAAAGCACGGCGACCTGAACTGGCTCAGATTGGAAATTGATTTTACGGGTGAAGCGGACGAAGGTTTTGGAGTAGCGGCAAACAAACAGGGTGTCAGATTGAAGGAGTACGTGGGCGAGAGGATCATCGAAAATATCAGTGAAGAAATTACAACCGTCCGTGAGCATATCAAGAAATTACAGGCTGATCGCGCAGCTTCGAAAGGAGTGTCGAGTGTTAGTGAAGCTGAACGACGGGCCACAGACGCTGAAGGCCTTCAGGGCAGACCTCTTCCGGAGCTTTCAGAGGAAGAACGGGCTGCCGAGGAACAAAATCTGAGAGCCCTAGCCGTGACCCTGAAGAGGGATGCGGAGTCGGATGATGAGGCCTATTCACGTATCAAAAATTCCCATTACGTGACAGTCTTCAAGCATGATGACTATTGGCCTTTCTACCACTGCGATTTCAAGTATGGAAAAGTGATATTGACGATCAATACTGCTCATCCGTTCTTCCATTCAATCTGGGAGCCGCTGAGCGACATGGCGAAAACGGCAGCGGTTGCCCAGGAAACTGGCGGTGAAGAAATGATGGAAGTCTCCGGAGACATCAGCCAAACGTGCTCAAATATACTCGTCGGGATCCAGTCCTTATTATTGTCCCTGGCGAGAACTCAAAGTCAGCTCTGCCACGGTGACGGCGAAGGAGAGTACGTTAAACTCTTTGACAAGTTGCGCAGGGAGTGGTCCGGAAATCTTGCGACCCAATTGCGGACGAAGTAGGCGCTTCACGACGCCTTGCGACGAGTGTCCGCAATCCGGAAGAAACCTGGCTTGGCTGCAACTTTCTCGCCCGGGGGCCACACATATAGATAGGCACCTTGGATGGTCGAGTAGATCGGGAGTGTAGCAGTTGCTTAGAAACTACAATACTGATATGCTCTCGAAGTTTTGATGTGCTGGGGTCTTGGGCATAGCGTCCTAAGACCCTAGCGGTTTTGGGGCAGTCTCCGGCAATCTCGTTCTGTTTGTAACTCCTGTAGGCCACAACGGTCTACACAATCTAAGGAGGTTATCAATGGATCCAAGTCAGTCCTTGTCCTCAGCATTGTGGAATGATTATGCTGCTCTGCAGCATAAAGCGAATCGATCGAAGCTTGACAACTACTCATGGGCGATTGAAGATCAACTTAACTACTTCCTGGAATCGGCATCGTCGGCAAGCCTACCTAACGAACCGGAACTGCGCTGCAAGCACCTCCAGAATTTAGCGCGAAATAGAGCGAAGAAGCACGCGAACCGGGATAGACTGCTGGACAAGTACGGTCCAGCATATTGCGTGCGCGCTACTCCTGCGGTCGCGCTGGATGATCTCATTTTTCGGGAGAGGATCCGGCAAGTGCGCCAAGCCACTTCCTATCGAGAGTGGCGAATACTTTCGAATCTCGCCCAGGATACAGATTATCAGTCTGTGGCCAGAGGCGAAAATATAGCCCTCTCAGCCCTGAAATCGAAAGTGTCACGTTGTCGGTCGCGATTGAAAAAAGTGCTAGCTGCCTGACGGCGCGCCCATTGGCGCGCAACTTGAGATACAAGCCAGTGGCGCGGGCTTCCGACTCTGAGGTCCGCGTCTTTTCATCAAATAGACGATGTATCGCGGGTGACACCTATGGTCTGCAGTTTGGAATGTAGGCGGCGTCGAATATCAAAATCGATTCAAAGTCTACTTCCGACCTGGTTTTTGCACTGCATGCCTGGACCCATACATCGCAACCAATGCGATCCCGCATTGTGGGAAGCCATCCGCGCAGGGGACCGTCATTCCGAGTCCCGATCAAATCGGGACGAGAAATCTCGCTCTGTCCGGAGCTGCCAGGATCTCAGGGCGGGATCCCTCTCTGTCCGCTGACGGATCGGGATGACAAATCGAAGGCGGTTGTGTGGCCTGTCGTCAGGGAGTGGTAGCGAAGAGTTTCTGTTTTTAAAACTCTGCGGCACTTCGATTTCCGGACGTAGAGTATTATAAATGACAGAAATATCTCAAATAGGATTACCTTAGATTGAACACATCACAAGCCGCAGAGTCTGAAAACCGCAGACTCTGCGCTACCCCTTGGGCTGCTTGGTCTCGGGAAACAACAATTCATTTCCGTCGGGATCGACGATCTTGACCACGTCCATTCCCCACCAGGACTTCTCGCTGGGAATCGAGCGGTTGGCGATGTCACGGCGAAGCGCGGCGAGCCCGTCGGCGGTCAAGCTCACGAACAAGCGCGCCTTGTCTCTTCGCGTGGCATGCTCGCAGAGAATGATCTCGCATCCCGCCCGATTGACCTGGCAGACCCCGCCCGCGCCGTCGCCCTCATGCCAATCCTTCTTGAAGCCGAGCATGTCAATATAGAACCGAAGCGCTCGGTTAACGTCCGCCACGAAAAGCACGGGACGCGTGTACCACCGGTGAGTGGCCTTCTCTCTGACGGCTTTCTTGGTCATGGCAGTTCCTGATCCCCCCAACCGTTCTTAGGCCGCAAGTGTATCATGGCCAACCCTGCATGGAAGAGAGGGCCCGGGGGCTTCATCACTTGAAAAGGGCCTATTTTTTTGTTGCATTTAGACCAGGGAAGGTGCTAGCATGGATTTGCAGTTTGTAGTATGTAACACCGACGTGAATCGCAACAGATACAAGGGCGTTTAGATGAAGTTGCTCTGCAACCTGTGTGACCCGCGGTTTTACAGCGGATCGTCGGGTTAGTCCCGCCGCAACCGTTCCCACAAATTGCCAAATCAATCAAATAAAGGATGTCTATCAGTATGAAGGAACAAGGTACAGTGAAGTGGTTCAATGCAGCCAAGGGTTATGGTTTCATTCAACGCGAGAGCGGAGAGGATGTCTTCGTACATTTTTCCGCCATCGTGGGAGAAGGTTACCGGTCTTTGGAAGAGGGCGCGCGCGTAAGCTTTGAGGTCAAGAAAGGCCCCAAGGGTTTGCAAGCGGACGCCGTCGAACGGGCATAGGACCGCAGGGTAAGTGGGGACGGGCGGTCTGCGAAGGCCGCCTTTACCCGGAGGACCTGATGGGTCAAAGGCTTTTCGTTGGGAACGTCTCCCACAATGTGACGGACGCCCAACTGAATGATTTTGTCACCAACGCCGGTTTCCAGGTGGCGTCGGCGGTGGTCATTCGAGATAAGGTGACGGGGCAACCGCGCGGATTCGGCTTTGTCGAGCTGGCCGAGAACGAAGATCTTAACCGGGCCATCGCCGGCCTGAATGGCCAGGAGCTGGACGGACGCAAGCTCACCGTGAATGAGGCCCGCCCTATGCGTACGGATTCGGGCGGAGGGCATCGCGGCGGAGGCCGAGGCGGCCGTTCTGAGCGCGGTTCTCGATTTTAGGGCGAGAGGTAAAACATGAACCTGAAAGCCGGACAATATATTCGACATTCCAAGTACGGATGTGGCACAATCGTGGAACGCGATGATGACCGGACCACAGTCGATTTTGATACATTTGGGGTGAGGAAATTCGTGACCTCCCTAGCCATGTTTGAGGTGGCTCAGGGCGAGGCTCCCAAGAAAAAAAGGGCAACGGCCAAACGCCGCGGCAAAACACCCGTTGTGATTAACGAAGCTCTCCCGTCGTAAGTGGAGAGACCGAAATAGAAATTGCAGCTTAGTAAGGGCACGAACGGAATCGAGCCCCATTGACTTCGACTACTTACACGCCGATTTGGATTACCGCGACGCTTCCCCAAGCGCAACTGAATACTTGGTATGTTACGCAGCGGCATTCCTGCTCCACCCCCGATCCAAGCATCACGACCCGTTGGGCGGGGATACTGAGGAGGACCACAAGGTCATGCCCGTCTTAGGTTTTTCCGTGCTCTCGGGAACGCTCGCTACTGCCCAGCCCCGCCATCGCACGTCCACGTTAAAGATTCTCCCTTTCATTGGCGTCCATTTGGCCTGCTTCGCGGCCTTGTTCATCGGATTCCGCTGGTCGTATGTGGCCCTGGCCGTGGCGCTCTATTACGTGCGCATGTTTTTTGTCACGGCAGGCTACCATCGATACTTCTCCCATCGCTCCTTCAAAACCAGCCGCGCCTTTCAGTTTGTTCTCGCGTTTCTGGCAATGACCTCGTCGCAAAAGGGCGTGCTGTGGTGGGCGGCGCATCATCGCAACCATCATCGGCTTTCCGACACGCCTGAGGATCTGCATTCGCCCTCGCAGCAAGGATTCTGGTGGTCGCACCTGGGATGGATTTTGAGCAATAAGAACGATGAGACCCAGGTGGAAATGATTCGCGACTACTATAAGTTTCCCGAGCTGCGCTGGCTGAACGCACATTTCCTGGTGCCGCCCGTTGTTCTGGCCGTGGCTCTTTACCTGGTGGGTGGTTGGGGATGGCTGGTGTGGGGATTTTTTATCAGCACGGTCGTGTTGTGGCACGGCTCGTTTTGCGTTAACTCCCTGGCCCACGTTTTCGGCCAGCGCCGCTACATCACCACGGACACCAGCCGCAATAGCCTGCTGATTTCGCTCATCACCATGGGTGAGGGGTGGCACAACAACCATCACCACTATATGGCTTCGGTGAGGCAGGGCTTTTATTGGTGGGAGTTGGACGGAACCTTTTATCTGCTGAAAGTGCTTTCGTGGTTCGGAATTGTCTGGGACCTGCGCTATCCCTCCCAGGCCGTCATGAATGCCGCCCGCGCAAGTTAGCTTTTAGAGGCGGCGGAATTTGTGCTGACTCGATCGGGATGACGCCGGCGTTGAATTATTGATTCCTTGGCTGGATCAACGTGCCGCCATCATTGGTTTTGAACAAAGGCCGCGACACGATGAACCAGTCGCTCCTGCCAAAGAATGGCGGGATGAACCCGCCGCTTGTGAAAAGAGCACACCCTTCGCCGGATTCACCTCAACCACCCAGAGTTCTGATAAGAGAAGAATGGACAGCCTCGCTCGTGGAATGGTACGCTTTTAAAATGGGCGGGAAGAGTTCGCCGGGACTCCCGCCGCGCATCGTGGGCCTGTAGCTCAGATGGATAGAGCAACGGTTTCCTAAACCGTAGGTCGACAGTTCGAATCTGTCCAGGCCTACCATATCATTTAACAACTTAGCAGGTCCGCCCATACCGTCACTCGCCTACTGTGGGGACTTTTGTTCAGTGTGCGGACCCGATCTGATAATCGAGATCAGCCCGGCTGATTTGGTATTCGTAATTAGCCCCTACATTCTCGGTCTGCGCTTGGGTCAAATTGAGTTGGGCCTGGCTCAACTCAATAATTGAACTCAAGCCAAGTTTATACCGCTCTTGGGCGAGGTCGAAAGCCTGCTTGGCCTGCTGAAGCAATTGGTCAGTCAAGCCCAGGCGTTGGTAAGCGGTGTTGGCGTTGAGCCACGCGACGCGCACGTCGCGAGCGACGTGGTCGCGAAGATCCCTCAAGTTTTCTTCCTCGGCTTTCGCCTTGAACTCCGCTTCGGCGCGGCGGGCGGCAAACAAGTGGCCATTGAAAATCGGAATGTTCACATTCAATCCGGCCGCGGCATAATTATCGGCCAGCTGCCTTTGGTGAAGCGGAGTAATACCGGCAGTCGCCACGCCGCTGATGGTGGGGAACCAAAGGTCGCGTTCCGCCCTGGCAAATTTCTCCGCCGCCTGCTGATTGTAATGCTGCCCAATCAATTCCGGGCGATTTTGGAATGCCTGCGCCACCAAGTCGGCAAACTGTTGCGGGGGTGCAGAGGGCACAGGGACGTCCGCCAACTCAAAGGTGCGCGCATCGGAGTAGCCGAGGGCCGCGGAGAGCGCGGCAAATCCGGCCTGCTCGTCATTCTGAGCCCGTACCAAGAAAAGCTTGGCCTCCGCCAGATTAACGTTGGCAAAGCTTACGTCGAGGCCGGATTTCAATTTGCTCTTCTCGAGCTCAGTCACCTGGTCGGAGACCAATTGGCGGTCGCTCACTGTCCGTTCGGCCACCTTCAATACGGCCTGCGCCTTCAAGACGTCAAAGTATGCGCGATCGACCTGAAGCATCACGTCCATCCGGGCGGTCTGTACGTTTTCCTGAGCCGCCTGGGCGTGGAGGCGCGCGCTTTCCACCAGGTTCTGGGTGCGGCCAAAGTCGGTAATAAATTGGCCCACCGTCACTCCATTCGCGTAGCGATTGTAAATGATGGGATTGTTCAGTCCGCCGGCGGCCAAGCGACTATTGGGATCGGCCCCGGCGCCGGTGAGATTGCCAAAGGCAAATGGGTAGTAAGCGGACTGCTGCTCCCGCGTCGCCTGGCCCGCTGCCAGAGCGGAATAGCGGACGGAACTGATTTGAGGATGGTGAGAGACCGCCTGCGCTTCCGCTTCCTGGAGCGTCAGACTTTGCACATTTTGAGGAAAGAGTGGAGTGCTGCAAGAAATCATTAGTGCGATAAGCAGAGGGAAACAGATTCGTCGAATCATTGCGCCTCCATTTCCGACGGCGCGGGGGCTTTGGTGGGCCGCTTGCCGTAGACAAGCAAATATGCGGCGGGAACGATAAAGATGGTAAGGGCGACGGAGAGGACCAGGCCGCCGATGATGGCTCGTCCCAGGGAAGCATAAGCCTCGCTGCCCGTCTCCAGTTTCAGCGCCATGGGGATCAATCCGAAAACAGTGGCGAGCGAGGTCATCAGAATGGGCCGCAAGCGAATGCGGCAACTGGTGACCACGGCGTCGCGCACGGACATTTCCGCCTCGAGCTTGTGCGCGAATTCCACGATCAGAATGCTGTTGGAAGTGACCATGCCCACCATCATCACCACGCCCATCAGGGACATCACGTTCATGGTGGTGCCTGTGCTCCAGAGGAAAAGCAGGACCCCCGTCAGGCCGGTGGGCACAGCAAGCAGGATCAGGAATGGATCGATAAACGAGCGGAACTGCGCCACCAGCACCAGGTACAGAAGGGCGAGGGCCAGGATCAGCCCGAAGCCAAAGCTGTTGAACGATTGCCGCATGCCTTCCACCATGCCGCGCATCACCAGGTGGACGCCTTCGGGGAGCTTTGTTTGAGCCATTATTTTGTTGACCGCATTGGCCACGTGCCCCAAGTCCTCGGTAGCAGGGTTCACATAAATATCAATCACCCGCTGGATCTGATAGTGGTCTACCTCGGTGGGGGCCTTGAAATTCGTGACTTTCACAACCTGGTCCAGATAGGCAGGCTCCTTCGAACTGGGCGAGCGAATGGGAATGCCCTTCAACGAAAACAAACTATTGATTTGGGTCTCGGGATACTGAACGGTGAGGTAGTAGTCGTTGCCCGTGCGGGGATCAATCCAGTAACTGGGCGCGATCATCTGATTAGAGGTCAGCGCGGTGATGACATTATCGACCACATCCTTTTGGGTGAGGCCCAATTCGCCTGCGCGCACGCGGTCCACGTTCAAACGCAGGGCGGGGTAATCGATATCCTGCGGGATGTAGACGTCGCTCACGCCGTGCAAGTCTTGGATCTGGTCGGCCAAATCGGTGGCGACCTGATAGGCAGACTGGATGTTGTACCCAGTCACCTGGAGGTCGATGGGCGAAGGCAATCCCTGATTTAAAACGGCGTCCTGCAATCCACCCGACTGCAAAAAGAAACTTATCTGCGGCAGATCCCTCGCAAGGCGTTTGCGCATCATGTCCATGTATTGGTAGCTGCCAATGGAATGCTCCTCGTTCAGCTGAACTTGAATTGTCGCGGTGTGGGGCCCCGAGTTGGAGGTGTAGATCGAAGTGAAATCGGGGACCACCCCCAGGGTGGAAACAACCAGGCGTAAGTCCTGGGGCTTGACGACTTCATGAACGATGTCTTCCACTTTTTCCGCCAGCTTCTCCGTCAGTTCCACCCGCGTACCCGTGGGCGCCTTAAAGTTGATTACGAATTGGCCCGCGTCGCTGCGGGGGAAGAAGGCAACGCCCAGGAAGGGGAAAATCGCCAGGCTCACCACAAACACGCCCAGAATCCCGCCGACCACCAGCCAGGGACGGAGCAACGATCTGTCCACCTTGGCTTGGTACCAGTCCAGCATCCGATGAAACTTGCGATTGAAGGCTTCATTGAATCGCGTGCCCCAGGAGGCGCGCGCGGGGTTGGCGTCGGTGAGAGGGCCCTCCCCGTCGATTTGGCGCTCCGCGCCATGATGAACGCCCTTGATGAGCTTGGCGCAAAATAGCGGCACCACCGTCATGGCCACGAAGTATGAGGCGAACAAAGCCAGCACGACCGCCAACGCGAGGGCTGAAAAGAGAAAGCGGCTGACACCGTAGAGGAAGGTCACAGGAAAGAACACGACCGCACTGGCAATGGTGGCAGCCAGCACGGCCAGGCTCACTTCCTGCCCCCCTTTTTCAGCCGCCACTTCGGGAGGCTCACCCAGCTCCATGTGACGGAAAATGTTTTCCAGCACAATCACCGAGTTATCGATCAGGCGTGAGAAGACAATCGCCAGCCCGGCCAGCACCATGCTGTTGATCGTGCTGCCGCCAAAGTATAGGGCGATGATGGCGGCCAGGCCCGAGAGCGGTATGGAAAGAAACACCGCCGCAGTTCCGCGCAAGCTGCCCAGAAATAGCAGCACCATCAAGCCAGTGAGAATGAGTCCCGTAGAGCCCTCGTGAAACAGCGTGCTGATGGCCTTTTTGACGAACTCTGATTGGTCAAATGCCACGCTGGTGACCAGCTGCTTGGGTACGTCGACCAGGTGTTTCAGGGTGGCCTTGACGGCATCCACCACAGCGATGGTGTTGGTGTCGCCGCCCTGCTTCATGACGGGCAAATAGACCGAGCGCTGGCCAGCCACTCGGACGATGCCAAGCTGAATGGTGGAGGCATCTTCCGCCTTACCCACATCGGCGATGGTTACGTATTGCCCCCCAACCGTCTTCAGCGGCACTTCATTTAAATTGGGCACGTGCTCGACTTCGCTGTTCGTATAGATATCGTAGTCGTAGGGTCCAATCTTGGCGTCGCCGGCCGGCAGGATCAGGTTCGTAGTGTTGACTGCGTTCACCACGTCCATCACGCTCATCCCGTGAGCTTGCAGTTTCAACGGGTCCACATACACCATAATCTGCCGGTACTTGCCGCCAAAGGGAGGTGGGACGGAGGCGCCGTACGCAGTAGCCAATTGATTGCGCACAGCGAATTGGCCGGTATCGCGCAGCTGCGATTCCGACAGCCCCTGGCCTTTCAGGGTAACCAGACAAACCGGCAGGCTGGAAGCGTCAAACTTCATTACCACAGGAGGGAGCGTGCCTTTGGGCAAGCGTCCGAGGTCGGCCATGGCAAGATTGGAAATTTCCGTCGCATCGGCATCAGCACTGGTGCCCGGCTGAAAATAGATCTTGATGATGCTGACGCCTTCCAGTGAACGCGACTCCATGTGGTCAATGCCCGCGCCCAAGGTGAAGAAACGCTCGAAGCGCCCCGTGATGTCACCTTCCATTTCTTCCGGAGGCATGCCGCTGTAAAACGTTGCCACCACGACTTCCGGGATGTTGATGGACGGAAACAAGTCCACCGGCATGCGAACCCAACTGGTCAGGCCAATCACTATGATGAACAGGCAAAGGACCACTATAAAATACGGATTGCGAATAGCGAATCGCGGCATTAGTTTCCTCCCTCGGCTTCCGGCATTTCGATGATCTTCGGAGCCACGATCTGGCCGTCGCGCAGCAGGCTGGTATTGCCAACCACCACCTGATCGCCTTCGGAAAGGCCTGAGAGGATTTCGACCTGGCTCCGAGTCTCCACGCCGAGAGTGACCGGGCGGATTTCAATCTGGTTGGTGCTGTTGACCCGATACGCCACCCCTTTCGATCCCGTGCGCGAAATGGCTTGGGTGGGCGCCGCCAGAGCGCCTTGGGCGTCGACAACCGGGAAATCGACATAGGCATACATGCCCGGGATCAATTCCAATTTCGGATTCGGCACGTCCACCTCCGTCATCATGGTGCGGGTGGCGGAATCAACCTTGTCTGAAAATCTTGCCACCGTCCCTTCAAAAGTTTTCTTGAGCGCCTGCACTTCCACGCTTACTTTTTTGCCCAAGTGAACCAGAGAGACGTCTGATTCTGGAATAGGGATTTCAAGGCGAAGCAGACCGTTCTGGGAGAGCTTGACGAGGGAGAGCGCCTGTTGCTCAGAAGATGTTCCGGCCGCCAGCATGGCGCCGGTGTCTGCATAGCGCGAGGTGATTACCCCGTCGAACGGGGCTGTGATCCTGGTGTAATCGAGCAGGGCCTGCACCCGCTCGCGATTGGCGGCGGCTTCGCGGACATGCTCCTGAGCGGCGGCCAAGCCGGATTTTGCCGCCGCCACCTGGGCTTCCGCGGATTCATCCCGCCCTTGTGCATCGTCAACCTCCTGCTGGGCAATCAGTTCAGGGCGGGCTTTGGTAACCGCCTCCAGCCGCGAGTAATTCAAATGGGCGACGGTATGGTCGGCCTCCGCGCGTTTCAATTCATGTTGTGCCCGCTCCACTTCCTGTTCGCTCTGCCGCGCCGAGGCAGAAACCTGGGCAAGCTCGTCTCGAAGCTCCGGGACTTCAAGAATAGCCAGCGTCTGGCCTCTTTTGACCCGGTCACCCACATCTACATAAATGTTCTTTACGAATCCTGCCACTTTGGCGTGAACGTCAATTTCCTGAAAGGGACGAAACTCGGCTGCCACGCGCAAGTCCTGTGACAAGTCGGTGCGCACCACCGCGGTCACGGCCACCGTGACGGGAGGGTTGGCCGCAATTGGCGCGGCGCTGAGACCCTTTTCGTGCGAGCAACCGGCGGAGATTGAAAGCAGGCCGGCTAATAACATCAGCTTGAAAATTCCAACGAAAAGCTTTTCGGATTTCCACTTTGGTGCGCCCAAGTCCATTGATCCCGCTTTTCCCGGGCATTTCGGAATCAGGGATTGGTCTTTTTCATAAATCATTTTCGTACCTCCCGGCTACAAGACTGAGTCGTTGTGCGTCAATGCGCGGTCTCATGATTCCAAGAATTTTCCGTGCTGTCTGTTCTCCGGCAAAGATTGATGGACGGCTTGGCGGAGCTCTTCCAAAGACGGTTTGCCGGAATCAGCCACCTCAAGCACCCGGCGTTCGAGCGCGGCGATTTTGGCCGCTGCCGCCGGAATGTCCTCGGCCAGAGAAAGCGGAATGTCAATCACCCCGTGGCGGTCACCGTGCAACAGGTCGCCCGGCCGTACTTTCAATTTCCCCACTTCAACGGGAACGCCAAATTCGAGCATGTGATAGTAAGCGCGAGACACGGCGGGATTCCCGGCAAACAAACCAAAGCCGAGGTTCTCTGCCGCCTGCAAATCTCGAACCGCGCCGTTGGTGATCAGGCCCGCGCAACCCAAAGCTTTGAAGATGTGGGCATGGACCTCTCCGGCACAAGAACCCAAGCCGGGACTCTTGTCCAAGTCTTCCAAAACAACAACGCGCGGCGCGGGAATGGTGAGAAGAAAGTTCCACCAATCTGTCCGGTCCGGATAGGCCCTTCCGCTCATGGGCGGCGCGGAAGTTCGGATGCGCGCGGTCACCGCGTAACCAAGCGTCGAAGGCAGGTTGGGCAACAGGCATCGGACGCTTGAATCCATGAACCCTTCGTTGCGAAGGCGGATGTTGAAAGTCTCAATGGCATCCGCCACCTGGCAGGTGTTGAGCGCGCGGAGCAATTCCAATTTTTCTTGGGCAACTGCGGCCTCGATTGCCATCAGCTCCTCCCCGTATAGGAAAAAATCTGCACCGTGGGACGGTAGATCCGTGGTCGGAGCGATGGAATCTCAACTTCCGCGGTAATCGGCTTTAACGCGGACACATGGCTTGGAGATTCCAGATAAACAGGCCCAGACTACACGGAGCGTTACGGGCAACTAAGATAGGGTTTACCCCAGGGAAAAAGAGGTGGGCGGAGAACGGAGCTGGTTTGATGAGAGGAAGGTCAACTCAGTTGGAAGTAGATTTTCCTCTGGGATGCGAAGGGGTCTGGAAAATGCGGCACTACGGAAAATGGAAGATGGAAGCTGGGAGCAAGTCTTGAATTCGGTTCGTCTTTGAAAAGATCCGTCCCTGCTAATTTTGATTGTCCTGGAGGTGAAATTAGCAGGATTGGATTTTGGGAGATATTGACCGTGCTTGGCGAGGGTAAATAATGAGATGAGCCCGACTAGAAGAAGCAAAACCCCTGCCTTTGAGGCAGAGATGTCCTTTCTTCTTAATTCGCCCGGATTTGGGTATTGCGTTGGCATTTATACAAGCAACGAGCATCGAACGCCGAAAAAATAAGGCCCTTCAATCCATTTGAGTCCCTTAATCGCTTACGCGTTGCCAGTGCCCAATATAATCACTTCCGGCCTCAAAATCAACCGAGTCGGTTCAAGGGAGTGGCTGCGATCGCGATGTCGTGGATCAAGAAAAAAAGGTCGCCGCCTCTTCGGCGGCGACCCAAGGTTGGAATAACCCTAACCTAACAAGGCACTATTGTTTAGGATTCGCGTGCCCGCGCCCCACCTAAACCTAAGGGAGGTAGTAGCGCAACGAGGTGAAGAACATATTCTCCGTGCCCTGCGGAGAATAGGACACTGTACCCGCTGCATTTACGCCAGACCATATGTTGCGGACCACATAGGAGTATTGCGGTCCCCACTGAACAGTGCCTTTGGGGCCTTTGTAGAACCGATACCAGAAGCCAACCGTCGCTTCTATTACGTCTCGGGTGTGGGCAGTGCAATTCGACAGCGCGCCAGGATCCAAGCCTGCCGATCCGCCAACGCCGGTGGGCGTGGTGACCGGCGCTCCGCTTCCTGCACCAGGAAGGGGCTCTGTGGTGCAGCCGTCATCGCGAAACAAGGGATTCCCGTACCCCGCGGGCACGGGCGTCTTCACAAGGTAATTGGTGAAGAAAGCTCGACCGGCAAACTCTGCCCCGAAGTTTGAATAAACATCCAGTTTCTTTCCGTGGTATTCCAGCGTGCCGAGTGTCTGCAGGTTGCGCAGGGGGGCGAGTGTGCCATCCGGGCGAAGCGTGGCTACCGCCAAACCGCCTGAGCCGTAGCGGCCGATGCCCGCACCGCCAAAGACGTGGACTCCGACGTCCACATGCTTGGCTAGAGTCACGCGAGCGTTGGCGCCCACGCCTCCGGCCGTTCTGGAGTTGTTGAAGGCCCCGACTGCCGATCCAGCCGCGCCGGTGCAGGTGGACTGTACAATGGCCGTTTGGCACGGAAAGACCCGATCGCGAAGGGTGTTCACAAGACCGAAGAGCTCGAAGTGGCCCCACTTGGGCTGGGCAATTACCTTGGCGACGAAATCAGGGGATTTATCATACGAATAATTCGCAATTGGGTTATAGAGCCCGCCGCTGGTGCCAAATTGACCGGCAAGCCAATTGGCGTTTCCGCCGCTCTGGGTGATGGGGGAGAATTGTGCTTCCTCAAGTGAGAAGGCCAGCGCGAAGTTGCTGTTGAAGTTCTTGACGACACGCATGCCATATTGGCGCGCCCAACTGAAGCCGGCGGTATATTGCGCGTCGATGGTCATAGGCAGCGCTTCGGACCGGTTGTCTGCGCCTTTTTTCGTTTCCGTCACCAGGCTCCACATCTGGCCGCCCGTAAACGTCCAGCCGTTGTCGAGAGCGAACTGCCCCCAGAATTGGCGCTGGCGGAGCGCGTAGCTGTTGCTTTGATTGTCGTTCGAGGTGGTTGCAGCAGAAAGAAAGTCCGCCTCGTAATAGCCGCCGATCTTGGCATGATCGAGTTTCCCTTCAAAAAGCGAGCCGATTCGCGACTGACGGCCGCTGGCGTTAAACTCGGACAATTGGTATTGGGACTGCCCGGGAAGGACGATGCCGCTAAACGCGGGCGTATTGACGTCCGCGCTAAGCGCATGATCGCGCCACACCGTTTCTGCCGCCATGAATCCGACCGGGGTGATGTTGATGCCTTTAAAATGGATGGCGCTCGGGGTTTCCTCGTTTGCCGGCGGGGCCGCTACGCCCACCGCACCGGAGCCGCTTGATAGCGTGCTCCCCACGACTGGCATTGCATCTTTCGCTTTGGCAGCCGCGGGAATTACCGGCGTCATGCTGGCTACCTGACCTATGCTTCCAGAGTGATCTGAGGCGCTCCTGGAGGTTCCGCCCGATTCATCCAACTTTTGCTTCATCGCGTTGACCGTCGATTGAAGCTGCTCAATTTGCTTTTGTTGCTCGATCACCATCTGCTTTAAGGTCGATACGTCGTCACCCGAAGCCGAATCCTTCTTCGAATCGGTGGCCGGCGTTTGCGAAAAGGCGGAAATCGCAAACATGGCGTATACGAGCGCGATGACGAGCGCTCTGACTGCCAGTCCTCTCGTGTGCATTCTTCACCCCTTGTAGATTTAAAGTTGTACTTGTTTGACCAAGCCTGTGGCTTCTGCAAAGCTTGATGTAACCACCAGACTGGCAGAGGCGCGTTAAGCGCAGATAAAAGCAATGTTAAGTTTATGTTACAGGCAGGAGGATCGTTGGCAACTCCACCCGGCAAAGAGTTCACTCCAAGCGCCAAGGCGAGAGTCCGGGCCAGGTGCGGAGCGCCTCGGTGGCCCATCCGGTTGATTTATCCTGGTGGCAAAGGTTACAGGCGTTGGGAATCTTGTACTGTTCCGTCATGGCCGGCGAGACGAAGCGGAACGTGTGAGCGCTTACGTAAACGCCCGGGATTCCTTCCGTCTCCATTTTCGGCATGTGACAATTCACACATTCGCTGCCCGGGCTGTCCGCCCTGTGGTGGGTGTGTTCCGCAATCGTGGTGGTGTGCGGCCCGTTGGGCGAGCGGGGGCCGTGGCACTCCAGGCACATCACGGCGGGGGGTTTCAGTAATTGCGCTTTGTTGCTGGTTCCATGCACGTCGTGACAACTGAAGCATTTCACCCCGCGCGTATACATCAAGCTCTGCGCAAAGTCATTGCCCTGCATCCGGTTTTTATGCGCCGTACCGTCGGGAAAGTGCGTGAAGCTTGTCTCCCCGAGTTTGTGCTCTTCGAGCTTCCAAAAATCCTGCAAGTTCTTTCCAACCTCATAGCCCACCGGCCAGTCGTAATACTTCCCCTGAATCGGATTGGCGAGCGGCTGGCCTTGCGAGTGGCATTGGATGCAAACGTCGTTGGCCCGGACGTAATCCAGCCGCGCGGGGTTCGTAATCGAGCCTGGCAAGGGGCGCTGCACGTGTTCGCTGCCCGGACCGTGGCAGCGCTCACAGCCCACATTCCACTCGGTCACGGTCTTGGCCTTGATGTCATAATTCACGGAGTGGCAGCCATCGCATAGCGGTCCGGTGGGGCGCTCCATGTTTTCAGGCGGATAATACTGCGCCCACCAATCGCCCCCTTTCTCCACATGGTAAGGCAGCCACTTTCTGTGCTGAACGTCCCATTGAGCCGGTTCGGGAAAATAGTCGTCCCCAATTTTGGTGAAGTAACGTTGCTTCCATATGCTCCCATAAACAAACGCAATATCTTTTGGGGTGAATTTCACCAGAGGATTCGGTTGGGAAAAATCGGACAGGATGGCTTCTGGATGTTCACGAGGATCCCGCACCACATTGGCCATGGGCGTTTTTTGCCAGCGCTGATAAATCTCCTCGTGGCAGGTTCCACATGCTTTTGAACCGACATAGTGAGCGGACCCCGCAGCCCACATTTGTGCCGCGCCAAGCGCCATCCAACAGGCTGCCATTGCAACCTTTGTGGTTTTGCGAATCATCCAGAACTCCTTCGAGATGCGCAACGACTCTACAACAACCAGGAATAAAAACTCAACGTGGGGTTCGCAATACATGCAACGGGGGCGAGCTGACTTTGAACCAACCACGGCACGAGCCCTACCAAATCAGCTTCAAAGCGAATTGGATCTGCCTTGAACTTGTGGACGTGCTCGTGATTGCCCCTGCCGTGCCCGACAGTCCGCTTGGGTTGGCTGTAGAGGGTGGAGTAAACGTGATGAGGTTGGGAGTATTGAAGTTTGCCCGGTTCAGCAGGTTGAAGATTTCTGCCCGAAACTGCAACCTAAGGCCTTCGCGAATTCTTGTTTCCTTCAATGCGGAAAAATCCCAAGTGGCGAGTCCCGGACCGATGAGAGTATCTCTTCCAAGATTCCCATAGAAACCGCTCGCTGATGGCGGCGCGATGAACGCGTTTGGATTAAACCACTGTTCGGATTTCCCCAGAATGATGGGGCGGGCAAAGGCTGGGTTCAAGAAGGGCCTGACTGGGTTTCGAGTGTCGCCATTATTCGATGGGTTGTAACTCAATTGGGGCGTGAACGGGAATCCGGCTTGCGCTGTGATAATGCTTGCCACCGACCATCCGCTCACCAGCATGTTACTCCATCCTTGGAACCCGTCGGCCCATGTTCGGCTGCGTCCAAAAGGCAGCGAGTAGAGCGCATTGATTATGCCCACGTTTCTAACGTCAAACGTGGCCAACCCTTTGTCCGCCCGCAAATTGAGCGGATTCGCCACCAGCCCTGGAGCATTCCCAGCCGTCGTTTGATTTAGAGAATCGCCATCGTCAAGAGTCTTCGACAATGTATAGACCCCGCGCAACGTCAATCCTTTGCCCAAACGACGCCTCAAGTCGACTTGCAACGCATGGTAAGAACTGGTCCCTACGGAAAACCACGTCCAAGTGTTAGCCAGCGCCGGATTTGCCTTTGCTGCGCCGGAGGGAATGTAATAGGTTCCTGCGGGCACGGGCGCTCCCGCCAGCGGAGACCCTTTGGGAAATCCGATGGTGGGAGAATTGGTGGCACTCGTGGGCAGGCCAGGATCATAAGTGGGATAGACGGCTGGGCACGGAGACGCCGGGCAAATTGTGGGCACGGGCTCGTTGCCGTCAATGCCAATCAATTCATGATAGCCGTGGGAACCCACATAGCCGACTGTCAAGGCCGTACTGGGAGAAAGTTCCCGATCTATTCGCAGGGACCACGATATCAGAGTCGGAGTTTTCATATCCGGTTGAACTCCGCCAGGCACCAACTTCGCGTTTACGGGCACGGATGATGCAGGGTCAATTGGAAACTTGGATACGGGCAGCAAAGCGATGCTGTAGGTGGGATTGAAGGGCGCGTTCTGATCCGCGCGATACCCGAGGGCATCTTGGAGGTCGTTATACATGCCAAACCCAGTCCGGAAGACGGTCTTGGAGCCGAACGGACTCCACGCCAGTCCCACACGCGGTTGGGGAAGGATCCTTGCGTGGTTGACTGTAAAAAGGGAGTTTCCAACATGCGGCTGAGTCGAAATGACGCCGTTGTCAAATGTGTAATTGCTGGCCCGGCCGTGAGCCTCATTCCATCCTGTCGAAGACTCGTCGCGAAAACCGAGGGACAAAGTCGCCTTGGCACTGAGGTGGATTACATCTTCTCCATAGAAAGCACCGAATAACGAGCGCCAATCCATCGCCGTCGGTGCGGGATCGTAGAGGAAGCTATTGACCGTGCCCCCCAGAAACTGTGCGAGGCTGGAAAAAGTCGCCTGGCCATACTGACTGAGGGCAATTTTCTCATTCGACTGAAAGCGCTGCAACCACGCGCCGAAACTGAGCTGATGCCGTCCGCGTCTCATTGTCAAGCGATCTTCATAAGTGAAAAGATTGCGGGCAATATGCAGGTTGCTGCCGTTGTTGCTTCCCGCCAGGCCGATGGAGGCTTGCGGGTTCGACGCTGCGCTCCCACCCACAACGACAGCGCCCACAGGCAAGCCGGAGAGAAACCCCGGAACGCCTGATGCAGGACTCCCCGGGGTAGTCTCCCCGGCAAAAAAGTAGCCTGCTCGCGAGTATCCGAATCGAGCAGTGTTCAGGAAATTGGAGGAAAAAACATGTGTCTCTTCGAGACTGAAGACCTGCTCGCGCAGGCTCACAATATCCGAACTGTAAGGATCAAGCGGCGTTGCGGTCACGTCGCCGCCGTCATCAATGGTGTAAATCGACGCCAACGAGTCTCGCTCCGAAAAGATGTGGTCTAACCGCGTGGTGCCAAAATCCTCGCCGATAGTCTGGGGCGGACTGCTGAAGACCTCCGCGATTCCGTTAAAATCGGGGGCGCTCGGTGGAGGCGACGGCCACAAATTCAGCAGCGGCCTGACGCTGGACACCGCGGATGCCCGCGAGCTGGCATCGGGAACAAATGCCGCGGAAGTCTGATGAAGATGCTGGCGGAAACCCTCATAGTTGCCGAAGAGAAAGGTCTCGTCCTTCTGAAGCGGCCCGCCCACGGATGCTCCAAACTGGTTGCGCTGAAATGGCGGAGCGGAACCTTGATCGAAGAAATTCGGCGCGTCCAAAGCGTTGTTACGCAAAAACTCGAACATGGACCCGTGCCATTGATTACTTCCTGACTGGGTGACTATAATGACTTGGGCCCCGGGCCGTTTGCCGAACTCAGCGCTGTAGGAATCTCGTTGCACGTTGAATTCGCGCACCGCATCCACGCCCAGCAACATGCCGCTGGTTCCACCCGGCTGCATGTTATTCTCCGCGGCGCCGGTAAATTCCACTCCGTTCAACAGAAACAGATTCTGCTGAGGGCGATTGCCGGAAACGGCAAAGTTATTGCCTGTGGTTGAATTGGAAATACCCGTCCCCCCGGTTTTCTGCGAAGTGAAATTAACGATGCCGGGATTAAGCTGAAGGAGCAGATCATAGCTCCGTCCATTCAATGGAAGTTCCTTGAGTCGATTTTCTCCCACGATGCCGGAGATGTCACTGGCCGAGGAGCTGATCATGGGAGCATCTCCGGTTACAGTAACTTGCGTTTTGACGGTTCCCACCTGCAATTTGAGATCTACCCGGGCTTCCTGCCCCACGACCAAATCAATTCCAGTTCGAACCACATCCTGAAGACCAGCCTTGCTCGCCCTGACTTCATACTTTCCAACCGGAAGCGAGAGAACGAGATAACGGCCTCCATCATCCGTCGTGATGGTTCGAGCTGCTCCTGTTTCGAGATTCCTCGCTGTCACAATGGCCGAAGCCACCGGGGCGCCGGAGAGGTCCGTGACGGACCCCGTGACACTCGCAGACACTTGGGCGCTTGACCATGGAGCGCAGAGAAGAGCGAGCACGACCCATGAAACGAAAGTGGCACAAACGCGTCGGAGCCTTCGGTTGTCCGTCATCGATTCCATTAGGTCATGCTATATCAAGGCCTGATGATTCAAGTCAATACATTTTCATTTGTATATACGATTATATGTGATTTAAGCTGATTCATAGGAGCAAGAAGAAACCGGTCCGTGCTGGCCCCCGACTTAATGTCCCCGCAAAAACTCCGGTGATGCGGGGACGAGATGCATTAGTTCCGTTAGATATTGTGGATTTTGTGGTTGACAGCGTCCACGGGATTCCGATAGTCTAGTACCTTTATAGAGTTAATAGACACAGTGTTTGGCAGAAGCTTGGCTGGCTCGCAGGCGCCCCTGAGATTGATAAGTACGCAGGCCGTCACCTCGGTGTAGACGCCTAGCGGGGAATTTTATGGAGGGACTATTTCAACCCATAGACAAATTGCACCGGAAATCAAAGGTTTGCTGAAGACAAGCGCATTGCTGCTCCTTTGCCTTTTCTGCTGCCTGCCGCTGTTAGCTGGGGATAGCCATGCGCCATCCGGCCAGAACATTCAGCCGGAGGCAGCTTCCTGTTCCTCGATCCATGCGACAACTTCTTCAGAGCAAGCCGGCAAAGCGAGCGTCGCTCCGGGTTCCGCGTCTGCTGGTTGCGACAACGCCGGCTCGGAGTCTGAAGATCCCGTAAACGCGCCGGCGGCGTACCTCAATGCGCGCTTGCCCCACTGGCTTCGCTTTAGCGGTGAGTTCCGCAATCGGGAAGAAGGGCGTACCGCCTACGGTTTCACGCCAGGCAAGGACGACGTCTATGGGCTGACGCGTCTGCGTCTGGGCTTCGAGATCATCCCTAACTCCTGGTTCCACGCCTTCGTTCAGGCTCGCGACGCGGAAGTGATCGGGGCCAATCCTAAGAACGTGTCCAGTTCCATGAAAGACGTGTTCGACCTCAATCAGGCATACATCGAATTCCGAAACGGCGAGCGCGGGTGGTTCAGCCTCAAGACGGGACGCCAGGAGCTCTACTTTGGCGACGAACATCTTATCGGCAGGAGCAACTGGTCGAATGCTTCGCGGTCTTTTGATGCTACCCGGCTTACGCTTGGGACACAGAATCTTGGCGCGGTCCTCGACGTCTTTGCCGCTTCGGTAGTAAAAAATTACCCGACGAGCAGCGACAAGGTTCAACCGGGGCACAATTTTTACGGTGTGAACCTCGCCCTGACGAAGCTGGCGCCCAAGGCTACCATTGAGCCTTACGTCTATTTGAAGACCGTCCCCAGCGTGACTGGCGCCGACAAGAAGTCCGGCAACGAGCGGCTTTACACAACGGGGCTGCGGTGGGCCGGGACCGTTCCGGGGGGCTTTGACTACCGGGCGCGTTACTCGTTTCAGTCGGGTCATTATGCTGACAACTCGATCCACGCCTGGGCTTGGCACGCCATTTTCGGCTACACGATTCCGAAGAGCCGGTTCGAACCGCGATTCTCCATCGAATACAGCTACGCGAGTGGAAATAAGGCGATCGGCGGTCCGGTGATTGGGACCTTCGACCTGCTCTACCCCACCACGCACCAGTGGGGCCGAATTACCGATCTGTTTGGTGAGGAGAACATCGCAGACCTTAAACCGGGGTTTGATTTCAGACCGGCGAAGAGGATGAAGGTCTATTTTGCTGTGAGCGATCTGTCACTGGCCAGCCGCTACGACAGCCTGTACGACAGCACGGGAGCCGTGTCGGTCAAGGTTCCAAAGGGCGGCGCGCTCAGCAGGGACATTGGGAAGGAAGCCGACGTTTATGGGACCTACGACGTGAACCGTCGCCTTCAGATAGGGACCGGCTTTGGACACCTGATTGCCGGCCAATTCCTCAAGCAGGCAAGCCCGGGCGGAAACTCTTCCTATCCATACGTCTTTCTCGACTACCACTTTTAGAGAGATGTTGGGTGGACTTTAAGGTCAGCTTGGGTGGGCTGGTTGTCGGATTCATGTTTGGATTGACCGGACTTTGCTTCCTCGTGTGATCCTCCAGGAAGCGCGGCCGCAGGAAGTTTTTAGTGAAGTCTTGGGCCCCGACTGTCGGCGCATGGGGGGACGGTGGGAATTATCGCGGGTTACGATCTATCACTTGGTGACTTTGGCAGGCGTCTTACCTCCCACCACTCGAAGGTAATTCACAATGTCCCATCGTTGTTGTGTGGTCAGCCTGGTTAAACTCTTCCCCGGCATATTTTCCGAACCCGACCCGATAATGACAAACAGCTCGCCATCTGTCCGCGCGCTGAGGACTTCAGGCTTATTAAAATCGGGTGGTTTAACACCAATCACGACCGCCAAACTTCCTTTGCCGTCGGCATCAGGTCCATGGCACAGCACACAACGGTTTGAGAAGACTTTTTTCCCGCGCTCCGCCGATGCATCGGAGAACCGAACCGGATTCTTCCGCTCCTTTTGGGTGCTGGAAATGTTGTAGTTATGGGGAGCGGCCGCCGCTTTAGTGGATTGTGTGGAAGCATCGTGTGATCCCTGGGCGGGGACGCTTTTGATGGTGAGGCCGGCAATCAACAGCAACCACAGTATTCTTGTTTTCATGTTGTTTATCTCAAGGCTGAACTGCGCTTCGGGGGCAGTCTATCACGGATGGGATTCGTCCGATTAGGCAAAGAAGGATAAGGCCGGCGACCGGGACGGCTGTTGACCCCTCCCTTGAAATAGTCTGGAAAGCCGACTATCATTTCGAGTATATTGGATTTCCGAATTGCGAGTACAATTCAACCGGGCCTCGAATTGGCTCGCATGCTAATTCTGCCCAAAAGCAGTAGCTCCTCAAGAGCGGGCTTTTGGGCAAAAGGGAAAAGCAAAGGGGCCGGACTCATACTCTAATCCTTGAAGTTTGACCCGAGAACTGAATTTCTTTGAGTTGAAGGCAGATTTAAGACTTAGGAGACGACGGCATGAAGAGAAACATGGCGTTCCTCAACAATACCCATCTGCAAAGCCGGAGTGGGAAAAGACGGTTGTCCGGACTGCTTTTTCTGATTCCCCTGCTTTTACCCTTCCTGCCCGTTCAAGGCGCCCCGGCCAATGCGGCCGTCGCCATCGTCGTCAATCCCCAGACACCGGTAGACAATCTGACTCTGGCCGATGTGCGCAAGGTCTTTATGGGCGATCGCCAATTCTGGCCTTCCAATATGCGAATAACTTTGCTTGTTCGCGCCCCTGTTGCCCATGAAAGGGATGTTCTGCTGCACAAAATCTACCAGATGTCGGAGTCGCAATTCAGACAGTATTGGATTGGGAAAGTCTTTCGGGCCGAGGTCACATCCGGCCCGAAAATCGTCTTTTCCTCGGCGATGACCAATGAACTCGTCGCAGCCATTCCCGGAGCCATCGGAAGTACTTTGGCGGATCAGCCTTTAAACGGATTGAAGGTGTTAAAAATTGACGGCAAGCTGCCGGGAGAAAGCGGTTACCCGCTTCAGTAGTCGGATGCCCCGATGACGATACGCCGCAAATTGGGCCTTTCCTTCGGAGTCATCCTCATACTGCTGGGGCTTAACCTCGCTTTTTACTTTGCCGCCCGCACGAAACGCAATGAGGTCGTGGAAACGCTGGCGCGGGCAATTTCCAAGCAAACCCTTATTTCCAATATCAGCCAGGCACTTAACAACATTCACCAACAGGTCGCACTCTTCAGCAACATCAACGCGGAAGAGGGCACCACGAGCCTTAGTCCCGAGCAACAGCAGGCGTTGGTAGCGAAGCTCGATGAGGTTGGTAGCGAACTGCGCCAGCTCGAAGATTTGGCAGTTTTTGGCGAGCGCCCTGAAGTCCTGAAGCTCCAGGAAACATTTGGGCAATTATCCAAATCATGGACCGTCTATTTCCAAAATTATGGAGTGCATGCCAATGTCGCCGTCATGGAGCTCGCCATGCGCGGCGATCCACTTAGCGAAGAGGTTTTGAAGGATCAAGTCCCCCATTTACAGGAAGTGGAGAAACTACAGGTTAGCCAGGCCGAGGAGGAGTTTCGCAGGGTTTCCAGAATCAACGATCAGCTTACCGTCGCCATATTTTTGCTTTCCGGACTTCTATCCCTCGTTATCGCCATTCGGGTTTCACGAGGCCTGGTGCGCGCCATCGGAGAACTCATCCTGGGCACAGTCCATTTGAGTACCGGAAATCTGGGCCACCGCATCACCGTGGGTTCCGATGATGAAATCGGCCAACTCGCCCAGAGCTTTAATGAAATGGCCACTTCACTTGGCGAGGCCCAGGATAAGGTCGTGCAGCATACCCAGCGTCTTGAACAGACCAACCTGGAACTCGCCAACAAGAAGGATGAGATCGAAAAGCAGAAGCAGTTCTCTGAAAAACTCCTGCTGAATATTCTGCCTGCCGCCGTCGCGGATGAACTCAAAGCCAGGGGGGCCGTTTCGCCCAAGTATTTTGAAGACGTTACAATTCTGTTCACGGATTTTGTGGGCTTTACCAAGACCAGCGAGAAGCTGTCGGTGGAAGACCTCGTCCACCTCCTTCATGAATTCTTCACCAGCTTCGACCGGGTGATGAAGAAATATAACCTCGAGAAACTGAAAACCATCGGGGACAGTTACATGTGCGCGGGGGGAATCCCCAACAAGACTTCGTCCCACCCGGTCGACGCCGTTCTGGCCGCTTTTGATATTGTCGAGGCGGTTGCCCTATGCAACCAGAAGAGCCGCTATCCTTTTGCCATCCGTATTGGCATCAACACAGGCCCGGTGGCCGCCGGCGTGGTGGGCATCGATAAGTTTGCCTTCGACGTGTGGGGCGACACAGTCAACTTCGCCGCGCGGCTCCAAACCGCCAGCGAGCCCAATCGTATCAATGTTTCGTCCACCACCTACCACCGCATCAAGGATTTCTTCGATTGCGAGTTCCGCGGGCAGATTCAGACCAAAGAAAAGAAATTGTTCGACATGTTTTTCGCCAACGGCCTCCACCCCGATCTACAAAACGGAGGGACGTCCGGTTTTGATCGTCGATACCATATTTATTTTTCCAAGGATCCTCCCAGTTTTCCAAACAGCCTGGTCCCCCGCGCGACCCAAGTTTCGGGTTAAGCGCGCCGTGACTTGGGCACTCAGTCAAACTCCACTGAAAAACACTGTGCCCATTTAATTAGAGCGATCCAGCGCCAAGTCAGAAAAACAGATCGATCGGTCACGTTTTGTCCCGAGCGAACTTCTTCCCAATGTCGCGCGATATTGTCGGCATTCAGCGGATGAATTCCTCCCGCCCCTTTCAAAACATCATCAACCCATGGGCGCAGCTCGGCCAACCATCCCCCCCAGGGGATGCCGAATCCGATTTTGTCCTTGCGGTCGAGAACGCCATCGGGGACCAACCCTCGCATTGCCCGCCGAAAAACAGCTTTGGTTTTGCCGTCCGGAGCGATGAGATAATCTTCCGGCAGAGAAAATAAGAAATTCACCAGTTTGGGGGATAGGAACGGTACGCGGTATTCCACCGAGGACGCCATGGCATTGCGGTCCTCAAAGCGAAGCATGGCCGGCATGTTGGTTTCCGCGATCATACGCCAGAGACTTTCCCGAAACACCCTCCGCCCGGTAGGCTTCCCGGTGGGGGTCAACGCCGCTCCCCGGTCTGCAAACCAAGTGTCATTCATCCATTCGTCAGTTCGGTTAGCTCCGTTTAGCCGCCTGACGAACTTGAGTTTGTGAGTTGGAAGAACCAGCCTTGCGGCTTGCGATAAGGTCCTCGCTGCCTTGGCCCCCTGCGGCCGGGAAACGCTGCGAAGAAACCGGCCGGCATTGAGGAAGTGGCCGTTGCGAATCAAAGAAGCAAGCTTTGCCGGGAAGAAGCTGGGATACCCTCCCAAGACCTCGTCACCACCTTGCCCTCCCAGGATCACTTTGATTCCCGCCTGATGGGCTAATTGGAATAGGCGATGGTGGATACAGAGCACGGGACTGCCGAATGGTTCGCCTTGAGCACCAATCACCTGATCGAAATCCGTCCTAATATCATCTGCTTCGACACCAAACTTGTGGGTTATCGCTCCCGCTGCCTGCGCCGCGAGATCGATCCATTGTTCTTCATTAACTACAGGGTCGCTTGAGATATAACTGAAAGTGTGGAACTCCTGCCCCCTGCCCAGGGCCTGACGGATAGCCAGGGTTACGGACGAGGAATCTGTCCCCCCTGAAAGGGCCGCGCCGATGGGCACATCACTCCGAACATGAAATTTCACAGTTTCAAGAAACTCCCGGCGAAGTTCTTTGGCCGCGTCTTCAAAAGAAAGGTCCACCTGTTGATTGAGGTCCACATGCCAGTAGGGAACGGGCCTTGCTTCCGAGGGGCGGTCCAAGGATATTTCAAGGTAGTGAGCGGCTTGAAGCTGGCGGATCTCAGCAAACATGGTTTCATCGCCGTGGTCCGTCCTGAAGATGTGAAGATAATCGTGAAGCCGCCTTGGATTGACCCGCCGGCTCACGCCTGGAAATTCCAACAGGGCGGCAATTTCGGATGCGAAAGCAAAACCCTCTTTCTGGTAGGTGTAATAGAGTGGCTTGATCCCGAAAAAGTCGCGCGCCAATAAGAGGGTTTGCCTCTCGGTATCCAGGATTGCAAAAGCAAACATTCCATTTAGCCGATTGAGGGCTTCGAGTCCCCATTGCTTGTAGGCAATAAGCAAAACCTCGGTGTCTGATCGAGACCGAAAGTGGTGTCCCAAAGATTCAACCTCGGCGCGGAGTTCGACGTAATTATAGATTTCGCCATTAAAGATGATGGAAAGGCGGCCATCCGGAGTGCACATGGGCTGATTGCCCGAAGACGATGTATCGATAATGGAAAGACGGCGATGACCGAGGGCTACATAAGCGCGACTCGATGATGTTGATTGATAGGTTTGCCCGGGTGCTTCAATGGAAGGAGTGGGTTGGTGGGCAGAATAGTCCAAGGGCCACGAAACCGAAACTTTACGCTCGGGACCTTGAAAAAACAAAAATCCTTCGCCGTCAGGCCCCCGGTGTCCAAGAGCCCGGACCACGCGTCCAATGCTCTCCAGCTTCTGGGGGCGGTTTTCAAGAGTAATAATTCCGGCGATTCCGCACACAATCTTTTCCTAGAGTGATTATCTGACGGAAAGACTCATGAAGTCACGCATGTGAATTTTTCCAACTCCATCTACCCTATTGATTCATCCGGAACTTGAATTGGACTGGGACGACATCTCGACGGTCATCCCAAAGTTGGGGTTCAGAGTTTTCTCTGCGACCCCAATACGGGGAGGCGCCGTGCCGGAATCTCAAGGTAAAATTTGAAACGCGCTGAGACCTTGCCTTATTTTTTCATTTTATTTTCTTTGCCATAGGTCATGATCTCGGTAATTTGTTCCTTTCCCTTCAAAACTCTGCGGGCGGAGTTAAGTTTGTGTTTCGTCAACTCGCCCCGGGCCCATGCCCTGTAATAAGAAGGAACTCTTAACTTGAGATGATCGAGCAGCCGGCGGCCCCCCTCCGGGTTGATATTTCGAAAAGTAAGTGGGGCTTTCATATCTTTCCGGGCCCACAGTAGCACGCTGTTCACAAACCGTTTTGCCCCTTCGATGCGTGAGGGAGCATTGAGCGCGCAAATCAAAGCAGAAAGTCTTCCTGCGAAACGGCCGGAATGGTCCTTGGACCAGATTTGCTCGAGGGCGAGATCCTCCAGCTCACGGAGCCTGGGTGGCGGGGTCAGGGCGTCAAAGAAAACATCGGGGATCGGCGCCCGGAGAAGGTCGCGAGTGAGTTTCAAAGTCAAAAACATCCAATCCGCATATCCTTCCTTAAAACACCTGGCCGCCAAGTCCGGCCAATTCCAATCTTTTTCATAATGCTCGACGTGCAGAAGCGTGTCGAGCAACCGGAGGGGGCCGCTGGCGAACCGGTCAAAGCTCGAAAAATGGAGACCATAATGAATCAAGAAGTCTTCGTGGTGCATCACGCGGACGGGGAATCCGCCCAACACCACGGGGACACTTCGCGCCCACACCTGGTCCAGGCTGAGTTCGTAAGGTTCGCAGGATGGCAGCGAAGATTTAAGCTCGACTAAAATTGAACTTCCCGGTTGTTGCAATGGCCTGAGGTGGATTTCCACAAAAGCAACCCGGGGTGGATATTGGTAACCGATCTCAAGAAGCGCGCTGCGGGCTGCGCTCTCCATTTCGCGCGTGACCAGAAGGTCGAGGTCCGCCATGGGTCGCAGGGTAGGATCCTCATACTCGAATTGGCAAAGGGCCGCCCCTTTGAGTGCGATCACGGGAATTTTCTTGGATTCCAGCTTAGCCAGAATCAGGAAGAGTTCTTTTTGACGCCGCAGGTGCATGATGGCGTTCACCTGCCGCGCCCGTGACAAAACCTGCATGACGCTGGCGGGCGGCTTTACCCCAGTCAGGCGAGTTTTGAAACAATAATCCAGATAGGGATGAAGGTCGACGCTTGCAACTTCCATGAACTTGCGCCAATCAACCTGCCCCGCCAATTCCCCAAATTCTTTCTCCTGATCCTCGGGCGCAGTTCTTCCGATAATCCGCAGAAGGAATTGTTGCTCCGTACTAAGCCGGGCGTGGGTGAGGAGAGAATTCATTGGGCACCGAACGGGGGCCATTAGATTCAAATCGGCTGCGGGCGAGTGGAAGGTTTTTGTGCCTCCCCTCTACCGCTCGAAATGCCGGCGATCTGAATGGGGCCATCGAGTCAGGCGGCTGTCCGCGTTCGACGCGGCACACGCCGTTGCATTTCGACCTGTTCATGGTTCAGCTGTTCTCGGGCCCCGGACCCAGGAGAGAAATCGAAACAAGGCAAACTTGAGGCGGATCAATCCCCTGCCCAACCCAGTTGCCCATGAAACATTCAACTGAAGCATCGTGGACATTATGAAAAGCATGAACGCCGCAAGGCATCGACCCAGAAATGGCTCGCTGATGGTTGCCACCGGAACCTTCCAGTCTCCATCGGTCTGGAATTCAGTCACGACCCCCAGGACTTGCTCGACGTGCACCGGCGGGTCACAAAGCAAATTGGCGTCGCCACGCGTAATCAGATATTTTTTCTTGCTCCCCTGGCCTCGATAAACCACTCGATGGGCGGTGAGGTTCCGATTCGCAACAAAAGTCACAATTTCTCCCGCCGCGTAATCCTCTCCGCGATTCGAGCAAATGCGAACCCGCGAGCCCGCAGGCAGGGTTTTCCCCATGCTCATACCCCGGAGTTCACATTCGACCAGTTGGCGGGAGATCTTAAGGAGGGATACGATTTTTTGCAGATCTTCAGCGCCCAGGGGCTTTTCTTCCCTTGCTGATTGAAGATCAATCATGACAACACTCGGTGGGTTTCCGGCGTCAAGTAGGGGCCAATGGAGGCGCGTACAAACGGCCGCTTGAAAGCCCAAATGAGTCCGTCCAGATAGAAATGCATCAGGGTCATGGCATTCCACAAAACAGTGTAAAACATGGGCATGCCGAGCACCGTGCTCCCCTTTTGCAGCAAATAAAATACCATGCCCGACCCAAAAAAGACCCCAAAAAGAAGGTACAAACGGTGGCTGACCATGCTGAGAATTTGCTGGTGCGGCGATCCTACGTGGTCCGCATATTTTCGATAATGGAGAAGCCAGACTATGGCGAGATACTGGATGAAGTGGCCCATCAACATTCCAAAAGTTGCGAGGTTTGAATCCTTGACCCAAAGATAAGGGTGGAAAAGAAGAAGACTCGTAAACAGAAAGCCGCCTTCGGCGAGGGAGATCGAATTCTGACGGCGGACAATTCTTAGGAACAGTACGCCCAAAGCTACCACGGCAACGGAAAGACAAGCCACCCGAAGAAGTGCCGGAACCGAGGGATGAAGCCTTTGCAGGATATCGAAAAGAGGGGTGAAGCGATCCAGGTACCAAAAGGCCATGGTTGCATTGACCGACAGAATTGCGAGATGCGCGGCCGGCTTTTCATTTTGAGGCCCGCCATTCAGCCGGCGATAGAGTGAAAGGATTCCCGCACTCTGGAGAGAAACGTGGTAGATGTTCCAAACGAACATCGTTGATTGAACGATGGCATCAAACTTGAAGGCTCTTAAAGCGAGAACGGACCCGAAAATCGCGAGGGGGCCCAGGAAGTATGCGGCACGCCGGGTCCAATAGTAAGAAAGGTTTTCGTCACCCAGGTAAAATGAAAACGTCGACAGGTAGTGAGGTATGGCCACCAGGTAGGTAGCCGCAATCGAAAGATAGAAACCCCACGAGAGGTGCAGGCTGACCAGGACGACGAAGAGCCCGGCGAGGGGTGAGAGCGTAAAAAGCGCCAAGTCGAAGTTTCGAGACTGAATCCAACCACGTTGGGGGGACTTGCGATCGATGTCCAACTGCGAAGGATGGGCCGGCCAGAACTGCTCTTTGCCCGGAGTGCTCTTGTCCAGAATCTGGGTTGAATCTTTGTTCACTCGTTTTGTTGCGACTTCCGGCTCGCGGAGCGCCGAGAATTCAGCGCCGCCGTGGCTACATTGACTTCGGTTTGTTCGAACCCCGCTTCTGAGCGTCCCACCGGGTCCACCACATACTTGATTTCGCTGGTTCCCGCTTCGCCCATGACCTGAATGAACGCTTTGGAGGCGTCGGTGAGCGCGCGCGCAATTCGGAGGGCATTTCGCGCATCCTTTTGTATGACGTCGCGGACCCACTCGTTGGCGAAGTGGACATGCTGAATTTCATCGGCAAGCTGGGCTTCAAATAGATCGACCAATTCCCACTCGCCGCGATTTCGGTGATCCTGGATGCCCGAGCTCATCGCGTCGATTCCGCCGGCTTCAAAGCTGCGGTTCTGCACGGCCAGACGGCCATTCAAATTATCGATCTTGCTTACGATGCGATACTGAAAATTAAGCACCGGATACTTGCCGACCCAGCCTCCCAGTTTCTCGCAAAGCCTGCGGAACATGAGCACATGGCGCGCTTCGTCAGAGCACTGGCGCGCGATACACATGCGGATTTTCCAGTCGGCATCGGGAAAATCGGAGACCCCGCGCGCCGCCATTTCCATCCCGTTTATTTCTTCGTTCATCTGGCGGTGCAGGAATTCGGCTACTTTCTCAGGATGGCCATCGGGAAAGTTCCTACACTCAACCCAACGCTCCTTGACGGTAAACCGTTCGTCGCGCGCGGGCGAATCTCCGAATAGGTTTGGATCAAGAGTTGTATTCGCTGACATTAAGCGTTCACCTCGGGCTTTCGCTGGGGATTAATGACTCCAAGCCTGCCTTGCGGAGCATTGAATGGATTTCGTCGTCGGTGAACTCTGCCCGTTTCCGGTCTTCGATATTCACCGGCGGGATCCTGTCCTTGGGGTCGGTAAACACCGTCCCTACGGGGCTGACCTCACCCGGTTTCGGCGCCAGGGCCGTGGTGACTGCGGCGAGAAAGTTGGTGGCCATGGCGACTTTAAGCAGCACGCGAGGATTCTCCTGCGCCATGCGTTTCACCCAGACATTGGCAAACCGGACGTGCTGCACTTCGTCGGACAGGATACCCTCCAGGACCTCGGCCGTGGCCTCGTCACCCACCTCTCTCCATTTCCCGGGGATCATGCTCAATAGATCCAGTTCTCCGGCCTCAAAAGTACGGTTTTGGAGTGCCAGCCGTGCAGCAAGCGAATCGAGCATGCAGGTAACGCACCATTCAAAATTAGTTACGGGGAACTCCCCTTTCCGTCCCCCCAGCTCCTTTAATCGACGAAGCAGGACGGAAACGTGGCGGCTCTCGTCCCAGCATTGACGGGCCAGTTGCATCCGAAGGTCCCAGGGAGCTTCGGGGAATTCAACCAGGCACTGGGCGGCAATTTCAATGGCGCCCGTCTCATTGTTCATATGCCGGTGGAGCCGCTCCCTTTGCGCGATCGGCCCCATGTCCTGGTACTCGTGCATTTCCGCGTCAGTTTGAACGACGGTGTAACAATCCTCCCGAAGAGGATCCTGACGCAACGTCACTCCATGTAAAACTTTGGTTCCAAAAGTCTTGAAGTCAATCATGAGGCTCCCCCGGCGGTTGGAGTCAGTGCGCCGTGCACAACGAATTCGGTAAAATTAGATTCGAGCTGTCCCACCTTGGCAAATTTTCCCGCATCGGTGAGCTTGATGTGAGGCAACTGCTGGAGCACTTCCTTGCTCTCTTTTTTCATCCGCCGGTAATCGCCAAGGATCGCCTGGACGATTCGGGCCGAAGGCTCGTCGAGTAATTTGTCGGTCCAATCAAGGTAGCCCTGGTATCTCGTTTCGAGCCCTGGGACGGCGACTTCATAGAAGCTGTGGATGCGCTCCGCAGCCCCGTCGGCGGAAGCCAACTGGCCCATCACTTCGAGGTATCCTTCCGAGGGCTTCAAACTCAAGTGCAAAGGCGCGCGTAATTCCTGCGTCCTCTTGCCCAGCGCGTCAGCGTGCACGGCCAAATCATAAAGGTGCCGGCCAAACAGGACCTTGACTTCCAATTCCGGAGTTGTAGGAGTCCATCGGGCCAGCGTCTCCATCCAATAAATTTCCAGGAATCGGAAAGTTGCAATCTTCTCCGCTCGTTGTTGTATTTTCGAAACCATCAAGCCTCCATAGTATCCTCGACAAGACTGGCCGTTTCTTCCGGCGCGCCCACATCGAGGAAGTAACACCGAATTTTCGACAGCAGACTCAGAAATCTCATCATCCGTTGACTGGGGGAAACGCCCCATAGCGTGCCCCCCAAAGGCGCCAGCAACTGAACATGATTGATCTTGGGACTGAATTGTTCTGCCCGGGCGCGCGCGGCAAACCCTCTCAGGAAAAAAATACTTCGCAATGGTGACGGCTGGGCGATTGAATCAGGGAACAAAGTCCCCAGAGCAATTTGCACTCTCGCAGTACCATCCGGAAGCAGTTCGGTTGTGTACATTCCTTCTTTGAGGCGTTCATCCACGATCTGCGCACAGGGCCCCGGCTTGATGGCAACCGACCGGCGAAATGGAATCAATTCGTTTGAATTGGTACGCACGGCGGCCACCTCATCGCCCAGGAAACTATGACCGCGAGAAGCAAGCGCGATTGAGGTGGTCGTCTTGCCCGAGCCTTTTGGGCCGGACAGGAGTATTCCCGATCCGTGGATGGCGACCGACGCTGCATGAAAAAAAAGGTGATTGGGTTGCAGCCTCAGCACTCGGTTGACCACGCAATTGGCGACCATTGCCTGCCACGGTTGATTTCGGTCGGCGATGGCCAGATTCCCTTGCACTGCCATCAGCGGCTCAGTTCGCTTGCCCGGGCCGGCCAGCAACCGCCAACCGGCCACCGGAGACGGAACCTCGACAAATCCGCGGTTCGCAAAAAGACTCAACGCGAATTGGATCGAATCGAGTGGTTCGGGATCTTCGATATTTATCAGCGCCAGGGAGGGCTGGTCCAACGATCGGACCATGATTTTGACGACCGGGCCCTGGCCTGCATTTGGAGGGGGAGTGGAACACTCCGCAAAAATCTGTCGAAACCGCAGCTTGAATGAGGAATCGTCAGCCGCGACGCCAAGGAAGCCCTCTCCCAACTGGTACCAGTCTACAGGTTCGCTCCAAACTTGCCGCCCAGTGAAGTCGTCAACGATCGAGGAAGCTTGATTCCACCAAGCGCCGCCATAGTCGACAAGTGTCCTCTGGGAAGACAGCCCCTGCTCAGACATCAGACTCATTCCTCACTATTTCTTGCGCCCAGCCCGGGAATGGAGCTACATGACCCACCAGGTCGTGGCAACTACCGTGAGCTGGAATGCGCTGAGAACCTCTTTGTCGTCCATTACGGTGAGCTTCGGAGGTTCGTATTTAGGCAAGGGCGAATGAGATTCGCTCGAGGTGGATGGGGTGGCTGCGAGTGTCTTGTTTTCCTGGTTTTCCATTTTATTCTTAATCCCTCCTGTTAGGTCAACGCTCACTATGTTTGCGGTTCTGCGACCACGAACTCGAGCGAAACCATCTGCTCGAGCGTACTCTGAACATCTCGCGTGGCATCAGCCACAGTCACGTCGGAGAAGTTCTTGCACAATTCAGCGGCGAGTTGTTCCGCTGTTGAGGCAGTTTCAAGACGTGTCCAGAGGAAGGACGCTGTACGGTTGAGAAGACAAAACTTGTTAATGGACGGGTTGAGAAGCATGGTCTCTTCTTGCAATGGAGCTGCTTCAATCATTGAACTCCGCCGGAATTGGGTGTTCATTTTCGCCTTCGATCACAAAATCTTATGTCTGGTCATGCCTTTGTACCTTAACCACGTGCCATTGTCAAGGCCCCGAGGCCATATTTTTATGCCCAAAATCCATGATCTTGCAATTAGCCGAGTGGGTCCAGGCAGGAGAAGTTTTTCCCAACCTGGGCTGCATAAATATTTGATCGGGCTATTCGTTTGCCCAGTCTCGCGCGGCGGCGAAGGGCGCTGGTAAATGCAACTCAAACTCTGGGAGGTTTTTCGGATGTCAAATCAAACAAGGAATCGCGCCGATTGACCTTCTCGTCCCTCGCGTCGTAAAGCATCTTAAACGGAGCGATCGTGTGCTGGATCAAGGATTCGGGGAAATTCCAGCCTTCCACGCCGAACGCTTTGGGACGCTCCCTTACTTTGACCGCAGTGCCGAAAAGGTAGTCCCAGCATGTCAGCAGCATCCCAAAGTTCCTGTCGCGATGGGCCGGGTCAACCGAATGGTGAATCGAATGGAAAACAGGACTCGCCAGGACTGGATACAAAAAACCAAACCGCCATTCCAAGTCTGCGTGTTGGACCGCTTGATGAAATGTCATCAAAAAGGTCACCGGAAGCCATACTTTCTGAGGGACGCCAAGAAGGGACACAGGAATGAACATCATTAGGGACAATATCGCCTGCTCCACGAAATGGTTGCGGTAGGAGGTCATAAACGTCATTTGCACTTGCGAATGGTGCAGGCTGTGAAATGCCCACAGGAATTGATTGGTGTGTTCCAGCCGGTGATACCAGTAACCTATAAAATCGATCATTACAAAATAAGCAATCCACGCCAGGGGCAAAGGCAGATAGGTCACAAGGTGGGCGTCAAAAATGGTAAGCCGCGGCTGCAAGATACTCATAATGGGGGCGTAGATAAAAAAGGTGAACAGACCCCCTCGATAAAATAAGTTGTATGCGAGATCGATGGCAAAATTCTTCGACAGATACCGCTTTTTGTCAGCGCCACGGCGTGCTTCAAAAAAGTAAATCACCACGAAGAAAACTGAAAGCAGGAGGATCGTTGCAAATAATGAATAAATAATCTCATGGCTGCGGAAGAATTCATGAAGGCTCCCGAAGAGTTTCATCAAGGTGCTGTACATGGGATAAGGTCGATATCTCCTTCCCCCCAAAGTAATTCCCAAAAAGCTTGGCTGTCAAGGCTATAATTCCGACCGGGGAGCAGACTACCAACCGCAGCCACGCCAGATTCAACTGACAGCATCACAATTCGAATTCGGTGGATGCTCGCCTCTTGCGCAAGCTTAACCGAATGCATACACTCGTGCCGAACCGGTGCTGAAACTGGAAGAAAACATTTAAGAAAACTTGGCGATCGAGGGCCAAGGTCCAGTAGGACCGAATACCTTGCGAAGTTGTGGACAAGGCTGGAAAAATGTGCGGGATCAGTGTGGTTCTTGGAAAAAGCGGCGCAGTTCCGGCAGGTTTTGATCGATTGTCGAAAATGCACGGGACTCTCAAACATCGGGGCCCGGACGGCGAAGGCTTTCTTCTGATCGATTCCGCACTAAGCCCTCACCTGTTCCTGCGGCCTCCCTCGCAGGCAGAGCTGACCACCCTTCAGCCGAAGTTTATGGCAGCGGTACGCCGGCTGAGAATCCATGACCTGCGCACGGAGGCCGACCAGCCCTTTCCTTCCCCCGACCGGCTCCATTGGATCGTCTTCAACGGGGAAATATACAACTATGGCGAGCTTCGCGAGATTCTCGAATCAAAAGGACATCGCTTCCAGACACAATGCGACACTGAGGTCGCGCTTGCGGCCTACCGGCAGTGGGGACCGGAGTGTTTCGAGAAATTCATCGGCATGTGGGCCATTCTAATATTCGACCTGGCCAGGGGATGCGCGATAGGCTCGCGTGACCGGTTGGGCATCAAACCCCTTTACTATTCCCTTGAAGCGGGTCAGTTGTTGTTTGCCTCGGAGCCCAAGGCCGTTGCTTTGGCACGTGACGAGGGCCCTCAAATCGAACCTGTCCGGTTCCTTGAGTTCCTCCGTGGATTCCCCCCCCAGTCCACCGCCCTGTCTTTCTTCAAGGATGTTCATCCAGTACCCGCGGGAAGCGTATTCGAGATCAACCTCCGCGACGAATCCCCCGCTCCTCCGCGATTTCGTACCTACTGGGACCTCGCCGATTATTACTCGAACTCCACTGAGGCGCCATCGTTTGACGATGCACGCGAAAAATTCCTGGACTTGCTCTCCTCATCCGTCCGGTATCAACTTGCGGCGGACGTTCGCGTCGGCTGCCTCCTGTCCGGTGGCCTGGACAGCTCGACCATCGCCCGCCTCATGGTGCTGAACAATCCTTCTGCCAACGGACGGCCGGTCAAAACCTTTTCCATAATTTACGACGACCCGAAAATGGATGAGGAGCCGTATATCCGAAAAGTGGTCGAGCAAGGTGGCCTCGAGAGCCACTGCTTCAAGCTAACACCGGAAGCCGTGTGGGCGTCGGTCGATGATGTAGTCAAGGCTCAAGGGCAGCCCCTTTTGGGACAGGATTTGATTGCCCAATATATCGTCTACCGCCTGGCCCGGGATCATGGGTCCACCGTTGTGCTTGACGGCCAGGGCGCGGATGAGATGCTGGCCGGGTTGCCCTACTATGAATCTGTCGTGTATCGTGACCGGCTGGCCAGACTTCAACTTCGGCAGCTTTCGCGGGACCTGACAAGCCTCTCCAAGAAATACCAGCGGTCGAGACTTTCGGTCCTGCGCGACCACGTTCTCAGTCCTCTGAAACGTTCCGTGCGGCGGCGGCTCAATTGGCCTAAATACGATTGGCTGGTACCCGGATTGAACGACATCGATCCCTTAAAAGCCGCCGCCGCCCGCCGGGTTGATCGCGGAAAAGATGAATCTGCCTTGAACCGGTTCCTTTATGGTTTGGTTAAACATACCAATCTGCCCACGGTGCTGATGCACCAGGATCGAAGTTCCATGGCTCACAGCATCGAATCCCGGGTTCCCTTCCTGGACCACCGCTTGGTGGAATATTGTTTTCGACTCCCTGCGTCGTATAAAGTCAGCTCCGGCAATCGAAAGAGAGTTCTTCGCGATTCGGCCAAAGCACTGCTTCCCAAGATGGTCACCGAGCGGTTGGACAAAAAGGCGATTGTCTCCACGCCCCAGTGGATGCCATTGCGTTACAATTACGGCGATAGGCTGCGTGAGATGGCGCACAGTCGGACTCTGTACGAGTTGCCCTGGGTCCGGCCTCAACCTCTGGTGCGGTTCGTCGAAAACTTTTTGCAAGGGAAGCACGAAAACAATTTGGCGGTGTGGCGCCTCTATACGGCGTGGCGATGGCTTGAAACATTCAGCCTCAAGTATTCGGAGAAATCAGCTTGAGAGTTGTTTTCTTCGTGGCGGGCGGTGATATGGGTTACCTTCCCCTCTGCGCCGTCGCGGAGCAGCACGAGATCCTTGCCATCGTGCGGCCCGCTTACCGGGGCCCACGCGCCAGGCATTTGGTCCGGTCGATGGCGGAGAAGGTGGGACTCCGCAAGCCCGATCCGATTGCACAATGGGCGCGCGCCCGTGGGATTCAAATCCTCCAGGCTTGGGCGGGCAACGATCCGGAAATCGAATCTCAGTTGAAGCGGCTTCGGCCGGATTTGATTTGTATCGCCACTTTCCCCATGTTGCTCAGCCGTAACCTGTTCGCCATTCCAGAATATGGCGCGCTCAACCTTCATCCCTCTCTGCTTCCACGCCACCGCGGCCCTGCCCCACTTTTTTGGATTTATTATCATGACGACCGCCAGACCGGTGTTACCGTTCACCGGGTTAATGAAAAGGCCGATGCGGGCGATATCCTGTGTCAGGATTCGTTTGACCTTGCGCGGGGATTTAACGTGGACCTGCTCCACCGGATCAACGCGGAGCGGGGCGCTTCGCTGCTTACCCGGGCGGTTTGCGCTGTGGAAAGTGAAAACCCCCGGGGCCTGCCGCAAAATGAATCACTCGCAACACCCGCTCCAAGAATCAAGCCCGGAGCGCCAATGGTGAACTTTGAAATGTGGGATGTAGAACGGGTGTGGCATTTTCTGGCTGGACTCTGCCCAAAATTCCGCGAACCCTTAAGGGATCAGGCGGGCAAGCAGGTCAAATACGAAAAAGTATTGGGTTATGAAAGATCCGTTCACCATCTGTCCCCCGGACACTTGGAGCGCTCTACTGAAGGTTGGAGACTTTTCTGTTCCGGCGGATTGATACGGCTGAATTGATAGACCTGGACAAAAGGGAAACGCGCCCACGGGTAATTCTGCATGAACCTTGTGAAAGCAATCTGTTTTGCCGGCTTTGTTCTTGCCGGCGCCGTCGTCTTTTGGTCTGAAAAAACTTCTCGAAGCGAGCGCGATCGAAAGGTCTATATCAATGCCTTCCTGCTTTATGGCCTGGCGTTGAGCTTTGGAGCGGGAATCACGCAGCGCGAGTCCTGGCCATTCTCACCTTGGGCCATGATGGCGGGCATCGCAGGGCCCAACGTTCCTCAGAATCCCGCACCCCTGCGTGTGGTAGCAGTGGACGCACTCGGGGTCGAGCACGACATTGACTATAGGGCCTGGCAGCCCCTCGTTGAGGAGGAGTTATATGCCTGGCTTCAACAAAAACTTCCACTGATGGACCAGCAGACACAAGACAACGTCTTAAAATACCTTCTCGAAAAGGCAAACGTTTCACGCGCTCGCGCTTTGGCCGGGGAGCCGGTTGGGACCTTCGATCGATTTCTTGGCCCCTTTACGGCGCCTTCTCACTTCCTGCATCCAAAGATTTGGTCTCAGGCCGCCGCCGTGCCCTCACAACCGCTCGTCCAACTAAGAATCTATAAGGAATTCTGGAACCTGGAGGAGCGGAGACGAAATCCGGAAAAGGTCAGGCGGGTTAAGGTTTACGAATATCCGCGCCCATGAATAACAATTGGACACAACGGATGGCCAGGGGTTGGAATAAACTTTGGTTCTCTCCAGAGCCTGCCCGGAATCTCGCCGCGGCTCGCATAGTTTTCTCGGCGCATGCGTTGTGGATCCTGATGTCCCGGGATTTGCCGGCAATTTCCGGCCTGCCGCACGAGTTCTGGATTTTCGTCCCGCGAACCGCGCTTTGGCGTTATTTGATATTTCCCGGTCATCCCCGCGGCGAGGAGTTTCTCCAGGGATTAGCAGTGCTTGCTTTGTTAGGCGCCCTGACCGGTTTCTATCCCCGGCTTTCGTGCCTGGTCTCCGGCTTGCTCCTCTACCATCTTGCGCCGCTTGAAACGATCATTTGGACAACGAACCCTTACGTGAGGGGCTTTACAATCACCGTGCTGGCGCTTGTGACCCTTTCATTTTCGCCATGCGGTGACGCCTTCTGCCTTTTCGGCCGGAGAAGAGTTGGATCAAAGACAAATCCATCCTGGGTCTACAGCTGGCCCCTTCGCTTGATCCAGGTTTTCCTATGCCAAGTCTACTTGTTTTCCGGCTACGTCAAGCTTTCAAGCAGCGGCCTGGCCTGGATTTCTGCGGATAACCTCCACAACTGGTTGCTCTATATCAGCCAGGTCGATCAGGTTTCAGTATACAAATCATTCGGTCTATGGATCGCCGACCATCCTGCGGTTTGCCTATTGGTCGCGGTGGGAACCATCGCGCTCGAACTCGGCTTCATCGCTGTTATTTTTTGGAAGGGTTCAAGGATTTGGCTGATACCGCTCGCGATCCTGTTTCATATGGGGATTTTGTTCAGTATGAACCTCACATTTCTAAACCTCCCCCAACTCTTGGTCTTCGCCGATTGGGAGGCGTTGTTCACCCGATTGAAACTCACACAACCGGCCCCCATTTGATTTTGCTTTTCGAGCGGGCTATTCCGGGGTTCCACTGGACGTTCTACTGACGCGGCGACCGCTGAAGGCAGGCGTGATGGCTCCCGGCAACGGATTCGCTGCGGGCGCTGGCTTTATCGTGATCGATCCCAAAGTCCCTTAAGACTTAGAAAGTGAAATCCGTTTGGAGGAAGAGGATATGTTCCGGGTTTTTCTCATCGCGTCGCGTTTTGCGATCATATTCCACCTTGAGCGCTGCAAATTGCGTGACGTCATACCGCAATCCAAAAAACGAGCCCGACAAAGTCGGCTCGCCGGCGGTGGCGTAAGCGCCGTCGCTGCGCGGAATATGTATATATTCGTACCGGTAAAAAGGCTTCAAGACGTCAGCGAACCCCGGAAGCCTGTACGCCACTTGAATGTAAGCTGCCTGACTATCGGAAATGTGGCCTGTGTCCAGGAAGCCTAATGACTCCTGGCGATGATGCACGTTCGCAAACTCCGCGAGTACTTCCGGTTTCTCCTTGGTCCAGACAATATGGCCTGTGGTGATAAATTCCTGGAAAGAGCGCCCATCAGGCTGTGAGATCAGGTCATGATAGAAAGCGCCGCCCGTCTGAAGTGAATGGAAACGATCCGGCTTAATGAAAACTCCGCCGAGGTAGGCCTTGTTATTATTGATGTCTCCGGTTGTGCCAGCACGGCTGATGGGAAATCCCCGGCCGTTTCCGACACCAACCTGATAATTAAGGTTTAGCCCGTCAGCCGGGAAGACTCCCTCAGCTAAGAGTCCGACGAAATGCGGGGGGAGAAACGAACCTCCGAACACAATCATCTCAGGACGCGTAACAGTAGTTTGCAACCAGGTGCCATGGTGGAAGGCCGTATTCCAGTAATTGATGGGTGTGTGATAGCGGCCGATTGAAAGTTTGAATTTGTCGTTGACGGAATATCGAATAATGGCGCGCTCGATTTCGACCACTCGCGTGTCGACTCCCCCCTGCCCGCTGAAACTCCATTCTGAAAAGAAATCCACATTGGGAGCCAAAGCAGAAGCAAAGTGCAAAACAAATTGAGGCAAGGCAAAGCCGGTTTTCGAGCCTGGAAAATTTGTGGCCTCGTAATTAACTGCGCCGAATCCACTGATGTGTAGAGATGGATAAGTAGGCTGCGCAGCCTCAGCCATACTTTCCATCTGATCATTTTGTGCGGCGCCGCCCGAGGCCGCATTGGCTTCACCGTTCGGAGACGTCGGTCCAGCAGTTGAGGTCTTTGAAATGGTGTTCTCCCCATGCATGTCGTGCATGTCATGCATGTCCGCTATGTGCGCAGGACGGCTCACCTTGACCGGCCCATTGGATGCCACCGTGGCTACGCTTGCAGTTGGATCCCGTTGAATAGTGCTTCCCGTGGACTTGTCGGCAACTTCAGAAGATTTCGGGGAATTGGTTGAAGCGGCTTTCGACTCCTCTTTCGGCTTGTCCTCCAGCTCTTGAACGCGTTTTTCGAGCTGATCGATGCGTTGCATCAGAAGTCGAATTGTTTCTGATTGGTCAGTGGACGAAGACGTTTGGGGATAAACGGGCAGAGCAAAAGCCACCAATAAGAAACACAACCCTCCGGTTCTAAGTTTCATTTTGACTCTCCTTCCAAGCTGCAAAACGATGTTTAGCCCAGCAAGCCTCAGTTAAAAACTTAGGTTAAGCCCTTTCCGGGATTGGGGAGCAGGAGCCAAGATAAACTACAAAGACGCAGTTATTCAAGTGGTTTGTTAGCAGGGTATTGGTGTCATTTGCCTGGTGCTATACTGGCGGGCATGCAATCCAAACAGACTGAGATTACCCAATGGAGCGGCGCCGCGCCTTTTTGGGAGAAGCACCGTGAAGTTATCCGGCAAATGTTTGCTCCCGTCACGCCGGCTCTGGTCGAGGATGGGCAGGTTGCATGCGGGAATACAGTTCTCGATATTGCCACGGGTCCGGGAGAACCTGCCTTGACAGTGGCTGCCCTGGTAGGGCCCGAAGGCAGGGTTTTTGGGATCGATCCGGTTCCGGAAATGGTCGCAGCCGCTCGCCGTGCGGCAAACCAACTTGGGTTCAGGAATGTAAAATTTGACGTCGCCTCTGCCGACCATTTGCCGTTCCCCGCTGATACCTTCGATGCCGTTATCTGCCGCTTCGGTGCGATGTTCTTTCCCTCTCCGGTCGACGGAGTTCGCGAGATGTTGAGAGCGCTCAAGCCCGGCCGGAAACTGGCTTTGGCGGTCTGGGATTTCGCCGAAAAAAATCCTTTTCACTACGCGCTATCGCGAGTCATCAACCGGTTCGTAGCTTCGCCGCCACTTGCGCCCGACGCTCCGGACGCATTCCGTTTTGCCAGTCCTGGAAAATTACGTGACATTCTTGGGGAGGCCGGCGTCCAAGCTCCGTCCGAGCGCTTGCTTCAATTCACTATAAACGCGCCGATCTCGGTTGAAGACTTCTGGACGCTGCGGCTGGAGATGTCTGAGAAGCTTCGTGAAAAGGTGGCCACGCTTTCAAGCGAGCGGGCGAGTGAAGTAAAGCGTCAGGTTCTGGAAGCTCTGCGGGAGTACTCCACAGACCGTGGAATGTGCTTCCCGGCTCAGGTTCTTATTGTCAGCGGAACGAAAAGCAGTCAGGGATAGTTGTAAAGGCAATTGATTGCCGCTCCAGCCCGAATTCCGGCATTGGAGCGGGTCTTCAGCAGAGCCTCAGATTCCTGCCAGCCACCATGGCCGAATACGCGCAATAACCAGGATTCGACTGGACATTGAAATCAGCGGGCCTCGGATTTACACTACGAGTCTGATAAATACTGAAGATGGGAATTCCAGGTAGCACAGCCATGCGAAGGGCAAGAAAGTTAGGGAGACTTAGCGGCAATCATTCTGCGAGGCACGGCTACGGGAATTTGGAAACGTAGACCCGCTTTGATGAAATTCAAATTCACAATAATGGCCTGGGTGATTTTACTCGGTATCCTCCCCTCCCCGCGCTTTCTCGCCCAGGCGCCCACTCCACCCTATATCGCCGGGATGCCCACCGTCGATGCAGTGATGAAAGCCATGCAGGCCAGCGACCCGGACGAGACCGCCGCGCGCCAGATGGGGGCCTTCTGGCAACTTAAGACGATGATCGAAGAGATCGCAGGCCCGCGCTACTACAGGCCGGGGCTTTCGGCCCAGGAAGCCAAACTCCGCCAGGCTTACTACACGGCCTACTTTCAGATCTCCAACTCGAAGCCGCAATACGAGTCCTACCTGGCGATGCGGGGTTACGATGTCAACCCAAAATTCCGTGCTGAATTGATTCAGAAACTCTTTCCACCCGGATTCGCCGCCGAATATCCCAAGCTCATGGCGCAAGCGAATTCCCAGACCCAAGCCGTCCACAACCAGGCCGAGCAGAATCGCGCCCAACAAGCGGCCAAGGATCAGGCTCAGGCGCAGCAAAGTGCCAACCAACAGCAAGCCGCCATTGCAGCAAGGCAGATTCAACCCCCAATGTCGCCCGAACAAAGAGCCATGAATCGCTGCATTACCTCCGGACGGCTTGCGGCCAGCTGCACGGGCAACTCACTGCTCGGCGGGTTGACCCAGATGATTTCCTCTGTTCTCCCCTCTGCCGCCAAGGAGGCTGCTGCCGGTCCGAACATGGCGGGTGTATTCCAGGGCGCCGGCAACTGGCGACTCGATTTCATAACCGACGGCGTCCTCGTCAACTGCTCCATCCTTTCGCCCAACCAGCAGAGCTATAGAATCGAGTTCAAGAACAACCGTACTGCCATCGTCATCGACACCACTCCAAAGCCTCTTGACCTCACTCTCAGGTCCGACGGAACCATCGTCGGCACGGGTCCGGTCACGATTGACGGCGTCATAGCTTCCGGATACGTAGACGGAGCCGCAGGAACGAACGCCCAATATAAAGACCAAAACGGCAACCTGTACGATTCAGCAGGCAACCGCGTCGCAGGGAACGCGAACGCCGGGCATACTGTTTTCTCGCCCAAAACAGCCACCTGCCCCGCCCTCAACCTCTCTTCGAAGGGGGCCGGCGTGGGTGTCGAGACGATGCAAACGGACTTGCTCAAGACCATGTTTGGCGGAGACAAAGGTCCGCCAACGCCTCCCGGCATTCGGATGCATGGCATCTTCGCAGCTTCCACCGGCTTCAGCGTCCAGTTTTTTCCAGAGTCCGTAATCCTTGGCTGTGGACCTGACGTTGCTCGCGCCTATCCGTACACGGTGCGGGCCGAGGGCTCGCGGGCGGTTATAAAGGTCGACGCCCCCGATCACCCGCTCTCGCTGGTGATGAAACCGGACGGCACGCTCGACCCGGGCTCGGGGCCTTACGACGTCCAGGGAAGGATTATCACGGGCCAGAATAGCAACGATGACTTTACCTTTGCTCCGCGCAATGCCACCTGCAATTTGGCCGTCCTTGCTCCCGGTGAGATCCCGTCGACCTCGGTACCAACAACCACCGGACCCGCATCGGCTTCAACTGCGAAGTCGGCTGTTCTTTCGACGCCGGCCGCCCCCACGGGAAACGCGGTCCTGGTCGTCACGGGTGGATTGGCGTCCCAGGCGGGCGCGCCCAATCCGCTTGCAGGGCACACGTTCATCCTGTTGAATCAGAGTTACGAATCCACTTTGGCCAGTGCGGGTTTTCAAGAGCAGGCGGGAATGTCCGCAGTCAAGGCTTTCTTGGGGGCTTGCGCGAATCGGCAGCCTGCCTGCCAGCAGGGAATCACCGCCACCAATGCCTCGACCGTCTCGGGCGCCAGAGCTGATTCGACTGGCAAAGGACAGCTTCCCGGGGTTCCTCCAGGAACGTACTACTTTTTCTGTATGGGTGGATTCAACAACCAACTATACAAGTGGGATTTTAAGATCGACCTGAAACCTGGCATGAATCCCATCACTCTCGACCTGCGCAATGCTGCTCCGGTTAACTAAGTTTGCCATGACCCGATCCAGGTGGCGGCCGTCACGTCGCATGGTCGCCAGCCCGGAAATAATGCATGGTCTAGCGAAGGCCATTCTCATAGAAACCCATTTCAATACCAAAGCGAACATAATGGCGGCGTGGTAGATTTCTCTGCTTCCAACAATCCTCCCTGAAAAGACTGAATCCGGGTCAAGCGGCGCGCCTCTAAACCGTTAGATTGTGCAGGTACTCGTAGCTGATCCTGGCGCTTTCGATGGGCGGGCCGTCGCATTTATCCTGCTCCACAAAGTAATGCTTAAGTTCTCCTTTCGCGGTTTCGAAGATGGGTTTCCATTGGATGATGCCGCGCCCCACTTCGGTGAAGGCGTCGCCGCCCTTCATCACATCCGTGGTGGGCGGGTGGCCGGCCTTCATGTCCTTGATGTGAAGGAGAGGAAAGCGGCCGGGATATTTTTTCAAATAAGTCACAGGATCTTTGCCCGCCCGCGTCATCCAGTAGCAGTCCAACTCGATTTTTACAAGACCGGGATCGGTGTGTTCCAACAAATCGTCAAACGCCACCACTCCGTCAAAAACGGTATATTCAAAATTGTGGGCGTGATAGGCAAACTGAATCCCCTCCTTTTGGCATTGCTCACCCACTTTGTTAAAGAAGTCGGCCAGGCGGCGGTAGTCGTCAAGCGACTTGCGCTCATTCGGCTGAAGGAAGGCCAGCACCATATAGCTGACTCCGATTTCCTTGGCGAATGCGATTTGCGCGTCGAGCCCGGTGCGCAAAGCCGGCGTCATATAATGCGCGGCGGGGCAAGTGAGGCCGGCTGCGCTTAATGACTTGTTAATCTCGGGCGCGGTCTTATTGGCAAAGTTGGACGACTCCACCTCTTTGTATCCGATGGCCGCCACCTCGCGCAGCGTGCCGTCAAAATCCTTCTGCAATTCCTTGCGCACAGTATAAAGCTCAAGACCTACCGGTATTCCAAACGGATCAGCGAACGCGGGCTGCTGCCATCGGGTGGCAAGGGACGCGGCCGCCAAGCCCAGCGCCCCGTCGCGCAGGAATGCTCTTCTGTTGATGGAATTCATTGTGTCCCCCCTGCTGCGGCGCTTCCAGGGAATTCTTGGAACCGCCTCAGGCATAAAGTTTGCGAAAATTTTTCAGGCAGCGTTCGGCAGTTTCCATTTCGGAGTACCTGCTGCCTTCCTGCTCGATCAAGTAATACTCAATGCCGCCCAAAGATTCAGCGGCCGCCAATAACTTCTTCCAGGGCGCCACCCCTTCGCCGAAAAGGACGGCGTAACCTTTATCCGGAGCCCAATCCTTGCAGTGCATGGAACGAATGCGGCCGGGGTTTTTCTCAACCCACGCCACCGGATCGCTACCCGCTTCCAGGCACGTTCCAACGTCGAGCTGCAGCATGATGCTCTTGTCGAAATCTGCCGCCAGGATTTCCATGGGCTTTTGTCCGTCAACAAGCCTCCACTCCGCATCATGGTTGTGATAGCCGGCGTGCAGGCTGTGGCCCTTCAAGGTTTCGTTGGCCTGGTTTAACTTTTCGGCAATTTGTTTCCAACCTTCGATTCCCTGGACGTCTCCGGGGTGGGCCAGCACCACGTAACGCGCTCCCAGAATATGGTTCAGCTCCACGGCCTTGCCGATTCCATCCGGCGAGAAGGAAGCAAGATCGTTGTGGGTTGAATAGCAATGAATCTTGAGTTCGTCAAGTTCCTTGCGAACCTGTTGGGCGTAATCGGTGGTCCACTCAAAATAAGGTGCGTAAAACTCCACGCACTGGTAGCCCATCTTCGCAACGCCCTGAACCGTGCCCATCAAGTCTTTCTTCAATTCGTTGCGGACCGAGTAGAGCTCCAGCCCGACGGGAATTCGCTTCCTTCCGGGATCCGCAATCCCCGGTCGGATCGAGGAAATTAACGGTGCGGCGGCGATCATTCCAAGGAGGGAACGGCGGGAAAACTTTGGATTATTTTTCATGGCGGTCAGACGATATCACAAATGCGGCGATCTCGCAGTGGTTGGACTCCTGAATTGACGTCACTATTCGTCCCGCCCCCCATTGAGGTTCATTTCACGGACAGAATTCTCAATTTGAAGAGACTATGACCTTCAAGTAGACCAACCGAATTTGCCGTGCTAATCTACAGATTCAAAATTAGCGAAGGGCTGCGGCGGCTGAAAACCGGCCTCTTGCGCGGCCATTTTTGAGGTCCGATGAAACTTAACTTCACCCTCAAACGTCCTTGCTATTTTAGTGTCCAAAGGGCTGAAGGAATTTCGGGCGCATCGCGGCAATTGCGGCGTAATGAGAATTTGTCGAGGGGAAAAAACTCTTGCCCTCCTGACCGGAAGCAGGCCATTTGATTTTTCTTGTCTGCCCGGGCTTCGGGTACAAACGTTATGAGCGAACAAAACATTCCACATTTACTAGACCACGAAACGCAGGTTCCGAAGGATTCGCAGGGCGGGCCTGCTGAACCCAAGCATCGTTCCTGGCTCTGGTTGTTAGTTATCGCTGTTGCCATTGTGGCAGCCGGCGTCTATTTCTTCTTTTTCCGCTCCGCGAGCAAGAACTCGAATGCCGGGAGCGCCCCGTCGACGGCCGGGGGGGCGAAGTCTAGAGGCGCCGGTGGGGCCATCCCCATCGTCGCCACCAAGGCTCGCAAGGGCGATATTGGAGTGTACGTCACCGGCCTGGGCGCGGTGACGCCGATCTACACGGTCTCAGTAAGGAGCCGTGTGGATGGTGAGTTGATGAAAGTTTCTTATAAGGAAGGTGATGTCGTCCATCAGGGCGACACCCTAGTGGAAATTGATCCGCGGCCTTATCAAGTTCAACTGGAGCAAGCCGAGGGGCAGCTGGTCAAGGACCAGGCGGCGCTCGATAACGCGCGCGTCGATCTGAATCGTTACCAAACGCTTTTAAAGCAAAATGCCATTCCGGAACAGCAGTTTGCGACACAGCAAGCGACCGTGGACCAGGACGTCGGAGCGGTCAAAATCGATCAAGCCAATATTGACAGCGCCAAACTTAACCTTGTCTACTGCCACATCAATGCTCCGATCACCGGGCGCATCGGCCTGCGATTGGTGGACCCGGGAAACATCGTCCACTCAAGTGACAGCAACGGCCTCCTGGTTATTACGCAAGTTCAGCCCATCAGTGTCATTTTCACCGTCGCCGAAAGTCAGCTTCCCGCGGTTATAGCCAAGATGCGGGCCGGCCAACGCTTGACGGTGGAGGCCGACGACCCGAATGGACAGAAATTGAGCCAGGGATATTTGGCGACCATCGACAATCAGATTGATCCTTCCACCGGCACGCTCAGGCTGAGGGCCATTTTCGACAATAAAAATAACGCCCTCTTTCCCAATGAGTTCGTGAACTACCGCTTGCTTGTAGAGGAGAGGAAGGACGTCACCTTGATACCCAGTGCCGCAGTCCAGCGCAACACCCAATCGACCTACATTTGGATGGTCAAGCCGGATTCCACTGTCACCGTGCGCCAGATCGGCGTGGGGACTCAGGAAGGTAGTGACGCGGAGGTTACATCCGGTCTCTCTCCGGGCGACACGGTGGTGATGACCGGTGTTGACAAGCTCCAGGAGAACGGCAAAATTGTCGTCCATTTTGAGGGCGAGACCGATCAAGGGAAAACCGATAACGGCCCGGGGAAAACCTCCAACGCTCAGGAGAAACCCGGTCATCCTCAGGGGAAAACAAAGTGAGCCCGTCACGGACATTTATTCTCCGGCCGGTGGCAACTTCCCTCCTGATGGTGGGTATTGTGCTGGCGGGCGCGGTCGCATATAAGGAATTGCCGGTTTCGGCGCTGCCGGAGGTCGACTACCCCACCATCCAAATCATCACGTTCTATCCCGGCGCCAGCCCGGATGTGATGGCGACTGCGGTGACCGCACCGCTCGAACGTCAGTTCGGCCAAGTGCCGGGCCTCCAGCAAATGACCTCCTCCAGCTCCGACGGCTGCTCGGTCATCACGCTGCAATTCAATCTGAGTCTGAATATTGACGTGGCCGAGCAGGAAGTGCAGCAGTCCATCAACGCCTCGGGCACTTATCTGCCCCCCGATCTTCCGACCCCGCCTATCTATAGCAAGAGCAATCCCGCTGACGCTCCCATACTCACGCTGGCTTTGAGTTCGAAGGAGCTTCCGCTTTCCAAGGTTGAAGATCTGGCAGATACGCGGCTGGCGCCCAAAATTTCTCAGTTGCCCGGTGTGGGTTTGGTCAGCATCAGCGGCGGCCAAAAGCCCGCCGTCCGGATACGAGCGAACCCCACCCAACTGGCGTCTTATGGTCTGAACCTGGAGGACGTTCGCAGCGCGCTGGTGGCTGCCAACGTCAACCAAGCGAAGGGGAACTTCGATGGCTTGCTCCAGTCTTACCAGATCGGCGCTAACGACCAATTGCTCTCCTCGGCCGATTATGCCCCGCTCATTATCGCCTACCGGAACGGCGCCCCGGTGAAGTTGACCGACGTGGCCACCGTCACCGACGACACTGAGAACTCCCGACAGGCGGCATGGATGAATGATGTGCCCGCGGTCATCGTCAACATCCAGCGCCAACCGGGCGCCAACATCATCAGCGTGGTTGACCGCATCCAGGCGCTGCTTCCCCAGCTTACGGCGTCAATGCCCGCCTCCGTTGACATCAAGACTCTGACCGACCGCACCAGTACCATTCGAGCTTCGGTGGAGGACGTGGAATTCTCATTGTTGCTCACCGTCGCGCTGGTGGTGATGGTGATTTTCCTGTTTCTGCGCAATATCTCAGCAACCATTATTCCCAGCGTGGCCGTTCCGCTCTCCCTGATCGGCACCTTCGGTGTCATGTATATGCTCGGCTACAGCCTGAATAACCTGACCCTGATGGCTTTGACCATTTCTACCGGCTTCGTGGTGGATGATGCCATCGTGATGATCGAAAACATTACTCGATACATCGAAGAGGGCGCGTCCCCGCTGAATGCCGCGCTCAAGGGCTCCGAGCAAATCGGATTCACCATCATTTCGCTCACCGTCTCGCTGATTGCAGTCCTCATCCCTCTTCTCTTTATGGGTGACATCGTCGGCCGGCTCTTCCGCGAATTCGCCGTTACCCTGGCGGTTACGATTCTGGTCTCCGCTGTCGTCTCCCTTACCCTGACGCCGATGATGTGCGCCAAGCTCCTGAAGCATCGGCGTGTGGAAGACGAAGGCCGATTTTATAGGACTACGGAGGGGGCCTGGAATTCGATGCTGGCTTACTACGATCGAACGCTCCAGTTTGTGCTGAAACACCAGGTGGTGACGCTCTTCGTTGCCGTCGCCACACTGGTTTTCACCGTTTTGCTTTACATTTATATTCCCAAGGGTTTCTTCCCCATTCAGGATACCGGCGTCATCCAGGGTGTCTCGGAATCGGCGCAGACAGTTTCCTTTCCGGAAATGGCCAGCGAGCAACAGTCATTGGCGAAGATTATTTTGCAGGACAAGGCCGTGGAGAGCCTCTCATCGTTTATCGGCATTGACGGCACCAACACCACGCTCAATAGCGGGCGTATTCTCATCAATCTGAAACCCCTGGCAGAAAGGAAGATCAGCGCCAGTGACGTGATTCGCCGCCTTCAGCCGGAGTTGGCCAAGGTTGCGGGCATTACGTTGTTCATGCAGCCTGTGCAGGACATTACGATCGATGACCGGGTGAGCCGGACGGAATTCCAGTACACGCTTGAAGACCCGAACGCGGATGAGTTAAACAGCTACGCCCCCAAAATGCTCGCTGAGCTTCAGAAACAACCTGAGCTGCAAGACGTGGCCAGCGACCGGCAAGTGGGCGGCCTTCAGGCCCGGCTGGTATTCGACCGCCAGACAGCGATGCGCCTTGGGATTACACCCTCGACGATTGACCAAACGCTCTACGACGCCTACGGCCAGCGGCAGGTGTCGACTATTTTCACCCAGTTGAATCAATATCACGTGGTGCTGGAAGTGAAGTCCGATTATCAGAAAAATCCTCTGGACTTGCGGAATCTTTTCATTCGGACCGGCGCCACAGGTTCCAGCGGCTCTGCCGGCCTGGTATCCGGGGGGACCTCCGCCAGCCAGCTCTTCGGCCCCACCAGTTCGGTGACGGCGGCCAGCACGAGCCTGTCTTCCAGCAGCTCGTCGACCGGAGGGTCTGGCGCCACCGCTTCCGATAGCGCCTTTGGCGGCTCCATTGCATCTTCCTCGGCGTTTCCCAACGCGGGGCAGGTGCCGCTATCTGCCTTCAGTCACGTGGAGGAGGTTAGCGCTCCCATTACGGTGAACCATCAGGGTCAGTTCCCGGTGGTGACACTTTCTTTCAATCTCGCTCCCAGCGCCTCCCTGGGCGACGCCATCACCGCAGTTAATCAAGTCAAGAATGACATCGGTATGCCGCCCAGCATTCAAGGGGCATTTCAAGGTACGGCGGCATCCTTTGAGGCCTCGCTGGCCAGCGAGCCGCTGTTGATTCTGGCTGCGATCATCACTGTCTACATCGTGTTGGGCGTCTTGTATGAAAGCTACGTCCATCCGGTCACCATCATCTCCACTCTACCGTCGGCGGGCGTCGGAGCACTGCTCGCGCTCATTATTTGCCGCAACGATTTCAGCGTTATTGCCTTGATCGGGATCGTGCTTTTGATCGGTATTGTGAAGAAAAACGCCATCATGATGATCGATTTCGCTCTGGAGGCGGAGCGCAAGGAAGGCATGACCCCGGTAAATGCCATTTATCAGGCATGCCTGTTGCGCTTCCGGCCAATCATGATGACCACCATGGCGGCCCTGCTGGGCGGAGTCCCGCTGGCGCTCGGTACCGGCACCGGTTCGGAATTGCGCCGGCCGCTCGGCATCACCATTGTCGGGGGCTTGATTTTGAGCCAATTACTCACCCTCTACACCACGCCCGTGATCTATATCTGGTTCGACCGGCTTGCCAAGCGACTCTCCCGGCAAAGTGAAGGGAACCGGGGAACAGAGCTGGCGCCGGCGAAGTAATGAAGATGGAGCCGTACCGCGATTGAGCCATTGAATCATTGTGCAGTTTGAAAAACATCTTCTCTTCGCAATAACTAAATGCCGTAATAGCGCAATGGTTCACCTCTAAAGACTGACCATGAATTTTTCCGAGCCGTTTATTCGCAGGCCGATTGCCACCACGCTTCTGATGATCGCCATCGCGTTGGCTGGCGCCGTGGCCTTCCGGTTGCTTCCCGTGTCGCCGCTGCCCCAGGTGGACTTCCCAACCATTTCCGTGCAGGCGGGGTTGCCGGGTGCAAGCCCGGAGACCATGGCTTCGTCGGTGGCCACGCCGCTGGAGCGCCAATTCAGCCGAATTGCGTCGGTCACCGAGATGACATCGTCCAGCAGTCTCGGCTCCACCAATATTACGTTGCAATTCGATCTCAACCGCGACATCAACGCGGCGGCGCGCGACGTGCAGGCAGCCATCAACGCTGCGCGCGGTTATCTTCCCAGCAACCTTCCCAGTAATCCGAGCTACCGGAAAGTGAATCCTGCCGATTCACCCATCTTTATGCTGGCGCTTACCTCTGACGTGCTCTCCAAGAGCCAGATGTACGATGCCGCCTCCTCGATTCTGGCGCAGAAGCTGTCGCAGGTGAGCGGCGTCGGCCAGGTGACTGTGGGCGGAGGGGCCCTGCCCGGAGTCCGCGTTGAGCTGAATCCGACGCAGCTCAATAAATACGGCATCGGCCTGGAACAGGTGCGGGGGGTGTTGAGCGCCGCCAATGCCAACACGCCGAAAGGGCACTTTTCAGACGGCATTAGCATGTGGGAAGTGGGCGCCAATGACCAGTTATTGAAGGCCATTGACTACCAACCCCTGGTGATTACTTACCGCAACGGTTCCGCGGTACGAGTATCCGACGTGGGCACGGCGCGGGACGCCCCGGAGAACCTTCAGAATGCAGGCTACGCCAATGGCAAACCATCGGTTCTGGTCATCATTTTCCGCCAACCCGCCGCCAACATCATCGACACCGTGGATAGCATCCGCGCCACGCTTCCGCAGCTCAAGGCGGCCATTCCTGCGTCCATCGACATGCAGGTGGCCATGGATCAGACTCTGACCATCCGGGCCTCCGTCGCCAACGTCGAACAAACGTTGGTTATTTCCGTAATCCTGGTGATCCTGGTGGTCTTCTTTTTCCTCCGTAACCCGCGCACCACCTTGATCCCCAGCGTCGCCGTGCCCATTTCTCTGATCGGAACCTTCGGCGTGATGTACCTGTTGGACTACAGCCTGGACAATTTGTCGTTGATGGCGCTAACTATTTCCACCGGTTTTGTGGTGGACGATGCCATTGTGGTGATCGAAAACATCTCCCGCTATCTGGAAAAGGGCATGGCCCCGTTTCAAGCTGCGCTGAAAGGCGCCCAGGAAATCGGTTCCACCGTGTTGACCATCAGCATTTCCCTGGTGGCGGTTTTCATTCCTCTGCTGCTGATGGGGGGGATTGTCGGGCGGCTGTTTCGCGAATTTGCCGTGACCCTTTCGGTGGCCATTATCGTCTCGATGGTGGTTTCGCTCACCGCGACTCCCAGCATGTGCGCCCACCTGCTGAAACGGCGCGAGTCGCATGGCCGGGTTTATCAAATCAGCGAACGGGGTTTTGACGCCGTGGTGAGAGCCTATGGCCGAACGCTTGCCGGAGTGCTGCGCTTTCCTGCGATCACATTATTCATACTGCTCTGCACCATCGCGTTGAACGTTTATCTTTATATTCATGTATCCAAGGGTTTTTTCCCGCAGCAGGATAACGGAAGAATGATGGGCGCGATCCAGGCCGACCAGGACACCTCGTTTCAGGCCATGGACAAGATCCTCCAGCAAATGGTCAAGATCGTCCATCAGGATCCGGGCGTGGATGTGGTGAATGGGTTCACCAGCGGGGGAAGCTCGGCGCGAATGTTTATCTCCTTGAAGAATCCGGGGGAGCGGGATGTCCCGACCGCGTCTGAGGCCAAAAGAAACATCACGGCTGACCAGATCATCGCACGGCTGCGGCCCAAACTGGGACGGGTGCCAGGCGCCCAACTTTTTCTTCAGGCGGCGCAGGATGTGCGCGTCGGCGGGCGATTCGGCGGGGCGCAATATCAATACTCCATGCAAGGCGACAATCTGGAGGACCTTGTGGCGTATGCTCCGCGCATGCTCGCCGAGCTAAAAACTATTCCAATCATTGCAGACGCCAACAGCGATCAGCAGGACCGCGGGTTGCAGGCTTATGTCACCTACGATCGCGCCACGGCGGCGCGTTTCGGGATTTCGCCACAGTTGATTGATACCACGCTTTACGATGCCTTCGGCCAGCGACAGGTCTCAACCATGTACACGTCGTTGAATCAATACCACGTGATCATGGAGGTGGCGCCCCAATACTGGGCCGACCCTCAGTTTTTGAACCAGATGTATGTGCGCTCCCCGAGCGGCGGAGAGGTGCCCCTTTCGGCCTTCAGTAGCAATGCCACGGTCACGGCGCCGTTGTCCGTCAACCACCAGGGTCTCGCTCCGGCAGTGACCATTTCTTTCAACCTCCAGCCGGGCGTCGCTCTTGGTGATGCCGTTCAGGCCATCAGTACAGCCGCCGCCAAAGTCGGCCTGCCGTCAACCATTCATACCGGATTCTCCGGGACAGCGCAGGCCTACCAGGATTCGCTGGGTAGCGAACCCCTGCTGATCGCCGCGGCGCTGATAACAGTCTACCTGGTGCTGGGTGTTCTGTATGAGAGTTACGTCCACCCGGTCACCATTCTCTCCACTCTACCCTCGGCTGGTGTAGGCGCTTTGCTGGCGCTCCTGATCACTCACACGGACCTCAGCGTTATCGCTGTCATCGGAATCATCCTGCTAATTGGTTTGGTGAAGAAGAACGGCATCCTGATGGTGGACTTCGCTCTGGCGGCCGAACGCAACGAAGGGAAGACTTCGCGCGACTCCATTTATGAAGCTTGCCTGTTGCGCTTCCGTCCCATCCTCATGACCACCATGGCTGCCATGCTGGGCGCATTGCCGCTGGCGCTCGGCACCGGCACAGGCTCGGAGCTGCGCCGGCCCCTCGGCATCGCCATCATCGGCGGCCTGATCGTGAGCCAGTTGCTGACCCTCTACACCACGCCCGTCGTCTATCTCTACTTTGACCGGCTTCAGAATTGGCGGGCGCGCGCGCGCGAAAGGCGTCAACACCAAGCCGGCGCAATCGGATCAGAGGCCTGATACCTTTGAAACTCCGCGATATCAAGCACAGATAAAGAAATTTTTCTCGCGTCCCTCAAGTTTTCCACTTCCCGCGTGGCCGGGAGCAGCACAGAAGATCACGAATGATAAACTGTATCAAGGCTGCTCTTTTACTGCCCGGGCCTCATTTTTCCCCGCCTGCTTCATCCGCACCTGCCTTAAGCTTCCCTTCTTCCTGCCGCGCCCGATTTTCGCGAGGGCCAACGTGTAGGCGGCGATGGTTTCGGGGACGGCTTCGCTATAGACGAATTGCCCTTGGCGTCGGCAGGCGATTAGCCGGGCTTCACTCAGGATTTTGAGATGGTGGGAGACGGTGGCCGGGGTCACGCCGCGCATGGAGACGATCTCACCGCAGTTCATCTGGCGCCTGGCCGACACGGCCTCATAGATCTTAAGCCTGGTCGCGTCCGCCAAAGCTTTCGATATTTTCTCAATCTCAGAATGCTTCATCGCTTCGTCCCAAAGTGTAGCGGAGTCATTGCCTTACCGCCAGAGGGAATTGGCCCCGCCCCCGGACCCCGGCGAACCCTGTAACCAAATATTTCGATAGTCATCTAAATATCGAAATCCAACCGGCCGCCGAAAATGGTGCGGCTGGGGACCAGGTTACGCGCAGTGAGGCGGCGGAAAATTCGGGAACACAAGGAGACGGACATGAAGAGACTGGAAGGAAAAGTGGCGGTAGTTACCGGAGGCAACAGCGGCATCGGGCTGGCAACGGCCAAACGCTTGCAGGAGGAAGGAGCGCGAGTAGCCATTTCGGGTCGAAACAAGAAAACGCTGGATGAGGCGGTGAGAACGATTGGAAACGGCGTCGTGGCGGTGCAAGCGGACGTCGCCAAGCTTGCCGAGGTCGACAAGATTTACCGGAAGTTTCACAGAAGCTGGGCAAAATCGACGTGTTGTTCGTGAACGCGGGCGTGGCGAAGTTCGCGCCCCTTGCCGAGACCTCCGAGAGCCTTTACGACGAGCAGTTCGACATCAACATCAAGGGAGCATACTTCACCATCCAGAAAGCGCTGCCGATGCTGAATGACGGCGCCTCGATCATCTTGAATACCAGTGTGGCGGACAGCACGGGAAATGCCGGGGCCAGCGCCTATTCAGCAACCAAGGCAGCGCTGCGCTCGCTGGCGAGAACGGCGGCGGCGGAACTGGTGGGGCGCGGCATCCGCGTGAACACAGTTGCGCCGGGTCCCATTGTCACGCCGATTTTCGGCAGGACCGGACTGCCCCAGGAAGCCATTGATGAGTTCGCCAAGGGAGTGATTGCGAGGGTTCCCATGAAGCGTTTTGGACAGCCGGAGGAAGTGGCGGGCGTCGTGGCGTTCCTGGCTTCACAGGACGCGTCTTACATCACGGGAGTGGAAATCAACGTGGACGGCGGATTAGGTCAGATCTGAATCGTCCTGGCCGCTATTTGCCGCTCACCAGATCTTGCTTGCTGGGGAGTTTTGAGGCATCCCAGCCGCCGCCCAAGGCCTGAACCAGGAGGACGCTGGCGACCATGCGGCGGGTTTGAATATCCACAGCGGTTCGCTCGTCTTGCAATGCGATGGCCTGGGTGGTGATCACCTGGAGATAGCTGACGGTGCCGGCCTTGTACTGGTCGCTGGAAATCTGTAGCGAGCGCTGCGCTGCTTTAACGGCGTCATCCTCGGCCTGAGCTTCGTCGCTGAGAACTCGTAAGGCGGCCAGGTTGTCTTCCACCTGCTGAAAGCCGGTGAGGACAGTTTGGCGGTAGTTGGCGACCGTGGCATCAAAGGCGGCGCGCGCCTGGTCGGTTTGGGCGCGGCGGCGGCCGGCATCAAAAAGCGTTTCCGCCAATTGCGGGCCTACAGACCAGAAGCGGCTGGGCCATGAAAACCAGCGAAGGAAACGGCCGCTCTCCAGGCCCCCGGACGCGCTCAGGGTGAGAGTGGGATAGTAGGCCGCCTGCGCGATGCCGATTTGCTCGTTGGCGGCAGCCATCTGGCGCTCGGCTCCGGCGATATCGGGGCGGCGCTCGAGCAGCGCGGATGGGACTCCGGCGGGTATGGGCGGCGGGGTTGCATTGAGTGGGACCAGGGGGATGGAAAGATCGGCCGGCGGCTTGCCGGTGAGAATCGCGATGGCGTGCTCGAATTGCGCGCGTGACTCTCCCAGATCAATCAATTGGGCGCGTGCGGTGTGCAACTGGGTCTCCGCCTGGGCCACGTCCCCGCCCGATGCGATCCCGCCGTTGTAACGGTTTTGGGTGAGAGTCAAATACTCCTGGTAGGATTTCACCGTACGGTCCAGCAGATCATGATCGCCGTCGCTGCCGTGAAGCTGAAAATAATCGACTGCCAACTCCGCCTGGAGCGACAAGCGGGCGTTCTCCAGTTGCGCCGCGCTCAGTTGGGCGGCCGCGGCGCTTGCAGTAACGCTGCGATGGATGCTGCCCCACAGGTCCGCCACGTAGGTGAAATCGATGGGCAGATTATAGGCTGTGCGTGGGGCGGTGGAAAGGTTAGCAGTCGTGCCGCTGGTCGCAGTCCGCGAGCTCTGCGATTCGACAATAGAAGGGTCCGCCGTCACGGTGGGGAAAAGACCGGAGCGCGCGATGCGCACCGCATCCCTGGCCTCGCGGTACTGAGCTTCGGCGGCCAAAACGTTTTGGTTTGAAACGCTCACCTGCTCTTCCAGCGCGTTGAGCGCCGGGTCATTGTAAATTTCCCACCATTTTCCTTTGGCGGCGCCGTCGCTCGGCTGAGACGGCTTCCAATTCCCAGCCTCCTGCGAGGTGGCGGGCGGCGCTTCCTTGTAGGCCGCAGGGACGGGGGCGCTGGGCCGCTGATATTTGGGACCCACGGCGCAGGCGCTGAAAAATAGAACGGCGCCGGCAAGCAGAAGAAATAGTAGGTTAGGAAAAAGGCCGTGGAGTTTCTTATTCTTGGTTCCCATAACTCGCATCTCTTGCCGTTCGAACTTTATCTTATCAGTCATATCAATTGGACGAATCATAGGGAAATTCGGCTACCAAATAATGATCCCGTTTGCCGGATCCATAATTTGATCGCGACACAAACTCAAATGACACCACCCTCGGTTATCTTATGTCATCCCGCATGATCTCTTCCACGATTCCTTTGCCCAGACATCCCGCGGTTTTAAATCTTGCGCCTTGTTTATACATCCAGGCGAGCTGTTTTCTGCCTTCCGGATCGACGAAGGTGAGGCCGCAAAGGTCCAGGAGCACATCGGCGCTTTTGGTGTCGGTTGTGACTTTGTACCAGGTGCGCTCCAACTCATCGACCCAGGGGCCGGAGAGTTTGCCTTCCAGCCTGAGGGTGGAAATTTTGGAGCTATACTCGACGGTAATTCGCATCATAACGCGTCAACCTTGGATGTCCCTACATCCGGCTCAATTGATCCGGAGGCCGAATAGCAGCGCTGCGCCATCGAGACATTATTGACCTTTACCCTCTTCGGCGCTGGAAGGGGAAGTCCGGACCGTCTCGCCCGTAACCAGCGAATCCGGCGGGTTCAGCACCACGGATTCGTCGCCGTTCAAGCCAGCGATCACCTCCACTTCGTTTCCGAAATCACGCCCGAGCGTCACGGAAATCAAAGCGATGCGGTTCCCTCCCGTAACGCTTGCCACCTGCAAGCCTTCGGCGCGGAAAATCAGAGTGTTCACCGGCAACATGAGGGTGGAAATCCCGGAGGGCAATTTCAAATGGACTTCGGCGTAAGCGCCGGGCAGGAGCTCGCCAGTGGGGTTGGCAACGTCGATTTCCACCAGCAGGCTGCGCGAGGCGGCGTCAATGGATTCGGCGGTGCGCACCAATTTCCCCTGGAAGCGGCGTCCGGCAAATTCCGCCAGGGTCAGGTCCGCGGTCAATCCGGGTTTGGCGGCGCGCGAGTAGGTTTGCGGCACATTTACATAAACGCGCATGCGGTGAACCTGGGCGATGTGAAACAGTTCCTGGGCCGGCCCGCCGTTGCCGGAGTTGATGAGCGCGCCGATATCGGTTTTACGGGCGGTGATCACACCGTCGAAGGGCGCATAGATTTTTTGGAAGGATTGCAAATCTTCCAGGCGTTTCACGTTCGATTGGGCGGAGGCCACCATCGCCTTCTTGGCTTCAAAGTCGCCGGTGGCGTTGTCAACATCCTGCTTGGAAACGGCATCGGTCTTCAGCAAACCCTGGTAACGGGTGGCGGTGATTTGTGACAAATTGAAATTCGCCTGAGCGGTGTTCAAATCGGCGCGAGCCTGCTGGAGTTGCTGGTCAACTTCGGGCGTGTCGATTTCCGCCAGCAGTTGGCCGGCCTTAACGTGCGCCCCGATATCCACCAGCCAGCGCTTGAGGTACCCGTCGGTGCGGGCATAAACAGGCGCATCGATATAGGCCTGGATGTTGGCGGGCAGCACCACTTCCTGCGAATTGGAGGCGCGCTTGGGGTGGATCACCAGGACGGTCGGCACCGCCATGTCCTGAGTCTCGCGCACGAGGGTGGCCGCGTCTTTCGTCCTGGCCGCAATGCCGCGATAGACGATGCCGGTCACCAGCACCACGGCAATGATCAATACCACCAGGCCCTTGAGAAAACCGGAAGGCTGGGAGGGCGGAGTGGCTTGCGCCGCACCCTCGTCCACGCCGTGCTCCACTAGAGAATTATTTGTCTCGTCTACTTTCATCCAACCCTCCGAAATCTTGCGACGAAATCACTCCGTGGCCGCGTCAGCATTCACAGGCCGTCGTCCCGAACTTATGCGGTCGTGAATCAGCCCGAAAATGGTAGGGACGAAAAATAGCGTGGCCACCGTGGCCAGCAATAAGCCGCCAATTACGGCGCGGCCGAGGGGCGCGTTCTGCTCCCCGCCTTCTCCCATGCCGAAAGCCATGGGCACCATGCCGATCATCATGGCGAGCGCCGTCATCAAGACGGGGCGAAACCGTGTAAAGCCCGCGTCCAGAGCCGCCTGCCACGCGCTACAGCCTTCGTGCATGCGGTCTTTGGCGAAACTCACCACCAGGATGCTGTTGGCGGTGGCCACGCCCATGCACATGATGGACCCCGTCAGCGCGGGCACACTGATGGTGGTCCCGGTGATAAACAGGAACCACACAATTCCGGCCAGACCGGCGGGCAAAGCGGTAATGATAATGAAAGGATCGAGCCAGGATTGGAAATTCACCACAATTAGCAGATAGGCGAGGAGAATGGCAAACGCGAGCCCGGCCAGCAGACCGACAAACGATGACCGCATGGTTTCGATCTGGCCTCGAACGATGATTTGGGACCCGCGGGGCAGATCTTTTTGACTGTGAGCAATGACGGAATTGATGTCTCGCGATACGGCCCCCAAGTCCCGCCCATACACCGAGCCGTAAATATCGAGAACTGGCGTAATGTTGTAATGAGAAACCACAGCCGACCCTTTGCCGCGGCTGATGGACGCCATGCTGCCCAGGATTTGCGACTGCGCCCCGCTCGGGCCCGTGACAGGGACATTCTCAATGGCCTGCAAAGAGTTGATATCGTATTGCGGCGTTTGTGTGGCCACGTTGTAGCTGACGCCGTTCCTCGGGTTCAGCCAGAAGCTGGGTGAGGTCTGGAAGCTGCCGCTGAGCGAAATCAGCATGCTGCTGGCAACATCCTTTTGAGTAAACCCGATCTCATCCGCCTTGGTGCGGTCCACCATGATGTGCAATTTGGGTTGGTCGAAGGGCTGTTGGATGCGGAGGTCGACCGCGCCCGGAATCTGCTTGAGTTCCGTCAGCATTCGGCCGGCGAATTTCCGGTTGGCGTCCAAATCGCGCCCCACCACCTGGACGTCGACGGGAGCGGGCAGCCCGAAATTCAGGATCTGGCCCACCATATCGGAGGGCAGGAAGTAAAACGTTGTGCCGGGAAATTCCTGCGGCAATTTCATCCGTAGATTGTGAATGTATTGTTCGGTGGGGTGATGCTTCTCCGTGAGTGATCCCAGAATATCCGCGTCTCCGGGACCGATCGGCCCCGAGTTACTGTAGGTGAGGTTAATGCCGCTGTAAGGCAATCCGATGTTGTCAATAACGCTGGCGAGTTCATCTTGCGGAATTTCCCGGCGAATTGCAGTTTCAACCCGGTCGCAGAGGGCCGCCGTTTCTTCAATGCGGGTGCCCGTGGGTGCGCGGAGGTGTAACTTAAACTGGCCGGCATCCACCGCCGGAAAGAAATCCTGCCCCACCCAGGGAAGAAGGGCGAACGATGCGACGCATGCACCCAGGAAACAGAGCGCGAAAACCTTCCGGTGCTTGATGCAGCCTTGCAACAGTCGGCGGTAGCCAATACGGAATTTCTCAAACGCATCTTCAAAGCCGATTTGAAACCTGGCCATGAAATTCATGCTCAATGTGGGATTGCCGTCCAGTTCCTCGATGCGCGATTTCAACAAATACTTGGCCATGGTGGGCACCAGGGTTCGCGAGAGCAGGTAAGACGCGAGCATGGCGAACACCACGGCTTCCGCCAGAGGCACAAACAGAAAACGGGCCACGCCGGTAAGGAAAAACATGGGAACGAAGACAATGCAAATCGCCAGGGTGGAGACAAATGCAGGAACGGCAATCTGTTGGGCCCCGTCCAGAATCGCTTGCGTGGTTTCCTTCCCCTGGGCAAGATTTCGGTTGATGTTCTCAATCTCCACCGTGGCGTCGTCCACCAGGATGCCCACCGCGAGCGCCAGTCCACCCAGCGTCATAATGTTGATCGTTTCTCCCAGGGCGCTCAAAACAATGATGGACGTCAGGATGGAGAGCGGAATGGAAACGGCAATGATCAGCGTGCTCCGCCAGCTGCCCAAGAAAAGGAGAATCATCAGGCCGGTCAGGCAAGCCGCAATAATTCCTTCGCGTATGACGCCCTGTATGGCCGCGCGGACAAACAACGACTGGTCGGCCAGAGGATTGATATGCAGCTCGGAGGGAAGTCCTGCCTTGAGCTGCGGGAGCATTCCTTTAATTCCGCCGATGATATCCAGGGTGGATGCGTCCCCGGTCTTGAAAACGGAAAGCAAAGAGGCGCGCTGCCCATCGACACGAACAATGTTGGTTTGCGGAGGGAAGCCGTCGCGCACATGGGCGACGTCCCGTATGTAAATCGTGGCGCTGCCCGTAGTCTTGATGGGGAGATTGTTCAGTCCTTCCACCGTGTCAGGACTGCTGTTGAGGTCCACATCGTATTCAAGGTTTCCAAGCTTGGCTGTGCCGGAAGGCAGAATGAGGTTTTGATTGCCGATCGCGTTGACGACATCGACTGCGGACAGGCCTTTCGCCTGAAGAGCCCCTGTGTTCAAGTCCACTTCCACCTGCCGCTGCCGGCCTCCGAACGGAAACGGCACGCCGGCGCCCTGCACGGTGATGAGCTGGGTTCGTACGAAATTGACGCCGTAGTCGAATAACTGTTGTTCGGAAAGTGTGGGACTGGAAAGAGAGAGTTGGAGGATTGGCACCGTGGATGCGTTATAAGTGATGATCAGCGGCGGCGTGGTTCCGGGGGGGAGGAAGCGGACCTGCGACTGGGAGAGTGCTGTCACCTGGGCAATGGCGGTGCCCATGTTGGTTCCGGGCTGAAAAAAGATTTTAGTAATCGCGACCCCATTCAGCGCCTGCGATTCAGTGTGCTCAATGTCGTTCACAATCGTGGTGAGCCCGCGCTCTTCCTGTGAGACTATCCGGTCGCCCATTTCTTGAGCGCTCAGGCCTCCGTAATTCCAGATTACGCTGACCACGGGTATGTTGATATTGGGAAATATATCGGTGGGAGTGCGAAGAATCGCCAGTGGGCCCAGGATCATCAGGAGCATAGCAACAACAATAAAAGTGTATGGCCGCCGCAGCGCCAGCCTGACAATCCACATAAAATGTTACTCCGGCTTTTAAGCCCTCAGGATTAGAAAGTATATCTTATGTCAAAATTTTCACGAATGTTCATAGCAAATTCCATTCCAGCCAAAAATCTAAACTCAATATTGTTTTAAGTAATTTATAATCAGTAGAGTACAACTATTTTATGAGTGGGAATCCCTGCCATCTAAAGTACCAATTATCTTTTATTGACGTCAACATGTTGACGTATTGACGAGATTCAGTCCAATACTCAACTTAGGCTGGGTAGTTGGGTTCAGGAATCTTAATGGGCCGAGGAGACCCCAGCCCACGGATAGGATGTGTTCCAGCGGCAACATTGAACACTCATGAATCTCCACAAAGTGGCCGGTTTATCTAATCAAGTTTATGGATGTTGCACTCGCCGGCAATCGAGTTAGACTCGCTTTTTCGGGAGGCAACCTATGGGACTTCGAATTACTCAGGTGGACGCGTTTACGGATCAGCCGTTCCGCGGCAATCCAGCCGCGGTCTGCATTCTGCCTGCAGCCTGTGAGGATAGTTGGATGCGTCAAGTCGCGCAGGAAATGAACCTGTCCGAGACAGCGTTTCTCTACCCGCAGCAAGACGGATTCTATCTTCGTTGGTTCACGCCGACAGTGGAAGTCGCGCTTTGCGGGCACGCAACCCTGGCCAGCGCGCACGTGCTGTGGGAGGATGGACACATCGCAGCCGGGAAGGAGGCGCGATTTTATACCAAGAGCGGGCTGCTCACGGCACGGCGCCGCGACGAATGGATCGACCTTAATTTTCCCGCAGTCATTGAGAGTCCTTCAGCCGCTCCCGTCGGCCTGGCCGAAGCTTTGGGAACGGAGTTGGGCTACGTGGGCAAGAACAAGTTCGACTATCTCGTGGAGCTTAAATCTGCGGAGGCTGTTCGCAAGCTTCAGCCCAATTTTACCGCCCTCAAAACTTTAGGTGTGCGCGGCGTTATCGTCACCAGCCGTTCCGACAATTCGGAATACGATTTCATTTCGCGCTTCTTCGCTCCTGGATCCGGCATCGATGAGGATCCCGTCACGGGATCGGCGCATGCATGCTTAGGCCCATTTTGGGGCGGGCGTCTGGGCAAGACTGAATTCACTGCCTACCAGGCATCACCGCGGGGAGGAATCGTGCGCGTGCGGCTGATTGACGGCCGCGTAATTCTAGGGGGGAAAGCAGTCACCGTGCTGCGCGGTGAGCTGGTGTGACTTTCGGTCTAAAATAATTTTGTTGATTCAGAGTCGCTTGCTTTGTTAGCTCGCTGAGCGGCGCTAGAAAACATCCTGGGGAATCCGGAAACCCCCTCACCCGCTCTAACGGGCACCCTCTCACCCTAAGGAAGCGAGGGCTATTGTCCACAAATTAAATTGGCTCCCCTCCGTCGCCGCGACGACAGAGGGTCGGGAAGCGAGGTGGGCGCCACAGAGTACTAGATAAATATTTCAGATCGAAGCCTAACCCACCATCATTGTTTCGACATGATGGAAAACTCAGTCCAGGGATAAGCCTTCATGTCGCGCAGATAGGGCTTTTGCCAGGCGAATTCAGGGTGAAGCTTAAGATGTTCGGCGGCGTCAAAGTCGTGCCCGCAGGCGTGTCCGGCGGCGGCAGTAAAGGACATCTGCGCGGCCATGGTGGCATCGGCAACCTTGTTTTGAACGGCGCCGGCCATGCCATAAGGTGGCTGCCAGCCTTCCATGCCGCGTCCCGATAAATCCACGTGCCCGCAGAGTGTGCGCTCGCCCGGTTCTTCCTTTTTGTCGAAGGAGTCGTAATGGTCCGACAAAAACCGCTGCGCTGACGCCACATCAATGCGGCCTTTATTTTCAGCCATAAGCTGGTCCCAGCGAGCATGCCGGGCATTGGCGCTTGAGCCCCTATCGGTCATGTTGAAATTTGTTTCTTCCTTGGCCAGCTTTGGATTGATGGGGAAATTTGAGCCGACAAAATACCCATCCTTCTTTCGTTCCAGGGTCACGTTCTTCAGGCCGAGTTCCAGGCTGGCGATTTCATTCCGCCGGGTGTCTGCAATCAGCCAATCGTTGGCGTACCCGCCGTTGTTGCCGATCTTCATAATTCGCGCCACGTCGTCGATGGACTTCGAGTACTGCATGGCCTTGCGCGCGCGCACGAATTCCGGAATCCCGTTTGGATCATATCCCGAGAAACCCGAAATGGTGGTTTCAGTGATAATGATGCCGGCGGAATTCACGCCGAAATCGTCGGCGCTGTGGATGACGCCGGGCAATCCGTCCATCAGAATGCGATAGCCCTTTTTGGGAACAATATCGTAAATCATCGTCCAGCGTTCGCCGTCCAGATAGTTGGTCCAGGCATTGTGCGCGATCACCACCTTGCCGTCTTTGGTGAAGCTGCCCGTGGCCACAAAGGCGCTGCAATGCTCGGGTGCCGCTACCGTGGCAGGCGACTGGATGCCATGGTCCGTATCGTACTCCTTCACGTAGTAGCTCCACTCTTCCGCCGCATTAATGGCCACAACATCCCACACGTCCAGCTTGATGCCCCGGGCGTTGAGGCCATCGGCAATGCCCTGCAATTCCTCCCGGTATTCTTTTTCGATGTGAGGCCACATCATGTCCCTGGCCGCATTGCGGAAGAAATTCCAGTCCTTGTGCGTGTCGTGGGTCGCCTCGAGTTCGACGGTCCCTTTGAGATCGGTGATTTCAGGAGCCAGAAGATATCCGTTTTGATATCCGATTTCCGCCGGCGTGCCTTCAAGATGCACCAACGTCCAACCATTGCGGGCTGGTTGGCGCGAAGCATTCTTGAGCCGGGGATCATTCGGAGTTTCCTGCGGGAAGAGATTACCGGCCAGGATTAGCGTGGCCAGAAAGGTGCCAATGAATATGCAAGAGATTCGGCGAGTCATCTGATTCGCTCCCCCATTCTGATTATAGGATTTACTCAAATGGGCCCAGCCCAAGATTTCAGTTAAAATATTGAGGCCGCTCCAAGTGTACACTTGAACTCATGGAGTCGCTGGATTTTCGAGGGTTGAAGCAGTCCGCAAGCAATTATTTCTTCGCCACCACCCTTTGCCCTCTGGTCATGTCATGGCCCCTTTGGTTTATCGTCAATCTGCACGCTGAAGAGCTGATAATCCGAATAGGTGTGACGGGTGCGGAACACGTACTTGCCCAGTTGCCCATCCACCTTGACTTCGCGAGGCAGCCAAAGTGTCTTGCTACCCCGACCCAGCGACACTTGCGAGTACACGACTTCGGTGGTTTCTTTTTGCAGCCCGACGTTCGATTCCGGTTGAATAATGTCAATCCGCAAGCGGATTACATTGAAGCTCACGGGATCAATCCACGCCACGCCTTGTACAAAAACAATTCCAACCTTGTTTTCAAACTCGATGCGCTCGGTGCGACGTGCCACCTCAGGTCGTTGGGCGAAAGCGACGACGTAGGCATCCTCGGTCCCCTCCATCTCACGCCCGAAAAGGCGGAAGCGGGAATCCTGTTGGAAGTCGGGATGAAAATGCCCCAACATGGAAACGAACCCGATGGTGACTACTCCCTCCTGGGGATCGAGTTGGACCCGCTCGCCCCTGGAATCAGTGCGAAGCTCCTGGAGTTGGGTCTTGTCATAGCCCTGTGGGGTCAAAGCGAGATAATGCACCCTGGCATCATAGTAATGATCGGCCGGGTTCAATGGCTCAGAAACACTGGAGATGATGCGTTCGTTGCAAGTTGTATTGGAGAAACCATCGAAAAATGCAGCCACGGTGGCGCCGGTTCGCTCCAGGACTTGTGGTAGATCGTCCTGGCTCTCTGCGGGCCGGAGGTGCTTGAGCTCACGGACTTCTTTGGCAAGCTCGGCAGGAGTGAAATCTACAAACGTTTTGCGGCCGCCCGTGAATGGAGTCTGCGGGGCGCCGGTGGCCGCTTCCGCGCCTCGATTGGAAACTGAAACCAGGCTGAAATTCTGCGCCGCCCCATCCGGGCCGGACGCCATCACCAAGCCGGAAAACAATAGCAACATGCCGAGGTCTCGACGGAACTTCCGCACGTGCCCGGCAGAGAACGGGGCAACCACGGCGCGCCTCCCGGCTTTTGCGCGGGCTGAACGAGAGTCAATACAAAGGATAACGCCGATTCGAGAGGTTTGGCCCCGAGTGTCGCATACAGATTCACGCGCCCCAAACCTTACGTGGAAGCATCGTGCGCACACCCACCTCTTCCGGTCTGCGGCTTTTGAGGCCGCCCTCGACGAATAGTTTAGAGAGAAGTATTACTGTATTTAATAAATTTTCGTTGTTGGCTAGCGTCTATCGCGGCCGCATTTCGCCCTGACGTCTTCCAGTTGGCGACGGCGTTCTTCCGCCTGCCTGCTGTGCTCGCCGTGACGCCGCTCCGCCTGATGCAGATTCTCTTCGGCTTTGTGGACGCGCTTCTCGCATCGGTCATCCGCCCGCATTGTTGCGGGACTCCACAAAAGCAAGGAGCCTACCATTGCGGCCGCCAGGATTACTCTGTTTGCGAATCTGTTTGTCATTTGAAACCTCCTTTTGGAACGCTGGCATTGTAAACCATAATTCCTGTTTTGGCATCATGTGCAAGCTGGACAGGCTCGGCGGTGGCCCGGGCGACTGCCGGAACTTCCCATCGCGCGCCGCCAGCGCGTCATCAGGCTGTCGGCTTCAGCCCGGCATTTTCGGCGGCCAGCCGGGCGATGGTGGCCCAGTCGGAATCCTTCATTCCGTTCGCCATCAGAGTGACAAAACGGTCGTGAATCAAGTTGGCCACCGGCAAGGGCACGGAGGCGGACTCGGCGGCGGCTAGAACCAACTTGACGTCTTTCAAACCCAATGCGACTTTGAATCCGACGGGCTGGTATTTGTCTTCGGCGATCAGAGTTCCGTAAGTTTTATGGACGGGGGAAGTAAAAAGCGAATTAGTTAGGAAATCCAGGAACTGTCGCGGGTCAACGCCGTACTTGCGCGCCAGGGCGAAGGCCTCGCCAAAACTTTCAATGGTGGAGGCAATCAGGAAGTTGCCAATCAGCTTGATGACGTTGGCCACGCCCGCATCTTCACTCATCACAAAAGTGCGCTGCCCCACCGCATCGAAGAGCGGCTGGCAGGCGCGGACGACCGGGCCTGGACCGCAGGCGACCACAAAAAGTTTTGCCGCCGCCGCAGCCTCGGGACGGCCAAAGACGGGCGCGGATACATACGCTTGTCCTGCGCCGGCGTGAGCCTCCGCCAGGCGTTTCGACAAGGCCACACTGATGGTGCTCATGGAAACGTGGGTTGCGCCGCGCGCCAGCGTCGCCAGGACTTTACCTGATCCGAAAATAATGTCTTCGAGCGCCCCATCGTCCGCCACCATGGTGGCCACGATGGGCGCAGCCGCGGCGTCTGTGGGTGAGTCAGCCACAATCGCGCCGTCGGCATGCAACAATTCCGCGCGGCTGCGAGTGCGGTTGTAAACAATTACTTCATGGCCCGATTTCAACAGATTTCGGGCCATGGGCAGGCCCATGTTGCCCAGTCCAATCCAACCGAGTCTCATGATCAGCTTCTCCTTGGTAATAAATTTTTGACGCAGCCGACTGAACGGCCAAACTGCCTGAAGCGCCTGCCCCTGCCCGTTATTGGCTGTTGCGACGTATGAAGTAATGCTGTTTGTCGAGACCCGCCGGTACCGCCACGTCAAAAAAGCCCACCATCATTTCGTCATAAGTCTGGTCGCCCCAGGTGACGCTGACGTTGGGGTCGGGATTGTGCGGGTTCCCCGCTGAGTTGTCAAACCAAGCGACGGCTTGGAGCTCCGTCCCTGCTTTCAAGAAGCGCGGCTGCGCCAGGCGATAGCTCAGCTGCCAGTAGAAATTGTAGTTGACGCGCAACAGGGTCTCGATGATTTTTCCATCCGGCTGAATAATGTTGTACTCAAACCGCTTTCCCCGCAAGTGCAAGTGCGGGAAAAAGCTGAGCAAAGTGGCGTCATTCGGCAACGTGCCGTGAACCTCGGCGCGATAGTCGGGATCGCGCGGCGGAATCACAAAGCGGTCATTGGTCAACTGCAAGGTCAGCACCCGCTGGCTGGGCGGCACCCTTGCAAAAACGAGGGCGATGCTCGTCCGGTCACTGGCGGCGCGGCCGCTCGTGGTGTAGTGCATCTGGAATACCAGGTCCGACCCGCGCGGAATAAGCTTTGCCATGCCTTCCGGCCACTGGTCGGGAGAACTTCCGGGCGCGTAAACCAGAAGGCAATCGCTGTCCGTCCATTCCGCGTCGTGCCGCTCCTGCGGACTTTTCAAACTCATGGCCGTAAACGGGACGCCCACTGGCGCCTGCCGCAACCAATGGGAATCCGGAGGGCGAACGTAAACCACGGCGTGGTGAACGTGGTCGCGGCGCTGCGGGCGAATCTCCGACATTTGCACCCACTTGTCCTCGGTGAAATTTGTGGGGACAATTTCGTAGGTGTAATCCACGTCCCCATGCGCGGGGAGTGCTGCCGCCTTCGGCATCTGAAGAATGAAATCGGGTTTTGGAATGATCCAGCCGTCAGCCCAATGGGGCGGCGGTGGGGCGTCGCGTGGATTGCCGGCGGGCGCATGCGCGTCAGCCCAATTCGATAAAGTTTTAATCTCCTCTGCATTAAGCGAGGGATCGTTCGAGAAGCGTCCGCATTTCGGATCGGCAAACCAGGGCGGCATCGTTTTTTCCCGGACCACATCACGGATTCTCCCAGCCCATGGCCGAGTCTGCCCGTAGGTTACCAGGGGCATAGGCGCGATTTCCCCCTGCCGGTGGCAACCCTGGCAATGTCGTTGGAGGATGGGGAGGACATCCGCGTAGAAGGTAGTGTCTGTTACGTTGGACTTTTGCTCGGCATGGGAGATATGAGTTTGCTGGGTTTCAAACGCTCCAGCCATTGCCAAAACAATCGTTACGCTCAGCAGCTTTAGCCTGGGATTCGCCATCTGGACTCGTCTGACCCGCACGTGTCAGAAACCTCAGTATGCATCGAGGTTGCGCCGAATCGCAATGGAATGAGATGGGGAATAACTTTGAAAGATTCTTATTTCAAGCCTGGAGATTCCGTGAATTTATCGCCCAGAGTAGTAACCATCCCGGGCCTGTACAATTTGGTCTTTCTCTTTAGTGGTCAACGCAATCTTGTGATAGCCCGCTCCTGCATTGGGAGGGTTGGGTGTATAGCCGATGCTGTATTGGTTGCGCAATTCCTCTTGAATTTGGTCGTAGATTTGATCGATCGCCTGCTTCTTAGAAACCTCGAAAAGGCGTCCGCCCGTTTGTTTGGAAATTCGCTCCAGAATCTTCTTGCCATCCGGACGCTCTTCCTGCGGGTACCTGTCGCGCCCGCCTCCGCGCCGGCCCATTCCGCCCCCCATTCCACCCATTCTTCCCATCCCTCCGTCACCAAAGCCACGCCGGTTGTAGGCGTCCTCATCGGTAAATAGGATGGAGTAGACGAGAGTGTCCGCGCGCTGGGCAGCTTCGACGGCGGTGGCCAGAGTTTTCTTGCTGCCGCGATCCACTCCATCGGAGAGGATAATAAGCGCTTTGCGGCCCACTTGCTTGGTCATCAGTTCGTTCGACGCCAGATAGACAGCGTCATAGAGCAGAGTGCCGCCTCCACCGCCGGCTCCTCCGCCCCCCCTGCGCGAGCCGGGATAAGGGTCAGAATCACTGCTCACTCTTTCTTCGGCGCGCTGCGGTGTTTGCAACAGGGCGAGCGCCGCCTGTAATTTTTGCCGGGACGAAGTCAGATCCTGCAAGAGCTCCACTTCCCGATCGAAATGAATCACAAAGGCCAGGTCCTTATCCACCCGCAGAACTTGATCCAGAAAAATCTGGCTGGCGTTGCGCTCCTGGTCCAGCACGCGACGCTGGCTCATGCTGGTGTCCACCAGCAAGCCGAGGGTGAGAGGGAGATCGCTTTCGTGGGTGAAGTATTTGATGGTTTGGGGACGGCCATCTTCTTCCAGAACGAAATCGTCTTTGGTCAGGTTGCGAACGATCTCTCCATGCTTCGTCCGCACCGTGGCCAGCACGTTCACTACATTGACTTCACTGGAAATGGTGGGCGGTTGCTGGCTTCGCATTAACTCGCCCAAAAAAAGCAGGGAAACGATGCCCAGCAATAGGCAAAGACTTTGCCACCCTGCGGGCTTGAACAAAGAAGTTCCCTTGAGTACAGCGGCAAATCTCTTTTTTCTTTTCCTGGTCATGAAGATTCGTTAGGGCGCATCAGCGGAAGAACCTTGCGATGGCCTGCGGATTTAGGTTATTCAATTCCTATTGCGCTGGATCAGCCGCCTTGGCAGCGTCGGCAGCTTGTTTGTGAAAGACAAGGTGCACGGTGCCGGAACCTTCCGGCGAATGGACCGAGCGTTCGACTTTCAGCGTCTGCCCATCCTCCGAAAGTTTCCACTGGTCTTTCACCTCGACCTTGCTACTCTTCTGGCCGGAGTCGTCTTTTCCGACAAGGGAGAATTTCAATTCTCCATCCTTGCCCCATTCAGCTTTCGAAGTCGCAGCAGTCGAGTCCTGGTCGCCGAACTGCGCGTTTGTTTCCGAGCCATCTAAATTATATACAGCCGTCTGGGGATAGAGTTTGTAGGCGGCAGGATTCCCACCCATACGATCATCGGGACGCGACCTTCCACCGCGGCCACCACCACCTCCACCGCCGGGCATACCCATTCCACCTCCCGGCATCCCCATGCCACCGCCACCCGGCATGGGCATGCCAATGCGCCCCATGCCTCCTCCCATGCCACCTCCACCCCTTCTCCCACCAGGATAGCCGCCACCTCCGGAACCGGGATACTGGTTCGAATTGTCGGCAGGCTGCAAATTACCTTGCAGCGACGTGTCCACCTTCACTTGGTGGCCATCCTGTTTTACCGCCATGCTGTAATCCTGCAAACCTGCCGGCGGATTTTTAGTTTGGGAGAAATCCAGAGCCCAGTTGCCGGAGTAATCAACCGTTTTTGACGGATTCTTGGCCAACATGAAGGGTGCACAGAAAACGAGTGCCAGACCGAATGGCACCATCTTTTCAAACGCGAAAATTCTTTTCATTGGTTCATCCTCCGTCCAAAATTGCAGTATTCATCGTGCCAGCGCGCGCGGAAACTTGCATCAACCGATCCTTCAGGAAGTTGTATTGCACTGGAATGTATGATGGCGGAATCTTGAATCAAGTTGGCCGAACGCGTGTAAGGGCCATGTAAGCTCCAAGCGAAGGATAAGTCTGGGCGTGAATCAATTAGGACATTGAAGCATGAGGAAATTTACGATCGCTCCTTCAGGTGGTTACCAAAGGGATTAGGGTGCCGAGTTCGCTCCAATTGTAATAACACACTACTTTGCATCTTTAACATAATAAGCTAGTTAAGCCACAGGCGGATGTGGTACTGAAGTGCCATTGCGTTCCAGGCTTTTTGCCCTTATGATCAAGAGGTCTTTCGTTTTCGTGATGCAACTTATTTAATTGGACCAAAATCAAAATTAAGCTCTCTTGGAGCGAATTTCCCCGGAGGAACCATGGTCAGGAAGCTGGCGAGTGTGGTGGCTTGCAGTTTTGCAGTTTTCATTTCAGCAAATATTTCTATAATGGGTCAGGACGTCCAGGTTCACCCCGATGTATTCAACGAAGTGAACCATGCTGTGTCGCCTCCCGTAAGGGCGGTTAGAACCGACACGTTCCTGGGCTCAAATGGCCGCAACGTGGTCCCTATGCGGCCCACTACACCCAATGAAATTCGCAATGCAGCACCCGATCCTGTTTTGCAAACATCCTCCGGCCCACTGGTGGGAACGACGGCGGGGAATAATTTTGACGGTGTGAGCGCAAATGGGTATGCGCCCCCAGACACGAATGGCGCCGTGGGCGCTACGCAGTATGTTCAATGGGTGAATGTGGAATTTGCGGTTTATGACAAGTCCACGGGCGCGCTTCTGAAAGGGCCTGTCGCTGGCAATACGCTTTTCGCCAACCTGGGCGGTGCTTGCGCTTCTTCCAATAGCGGCGACATCATCGCGCAATACGACAAACTGGCAAACCGCTGGTTCCTGTCTCAACCGGTTTTCAGCAATCCCTACGCCATATGTATTGCTGTTTCCCAGACTTCAGACGCCTTGGGAGCATACAACCTGTATCAATTCGCCGCTCCAAGCGGCAATTTTCCTGATTATCCCAAGTTCGGCATTTGGTCCGACGCTTACTACGGCACTTTCAACATGTTTAATGGAAACAGGTTCCTGGGCAATGCTGCCTGCGCATTTGACCGAAATAAAATGTTGAATGGCGCCACCGCATCAATGCAGTGCTTCAATTCTGGATATGGCAGCCTTTTGCCCTCTGATGTCGATGGAACCACGGCGCCGCCTGCAGGCGAGCCGGCTTTCTTCGTCAATTTCGGCTCAAATTCACTCAATTTTTGGAAGTTTCATGTGGATTTTGTCAACAGCAATAACTCCACTTTTACTGGCCCAACGAACGTTGCGGTAGCAGCATTCAGCCCGGCGTGCGGTGGCGGCACCTGCATCCCACAGGCTGGGACATCCCAGACACTCGATTCCCTAGCCGACCGATTGATGTATCGATTCGCCTACCGGAATTTTGGCGATCACGAATCGCTGGTGGTCAATCATTCAGTGACGGCGGGTTCCTCCGTCGGAGTCCGCTGGTATGAAATTCGCACGCCTAACTCCACACCCACAATTTTTCAGCAGGGCACTTTCGCTCCGGACAGCAAGTACCGGTGGATGGGCTCGATTGCCATGGATCATTCCGGCGACATTGCTGTGGGCTATAGCGAGTCAAGCAGCTCAATCAACCCGGCGATTTTCTATACCGGCCGCGTCCCTTCCGACGCATCTGGAACTATGGAATCGGAAAACCTTATTTATGCCGGACCTGGGTCGCAATCTGGAGGCAACCTGAGTCGCTGGGGCGATTACAGTTCCATGAGCGTGGATCCCACAGACGATTGCACTTTTTGGTACACCAACGAATACCTGCCCTACACGGGCTCGTTCAATTGGAATACGCGTATTGCTTCGTTCAAGTTTCCTACGTGCGGCCAACCCCCGAAGCCTGACTTTTCCATTGGCGCTTCACCCACCTCGCAATCCGTTGTCCAAGGCGGAAACGCGGGGTATACCGTGACCGTGAGCTCCATCAACAGCTACTCCGGTACGGTGACTCTCAGCACTGGCACTTTGCCGGCCGGGGTGACATCCAGCTTTAATCCAGACCCGGTGACAGGCCCGAGCTTCCCCACCTCCACGCTGACCCTCTTTGTTGCCACTGGGACAACTCCAGGCAGCTACCCGGTGACGATATCCGGGACGGACGGCACTTTGACGCATACTACCCAAGTCACGCTAGTAGTAACTTCCACCGGCGACTTCTCGATCAGCGCATCCTCACCCACTCTGACGGTCACGCGTGGATCGTCCGCCAATGACACAATAACGGTGACATCCTCAGACGGATTTACGGGTAACGTAGCGTTCAGTGTCAGCGGCCTGCCAGCGCACGCGAGCGCGAGTTTCTCGCCAGCCTCGGTTGCGGGACATGGGAGTTCAACACTTACAGTAAAGACCGTCAAGCCGACACCCACTGGAACTTCTATTTTGACCATCACGGGGACCAGCGGAAGCTTGTCTCACTCTGTCCAAGTGACTTTGAAAGTCCAATAAGCCTTTTCTTGGTGCTAGCCGGGCCGCTCGGATTTTTTCCGAGCGGCCTTTTTTTTGGAAATTCAGCCCTCGACTCCAATGGCTAGGCGGTTTAAGCTCCCACTGGAGGCCGTTGGGACGCATGGTGGAACGAAATTCTGCGCGGAATGTACATCGAGAGATCAACAGCACCGCCAACCCGTTGCTTAAACTTTTCCGCCACGCCCTGGCAGAAGGTGTAACCCGCGAGGGATGGCTCGCCATCGAAGGCCCGCACTCGCTGGAAGAGGCACTGACCGCGGGACCAAACGTTACGCCCCAGAGCGTCCTTGTGAGCGAAACTGCAGCCAACAAATTTCAATCCCTGTTGACACGGCTGCCGGGGGGAACTGAAGTGGCCGTTGTGCCGGACGGCCTGTTTAGCCGCGTTGCCGCCACACCAAGCCCGCAAGGGATTGCGGCGCTGGTGGAACTCAAGACCGGGGATCTTGATGCGCTGCTCAGTCATCATGACGCCCTCTTTCTTGTCGCTTGCGGCGTGCAGGATCCCGGAAATCTAGGCACCATGATGCGGAGCGCCCAAGCGCTGGGCGCAACCGCCCTGCTGACACTGAAAGAAACGGTGAGCCCGTTTAATCCCAAAGCCACACGCTCGTCGGCGGGCGCGATTTTTCACCTTCCCATTTTCCCCGGGCTCGAAGCAGCCGCTCTTTTCAAGCAGCTCCAAGGCGCCGGGGTTCGCATTGTGGCCTTGGACCGCGAGAGTCCGCACGCCCTCCACCGAGCGGACCTCAAAGGTTCGATTGCCTTCTTGATCGGGAGGGAAGGAAGTGGGCTGCCGGAAGGATTCATCCGCGATGCCGACCTGCTCTTAAGCATTCCCATTCGCCCGGGGATGGATTCTGTGAACGCAGCGACTGCCGCGGGAATTTTTCTTTACGAAGCGGCGCGGCAACGCGGATTTAAGAAAATGTGAGCGTTGGGGCGGACATCGAAACGTGAAAATGGAAACTGGAAAATGGAAATTGAGAGCGAGGCGACGATTTCAATCTCTAATTTCAAGTTTCAATTTTCCAGTTTCTACCTCAATCGCTCAATCACTTAATCGTCCGATCACACAATTGCCCCATGGGTCTTTTTGACACCCAAATGACCGATGAAAAGGCCGGCTCCCGCCGCCCGCTGGCTGACCGCATGCGGCCCGAGACGTTGGAAGCGTACGTAGGCCAGGCTCACCTGCTGGGCCCGGAAAAACCGCTGCGCAAACAAATCGAGCGGGACGAGCTGGGGTCGATGATTTTGTGGGGACCGCCGGGGTCGGGCAAGACGACGCTGGCGATGATTGTCGCCAAGAAAACCAAGAGCGATTTTGTTCGCTTCAGCGCCGTGCTCTCCGGCATCCGAGAAATCAAGGACGTGATGGCAGCGGCGGAAAAGGGCCGCGCCTTCGGCCGGCGCACTATTCTCTTTATCGACGAAATCCATCGCTTCAACAAAGCGCAGCAGGACGCCTTCCTTCCATACGTCGAGCGCGGGGACATCGTCCTGATCGGCGCTACCACCGAGAACCCGTCCTTTGAAGTGATTGCGGCCTTGCTCTCTCGCGCCAAAGTCTACATGCTGTCCCCGCTTTCCACCGACGAGGTCATCACTTTGCTCGAGCGGGCCCTCCAGGACGAACAGCGCGGCCTCGGTGGCGAGCGACTGACAATCTCGCCGGAATTATTGCGACAGATTGCCATCTTTTCCAACGGTGACGCCCGCGCCGCCTACAACACGCTCGAGACCGCCGCTTCCGCTGCCACGCGCGACGAGCAGGGGCGCGCCTTGATTACCGAAAGCGTGATTGAAGACGCCATCCAGCGCAAGATGTTGCTCTACGATAAGGCGGGCGAGGAGCATTACAACCTGATTTCGGCGCTGCACAAATCTGTGCGCAACTCGGACGCCGACGCCACGCTCTATTGGCTGGGCCGAATGCTCGAGGCCGGAGAAGACGCGCTTTATATCGCGCGCCGCCTGATTCGGATGGCCTCCGAAGATATCGGCTTGGCCGATCCGCGCGCGCTGGAAGTTGCGGTGGCCGCCATGCAGGCCGCGCATTTCGTTGGAATGCCGGAAGGAAACCTCGCCCTGGCGGAAGCCGCGGTCTATCTGGCCCTGGCGCCCAAGTCCAATGCGCTATACGTTGGATATGGCGAGGTCGCGGCCGACGCGCAAAAAACCGTGGCCGAGTCAGTGCCGCTCCATTTGCGCAACGCCGTCACCGGCCTGATGGCGAATTTCGGCTACGGGAAGAATTACCAGTACGCCCATCATGCTCCCGACCGACTCACCGATATGCAGTGCCTGCCTGACAACCTCAAGGACCGCCGCTATTACCGCCCCACCGATGAAGGCTTTGAAAAAAGGCTCAAAGAAAAAATGCTGGTGATTGAAGAGTGGAAGAAGAAGTTTGCGAAAGGTGATAACAAAGGAGGCAGTTGAGAACCAAGAGCGAAGGGTTCTTATTTTTCTCATCTTTTGACCTTCAACTTTCGACTTTTGACTTTTTCACTTTGACCGCAATCTTCGGATAGATTCGCGCTTTGCCGTGTTTTAAGATGGAAAGTGAAATAAGCACCGAAGGGAACAGGCAAGTGAAACACGAAAAACACCATCGTCAGCCGCGGGATAAGAAATGGGAAGTGGTATTGGCGCGCGATTCGCGCTTCGACGGCGCTTTTGTTTTTGCCGTCCGCTCCACCGGTATTTATTGCCGGCCATCGTGCCCCAGCAGGCGGCCCAACCGGCGACATGTAGTGTTCTTCAACCTGCCTGAGGCAGCAGAGGACGCCGGCTTTCGCGCCTGTCGGCGATGCAGGCCTGGTGAACCAATCTCGGACCACCCGGCCATCGACAAAGTACGCGCGATTTGCCGCGCCATAGATGAGCATTCCGATGGCACGCTCACCCTGACAGAACTCGCCGCCCGCTTGGGAGGCAGTCCTTATCATCTTCAGCGAACCTTTAAACGCGTCATGGGCATCACCCCGCGCCAGTACGCGGACGCGCGGCGGCTGGACCGTCTGAAAAAAAATCTTAAGGAGAAAAATAACGTGACCGAAGCCATGTACGATGCTGGGTATGGATCGAGCAGGAGCTTGTACGAGCGCGCGCCGGAGAAACTCGGAATGACGCCAGCCACATATCGCCGCGGAGGCGAAGGCGCGCGGATCCGCTTTACCGTTTTGAAATGTCCGGCGGGCCCCCAGGGTTCGCTCGGCTTGCTGTTGCTGGCCGCCACGGACCGTGGCGTTTGCCGTGTAACCATGGGCGAGTGCGATGACGAACTCGAGTCGGGCCTGCGCGACGAATTTCCCGCCGCCGATATCAAGCGCGACGATTCGGGTTTGCAGGAATGGAGCGCCGCCGTCCTTCGCCATCTGGAAGGGCATCAGCCTATTCTCGATCTTCCGTTGGATATTCAGGCCTCAGCCTTTCAGCGCAAAGTGTGGGAAGCGCTGCGAGCGATCCCCTACGGCAAAACACAATCTTATGGTGAGATTGCCCGGGTGGTTGGCCGGCCCAAAGGCGCGCGCGCCGTGGGCCACGCCTGCGGAACCAATCCCGTGGCTGTGGTCATCCCGTGCCATCGCGTGATCCAGCAAAATGGAAGCCTGGGAGGATTCGGGTGGGGATTGGATCGGAAGAAAATACTTCTGGCCAGCGAGAAAGCAACCGCAGCAAACAAACTATGAAATAAGAATTATGAATTAAGAACATGCAGAGGAAAGCCGGATTTCGCCTCGAATCTTGGGGGAGTCCGAATTCTATCACCTTCTATTTTCTACTTTCCCTTTTCTAATTCGGTTTTAATTCTAAATTCATAATTTCTTCTCAGATTCCATTCGCCACAAATCGCTTGGCGTATTCCTTCAAGATGCACCGGTCCTGAATGACCTGCACGCCGGATTCACGCGCGCGGCGAGCGGCCGCCTCGTGGGCAACGCCCTCCTGCATCCAAACCACTTTGGCGCCCGCGCGAATCGAACTCTCCACCACCTCGGGCACGTGTTTCGGGCTGCGGAAGACAACAACCACCTCGATGGGTCCGGGAACGTCTTCCAGCGAAGCATACGCCTTCTCGCCATGCACGGCTTTTTCGTTCGGATTCACGGGAATAATGTGGTAGCCGCGCGCTTTCATGTAGGCGGCCACGCCGTTGCTTGGCCTGGAAGGTTTTGAAGATAATCCCACTACCACCAGAGTGTGGTACCGTTCAAGGATATTCGAGATTTCGTCCGAGACCGAATGAGCGGAATGGCTCCAGCGCCGCTCCCGGACATGGCTTGAATGGGTTATAACGTTCGCGTGCCTCATGGGGACACCTCAATTCATTTTGTACCGGCATTCCCGAGAAAACTACTCATCGAAATCAACTTATTGCGGCGCTTGATCAATTGGCGATGTCCGAAGGCGCGGCGGCGGTGACTCAACGTTCCACTCGCGCCGGCGCCGTCAATACGCGCCGCAACGCCTCCAGGAATTTCTCGTTCTCCGCGTGCGTTCCGATGGTCACCCGGAGAGACGTCGGAAATCCGTAAAGCTTCATGGGCCGAACGATAATTCCTTCGTGAAGGAGCCGGGCAAAGTCTTCCTCGCAATCCCGCCCCGTATCGATCAGGAGGAAGTTGCCGACCGACGGAGTATACCGCACTCCTGCCAGGGTCAACTCCTCCGTGACAAATTTCATTTCGGTGAGATTCGATTCCACCGAACGGGCCACATGTTCCCGGTCATCCAGAGCGGCCAGGGCGCCGGCTTGCGCGGGGCTTGAGGCATTGAAGGGCGAGCGAATGCGGTTCAGACTTTCAATCAGCTCGCGGTGTCCCATCCCGTAACCGATGCGCAGGCCGGCCAGGCCGTGCACCTTGGAGAAGGTTCGCAGGACAAGAACATTTCTGCCGTTGCGAACATAATCCAAGGCATGGGAATAATCCGGCCGCCGCACGTAATCGTGGTAGGCCTCGTCGAGCACCACCAGGATGCGGGGCGGAAGGGCGTTCAGAAAGCGGTCGAGCTCAGAGGCGGTAAACATGGTGCCCGTGGGGTTGTTGGGGTTTCCAAGGTAAATCAACTTGGTGCGTTGCGTCACCGCGCGCTCGATGCCGGGTAGATCAAACGTCATGTCGCGCATGGGCACCAGCACCAGGCCGGCGCCCATCTCATCGATAGCAAGCTGATAGATATAGAACGCGGATTCTGAAGTAATGGCCTCATCTCCGCCGGTCAGGAAAGTCTTGGCCGCGAGCTCGAGGAGGTCGGTGGAGCCGGCCCCCAAGATCACCTGTTCCATTTCGAGATGATGCACCTCCGCGAGTTTCTTGCGAAGATAATACCCATTTCCATCCGGATAGAGATTGATGCTGCGCAGAGACTTCTCGATCGCCTCCACCGCTTTGGGGGATGCGCCATAGGGATTTTCGTTGGAAGCCAGCTTGATGGCGGAATGGCCCAGTTCGCGCTCGACCTCCTCCAGCGGTTTACCGGGAGGGTAGGGCCGAATGCGGTTCGACCAGGGCGGAAGGAGTTCGTAGATGGGCGATCGCGGCATAGTCCAAGAAATGATGAACGATGAATCACGAAGGATGAACTTTCTTAAAGGTCAGCGTTCATCAATCATCGTTCTGCGTTGTTTTCCTGCCGGCTTCCATTCTTTGAGGCGCGCCACTTCGTGCGAAGTTAAATGCCGGAACTGGCCGAGCGGCAAGCCCTCGTCGGTGAGAAACGCAATGCGAACGCGTTTCAACTTTAGCACTCCCTGGCCGATGCGCTCAAACATTCGCCGCACCTGGTGGTAACGGCCCTCGGTGAGGGTGATTTCATACCACGGTTTGGCGCGCTCGGTGCGCGAGGCCAGCACTTTGACCTGGGCGGGAGCCGTGCGGCGGCCATCCAGGGGAATGCCCTGCTTGAGTTTTTCGAGGCCACCCGCCGCGGGAGCGCCTTCCAATTTCACGTGATAGGTGCGCGGAAATTCCGACGCGCGTGACATCATCAGATTGGCTAACTCGCCGTCGTTGGTGAGCAACAGCAATCCCGACGAGGCGTAGTCCAACCGGCCTACAGGATAGACGCGCTCGCGAATGCCTTTCAGAAGTGCAATTACGGTGGGGCGGTTTTCCGGATCATTGAGCGTTGAAACGTATCCCGGCGGTTTGTTGAGCAGCAGGTAGACACGCTTTTCCTGAATGCGAATCAGTTTGCCGTTCACACGAATGTGATCGCGGTCGGGATCGGCTTTAGTTCCCAGCACCGTGACCATGTGCCCATTCACGCTCACGCGGCCCTGGGTGATGAACTCTTCCGCCTTGCGGCGGGATGCGATGCCGGCGGTGGAGATAATTTTTTGCAGACGTTCTTGCATGGAATGAAGACTAGCTTGCTCTATTCGTTGGGCTCTTCGTTCGAAGCATCTCTTGTCCCACTGGCTTCAGCCGATTCGTCAGCACTGGCTGGTGGAACCATATCCTCCTGCCCGGGGGTTGAGGTTCCATCGCCTGGAGTTAATGGCTGGGCATCGCCAGCCAATTCCGCCGGCAGGAGCAAATCCGAACCCAGCGCCTGGCGGGCCATTTCCTCAAACTCGCGCAACGATGGGAGGTCGCCCACATCTTTCAATCCAAAGTGGACCAGGAAGTCGCGCGACGTCCGATACAGAATGGGGCGGCCCACCACGTTCTTTCGACCCGCCGTAACCACCAGTTTTTTTTCAAGCAAGGTGTGAATCACGCCGCCGCAGTCCACACCGCGAATCTGGTCGATTTCCGGCAGAGTCACCGGCTGGCGGTAGGCGATCACGGCCAGCGTTTCAAGCGCCGGCTTGGAGAGGCGGACCAGCGGCTTGAGGCTCTTCACAAATTTACGCACCACCTCGTGGTGTTCCGGCTTGGAGGAAAATTTGTAACCGCCGGCGATCTGCCGGATTTCGATTCCGTGCTCGGGCCGCTCGAAATCCGCCACCAGCTCGTTGAGCTTGGCCTTCACCCGTTCGCGCTCTTCGCCCTCCAATGACTTCACAATGGCGTCGAGCGAGACGGGCTCGGGTGCCACGTAAATTATGGCCTGGATCACCGCTTTCAAAGTTTCGTCATTCAGCATGGCTTCCGTTATCCGTGGTCGGAGGTTCACCGTTGGGTTCGGCAATTTCTTCAAAGCTGGCCTCAAGCTGAGCTATGCTCACGCCCGACATGATTTCCTCAAGACGCTTGTTCTTGTGCACAACGATGGGTGCGAACAAATCCTTCTGGCGCAGGATAATGGCGTGCAGCCGGACCATCTCCAACAGCGCCAGCAGCAGCGCGATGAGCGCCTGGCGCGCGACGTATCCGGCAAAAAGGTCGTCCAGGCGCACGGGATGAGGGTTGGCGGCAAGCACCGCCTTCACATGCTCCACCATCTGCGCCACGCTCACTTGCTCGCGATGGATCTCCATCTGCGGCCGTTTTTTGGCGCGCTCGATGATTTCACGGAAAACCGCAACCAGGTCAAACACCGTGACGGTGAATCCCGGCTCATCCTCGGCCTCCACAAATTCGCCGATTCCGGGCTGCGACCAGGCGGCGTCTTCCACCATGCGCTTGGAAGCGAGCATTTGCGCCGCGTTCTTGAATTGCTCGTGTTCGAGCAGGCGGTGAACCAGGTCGGTGCGCGGATCTTCCTGCTCCTCCGGCGGCGCGGTGGGGTCGGGCGGCAACAACATGCGCGACTTGATGTAAATCAGGGTGGCCGCCATGAAAATGAATTCGCCCGCCACGTCGATGTTCATTTCCTCCAGCAGATGAATGTAGTCCAGGTACTGTTTGGTGATTTTGGCGATGGGGATATCGTAAATATTAATCTGTTGTTTGCGGATTAAATCCAGAAGCAAATCGAGCGGGCCTTCGTAGATTTCAAGCTTCACCGCCGGCGCCGGTTCACCGGCGCGCGTGGCCCGCTTGGCTGAGGTACCCGGGGCCTCGCCGGAAACTGGAATTTCAGGAGTGGGTTGAGAAATTTCGTCCATGGCTGTGAAGAAGTGAAACTCGAAATTAGAAAATGGAAACTGGAAATTCGAAAAAGGAAATCATGATTTTTGAAACCGTCATTTCCGATTCCGGATCCAGTTTCGGTTTTCCAATTTCCATTTTCCGTCTTAGACCAGGTTCATCGCCGCCCGCACTTCGCTCATGGTGGCTTGCGCTACCTGGCGGGCGCGCTGGGTGCCTTCTTCCAGAATATCCCAAACACGCTGCGGGTTTTCTTCAAAAGGTTTGCGGCGGTCCTGGATGGGCGCCAGAGTCTGATTCACGCGCTCGGCCACCAGTTTCTTGCAGTCCAGGCATCCAATTTCCGCCGTCCTGCACTCCTTATTGACGCGCGCAATCACTTCCCCGGTTGAATAGACCTTATGCAAATCGAACACGGGGCATTTGTCCGGATCTCCTGGGTCGCTGCGCCGCTTGCGGGCCGGGTCGGTGATCATCGTCGCCAGTTTCTTGGATACGACTTCAGGCGGGTCGGAAAGAAAAATCGCATTGTTGTAGCTCTTGGACATTTTGCGTCCATCGGTACCCGGAAGTCTGGGAGTTGGCGTCAGCAATGCTTTTGGCTCGGGAAAAATCGATCCATAAATATTGTCAAAGCGCCGGGCAATTTCGCGAGTCAGTTCCACGTGCGGAACCTGGTCTTCGCCAACCGGAACGGCGTCAGCTTTGTACATCAAGATATCCGCGGCCTGCAAGACCGGATAACCCAGAAAGCCGTAATTGGTCAAATCGCGATCCTTGATTTGATCCAGTTGCTCCTTATACGACGGCACACGCTCGAGCCACCCGAGCGGCGTCACCATGGAAAATAGCAAATGCAGCTCAGCGTGCTCGGGAAGACGCGATTGAATGAAAAAAGTGGCCTTGTTGGGATCGAGTCCGGCGGCCAGCCAATCCGTTACCATCTCCTGGATATTGTTCTGGAGGCAGGAGGTGTCCGCATAATCCGTGGTGAGCATGTGCCAGTCGGCCACAAAGTGAAAACTTTCATACTGGTCCTGGAGCGCAATCCAATTTTGCAGGGCGCCCACCAGGTTGCCTAAATGGAGCTTGCCCGTAGGGCGCATGCCGCTCAATATTCGGGGACGCCCCCCGGTTCGATTGACCGGCAGGGATTCGGAGTTTAAGTTTTTCTCTTCGGTCATCCGGTTGGTCTCGGGAATTCGGTCCTGCTTTCAGAATCCAGTGGACCTCGCCGCCCGCTTCGCCAGCGGTCGCCGTGGCACTCCGACACTTTCATCGTAGCACAGGTGCGCGCGATTCGCGAAGCGTGGCAGTCATTGAGGTATCCGATAATTCGGGCAATCCCCAACCATCCTATTCAATTATCTTTAGGCGTCTGAGAGAAATTTCATTCAAGCGGGGCAATAAATCTGACGAAAAACCTGTTTAAGGCAAACAAGTGCCCGTCTGTCGCGAGAAAAAATGAGCCGCCACTACTCGCAGCGCCAACTTGAAATTTTTGAACCAACGGTGTATGACCTTATGGAGCGGATTTTTCAAGTGGCCAAACCATTAAGGATAGTTAACGTCGCTTCTGTTCCCCAGCGAAGTCCATTCCGTTATCCTGGCGGTAAGACTTGGCTGGTGCCATACGCTCGCCTATGGCTTAAGAGTCTGCCCTCTCCAATTGAAGAACTAATCGAGCCGTTCGCAGGCGGTGGGATCATAGGCCTGACGGCAGCCTTTGAACAACTAGCAGAGAGAGTAACTCTGGTCGAATTAGACTCGGACATCGCTGCTGTTTGGCAAACGATTCTCAATGGGAGGGGGAATTGGCTTGCAGAACGAATTGTCAATTTTAAATTGACCTCAGCATCTGCTAGGAGAGTTATTGAGTCATCAAGCCTCTCGCTGTGGGAAAGAGCGTTCGCAACAATTGTCCGTAACAGAGTTCAGCGCGGTGGAATCCTTGCTCCAGGTGCAGGATTAATGAAGCGCGGAGAAAATGGAAATGGAATCGCATCCCGTTGGTATCCTGAGACTTTGGGTAAACGAATCCGGGCCATTGTTACTGTAAAAAGTAGAATCCAATTCATTGAGGGCGACGGCATCAATTATCTTGAGAAAAATGCCAGTCGCCCAACTGTGGCATATTTTATCGACCCCCCCTATACAAAAGCTGGGCGACGCCTCTACAAGCATTCAGAGATTGATGATCGTTATCTCTTTAGTCTAGTAAAGCGCCTCGCGGGGGAGTTTTTGATGACTTATGATAACACCGGACCAATTCTCAAACTTGCGAATGAATTTGGCTTTCATTCGCAGGCGATTACAATGAAGAACACACACCACACAAAGATGACCGAATTACTTATTGGTCGGAACTTAGATTGGCTTTCGGGCGAGATAAGGCCCCGACTAATTTCTCCTTGATTCGCGCCTCAAAGACTTCCTGACTCACCGGACTACCACCCGTAAGTCCTTCGACTGCGCGCTCCAACGTGGTGAATCTTACGAAATCAGGCTTCAAAACAACCTGGCCGTCGCTTTCGTGGTACTTTACGACATACCAAGCAATATCACTGTTGGAAGCTTCTTTGATATCATCCATTTTGCCGAGCGCATCAAAAAAGTTTCGGTCCACGACAACCGCCATTTTCTTCCCCCACCTTCTGAGGGAAGGAACCTTTATCTGTAATTGAGGCATCAGCCGTTTCGGACCGCTGCTTCGAAAATCAGGATGGCGATTCGCTGCCGGAAAAGGCAAGATCCTTTTCTTAAAGCTGCGTAACAATTTAAATTCTTTGCTCATTGAAGCGCCAGAAAAGTACACTGCCTGAATTTCAAGGGCGCACCAATGCATCGGGTCGCGCGTCGGGTGGACTAACACACTGTCAATTCTGCCCACATCTCCTGCCTTCGAATTACCACTGGCTTCTCCGTTTTCAATTGGATCTTGTTCCAGAAATCCGATTTCCCTGACAGCTAGAGGCTCAGGGTGCCCTAGCAGGGTTTCGCCAATCCATCTAAAGATGGCCCTTTTTTGTTGGAACCGATGAGGGCACGTAGTCACCAAATTTCCGCGTTGCCCAGTTGGGACACTGGCAGGACCGTCTTCTATTTCTTGTTGATAAAGTCGAATAGAGCACACGCCCCCTTCTTTTGTACAAATAACCTGGTGACCAGGGATGGTCCGGAAAGGACATTCGATTGGCGGACGATCCTTCTTATCCAAAATCTGCACATCCGCGAAGCGTTTACGTTCCGCAGGATCGAGGTGAATGAATGACCTGCCGTACCACTCACCTATCCCGTGCCGAAAGCCGACTTTCTTCATCTACTCATCCTTTCGCGGTCACCCCGGTTTCCACTACGGAGTGTGTGAACGACCGCCTCATATTATTTTTTCATTATCAAATACGCAAGTAACTTCCAACAATTAGGCCAGCGCGTTAAGCTGCCTGATTCTCGTAAGGATTGGGCCGCCCAGACTATTGGTTGACAAGCATCGCAGGAGGCGATACAAGCAGAGAGGGCATTCCATCTCATAATAACCAACGAAGTGGTCTTGTGGAGGACTTCTTGAACCGGCATACAACATTTTTAGGCGCAATCGTGGCGGGTGGAATCCTATCCGCCGGGTTGATCGGATACTCGGGCCAGGAACTGAAACCCGGTACCAACGCGGAACCTTATCCTCGCACGGCAACGGGGCGGATCCAAAATATGTGGGTGTCGGAAACCACCGGCAAGCAATATCACGTGACCGTTGAAGGAGATATTTTCCGCGCCGAGTGGTTGAATGTCCCGGGCGAATGGGTGGCCCAAGGAGCGTTCATCCGCACTGAATGCAAGCGGCACGGTAATAAATGGATTGGGACCTCCACCAGCTACATGCCCTGGTCTTCTCAAAAAGGGACGGAGGCAAAAGTTAAAAACTGGTGCCATCTGGAAACCAAGTTTGAAGTGGATTCCATTACCGAGGAAACCATCAGCGGGCGCGGCGAGAGTGTGAGGAAATTCGATGCCGGAGCCTGCAAGATTCTTAAAGCCGGGATGTCGGATTTCCAATGGTCGCCTGACAAATGACCTGCTATTCATACTCGCCTGGCAGTTGGATTTTCTTCCATCGCGCTCTTCCAATATGAAAAGATTCCCCTCCCCTAGATCTTAGGCTTCCTGTCCGTTGCCGCCGCGAGAATTTGCGGCCAGGGCCGAGACATTTGCAGTGAGGCATGACCCATTCGCCCCTCCGGATCCTCATCCGGCAAAGAGTGGTATGATCGGTTACGTGAATAAGTGTGAAAGACCACTTCTCGTTGCACGTCTTTTCTACCTTCTAATCGTCGCGTCCGGCTTGGTGCCGATATGGGCCCAGCAGGCGGCGGGGACCAATACTTCTTCCAATCAAACCAACGAGCCTTACAAGCTGGGGGTGCGCACCAACGTTGTGATCGTCCGCGCCGTCGTTCGAGATTCGCACGGCCGCGTGGTGGCGGGACTCCACAAAGAGGACTTCCGGATTGCCGATAACCGGAAGGAGCAGGAAATCAACGGCTTTTCAGTTGAGACAGAACCAGGAAACGAAGTCTCCTCACCGCTGGCGCCTGAGGCGAGTGGACCAGCGACACCTCCGAGCCGGCAAGCTGAGTCGAATGCAGGTGAACCGCGCACTTTTCTCGCCCTTTATTTTGACGATTTGAATTCCGAATTTGAAACCATTGTGCGCTCGCGCGATGCTGCTGAGAAGTTCATTGCCGGCTTGCCGGGGACGGAACGGATAGCCATATTCACGTCGTCGGGGGCGGTTTCGGTGGATTTCACCAATGACCTGAAAATCCTCCATGACGGTCTATTCAAACTTCGGGCGAACTCACGTGTGAGCTCCAAAGGAGATTGTCTGGAAATCACAGATTTTATTGCCGACCGGATCATCGAGAAGGAGAACTCCGACGCTTATCGCATCCTCCGGGATCAAGCAATCAACCAATGCCATTGGGACCCGCGGTCGGTTACCGAACCAGGTCTCCGAATGTTCGCGCAGGCGTCCTATACCATGTACGTGGCTCAGGCACGCCAGAATCTCGCAGGGATCGACTCCGTTTTGGACCGCTTGGCGCGCATGCCTGGGGAGCGTCAAGTCATGCTGGTATCGGAAGGCTTCATGCCGTTGGACATGCGTGACCGCATGGAGCACGTAATTGACCACGCTCTGCGATCGCACGTGATCATCAGCGCGCTCGACGGGAAAGGGCTGGTTGTGATCGCGCGGGAAGCAGATGCCAGCCGTAGCCGCCTTCCAGGTGGGGAAATCGGCGGTGTTTACCACATGTACGATGATAATCGCGAAGCTGAGGCTACTGCGACTCTAGCCGATATTGCCGAAGGAAAGGGCGGGCAGTTCTTCCACAACAATAATGACCTCACGGAGGGATTTCGGAGATCACTGAGGCCGCCGGAAATTGCTTACATTCTCAGTTTTTCCCCACAAGGGCTTAGGAACGACGGGGCCTTTCACGAACTGAAGGTCACCTTGGCGAATAATAGAGGGCTGAAAGTGCAAGCGCGCAAAGGGTATTTTGCGCCCGATAAGAAAGCCTCTCCAGTGAAGCAGGCTGTTGACCAACTTTCCGAAGCGATCTTCAGCCCAGATCCTATTGAAGACCTCCCCATTCATGTCCAGACTAATCTTACCGATGGAGGGCCCGAGTCGGAGCAGGCTGAAGTTTCGACAAAACTGGATGTTCGAAGTTTGCCGTTTAAAGTGGAGAAAGGCCGGAACGTCAACAACGTGCTTTTTGTGGTTGCCGTGTTTGATCACGACGGGAAATATCTGAAGGGCAACCAGCAGGAGATTGAACTCAATCTTCGCGATTCGGAGTTGGAGGATTTGGAAAAGACAGGTCTAACTTTCCGAGCCAAGATTTCCGGGAAAAGTGGCGGACAAATTGTCCGCGTGGTTGTGCGCGAAATGCGCGAAGGCAAAATGGCAGCTCTCAGCACGATTTTGGAGGCGGCGCCATAATCAGAAAGTTGGCAAGCGTTGCCGGCACATTGATTGGGCTTAAGACTAGGTTTTCCGGTTCCAGCACCAACGAAAGGGGAATAATTGACAATTCCAAAAAGGCGTTCTAAGCAGATTTAATCTTCTTGATTTCTTCAATCAAGGGCGGGACGATCTCGAATAGGTCGCCGACAATTCCATAAGTTGCAACCTCGAAGATGGGCGCTTCGTGGTCCTTATTGATGGCCACCACCGTGCGCGCTCCTTTCATACCCACGTGATGTTGAATGGCGCCTGAGATTCCGAGGGCAACATAAAGTTTAGGCGCCACGGTCTGGCCGGAACTTCCAATTTGGCGGTCCATGGGCAGCCACCCGCTGTCGCAAATGGGCCGGGAGGCGCCGAGTTCAGCGCCCAAAGCTTCCGCCAGTTTCTTCGCCAGCTCGAGGTTTTCCGGCGCCTTGATGCCGCGCCCCACGGCTACGATAATTTCCGCCTGGGTGAGGTCCACCGCCTGTTTGGCTTCGCGAAAACGCTCCCCGGGCTTGGTGCGGATTTTTTCCGGCGCGATCGAAACCGCCAGTGGATTGATTTTTGCCGGGGCGCCGCTCCTGCGGACCGAATCTTCGCGAAATGTTCCGGCCTGAAAGGAAACCAGCCAGGGCGCGTCACCCGCCAACTCCACGTCCGCGGAAAATTTTCCCTGGAAGACCTGGCGCACAAAAACCAGTCGCGCGTCCTCTTTGCGATAACCCAGGCAATCGCTCACCAGCCCCCGGTCGAGCGCTGCCGCAAGTTTGGGCGCGAAGTCTCTTACCTGGTAAGTGTGGCTGAACACCACGAAGCGGGGTTTTCTTTCGCGGATAATTGCCCCCAGCGTTTGCGCCGTTCCATCCGCGGTGTAGTCGGTAAGCAGTGGGGAATCGGCCGCCAAAACCTCGGCCACCTCAGCCTGGGCAAGCTCGGAAGCGAGCGAGCCAATGTTTCCGCCCAGGATCACGGCAGAAACTTTGAGCCCCAGATCTTGCCCAAGGCTCTGGGCCGCCGCTAGAGCCTCCCAGGTGGGACGAAAGAGTTTTCCGCCCTGGTGTTCCGCGAAAACCAGTAATTCATCAGGCATGATGGATTCTCGTGAGCCGGCGCAAATGTAAAAGGAAGGCAACCCACTTGCAGGCGCACGCGGGTCGCCTACTCGCCATCCAAAGTCGGCGGAGTGAAAGCGGGACTGGCATCACCAGCCGGTTCGGCGGCATCTGCTGCTTCGCCCGCTTCGGCTTCTGCAGCGCGTTCGGCTTTCCTGCTTTTTTTCGCTTTCTTCGGTTTACTTGCGGTGGCCCCGCCGAATGATCCGACCGATTCACAAACCAATTCCAGGGGAATTGTCTTGTAAAACTTGCCCGCTTCAAACTTCTTGATCTGCTCGCGCCAGGAAGGATTGGTGCGCGCCGCTTCCAGCGAATCCTTGTCCCGCCAGAATACCAGCCAGAGGTATTCCGGCTTACGGGCCTCGAATACCTTGATGAAGTGGGCATCCACGCAACCGGGAATTTTCTTCAAGGCCGGCATCGTGATTTGCATCCCGAACTTCTCGTAATCCGCCGCCCTCTTTTTGCGGCCTTTCATTCTCCAGATGTGTACGTACATGTCGTCTCCTCTCGCGGTTAAATCGCCCGCGCTTCATTCCGAAGTTTGTCCACCAACCGGGCGGCGATATCTTTCGCGCCGCCCTGCAAGAACTCGGTTTGCACTTTCTTAACCGGCAAATAGACTCTAAGTATTTTCTGCCGCGGCGCCAGGTCTTCCGCCTTAAGGCCCAGATCGGCGGCGCCCAGTTTCCGAATGGGTTTCGATTTGGCGGCCATAATGCCCTTCAGGGTGGCGTAGCGAGGCTTATTGATGCCCGATTGAATGGTCAGCAGGGCGGGGAGCGGCATGTCAATCCACTGGAACCAGCCCGCCTCCAGCTCCCGCTTGACCCGCAGCGCCTGCCCTGAAACCTGAATCTCCATAATGATGGTCGAGTGCGGCAGCCCCGTCATTTCCGCCAGAAGCACTCCGGTCTGGGCAAAGCCAAAATCGTCAGATTGAAGCCCGGTGAGCACCAGATCGGGCTTTTCACTTTCGATGGCCCGGGCCAGGGCGCGCGCCACGCCGGTGGCGTCCAGCCCTTCGAAGAGGGGATCGTCCAAATGCAGGGCGCGATCGGCTCCCTTGGCCAGGGCTTCCTTGATCGATTGTTGCGCCCGCGCCGGACCCAGCAGCGCGATCACCACTTCGCCGCCTTGTTTTTCCTTAAGGCGCAGACCCTCTTCCAGGGCGAAAATGTCCGGTTCGTTGATTTCAAAACTGATGTCGGCGGTTTCAATCCACGTCCCGGCCTTGTTCAATTTGAGAATGGAATCGCGCGCGGGAACTTGCTTGAGGCAGACGATGATCTTCAAAAGACAATCTCCGGTGATATAGGAAAAGGGAAAATGGAAATTAGAAACTGGCTATGCGGTCGCCTTCCCAGTTTCTAATTTCCAGTTTCCAATTTCTTTACCTCGATTATGCGACCATTGATCCAGGACCATCTATTCTGAAAATCGTTTCAATAGCAACGTCGCATTGGTTCCGCCAAAGCCAAACGAATTGGATAAGGCGTACTCAATATTCCCGGCGCGCGCCTTGTTGGGGACGTAATCCAAATCGCAGTCGGGGTCCGGCTTCTCGTAGTTGATGGTGGGTGGCATCATCTGGTCGCGGATGGTGAGCGCGGCAAGGCCCGCTTCCAGTCCGCCCGCGCCCCCCAGCAGGTGTCCCGTCATGGACTTGGTGGAACTCACCGGCATCTTGGCCGCGTGTTCGCCGAAGACTTTTTTAAGGGCCTGGGTTTCAAGGCGGTCGTTAAATGGGGTTGAGGTCCCGTGAGCGTTTACGTAACTCACCTGCTCCGGCACCACCTTGGCGTCCGCCAGGGCATTGCGCATGGCGCGTACCGCGCCGTCACCGCCTTCCGACGGTTGAGTAATGTGAAAAGCGTCCCCGGACATTCCGTAGCCCACTACTTCCGCCAGAATAGGCGCGCCGCGCCTGACGGCATGGCCCAACTCCTCGAGGATTAGTATGCCCGCACCCTCGCCAATCACAAAGCCGTCACGGTCTGCGTCAAACGGGCGGCTGGCCCGCTCGGGTTCGGCGTTGCGGGTGGAAAGCGCGCGCATGGCGGCGAACCCGCCCACGGAGAGAGGTGTGATGGCCGCTTCCGCGCCGCCACAGATCATCACATCCGCGTCACAGCGGGCAATAAGCTTGTAGGAATCGCCCACAGCATGGGCGCTCGAAGAACAGGCGGTGCAAGTGGCCGAATTAGGTCCTTTGGCCCCCCAGCGAATGGAAACAAACCCGGAAGCCAGGTTGACGATGGAAGCAGGAATGAAAAATGGGGAAATCTTGCGCGGACCGCCGGCCAGCAGGGCTTTATGTTCCCGCTCGATGACGTCGAATCCACCGATGCCCGATCCAATGTAAACGCCGGTGCGTTCCGCAATTTCAGGCGTGATCTTCAACCCGGATTGCTGCATGGCATACTGGGCAGCCGCCATGGCGAACTGGATGAAGAGCCCCATCTTCTTCACCTCCTTCTTTTCAATAAAAAGAAGGGGGTCGAAGTCCTTCACCTCTCCTGCAATAGTGGAGGCGAAGCCGGTGGTATCAAAGTGCGTGATGGTGCCCACGCCGCTTTTCCCGGCCAGGATGCTCTTCCAGGTTTCATCCGTGCCCACGCCGAGGGCGCTGACCAAGCCGACCCCCGTCGCGACAACTCTTCGCGTCAAGTGTAATCGCTCCTGTCAAACGTCACCGCGCCAGCCTAGTTCTTCGCGCCTTTGCCATGGGCTTGAATGTAGTCAATGGCGTCTTTGACGGTCTGGAGCTTTTCGGCGTCTTCGTCGGGTATTTCGATTTCAAACGCCTCCTCCATAGCCATCACGAGTTCGACGATGTCCAGCGAATCGGCGCCCAGATCGTCTATAAAGTGCGCTGTCGGTGTGACCTCGGCTTCCTCAACTCCAAGCTGCTCAACAATAATCTGCTTTACCTTCTCATCAAGAGAAGCCATCGTTCAGTCCTCCTCGGATTTCTTGGGGCGCAATATTTTAACAGTCACAAGTGACAAGTGACAAGGGGCAAAAGCAGTTGTTAGTGGCAAGTTGCAAGTTCTGGCAAAACCTTTCCATTCGGTCTCTACTTTCGATTAAATCCTGCTTGTCACTTGTCACATGTCACTCGTCACTGCTCTTATCCCATGTACATCCCGCCGTTGATATTCAAAACGTGGCCGGTAATATATCCGGCCTCTTCCGAGGCCAGAAATCGGACGCCGTAGGCCACCTCGGCCGGCGTACCTTGCCGGCCCAGAGGAATCAAGCTCAAAACTTTTTCGTGGACCGTTTCCGAGAGCCGCTCAGTCATGGCGGTGTCAATAAAGCCGGGCGCCACGGCGTTGACGGTGATGTTTCTGCTCGCAACTTCGGCCGCAATGGCTTTGGTCAAACCAATCAGGCCGGCTTTGGAAGCGATATAATTGGCCTGCCCGGGATTCCCCGCCTGAGCCACAATAGACGAAATGTTGATGATCCGTCCATAGCGCTGGCGAATCATTCCGTGCAAGACCGCCTGAATGCAATGAAAGGCTCCATCCAGATTGGTTCGCAAGACGGTCTCCCAATCCTCGGGCTTCATCCGCAGCGCCAGATTATCTTTGGCAATTCCGGCGTTATTCACCAGAATGTCGATTTTTCCCAGGGCCTCGATGGCGTTGGTGACAGCGGCCTTGATGGATTCGCGGCTGGCCACATCGAGCGATACCACTAATACTTTCTTCCCTATGGCTTCTATTTCCGTCGCCACGGCGCGCAACTTCTCCGTGTTGCGCGCGCCCAGCACCACTTGCGCGCCTGCTTCTGCCAGGGAAAGTGCGCACGCCTTCCCAATCCCCTGGGAGGCGCCCGTCACCAACGCGACTCGACCTTCAAAGTTCATGTCTCTTATCCGAGAAGTGAGAATTCAGAAGCAAGCAGGCAGAAGGGCAATTTCGAATCCCCGATTTCATTCTGCTTTCTAATTTCTGACTTCTGATTTCTCCCCGTTCATCCGCGACAACACTTCATCGAGTGACGCCACGTCTTCCACGCGCAGGCACTCCGCTTGGCGATCGATTTGCCGCACCAAACCAGACAAGACTTTGCCCGGTCCTAATTCGATGAAAAGAGAGACGTTTTCGTTCCGTAATAACCGCACTGACTCTTCCCAGCGAACCGGAGCCGTCACTTGGCGCTTGAGTCCGTCCAGAACTTCCGCCGCCGTCCTTACCACGCGGGCGTCCACATTGTTTACCAGCGGAACCTGCGGGTCACGAATTTCCACTCCATCCAGTTCTACGGCCAGGCGGTCTTGTGCCGGCTGGAGCAGAGTGCAATGGAAGGGCGCGCTCACGTTCAAAATCACAGCGCGTTTGGCGCCGCGATTTTTTGCCAGCTCCACGGCTCGCTCCACCGCATTCTTGTGCCCGGCGATCACCAGTTGCCCGGGCGAATTTAAATTTGCCGGAGAGACCACTTCACCCTGGGCGGCTTCGCGGCAAACCTCCGAGGTGGCAGCGGGATCAAATCCCAGCAACGCCGCCATGGCCCCTTGCCCGGCGGGAACGGCCTCCTGCATGAATTGTCCGCGCTTTCTCACCAGCTGCACCGCGTCCGCGAGATTGAGCGAACGCGCGGCCACCAACGCCGAATACTCCCCCAGGCTGTGCCCGGCCACAAAGTCCGCACCCACTCCCTGCTGACGTAAGACTTCTGCGGCCGCCACGGACACGGTTAATATGGCCGGCTGCGTATTTGCGGTCAACTGAAGCTCTTCCGCCGGACCTTCGAAACATAACTTGGAGAGCGGGAATCCAAGGGCGCGGTCGGCGTCGTCGAAAACCTTGCGTGCGACCGGATATTTCTCCGCCAACTCGCGGCCCATCCCGGGATATTGGGAACCCTGGCCGGGGAAAAGAAAAGCTGTTTTAGGCAAATGGTTTGTCCGTTGTCAGTTGTTCGTTGTCGATTGCTATGGGACGGGATGCGGGCTGGGGCCAGCAAGGATTTAGACACCGGCCAGCGGAAATCAGAAAGTAGTAAATTGAGCAGTTGAATTCGATTTCTCGCAGCCAGTTTCTATTTTCCATTTTCCAGTTTCTCGCACGTCGCGCCATCGCCCGCCCGCAAAAGGTATTCAGATTACCATCTCATCAGAATAGCGCCCCAAGTCACTCCGGCGCCGAAGGCGCACATCAGAATCAGGTCGCCCTTTTTGATTTTTCCATTCCTTGCGCACTCATCCAGGCAAATGGGAATGGAGGCCGACGACGTATTGCCCACGTGGCTGATGTTGGCATAAACTTTATGTTCCGGCATCCCGAGCCGGCTGCGGATGGCGTCGGTGATGCGCTGGTTGGCCTGGTGAGGAATCATCAGCGCCAATTGTTCCGTGGTGACGCCGGCTTCTTTCAGCACACGCCGCGAAACTTCCTCCAAACTACGCACCGCCACCTTGAATAATTCATTGCCGCGCATCTTGATAAAGTGCTCGCGCTCGGTCACCGTCTTACAGCTTGCCGGCTTTACCGTTCCTCCGGCGGGGATATAGAGATGGTCGGCATACTGGCCGTTGGTGTGTAGTTCCGAGGCCAAAATCCCCGAGGGCGGCGTGGCTGGACCCAGAATCGCCGCCGCCACACCGTCACCGAATATCACGCAGGTGGCGCGGTCTTTATAGTCCAGGTGCCGGGAGAGCAGCTCGGCGCCAATCACCAATACGTATTTGGCTTTCTCCGTTTTGATGTACTGCTCAGCCACCGAGGCCCCAAAAAGAAATCCGGAGCAGGCGGCGGCCAAATCGAAGGCGCAACACGAGCGCGCTCCAAGGTCGCGCTGGATAAAGGAGGCCGTGGAGGGCAGCGGCATATCGGGCGAGATGGTGGAGCAAATAATCAGGTCAAGGTCCTGGGGACTAATCCCAGCCATCTCCAGGGCGCGCCTGGAGGCCAGGACGGATAGCGTGGAGGTGGTCTCCCCCGGTCCCGCCTGGCGCCGCTCCTTAATGCCGGTGCGTTCGATGATCCATTGGTCCGAAGTTTCCACCAACTTTTCCAGGTCGTGGTTGGTGATTACCTTTTCGGGCAGCGCGGTTCCCGTGCCCAAAATCCCCGCCAGATTCATGATTGCTCCTGGTTATGCGATGCCTACCGCGGCTTTCCCCAACTCGTTCTCGATCTTTTCGTTGATTCGGCCCTCGGCAAATCCCGCCGCCACGCGGATGGCATTCTTGATTGCATTGGCGCTCGAACCGCCGTGGCAGATGATGCAGACGCCTTTTACGCCGAGGAGCGGGGCCCCGCCATATTCCGAATAATCCACCCGCTTTCTGAAATGCCGGAATGCATTGCGCGAGAGCATGTACCCCATTTTGGAAGACAGGGTGCTGGAGAGCGAATCCTTTAACAGGACAGAAACCGCTTCGATCAGCCCCTCGCTTATTTTCAGCGCGACGTTTCCGATGAATCCGTCACAGACGATAACTTCCACACTCCCGTTGTAAAGGTCGCGGCCCTCGACATTGCCGACGAAAGTCAGCGGTAATTGTTTTAAAAGTGTGAACGCCTCGCGGGTGAGGTCGTTCCCTTTTTGCTCTTCTTCGCCGATGGAAAGCAAACCCACCCGCGGCCGCTCCGACCCGAAAATGACCCGATAATAAATTTCGCCCATGACGGCGAATTGCTCGAGGTTGGCAGCCTTGCAATCCACGTTCGCGCCCACGTCGAGCAGCACCGCGGCCCGTCCCTTTGAAGTCGGGAAGACGGCTGCCAGAGCCGGCCGGTCCACGCCCCCCAGTGTGCCCAGAACAATTTTGACGGTGGTCATCACCGCGCCGGTATTGCCCGCGCTGATCAACCCGTCGGCCTTGCCTTCACGCACCAGCCGTGCCGCCACGCGGATGGAGGAATCGCGCTTGCGCCGGAAGGCCTTGGCGGCAGCATCCTCCATGGTCACTGCTTCGCTGGCGTGGACAATTTCAATGGCAAGTCCGCGCGCGTCGCGGCGCTTACCCAATTCACGCTTCAGCACATCCTGAGGCCCCACCAGCACCACATGGGCGTGCTGGTCTCGCGCCGCCAGAATTGCCCCTTCCACCTCAGGCAGAGGCGCCGCGTCCGTGCCCATTGCGTCAACTGCGATTCGTCGCATGGTCAGAAAAAAAAGTAAAAGGTTGAGGGATGAATGTCGAAGTTTAAAGGCTGATGGTTCTTGTGCGAAACTTGCGGCGGGGGAGGGGAAATTTTTCCACGCCGCTTCCAGACCCGCCCGCCCAATTCAACCTTCTTACTTTAAACTGTGCCCTTCCCTTTTATGCGGATTCTTCCACCAGGAGCACTTCGCGTCCGCGATAATAACCGCAATGGGGGCACGCATGATGAGGCAACTTGGTCTCATGACAGTGAGGGCACTCCACTCGCTGTCGGGTGACCAGAAAATCGTGCGCGCGTCTTCGGTTTTTTCTTGCTTTGGAATGTCGTCTCTTCGGATTTGGCATAATTAATAGACCGTAGACGGTAGACAGCTGACGGGTCGTTCCACCCGTCCGGCATCCCGCCCGTACTACCGGTTCTCTCCCGCTTTTCTAATCAAAATTTCGAGGTTTTAAACTCGACGACTACCAGCCAACTTCATCAAGCGTGACACGAGGCTCTGCACTGTCACGAAAACTCTTAATTCAACATTCATCGTTCAGCATGCATCATTCAACTTCCCTACTCTCCCTTGAGTGAAGCAAAAGGGGATTCTTTGGTCTGTTCCGCACACGTGCACTTTTCCTTGTTCCTGTCGATTCCGCAAACGGGGCAGAGCCCCTGGCAAGTTGCCCGGCAAATTATTTTCATGGGCAGAGCAAGAATAACCTGCTCGACGACCAAATCATCCAGCTCAATGCCCTCGCCGGAATAAAAGCCGACTTCGGACTCATCTTCCGGGACCTCAACTTCCTCCTCGTGGGCGATGTCGGCCATGGGCCGATAAAACAAATCAAAGTCATGCTCCACGGCGAAATCAACCGCCGTCAGGCAGCGGTCACATTTTGCCTTCAGTCGAGTCCCCAGGTGCCCGCGAATGCGGATCTCCGAACCCAACAGTTCAGCAACCGCATCCACTTTTAGCGGACTCTGTTGCTGAAATTCCGCAGTATGATAATCCAGATCCCCGGAGGCGTAGGTCTTGTGGACCTCGACCCGGTGCAGCTCCAGCTCATGGAGGGTTATTATCACCGGAGCCTCACAAATCAAAGACATTAATTATAGTCTGCCCGCGCGTCTTGTCAAGGATAGAGCGAGAAGTTGCGATAAATTAAGGACTTGCGCGCAGCACCCCCACCAGACTGGTCTGCGCCGGCGCAGGTTAGGCGGTAGATTGAAAGTGGTAGAGGGGATTGCAAGTTCAATTCTGTATGAGGGTTGACCTGGAGAGGCATGGGAAGTTTCCGGGCACCCTTGTCGACAGACCTAATACGACCCTTTTCCTTTCATTCCATCTACAGTATTCCCCAAACAGCTCGGTTGGTGTAAATTGTGCAATTCGATGGAGAAATTTCGCTCTTTCATTATCCGTTGTCTTCCAAGGAGGACTTCATGTTAGGTTCCCAGAAAATTGTTGCCTTCGTTCCCACTACAGATTTCAAGAGGGCACGGGCGTTTTATGAAGGAGTCTTGGAGCTCAACTTCGTGAGCGAAGACTCATTCGCCCTGGTGATGGATGCAAACGGGATCATGATTCGAGTAACTAAGGTTCCGGAATTTGAGCCGCAACAATTCACTATTCTTGGGTGGGCGGTCGCGAACATCGAGCAATATGTGTCCGGGCTCCAGAAGAAGGGAGTGAAATTTGAACAATACGGCCTTCCAAACCAGGACCCGACGGGCGTTTGGTCCGCGCCAGGCGGCGCCAAGGTGGCTTGGTTCAAAGACCCTGACGGCAGTATTTTGAGTATTAGCCAACACATTTAGTCCTCCGGAGTTGGAGCTGCCAATCCAGGATTTCATTTGGAGATGCGAATCCGGCGGTGGCTCCAAATTTATCCAACTGAGAAGAATTTTCCGACTTGTAGAAAAGTCAAACAATTCTCGTCAATTTTCATCCCGTAACCCATTTAGTTTCAACAAGCCGTCTGGCATCCCACTTGCATAGATACCAAGCGAGGAGATATGGCCATGCACATTCAGGTTCCAGTCAGTTATGAGTTGGCGGCTCAGATTCCCCCCGCAGATTCAAGTGCTGACATCCATTTTCGTCACGCGGGCACTTTCGTCGTTTTTGATATCGAGGGCCCGGTGACATTCCGTTGGGTGGCAGATGAGCTTTGCTTTGAGGTGCGACGCCTGATTGCCGACGGCAGGAAGAATCTCGTGATAGACCTTGCCGGCGTCCCCTTTGTGGACAGCGCCGGGATCGGCGCCTTGGCTGCGGCGCTAAACTTGATCAAATCCGCAGGCGGTAAACTTGTACTTCTTTCTACTCCAAAACGGGTCTTGGATATGTTTCACCGATTGCGCTTGAACAAGTTTTTCACATTTAGCGATGACCGAACGCTTGCATTCACGCGTTCCTAGCAGAATTCGGATTCACCTTCCAGGCTGCCATTCTGGTTCAGTCTATTTTCCGCCGAAGGGCCGAACAAAATTCGGCCCTACCTCCCTTCAGCAACACTCTCGATTTATATAAGGACTCAAACAAGCCGATTGGCCGTTGTTCGCGATTCGATCAATTCCAGGTGCGCAAGATCGTGCCAGGTGGACTTTCGCAGCATCTAAAATTCGCTGAGTGACGGGGGTCACCTCCAAGAGTGTCGGTGGTCACGGCGCACTGGATATTCATTACCCATAACATGTAGGATTACATGGGCAGGCGCCTTGGGAAGCGATCCGGGGAACCGGAAAGACTGCTCCGCCCGAGGTCAGCAACAGAAGTTGGGCGGCAGGACTCAGAGGAGAAGAATCAATGGAAAACGAATCTCTAACTGCAACCGACAAGCGAACGCAGATCAATTACGACCTGCCGCTCTTCAAAGGCACGATTCGAGCGATGGACTTGCGCAAGATCAAGACCGGCGCCGACGATTTCGGAGTGATGACTTATGATCCCGCCTTCATGAATACGGCATCATGCCAAAGCGCCATTACCTTCATCGACGGAGACAAGGGCATCCTGCGCTACCGCGGCTATCCCATTGAGCAGTTGGCGGAAAAGTCCACTTATCTCGAAGTAGCCTACTTGATTCTGTTCGGCGAACTACCCACCGCATCCCAACTGGCGGAATGGGTGGGGAACATCACGCACCACACGATGATCCACGAGTCCACCAAGAAATTTCTCGAAGGTTTCCATCATGACGCCCACCCCATGGGCATGTTCATCAGCACGGTGGCGGCGCTCTCCACGGTCTACCCGGAGGCGAGGAACGTGCACGACCCCGAGATGCGAAAGCTCCAGATTTATCGCCTGATCGGGAAAGTGCCGACCATCGCGGCCTATACGTATCGCCACAGCCTCGGCTTCCCCTATGTTTACCCGGACAACGAGTTGAGCTACACCGAAAATTTCATGAACATGTTGTGGAAAATGGTGGAACCCAAATACCGGGCTAACGCTGCCCTGGCGCGGGCGCTGGACATCTTGTTTATCCTGCACGCCGACCACGAGCAGAATTGCAGCGCCAATGTCATGCGGGCGGTGGGAAGTTCCCAGGCCGACCCGTTTGTGTGTACCGCGGCCGCCGCGGCCGCCCTTTCAGGCCCGCTTCACGGTGGCGCCAACGAGGAAGTGTTGAGAATGCTGGATGAAATTGGAACGGCGGACCACATCCCCGCCTATATTGCGCGGGTGAAGAAAGGTGAATTGAAATTGATGGGGTTCGGTCACCGGGTTTATAAGAACTACGACCCCCGCGCCAAAATCATCAAGTGGGCGGCCAACCAGGTTTTTGAAGTTACAGGCAGAAACCCGAAGCTCGAAATAGCTTTGGAACTGGAACGGATCGCGCTGGAGGACGAATACTTCATCAAGCGGAGACTTTACCCCAACGTGGATTTCTACTCGGGCATCATGTACCAGGCCATGGGCTTCAGGCCGGAAATGTTTACGGTGCTGTTCGCCATTCCCCGCACCGTGGGATGGCTGGCGCAGTGGCAGGAGATGCTGGAGGACCCGGAACAAAAAATCGCGCGCCCGCGGCAGATTTACACAGGCTACGAACAAAGATCGGTTGTCCCCATTGAAAAGCGCGCCTCTTAGTTGAGTAGGGACTCCACAATCCGTTTACCCCTGGCCTCGCGCCAGAGGCTGGATGCTCTTTAAGAGATCGGCCAAGGCTGACGGAGTATTGACAGGTTGATGGCAGCTCTTCCCCTCACATACGAGGGCCAGCGGCATGCCGTCAAAGGGGATCCTGGGTAGAGTTGCGGCGAGTCCGGCGGGAAGATTCTTCGCTTTTAAGTCTGCGAAGTCGAAAGCGAGAACGTGTTTGCCTGAAAGTGGCGCCCTATTGGCGGCACTCACAAGTTGCATCGTGCGCGCATCCCCGCGCGACCCCACTACAACAACTTCAACTCCAGGACGCAGATGGTTGACCAGAGCCAGGGCGTATGTGGCGGCGAAGAGGCCGTACTGGCGGGCCTTTGCCGCAAAAAGATCCAGCGTGGCTTTGGCTTTCTCACCCAAGTCCGGCCGATCGGCAAGCCGGGCCAGGCGGTCCAGAACCAGCACGGCCTGCGCGTTGGGTGCGGGCGTGGGTGAATCCTGAAATGCCTTGCGCTGCATAATGAGCGCGCCATGTCGATCGCCCGCATCTTTGGCGGTATCGAAAAAACCGCCGTGCTCGACGTCCCAGAAACGCTTGATGGTGGTCTCCATGAGATTGAGCCCGAGATCGAAATATTTGCGATCGCCAGTCACTTCATACGCGTCCAAAAGAGCCCCAACCATGAACACCTGATCCTCGAGGAGATCGAAATTTGAAACTTGGAGTTGGACAGCTTGCGGACTACCGGACCTCTCTTCTTCCGGCAACCGGGTTAGCGCATGCCCGAATCCTTTCGCGGGCTCATAGGCTTTCTCGATGATCAAGTTCAGCGTGCGCAGAGCTCGGTCGCGCCACTCCTCCTGGCCGAGAACTTTGTAAGCCTCGAGCAGAACCGAGATCATCATGCCGTTCCAACTGGCATAGATGGTGGTGTCCACGTAGGGCGTGGGCCGCTGGGCGCGCGCGGCCAGCATTTTCTTTTTCGCCAGGGGCAGAATGTTCGCTACTTCTTCGGTGCTCAGCTTCAGCCGGGCAGCAATGGCCTCAATGGGCTGATCAATGAAGAGAACGTTCTTGGCCGGATTGTGGTGCATCTCGCCCGCGGACTCTACATGGTAGTACTGGGCCACTGCCGCAGCCTCGCGCTCACTAAGCGCAGCCTTCAATTCATCCAGCGTCCACGTAAAATAATCCCCATCATCGTCAAGGCTGTAGTCGGCATCCTGGCTGGAATAAAAACCACCGTCAGGGCTCGCAAGAACACTCTTGATGAAATCCAGAATGCCCAGCGAAATCTCGCGGTAGAATTCGTTGCCGGTCACCTGGTAAGCACGGAGATAATTGCCCAGCAGCCCGGCGTTGTCATAAGACATCTTTTCAAAATGGGGAACAACCCAACGTTCGTCCACGGAATAGCGATGGAAGCCCCCGCCAAGCTGGTCGTAAACCCCTCCACGGCCCATGTGTTCGAGCGTCACATTGATGGCGGGAAGCAGCCACCCCTGACCTGAGCTGAGATAGGCGTCCAGCAAAAGATCCAGTCCGCTCGGGTGAGGGAACTTGGGTGCATTTCCAAAGCCGCCGTGTTGCGGGTCAAACATTTGGCGGATGCTGTCGATGATGGCCTCAACGTCGTCACGACCCGCCCCGCCTCCGTCCGAGCGCGGTGTCTCAACCCCGTCGAGAGCCTCGGTAATTCGGTCCGCACTTGAAATTATTTCCTGGCGGCGGGTTTGATAATTATGTGCAATGCTTTCCAGAATCCGTTTCATGCCCGGGCGGCCGAATCGGTCGTCGGGTGGAAAATAGGTTCCCCCATAAAAAGTTTTGCCCTCGGGCGTCAGGAATGCGGTGAGCGGCCACCCTCCCTGTCCCGTGAGAGCGCTGACCGCCAATTGGTAGCGGGCGTCAATGTCCGGCCGGTCATCGCGATCCACTTTCACCGGGATGTAGGACTCATTGATGAGGCGGGCGATTTCCTGATTCTCGTAACTCTCGCGGTCCATCACATGGCACCAGTGGCACCATACCGCGCCGATATCGAGAAGAATGGGTTTGTCCTCGTTTTTCGCTTTCTCGAACGCAGCGTTGCCCCATTCATTCCAGCGCACGGGTTGGTGGGCGGCGCTCCGCAGATAGGCGCTCGAGGATTTCGCCAGGTCGTTGGCCGGGTGCGAGTCGCTCATGTTTCCTTTCGGGGATGATGAATGAAAGAGGTGTTCTTAGTGGACGCGTGGCGGCCCGGGTGGTGGCCCATCGGAAGAAAGCTCATCCAAAGGCTTCCTGCCGGCAAAGCCTTCCTGAATCCCATGCCAATACTCGATGCGCCTTTCGCCTAACTTCCAGCACAAGTAAACTTCCTCGCCATTCAGGAGGCTGGGGAAGTCCACCAAACCCTCATCCACATCTTTCACCAAGCACCCGGTTTCGAGAATTTTCGAAACTGATTCCTGTACCTGGGTCGCGAAATCATCGCGCTCGGTTTTCTTCTTGCTCAACTCATTATGAGGGGGTATGGACCCGCCCAGCACCATGATGCGTGCGGCGGCGTGTGAAAGTTCCTCATTTAAGCCATCAACCTTTTGCTTTTGCTCCTGGGCCTGTTCCAGAAACGTCTTGATCATAGGCAAAAGCTCTTCGGCTTCGTGAAGTTTGAAATATCGATCCGCCATAGCCTCTTTACTCGCTGCGCCCTCTTCCCTAGGGTAATTTCAAATCGTACTCACTTCGGGAGCCTTTTCAAATAACCGATCCAGGCGAATGCCTTAATAGGCGCCCTTCTCGTGTTGGGTAGCAGATGACGCCTTCCCCTCAAATCGGTTCCATTCAATTCTACGCTTGAATCCGCAATTTGTTAAGGTGAGCGGAGTACTGCTTGCACCATCGATTCGCGAAACCGGCTGGGGAGGAATGAGGTTTCTTGACGGATGGCTCCTCGGCTCACGCGGAGTTAGCCACCCAACCTGATCATCTCGATTTTCTTGTGGGCCGCCGGTTGATAGCCGCCAGACGACTGCATGGCCTCAAGTCTCTCGTCGGAGTATCGGTCGGACCGTTTCGACCAGATTGCCGAAACCTTGCGGGAAATCTCATCATCACTGGCGCCATCCCTTAACATGGCTTTCAGGTCGTAGCCGGCATTCGAGAAGAGGCAAGTGACGAGTTTGCCGTCAGCGGTCAATCTCGCCCGGGTGCAACTCGAACAAAAGGGTTCGGTGACAGAGGCGATCACCCCCACGTCGCCGCCCCCGTCAACGAATTGATAGTCCACCGACGGGGCGCTGCCATCTTCCCGGCCGACTTCCTTCAAAGAGTAACGCGCCTGAATCGTTTCCAGAATTTCCTTTTTGGACATCATCTTTTCCGACTGCCAACTGTTCGAATTGCCCACGTCCATATATTCAATAAACCGGATTGCAAACCGGTGCTCGCGTGCGAATTCCACCAGCTCGATGATGTCGCCATCGTTCACGCCGCGCTCAATGACCGCGTTGATCTTGATGGATGTAAGTCCAAGTTCCTTGGCCGCGAACAGGCCGTTCAGCACTCGAGACAAGTCGCCCCGCTTGGTCATTCGTTTAAATTTTTCCGGGTCGAGTGTGTCGATGCTGACATTGATGCGTTTCAGGCCGGCAGACTTCAGCGCGGCGGCCTTCTCCGCCAGGTGCGAGCCATTGGTCGTAAGGCAAAGGTCTTTAATCCCGGGCAGGATTGAGAGTTTGGCCACAAGCCTCTCCAAATCCTTCCTCAGCAATGGTTCGCCGCCAGTCAGCCTGACCTTATTCACGCCCAACTGAACGAAAATCCCTGCCAGCCTTGCGATTTCCTCAAAGGTCAGGATTTCCTTCCGGTCAATCCACTCATACTCGTCAAAGGGCATGCAATAAGTGCAGCGGAAATCGCACCGGTCGGTTACGGATATTCTCAGGTCTCTTATGGGCCGTTGGTAGATGTCTTGCAGCATGAGCGCGCCGATGGGAACGATTCATCCTTGATCGAAATTATCTCGCGTCCTAATTATAATATTGACCCCAGAATAATCGTAACGGAATCAATGAGCCGGGGCAAGCATATGCCCGTCCAGGTAGTGTCCCGGTTTGAATCGCTGGGGGCGCGGGCGTCTCGCCCGCTCTTTTCTCTCCATTAGATTGCGGGCGAGACGCCCGCGCTCCCAGCGGAATTAGGACACTACCCCCACCCAAGTGGTGTCTCAGCAGGCTAACGTAGAGGCGGCTTTACGCCGCCACTTGGCGAGCCCCAAAGCACGACCTGGGGTTCCGGCAACTTGGCTCTACGAATTCAAACCGCGACACCACGCCCCCCCCAATCAAAACGGGGAACTGCCGGATTGATTTCGGCATGAAGGGAGGTTAAACTCAAGCTCTATGTCAGACCGGCGCCATGTTCCTCGTTACGATTACATTGGAGAAGCCGAGTTGTTTTTCCCCCCCGATGGCCCAACGGTGAGGATAGCCCTTAATACGTTGGCCGTCCTGGGTTGCCGGGGTGAATGCAAAAATGCCCCCGCCAAGGTCCAGAAATGCGAATTGCGCCTTCATTGGGAGGGCAAAGAATTTCAAGCCAAGGCTGAAATCATATGGAGGAACCCGAATGGCGAAATAGGCCTCAGGTTCCTGGCCATGGATGATCCGCACATCAAAATGCTTCGAAGTCTTTGTTCCGAACTCCGAGTTCAGCCACTCACTACTGGTCCTCAAGAACCCGATAAGATCCGCTACTAATGGGGCGATTTCCTTATCCTTCCCGCATTTTAGTTGCGCGTGTGGTTAGCGCTAATCGGTTGAAGCCCTCCAGCCACGAACCCTCAAAGCGCCGATTCCAGCCTAAGGGACGGCGGTAAAGCCCGAGAGCGGATTGCCATAGAACGCGTCGGTCTTCCACGCTGCCTTGTTCCATGTGCCGTCCTCGACGCCGAGCACTTGAACAGGGACGATCACCTTGTCGCTACCCAGCATATTGGCGGTTGCGATGCCGTTGTCAAACTTACCGTTCTGGTCCACTGTGAATTTGATTGAGCGCGTCAGGTGGCCACCCGCCAGCACCTTGATCTCATACTCGCCGGGATTCTTGGTCAACAGGTGTATACCCTGGTCGGGCCACCCCTGGGGCACACTCAGGTTATATACATGGTCGAAATGGCAGTCATATCCTTTCCACATATTATTTCCGCGTGTCGCGGCGGCCGAACAGATATTAGATTTGCCCACTTCCTTCCCCTGATAAAGCACGTGGGCCTCAACGTCGCGCGCGGTTCCTCGAAACCACAGTAACGCATGGAACATCGAGGTCCCGGGGCCTCCGCTGCCGTTATTGTTCTCAGCCTTCACGAGGAAGATGTAACCGATGGGAATTCTCCAATCCTCATCCACGTAGTAGGTTATTTCATTGGGGTTTTTGGAAGAGGTCTTCCCTACCTTCATCTTGCCGGCAAAAACGCTGGCGTTCGTCCCCTGCACCTCGTTACGCATGTGGATGTTGAAGGTGACCGGGCCCGTGTAAACAGGGCCCTGGAAGGCGAAGCCCCTATCCCCCTCCCCTCCTTTGCTACCGCACTCCGTCTCGAGCAATTCCCCTTTCCGTTTCTCGCGGGTGGGGCAATCCCATTTCCTGGGAGGCCTGCCGGGAACCGTGAATTCAACCGAAAGCTGGCTGCCACTGGCGACAGGGCCGTTGACCTTGAACTCGATGTAGGGATTCAGGAAACTGGTATTCTTTTCACAACCACGCTCACCGAAATTACAACTCGCGGTGGTGACATAGGTCCGAATGGAGTCTTTGGCAATGGTCGGTTCGTCGTCGGCCAGAGCTGGAGTTCCCAAGATCGCCAACATTGCAGGCAAGACCATGGGAAGCAACGCCGCAATCACACACGCCCGGCAACCGCTCTGCATCTTGCACCTCCTCAGCAGACCCTGCCACCACGGCAATGAACCAGCTTATGATTCAAGATGATTCTCGCGTCAACTCAGAGAGACCTGCTTCCGGCATTTCCATTTAGTCGAAACAATGGACCGCGACGGTCGCCTCGCAACGCCGCCACTCCACTAAGGTGATGTAAAGCCCGTAAGCGGGTTGCCGTAGAACGCGCCGGTTTTCCAAGCTGTCTTGTCCCATGTCTCCGCGCTGCCGATCACCTGGACCGGCACGATGATCCGTTTGCTTCCCAGCTTGTTGGCGATGGCAATGCCATTGTCGAATTTTCCGTCGGCATCCACCTTGAATTTAATCGATCGCGCCAAATGGCCTACGATGAGCGCCTTGACTTCGTAGTCGCCAGCGTTACCTTTAAGCCCGAATTTGGGATCATACCCTTGGTCGTCGGGACCGGGTGGTGTATGGTACACGCCAAGGAATTCGCAGTCTGCGAACCCCCACTGATTTTTCTTCGGGTTATAGTCTGAAGCCCCATTTCCAGCGATGTTGCATTTGGCGATGTCCTTGCCATTGTAAAAAAGATGCGCTTCGACCTCCGCCGGATTGCCGCGATACCAGAACAGGGCGTGCAGGAATGATTGATCCATATGACCGTTGTCCTTCTCGAAAAAGACATAGCCGATGGGAATCCTCCAATCATCGTCCGCAAAATACTCGCTCGCCGAAAATTGATAGTTGCCGCCGGCGTGGGGCGGGGCTGGATTCCTGCCAACTTTCACCTTTCCGGTAAAAAGAGTCAGATTCGCCCCCGTAAGTTCGTTGCTGGCCCGGATGGTCACTCCAACCGGACCCGTGTAAGTAACGGCTTTATCGTTGGGGACATCCTCGCCGCCGCATTCTGTCTTCCACCAGCGGCCTTTTTCGGTCTCCGGCACACGGCAACCGAACTTCACCCAGGGATTCTTTCCCGGCAGTGAGAATTCCACGTTAAAGTTGGTGCCGCTGACGACGGGGCCGTTGACTCGGAACTCGATGGTGGGCACCCAGCCGGGTTTCTCAAACGCTCCTGACCTCCCGGCTGTGAACGAGACATGAATGGAATCCTTGGCGATGGTTGGCTGGTCATCTTCGGCCGCAGCTGCATTTCCAAAAGTCCCCAGGAGCGCAGGCAAAGCAACCATCATAAGAACTGCACGGAGTCTGATCTCGATATTCATTACCCACCTCCATTGGTATCCAGGCGGAAAACTGCTCTTCTCCCCGCGTCCATAAATCACACCAGAATCTGAATTGGCCCGCCTGATTGGAGTGGATTCTAACATTACTTTTCCGCACTCGGGCGGTAAAATTTGCGTAGATCCAGGCCGGACGCTGGTGGCGGTGAGCGAAAAAAAGGCCGTCCCGAACTCTCGGAACGGCCTTGGATAGTCTGAAGAGACTTACTGGAATGCGTCCCGGATCTAGACCGGAACTTTTTCGTCGACCGGTTTCGCGTTGCCGATTTGCACGATGGTCGGCTTGGGCTTCTTCAGCACCAGCTCCTCGTAAAGCTCGCGTGCCTGTTGGGCTTCGTAGGCAGCCTTGCGCCGCGCCTTATCTTCCTCGGCGGCGGTCAGGGGGACGTCGTGAGCGCGTTCGCGCACGCGGGCGGCATCATCAGCGCGAATCTCAAGGGAATGGTTGAAGTCACCGAGCGCCACTTCCTTGCCCGCGGCGTAGATATCATGTTTGCCGTGGGTCTTGTACCACTCCGCGACGGTGGCATTCTTATGCATATTCTCGATGATGTTGCGCCATCCAATCCCGGTGTTGTAGGCACAGAAGGAAATCTCGCCTTGCTGGGTGGCGTAAGGGATGATGCACATTTCCGTGCGCCGGAAGTCGTAGTTGAATAAATCCTGGAACCACATGCCGGCTACGAAAAGGAAGTTCCAAGGGTCGGAGCGGCGCTTCAGGGTGTCTTGCAGCGTCCGTTCGGGGCTGGAAGCGCCGTAAAGCTTATCGGCGCGTTTTTCGCCGGTCAAGGCGAACGACTTGTCGAACTTCTTGAGCAAGTCAACCAGAGCCAGGCTGGGTGGAGCCTTGAAGGAGTTGTAATTCTTGAGCAAGGCCAGCCCCATCAGGAAGTTTGAGAGCTTCTTGCCGCGCCCCGCGTCGGTGATGCCTTGCATGTCTTTCACCAGTCCGGGGATGTTCAGGAACTGCGAAACGGGAGCCCATTCCTTGTTTTCCTTGTTAATCATGAGCGCGGTACCCACTCCGCAATTGGGGTGGCACCCGCAACTCACCTGGCCCCACTGGGCCTCCGGTCCGTGCACCATGTCGGCGAAATCGGCAAAGGCTCCCATCAATGAGAGCGGGAACCAGTCGCGCGTAGGCTCGGTGATGCCCAATTGGCCCTTCACATCCGCGGCCATGTGCGACAAAGTGTAGCGCTGGCGCGCGCGCCGTTCCGGAGTGATGTCCTCGTCGCGTCCGGTGAAGGAAACCGGCTGGAAGGCGATGAAGGCGATCTTTTTGGGATTCTCGCGGGCAAAGGTGATGATGGGCCCCACCTGATCGTTGTTGACGCCATTGACGAGTGTGGTTACCAGGATGATCTCAATGCCAGCCTCATGCATGTTATCAATGGCCTTCAGTTTCACGTCAAACAGATTGCCCACCTGGCGGTGATTGTTGGCGTCATTCCCGATGCCGTCGAATTGCAGGTAAGCGTAGCGAAGGCCGGCTTCAAAAGCCTGACGGCAGAATTCCTTGCTCTTGGCGAATTCGATGCCATTGGTGGCCGCCTGCACGCTGTTGTATCCGAGCTTGCGGGCGTAACGGACAGCGTCCATGAAGTAAGGCGACATAGTCGGCTCGCCGCCGGAGAATTGCACCGACATCTGGCGCCGCGGTTTGATTTGCAGCGCGTTGTCCAGAATTTCTTTGATGTCTTCCCACACCAACTCGTGAACAAATCCCACTTGATTGGCGTCCATAAAGCAGGGGTCGCACATCATGTTGCAGCGGTTGGTAAGGTCTACAGTCAGGACCGAGCCGCGCCCGTGCTTGATGGTGCTGGAACCGTGATTGTGAAGCTTTTCGTCATTGTGCGATCGCATGTCCCGGCCGGGGAAGTTCTTTTCGATCCAGGAGAGAAACTTCACGTCCTTGGCCATGATGTCCTCGAAGTGGCCGTGGATGGGACAATCTTTCACCATCCAAACCTCGCCATCCCGTTCAATAATCTTCGCCTTGATTTCTCCGACTTTTTCGGTGAGGAGAGTCTGCCAGTCCTGGTCGCCGTTGATAATCCTCTCGCGAGCTTCTTTCACGCATCCCGGACACAGGGAATCGGTTTCCCGGGGAAAGCCCAGCGTGGGCTTCGTCTTCTCCCATGATTTCAGCAGCGGCTTTTCCGACCAGCGCGGAATGAAGGACGGGCTGGGATTGTATTTATTGAAAAACTGGATGGAATTGAAGGTGACCCCGGCGGCAACTGAGGCGGCGCGATCCACGTACTTCATGAACCTCTTGCCTTTGGCTCTGGGCATGTTGTTGTTCCTCTCTTCGCTTAGGATGACCTGCGCCGTTCGCTCAGGAACCACGCTGGCTGATGCTAATCCAAAACTGCTAGATCAAATCTCTCTGCAAATTGCTTCCGGGCTGCCTCATTTGGCGTCGCCAGAAACTGGGATAAGGCCGTGATCCGTATGGCCTATCTATATGTAACCAAGGGACATTCCGGCTTCGTTCTTATTCCCTCGCCTCGACCACCGCGCAAATTCAATCAGTCAAAGTCGGCCACACCGATCGGTCGCTGGCGGTTCAACAAGTGCACAGATTCGGGGCTATTTTAGTGGCCAACGAAAACTCAGCTTGCTGTTGGCTCTCCGCCTTTTGGTAAAGTACGCCGGAAACCACACCCCGACAGATGCTCCAAAACGCACTGGCGGTTGCACGGACACATCACGCCGTACGGGCGAGATTCTAGAGGGAATTAACCCCCAAAATGAAGTCTTTTCGGTTGAAGTGTAGATTTTGGGGGTTGAAGTGTAGAAAAACGGGGGTGCTTGGGGATGGGGAGCTTGCCCTGGAATCCAATAATTGGGCCGATCCAGCTCGCCCGATTCCTTCTGTCTGTTGGCTATGCTTCCAACCGGCCCTGCCATTCTCAACTGTGTGCGCTTCATGCTTGCTCTTCATCCCAGATTGTAGCGCGCAAAGTATATGCGGCGTTAAGGCTGGCAGCAGCAAAGGAAAAGTCCAGGATCAGCGGCTACTCTTACATGATCCAACTATTTCGGCAGGGGGAAACCCTTCATGCAGACCACCGTCCGGTCTGCTTCCTCGGGTTTCGCGTGGGTGAAGCCGAGGTTGGCTGTACAAAGAACATCTCCTTTCAAAACTAGACTAGTGTTGTTGTCGAGCGGCGCGTTCTGCTTACTCGCTATCAGGATGCGCTGTGAACCGTCGGGCGAAAGGACCCAGATCTGGTTAAGCAAGATTTCGGACACGTAGATATTGCCTTTGCCATCCAACTCGACTCCATCGAATGCAGAGAAACCGTAGGGCAGCGGCAAAGGTTCACCAGCCGTTCCATCCGCCTTAATAGGGATCCTGAGTACCATCGGGTCGCCGTCGGTAACGGCATAAATGTTCTTTTGTTGCTTATCGAGGACGAGATCATTGACGCCCAGGGGGGATCCCGAATAAGGCTTGGGAGACCAATTGAGCAGAGGATGGGCCGACCACAGATCCACCTTTTTCCCGTCTGGAGAGATCTTCCAGATTCCGGAGTACGTGAGGTCCGTCATATACACGTTGCCGCTCGAGTCGATGGCGACGTCATCCGGATAGCAGAACGGCCAACCCTCCGCTTTGGTTGCTAGCGGCGTTACCTTTCGAGTCTGAGCATCGATCTTATACACGCCCGACGTGGTCACCGTCGCGTCGCGGCAAGCGGGGTGGAACGGATCGCCCAGGTCCTTCCTGAAGTCACGTTTCGAGTGGCCCGTGTAGGCGACGTAGATGTTGCCAGACTGATCCAAATCAAGTCCGATCAGGTCTCCATTTCCGCTTTCTTCCTGCGACGGCACCCATGCGATGTGAACGTAGCTGCCGTCATCCTTGAGCATTACGACTTCGCCGATATGCATCAAGGTCGCGTAGAGGTTGCCATGCGAATCGACTCCAAGACCCTCAGGCGTGTCGGGGAGTTTGGCCATGACCCATGCTTTGAACTGCGCCCTAGCGGGCGGAGAAGCAGCCGTGAAAAACAACGCGCAAGCGATCAACCTGAAGAGAATCCTCAGACGTTCATTTTTTCGCGGACTCGATTGGACCATGTTTGTTACTCCTCTAAATCATCGCCGACGGAAGACACTGCTACATTATCGCCCAAGGGACGAAGTTCCCACTTCAATGGGCAGGCCGTAATATGGGAATTGAATTATCTCCGAATACGTCGTCGCTCGGCCAGAACTTCGGACTGCCCTGCGAAATCGGTGAAGATGTGGCCACAATGTAAAGACTGACTTCCCTATTCGGCCCGGTGTAGGGGACTGTGCGAAGGCGTTACGGCGCGGTCCAACTCATGGAGACAATTTCCTGTGTACCCGCGTCTTTGAGCACCAGGGGCGAATCGTCCGCCGTGAGGCCAAGCCAGAATCCGTAAAGGCCCGTCATCTGAATTTTCCTTAAGTCCGAAACTTGCTCGGCTTTTCCGCTTGGGATGGCCACACGGACCACTCCCGAGTCCCCGAAAAGACGGGCGAGATAAACATAGTGGCCGTCGTGAGACCAACAGGGGTAGCCGACAAGCCCCTTGACCAGCATCGACCACTTTTGAGTTTTGAAGTCGAAGAGCGTGAGGCCGCTCGAGTCTGAGTGCAAGGCCACCAGATATCGCCCATCCGGCGACCAGCGTGGAGAGAACAGCCCATCGGAATCGGGGAGCGTTGCGATCTGGCGCGTCTTCATGTCCAGGATGTGAATGGCGGTTGAACCTGCATTCGCCACTCCGCCAAAGGCCAGGCGGTCGCCCTCGGGGGACCATGAGGGATCGGCCTGATTGCCGCTTTGGTCGGGCATCAAATCCCGCGGCGAGCCGCCGTCGGCCGGGACATCGTAAACGCGGGCCGGTTTGCCCTGTTCCAAACCATAAAACACAATTTCCTTTCCGTCCGGGGACCACCTCGGTAGCACGGCGTAAACTGGCAAAGAACTGAGCTGGAGTTTATCGCTGCCATCCGCCTTGCTCCGCCACAGTATCCCTTCGGGAAAAGAAACATATGCGACCCATATCCCGTCTTTCGAGTAAGAAACGTCCTGCGCCGAAATGCCACTCAGAAATGGCTCGAAGGCTTTCGACTTGACGTCGTAGCGTTCAAGCTGGCCGCGCCTAAAGCCGGCAACGGCGAAAAGCGTCTTGCCATCATTGCCCGGCAGAGGGTTACTGTAAGAAGCCGTTCCAGCCGTCAATTGCACCGGCTGCCGGTTGACCTTGTGGACAAAGCTGCCGGCTTCCCTCGCCGCCCAAATCTGGCCTTGCGATTCGAATACGAAATACTTGCCGTCGGGCATCCAGGACCCGCAGCATTCGCCCGTCCCCTCATGCCAGCCGGGAAACATTTCGTGGAGGTTCTTGCCATCCGCCGAAAGTTCCCAGAGATGAGAGATTTGAGTCTTGGGATCATTAATGTTCAGGGCAATTTCCTGCCCGCCAGGTGACCATGCGGGCGGGGTTGCATCGATCGCCCCACCCGCTAGCGGACCCGGCATATCGGTCAGCTTTTGGGACTCGGCGCCCTCGGCGTTTGCAATGTAGAGCGAGTTACCGTTTGTGAAGACGAATTTCTTGCCGTCGGGAGACCACGCGCCACTATCGCCCTGGATATCCGCCAGCCGAATGGGCGACCCCCCCAGCGTCGGCACGGCCCAGAGGGGAACGGGAGCGCCGCTCAGGCCCTTCCTTTCTCCGGCCAGCAGTTTGGACCCGTCCGGTGAGACGTTCGCGATCCAATACGACCCGCCCTGAAGCGCGGCGGGGGCAGGGATTGGGGCTATGTTCCCTCCATTCACCGACATCTGCGCAGGGCCAATGTTCCTGTCGTATAAATACAGGCGCGCGCCATCCGTTCCGATCAGGCCCTTGTTGACAGCGTCATTGGTGAGCTGCGTGAAGCCGGAAACCGTAGGGGGAGGAAGGTTCGGCCTCAGCCAGTAAACCAGGGCCGCGGCGATCGCTACCGCCGTCGCAAGCCCCGCCACGAGGGTTTTTTTATGCCGATGGACAAGTGCCGCGACCACTTGCGAGTCTGAGCTATCGCGAGCGGAAACGCTCGTTATCTGCCCTGAAGACGTCCCGAGTAGAGGCTGGGGCGATTGATGTAGTGCCTCCACGCCGGTATTGACCGCTGCCGAACGGCCGGATCCTGTGTCGCGTTTCAGACGCTTCAAATCCCCGCGAAGCTCGGAGGCGACCTGGTAACGCAAATCCCGGTCCTTCTCCAAAAGCTTGTTGATGATCTCTTCCAGCTTGGCAGGCATCTCCGGATTCAAGCGCAACGCCGGCGCCGGAGATTCATGCAGGATCGCGCCAAATATGGCCGCCGAGGTGTTTCCATGAAAAGGAATTCGTCCCGTCGCCATTTCGTAGATCACGACGCCGAGGCTGAACAAGTCGGTCCGGGGGTCAAGATTCTCGCCCCGCGCCTGCTCCGGAGACATGTAGGCTACCGTCCCCATCGCCACGCCCGGACTGGTGAGGTGATCGGCGGCGCCCATCGTCGGCCCGGCGGTTGCGGCCATGTCGGCCGAAGGCCCGCCAGCGCCCGACGCCAAAGGCTGCGTCAATTTCGCCAAACCAAAATCCAGAATCTTGGGCGTTCCGCGCGCCGTGATAAAAATATTCGCCGGCTTGATGTCGCGGTGGACGATCCCTTTCGAGTGCGCCGCATCGAGAGCATCGGCAATCTGAATGGCCAAATCAAGCAATTCGTCAGTTCGTAGGGGCGAACGGCGTTCACCCTCTTCTCCAGGGCGCGCGTCTCGCGACTCTCCGTCCAGGCGGTGCTTGAGCGTCTGCCCTTCCAGCAACTCCATGGCGATGAACGGCCGGCCCTCGTCCTCGTCAATGTCGTGAATTGTGCAGATGTTGGGATGATTCAGGGCGGAAGCGGCTTGCGCTTCACGCTGGAATCGCTCGAGAGCGGTGTGGTCCTTGGGGAGTCCATCCGGCAGGAACTTGAGCGCGACAAAGCGGTGGAGCTTTGTGTCCTCGGCCTTGTAGACTACCCCCATTCCGCCGCCGCCGAGCTTCTCCACGATGCGGTAATGCTTAAACGTTTTTCCAATCATGATTTGGGGGAACTGATGAGTGACTAGATATTTTAGCACGACCCGGCGAGCATTGAGTTGGCAAATCGGAGGCTCTCGACAGCACCCGCCCTTCACCGGTTGGACGAGCCGGGAATCTATCGTTGCCAACTCGGAAAGAATCCGAGTGCTCATGTTGACAGGGAGTCGCCAAACCTTAAAATAGGGCGCCTTCACTCCACTCCCTCGTAAACCATGACATTGGAAGAAGGCCGGGTGGCGCCGCCATCGGTTCATGATGTCTGCGAGCGCGGGGCAATACCTGTTTTGAGCGAAGGTTCTTAGTGTGTACTGCTCTCACCGGTGCTCGAATGAATTCGTCGGCGGGGGAAAAGGAGTTTAGAGTCGCAGATATCCCGACCAAAAGCGCCGGGATATCTCCACCGCCCGGCCGAGACGGTACCTGGCGCCGTTTTTCTTCAACAAAAGAGAATTTACCCGCTATAATTCGCCGCCACCCGAGCGACTTTCCCGTTTGCACCGATCTCCATAAACTCGGCCGTCCTGGTGCCTCTCTGGTTTTTGTAGCAGATGACGATGCTGGAGAGGCCATGCATCACATCCAGCAATTCAAAGCGCAGGTTGGGATACAGTTCCAATCCGCGCGCGAAGTAAGCGCGCAACGCGGCCTTCCCTTTCACCATTCCGGAAGGATCATCCAGGATTTTGGCTGCCGCCGGGGAAACCAGCACAACCTCCGTGTCATAGTGAGACAAGATGCTGTCCAAGTCGTGCGAGTTCCACGACTCGATCCATTGGCGCGCAAACTTTTCCGCTTCGGACGCTGTAACCATGCCCGTCATCATACAGAGTCGGCGAAGGGTTTTCCAGAACGGTGGGGGGGAAACGGTGTCAGGCCGATGGTGCAATCATCGGTTCAGGATTTTTGTGAGCGAGGGGCAACACTTGTTTTGAGCGAAGGTTTTAGCTACGTATCGCTCCCCGCAGTGCTCGAATGAATTGGCCGATGTGGGAAACAGAGTTCAGAGCCCCAGACATCCCGTCCAAGAGTGTCGGGATGTCTGCGCCGCCCGGCCTGAAACCAGATAATCCAGGAACGACAGGCAGTCTGGACTTGCACCATGATGGGTGGTATAGTGTTTTTTCTCATTGCACAGTCTGTGTCCTGTTCGCCGGAAGATCTCGCAGCCAGGGTTACATAGTTATTCGTATTTCTCATTCAGGAATTCTTGAATGTTAAGGGATACGCCAGGCTCTCCACGTCGACTCTCGTACACGGTCACGCTCGGCGTTGCCGCCATAGTACTGCTGGGCATGGTCGGCGTGTCGTATCACGAGTGGAGGCAATATAGCCGCGCCAACGCTGATGCCGCCCGGACCAGGGAAATCCATGACTCTGTCGACGCGCTTCTCTTTAGCCTGATTGACGCCGAAACCGGTCAACGCGGATTCCTCCTCACCGGCGAGGACCGTTACCTCGAACCCTACAATCGAGCCATCCAGGAAATCCCCGGCGAGCTTGCCCACCTGAAGGGCTTGCTCGCTACGCGCCCCGACGAGTCGGAAAATGTGGCGCGGCTGGAAAGCCTCGTCGACCAGAAGCTGACCGAACTTCGCCAGACAATTGACCTGCGCCGCACCAACGGCGTTCAACAAGCTTTATCGCTGGTTTTAAGCAGCCACGATAAGCGCGTTATGGACGAAATTCGGGCCCTGGGCAGTGAGATCCATGGCCGCGAGAGCTCCACCGAGGGCCAGGCTTCTGCCGGGGAAAAGGCGGCCGCGGGTGCAACCTTGCTGGCGACCATTGCGGGCTCCCTGGTGCTTTTTTTCCTGTTCGCTTTCAGACTGGACCCATTTGCAAGTCCTCAGCCCCAGGCGTGGCGGCGATCATGGCCCTTAAGGTATGGGGCGGCGGTCTTGGCGGTGGTTGCCATCACCCTGCTCCGGGCGGCTCTAACTCCGCTCATCGGACGCACGAATCTTCCCTTCACTCTGTTCTTCTGCGCCGTCGCCTTTGCGGCATGGTTCGGCGGATTTCGGCCCGCCGTGCTATCCATTGCCCTCTCCCTGCTGGCGGGCAGTTACTTTTTCGCCGAACCGGCGGGATCGTTTCGGGTCAACGGCCGGGACGATCAGGTCGCCATGTTGATGATCATCGTGGTGGGCTTCGGGATGGCCCTGTTGAGCCGCGCCCAGCGGAGCGCGGTAGACCACGCCATGAGCGCGGAGAATTCCGAGCGCAATCTGCGCCAACGTTTCGAAACCACGCTTGCCAGTATCGGCGATGCGGTGATCGTCACGGATGCGGCAGGGCGGGTCACCTTCGCCAATAAAATCGCCCTGTCGCTAATGCGTCGGACAGAATCTGAAATCGCCGGCAAGTCACTCGACGAAGCATTTCGGATCATCAATGAACTCACTCGAGTACCGGTGGAGAGTCCTGCGGCCAGGGTGCTCCGTGAGGGGGGTATCGTTGGCCTGGCAAATCACACCGTTCTCATCGCCAGTGACGGGACGGAGGTCCCAATTGACGACAGCGCTGCGCCCATCCGCGCCGCGGATGGTTCCGTTCAAGGGACGGTGATGGTGTTCCGGGATGTGACGGCAAGAAGGCGCGCCGAAGCGACCAGTCGTCTTCTGGCGTCGATCGTCGAGTCTTCGGATGATGCGATCACGAGCGTAGACCTGAACGGTGTAGTGACGAGCTGGAACAAGGGAGCTGAGCGGACGTTCGGTTATCTGGCAGGGGAAATGATTGGCCGGCCCATATCGTCCCTCGCCGCTCCCGAGACCGCTGATGATTTTCCCCGCATTCTTGAGGAAATCAAAAAAGGCGAGCGCACCGAATATTATGAAACCGTCCGGCGGACCAAGCGAGGCGAGTTGATTAACGTGTTGGTCACGGCCTCGCCGGTTCGAGACGCTACGGAGCGGATTGTTGGCGTTTCCAGGATCACCCGCGACATTACTGAGCGGGTGCGCGCGGCGGAGCGGGTGGCGCAATTGAACGCCGATTTACAGAACACGGTTCAAAGCCTGGCGCTTGCCAACAGGGACCTCGAGCGCTTCGCCTTCGTGGCCAGTCACGACTTGCAGGAACCCTTGCGGATGATCACGGCCTACGCACAGCTCCTGGTCAAGAACTATCCCGCGCAGGGCGATCAGGAGGCGACCACTTTCGTCGGCAACATCGTTGATGGCACCAGGCGCATGCGCGAGTTGCTCGGAGACCTGCTGGCTTATTCAGAAATCGGGGCGCGTCTCGAAGATCCACCGGAGGCGGTGGACTTGAACCAGGTGATGGAAAGCGTCCGACAAAACCTCAAGGCGTCCATCGACGAAAACCGGGCGCTTGTGATCTCCGACCGTTTGCCGACCGTAAGGGGCCACCAAAGTCACTTCATCCAATTGTTCCAGAACCTGATCGGCAACGCCCTAAAATACAAGGGAGACGACCCACCGCGCATTCAGGTCACCGTACAGGAGGCAGACAGCCACCTGCGCTTTGCCGTGTCCGACAACGGCATAGGCATCGCCCCTGAAGACCGTGAAAAGATTTTCGAGGTGTTTCGGAGGCTGCACGGGAAGGACGTGGCGGGCACCGGGATTGGTCTGGCGATTTGCCAGCGCGTGGTTGAACGGTACGCCGGCCGTATCTGGGTCGAGTCGCAGGTTGGGCAGGGATCAATGTTCGTTTTCACCTTGCCCAAGACCCTCCCGCTCGCGGCGCAGGCAAGTCAAGGGGTCGAGCGGCTTGCACGCCTGAGGGTTCAGGGCCAGCCGGGTCAAAACTGAGGTGTCGATGCCAAGGGACCGGGAAGTACCGGGCAAAGAGGTGAAACCGGTGGCGCGCATCCTGCTCATCGATGACAACACGGCGGACGTTTTGCTGCTCGAGAAGGCCTTACAGGCCCACGATATCTCGTACGAGTTAATTCGTTACCTGGACGGGGAAAATGCCATGCGCGCCCTTGCTCAGGGGCATACTGCCGTACCGGATGTGATTCTGGTGGATCTGAATCTGCCCCGACGCGACGGTTTTGACGTGCTGAGTGCCGTCCGAAAGACACCCAGGCTGGCAGGTGTTCCGGTGGGCGTGCTCACCTCGTCCAACGCTGCGAAGGACCGCAATCGGGCTGCTCTGATCGGAGTCGAGAAATATATTTGCAAGCCTCCCACTCTTGACGAATTTATTAACGAAGTCGGCAGAGGTGTTCAGGAGCTTCTATTGATGAGTGCTCCGGGAGATGCCTCGGCTGAGAATAGCAGGCTTAGTTAACCAGCGTATTTCGCTCGACGTTCTTGCGAGCGCCGCAGCGGCTCATACTGGTTTGAGTTGGTAGCGCGGACCGCTCGCCGCGGCGCGTCCGGGTTTCTTGCGTCCCGAACCTGGCCGCGGTGAGGTATTCCAGCTCCATGATGGAGTTGGTCGGCACTCGGAAAAATACATTCGCATGTGGCCGAATCGGAAATGTGGAATAACTTAACTCCAAGGGGAGGCGAAAATGCAGCAGCCCACGACCAGGGTCAATCCTTCGAAAGAGACCATCAAGATTGGCCCGCTAGGAATCCGGTTCCTCCTCACTGGCGATGATTCCAACGGCAGCGTGTCCGTGTTCGAGGTTCTCGTCCCTGCCGGGAACAAGCTGGCGGCGCCGGCGCACAAGAACGATGCTTACGAGGAGGTCCTCTACGGTATCGAGGGCGTCCTTACCTGGACAGTGGATGGCAAGCCCATCGATGTCGGTCCGGGGCAGGCGCTGTGCATCCCCCGAGGCGCGGTGCATCGCTTCGATAACCTCGGCAGCGAGGATGTGAAACAACTCGCCGTGATAAGTCCTGCGATAATGGATCCCGCGTACTTCCGCGAAGCTGCCGAAGTGATCGCCGCCGCCGCCGGCGGCCCGCCCGACCGCGCGAAGATGACGGAGGTGTTCCAGCGTCACGGCATGACGGTGGCTGCGCCCCCGCCTGCCAAGTAGTCGGCGGAATATGCTTGAAGCTCTGGTCAAAAAGCACGCGAAAGATGCTGGGTTCGACCTGGTTGGCATTGCCCCGGTGGATGCCCATGAGGGCCTGAAATTCTCCCGGCAGTGGGTTGAACGCGGGTTCGGGGGAGAAATGCGCTTTCTCGATAACCCCAAACGCGACGATCCGCGACGCGTCCTGCCCTCGGCGCAGTCCGTAATCTGCGTTGGATTGATTTACAACGCCGACCTGCCGTATTCCGCCGAAGTCGCGGACGAAAATGGAAACTCGAAAATGAAAACTCGCTCATCCCAAGCGGTCACTATTGACGATTTGGGGAGATCGGACAAAGAAAGACGGACAAGAAACGGGTTTCCAGTTTCTAATTTCCAGTTTCCAGTTTCCAATCCGAACTCGGGTCCGAGGGGCTGGATTTCGCGCTACGCCTGGGGAACGGATTATCACAAGATCATGCGTTCGAAGCTCGAGAAGCTTCGACGAGCTATCGAGGCCATGGCGCCCGGAGTTGATACGTGGGTCTACGTGGACACGGGGCCGGTGGTGGAGCGCGCTTTTGCCCGCCTCTCCGGAATTGGATGGGCGGGGAAGAATACCTGCCTGATCAACGAATCGAAAGGCTCATGGTTTTTTCTAGGCGTGATGCTCACCAGCCTGGCGCTTGAGCCCGATATGCCGGCTCCCGACCGCTGCGGCACGTGTACCACATGCATAGAAGCCTGCCCAACTGGCGAGTTGGTTGAACCTTATGTGATGGACGCGTCGCGCTGCATCGCTTACTTGAACATCGAACTCAAGGGATCGATCCCGGAAGAATTTCGACCCGCGATAGGCGCCAACGTAGTGGGGTGTGATATCTGCCAGGACGTGTGTCCGTGGAATGGGATAGGAAGGAGCCAGGAGTCTGTAGTCAGTAGTCAGAATGAAGAAGGTGGACGGAGGGTAGCTACAACCTTACAAACGGAATTCCAACCGTTGCGAGTGGCTTCTGGCCATCAGGTAATGGACTCCGGACTCCGGACGCCGGACCACGGACAACAGACTTTCTCCCTTTTCAACCCTCCGCTCGAATCTCTCGCCTCACTCAGCGAAGAAGACTTTCGGAGGATATTCCAGAAATCTCCGATTAAAAGGGTAAAATACCGCGGGTGGCTGCGAAATCTTTGTGTGGCGATGGGGAATTCGGGCGATTCGAAGTTCCTACGGCGCTTGAAGTATTTTCGCCAGCACGCCGATCCCGTTGTTCGCGAGCATGCGGAATGGGCCATTGCGCGAATTCTAAAATCAAACCCTTGGACGGCGGAATTCCAACCTCCTCAGGTTCATTCCCCCTCATGATCGAAGATCCCATTACCGTTCTGCGTTTCCAGATTTGGCCGCGATGGCTGGCCGGGCCGCTGGTATGGTTATTTGCAGTCGGTTTGCTGGCGACCGTTAATTTGACAGCGAGGCCACAGGATTACCGCGTTGCAGGCAGTGTCCGTGACCAGTCTGGCGCGGCTATTGCCGGCGCCAAAGTGACTTTGCGTGCCGGCACATTTACTGCGACGCAAGCCACGGATAACCAGGGACGTTTCGAGTTCGCGAATTTACCTGCCGCATCCGGCGCCGTTGTCGTCGAGGCGCAGGGATTTTCACGGGTGGAGAAAAACTGGTCCACTCCGGCCGGGTCAGCCGGGAACATTGAGATTGTGCTCTCGCCCGCGGGCTTGTCCGAGCGTGTGACCGTGACCGCCACTCGCACCCCTGTCCAATTGGGCGATACGCCTGAAAGCGAGGTGGTTCTCTCCCACGAAGACCTCGCCTCCACTTCGGCTTTGACACTTGATGACACGTTGCGCCAGGTTCCGGGCTTCAGTCTTTTTCGCCGATCGGGCAGCAGAACGGCGAATCCCACCTCTCAGGGCGTATCGCTGCGTGGCGTTGGCGCGAGTGGGCCAAGCCGCGCTCTTGTGCTTGAAGATGGCATTCCCATCACCGACCCTTTTGGCGGCTGGGTTTACTGGGACCGCGTGCCTCGCCAATCCATCAGCAGCGTTGAAGTAGCGGAGGGTGGCTCTTCCGATCTCTACGGTTCGGACGCGATGGGCGGAGTGATTAACGTGCGCACGCAGCCTGTGAATGCTTCGCACGCTTCGCTTGAAGCCTCTTACGGCAATGAAAATACCCCGGACATTTCGCTCTCTTCAAGTCTGGCGTTGGGGAAATGGGGACTCGGATTTTCAACCGAAGCTTTCCACACCGACGGTTTCAATCTGGTGCCGGAAAGCATTCGCGGCCCCATCGATTCGCGGGCCGGCCTCGACTATCGCTCTATCGATGCTACGCTCGAGCGGCAAATCAGCGAGCGGGCCCGCGTGTTTCTGCGCGCCAACTATCTGGGCGAACAACGCCAGAACGGAAAAATTGGAGAAGGCAATCACGCGAATATCCGTCAGTTGGCGGCGGGCGCGGACTGGCAAACTGCTGCCGCGGGCTCATTTTCAGTCCGGGCTTATGGCGAGCCGGAATTGCTCGATCAAAATTTTTATGCAGTCGGTGCGGGCCGCGCCACCGAGTCGCTAACCGATGTACAGCGAGTGCCGATCAAGGATATTGGACTCTCCGCACAGTGGTCGCGCACGGCAGGCTCACACCAAACTCTGGTGGCCGGATTCGAGGGCGGAGACGTGCGCGGGTCGAGTGATGAGTACAAGTTTACCGGAGGGAGCTTGATCGCAAGCTCCGTAGTCGGAGCAGGGGGGCGACAGCGGACTTACGCGGTGTTCGGCGAGGACATCTTTCGCTTTGGATCGAATTGGATCGTCACCGCGGGCGCGCGATTTGACCACTGGTCGAATTACGATGCCCTCTCCGCCACGCAGTCATTGGTGAAGCCAATCCCAGCCGTCGTTACAGTGTTCCCGGACCGAACCGAGCAGGCGTTCAGCCCTCGCCTTTCCGTTTTGCGGCGGCTACCGCATAACTGGTCGCTGACGGCCTCGGGCTATCGCGCCTTTCGGGCTCCCACCCTGAATGAGCTTTATCGAAGCTTCCGCCTGGGCAGCGTGCTCACGCAGGCCAATAGCATGCTCATTGCCGAGCGTCTGACCGGCGGCGAAGCGGGCGTCAATTGGGTTTCTTCCGCCCAGCGGGTGACGGCGCGCGCGGTCGTTTTTTGGAGCGACATTAACAAGCCCATCGAAAACGTGACATTAAGTATCACGCCCAGCCTGATCACTCGGCAGCGGCAAAATCTGGGGCGAACGCGCTCGCGCGGAGTCAATGTTGGCCTCTCGCAAAATCTCACCCACACGCTGAGCCTGACGGAAGGATACGAATTCACCAACGCCACCGTTCTTAACTATCCCGCCGCAATCTCCCTGGTTGGGCTGCGGATTCCCGAAGTGCCGCGGCATGAAATCACATTCCAGGCGCGCTATACGAATCCAGGCGCGGCCAACCCGCTGGCTCGATTCAATGTGGGAATCCAGGGCCGCGCCGAAAGCGCCGCCTATGATGACGACCAGAACACTCTTCGGCTTAACCCTTATTTCACCGTGGATGCCACCGTGTCGCGAAGGCTGGCCTCGGGAGTCGAAGTATTCCTGGCGGGGGAAAACCTGACCAACCAACGCTATCAGGTGGCGCTCACGCCCGCAGCAAATCTGGGGCCGCCTATATTGGTGCGCGTCGGAGTAAGGCTGCAATTGGGGTCACGATAAAACGATTGCGGCCGTATGGCGAGGCTCGATGGACAGGTCTGTTCTGCTTTGATGCCTTGAAAAAATCAAGCAGTCTCTCGCAAAGTCTCCAAGGCGCTATGAAAAGCTAACTCCAACTAAAATCGAAGCGCAGAATATCACTGACCATGGGCCCGGCGATTTCCTTCACAAATTTCTGATGGTCGGGGTGAACGCGGTAGACCTCGAGAGCCGCTTCGTCGGCAAAGTCCATCGACAGCGCCACGGAGTATCCTTTCTCCGGGCCTTTGATGGTTTTGCCGGCGCGCAAATGTTTTACTCCCGGCAGCACCGTGAGATGCTCGAGCGCAAGGCGGACAAGCTGGTCCTGACTTTCTTCACTCAATTCCGGCTTCATTTGATAGAGAACGAGGTGGCAAATCATTTTGGATGCACTCCGTGGGAGGCGCAGGACGCGCGCAGAATTTTGCATTGAAGAAACAAAAAGCGCGGAGTTGGATTAGAACTCCGCGCTCCTGATTAACAGCGGATCGAAAACTGGGGGAGATGCTCTCTCCCACCACTATTTCGCCGCGAATCGCTTGCCTATTTCTTCCCAGTTGACCACATTCCACCAGGCTGCGATGTAGTCCGGCCGGCGGTTTTGGTATTTGAGGTAATAAGCGTGCTCCCAAACATCCAAGCCCAAGACGGGATGCTTGCCCTCCATCAACGGACTATCCTGGTTGGCCGTTGAATTGATTTCCAGCTTGCCGGAGGAATCCCTCAACAGCCACGCCCATCCGGAGCCGAAACGGCCGGTGGCAGCGGCGGCAAGTTTTTCCTTGAATTGATCGAACCCGCCAAAGGCGCTCTTGATCGCATCGGCCAGAGCACCGCTTGGCTGGCCGCCCGCTTTGGGGCCCATTATTTGCCAGAACATGGAATGGTTGGCGTGGCCGCCGGCGTTATTGCGAACCGCGGTCCGGATGTTTTCGGGAACAGCGGCGCAATTATTAGCCAGCAGTTCTTCCAGGCTCTTCGACGCCAATTGAGGCGCGGATTCAAGTGCTTTGTTCAGGTTCGTTACATAAGCGTTGTGATGTTTGCCGTGATGGATCTCCATCGTCATTTTGTCGATGTGCGGCTCCAAGGCATCGGATGGATACGGCAACGGGGGAAGTGTGAACGGCATAAAGCCTCCTTTAGCAGTATGTGCAGTAGACATGAGACCTCCTTAGTAAATTAAGATTATAAAGATACGACCCGGGATTGCCCGGATTCAAACGGCCCCCGGTAATTAAGGAAAGCAATCCACCGGCAGCCAACAATCAACAGCCCAAACTTTCGGAATCCATAGATTAATCCAGGCCGCCGGCGAAATCAAGGAGAGTGGTTGCCAAAGCCTCCCGCGGAGAGCGGGACGATTCGAGCGGATCAATATTCAGTGGGTGTTTCCTTTTCCGGTTCGACGGGGGGAGATGCGGGCTGGCGGGAAGACGTTACCGGGGCGGACAGAGATGCGACAACGGATTTATCCAGCACGAGGCTTCGCGTGGGAAATGGCATCTCGATTCCCTCTTTTTGAAATCGGGCGAGAATCCGTTTTCGAAGTTCACTTTGCACCGAATACTGGTCCGAGAACTGGCGCACCTGGAGGTTAAGGGAAAAATCGAGCGACGATGCCCCGAAGCCGGGTATCAGGCTCGCACTGGGTTCGGGCTGCGACAGCAAACCTTCCACTCCGTCGCTCGCGGCCTGTTGAGCCACCTCCACAAGAATTTTTTCCACGCGCCTCGGGTCGGTGCCATAGGCCACACTTACTGGCAATGAGTAAGACATCCGTTCGACGGGCATCGAGTAATTGGTGATGACCGCTTTGGCCAGGGTTGCGTTCGGAATGATCACCAGGTTATTGGAGAGCGTGCGCAAGGCGGCGGAGCGCCAGCCAATACGTATCACATAGCCCTCCTGACCTGCGTCCAGCTTAATGTAGTCATTGGGATTCACTGGGCGGTCCGCCAACAAATAGAGTCCTGCAAAAAAATTGCTGAGGGTCTCCTGCAAGGCCAAGGCCACCGCGACGCTGCCCACGCCGAGAGTGGTCCAAACGGCGGTCAGGTGAATTCCCAGATTTTCGAAAATGATGACGGCTGCCAGAAGGGCAAAAATGATCCGAACCATAAAGCTGGCGGGCTGGGTGACGCGGACCAGGGCGGGGTCTCGCAGCCCCCAACGGGTGAGAAACAAATTCACCACTTTGGCCAGGAAATAAAAAGTGACCAAAACGACCAGCCCGAAGATAATCTTGGAGCCGATTTGTTCATACGTCTGAGGTAAGGTGAGCACCTCAAGCGCCGTGTAAACCGCGGTCAGAATGGATAAGGGGATGGCCAGCGATTCCCCTATAGCAAGAAGCAGTTCACCGGGGTTGTTATGAATTCCCTTCGACCACCTGCGGAAAATGCGACTGAGAATGAATCCGAAAGTGAACGCGCCCACTAAAAGGACGAAAAAACAGATGAGATAAAAGATTGCAGGAGATAGGTGAAGGGTTTTCGCCATTTCCTGAAGCATCAGATCCGTCTCCCTCCGCGTATGCGGGCGCTTTCAGAATAGTTTTATCACATGGGTACCCGCAATGGCCACACGGCCCTTTTGTTCCAGGTTGAGCCCTCAAAGCACCAACTTTAGGTGTTCCAGCATCAAATGTAATTGCGAACATTTAGGAACCGGGGAAAAGGGCGGGAAAGGCGATGTCCAATCGAACCCTAACCTATAGAAAATTCATCGCTTTTCCGTGCGCGTGGTAGAATGCCCGCGCCGTTCACTCCCCGGCCCGGCGCGGGGGTGGAATCGCAAGCGAGCGAACATCAAGTTAGAGGATTTGAAATTATGCCAACCAAACAGAAAAAAAACACCGACTTTACCGAATTACCCATCCTGCCCGTACGGGATACGGTCCTTTTTCCGAATGCGATATTACCCTTGACCGTGGGGCGAGAAAGCTCCTTGAAGCTGATCACGGAGTTGAAGGAAGAGGAAAAATTCATCGGCGTGGTGGCGCAACGCGATCCGCGCGTGGACAACCCGATGGCCGTCGACCTATATCAGATCGGGACCGTGGCCTTTATTCACAAAATCATCAAGCTCCCCAGCCAGAGCCTCTTCATTTTCGTGGAAGGGTTGCAACGCATCGCCGTCCAGGAAGTTCTTCAAGTCGACCCCTATATGCGCGCGCGCGTCAAAACGCTTCAGGACTCGGCGGCGGAAAAACTTCCCGATTTCGAAGCCTTGGTTCGCAGTGTGTCCTCACTGTTCCAGCAGGTGGTCCAGCTTTCCCCAACACTTTCGGACGATCTACAGGCCGTAGTGATGAACATTGATGACCCCGGCCGGCTGTCGGATTTTATCGCCGCCAACCTCCCCTCGCTTTCCTCCACCGAGAAGCAGGAATTGCTGGAGAGTTTCGACCTCAAGACGCGCTTGGAACGGTTGAACAAACACCTGGCGCGGGAAGTGGAGGTGCAGCAACTGCGTTCCAAGATTCAATCGGATGTTCAGGATCAGGTCACCCAGACGCAGCGCGAGTACTACTTGCGCGAGCAAATGAAGGCGATCCAGAAGGAATTGGGTGACGTCGACGAGCAGCAGGAAATCGACGAATTGCGGCGCAAGATCGAGGCCTCAGCCATGCCGGAAGAGGCGCGCAAAGAAGCGATGCGCGAGTTGAACCGGCTATCAAAAATGTCGCCCGCGGCGGCCGATTACCATGTGACCCGCACCTACCTCGATTGGCTGGTGGTTCTGCCCTGGAACAAAATCAGCGATTTCAAAGTGGACCTGCACAAAGCCAAGGAAGTTTTGGACGCGGACCATTTCGATCTGGAAAAAATCAAGGAACGCATCCTGGATTATCTGGCGGTGCTGCAACTGAAACCGCAAATGAAGGGCCCCATTATATGTTTCGCGGGGCCGCCCGGAGTGGGCAAAACGTCGCTGGGCAAATCCATTGCCCGGGCGCTGGACCGCAAATTTGTGCGTATGTCACTGGGAGGGATTCACGACGAAGCGGAGATCCGCGGCCACCGGCGGACTTACATTGGCGCCCTGCCGGGACAGATTATTCAGGGCATCCGGCGCGCCGAAACGCGCGACCCCATTTTCATGCTCGATGAGGTGGACAAGATTGGCCGCGACTTCCGCGGTGATCCTTCCTCCGCGCTGCTCGAAGTCCTCGATCCCGAGCAAAATTCACACTTCCGCGATAATTATCTCGACGTGCAGTTTGATCTTTCCCGCGTCCTGTTCATTTGCACCGCCAACGTTTTGGACACCATCCCTCCTCCTTTGCTCGATCGCATGGAAGTGCTGGAATTGCAAGGTTACACCGAGGTCGAGAAAATTGAGATCGCCTTCCGCCATCTCGTGCCCAAGCAGACCGAGGAGCACGGGATCAAAAGCCCTGACCAAATTGAATTCACTCGCGAGGCGATGTCACATTTAATTCGCCATTACACGCGGGAGGCGGGGGTGCGGGGCCTGGAGCGGGAAATCGCCACGCTGTGCCGCAAGCAGGCGCGGAAAATCGCCGAAGGCTCCACGGAAAAGTTGGTGGTCACTCCCCAAAGCGTCGAGACCTTCCTGGGCGTCCAACGTTTTCGGCTGGACGCCGAAATTGTGGAACGTACCCGTCAGCCTGGAGTCGCTGTCGGGCTCGCCTGGACGCCCACCGGCGGCGATGTTCTCTTTGTGGAAGCGAATGTAATGAAGGGCGGAAAAAACTTCACCATGACGGGCCACGTGGGTCAGGTGATGCAGGAGTCCATGCAGGCGGCCATGGCCTGGGTGAGAACTCACGCGTTGAATTACGGCATCGATCCCGACTTTTTCCAAAATTCCGATGTCCATATCCACGTTCCCGCCGGCGCCATTCCCAAGGATGGTCCCTCCGCCGGCGTCACCATGGTCACCACGCTCGTCTCGGCGCTGACCCGCAGGCCGGTTCGCGAGCGGCTGGCGATGACCGGCGAAATAACGCTGAGCGGGCAGGTGCTGCCCATCGGCGGTATCAAAGAGAAAGTCCTGGCGGCCAAGCGGGCGGGAGTCCGCGAGGTCCTTTTGCCTGCTGACAACGAGGCCAACGTGCGCGAGGATTTGACGGCGGAAATGCTGGAGGGCGTCGAGCTTCATTACGTGAAAACGATTCAAGAGCTCGTGGAAAGAGCGCTCGAGAGAGACCCCGTGCCCATTGAGAGTGTCAAACCAGTCCCTTCGTTGGTCCCGGCAACTGTGGGGCAGCCTAACTAAGCCGGTGGGAGAATCGCCGTCTGCTCAAGGGGAACTTCGGTAGTTTCCGGGTTTGCATCCCTGGGAGCGCGTGTGCCTCGCCCGCTTTTTCGTTATCAATTAAGTTGCGGCGAGCCCTAATGCAATGCGTGGGACCGCGGCCCGCGCGTTAGGACACTATCGGAACTTCGGTTCTGACTTGAGCCCCGGGCGGCACGTGGGGTTCCCGCTTGAATTCTCAAGCTGAACCGAATAAATTCTTCCCCAGCGAGTGACAAGCTTACGTGGTTTCCTTGAATCCGCGCGGGCCGAGCTCCCGGCGCCTGCTCTGGTCCGGTGGGCTTCAATTTTCTTTAGCCTGTCCGTCCTCACGCTTCTTGTTTCCCTTTTCGTCGCACAACTATTTCTCGGACTTGCCGGCTTTGCCTGCACCCTCCACGTAGTTCGCACCAGGAGCTTGCCCGAATTCCCTCAAGTTAAATTACCCCTGGCTCTTTTTTGCCTCTTTTCCGTCATTTCGGTTTTTTGGGCGGAGAATCCGGCGGTGGGGGGATTCGTGGTGCGAAAGCTCGTCCTCTTCAGCATTCTCCTGATGGCCGTCAATTTGGTGATCAGTGCCAGGCACCTGAAATTTCTTTATCAGGGTTTGTTTGTGGAGTCTGGCGTTGTGGGCGCATTGGCTGCCTTTCAATTCGTGATGCAATACCACGCCGCAGAGAGACTGCATCCGGGCCAGATTTATATTTATATGAGGGGGGACCGAATCCATGGATTGATGGGTCACTGGATGAATTTTGGCGGGCAGCAAATGCTGGTCTCTCTGGCGCTTTTTGCCTTTCTGCTCCTCGACCGGCATATGACCACAGGTTTAAGTCCGGTACGCGGGATTACAGTCCCGCGCGATGCTGCTTCCGAGAGTGGCCGTCAATTCACTCGCGGCAAGATTTGGTGGTGGCTGATCCTGGTCATGATCGCGACTTCGGTGGTGCTTAATTTTTCTCGTGGGATTTGGCTGGGTTCATTCATCGCTTGTATTTACCTGGTCGGACGGTGGCGGGCGCGCTGGCTCTGGGTTCTGCCGGTTCTTTTAATGGTTGGTTATTGGATCTCCCCGGATCTTATTCGCAGGAGAATTGATTCCGTAAAGCACCCCTCCACCGATCCGTCTCTTGCCATCCGTTTCGAGATGTGGCAGGTGGGCTTGCGCATGATTCAAAGTCATCCGTTGGTCGGCGTTGGTCCCAATAATATCCCGGAGACCTACACGCTCTACCTGCCGCCAGGGAAGAGTCCAATCGTCGGCTATCGGGAACATCTTCATGATGATTATCTTCAATTGGCGGCAGAGCGGGGCTTGCCCTGTTTGGCTGCCTGGTTATGGTTGATCGTCGCGTTCGCGCACCAAGCCCTGCGAATTCGCCGCAAGCTCATGCGGGACCCATCAACAGTTGATTCAGTCTGGGTCGCTGAAGCAGCCTTTTCATGCGTGCTGGCGTTTGCTACCGAGGGAATCTTCGAATTTAACTTTGGCACCTCACCCGTGTTAATGGTATTCCTCTTTATTGTGACCACTCCTTTCGTGGTGGAACGCGCCAGTGAAAGGTTAAAGGGCAGCTCTCAAGAGGAAAAATCATAAGAACACTTTCGTCACATGGGTTGGATTAAAACCCGCGACCCGGACCTGTTTTCGTGAATCCATGGCTTCCAAGCGAGAGATCTTTCGCAGATCGATTCTAGTTAGTTGCTTCTCCCTGCTCGGCGGATTGACGGGGGTCGTGATTGAGATGAGTATTGCCGCCAGGTTGGGATTGTCCAAAGGCTCGGACACTTTTTATGTTGCCTACACGGTTCCATACGTCATTACCAATTTGCTAGCCGCCACCAGCCAGTTTTCCCTGGTCCCGTTCTTCGGGGCCCTCGAAGCGCGCCAATCACCTGAGGACCTTTGGAAAGGGTTCAGCTATGTGCTCAATATGTTTATTCTCGGGCTGGGGGGAATTGCCCTGGTCGGCATCGTGGCGGCGCCATGGGTGATCCGGGGCATCGCCCCTGGGTTTACTCCGCAGCAAACTATGTTAGCTGCGCAACTGACCCGGTGGCTCTTTCCCATCATTTTGCCGGCGGGTGTGGCGGAGGTATTCCGGTCGTTCCTTTACAGCCAACGCCGATTCGCACTCTCATCGGCTGCTGGTTTTTTTTGTAACATGGTGGTGATTGCCAGTGTGATCGGCACTTTCCATCGGATGAACTATTACAGCGTTGTGATGGGCTACCTCGTGGGTTACTGCGTTTCATTTACTATCACCGGAACGCAAATCATGATTTCATTTCCGGCGCGTTATACCTTTGAATTGCGGGGGAGCGGACCCGCCTTCCGCAACCTGCACGGAGCGGGCAGAGCTCAATTGGGCGGCGCTCTCGCATGGCAGGGGACCGTAATCGTGGAGCGTATTATTGCCTCCTTCCTCCCTGCTGGGACGCTGACCGCATTGGGCTATGGATTGAAAATCATGTCCGCACTTTCAGATTTACTCGCGGGGAATGTGGCCACCGTCTCGTTTCCGGCTTTGTCAAGGGCGGTTGCTCACAAGGCCCAGGCGATGGAAAGGAAGATATTCCGGGACACTTTGGAAATCTCATTCGTGTTCGTTCTGGCCGCCGTAATTCTCTGCCTGCTTCTTAATCGGAGTATCATCCGGCTGGTTTTCGAGCGGGGAAATTTTACAACCGAATCCACCCAACTACTGGCGACGGTGTTTTTCTATTACAGTCTTGCTCTTTTACCCTTCGCATTCACGCGCGTTCTTACTTTCTGCCTTTTCGCGCGTCTTGAGAGCAAAACCTATCTTCGTTTTGCCGCTTTTCTATACGGACTTACTATTATTTTTGATTTGATCTATGTCGGCGGAATGGGATGGGGAGCCAGAGGCATCCCGATGGGTCTTCTGACCGCATGCCTTATCACGTCAGGGTTGGCCTATCGGAGGAATATCGCGGACCTGAGAATTATTTTCGACCGGTCCATGGGTTGGTTCGCGGCCAAAAATTTATTGGGCGGCTCCATCGCCGCACTGGCCATCGTGGGTCTGCGCCTCTACATCCCCTATCCGCTAACTGCGGGCGCAAATTTCCTGTATCTCTGCGAAATCTGCGGCGCGGGGACCCTGGTTTTTTTCGCAGTCCTCGCTGCTACCCGAGCCGTTCCTTTGGCAGAAATCGTGGCGGAGTTCAGGTCCACTGAGGATTGACAGCCTGCCCCCCGCCTCGGGCGCAGTTTATGATCGTGGTACGATGAAAAGGAAGCGGAAGCCCCCTTTCCATGCCACCGAAAGAAAAGCTGGGGACCTCCTGTCTTCCGACTTCTGATTCCCGTCAAGACACCCATGTCCTCCAAGCGACAGTTGTTCCGCAGTTCGATGATTGTAGGCGTATTTTCCCTGCTCGGGGGCGCTGCGGGCATCCTGGTGGAAACGAGCATTGCCGCCCGGTTGGGGCTTTCGGGCAGGTCAGACACTTTTTACGTTGCCTTCACCATACCTTACATTATTACCAACCTCCTTTACGCGACGGGCCAGTTTTCCCTGGTGCCGTTTTTCGGAACACTTGATGCCCGCCATTCAAAAGAAGATATGTGGCGGGGCTTCAGTTATGCCGTGAGCGTCATTTTTGTTATTTTGGGCGCGATCGTCTTGCTGGGCGTTGCCACGGCGTCGTGGGTGATCCGAGGGATCGCGCCAGGACTGAATGAAGCCCAGACTCTGGTGGCGGCACAACTCGCGCGTTGGCTGTTCCTTGTGATTGTTCCTGCCGGCGTTGCAGAAGTATTTCGATCATTTCTTTTAAGCCAAGGCCATTTCGCCCTTCCTTCGGCCGCAGGCCTTATTCGCAACGCCATCGTGATTGCAGTAGTCATCGGAGCGTTCAGCCGCCTGGGTTATTACAGCATCGTGATTGGATACCTGGCGGGATATTCGCTTCTCTTTGTCATTCTGGGCGGGCAGATTCTAGTTTCGTTTCCGGTGCATTACTCTTTTGCCCTGCGCGGCGGCGGGGAAGCGTTTCAAAATCTTCGAGGGGCCGGCGCCGCACAATTAGGGGGAGCGTTTTCCTGGCAGGTTGTGGTGATTGTTGAGCGCATCATCGCCTCTTTTCTGCCCGAAGGCACCTTGACCGCCCTGAATTACGGTCTGAAAATCATCTCCACACTGGCGGAAGTTCTCGCCGGAAGCGTGGGGACCGTCGCCTTGCCCGCGCTTAGCCGAGCCGTTGCCCGGCAGGCTCAACCGGAGGAGCGAAAAATATTTCAGGACGCCATAGAAATTTCAATCGCGATCGTGGTTCCAGTCACCGTCTTTTGTTTGCTGCTCAGCCGCAACATTATTCGTTTGGTTTTTGAGCGGGGAAACTTTACGCCGGAATCGACTGCCCTGCTGGCCATGGTGTTTTTCTATTACAGCCTCAGCCTTATCCCCTATTCGTTTACCCGCGTTTTGGTCTTCTATTTCTTTGCGCGCCACGAAGGCGCCGTATTTTATCGCTTTGCCAACCTCCTCTTCGGGCTCACCCTGGCGTTTGATTTGATCTACGTGGGCGGGCTGGGCATGGGAGCCAAAGGCATTCCCATGGGCCTTTTGACCGCTTCCGTTTTGACTATCGGCCTCACTTATCAACGCAATCTCGCCGACCTCAGGAAAGTATTCGACAGATCGCTGGTTTGGTACACCTTCAAAAACCTTTTGGCGGGTTTGCTGGCGGCGGCAGTGATTGTAGAAATTCGCACTTTCCTCAGCCTGCCGGAAACCCGCGCGGCAAACCTAATTTACCTCTGTGTTCTTTGCGGGGCAGGAAGTTTGGTGTTCTTCGCAAGCCTGGCCGCCACCCGCGCCGTGCCAGTGGCGCAAATGATGGCGGAGTTAAGGCGCACGGACGAATAATGAAACGGCTGACCGATAGCGCATTCTGGGAGGAAAATTGGCGAAAGGGTTTTCGCCCTCGCCGGCTTTGGCTCTATCGTGACTTCGATTTCGAAACGATTCGGCTGCTTCACGGCCGGAACGGTCCGAAAGGAGCGAGAGTGCTCGAGGTCGGCGCGGGCGGGTCGCGCGTCTTACCCTATCTCAGAAAAAGATTTGGCTTCGACATTTTTGGAAGTGATTTCTCGATAGGCGGCTGCCTTCTGCTCCGGGCGAACATGGCGTTATCGGGTGTGGATGGCAGCGTGGTCTGCGAAGATTTGTTCCAGTCGTCTCTTCCCTCGGAGTCGTTCGACCTGGTCTTCTCTGCAGGCCTGATCGAACACTTTGATGATCCGCGCGCCGTGATTGCCGAGCATCTGCGCCTCCTCAAACCCGGAGGGCGATTGGTGCTGATCACGCCCAATCTTCAGGGCGTGCACGGAAAAATTGTGAGGGGCCTGGCGCCTCCTTTGTGGAGTTTGCACCGCGTCTTGGGGCCCAAGGATCTGGCAAGTGTTTTGCAGTCCCTCGAAGTCGATCGAATCAGATCGGGCTACCTCGGTTCCTTTCTCATTCATATCGGCCGGGGTCCGGAGTGGACTGGAGTTCGAGGCTGGCCCGGCCTGGTGCAACTCCTGGTTTGCGGATCGGTGAAGGTCATCAATGGCCTGATTTCGCTGTTCTTCCGTCTTTCGCCGTGGCGTCCGCACTCGCGCGCATGGTCGCCGGGCTGCTTTGCGGAAGGATATAAACGGAGCGGGAGTCATTCGGCCTTGGGGAGCGCGCCATCGCGTGAAATCTCGAAATCACGCCAGTGATGCTAGAATAGGCTCCAGTAGAACATTTCGCGTGAGGACTAGACTTCCCATTGAGACCGAAAACACCAGCCAAACTTAACCGTCCTGAAAATACCTGGCTTTCGCGCAATACCAAACTCATCAAAGAAAACCCCCGGCTTTTTCTCCAAAAAGTGGGTACCTGGCTTAGGCCCATGCGCAAAGACTATCGTCGCCGCTGGGGCGGGACCCTTCGCGACTGGCTGCTCCGCTACCAGACCGACATTGTATTTACCGAGGTTTCCTGGATGGGCGTGACGGCGCGCAAGATGGTTCTGGATGCCTGGGTGTATCAGCAAATGATTTATGAGCTTCGTCCCGAAATCATCATTGAGATTGGCAATGCGGAGGGAGGCAGCACAAAATTCCTGGCCAACATGCTTGACCTTGTGGAGGCGGGTGAAGTCATTGCCGTGGACATTGATCATTCGATTTTCCAGGGGCATCACCCGCGCGTGAATCTGGTAACGGGTGACAGCCTGGCGCCCGAAACTTTGGCCCGCGTGGAGGCGTTGGCGCGCGGGCGGCAGGGATTGGTAATTCACGATGGCGACCATAGCCATCCTCACACGCTTAAAGATCTGCGGGCTTATGCCCAATTTGTGCGACTCGGGAGCTACTATATCGTCGAGGATACCATCAGCGATTTATTCCGCGCCGGCGACGGAATCGGCAATGTGAACGGGCCCTTGTGCGCGGTCGAGGAATTTATTCGAGAAGACCCTCGTTTCCAGATCGATCAAAGCCGGGAACAATTCGTATTGACCTTCAACCCTCGAGGCTTCTTGAAACGCATTGCATGACGCGGCTGGCGCCCGGCGGTGAGACACATCGGGAGAGTGCGATGGATTTTGCCACGCTGGGGACAATCGCCACACTCCCGCTAGAAAAAACCTGAGCCTTCATGGGTTCCTATCACGTCCTGGTTGTGACCAACCTCTGGCCCACCGAGAGTAATCCCGGCTACGGGAGTTTCGTGCGGGCGCAAATGGAATCGCTTCGTCCGCTCGGCGTGGAGTTTGACGTCTTATTTTTGAATGGCCGCGAATCCTTGTGGAACTACGTTCGAGGAGTGCCTCAATTGCGCCGCCAACTGCGTTCAAAAACCTACGACTTGGTTCACGCCCACTTCGGATTGTCCGGCTGCGTGGCTCTTTTTCAATCACGCGTTCCCGTGGTGGTCTCGTTTATGGGGGATGACGTCCTGGGTCGATTCAAACGCAATGGGCGCGTTTCGCTTGTCGGGCGTTTTTTTCAGCGCTCGGGCCGGTTCGTGTCGCGCCGGGTGGCAGCGGTCATTGTGAAGAGCGTGGAAATGAAGACAGCTTTGCGTTCAAGTTCCGCGCACGTGATTCCTAACGGAGTGGACATGAATCTTTTTCAGCCCATGGAACGCGATCGGGCGCGCCGCGACCTTGGGCTGGCGCTGGGAAAGAAGTTTGTCCTCTTCCCTTTTGATCCAGCCATCGAGAACAAGCGTTATGACCTGGTTGAGGCTGCTGTCAACAAAGCCAGGAGTGCTTTCCCAGATCTGGAAATCCTGGTGGTCTCCGGCGCTCCACGCGACCGCATGCCGCTTTATATGAACGCAGCCGACATGCTGGTTATCGCCTCTCAATCCGAAGGCTCGCCCAATGTGGTCAAAGAGGCCATGGCCGTGAATCTGCCAGTCATCACCGTGGATGTGGGCGACGCCGCCAGCTTGGTTGAATCGACGGATGGGTGTTACGTGGTGCAGCGCGAGGCCGAGGCCATAGCCGCGAAAATCGTGGAGGTTTGCCGGCGCGTGGCTCGAACCATCGGCCGCAATTCGATGGAACGTCTCTCCATGGACAAAGTGGCCAGGCAGATTGTCCACGTTTACGATCAGGTCTTGGGCCGCTGATGAACGAACGCCTCTCAAGGCTTCTGGTCTGCCCGCGCTGCAAGGCAGGATTGTCGCTCGACGTTTCGGAGAAAAAAGGCGAACAAATAATCTCCGGCAGTTTCAGTTGCGGCGCCTGCGCGGCCCAATATCCCATCAAGAACGGCATTCCGCGTTTCGTCGCGAGCGAAGCTTACACTTCGAGCTTCAGTTTCGAATGGAAACGATGGCGGCGCACGCAGTTTGACACTGCCTCGCGCAAGAGTTCCGAAACGGCTTTTACCGCCAGCACCGGCGCGCGCCCGGAAGATTGCACGGGGAAGCTGGTCCTCGATGCCGGTTGCGGCTCAGGGCGATACATGGACGTGGTGGCGCGCTCAGGTGCGGAAGTTGTGGGGGTCGATCTCAGCCTGGCGGTGGAAGTGGCGCAGGAAAATCTGGGCCATCTCCCCAACTGCCATTTCATTCAGGCGGATCTTTTTCAACTCCCCTTTCCCTCCGATAGTTTTGATTTCTTTTACAGCATCGGAGTCCTTCACCATACGCCTAGCACCAAGGAAGCATTCTTCCATCTGGTTCGCACTCTCAAACCATCCGGTGAAGCTGCCATTTGGGTATACCCGCGTCGGCGGCTGACGGAAACATTTGAATATTTCCCCGAGCGCGTCAACGAAGTGCTGGCGCTCGACGTGAATTTCCACATTCCGGAAAAGCGCGCGGCATTGGTTCGGCGCATGGCCCCATTGGTCGATTGGGTAATGGAAACGAGCAGCAGCATTGAGCGATTTTTCACCACCCGTTTGCCCTCGCGCTGGCTCTATGGTGTTTGCCATGCCGCCGTCCCGCTTTACTACCTCTATCGCATTCCAATTTTTTTCCCTATGAGGTTGGTGACCAAGATAGCCATGGACCCTGACCCCGAATGGCGCGTTCTCGACACTTTTGATTGGTACTCCCCTCGATACCAGTGGAAGCACACCTATCCTGAAGTTCGCGCGTGGTTCGAAGAAGCTGGGTTGGAGGACGTTGCCATGCTTCCGCGCCCTGTGGCCGTTCGAGGACGAAAGGGCGGTGCCTGACTGGAGTATATCAACTACGACGATAGCCGCGCGAGTGACGCGGACCGCAGAACCGGCGGTCCACGCTGCTGGGGAATTGGGGAATCAAAAGAATCGTAAATCAATTCTGGGGATGCACCAGGCTTTCCGGTAGCGCGAAGGCGAAAAGTTCGTCGTGAACCGCCATGAGCACGAATTGTCTCCCATTGAGTTCGTAGGTCATGGGACTGTTTTCGGTACCGTCACCGACGTTCAGGTGCCAAAGTGTTTTTCCTGTTGCGGGATCGAGGGCCAGCAAATTGTCATCAACGTCGGCGGTAAACAGCAGATGACCCGCCGTGGTCAGGATGCCGGCCCCGCTTTCGCCCTCACCGAGCTCATGATTCCACACAATCTTGCCGGTGCGATAGTCGATGGCGCGGATGGTGGAATCGGCCCAAAGGCCGGCATCGCGGCCAGCCCAACCTTCGGGTTTGCCCGTGGTGGTGAGGTAAAAAATACTGAACGCGCGCCGCGCACTGACGTAGAAAAGCCCGGACTGCGGATCGAAGCTGGGAGCCAGCCAGTTGGTGGCGCCACCCGAAGCGGGCTCCACCAGTGCGCCGTCAGGTCTGGGAGCGTAACCATCTTTGATGATAGGACGCCCACGCGAATCAATCCCAGAAGCCCAGTTGACGTCGATAAATGGCGCAGTGACCAGATGCTCGCCAGTGGCCCGGTCGAGCACGAAGAAAAATCCGTTGCGGCTGGCCTGAGCCAGAAGCTTGCGTGGCTTGCCGCCGAATTCCGCGTTAAACAATACGGGAGTCTCCACCGCATCCCAGTCATGCACGTCGTGGGGTGACGGTTGGAAGTACCACGCCAGTTTTCCCGTGTCGGCATTGAGCGCCACAATCGAACAGGTATAAAGGTTGTCGCCCGGCCGAGCATCACCGGCGAGAACAGGATTGGGATTCCCCGTGCCCCAGTAAACCAGGTTGAGCCCCGGGTCGTAGGTCCCCGTCATCCACGTCATGGCGCCGCCATGGAGAATGGCGTCGGAGTCCTTCGGCCATGTTTCCGATCCCGGCTCGCCGGGCCGCGGCTCCGTGTACCACTTCCACTGCACCGCACCGGTTTTGGGATCGATGGATTCGAGGAAGCCGGGAATGTCCGTGACGTCGCCCGAGACGCCGACAATCACATGGTCGCGCACCACCAGCGGCGCCATGGTGGAAAAGTATCCGAGCTTGGGATCGGCAAGCTCAATCATCCATCGGACTTTGCCGTCGCGCGCATCGAGGCTTACCAGTTGCGCGTCCGGAGTTGTGAAGTAGAGCCAGTCTCCGAACATGCCCACCCCGCGGTGGCCGATGTGGTCGCCTGCTGAAGGGCGGTGATAATGCCAGATCATGCGGCCGGTTCGTCCATCAACCGCCCAGACGTTGTCCGGCGTGGAGAGGTAGAGAACGCCGTTCACTTCCAGGGGTGTCGACTTGATCGGGACGTTGGTTCTGAATCTCCAGGCCAGGGTGAGAGAGTTGATGTTTCGGGAATTAATCTGGTCGAGCGTGCTGTATCGCCGGCCGGAATATTCGCCATTGTAAGTAGGCCAATTCGAAGTGGGTGGCTGCAAAAGTGTTTCGGGAGTAAGCCCCTGGGCGCCGAGCGGCGGCGCAAGGGGGCAGAGCGCGAGAAACAAGGCCATTAGAAATTGCGGTCCGCGCAACCAAAACAAGGTCTGCCCGCCAAAGTGATTTTTAAAGTTCATAAATCAAGCCCGAACAAAATTAATTTCCAAAAGGCTGCAAGAATGACTCTCACTTTAGAGTTACGAGATACGCAAAGAGATCGTGGAACTGGTCTTGCGTCATTTCGTCCATCAGCTTCCGATGCGCGGCGAGCGGATCGTGTACTTCCACGCGGACCTTGTCGAGATTAAAAGACCTGTACCAGCCCGATTCATCACGCAAGGCCACCGTGAACTCGTCGAGATGCAGCAGAGGACCTTGCAGTCGCTCGCCCGTCGGCAGGACCACGGTGACAGTGGAGTGGGATGAGCCTCCGCTCGGATATATCATTTGCTCCTCTAAGCGAAGGGGAGAATATTTGGCAGAAATGCCCTTCAGGTCACCCGTGGGCGAGTGGCAGGCCTTACAGCCGCCTGCTCCGTTGAAATAAGCTTTTCCTGCTTCGGCGTTGCCCGTCAAGAGTTTCGCCACCGGATATTTCTCGGGAACATGACTGGAATCCAGCGCCTCTTTCGCGCGGGCGTGAAGGAACGCGGCGATAGCCGCAATTTGTTCCGGCTTCAGCGGAAGCGGAGGCATGCCTTTGTCGGGACGGCCGTTGCGAATGACTTCACCAATCAAATTCCCGTTCACGTCATGCGCCACGATGGTGGAGCGGACCAGGTCAGGGCCGCGCGCCCCGGTGGCGTCCGGCGCGTGGCAGAAGCCGCACGACTCTTTGAACTGGTTCTCTCCTTGCGCGGCTATTTTTTGCAAAGGAGTCTGCGCGAATGTTGCAACGTCCGAGGACACAGCTAAAATCAGAACTGAGACGATGAAAATTTCTGCCCGCACCCGGAGAGGCTGACGCACAGAATCCATGTCAACCCGTCGGCTGGCACTGCGGGTCGCTCGCCGGACTTGAAAACCATCTGGTAATGAAACTTGCTGAATTTGAGTCGATCGAAATTTGGACATACTTTTAAGCGGAGAGTATAGCGCAAGCCATCAGATTTCATTAAAGGAAGTGAAACATGATTTTAATGGCAGCAACCCGCAGTAGCACGTTGGGAACATCTGCCTCCGCGGCTTTGGCAATCCGCATCGCGAAAAGGTTGCGCCGCGCGGCGAACAATCTTACACCCATTGCTCGCGCCACGCCTGGAACATCAGCACATCCCAAAGCATGTCCGCACGATTGCGTTCGCCTGAAATGTGTTGGGCCCAAATCTTCCGGATAGGAACTGGATTGAGATAACCTTCGCGTTTCAACCGGTCTTCATTCAACAAGGCCTCGGCCCATTCGCGAAGCGGCTGGCGCAGCCAGGCGTCAATGGGTACGGCAAAACCCATTTTCGGGCGTTCAATCAGATCTTTGGGCACATAGCGGTAAAGCACCTGCCGGAGAAGCCATTTGCCGGTGCCCTGGCGAATCTTCATCGGTGTGGGAACGCGGGCGGCGAACTCCACTACCCGGTGGTCGATCAGCGGCACTCTCGCTTCGAGGCTCACGGCCATGCTGGCGCGGTCGACCTTGGTCAGGATGTCGTCCGGCAGGTAAGAGATGATGTCGAAGAACATCATCTGCTGAAAATAGTCCGGCAGCGCCGCCCACTGAGTGGGATCAGTAAGGGCTACCAGCGGCTCCGTGGCGCCCGGCACGAATTCAATTGGCCGCTTGGAATGCGATCCAAAGAGGCGGTAGAGCGCTTCCCGGTTATGTGCCGGCAGCGCCTCGGATAGTTTGTGCATTTTTTCGCCTACCGTTGCCGGGCGGCCAATTCGGTCTGCCCAGGGAACAAGCCGGCCTAGTCGTCGGTTATACGCCCCCACGCTTGGCGCTGAAAGCAGGCCCGCCATGGCTCGCCGCGCCGGCCCGGGCAGCCAGCGCATCTTTTTCCAAAGCGCGTGGGAGCGGAAGTACCGGGGATATCCGCCAAAAAGTTCATCGCCGCCATCGCCGGAAAGGCTTACGGTCACATGCCGCCGGGCCAGTTCGGAAACCAGAAAAGTGGGAATTTGGGAGGAATCGGAAAAGGGCTCGTCGTAAAAAAGGGGCAGCTTGGGAATCACCGCCTGCGCTTCCGCGGGCGTCACGTACAATTCCGTATGTTCGGTTCCGAGATGCGTGGCAACGGCTTTGGCGTGCTCGGCCTCGTTGAATTTGGTTTCCGTGAATCCAATTGTAAATGTTCTGACGCGGCGACTGCTTTGCGCTTGCATCAAGGCAACAACCGTTGAGGAGTCGATGCCGCCGGAAAGAAACGCACCGAGCGGCACGTCCGCGATCATGCGGAGCTTCACAGAATCCCGCAAGAGAGCATCCAACTGTTCCACCGCCTCGGTGTCCGAGCCGGTAAAGGGGTCGGCCGCTCCACGCTCGGCGATCTCCTTGGCGGACCAGTAAGTGGAGGGCTTGATCTGTGGCAGAACAGAACCCTCAACCACAGGAACACTGAGGATGCCACCCGGCGGCAGCTTGAACGTTTGCTGGTAGATGGAGTAGGGCGCCGGAATATAGTTGTAGCGCATGTAAAGCGCGATGGCGTCGCGATTGATTCTGGCATCAAACTCAGGGTGGGCGCGCAGGGCCTTCAGCTCCGAACCAAAAAGAAAATTTTTGCCTGCCCAACCGTAGTAAAGCGGCTTGATGCCCAGGCGATCGCGCACCAGATGCAGAGTGCGCTGTGGCTGGTCCCAGACCGCAAAGGCAAACATGCCTACAAATTTCTTAACCGCTGCCTCCAGTCCCCACTCGGCAATGGCGGTCAGGATGACTTCGGTGTCCGAGTGCCCGCGGAATTTACGGCCTCGCGTTGAAAGCTCTTCGCGCAGGGTGGAGAAATTGTAGACTTCGCCGTTGTAAACCATCACGAAGCGGCCGCAAGAGGAAAGCATGGGCTGGTGGCCGGCAGGGCTAAGGTCCACAATCGCCAGGCGCCGCGAGCCGAGAGCGACTCCACTTTCAGCATCCACCCATGCGCCGGAATCGTCGGGCCCGCGATGGACAATTTGGTCCGTCATGCGGACAACGGTTTCTTTCAGTTGCGCACTGGGGGCGGAACTCGTGGTGATGAATCCTGCGATTCCACACATTTCGGAATGATTATAGACGGCAATGGCGGGAGAATGGGGAAAGTCTGTCCGCGCATTTCCACAATCCAGCGTTCGAATTCGACATTTTAAAATCGCACGGAATTCGCAGCCTTCGTTTAAACTCTCACCGAGATGGTCCATCGCGAGGAACTCCTCAATTCGGCCGAGCGCCTGCACGCGCATCTGTTCAAGAACCACTTCAAGCGCAGCCTGCTCACCGGTCCGGACAGCGGTGTCCGATTCAACCTGCGCGCCTGGCGCTTCCTCAAAAGCGCGCTGCCTTTCATCCCCTGGCGGGATGATTTTGTGTTCATGCAAACCCAGGGTTACTGGGTTCTCGCCAACTGGATGCTGTTTGAAGCAACCGGCATGAAACGATATCGGGAAATCGCCCTGGGGTGCACGGAAGCGACACGCCAACTGCAAAAGCCGGAGGGGTTCTGGGATTATCCGCTTCGGGAGCGGAAAGAGCTGGTGGCGACAGTCGAGGGGGACTGGGGCGCCATCGCCATGCTTGCTACCTACGCGCGTGAACCGCGTCCGGGCCTTCTTCAGGCGGCGGAACGCTGGTATGAATACCTTGTCACAAACATCGGGTTTCAAAATCACAGCGCGGGGAAGGCCATCAATTACTATCAAATCCCCCGCGGCAAGGTGCCCAACAACTCGGTGGAAGCTGCGTGGCTTTTTGCCCGGATGTGGAAAGCGAGTGGTGAGGAAAGATTTCTGCAACACATTGACCCCTTGCTCGATTTCATTGCTGAAGTTCAGCTCGATACGGGCGAACTCCCCTACATCGTGGAAAGCACTTACGAACGCGAACGAGTCCACTACCTCTGCTTCCAATACAACGCATTTCAGTTTTTGAAACTCGCCTGGGTCGATTCGCTTCGGCCGGGATCGCGCGCGCCATCCATTATCGCGAAACTGGCGGGCCTTCTTGCGCGCGGGGTGCGGCCCTCCGGCGCCAGCGCGGCAGACTGTTCGACCGTTGAGGGTGGGGGGGCGGAAGTCGATTACTACACAGCGGTTTTGGCTGCCGCCCTGCACGAGGCCGCTGATTACGGCCTTCCCGACGCCACCGAGCTTAGCCAACGCTGTTATGCGCGCTGCCTGGCCCGCCAACGAGCGGATGGGAGTTTCGGCTTCTCAACCGGCGACTATGGATTTTTGCGCGATACACGATCGTATCCCCGCGCTCAATCGATGACACTCTTCCATTTGTTGGTCCCGATTTGTGGGGATGGGTTTGGTAAGCGGGAAGAAATTCAAAGTTCAAAATTCAAAAGTCAAAAGTGAATTCCTGGTTGACGTTTCAACTTTTAACTTTCAACCTTCGACTTTTAACTTTCGACTTTCGACTTTCGACTGCCTGACAACTGAGAACTGAGAACTGAGAACTGAGAACATCTACCATGTGCGGCATTTGCGGAATCTTTAATTTTGAAACCCACGTCCCCGCGAACTCGTCCTCACTGAAGAGGGCGATGGATGCGATGGCACATCGGGGCCCCGATGATGAGGGCTTCTATGTTGACGGCGAGCTGGGCCTCGGCAACCGCCGACTGAGCATCATTGACCTTCCGGGTGGGCGCCAGCCCATCGCCAACGAAGACCGGACCGTTTGGATAACTTTCAACGGCGAGATTTATAACTTCCGGGAGCTGCGTCCCGAACTCGAATCACGCGGACATCGGTTCCAAACGTCCACCGACACCGAAACCATTCTCCACCTGTATGAGGAGCACGACCTTAATTGCCCGGACCAGATGCGGGGAATGTTTGCATTCGCTTTGTGGGACAGCCGCAAACGCCGCCTGCTACTTGCGCGCGACCGGCTAGGGGTGAAACCTCTTTATTATCGCCTCGAACCCGGGCGCATTGTTTTCGCTTCCGAGCTGCGGGCGTTGCGCGAATTGTGCGAGCAGCCCCTTGAGGTCAATTCGCAATCCGTCTACGACTTCTTTGGCTTCCGTTACGTGCCTTCGCCGCACACCTTTTATAAGGGAGTGGAAAAACTTCTACCCGGGCATATTTTGACGGCCGATTCGCACGGCGTTCACATCAAAGCCTACTGGGATATTCCCGCCGAAGAAGAGGATCCGGTCTCGGTGGACGCCCTGGCGCAGGAAGTAGTGGCCCATCTGAGGGAATCCATCCGGCTGCGCCTGATTTCAGATGTTCCGCTGGGCGCGTTCTTGAGCGGCGGCACGGATTCGAGCGCGGTGGTGGCGCTCATGGCGGAGCTCGGCGCGCGCCCGCTCAAGACCTTTTCGGTGGGTTTCAATGAGCCCGGATTTAGCGAATTACCCCATGCCCGGCGGGTGGCGGAGCGATTCAAAACCGATCATCAGGAGCTGGTGGTGACGGCGCAAGACATGGCGATGGAATTGCCGCGCCTGGTGGAATTCCGCGGGGAGCCGGTGGCCGAACCTACAGACATCGCTCTGTATAAGGTTTCACAACTTGCGGCGCGCAGCGTAAAAGTGGTTTTGGCGGGAGAGGGTGGCGACGAATTATTCGCGGGCTATCCCAAGTACGCTGCCGACCGGTTGGCGGGCATGGTCTCCGCCCTCCCTCACAATATGGTCCGGGCGATAGTTCGCTGGCTGCCTTACCGGCAAAGGCGTGTAAAATTGGCGCTCGAGACGCTTTCCATTCAAAATGAAGCAGAGCGGTCGGCAACCTGGTTTGCTTCATTTTCGCGCCAGGAGCGGGAGGCCCTTTTTGCGCCCGATTTCCTGGCGCAAGTGGACGTAGCCCATCCGGCCCGAGTTTTTGAGGAAACGCTGGAGCGCGTCCGCAGCCGCTCGCCCCTGAAGCGAATGCTATATGCAGACTTGAAGATCTGGCTGCCGGATAATCTTCTTCTGCGCGGAGACCAGATGACGATGGCGGCAAGCATCGAGGAGCGCGTACCCTTCCTCGATCACAAATTGGTGGAGCTGGCGGCGAAGATCCCCAGCCGGTTGCTCATCCAAGGGTTTCAGACCAAAGTCCTCCTGCGGCGCGCCCTCAAACCTTACCTGCCGCAGGAGACTTTGCGCCGCCGTAAGGTGGGTTTCACGGTGCCGGTGGGGCCGTGGTTCAAAAAGGAATTAAGGACCATGGTAGGCGACCTGGTGCTTTCGTCCCAGGCAAAAACGCGTGGTTATTTTTCCAAAGCCAGCACGGAGAAATTTGTGCATGAACACTTTGACGGCATCCGCGACCGGCAGAAACAACTTTGGGCGTTGGTGAATTTTGAACTTTGGGCAAGAAGTAGAGCTTGAGTCCGAATTGGCAAGAGAGTCTGAGCGGAATTCTTGATGAATAATCTTAAGATTCAATCTCCCGAGACCCGACACCCGACTTCCCAAATTTCCATCTGCATTATCGTGGAAAATCTTCCCGTCCCTTTTGACCGGCGCATCTGGCAGGAGGCTTCCGCGTTGCGCGATGCGGGTTACGGAGTCTCGATCATCTGTCCCAAGGGTAAAGGATTTGAAAAGAGCCGTGAGACGCTCGAGGGAATCGAAATATACCGGCACAAGATTTGGGAGGCATCCGGCCTCGTGGGTTATCTGGCGGAATATACCTGGGCCTTGGCCGTCGAGTTCTTCCTGGCCGTCCACATTTACCGGAAGACGCGTTTCCGGATCCTGCAAGCAGCAAATCCGCCCGATACGATTTTCCTGATTGGGCTCGCGTTCAAATTCCTCGGCGTGCGATTTATTTTTGACCACCACGACTTGAATCCCGAACTCTTCGAGGCCAAATTCAAGAAGCACGGCTTGTTCTACCGCCTCGTCTGCCTGGCTGAGCGGTGGTCATTCCGGACGGCTTCCGTATCCATTGCCACCAACGAGTCCTACCGCGAAATCGCGCGTGCGCGCGGCGGCATGAGTCCCGAAAGAGTATTCGTGGTGCGCAGCCTGCCCGACCTGAATCACATTCAGCGCGTGGCGCCGCGAAACGAACTCAAAGAGGGCAAAGCCCACCTTGTAGCCTACGTCGGCGTCATGGGGTTTCAAGACGGTCTGGATTTATTGCTGGAGTCGGTTGAATACATCGTGAAGACCCGGAATCGCCGCGATGTTTTTTTTGTCATGATCGGCTCGGGGACCGAGTCCCCGCGATTGAGGGCACTCTCCACACAAAAGGGATTGGATGAATGGGTCAGATTTACGGGCCGGATATCGGCGGACGAACTCGCCGCCTACCTGTGCACTGCCGACGTCTGCGTGGCGCCCGACCCCGCCAATCCTATGAACGACAAGTCCACGATGAATAAAATCCTTCAATATATGGCTTTTGGCCGTCCCGTCGTCCTTTACGATCTCACCGAGGGGCGGCGCTCGGCGGGTGACACGGCCCTCTATGCGCGGCCCAATGACCCTGCGGATTTTGCCGCGCAAATCCTGAACCTTCTGGATTCGGAACCCTTGCGCCGCGACCTCGGCGAACGGGCACGCAAGCGAATCGAGGAGAAATTGGATTGGCAGACTGAAAAGAAAACTTTGCTCGCCGCCTATGAAACTGCCTTGCGTTAGCCTGGCTTCCCGGCATGAGGCGGAAGCACTTCGGACAGTCTCAACTTGCTCCACGTCCCAGCAGGACCACCGGGATGGTCTTCAGGATAATTTTCCAGTCGAGCGAGGGCGACCAGTGGTCGATGTATTCGAGGTCAAGTTCCATCCAACGTTTGAAATTGAGTTTGTTGCGGCCTTCAAGGGCCCAGAGGCAAGTCAGGCCGGGATGCATTCGAAGGCGGCGCCGCTGCCAGGGCTCGTACTTCTCCACCTCTTCAGGCAGGGGAGGCCGGGGGCCCACGAACGACATATCACCTCTCAGAATATTCATTAACTGCGGCAATTCATCCAGGCTGAACTTGCGCATGAACGCGCCCACGGCGGTACAGCGCGGATCGTTTTTGATTTTGAAAACCGGCCCGTCCATTTCATTCAATGCGGCCAGCTCGTCGCGTAACATCTCTGAACCCGCGCGCATGGAACGGAATTTGTAGACAGTAAATTTACGCCCGCCCAGGCCGCAACGGGTTTGGCGATAGAATACAGGGCCGCGCGAGGTCAACTTGATCAAGATGGCCAGCACCAGGAAGAGGGGCGAAAAGATGACCAAAAATATCAGAGCCATCATGAAATCCACCACCCGCTTGAGAAGCAGGAGGTCTTCACTTTCCGGCGTGGTCGAAAATGTGAGCAACGGCATTTCGTGCAGACGGTCCAGGTGGACTTTTGAAATCAGGTGGGGCAGGAAGCTGAGGAGCAGGCGCGTTCTGACGCCCTCCTCCTCGCAAACTAGAAGGGTTTCCTGCACCTTTTCCAATTCATCTTTTGACACCGCAAAAATGACTTCGTCGATGACGTGCTGGCGGAGGAGCTCCGGGATACTCTCCAGGGAGTAGACTGGATATTCGCGGCGCAAGCCCGAAAGTGCGGAGGCAAGTTCGCCCTTCACTGTCCCCGCGGGGGATTCGGCCCCCACTTGGACGAAGGCAAACAGGCGCATGCCGCGGCTTTCATTGGCCTCGATCAGTCGCGCGATTTCCAGGGCTTCGCGCGTATTCCCCACCAGCAGAAAATGACGAAGACCCGAGAAAGCCCGCCGCAAGGGTTCGCTCATCCACCGGCCTGCCAGGCGGAACAGAATCATGGCCACCAGGTCGAGCGCGGCATAGGAAATCAGAAGCAAGCGGCTGACATACTCAAGTTTGAGGGCCGAGATGAAGGCAAAGAGAAGTGTGGTTGCGATGAATCCGATTTTAATGGGGTCAAGAAATGCGCGGCGCAGTTCTTCCTCGCGGATTTCGCGATAAACCCCGAGCACGATTCCCACTCCAACCCAGAGTCCCGGGCACAGCGGAACTATCCAGAAGTAATTGGAAAGCTGGTATAACGGCCGGAGGCCGGCCTCGTGCAAACGTATCCAATAGGCCAGGCCAAAGCTCGCGAGGGCGAGCAAGGCGTCGACCGCAAGATAAATTAGTCCGATTACGCGATTGTGGCGCGAAAACATTGGGCTGCACCCCGTGCCCGGCAACTCGATTCATCTTATCAGAATTGGGCCTGGAGTTAGAATTCTCGGGGCGTTTTGCATCGCAATCCACGCTGCGGCGCGTTGTTGCTGGTCACTCGGACGGACGATAATTGCGCCCCTTCCAGGACACGCCGGAGCCAAAAAGACTCCTGCACATTGAATTCAAAGCCACGCCTGAATAAAACAGCGCTGCCAGCGGTAAAGTGAAAACGTATAAAATGGACACCCGGAGAAAAAGCATCACGGGCAAGTAAATCAAAACACTTACAAAGCAAGTTCCCAGCGCCAGCGCCAAAGACACGCCACCGGCGGCGAAATCACCTTGCTGGGCCCCCTCGAGCAGTAAGTAAACTGACGCAACCCACGGCAAGACGCCCACCCAGATCCCAACCGCGACGCCGCCGAAAACTTTGGCCACCGAATACCCCACCCCTTCAAAAGCGCTTCGGCTCAGGCCTTCCCAGAGTTCCTGCAAGCCGCTATACATCCTGGTGTGGAAGAGTCCGCGGCTGGCGGCCAGGTAAATGCAACGGCCGTGCTTCTTGAAGCGCTCGGCCATGCGCAGGTCTTCGTTGACGACATTCTTGAGCGCTTCATATCCCCCCAAATCTTCTAAATCGCGGCGCCGCATTAAAATGAAAGCCCCCGCAGCAATGGCGCGCGGAAACCCAGGGCGGTTCACCAGGCGAGCGGGGAAGAGAGTGGCAAGCAGCAAACTGAAGGCGGGCAACACCACTTTTTCCCAAAAGCCGCCTGGCTCCATCTCCGGCATTACCGAGACCAATTGGGCGCCTTTTTCAAGTGCAAGAGAAACTGCCAACTTCAATAGCTCGGGATGAAAAACCACGTCGGCATCCGTTGCCAGAATCCATTCGCCGGTGGCCACACGGGCCGCCAGACTTAAGGCGTGAACTTTTCCAGCCCACCCGGCGGGCAGCTCCTTGTTGTGGATCACCTGTACGCGCCCCCGGCTGGCAGGCCTCGCGGCCCAATCGTCCGCGATTCGGCCCGTCACATCGGTTGAAGCATCATCGATCACGATCACTTCATAGGCCGGATAATCGAGCGCAACAAAAGATTCCAGCGCCGCCGGAAGCGCGCCTTCCTCATTGCGTGCCGGGACCAGGATGGAGACTTTGGGAAAGCGCTCCGGAATTGCAGGTGTTTGGCCGGGGCGCAAGATGGTGGCTCCACGCGTGGCCCATATCAAGAAGATGGCCAGAGCCATCCAGAGCAGAAATGCAATTAGCAGAAGGATTTCCAAAATAAGCATGAAAGAATCCAAATTACAAAAAATATTGCGAAATGCAAATCGCGTGCCGGCAGTTTTTGAGATGCCTATTCAGGGTATGCTAAACTTCGTTTCTTTCCGCGCTCAATTCTCCGTCCTTTCAATCGGAGGTCAATGTTCTGGGATTAAGCTGGCCGGTTGAAGTTTATGCTTTTCTTGCATTTCTCCTCGCAGTGCAAAGCATCGCCGCACTGCGAGACGGCTATCGCTTCCACCGTTATGTGCGGAGCAGCCGACTTCGGCCCGCGGGAGAATACGCTCCACTCGCCGCAGTGATCATACCCTGTAAAGGAGTCATCCCCGGCTTCGAAGAGAACCTCACGCGATTCTTGACCCAGGAATATCCCGCCTACCAATTAATCTTTGTCGTTGCCACGGCTCAGGATCCCGCCCACGCGGCGCTGATTGCATTGTTGGAAAAAGTGACGAAAGCCGGCGAGCCGCACGGGTTCCCCTTGCCGAGGACCGCATTGCGGGTGGCTGGCCTCTCCGAAGTTCGCGGGGAAAAGGTGAACAATCTGTTGTGCGGACTTACCGCCATGGACTCGGCGGCCAAAGTCTTGGTATTCGCCGATGCTGACGCCCGCCCCGGCACGGACTGGCTGCGCTCTCTCGTTGCGCCCCTTGCCGACAAACGCGTGACCGTGAGTACCGGCTTCCGTTGGTATCTTCCCGGAGCCCGATTTGTTTCCCAGTTGCGCGCGGCATGGGACACATCCGTCGCCACCCTTCTCGGAGAACACCGCAAGAACTTCGCCTGGGGCGGATCCATGGCCCTTCGGGCGGAGGATTTTAAACACCTCCAAATTGCCGAACGTTATTGGGCGCATACGGTCAGCGACGATTACGGGGTTTATCGCGCCGTACGCGATGCCGGCGGCTGGATCCGTTTTGAACCGCGCTGCCTCGTCGCCTCGCGCGAGGATTCATCATTTCTCGAATTTCTGCACTGGTCGAACCGCCAGATCATTCTCACTCGCGTCTATGCCGCCCGCTTATGGAAGCTGGGGCTCGCCGCGAATTGTCTTTACTGCGGAACATTTCTACTGGGATTGGTTTCGCTCATTCTCCCGGGAGTATCGATTCCGGTGCGGATGACAATCATCGCCACGCTGCTCGGCATCCTAATCCTGGGATTTATCAAAGGTCATATCCGCACCGTGGTGGCGCGTGAACTTTTTCCCGAAGAACAGCCGATACTCTCCCGCCTCGGCTCCCGTTACTGGCAACTGACGCCGATCGTCCCCTGGATCATGCTATTTAATTTTATTGTGGCGGGCCTGACGCGCCGCATCGAGTGGAGTGGAACGCGATACGAATTGAAGTCGGCAGAGGAAGTCAAAATTTTGGGACGGGAAAACGATTGAAACGGACGGCAGGCTTCAGTTTTCCCTAGGCGGTCGTTTGTTTCTTAGGCTTGCGGCCCGATCGGGTGGCGGGTGAAGCTTTCTTTTTCTTAACCTGAACTTCCACAGGTTGCGGGGCCAGCCCTCCGTGAGCCAGGATTTGGTCAAAGAGGGTTTCGCGTCCGCCGGGCGGCTTCTTCCTCTTGGCACCATCCTGATAGAGGTAAGCGTGCTCGGTGAGGCAGGTCTGGCAAATAACTTTCGCCACTTTGCCTTCCATCATGCTGGCAATGGCATGGTTCAGCAAAAGCCTGCAACGCGGACAATGATCGTCAATCAAATCACCCAAACGCGGCGCCGCACCCATCATGATAGAAGACCTCGAAACAGAGGAGCCCGAAAAAGTTTCACCGTAAGCACGGCATTATACTTCCCCTTATCCAAAAATCAAATCGATGCAATGGAGTTTCGGTCCATAGCGTGAATTGACACCCCCCTTGCAATCCGGTTATTCTGATTCTTAGCCGCACAACGTGCATCTAATAATTGCCAAGCCGTGACGGCGCCAAAGGCCTGGTTGACTGGCGGCTGGCCATTTGGAGTAATGCGTTTAAAGCGGGAAGGACGAATTCGGTTGGATTGATCGAAATGGGAAGAGTTAAACACAAAATCGAGATGATGGGGCGCCGGATGGGCAGGTTGGTCCTGCTGCCTTTTCTTCAGGGACCTGAGGAAATCCTTGTGGGCGGGCAGGCGGTGATCGAAGGCGTGATGATGCGGTCGCCGCACAGTTTTGCCGTGGCGGTTCGCCGGCCCAACGGCTCACTGGCCGTCACTCAGGATTACCTGGACCGGCCTTCGGATAAACACCCCTGGCTCAAGTATCCCGTGCTGCGAGGATTGGGCGTTCTTGGGCAGGCCATGGTCCTTGGGATCAAGGCCCTCCGATATTCCGCCGAGGCAGCGCTGGAAGATCCGAAAGCCCAGGAGTCCGAAGAGGAGAAAGAAAAGAAGCCCGAGCTGAGCAACTGGTTGCTGGCGCTGAATCTCGCCTTCTCACTTGGTTTCTTCATTCTATTTTACAAATTGCTGCCGCTCTATCTCGCCACGATTCTGAAGGGCCACTGGGCGCCGGCCGGGAATCTGGTGGTGTTCAATCTGGTGGATGGATCCATTCGCATCGTGCTGTTTCTGGTCTTTCTCGCGGCGTTGGCGCAGATGAAGGACATCAAGAGAATTTTTGAGTATCACGGCGCCGAGCACAAAGTGGTGTGGTGCTTTGAAAAACTGGGGCGCGCCGATGTGGCCGCCGCCCGCGATTGCACGCGCTTCCATCCGCGTTGCGGGACCAGCTTCCTGTTGGTTGTGATGGGCATTGCCATGGTGGCTTATATGTTCCTGCCCTTCCAATCGTTCGCGGGAAAGTTTTTCGGGCGCATCGCGTTGCTCCCCGTGATCGCGGGCGTCTCTTACGAGTTCATCCGGTTTGCCGCCAAGTCCAGCGGGCCGCTTTGGAAAATGGCCTCGCAACCGGGTTTGTGGTTGCAGCGCATCACCACCAAGGAACCGAACGACGGCCAACTCGAAACCGCCGTGAAGGCCCTGGATTCGGCCATGGAACTGGAAAAGAGCCGGGGCGGGGAACTGGTGGTGGCTTGAGATTAGATTGAGGGATGCAACGATAGTTTGGCGGAAGGATTAAAAAGTCTCAGTCCTGTCATCGGGCTTTTAATTGCTAATCCCTAATTCCAAATTCCTAATACCTTATAGTTATTCCTATGCAATATTCGGAAAAACTCGCGGATTTTGAGAAGAAGTATGACGAGCTGACAGCGCAGCTCAGCGACCCACAAGTGTTGGCCGATCCCGCCCAATATCAGAAAGCCGCCAAGGCGCACTCCGAACTTCGCGAAGTGGTGGAAAAATACCGCGAGTGGAAGGAGCTGGAGAAGTCACTGGCGCAGACCCGGACGTTGATCGGTGAATCTTCCGCCGACCCTGAAATGACGGCAATGGCTCACGACGAGCTGGAACAACTGCAAAAGCGAAGCGCCAAGGTGGAAGAAGAGCTGAAAGTCATGCTGTTGCCGCGCGACCCCAATGATGAAAAGAACGTGATCCTGGAAATCCGCGCCGGCACGGGCGGCGATGAAGCGACACTCTTCGCCCAGGAAATGTTTCGCATGTATTCGCGCTACTCAGAGTCGCAGGGCTGGCGGGTGGAAGAGCTCTCTTCAAGCCTGTCCGGCGTCGGCGGGATGAAGGAAGTGATTGCCCTCATCGAAGGCCGAAAAGTTTACGGCCGATTGAAGTACGAGAGCGGCGTTCACCGGGTGCAGCGCGTTCCTGCCACCGAGCAGCAGGGGCGCATTCACACTTCCGCCATCACGGTGGCCGTGCTGCCCGAAGCCGACGAAGTGGAAATCCAGATTGACCCCAAGGATATCCGCGTGGACACCTTTTGCTCCTCGGGCCCGGGCGGGCAATCCGTGAACACGACTTACTCGGCCGTGCGCATCACCCACGTGCCCACCGGAACCATCGTTTCCTGCCAGGACGAGAAGTCGCAGATCAAGAACCGCGCCAAGGCTCTGCGCGTGCTGCGTTCGCGCCTGTATGAAATGAAACTTCAGGAACAGCAGAAAAAAATCACGGAAGAGCGGCGCTCCCAAATCGGCTCGGGCGACCGCAGCGAGAAAATTCGAACCTATAATTTTCCCCAGAATCGCGTCACCGACCATCGCATTGGACTCACCATCCATCAACTCGATAGGGTGATGGACGGCAAGCTCGACGATATTGTTCAGGCGCTGGTCGAACACGCCCAAAACGGCGGCGCGCCGCCTCAGAGTGCGCGCGACTGAAGTTAGTCCACACCTTGTTTTGGCATTCTCAGTGTGAGAAGATTAATCCTCGGAAGGTCGAACAATGGCAACTAAAACCGGAATCACTTGGGAAGAATTTCTGGCGACTGGCGAAGATTGGCAGCGGCGGGAACTGGTGGATGGTGAGGTGGAATTCATGCCGCCCGTGCATCTTCGGCATCAGGCAATGGTTTTTCGCCTAATCATGCTCCTGGGAAAGTATTGCGAACAGCATAGGGAATGGCTCTGCTTCCCTGGCGATGCGACTTTCACCATGGCCTCTGAGAACTGGCGCTGCCCCGACCTTTCGCTGGTTCATGCCAGCCACTTTCCTGGTGGACACATTCCGGATACTCCTGCCCATTTTCCTCCGGACATCGTATTTGAGATTCTCTCTGCCGCGGACAGCGCCAGCCGGATCCAGAGAAAACGCAAAGATTACCAGGAGAGTGGGGTAATTCAAGTGTGGATCAATCCGAAAAAACGGCTCGCCGAATTGATCTACCCGGACCGGCCTGCGCAGTTTTACAGTGAGGAACAGCCGGTTGTTATTGACAAGCTTCCGGAATACTCCTTGAATCTGAAGGATCTTTTTACTTTCTAGGCGGCTTTTCGCCGGTCCCTCCTTTGTGCCTTCTCCAAACCCGCGGATCCCCGTAGGCATGATGCAGATTCGTGAAGCACTGCGAATAGGGCTGAGGACTCTCCTTGAAAACCACACTCCCTCGGCCCAGCTTGCAGCGGATCTTCTTTTAATGCACGTGCTTGACCGCGACCGGAGTTACATTCACTCGCATCCGGATATCGAAATCTCGTCCGAAATTGTCGATAGATATTTCCATTTGATCGCGGAACGGGCCACCGGCAAACCCACCCAGTACATCACCGGGCATCAGGAATTCTGGGGGCTGGATTTTGAAGTTTCGCCCGACGTGCTGATCCCTCGGCCCGAGACCGAACACTTGGTGGAAGCGGTGCTCGACCTCGCCGCCCGCCAGGGCGCAACAAAAAATGATCGGTTGCGGATTGTGGAGGTGGGCACGGGCTCCGGATGCATCGCCCTGGCTCTGGCATCGGAGTTTCCACGCGCGCTTATTTTTGGCGGGGATATTTCGCGTCCAGCGCTCGTGGTCGCCTCCACCAATGCCTTGCGCTTAGCCATGCCGGAGCGGGTGAAATTCCTCGAAAGCGATTTGCTTGCCCGCTTTCTGGACGCCGATTTTTTCTCTTCTTTCGATTTTGTGGTCTCCAACCCTCCTTACGTCGCTCGCGCCGAACGGGGCAATGTCCAGCGTGAGGTCCGTGATTTTGAGCCGCGCCTTGCCTGGGGCGATCTGGAACACGGTGACGAAATGTACCGCCGCCTTTTTCCCCAGGCTCTCCAGGTGCTCAAGCCCGGCGGCCACTTGGTGGTGGAGATTGGCTACAATATGCGGGACGCAGTACTGGCGCTGCTCACGGAGGGCTGGACGGATGTTGAGGTCCGGCCTGATCTCGCCGGGATTCCGCGCGTCGTTATCGCTAAAAAGGGTTCTGGGGAAAAAAGATTGAGTCATTGAGTGATTGAGTCATTGAGTGATTTATTGAAGAATAGAAATGGTCTGGTCCCCTAATGCCTCAAGGAGGGTCACAAAACATGCCTATCGCTCCTCTACGTCTGATAAAGCAATGCATTGAATGGCGTAAATTCGAAAAGGAAGAAGTAAAAAAGGTGCCCAAGAACACTAGGGGCATTTACGTCTTGTTCAAGGAGAACACACCGAAGATTTATGACGTTATGTACATCGGAATGGCTGGCGCTGATACAGCCGGCATCAACGCTAGGCTTGGTAGGCACCTGAATAGCGAGGCTAAGAACCAGTGCACGCATTTTTCCGTATTCGAGGTGCATGACAACATACGTGAAGAGGAAATTAGAGAGCTGGAAGGAATACTGCGGCATATATTCAGAAAGGATAGTCGAGTTAACTCTATGGCGTCACAGAAGGGATACGACACGCTCAGACGCGAAGATGTCAGGAGGTATGCTTGGTCAGATTGGGCCTGAAACATTTTTCCCCGCAAATTCTAGGTTTCTAGGGTCAATTGCTTCATCAACACGCGAGAGGAACCTCTTCTTTAGATCACACAATGACGAAATCAGTCAATCATCCGATCCCTCAAATCCTCCACGTTGACATGGACGCTTTTTTCGTCTCGGTGGAAGAGCTCGAAGACCCATCGCTAAAAGGCAAAGCGGTAGTGGTGGGGGCGGACCCGGACGGACGCGGGGTGGTGGCGGCGGCGAGCTACGAAGCGCGCAAATTTGGAGTCCACTCCGCCCAGCCCATCAGCCAGGCGAAGAAGCTTTGCCCTCATGCTATTTTATTGCGCGGGCATTACGAAAAGTATTCCGAGTATTCCCAAAAAGTTCACCGGATTTTCGGCGAGTTTACTCCCGTGGTGGAGATGGTGTCGATTGACGAAGCCTATCTCGACCTGACGGGCTGCGAACTTCTGCACGGCTCCACGCTGCGCGCGGGAGACCGCCTGATTCGGACAGTAAAGGAAAAAACCGGTTTGAATTGTTCGGTGGGCGCGTCCACTTCGCACTTGGTATCGAAAATTGCCTCCGACCAGGCCAAGCCGCACGGCTTGCTTTATATCCTTCCCGGTTCTGAAGCCAAATTCCTGGCCCCGCTCCCCGTGCGGCGCATGCCGGGAATCGGCAAAGTTACCGAGCCGCAACTGCTTTCGCTCGGCATCGCCACCATCGGCGATCTCCAGGCGTTCGGTTTGCCCAAGTTGAAAGACCAATTTGGAAAATGGGGGGAATACCTCTACATAAAGTCGCTGGGACAGGATACCGGAGCGTACGCCTACACCGAGGAGCCCAAGTCCATCAGCCACGAGACTACTTTTGACACGGACATCGCCAATGCCGAAGAAGTGGAGCGCACGCTTTCTTACCTCACTCAACTGGTAGCGCGCCGGCTGCGCGATAACCGGCTTTTCGCGCGGACGGTGGGGGTGAAGATTCGCTTCACCGGGTTTGAGACCCATACGCGGGACATTTCGCTGGACGAACCGACGCATGTGGATTCCGTCATCTTCGAAAACATACTGCGTCTTTTTGACAACGCGTGGGACCGGCGGCGGAAAATTCGTTTGGTAGGGGTGAAGGCTTCGAATCTGGAGCGCGCCGTCTTCCAGCTTAATTTACTGGACGCGCCCAAGCGCGAAAAACTCGACCGGGTTCTCGATGCCACAGATAAACTCCGCGCGCGTTACGGGTTTGACGCTGTCAAGCTGGCGCGGTTAATCGAGGAACCAACCGAAGAACCAGCAAAGCGCAAGCCCCGGCGACGGTTTTTGGGGCGAGAATAAAGGCAGGATGCCGAGCAGAACCAGCAGGGAAATATCCCTGCGCTTGACGTTCAAATACGCTGTCAATCTTGAACGAGGACCAATCACATGAAAGCTGCCTACCTGGATATTGAGACGAACTACGTTGGCCAGTTCACCGACCAGCGTTTGTTTCGCGACAGTAAGAATCACCAGCTTACGGTGGTGGGCATCCGCGTAGTTGCCGAGCCGGAGGAAAACTTTGTCCAACTGGTAGGCGACAAGATTTCCAAAACCGCCGTGATGGATGCGCTTGCCGGGGCCGAACGATTGATCACTTTCAACGGCCGCTCCGTTCCCGACAAGGTGAAGGGTTATGTCGGATTTGATTTCCCCGTGATCGCCGCTCAATTGGGCATGGTGCTGGACCGCGAATTCCCCCACACCGATTTGTGCCCCGAATGTTGGAAGGCGGGCTTGTATGGCGGCTTGAAGAAGGTCGAACAGTCGCTTGGATTGAAGCGCGAGCTTCCCGGCAAAGACGGCCTATGGGCGCAGGAGACCTGGAGGCAATACAAATCGTCCGGCGACTCCCGCCTGCTCGGCGAATTGTTGGCCTATAACAAAGAGGATGTCTACATGCTTCGCCGTGTGGAATCGGCATTGAAACTTCGGCGTTAGCGCCGCGAGCGCGGGCCGGGGCCCCACGCATTGCACTGGGGCCCGCCCACCTCTAGCTCATCCCACCTTGCGCCCCTGGGCGTAATCGGCTGTAATACATTTCGATGGTTGCGAAATTCAATCCGCTTGGGCAAGCCGCCCTTGAAATTCTCGCGCGGCTGCGCCATGAAGGCCATCAGGCGTACCTGGTGGGCGGGTGTGTGCGCGACCTCGTGATGGGCCGCGAGCCCAAGGACTTTGACATCTCCACCAGCGCCACGCCGGACCAGGTGGTGAAACTATTCCCCGAAAGCCTGACCGTGGGTGCGCAGTTCGGCGTGGTGATGGTGCCGCGCGACCTGGGCAACGTGGAAGTGGCCACGTTTCGGAGCGATGGCCTCTACGCCGACGGCCGTCATCCGACCGCGGTCCGCTATTCGAAAACCGCGAAGGAAGATGTGCAGCGGCGCGACTTTACCATCAATGGATTGCTCTATGATCCCGAGACGCAGAGTGTGCTTGATTATGTCGAAGGTCAGGTGGACATTCGCGCCCGGCGGCTGCGCACCATCGGCGACCCCGCTTTGCGTTTCAGCGAAGACCGCCTGCGCATGTTGCGCGCGGTGCGGTTTGCTGCCCGATTTCAATTTGCGCTTGACCCCGCCGCGCTTGATGCGATTCAAAAACTCGCTCCCGACATCGGCGACGTTAGTGCGGAGCGGGTGCGGGACGAGATCGTGAAAACTCTCACCGAAGGCCAAGCGCGCCGCGGCTTCGAACTCCTGGAAGAGACCGGCTTGTTGAAAGAAGTCCTGCCTGAAATCAAAGCCCTTCAGGGGGTGCAACAACCTCCAGAATTCCATCCCGAAGGCGATGTGTGGATTCACACCTTGATGATGCTGGAAGGACTCTCAACACCTGTGAACGTGGAAACAGTTACGCCCGCGCTGGCGCTCGGAGTGCTCCTTCACGATGTGGGCAAGCCGCCCACGTTTGCTATTCGCGAGCGCATCCGTTTTGACAACCACGTAGAAGTGGGCGCCAAAATGGCGGAAGAGATTTGTACGCGCCTGCGCCTTTCCGCCCGCGACACGGAACGGGTGGTGGAATTGGTGCGTCATCATTTGCGCTTTAAAGATTTTCCCAAGATGAAGCGCTCCACCCAATTGCGTTTTATCCGCATGGAAGGATTTCGCGAGCACCTGGAATTGCACCGCCTGGATTGTTTGTCCAGCCATCGCAATCTGGAGAATTACGAGATGGCGCGGCGCATGTTGGAAGAGACTCCCCCCGAAGAGGTTAAGCCCGCGCCGCTCCTGCGCGGAGACGACCTGATCGCGCACGGCTACAAGCCCGGCCCGCTTTTCAAGACAATCCTCGGGGCCGTGGAAGACGCGCAACTGGAAGGGAAAATCCAAACCCGGGAAGAAGCCCTGCGCATGGTGAATAGCGAGTTCCCACTACCACCGGCCTAGCGTGCAGGAGAAATGGCAACAATCAGCGGTCGTGACGGGCGTGAGAATGTCCGAAATCTTCTAGTTATGGGCTCTCTGGCGAATTTTCACTTCTGGTTGGAGGCGTCGTCCTTGTCCGGGTCGTGATCGCCGCTGACCTTCTTAAATTCATCCACTGGCATCTTCAGTTGGCGAACCAGCCATTCCCCACGATCAACGTATCCTTTGGTGGAAAGGATCGTGGGCCATCCAGCCGTTTGCACTTCAGTCGGAACGGACACAAAATAAGCATCGCCCGGAAGGTTATCCAGGAAACTGGGATCGATCACATAAGGCGATCCGGCCTCCTTCTTCAGCTCCTCGAGCTTGGCCGGGATTTCCGCTTCCGGAAAATCCCCGTTCCTCGCCATCTTTTCAAGACGAGAGTTCGCTCTGGCCCACTCATTGTTCGAGAAGAGGAAGATCAGTTTTCGATCGGCCCAATAGGGATGTGAGCGGGGATCATTCAACACATCCTTCAATTGCTTCGAGTACTGGCACCACGTCCCCATAAAGACGAGGTCAGTTTTTGCATCGGGGGCTACGTCAATCTTGTTGCCACTTCTACTTTCCACCGTGAAGATATAATTCGCCGGCGTGGGAACGGAGGGCGTATCCGGTCCGGTGGAGGTCGGCGGTGCGTCGCTCGATTGTCCGGATTTCGTCTTGTGTTCGGGAAGATCCTCGTTGGTGAAAATTTTGGCCGGTTTCTTCCCCCCTTTATTCTGATCTTCCCTTGTGGCGCGGGCGATATCAGCCAACGATTGGGCGGCGCCAAGACTTGACGTGAGCGAAAGTATCAATCCCAATTGAAGAGAGATTGTTTTAAATGTCATCGATACCTCCAGCGGTAATTATAAATCTTATTGCTGCTCATTTGCGAAGACTAGACTTTGTTTCTTGATAAGTCAAGCAGATCCAACCTTGCGCGCAAATTCAAATATCCCTTGGAAATGCAGAAATCCCCCGATTGAACGGGGATGCTGCATTGCGGATTATTTTCTACTCGCCGTGGCCGGTTTGATTTATGCTTTGTCGCGTTGCCAAATATCAAGTCATACTCAGTGAGAGGTTCTTCATGAATCCGCTCCGCCGTTTTTGTGTGAGTTTATTTGCCTTGGTTACCGCGCTGTCTCCGGGGAATATTGCTACCGCGCAACAGTTTCCGCAGTCGCTCTATCAGGATATGCATTGGCGGGTCATTGGGCCCTTTCGCGGCGGACGTACTCGCGCCGCCTGCGGCGTTCCAAGGCAGCCCACCGTTTTTTATGTGGGACAGGTGAACGGTGGCGTGTGGAAGTCGGACGATTTCGGCCGGACATGGAATCCTATTTTCGACGACCAGCCCACCCAATCCATCGGCGCCATTGCTGTTGCCCCCTCAGACCCGAATGTTATTTATGTTGCTAGCGGCGAGGGCTTGCAGCGCCCTGACCTCTCCGTGGGTAATGGAATTTACAAATCCGCAGACGCGGGCAAGACTTGGACGCACCTTGGCCTGCGCGATGGCCAGCAGATCCCCGCCTTGGCCATAGACCCGAACGATCCCAATCGATTGTTTGCCGCGGTGCTGGGCCATCCTTATGGTCCTAATGAAGAGCGCGGCATCTTTCGCTCAACCGACGGTGGCGCGACCTGGCAGAAGGTCCTTTACAAGAATGAAAATACCGGCGCCTCTGATGTCGAGATGGACCCGGCAAATCCGAATGTGATTTATGCGTCGTTGTGGGAATCGAGACTCGGTCCCTGGGAGGACAACAACGAGTATGCAGGCCCGGATGGAGGTCTTTTCAAATCCACCGACGGCGGCGAAACTTGGAAGCAACTCAGCAAGGGATTGCCCGAAGGCTTAACACAAATTTATGTGGCCATCGCGCCCAGCGATTCAAATCGCCTCTATGCCACCACCGCGGCAGGCCGCGGCGCGCTCGGTATTTATCGCTCCGATGACGCGGGAGAAACGTGGCAAAAGATCACCGATGACCGGCGCCCTGCCTTGCGGATTGGCGGCGGCGATCTTCCCGTGCCGAAGGTTGACCCGAAAAATCCTGACATCGTTTACAGCGCGAGTGTGGTGACGTGGCGCTCCACGGACGGCGGCAAAACCTGGACGGGCATTCGCGGCGCGCCCGGCGGCGACGATTACCAGAACATCTGGATCAATCCGAACTTCCCGGGAATCATTTTGCTGGTGAGCGATCAGGGCGCGTTGGTTAGCGTGAACAGCGGCCGGACCTGGAGTTCGTGGTACAACCAGCCCACGGCGCAGATGTACCACGCCATCACGGACGATCGATTTCCCTATTGGGTCTACGGGGCGCAGCAGGAGAGCGGGTCGGCCGGCGTGGCCAGCCGCGGCAACGACGGCGCCATTACCTTCCGCGAATTTCATCCCGTGGGCGTGATCGAGTATGGATACGTCGCGCCCGATCCGCTCCATCCGGACATTATTTATGGAGCGGGCCGGAGCGAGGTTTCGAAATTCAGTTGGACCACCGGTCAGGTGCAGAATGTCACACCCGTTCCGGTGCGCAATGATAAGTACCGCGCCGATCGCACCGAGCCGCTGATGTTCTCTCCCGTCGATCCGCACGTGCTCTTTTACGCAACCAACGTGCTTTTTAAGACGATTGACGGCGGGCAGTCCTGGCAGGCCATCAGCAAAGACCTCACGCGCGAGCATCCGGGAATTCCCGCCAGCCTGGGAAGGATGACGGCAGCCGACAAGAATGCGGACAAACAGCGCGGCGTGATTTACGCCCTCAGCCCGTCTTTCAAGAGTGTGAACACAATTTGGGCGGGCACAGATGACGGCTTGGTTTGGATAACTCGCGACGGCGGGAAAAGCTGGAGGAACATTACGCCGCCCGACCTTTTGCCCTGGAGCAAAGTGACGCAGATTTCCTCATCGCATTTTGACGATCAAACGGCCTATGTTTCGGTCAGCTCTTTTCGCATCAACGATCTTCACCCTGCCATCTACCGCACCCACGATGGCGGCGAATCCTGGAGGCTGATTACCACCGGCCTGCCCAATGACTCCCCGGTGGATACGGTGCGCGCCGATCCTGAACGCAAAGGCCTGCTCTTTGCCGGAACCGAAACCAGTGTGTGGGTTTCGTTTGATGACGGCGACCGTTGGCAGTCCTTGCAATTGAACCTGCCCCACACCTCCATGCGCGATCTCTGGATCCACGACAATGACTTGATCGTGGCCACGCATGGCCGCTCGTTCTGGATTCTGGATGACATCACGCCGCTGCGGCAGATTTCCGAAACGGTGGCCAAGTCGGAAGCTTATCTTTTCAAGCCCGAAGCTGCCTATCGCGTCAAACGCGATACCTATACGGACACGCCGATGCCTCCCGACGAGCCGATGGGCGAAAATCCTCCCGACGGTGCGGTGATTGACTACTTCCTCGGTTCAGCCGCTTCCGGGCCGGTCAGCATCGAAATCCTCGATTCCGATGGAAAACTGGTGCGCCGCTATTCGAGCGCGGATAAGCCTGAAACCACCGAGGCCGAAATGGCCAAAACGGTCTCGGTTCCTCTCTATTGGGTGCGCATGCCAAAGAATTTGTCCGCCGAAGCCGGCATGCACCGATGGGTGTGGGACTTGCATTATCCTGCGCCGAAATCGGACCGGCACGGTTATCCCATCTCCGCCGTTCCGCATGACACGCCTAGCGAGCCGCAAGGCCCCACGGCATTGCCCGGCCAATACGCGGTGCGGCTCACGGTAAACGGCCACAGCACGAGCGCGCCACTCACGGTGAAAATGGATCCGCGCGTCAAAGCGACTCGCGACGGCCTGGTGCGGCAATTCACACTGGAGCAACAGCTCGTTGTCATCATGAATGAGACTTATGATATGAACGCGCAAGCGCGCTCGGCCCTGGAGCAATTGCGCAAGCTTGCCCCCCAGGCCAGCGGCGCGACCGGCGATGCCATCAGCGCCGCCGACAAAAAAGTGTCGGCCGTGCTCGGAGGGGGAGGCGGTTTCTTTGCCGCCGTTTCGCCAGTGCCAACCCTGGGTCGCGTGGCAGGGGGGACGGGAGCACTCTACGGCGCCGTGGGCAACGCTGATGCCGCACCCACCAAGTCGCTGATTTCGGGTTACGCAGAAGTGGCGCGCGACTTCGCCGACGTCATGAAAAAGTGGGATGAATTAAAGAAAGTCGATTTCCCCGCGCTCAATCAAAAACTTCGCCAAGCCAATCTTCCTGAGATTAAACTGGAAAAGAAACCGCAGACCGAGGCGGAGTCGGAGGATGTGGAGTAATACCCGCCAAAAAGGCGTTGGCAAACACGCCCCGGATGTCATTCCGAGGAACCATTAGCGACGAGGAATCTCGCATTGCTTCTCTTTTCAGGGCGAGATTCCTCTCCCGCCCCTGCGGGATCGGAATGACTTCGGCAGAGAATGTTTTTCAAAAGACTGTCAATCGCCAACTTTGGGATCTGCTTTAGTTGCTGGGCGGTCCTCGAAATTCCAATGAATAATTCGGTCACTCGAAGTTATTAGTCTCATTCGGCATCCACAATCGGGGCGGATGGGCGTCGCTTTTAGAACGTAGTCCTCCGCCGGACCATCTTTTAAGTTGCGAGTAGGCGTATACTCAAACCTGTAATATTTCTCCGTATACCAAGTTGGTTTTATTAAGGGAATCAATTCCGGGAAGCCCTCGCGAGGATGGTCCTCTTTATAAGCTTCCAACAACCCCTGCAAGGTTCGCACTCGTCCAACCGCGCTCGCCTGAATGGCTGCGATATGCGCGGTGTCGATATTTGTGGTAAGGATTACTAGCACTATGCCGAAGGGCAGAAGTAATAACACGACCCGGACCCACCACGGTAGCAGGAGTAATGCGCTTAGGTATACGAGGACGACGCCTGAAACAATGAGTGAGGGGATATGGCCGCTCTCAAAGATCCGGCACCCATTGTTGCTGAACTCGAAGAAAAGCATCATCGCAAGGGCGACTCCCGTGCTAAGCAGCAAGGACCTCAATACCCGTTTTGGGCTTAGTCTCTTCTCTTTGGTGCCTTGGGACATGGTTCATCAATAATAATCGAAACTGAATGTTGATGGGCCTAATAGTCACTTCGTTCCACACCGCCATCTGAGTTAGATTACATCCATGAAACCTTCGATTCTATAAGTGAAGTTCGTATTTCTACAGTTCGCACCGGCATCTCCTTAACGCGATTTCCTTCGAGTTGTGATAAATTATTGCAAATTCAAATGTATGAGAGGTGCAGATGTTATGGGACGATTAGCAACACACGCGTTCGGTATTTTAGGTTTAGTTCTACTCACTGCTGGGCTGGCCACGGCGCAGTCACCGAGCGTCAAGTGGGAAGAGCTAACGGCCGGAGATTTTATCGGGGCCATTCACAAAGCGCAGGGCGTGTGCCTGCTGCCTATCGGGATTATCGAGAAGCACGGGCTGCATCTTCCGCTGGGCAATGACCTCATTAACGTTCGCTATGCGTCATTGCACGCAGCGGGGCAGGAATACGCCCTCGTGTTTCCCGAATATTATTTCGGGCAGATCTTCGAGGCCAGGCAGGAGCCCGGCACTGTAGCCTACAGCGCGCACCTGCAATTGGAACTATTGCAGGAGACTACCGATGAGATGGCGCGCAACGGCTGCGAGAAGGTCATCATCGTGAACGGCCACGGAGGAAACAACAGCCTGCTCCCCTATTTTGCTCAAACGCAGCTGGCCAAGCCGCATAATTATGTGGTGTACGTCTTTGGGCTGCCCAGACCGGCGGCCGGACGTCCGGTGGTGGAAGATAAAGTGGACAGCCACGCCGGGGAATCCGAAACTTCGCACACCCTGATCGCGCGCCCAGACCTCGTCCATTTGGATCGCGCCAAGGACGAGTCCGGCGCGGACCGCAATCGGTTGCATCTCCCGCCCGGTCTTTACACCGGCATCTGGTGGTACGCCAAGTTCCCTGACCACTACGCGGGACAGGGCGAGCTGGCCACCAAGGAATTGGGCGAGTTTGACATGAAGGCTTGGGTCAACCAAATTGCGGAATCGATCCGGGCCGTCAAGGCCGACGATGAGAGTCCGCGGCTGCAAAAAGAATTCTTTGAGAAATCCACGCATCCGATGAATACCAAACAATAGCCGAAAGCAGCAGCCCAGAATTGGCCCCGACCTCAGACGCTACGTATAGAGGAGTTCAATGCTCGACCTGAGTTTTGTTCGTGAAAATCTCGAGTTTGTGAAACGCAAGATGGCGGAGCGCGGGCTGAAAGACGCCATGAAGGACTTCGAGTCCCTGGACGCCACCCGGCGCGCTGCCCTCGCTGAAGCGGAGCAGCGCAAAGCGCGGCGCAACAAAGTTTCCGATGAGATTGCCGCCCTGATGAAGCAGAAGCAGGAGGCATCCACGCGCATCGCGGAAATGAAGGCCCTGAAAGAAGAGATTGAGAGCTTCGACAAAAAAGTGGAAAGCTCGGAAAAAGATTTGCGCGAATTGCTTGCCGGGCTACCCAATATTCCCCACGACAGCGTGCCCATCGGGCGGGGCACTCCGGACAACCAGGAAATCCGGCGCTGGGGCGATCCACGCAAGTTTGACTTCCCCCCCAAGGCGCATTGGGACCTCGGCCCCGAGCTTGGCATCCTGGATTTCGAGCGCGCGGCCAAGATTGCAGGCGCGCGATTCGCGGTCTATTCCGGCATGGGCGCCAAACTCGAACGGGCGCTGGCCAATTTCATGCTCGACATTCACACGCGCGAGCACGGATACAAGGAAGTCCTGCCGCCTTTCGTGGTGAATTCCGCCAGCCTTTATGGCACGGGAAATTTGCCCAAGTTTGCCGGCGATCTTTTCAAGCTCGAAGGCACGGACTACTGGCTGATTCCCACCGCCGAAGTTCCGGTGACGAATCTTTATCGCGACGAGGTGCTGGAGGCCGGGCAGCTTCCGGTCAAACACTGCGCCTGGACGGCGTGCTTCCGCAGCGAAGCCGGCTCCTATGGCAAGGACACGCGCGGCATCATCCGCCAGCATCAATTCCAGAAAGTCGAGCTGGTCAAATTCGCGCTGCCGGAGAATTCCTATAACGAGCTCGAATTGCTTACCCACGATGCGGAAACGATTTTGCAGCGCCTGAGCTTGCCCTATCGCGTGGTGGCGCTCTGCACAGGCGACCTGGGATTCAGTTCCGCCAAGACCTATGACCTGGAGGTCTGGCTCCCGAGCGCCAACGAGTACAAAGAAATTTCCTCCTGCTCAAATTTTGAAGCGTTCCAGGCGCGCCGCGCCAACCTGCGGTTCCGTCGCGGCCAAAAGGGCAAAACAGAATTTCTTCATACCCTCAACGGCAGCGGCCTCGCCGTCGGCCGTACCTGGGTCGCCCTCATCGAAAATTATCAACAAGCCGACGGCTCCGTGATCATCCCCGAAGCTCTAAGGCCGTATCTGGATGGAATGGAGAAGATCGCGGCGAAGTAGGCAGAAAGCACAAGGCAAGGCAATTTCAGCTTGAAGTTAAAGTTTACTTGGAATGAATTGTTCCGGCACCCTAATCATTCCATTTAGCAATCTTCCCACTCCGTCATAGCCGGCAGTGAGCCGCTCGTAGTATTCAGGTGTGCTGCCTTTTGCCTTCTGCTTTCTGGCTACTGCTTCAAAATCCAAGCGGACATTTTCTCCAGCGCCACCGGTGACATGGTCTCTTCAATCTCGGCATATTCGCTGGGGGAGCCGGTCTTGGCGTTTTGAAAGAGATGATTCAAGCCGGGCAGCTCATCCACTTCAAAATTCTTATTGCCGCCGGCTTCAAGGGCTTTTCGGATGGCGGGTAAATTTTGCTTGGGCGGAACTTGCAAATCCTTTTCGCCGTTGATGGCGAGCACCGGACATTTGACTTTCCTTAGTGCCGTCGCCGGATCGTAGGCGATGAAATAGAGGAACCACGGGGAAGTGATCTGTTTGATTTGGGTGCCCAGTTGCGCTTCAGGAACTTTGCCGGCAAGTTTCTCGCGCAGTTCCTTTTCAAGTAATGTTGCGTCCTTCTCGCGTTTCACCATCTCAAGCAATTCGCGCTCTTCCGCCGCGTCTGTCTCGGCTTTCTCGTGGCTCGTGCCCATCGCTTCGGAAATCAACAAGCCCTGCTCGGCCAGAATTTCATCCCCCGGCACGCCCGTACCCGCCATCATCACGATGAAGGCTACATCGGGATCGCTCGCCGCCACCATGGGGGCGATCACACCGCCTTCGCTGTGGCCGATCAAGCCGATCTTACGGGGATCAATTTCGGAGCGCGTCTTCAAGTACACCACTCCGGCATCGGCGTCGGTGGCAAAGTCGGCGGTCGTGGCCAGCGCGTAATTCCCTCCCGACTTCGCCACGCCCCGCTTATCGGCGCGGAGAACGGCGATCCCCTTGCGCGTCAGATAATCGGACAAGACGAGAAACGGTTTGTGCCCCATCAGGCTTTCGTCGCGATCATGGGGCCCGGAGCCCACAATCAACTCGACGGCGGGAAAGGGCCCGCGACCCTGCGGCAGGGTGAGCGTAGCCGCGAGTTTGATTCCCGCGGCAGGATTGTCAAACGAGATTTCCTCTTCGTGATAGGGATAAGGCTTCACCGGGTTCTGCGGGCGGGGCCGATCCAGTTTAGAGGTGTCCTTGACGCGGGTGAGCACGCAAGGGAAATCCCGGCCGCTCTGCGACCATGTGCCGTCAATGGTCGAAAGGTCCTTGGCAATTTTGCCGTTATACACGCCGCCCAATTTCGTCATTTCCATCTTGAGCGACGCGCCATCGCGGGTAACAGTGGTGACGGGAATTGCCATTGCGCCTTGATCCGGACTGTCCATGGTTGCGGTCAAGCCGTCTTCGGTGTTGGTGATGTGGAACACCAGCCGCAACTTCGTTCCGCCGGCATCGATCGTGCCCAACCACGCCCCGTCAATGTCGGAAGGTTTCGCGGGTTTGTGCGCCGGTTTGATGGCGGTCGCAGCGCGCGAGAAGTCAAGCGGTAACGAGTTGCCCATCTGCGTCCATGTACCTTGGATTGCGGTCCCATCGCTGCTGACCTTGCCTTCATAGGAGCCTCCGACCGATTCCACGCTGAGGGTCAGCTTGGAATCCTTGAGGGAAATCTCGGTGACGGGGATCCCGTTGGCATTCTGATCGATGCTATCGAGAGTGGCTTTCAGGTTTCCGTCTGTGCCCTTTGTGATGTGCAGGACAAGGCGCAAATCCGCGCCCGGCGCCTTCAACGTCCCCTGCCAATCGCCTTCAATTCCCTTTGCCGCAGCCTGGTCTTGTGGCGCCTTGCCCAAGGCGTTCCCCAAAAACCAAGCCATTATGAAAATCACAATCAGCGAGCCCGTTATCCCGGCTGCCAATATGCCGTGCTCCTGTCGTTTCATTACTCCCTCCATCTAACTTCGACTATTCCTGTCGCCGATAAGGTCTTGTCAAAATCCTGACATCATTGGCTGGTAGAAAACACAAAACGACTAATGAAGGCTGGATTTCCCAGTCTACCGTCTATCGTCAACGGTCTACTGCTTTGCCTTCCCCGCCGGCTCCGGCATATATCGATGAAAATCTCCGGGCGCGTGGGTGTGCTCAAACTGGATGGTGGTATGGGTGATGCCGAACTCGCGCGCCAACACTTCATTCAGTTTGTGGCAGATGACTTCGCTTTCCGAGGTGGGCATATCCAAGATTCTCACGTGGCAGGAAAGGGCGCGCGATTTTGATCCGAGGGACCAGATGTGGACGTCGTGAACCTCGCACACGCCGGGGACTCCCAGCAATGCAACGGCCACATTTTCAAGGCTCATGCCTTTGGGCAGACTCTCGAGAAGTATGTTCACGGACTCGGTAACAATGCCCACCGCCGACCACAGAATCATTCCGGCAATCAGGAAGGCGATCAACGGATCGATGATCGGCTGTCCCGTCCTGCGGATGAGCCAGGCCCCTGCAATGATTCCGATGCTCGAGAGCGCGTCGCCCAGGTTGTGGATGAAAACAGCGCGCAAGTTCAGGTCATGCAGGTCGCCCGCCAGGCTCCAGGTGACAGCTCCGTTCACGATCAGCGCCACCACACCCACCCAAAGCATGGCTCCGGTGGCGATCGGTTCCGGTCTCACAATCCGCAGGTAGCCCTGGAAGCAGAGGAAGGCCGCCACGGCGATCATCAGCAGCGAGTTCACAAAAGCCGCCAGCACACCGGCCCGCTGGTAGCCAAAAGTTTTGTGATGGTCGGGCGGGCGATGTTCCCAATAGATGGCCAGGGCGGCGAGAATCAGGCTGGGCACGTCGGTGAGGTTGTGCCAGCCGTCGGAGATGAGCGCCAGGCTGCGGGAAATGGTCCCCACCACAAGCTCCGTGGCCACCAGGCCCAGAGTAATCGCCACGGCGACCTTCACCACCCAGGTTGCCGCGTGTGAATGGCTGTGATTGTGAGTGTGCACGCCGGTTGCCGCTCTCTCTTTCCCAAAGCGATTGTATGCCAACGTGAATCAAGTGTCCAACCCGTGGAAGAAGCCGCAAGGTGGGCGGGTTGGGCCCTCTCGGCCTGTGGGCAATGGCCGGTTTGATCTATCACACTTCAATGGGAGCAGGGGATTCGGCCGCCGGGCTCGCGGGCTCGAGCGAGACGGCCAGAACGCCACTCTCCATCTGCAAATTCTTCTGGAGACAGCAGGCCAGTGACTACGCAGTAGTGATGTCCGGTCGAATGAGTCTCGTCGCCCTCAAAATGAGGTCATCCAATTTTCCGGGATGGGAACTTCCAGTGTATCGTTCACGCTCAAACGTCACGGCTCAAATGCTGAAAACTAGATGGTCTGCACGGGGGGAGAGCGCCGTGTGTCCTCAGAGCAGGCCGAAGCGGAGGAACAGGAGTGTCAGGCAAACGGTCGCCAGTATCCCGCCCCCGAAAATCATCAACTGCGCTCGCACCGACATCATGGTGTTGACGTCCGATCTCGACAGGCCGGAAATGAGATAGGTGAGCTCGTTTGTCCCCTTCCTGATCAGGTTGCGGTCGTTCAAATCCCTGGCTCCGGGATTCTCGGCGCAGGTGCCGGTAATATCGTAGTCGTGGTCGGGCAGGATGCAGCACTCGGTAAGACGATACCGGCCGGAAGCGAGTGGTTGCTCGGCTGCGAGCAAAGGGTCGGGGACGGGAGGATTGGCTTCCGGCGGATTGGGCGCCGGTGCTGCCACATCTCTATTTGGCGGGATCGGCTGCGGCGGGGGGATGGACCCGGACCGACGTAGCTTTTTATGCCGCTCCTGCATATTTACAATGCGCTTTCTCAATTCCTCGTACTCGGGGCTCCAAAAAGGATGATTGTAGAGTTCGATCATGGCGAGTCGTATTTCCTCGCCCAGTGGATCGGACTGCGGCCCCTGGGCCTCATACATATGTTGGAGCTGCGCTACTTGGGGGCCGACCAATCCCTTGAACAGCTCGTCTGGAGTGGTTTGGTGCTTCATGTACTTGGATAGGGCGAGCCGCGCCCCTACCGTTCCGAGAGGGTGATGGAGCCCCGGTATTTTGGCGGTCATACCCACGCGAGCTACATATGCGAGCAGGTCCCGGTCGGAAACACCTTCGACGGCGAAGCTGGAAGCCGTCGTGCTCCCGACCTCGCGCATCCCAGTTATCTCCAGCTCATACTCTGCCCCATGAGGATTCACCAGCACGCGCCCCGTGCTGTCTTCGATGTAAAACCAGACGCCTTCTGCCTCCGCTCCATAATGCAACCATGTTCCGCTATCCTCCCGGGTCTCCCATTTTTCGATCTCCACCGTATAGTAACAGCAGGGGGTCTGACTTATGGGGCTCTGGACGAGCTGGTCGTTCCTAGCCTTGCCGTGAATGCGGACAAAGCCCATAGCCATGCTGCGAATGGGCGTTCTTGGTGTGCCTTGAAGGAGGAGATACTCCCGGTATGTGCGAAAACCCTTAAAAAACGACCCAACCCCGCAGAAAAAACCCACCACCAGCCCTATATCCAGATTACTGATGACCGTTGCCATAAAAGATTCCGCTCATGGGTAAGCCCTAGAGTGGGTAGAAGGGAAGATCATAGAGGGAAATTTCGGGGCTGTAAACACACAGGCCTTGGTTCCGCTTACTGTGGGCTGGATAGTATCGCTGCATGGACAGGATCCGGAGGGAAGTCTTCCTGGAAGAGACCCCAGCCAATGCAGACCTCTAGTGTAACGCGGTAGGGTTTACGCATCACTGGTCACTTGCCGGGCGGCGAGCCGCAGGTGTGATCTTCGCTTTCATTTCTGACGGTTGTGCTTGGATGGCGGGATGTTCGGGAACTGCACCATTACCGGGGAATCCGCGAACTGGGCGGGTTCGGTCGCTCCACCTGTGGGCAAAGGCCTGTTTGATCTATCACACTTCAATGGGGGCAGGAGACTCGGCTGGGAAAATTTCGAGCTCTCTTTTTTCAGTGTGCCTGATGATGGTGACGGATGATTTCACTGCCACCTGGCCTTCCGTAAGCAGCCGGTGCAAATCATCGATTCCGGCCACCGGCTGGCCATTGAAGCCAACAATGATGTCGCCGACGGCGAGGTTTGAGGAGGCCGCCGGGCTCGCTGGTTCGAGTGAAACTACCAGAACGCCACTCTCCACCGGCAAATCGTAGAAACGGACCACGCGGCGGTGCAGCGGAACGTTTTGCCCGCCCACCCCAATGTAGCTCCGGCGCACTTTGCCGTCTTTGATCAGGCTGCCCGCCACAAATTTGGCTGTGTTGACGGCGATGGCGAAGCACAATCCCTGGGCGGGAAGGATCACCGCCGTGTTGACGCCCATCACTTCGCCGCGCGAGTTCACCAGAGGACCACCCGAATTGCCCGGGTTCAATGCCGCGTCAGTTTGGATCACATTATCAATCAGGCGGCCTGAGCGTGACCGGAGCGACCGGCCGAGCGCGCTGACCACTCCTGCCGTCACGGTGCATTGGAATCCGTATGGGTTTCCGATGGCAATCGCCAACTGTCCCACGCGGATTGGTTGCGAATCGCCAAGCGGCGCCGATACCAGATTGGGGGCGTTGATTCGAATCACCGCCAGGTCGGTATGGGGATCGTCGCCGATCGTGTTCGCTTCAAACCGCCGGCCGTCGGCAAGCGTTACTTCCAGGCAGGTTGCTTGATGAACGACGTGGCTATTGGTGAGGATAAATCCGTCCGGGGTAAAAATGAATCCTGAGCCGCTGCCGTGCGCCTCGTTAGGTTGGCGCGGGCCGCGTGAAGGTTGACCGATCACTTTTTTACCAACCTCGATGTTTACCACCGATGGGCTGACCCGCTCCACCACACTGGTGACGGCCTGCGAATAGGCGTCAAGCAACTGCTCATCGGCCGGGTGCGAGGCTCCGGGGCCTCCAACTTGGTGAAAGTTATTCGTTTCACCTTCTGTCAATTCAATGATGGGTTCCATTTCGACTGCTCCTCTTGACCTCGTTTCTGCCAGCGAGAATTACCCGGCCGCTCCCGCGGAAACGCGCGGCCGGCAGCCATTGCTATATTAGATTCAGCAAAAGTTGATTTGATGCGGGGCGGCGTCCGGCACATGCGGCCTCGCCAATGCCGCGGGTGCCATTCCGTGACAGCTTTCTACCTTCTGCCGCGACTTTGAAGTAGAATAGAAGGTGGCAAAAGGACTCATCTCTTTTAATTGGCAGTGAAGAGCAATTGAAACCGACCTACCAAACTCGTTCAAGCCGGAAAGGGCCAATCCGCTGGTTCCAATCTTTCCCCCTTACAGCGCGGCTGGCAGAGTTTAAGAATGGGCTCATGTGGGTGCTGGTTCTTCTGGCTATCTCCATGGCCGCGACAATTTGGAATTCGCGGAGCGCCGCGCAGCAAACCGATTCCAAGCCCCCGGTGGAACAGAAAACCACAGTCTCCCCTGCCCCGGAAGCACAATCGCAAATCCCCGAGACCCCCAAGCAGTCGATTCAAGTGCGAGTCAACGTGGTCAACGTCCCCGTCTCCGTGCTGGGCAAGAACGGCCTTCCGGTGATCGACCTGACGCAAAACGATTTTCAAATTTATGAAGACGGGAAACAGCAATCCATCAAATATTTCCTGCGGGGATCGCGGCCACCCCTTCGCATCGGATTGGTAATGGACACCAGCAATAGCGCGCGCCGCCAGTTCCAGTTTCAGAAAGATGCGGCGAGCGAATTTGTTTTCAACATGCTTCAAGGTCAAAAAAGCAAGAACCAGATGTTCCTGGAGACCTTTGATGCCACCACCTCGGTCCCGCAGGATTTCACCAATGATCCGGAAGCGTTGAATGAAAAAATCCTGGGTCTGAAGGCCGGCGGCGGGAAAGCACTTTATGACGCGCTCTATTTTGCGTGCCGGGAAAAGATGCTCAAGTCCGGACCACCCTCCGAAAACCGCCGCGTGATCGTGGTGATCAGCGATGGCATGGATGCGCAGAGCACGCACACACTTGCCGAAGCGATCTCCATGGCGCACAAGACGGAGACCGTCATCTACACGCTTGGAAACGTGGCCTGGGGCTACGATAACCCGGGGAATACAGTCTTGAAAGAAATTGCCGAGGAAACGGGCGGCGCGGCGCTCTTTCCCCAGGAGAAAGCGCCGGGCACGGACCTCGGCACGGGCTACCTGTCTCACGGTCAAATCGGGGATACTTCCCAGAATAAGGGCGCCGGCGCTGGAACCGGCATTTACGGCGCAGAGCGCCTGGAACAACTGGCGGACTCGCTGGAAGCGATCAGCCGCGAACTTGCCGATCAGTACAGCATTGGCTACACGCCCACTAACGACAGGATGGACGGCACCTACCGGACCATCCGCGTGGTCGCCCTTCGCAAAGGCGTGGAGATCCGGTTCAAGCCTGGTTATTTTGCATCGGCAAACCAATAGTCGAAATTACAGCACTTCCCAATACGCCGCTGTGTGATGCTCAAATGAAGGGTAAGCTCAAGCTCAAATACAAAAGGCCTCGCGAACGCGATCGATGGGAAATTGAAGCGGGGATACCGAATATGACTCCCGGCGAGCGTCTCGCCGTGGGGATCGATATGTCTGATTTCTGCCTCTACTTAGGATGGGGAAGGAAACAAGGTCTACAACGAGCATCCACTTTGTTCCGCAAGCAAAGCCCACCCATGCAGCTGATCTGGGAGGACGAGGCCCGCAGATTTGGAAACTACATGGGGTTTCAGCGATGTCTAAAATTGCTCCAAGCGGCGCCACGGTAATTGAAGGAGGGTTTTTGTGAACTCTCAACCAATCTGCCCATCTAGCGCCGCACTATTTGCTTTTAAAGATTTGCGCATTCGTACAACCATTCCCCAGATTCAATACAATGCGAAGCATGCGTTTGCTTGAGGGTTTGGGTTTAGCCAAGACAATGTTAAACGAAGAAGTAAGGAAGCCATCCGCCGCCGCCCGCATCTGGTAGTCCCCGGCATCCAATTGTTCAAAAGAGAATCTGCCATTTTGGTCAGTCTTTACGGCCGCGACTTGCATTTCGCCTTTCAGTATTTCTACGCGGGCGTCGGGAATAAGCGCACCAGTCGGATCAACGATTACGCCTGCCATGTGTCGAAGGGATTTGAGTTTTATCTCTCTGCATGTAAAGCTGTTCGCAGTGCAGGTCGGCGGGAAAAATGCCATCGGCAGCCCAAGAATCAAAGAAGTAGACAAGATTTGGGCCTTCTTCATACTTTGCATCGTATGCTCATAACGCAAAGTGAGTCAACTGAGTGGCGACGATCTGGAAGAGCTGGACATCTGAAACCTGAGGCGCGACTTTTTAATTGACAACCCGTCGCGTCCCGCCTTAAATCGCCAGGAACCCAAACACGGAGAACCGAGCGATGGATATATCCCACTTTTGCGACGAACTCAGCCGGGCCAATCTGATCGACTTGAGCCAGACGCTGGAAGAGCACATGCCGACTTTTCCGACCCACTCCAAATTCTTTCACAATATGTGGGGCTCGTACTGGCACGGCAACCGGTCGTTGAGCTATCAACTGGTCATGAATGAACACAACGGCACCCACGTGGACGCGCCCGCGCATTTCATCAGCGACTCGAAGCCCCATGCCCACGTCACCATCGACCACGTTCCTCTCACCCGTCTTGTGGGCCGGGGCGTTCGGCTCGATTGCGGCGGTTTCAAGGAAGGCGAATACGTTTCCAGGAGTTTTATGGCCGACTGGGAATTCAAACACGGTTCCTTGAAGGCGGGCGACATCGTTTTGTTTGATTTCGGCTGGGCCCCGCGGTGGGGGACGCGCCCCAATGACCAGCCCTACGTGGCCAACTGGCCCGGGGTGGGCATGGACGCCGCCGAATATTTGGTTGAGAAATCCGTGGATGCCCTGGGCGTGGATACGCTCTCACCCGACCCACCCGAGGCGCTACAGAAAAATCCCATTCATCCCGTGGTGCTCGAAAAGCAAGTTTTGATTTTGGAAAACCTGTGCAACCTCAACTTGCTTCCCGATTTCTTTGTGTTTCTGGCGCTTCCGTTGAAGATTAAGGGCGGTTCGGGCTCGCCCATTCGGGCCGTGGCTTTGGTTTAGCGGGCGCGTATGATGGGACCTCATGCCGAAGGTCGGATAAGCTTTATGAACAAATCCACCCGCGTGCTATCCACGCTGGCGCTTGTCGTTGCTTCAGTCTACCAACTCGCGGCGCAAACTCAAAAGCTTCAGGAGCCGCCGCGCGACTGGCCGGTGGAATTCCGCAACGTCCTGCAAAAGAATATTCTTCAATTCTGGATCGATCACGCTACCGACAACGAATACGGCGGCATGATCGGATGGCTCGGCCGCGAAGGCGATCCCATTCCTCCCGGAACCAAATCCCTGGTGCAGCAATCGCGCGTGGTTTGGACTTTTTCGGCCGCCTATGAGCGCTACCCTGAACCGGCATATAAAGAAGTCGCCGAGCATACGCTTAAGTTTCTGCGTGAAAAAATGTGGGACAAGGACCACAGGGGATTCAACTGGTTAGTCGACCGGAAGGGAAAGGTATTGAGCGACCAGAAGAATCTATATGGCGAAAGTTTCGCCATCTACGCTCTGGCGGAATACGCCCGCGCGTTTCAAGACCCGGCGGCAAAGCGCGAGGCTTTGGAATTGTTTCGCTTGATCGACCTGAAGGCGCATGACAATACCAACGGCGGCTACTTCGAAGCTTTCACCAACGATTGGAGTCAGCAAACACGAAACCTAATAGCCATGAATTTGCCCGACCGCAAATCCATGAACACGCATATTCACCTGCTTGAATCGCTGACCACGCTTTACCATGTGACGGGCGATCCAACCGTCCGCAAGCGCGTGGAAGAGTTGCTGAACCTCTGCTTGAACAAGATTGCGGATTCGCAGCAAGGCTATCTGCGCCTCTATTTCACTAGCGACTGGAAGCCGGCGGAAAACTCAGACACCAGCTCTTACGGGCACGACATCGAGTTGAGCTGGCTGCTCGGCGAAAGCGCCGGAGCTCTTGGCCGCGTCAACGATCCGCAAGTAAAAAGCGTGGCGTTGGCGCTGGTGGATCACACCTTACGCGACGGGTTCGACTACGAGAATGGAGGCGTTTACAACGAAGGTCCGGCATCCGGTCCGGCTAAGAATAAAACTATGACCTGGTGGGTGCAAGCCGAGGCGCTGACAGGACTTCTGAACGCTTACCAGTTGACCGGAGATCAGAAAAACCGCGACCGGTTTGACCAGCAGGCTTCGTACGTCCTCCTGCGATTCGTTGACCGCCAGTTCGGCGATTGGTTCAATGAAATTCAGCCCGACGGCATGATTACCGGCGACAAAACTGACGAGTGGAAGGATCCCTACCACCAGTCGCGGGCTTGCCTGGAGGTGATTCGAAGGCTGGAAAGTTTGAGGAAAAAATGAATCAAGAGACCATTAACATGGCTTTTTCAGCCGCGGCAGGCAACTCCACGGGAATGAAGTATTACTCCGGGTAGAGATAATCTTCTCCTGATTCGTCAATGATTCTCAAATGCTTCGAGCTTGCGGCCTTTTCATCGGGCAAGACTTGGCAGATCTTGCGGAGTTCCAAGTCCGGTTCGGAATTAATAAAGCAAATTACGAATCGCGCTTTAATTTTGCGCCGGCGCATATGTTCAAGATATTTGGTTGAGTTTTTCCGCAGGCGAAACTGCCTGCTTCGGCCGCAGGAATAAAGCAAGCGCTGAACCCAACATTAGTCCCAAGCTGAGAGCGCCGAAGCCGAACACGAAATTGTTGAATCGTTTGTTCAGGTACCCAACCGTGAGTGGGCCGAAGTACCCTCCCAGGTTCCCAATGGCGTTGATCATGCCCATGGCGGAGCCCGCCACCCGGCGCGGCAGCGTTTCAGTGGGGATGGACCAGAACGGGCCGTGCCCTCCGTACGATCCGGCGCCCACCAGCGCAATGGGGATAAAGGCGAGCATCGGGTGATTCTGGCTGAGAAGAACGCCAGCCATCAGAAATGCCCCACCCCACCCGAGCGCGAATGACAAGTGCCGGCGCCGCTCGTGGGTCCTGTCCGAATGGCGCGAATTCAAGATCATCCCCACCATGGTGAGGCAATAGGGTATGGCGTAAAGAATCCCTACTTCAAAACGGGAGAGCCCTTTCGTTCCATTCTCGATGGCGGTGGGTAGCCAAGCCTGATATCCGTAATTTCCGCAATTGATAAGAAAATAGATCACAACCAGGATTAAAACCCCGGGGCGCATGAACGTTGCGAGCACAGGCTCCTGCGGCAGGGCGTCAAGTTCTCCTGCTTCCCGTTCCAGGGTAGCTTCCAGGTGCTCACGCTCGCCGGTTGATATCCAGCGAGCGTTGCGCGGATGGTCAGCGATGTACCAATTCCAGATGAGCAGCCAGACAAAGGGCAGCGCGCCTTCGGAAATGATCATGAAGCGCCAACCCCATCGGCCCAGAATCCAGCCCGAAATGGGCGAGGAGAGGGCCACGGCGGCGGGAAGGCAGAGCATCCAATAGGCGTTGGCGCGCGCGCGCTCGGCGCGGGGAAACCAATGGGAGAGAAGCACGAGCACTGCAGGCCAGACGCCACCCTCCGCGACCCCCAGAAAGAACCGGGCCGCCAGAAATTCGCTTTGCGTGTGCGCGAGGCCGCAAGCCACCGCACAAATTCCCCACACCACCAGAAGCGTGCTCACAAACCACTTGGCGCTCCACTTTTCGGCCAGGTATCCGCCGGGAATCTGAAGAAGGACATAGCCCCAAAAGAAAAGGCCAAACGCGTTGCCTTGTTGGGTGGGATCCATGTGCAGTTCCCGCGCGATCTCCGGCAAAGCGAGCGAGATGTTGGTGCGGTCCACAAACGCGATGGTGTACATGATGAAGGCGACCGGGATAATTCGCAGCCAGCGTTGTTGAGGCATATGGGAAAACCCAGTAGATGCAAGCCGGATGTGCATTTGCATCCGCGCGGCTTTAAGCGCGCGTGATTATAGCCCGGTTTTTGCCGGGAGTTGGGTTGTATTTGACTTCGCTCGGCGCGTGTGCTAACTATCGAAGACAAGGAATCTCTGGAATGAGCGGCGAAAACCTGCAATCCGCGTGGGAGTTGTTGAAAGAGGCCTATCAGTACCAGGTGGGCGGCGAGTACGACATGGCCGTCGAACTCTATAAGCGCTCTCTGGACATTCACCCCACGGCAGAAGCCTATACCTTTCTCGGATGGACCTACCGCTTCCAGGGAAAGCTCGAAGAGGCCATCGCCGAGTGCAAAAAGGCCATCCAGATTGACCCCGAGTTTGGAAACCCTTATAACGATATCGGCGCCTACCTGATTGAAAAAGGCGAATACGACGAAGCCCTGTCGTGGCTGGAGCGCGCGCTACAGTCCAAACGCTACGAGTCCTACCACTACCCTCACTACAATCTAGGCCGCGCTTATATGGCCAAGGAACTCTACGGCAAGGCGCGCCACCACTTCGAACAAGCCCTCAAACTTAGCCCCGATTACACCCTGGCCAAAGAAGCGCTGGAAAAAGTCCGGCGAAAACTGCAGTAAATAAAGTCAAATGGGTAAAGGTTACAGGAGACTGCCCGACATCCGCCAACTCCGTGAATTCTAGGTAGCTTCCTCTGTCTGATTCAAATGCGACCTGAAGTGCCGGGCGGCTCACGGCTTGGCGCGGATATTCCAATCCAACCCAGAAGCCGCAGCCTGCCTTGCAACGGCTTTTGAACTGCTTTGACGGGCGGTGGGGTGTGCTAAGATGACCGTTCCCATGTCCGCGAGCATGCAAGCCATCGTCAAGCCGGAAGCGCAGCCTGGGGCGGCGCTTCGCCAGGTGCCGCTGCCTGAAATCGGGTCCAAGGACGTTCTGGTGCGCGTGCAAGCGGCTTCCATTTGCGGGACCGACTTGCACATTTACCAGTGGGACCGCTGGTCGCAGCGGCGCATCCATCCGCCACTGGTTTTTGGCCATGAATTTTGCGGGATTGTGGAACGGGTGGGCGCGGAAGTGAAGGCGGTAAACGCGGGCGACTTTGTTTCGGCGGAAATGCATTTGTCCTGCGGGCATTGTTACCAATGTCGAACCGGGCACCCGCACATTTGCCTGAACGTTCGCATTATCGGAATCGATCTGGACGGCTGCTTCGCCGAATACGTCAAAATTCCGGAATCAAACATCTGGAAAATCGATCCTACCATTCCCGTGGACTACGCTGCCGTGCTTGACCCGCTGGGCAATGCCGTGCACACCGTTCTGGCGGGCGATATCGCCGGCCTCAGTGTTGCGATTACCGGCTGTGGGCCCATCGGATTGTTTGCCATCGCGGTGGCGAAAGCTTGCGGTGCCGGACCGATTTTTGCCACCGAGCCGCACCCTTACCGCCAAAAGCTGGCGGAAAAAATGGGCGCCACCCTGGTAATCGATTCTTCCAAGACCGATGCCGTGGCGGAAGTGATTGGCCAGACGAACGGCGTGGGCGCGGACGTGGTGCTGGAAATGTCCGGCAACCCTGCGGCAGTGCGGCAGGCGTTCCAGATGCTGCGGCGCGGCGGGCGCATTTCACTGCTCGGGATTCCCTCCAAGCCTCTGGAGCTCGACCTGGCCAATGACATCATCTTCAAAGGCGCCATCGTGCAGGGCATTAACGGTCGGCGCGTGTTCGAAACGTGGTACCAGATGCAGGCGCTGCTGAAGTCCGGCGCGCTCGACATTTCGCCCCTGATCACCAATCGTATTGCCATGACCGACTTTCAACAAGGAATGGACCTGCTGTTGTCGGGCCACGCTTCTAAAGTGCTGATGTATCCGAACGGTAAACCGAATTTTAAATTATGAATTCTGAATTAAAGAAAAAGCAAAAGGAATCTTTTGATCTTCATTCATAATTTATAATTCATAATCCTAAACGCCCAGCTAAGATGCCGAAAATCCAATTGCAGTACCTCACCGACGAACTGAACAAACTTCGCGAGCAGCATCTTTTCCAAAGGCTGCGAATTTTGGAAAGCGAGCAGCTTCCCACTTCGCGAATTGACGGCCACGAGGTCATCAATCTCTCCTCCAATAATTATCTGGGACTGACCACTCATCCCAAACTTCGCCGGAGGGCTCTGGAAGCGATTGAAAAATACGGCGTGGGCTCCGGAGCGGTGCGCACTATTTGCGGCACCATGTCGTTGCACATGGAGCTCGAAGAAAAAATCGCGCGATTCAAGCACGTGGAGGCCTCGGTAGTATTTCAGTCGGGCTTCACCGCCAACGCGGGCACGGTCTCCGCGATTCTCACCAAAGAGGACGTGATTATTTCGGACGAGCTCAACCACGCGTCCATCATTGATGGGTGCCGCCTGTCACGCGCGGAAATCAAAGTCTTTCCCCACAAAGATGTTGAGGCCTGCGAGAAGATTCTGAAAGAAATAGCTCCGCGCAAGTGTCACAAGCTTTTGATCACTGACGGCGTGTTTTCCATGGAAGGTGACATCGCTCCTCTGCCCGCGTTGGTCGAGTTGGCGGAAAAATACGGTTGCATCATGATGATTGATGACGCCCACTCTTCCGGCGTGCTGGGCAAAAACGGCCGCGGCACGGTGGACCATTTCAACCTGCACGGGCGCGTAGACATCCAGGTGGGCACGCTTTCCAAAGCCATCGGAGCGCTGGGCGGATATGTGTGCGCCACGCGCGACGTAGTCGACTTCCTCTATCATCGAGCCCGTCCGTTCTTGTTTTCCACCTCGCATCCGCCCTCGGTGGCCGCCACCTGCATTGCCGCGTTTGAAGTTTTGGAAGAGGAACCGCAGTTGATCGAAAAGCTCTGGGCGAACACGGCGTTTTTCAAAGAAGGGTTGAAAAAAATCGGATTCAATACCGGCATGAGCGAAACACCCATCACTCCGGTAATGGTGGGTGACGCGGCGCTCGCCCATCAGTTCTCGCGCGAGCTGTTCGCGGCGGGCCTGCTCGCTCTCGGCATCGGCTTTCCCACCGTCCCGGTGGGCAAGGCGCGCCTGCGCACCATCGTCACCGCCACACACACCGAGGATGAGTTGTCCCGCGCCCTCCGTATTTTTGAGACGGTGGGCAAGAAGTTGAAAATCATCGAGTGATCCAGACTCAGGAAACATCCGCCTAAATTCGAGCTGGAATTACCGCTTCCTCAGATCCGCGAAGCTACAGAAAGAGGTTTGATGGAACAGACCCGTAAGAAGAAATCGTTTGGACGAAAGGTTTTCGAAGCCGCTCTGATTGTTCCGTTTCTGTTAATCGTTATGCCACTCATTGTGGTGGGCCTCGGCTTGCATCTTCTGAACAAAATCCTTATTTATTTCCTCATCTGGCTTTGGTGGCTGCCGAAAGGGATGGATGTACTTTTTGTCTCCTCGGAAAGCCCGATATGGAAGGGTTACATGGAGAACCAAATCCTTCCCTTAGTGGCGGGGCGCGCCATCGTCCTCATCTGGTCGAAACGCCATGAGTGGTCAAGGTTTACCTTCAAGGTTCGTGTGTTTCGTGCGTTCGGTCGTGACCGCGATTTCAATCCCATGGTCTTATTGTTTAAGCCCCTGCGTCTTGCGAAAGTTTTTCGGTTCCTGCCAGCATTCAAGGATTGGAAACATGGCCACCCCGAAACCCTGGAGCGACTCCGCCATGACCTCACACTAGCGCTCTGAGTTGCTCAACGTCCGGCATCATTTCATCATGGAGCTTTGCATGGGATCGAAGTTCGGCGCCCATGACCGGCTGCTCATCGGCAATTGCATGGCCGCCATTTCAAGCCTTTCCCGTACCTGCTCGCGGGGTTACCAATCCGAGCCTCTTTTTTTACAAAATCTTTACATTTAGTTGAGACATGTATGACATCGCGGCGGAGCCTTTTGGGATAGAGTTATTTGTTTTCTTTTTTCGCCGCAAGAAACGGGTGAGGAATTTGCCCCTAGCGGGAGACGTTTTATGACCCTACAAATATCATAGGAAATCCGGCACTATGCTCAACTCCTCAAAAATAACTAAATCAATCCATACAAGGAGGCGTAATTATGCGAAGCAGAATCGTACACGTCATTTTGGGTTTCGGACTATTCGTTTCACTATCCACTCTCGGTCAACCACAGAAGGGGCAATTTTCGCCGATTATCCCTCCGCCGGGATCTCCATTCCTGTCGGTCTCAGCCGTGCCCCCCACCGGGGACGCAAATCCTTACGGAGTCGCCTTCGTTCCCAATGGCTTCCCCGTCGGCGGACCCCTGCACGCCAACGATATCCTGACGTCGAACTTCAACAGCAATTCGGGTCTCCAGGGGACCGGAACGACCATCATGCAAATTAAACAAAGTTGGGAACCGGCGTCCGTTTTCTTTCAGGGACAATCCGGACTCGGGCTCACGACTGCTCTGGGAGTGTTGAGGAGCGGATTTGTGATCGTTGGAAATGTGCCCACTACCGACGGCACTTGCGCCACTGTTCAACAGGGCTCGCTGCTGATCATCGACCGACAAGGGAACCTGGCCATGACCCTAAGCAATAGCCTTTTTCTCAACGGTCCGTGGGACTTGACCATCCACGAAGAGGGAAATGAGGCGCAGGTATTTGTCTCGAATGTACTGAGCGGCACGGTGACACGCATCAATTTAATGGCGGATAGAAACGGCAAAATTACAGTTCAAAGCATGGTTCAAATTGCTTCGGGATACGGCACGGCCTGCAGCGCAGCAGCCGTGGTGGTGGGTCCAACCGGACTGGCGTATGACGGACGACGCGACATCCTTTACGTAGCCTCCACGGACGACAATGAGATCTTCGCTGTTTCCAACGCCGCCCGTACCAGTGAGGACCACGGTCCTGGTCAATTGATCTACCAGGATGACCAGCATTTGCACGGCCCCTTGGCTTTGGCCCTTGCTCCAAACGGTGACCTCATCACCGCCAACGGCGATGCAATCAACGAAGACCTAAGCCAGTTGAGCGAGATCGTGGAGTTTACCCCTGAAGGTCAGTTTGTGAGCCAGTTCCAGATTGATGCTGTGGCGGGCTCGGCCTTCGGCTTGGCCATCACTCAAAGCCGGGGCAAGACATTGTTCGCCGCGGTCGACGACAACACCAGCGTCATAGAGGAGTGGATCGAGTAGGACTGCCGAAGGGCGTGGTCTCTTCAATGAGTAGCTTCGGGAACCGGGGGCGCGTCGTCGGCCGGGCGGGGACTCTGCTGCAACCGGTAAAGATGATTCAGTGGGATGAGGCCGGGGCCGATGGCATAAGCTTTTCGGATCGCCTCGGTCACATACGCCTTGGCGAGCACCACGGCGTCTTCAAGATGGCGTCCCAGAGCCAGGTTGGCGGCCACGGCGGATGAAAAAGTACATCCCGCGCCGTGCAAATTCTCCGCCTTCATCCGGTCGCCTGCCAGGGTCTGCAATTTGGCGCCTTCACACAATATATCAACGGCCTTATCAAGATGGCCGCCGGTCACCACTACGTTGCGCGCCCCCATCGCGATCAGCTTATGCGCCGCCACCTTCATCTCCTCCACGTTGCTCACTTTCAGTGAGGTGAGCGCGGCGGCCTCTTCCATATTCGGTGTGACCACGGTGACGCGGCTCAGCAGTTCCTTGCGCAAGTATTCAAAGCCGTTCTCATCCACCAACTCCCGTCCACTGGTGGAGCGGTAGATCGGGTCGAGCACCGAAGGCAGAGCGGGGTTGGCATCCAGAATCTCGCGCACCACTTCAGCGTTTTGACGGTTCGCCACCATTCCGATTTTGATCGCACGCACGCGCCCGTCGGCCAACAGGGACAGGATGGTCTCCCGCAGGAGTTTTGCTTCAACCGGCTTGAGGGCGCTTACGCCATGGGAATTTTGGGCCGTGAGTGCGGTGATGGCCGCAACGCCGTAGCAATTGTTGGCGGCAAAAGTTTTGAGGTCGGCGACAACGCCTGCGCCGCCGCTGGGGTCGAATCCCGCAATGGTCAGCGCCACCATCGCCGGCGGATTTAATGGGTGATTCATCAAGTTCCGTGCGTCTCTCAACTCAGCCCGCGAACTGTGCGGATTATAGAACCACTCGCATCAATGTCAATACCGATTTCAAGCGGAGTCCACGCCGGGCTACACTCGATTTCAGGCGCCTACAGGTTTCTTCTGGTACTGTTCCAGGCATTCACGGGAACAAAAGTGGAGGGTTTGCCCGCCATCATTCAATCTGTGGGAGAGTTCCGTAGAAACAAACATGCCGCATACCGGATCCCGCGCCGTTTGCCCTTTGGGCGCTGATTCATTCCCCGCTCTTCCTACGCTCCGGGGGTCGGGGGGCTTGCCCTGCGGGGTCCCGAAAGCTGTTCGCAGGATCCAATTCAGCAGTCGACCGATAATGACAATCACAACCAAGTCGAAGAGGTAGGCGAACAATCGCAGCATGGCTTTTCGGATTCCACCGAACGTACGAGGCCGAATTCCTTGTTAACTTCCGGAAGGGGCCGCAGGCGTGGCGCCGTTTCCGGGGGTAAATTTGTCCTTCAACGCGTCAAGCCCCGGATAATTGGGGTTTCGTTTGTGCAAACGGTCCCAGGCGGCCCGCGCGGCAGCGAGGTCATGAGTCCCTTCCAGGTTCACAATAATAATGTTAAACATGGTGGGCTCGTGGGTGGGATCGACCTTCAATGATTTTTCGTACTCCTTCAGCGCATCGGTGGACCGGCCGAGATTGTAATATGCCGTCCCCAAGTCGGTGCGCGCGTTCACGTTCTTTGGATCGAGAGCCAACGCCTTTTCATACCAATTGGCCGCCCTATCGAACTGTTTCTGGTCGTAATATAAATTGGCCAAATCGAGTAGCGGTTGGGGATCATTAGGACTTTGTTCGGCCTGGCTTTCAAGTGCTTTAATTCTGTTGGCCAAATCGAGTGGGGGGTGCCCGGGCGGCAATTTTGAGCCGTCATTTCCAATCCCCCCAGAGCTTGGGGCGCCACCGCCCGCTGCGTCGCCAGGCGCGGCACTGACCGGCGTCATTTTTTCCGGTGCGTTCCAGTTGAACTCAGCCTCAGTAATGTAGCCGATAAAGAAGCCGACCACGAGAAACACTAAAGCCGTAATAATAGTTTCTTTCTTCAAGTTGCTGCCTTCCGCCTCCCGCTGTCTAAAAAAGTTTATAGCACCACTCGGATAGCGTCAAGGATCGTGCCTTCCGTCCGCAAGCGCTCGGTTGGTCCGGCGCTTGCCTCTTGATCTGGTCTTGATATCGCCGCTTCAGACGCTCATAATTCTGTGTCTTTGAGGAGAAAACTTAATGAAACGAAAAACGATTTCATCGATCCGGCCAAGTCTCCATCTGTACCTGTGCGCCGGAATGATGTTTGCAGGCGCCACGCGATCTTTCGCGGCGGAAAAATTTGAAGTCAAAGTCGAACGCGGGGTGGCGGCGAAAATGCGCGATGGAATTACGCTGCGCGCCGACATCTATCGTCCTCAAGCAGAAGGCAAATTTCCCGTGATCCTCGAGCGCACGCCCTACAACAAAGCAGGCGAATTCGAGTTCGGCTTGAAGGCGGCGGCGCGCGGCTATGTGGTGATCATCCAGGATGTCCGCGGGCGCTATAGCTCCGAGGGTGAGTGGTACACGTTTAAGAACGAATCCCGCGATGGCTACGATTCAGTGGAATGGGCCGCCGCTTTGCCCTACTCAAACGGCAAGGTGGGGATGTGGGGCGGCTCATATGTGGGCGCAACGCAGATGCTCACTGCCATTGCCTCCCCGCCGCACCTGGCGGCCATTGCTCCGGTGGTGACGGCAAGCAATTATCACAATGGCTGGACGTACCAGGGCGGGGCGTTCGAGCAATGGTTCAATGAGTCGTGGACCTCGGGACTTGCCCAGGACACTTTCAATCGCGCGGTGCAGAAAAACACCAACGCCCTCGAAGGAATCCAAAAGCTTCCGCTCATCGCTTACCCGCTCTTTAATAGCGGGGCGACGGAACAGGGGGAAACGCGCGATTTGGCCTCATACTTTCTCGATTGGCTGGCGCACCCAAGCTACGACGATTACTGGAAACAATTGTCTATTGAGGACCACCACGAGAAGGTCATGGTTCCTGTTTTCACCACGGCCGCTTGGTACGACATTTTTCTGGGCGGGTCGCTGCGCAACTACGCGGGCATTAAAGCCCACGGTGGCAGCGACGGCGCGCGCAACGGGCAGCGGCTGCTGGTGATGATCGGGGGGCACGCGGGCGGAGGCCGCAAAATCGGCGAGGTGGACTTCGGGCCGCAGGCGGATTTCGATGAAGATGACCCCATGCTGCGCTGGTACGACCATGTCTTGAAAGGTATCGACAACGGCGTGGATCACGAAAAGCCGGTGAAGATTTTCGTAATGGGCAAGAATGTCTGGCGCGAAGAGGAACAGTGGCCGCTGGCCCGCGCCAAGACAACGAATTATTATTTACACTCCGAAGGCTCTGCAAACGGGCTCAATGGCGAAGGCGCACTCAGCACATCCGCTCCGCAAAACGAACCTGCGGACCATTTTATTTACAATCCTGCCGACCCCGTCCCGACAATCGGCGGGCCACTCTGTTGTGACAGCTTCCATCTTCCCCCCGGACCCCGCGACCAGCGTCCGGATGAGGCTCGGCAGGATGTTCTGGTCTATTCCACGCCCGCCTTCAAGACCGACTTCGAAGTCACGGGGCCTGTGAGTCTCGAGTTGTACGCCAGCTCAAGCGCCGTGGATACGGATTTCACCGCCAAGCTGGTGGACGTCTGGCCGAATGGATTTGCGCAGAACCTTACGGAGGGAATTGTGCGCGCCCGCTACCGGGAATCGCAGGAGAAGCCGCAATTGATGCAGCCGGGTGAAGTCTACAAGTTCGATGTCGACCTCTGGGCCACCAGCGACGTGTTTCTGGCCGGGCATCAGTTGCGGCTGGAAATCTCCAGTTCAAATTTCCCGCGCTTTGACCGGAATTTGAACACCGGGGAGGAACAGAGCAGGGGAATCCGGATGGTGAAAGCAGCCAACACCATCCTGCACGACGCCAAGCATCCCTCGGCTTTAGTTTTGCCTGTCTTGCCGCAATGAGGTTTGATGACGAGGTGAAGTCCTGCAATAGTTAAGATTTTGTCCTGTGTTCCATAAGTCATGCGAACTCTACTTTCTTGTCTTCGGCCATTTCCCCTTTGTGTTGCCTTGTACGCGCTATTCATCTCCGCGCAGTTCGTCGCGGGTCGGCAGCGCGGCGAAACGATTGCCATCGTGGGGGCCACCGCTTATCCGGCACCCTTCGCACCCGCCATCATGAACAGTGTTGCTCTGATCGTGAACGGCAAGATTGAAAAAATTGGCGAACGCCGCAAGGTGCGTGTTCCCGCTGGCGCGAAGGTGATTGAAGCCAGCGGCCTCACCCTGGTGGCGGGATTCTGGAATTGCCATGTCCACTTCACCGAGCCGCATTGGCAGGATGCCGCCCATCTGCCCGCCGGCAAGCTTACGGGTGAGCTTCAGCGCATGCTCACGCGTTATGGATTCACCACGGTTTTCGATATCGGCTCTGTCCTGGCCAATACCAACGCCCTGCGCAAACGCGTGGAATCGGGTGAAGTTTTGGGACCGCGCATCTTTACCACGGGTGCGCCAATCTTCCCCAAAGGCGGCGTTCCCATTTACGTAAAGACGGTGATCAGCCCCGAGTTATACGAATTCTTGGAGCGCAATGCCGAGGTGGAGAGTCCCGAGCAGGTTTTGGAATTTGTGGACAGCAGGATCACTCAGGGCGCGGACGCCATTAAAGTATTTACAGGCTCGTGGCTCGGTGGAGATAGGACCATCGACATGCCGCTGGACTTGGTGAAGGCGGTGACCACGGAAACGCATCGCAAGGGTAAGCTGGTGTTTGCCCATCCTCAAACGCGCGGTGGCTTGGAAAATGCATTGGATGGCGGGGTGGATATCCTTGCGCATACCGCGCCCACCGCGGGCGTTTGGGACGCAGAGTTCTTGGCAAAGATGAAGCTGAGCGGCATCGCCCTGATTCCGACTTTGAAACTTTGGCACATGGAGGCCAAGCGCGAGGGCGCATCGCCTGAAAACACTGAAGGCTTTATCAATGGCGGAGTGGACCAATTGCGCGCTTTCGCGGGCACGGGCGGCCGAATTCTATTTGGGACCGACGTGGGCTATATCGATGACTATGACACTGCGGAGGAATTCGAGTTGATGGCGAGGGCGGGGATGGACTTTCGCCAAATTCTGACTTCGCTCACCACGGCGCCCGTGACTCGGCTGGGAGAATTGGACCACCAGGGCCGGATTGCACCTGGCTTTGACGCCGACCTCGTCCTGCTCCAGGGCGATCCCGCTGTGGACGTTAAGAACTTCGCCAAGGTCAAATATTCCATTCGAGCGGGCAAAATTATTTACCAGAATCCGTAGTGGCCGGGTGGGCTCGTTTTCTCAATCCTTGGAGAGGCTAAAATACAAGACGAGAGAGGCGACCAGCAGGCAGGCGGCGGCACTGACGATGATGAGCAAACTAAAACTCTGAGCGGCGTTGAAGATTCCAGGATTCCAAAGGGGACCCGCGCGGAACGCCTGGGAGTGGGGAAGGTCCGCGACCCATGCCAGCCAGTCCGCCACCAAATCCCAGCGCCAGACCGTGAGAACAATCAGCGAAACAATTCCGAAAATCCCTGCCGCTTTTTCCACCATCCTGATGGGTTCCGCGGCGCGCGTTGCGGCTTCGCGCTGGGCCCGCATCTGGGCCTTCCACCAGACGAGTCCGGCGGCGGGAAGCTCGACTTCGGTCTGCACCCACTGATTTTCATGCTGTAGAGTTTTCGCCACCAGCAACACATCGGCGCAGATGGAGCACTGGGCCACGTGCGCCCGCAACTCCGCGCCGCACGCCTGCGGCCAGCGCCCGGATTCAACCGCTTCCAGCACCGCCCTTTCATTCTCGCAATAGTAATCCTGCATGGTCGTGCCTCAGGCCGAATTCCTTGTGTCACGCTGCGCTACCGGACCTCGCGCCAAATCCTGGCGGCGCAGAAATCCGGCCAACTTCTTGCGGGCGCGAAACATCATCAGGCGAATACTACCGGATTTTAAACCCAACGCCTCGGCAATCTCTTTGTGGCTCGATCCTTGCGCGTAGGCCAGCCACAGGATTTCGCGTTCGCGCGGCCGCAGGCTTCGCAGCGCGCTCGAAAGGACGGACTGGTGCTGAATTTGATCCGCTGTAGGATCGTGGATGGCGACTTCGAGACCTTCCGGCATGGGCATGGGCTCGCTTTTCTTTTGGCGCCAGCTATCACGCAGCAGATTGGTGGCGACGCGGAACAAATAGTTTCTTCGGTGCGCCTCCCCCAGGTCGGGGATCCGGGCACGGAGGAAGCGGTAGTAAGTTTCCTGCATCAAATCATCCGCTTGTGAGGCGTCGCCCAGAACGCGCGAAAGATAGGCCCAGAGCGGGCGCGCGGTCCTCTCGTAAAAATCCCGAAAGCTTTCCTCATCCATGTGGAAGGCCTCTTGGGCCTCGCAGGTGGTAGCCTGGGTTAGTTCGAGTTCCGCCAAAGTGAATTCCCGCATAGCTTTCCGGAGTATAACACCGCGCGACCAAGGTAGGCGGCCGATGGCTTGGGCAGCGCACTCCCAGCCTGCCAATTAAGACTTACGATCCGCTATCCTTGATGGTTCCCAAATCCGTCCTGTGGGTGGGAGAATTCTCGGCCCGCTCGAAAAGCCCAAGGTGTTTGGACAGACCATAAGAAAAGGCTGCGGAGAGAATGAACCCAATCCCGAAGGTCATGCCCAGAGTTCCAAAGACAAGCAAAGGTTCATCGCCACCCACTACACTTCCGCGGATGTAGAGCAGGCCCGCGCCGCCGAGCGCGAGTATGAAACCCAACTGAGCTGACCAAAGAATTCTGCTGAGCGGCGCGCCGAACTTGGTTTGCGGTTCAAGGTCGACCGGGATGGGCGCTGACTCCAGGAATTTCCTGCCGGGTTCGGTGGACATGTAAGCCAACAGTTCCTGGCTGGAACCAAAGCGTTCCAGCAATTTGGAGTGAGCCTCCGCCTGCACCTTAGCCAGCCTGGTCCAACGCCGGTTTTCAAGTATCGAGCGCAAAATATGAAGAAGTGAGCCCATCATGATTACGAAAACCAGGAAAGGCCAAACGTCATTCAGAATGCGCATCGAAACAGGGTCGGGCGCATTATCACGCTCGTTAAAACCTTCGCGTCTCAATCGCCCTTCGAGGAAAAACTCGGGGTCACTTGCGATCTCCGGATGCTTTTGCAGAAACTCCCAAAGTCCCGGCGCATTGGTGGTCATGTATTCCTGATTGGTCAGCAAAGTCGGGTCGCGTGATATGACGTTGTTGAGTCTCGGGTAGCGCTCCAGGACTTCATTGAACGTGCGGCGGGTGGATTCCATCACTTGGGGATCCATTTGTGCCTCGCTCGCCCCATTCCCGAGCGCGTCTGCTTTAACCAGTGCCCGCTTTGCACTCCCAGCTTCCGCTTTTTGCGGTTTTGGCGATGCAGGCGCCAGGGTCGCGCCTCCACTCATCGCCAGAATTGCCGCCAGAATCAACATTGCCGGACGAATCGTCCAAAGTCTTGCTTTCATACCCTCAGCCTCCACGAACGCTGCCGTCTTCCCGGCACGTTCTTTGCCCTACACCCTCTAAAACGATGGCGAAGGAAGTTGGTTAACAAAAAGTTTGGCCGTATTCGAAGATAGGTTGACTGAGTTTGGACGGCAAGAATCCGGTCGGCCGGAGATAGCGATTACTAACCTAAGCTTCGCTGCGCGCGACCACCAGCGTGATGTCATCCTCCTGCTCGCGGCCGCTGAACTTTTGCACGGCATCCACAATCGAGTTGAGCAGGTCGGGCGCTGGCAGGGAAGCATGCTCGCGCAAATGGCGGGCCAAACGCTCCTCCCCGAATTCCTCCCCGGCGTCACTTGCCGCTTCGGTCACGCCATCGGTGTAAATCACCAGCGCATCTCCGGGCGCGAGGGAGACATCCGCCATGGCAAATTCCCAATCATTGAAGATGCCGAGCACCGTGCAGGTGGACGAGAGCCGCTCAATGGATCCGTCACGGTGAAGCAGGAGGGGCGGCAGATGCCCGCAATTGGCGTAACGCAACCGGCCGATGTCATCCTGATAATCTGCGAAAAACAGAGTGGCGTAACTCGTATCCGAAGTGGTTTCGTAAAATAATCGATTGACTGACTTAAGAAAGCGCTCCACATTATCGAGAGCCACGGCGTACTGGCTGCGCAAATTTGCCTGAAGGTTGGCCATCAAGAGGGCCGCCGCAATGCCCTTGCCCGCCACGTCGCCCACCACCAAGCCGAGCCGTCCGCTGCCCAGATCGAGATAGTCGTAGTAATCGCCACCTACTCCGCGGGCTGGAATGCAAATCCCGGCATAGGTCAGAGATTTGAGAGGGGGCATCCTTTGCGGAAGGAGCCTAGATTGCACTTCTTTGGCAATAGCCACGTCATAGGCGGCCCGTCGCTCGGCTTCCTGCTTTTCCGTCTCCGCGCGCCGTTCGGCTTCGAGCGCCCGAGTCATTTCATCAAATTCAATCAAGATGAAGGTATTGCCATCGAGGTCCTGGAAGGGAGCGAATCGGGCTTGCCCATCTCCCCAGGGAGGATCGAAGGGAGGGTGCGCGAAGCGGATATTACGGCGGGACCAATCTTCGTATTGACCGAAGATGTCCTCGGTAATGAAGGTGACCCCCGTCCAGCCGCCCACTCGCTGGTGGGCCGGTGAATCCTCCGGAAACTTTGCCAGCGCCAGGCCCGCTGATCCGTCCGGCGGCATCACCACAATCCATCGCTCGCCGGTGGGCAGCGTGGTGTCAACGACTACTTGAAAGCCCAGTTGGTCTCGATAAAACTGCAAGCTTCGATCGGGATCGCTCACCGGGACCTGAACAATGTGAAGCCGCAGGAAACGTTGGCCGGAGTCAGCCGATGGGCCGCGCCTGAGCCAGGGATTTCGCTCCGGCTGTAATGATGAACCCATGGCGGAGGATTATACATGGTTCCGCTGAGAATTTGCCTCTCTCAACAAAGGTCTTAATATCGCCAGGGTACAAAAAGATTTGCGGAATACTTAAAAGGAATTAAACTCTCCCCTCTGCTAAAACCGCTGGCATGAACACTCTTGAATTAACAGCACTCATTTTCGTAGGCTCCGTCATTGCCGGGTTTCTGGGAGCGCTCACCGGCCTGGGTGGCGGGGTGATTGTGACGCCGCTCCTAACTTTGGCGCTGGGCGTGGATATCCGTTATTCCATCGGCGCCACGCTGGTGTCCGTGATCGCAACCTCATCGGGAGCCGCCGCCGCATACGTGCGCGAGGGCTTCTCAAATATTCGCATCGGTATGTTTCTGGAAATCGCCACCACCGTCGGCGCGGTGGTGGGCGCTTCGCTGGCGCTGCGAATCCCCACCAGCGCTATTGCGGTGATTTTCGGCATCGTGTTGCTGGGCTCGGCCTACATGTCGAGCCGGAAACATTTGGACGAAGCCTTGACAGGACCGCCCAACCATCTGGCCACAGTCTTGCGGCTGGACTCGACCTACCCTACGGAAAATGGTCAGCAAAGCTACCGCGTGCGCGGTGTTCCGGGTGGGTTTGGGCTGATGTTCGGAGCGGGCGCAATGTCCGGCCTGCTTGGGATCGGCTCGGGCGCGCTCAAAGTCATTGCCATGGATCAGGTGATGCGCATCCCCTTCAAAGTTTCCACCACCACCAGCAATTTCATGATCGGCGTGACGGCGGCTGCCAGCGCGGGAATTTATTTGAAGCGCGGGTATATTGACCCGGGGCTTGCCATGCCCGTGATGCTGGGCGTCCTGGCGGGTTCGTTCTTGGGCGCGCGCGTGCTGCCTAAAGCCAAGAGCAACGTCCTCCGGCTGGTGTTTGGAGTCACGGTGGGGGTGCTTGCCCTGGAAATGATCTATCACGGCGTGACCGGAAGGATATGAGATGACCGAGAGCCGGGGACAGTGGGACGATCAGCGAACGGAAATGGTAATTGGCATTCTCATCCAGGCGGGTGTTCTGGTTGCCGCCGGGGTGGTTCTGGCAGGCGCAATCGTGTTCCTTCTCGGCAACGGTTCCTCGATTCCCAGCTATCACGTTTTTCAGGGAGAGCCGACTGATTTGCGCACGCTCTCCGGCATTTTTCACGACGCGATTGCCTTAGAGGGTCGCGGAATTATCCAACTGGGATTGCTGATTTTGATTGCCACTCCGGTGGCACGCGTGGTTTTTTCCATCGTCGCTTTTGCCCTGGAGCGCGATACCATGTACGTGGTTATAACACTCATCGTTCTCGCCATCCTGATATTCAGTCTGTCCGGCGGACACTTTTGAGTGAAACCTAATGAGGTGGCGCGAGCTTCTGGTAATTATTCCCGGCGAGAGGGTTAACAAATATGGCAGATCCAAACATTCATTTACTTCGGCACTCGGTGGCCATCCTGGCTTATCGCGGCGGCAAAGCGTTGCGCAACGCTCCAGCGGAATTCGCCCAATTCAAAGCGTCGCCCACTTCGCGGACTCCCGTCGAGATCCTCGCCCACCTCGGCGACTTGCTCGATTGGGCTTGCCGCCACGCCCAGGGGAAAAGCGAGTGGCACACCTCGAAACCCTTGCCCTGGGATCAGGAAGTAGTACGCTTCTTTGCCGCCCTTGATAAATTCGACAAACACCTGGCATCCACTACGGAGCTTGGGTGCCCGCCGGAAAAACTCTTCCAGGGCCCCATCGCCGATGCCCTCACCCACGTGGGCCAAATTGCCATGCTGCGCCGCATGTCCGGAAGCCCCATCAAAGGGGAAAACTATTACGGCGCGGACATTGCGGAGGGCCGCGTCGGCCCCGAGCAATCGCCTCCCGGCTTTGAGTTCGATTAGGCGTCGCCCAACGTTGTTCTTGCAGCCCCCCGGCATCAAACTTCCCTGACGAAACCTATTAGGTCATCGTAATATGACTATGGACATTTGGAGAGAGACATGAAGAAGGTCCAATCGGGAAAATTCGAAACGACCCGGCGGAGTTCATGGGCATCTTTAAGAACATGCGGACTAAGACTCATGCCGAAACTCTAGGAAGGAATATTCATGGCCAAAAGATTCCGGGACCTTTCTGAGCGGGAAATTCTCGCCCTCGCGATTTCGCTGGAAGAAGAAGACGGGCGAATCTTCGGCGACTTCTCCGAAGGCCTGCGCGAGACCTACCCTGCCACAGCCAAAGTGCTGGATGAAATGCGGACGGAGGAATCCGTTCACCGCGCCCGGCTGATTGAGCTTTTCCGCCAGAGGTTTGGGGAACACATTCCGCTGATTCGTCCCCAGGATGTTAAGGGATTTATCGAGCGTCGCCCCATCTGGCTCACGCGGCCTCTGGGCATCCAGGCGGTCAGAAAGCAAGTGGAACTCCTGGAGCTCGAAACGGGGCGATTCTACGAACGGGCCGAAAAGCTGGTGACCGACGCTTCCACGCGAAAACTTTTGGGTGATCTGGCGGAGGCAGAGCGTCAACATTCAAGCCTGGCGGGATCGCTTAGGGAGAAGCATCTCACGCCGGAAGCGAGCGCGGGCGAAGAAAGCGCAGGGCGGCGTAAATTCCTTTTGCAGGTGGTCCAGCCCGGACTCTTGGGCTTGATGGATGGTTCCATTTCAACCCTCGCGCCCGTTTTCGCCGCCGCCTTCGCCACTCACAGAACGCGTGATGCTTTTCTAATCGGCCTCGCGGCCTCGCTGGGGGCTGGAATATCGATGGCCTCCGCCGAGGCGCAATCTGATGACGGCTCGCTGACCGGGCGCGGCTATCCCTGGTTCCGTGGCTCGGTCACCGGCCTGATGACCACCGCTGGGGGCATCGGGCACACTCTGCCTTTCCTATTTTCGAATTTCAACGTGGCCCTCACTGCAGCGGTCATTGTGGTGGCTATCGAACTTGGCGCCATCAGCTTTATTCGATACCGTTATATGGACACTCCGTTCCTTTCCGCAGCGTTTCAAGCGGTGGTTTGGGGCGTCTTGGTGTTTCTCACCGGGATTTTGGTTGGAAGTGCGTGACGGGGCTGAGACATTTGGCGGAGCACACCTAATATGCTAGTCAACGCGAAGCGGGGTTGTTTCTTATTGTGCAGTGCGTTCGCGCTGCTGCAAAGTAGCCGGACAGTTTCGGGCGAGCACAAACCACGCTGGCGGGAAACCAAAGCCGAGACTATTTATACCGAACGCTACTCGAACTGCGACTATGGGTATTACGTCAACCTGCCTAAAGGCGTAATTGCTCATGGCTCGCACTCTCCCAGCCCCAATCACGGCGTTCAACTTGACTTGGCTGTTTTGAACACCACGGAACCTACGACAGAGAATTGTCAACGTTGTGTCTGGGTTACGAATGAATACAACACTCTAGTCCAAGCCTCATTTAATGAGATTGCTAGCCGCGAATTGAGTTTCAAAAGCAACGCGAAGGAGGAGTTTAAAGTTGTTCGACGCGTTCCTCGCCATCTGGCGGGGCTCACTGCGATTGAACTTACCTCGGATTTTAGGGAGAAATCTCAAGACTTCGTGGAGGAGGATATTATTGCGTACCGGCCTCCGGGCGGGCGGCGTTTGGGAGATATCATCTATGGAATTAGTTTGATCACGCCGAAAAGCACATACCAAAAGGACAAACAATTTCTTATTCAGGTTGTTGGCGGGTTCCATCTCTCGAAATTACCGTTAGCGAGTTGCTCAAACGACTAAACGAAAAGCGCTGGGAGTTCATGCGTCTGATTGCGCGTGTGCCGACCAGATTGCTTCTCCCTAAGACTTTGAAAAGAATCCGTCCCTCAAAACTTTAGTCAAAGGAGTGAAATGAAAACTCGAATCGCTTTCACCTGTGCATTTGTTTTTGTTCTGGCGCTCAACTGTGCGGCGGTGGATAAGGGCTACGAGACGGTGGATTTTTCTCCTCCGCATTTGGGCGGAATGGCGGTGAAGTTCAACATCATATTGCCGCGCGACTACGCCACCTCCGCGCGGCGATTTCCGGTTTTGTATCTCCTTCACGGTTACACCGACGATTACAGCGCCTGGGTGACAAATTCCAATCTTCTTCAGTACGCGCCGGCCTACGAAGAAATTATCGTGATGCCTGAGGGGGGAACGGGATTTTACGTGAACAATCAGGGCGACCCCAAGCTCAAGTGGGAAGATTATCTGATTCAGGACTTAATTCCTTACGTGGACAGCCATTACCGCACCGTGGCCGCCCGCGAGGGCCGCGCCATTGCCGGGCTCTCCATGGGCGGATACGGCGCCATGACGCTGGGGTTGCGGCACCCGGATATGTTCGCGGCCATCGCCAGCATGAGCGGGGCGCTCGGAATCGCACAACCCGCCGTTTCCAAGTCCATTACGGAATCCAAGATCAAGAAAGTTCTCGATGACGATTTCGGCGCTCTGGATAATCCCCTGCGGGCGGAGGAAGATCCCTTTGAGCTGATTAAGAAGGTTCCGGCGGACAAATTGCCCGACCTTTATTTTTCCATCGGCTCGTCGGACTTCTTGTTGAAAAATAATCTGGATTTCCTGGAGCTACTCACCAAGATGAAAGTCCGGTTTCGCTACAGTGAGGTTCCCGGCAAGCACGAGTGGCTTGTGTGGGACGAACAGATCCGCGTGATCCTGGCCATGCAGGCGCCAATCATTGGGGCCGCCAAGGCGTGGCCGTGAAATGAAACTGGTCCACTGAATCATTGACCCATTGAAAGGATTAAGAGGCTGGCAGATCGAAGGCAGCACTATTTTGCCTCTCTATAGCTCAATGGACCATTGATTCAATGGCCCAATGAATCAATTCTTGCTCAGCGCCTTTTCAATCGCCGCTTCCGCCACCGGCGCCATCAGGGCATACCCTTTGACGTTGGGGTGCAGGCCGTCATCCGAGAATCCATCTTTGAGCATCCCCTGCGCATCCGCCGTAGCCGTATAGTAGTCGGCGAAGACGGCATGCACTTCCTCGGCATAAGTGCGCATCCACGCATTCAATTTCAAAATGTCGGCGGGTGGCCGGCGAACTGTTTGCTTATTTTTGGTGTAATCGCTTACCGGCATCACCGCGCACAAAATCACTTTGATGTGGTGATGCTGCGCCAGTTCGGTAATGGCCTGGATATTTTCCTCGATCATTTTCAGCGTTTCGGGCCCCGTATTGGAGGAAATATCGTTGGTGCCCGCCAGCATAATCAGGGCCGCCGGGTGCAGGTCAATGACATCCGGATACATTCGCACCAGCATTTGCGGAGTGGTTTGGCCGCTGATGCCGCGATTCACGTAGGGCTTGCCGGGAAAATCCCGTTTGAGGTCCCAGCCATCGGTAATGGAATCGCCAAGAAAAACCACCCGGCCGGACTGCGGCGATTCAGCTTCCAACTTTTGATTGTCGTCATAATACCGGCCCAACTGATTCCAATCCTGAAGCTGGTCGGCGAGATGTTGGACGGCGCCTTGAAGGCAGCACCCCGCTTTGGGGGAGTGGTACTCCTCCACCAGTTGGCCAAAAGTTGAGGCGGGCAGCGCGAACATACTTCCAAAAAGGATAACGGTTCCAAGCAGGCGTAAGCGCATAGGTTTCCTCCAGGCGCCTGATTTTGCCGAATTCCCCCGCTGGTGGCAAGCAAAGTTATCGCAAATTTTCCTCTATTGCTTTCCCATAGGACTAGTGCTAACTTTTCTATGGCTAACCAATAGGAGCGAACTACAGTCTAAGGAGACGGGATGAGTGACAAAACCGATGTCTGGCAAGGCACGCTGGCGCTGATGGTGCTGAAGACGCTCGAAACCCTGGGTCCTCTGCACGGTTACGGAATTGCCCGGCGCATCGAGCAGACCAGCGGCGATTTGTTGTCGGTCAATTACGGCACTCTCTATCCGGCACTGTTGAAATTGGAGCAGGAAGGCTACATCGCGTCGGAGTGGGGCATGTCGGACAATAATCGCAAGGCGAAATTCTACAAACTCACCCGGGCCGGGCGAAAACAGATTGCGAAGGAAGCGCGGGATTGGGAGCAAGTGACCGCGATACTTGCGCGATTCCTTTCACTCGCCTCGTAGGGGCGGTCCCGCAGGCGCGGGGGTCGGCCGCTTTTCGAATCTTGCGCGAGGCCGGGGCAAGCTCGCGCACGGCGAGTCGCTGAGGAGACCCCGGCCCTACAAGTTCTCTGGGAGACTTGATGAGAAAGATACGCGCTTTGTTCTTGCGCGCCTTGAGCTTGTTCAAAAAGACGCGTCAAGAGCAGGAAATGTCTGACGAATTCGAAAGTCATCTCCAAATGCACGTTGAGGACAATCTGCGAGCGGGGATGGTTCCCGTAGAAGCGCGCCGCCACGCGCTGATCAAGCTCGGTGGCCTGGATCAGACGAAGGAAAATTATCGGGACCGAAGGAGATTGCCCATGCTCGAAACATTGTTGCAGGACATTCGTTACGGCCTGCGCATGCTGGGAAAGAATCCCGGGTTTACGGCGGTGGCGGTGCTCACGCTTGCCCTCGGCATCGGCGCCAACACGGCAATCTTCAACATCCTGGATGCGGTGCTCTTTCGTTCGCTTCCCGTTGAAGCGCCCCGGCAGCTTGTCCTCTTGACGGATCCTGATGCGCACGGAAGATCATACGGCTCTGAGTCTGGATTCCGTTCGCTCATGACGTATGCGATATTCGAGTATCTGCGGGACCATGACAATGTATTTTCCGAAATGTTTGCGGCGGATAGCCAGCTTCCCCGAATTCCGGTGAGCCTCGGCGGCTCGGCATCCGACAGCTCAGCTCCGGGAGAAACTGCAGGAATTCGGCTGGTGAGCGGCGGGTATTTTTCCACGCTGGGAATCAAGGCAGCGGCCGGGCGTATGTTCACCACCGAAGTTGATCGCGCCCGCGGCGCCTATCCCATTGCGGTAATCAGCTACTCATTCTGGAAAGATCGATTCGGACTTGACCCGTCCATCCTCGGGAAGTCTATCCGCATTCGTGAAACGCCCTTCGAAATAGTTGGCATTACGGAACCGGGTTTCTTCGGCGAAACTGTGGGAGAGTCCTGTGACATTTGGGTTCCCATGACCATGCAGGAGGCAATCTACCCCGGACGCGATTTGCTTTCTCCCGGCCCTCCACTGGGGAATCAGTTCGTTTGGCTGCAAGCCATGGCCCGCCTTAAACCCGGAATAACGATGAAGCAGGCCAATGCGGGCATTGACGTGGTCTTCAAACAATATCTGGAATCGTCGCTGGGTTCCGACGGGACGCCGAAAGAGCGGCGTGACTATTTCAATCAACAAATTGAACTTCAGCAGGGTGCCCGGGGAATTTCCACGGTCCATCACTATTTCGCGGACCCGCTGAAGGTGCTTATGGCGTTGGTCGTGCTGGTGCTATTCATAGCCTGTGCCAATGTTGCCAACCTGCAACTTGCCCGAGGGACGGCCCGCCGCCGTGAGTTTGCCGTACGCATGGCTATTGGCGCAGGGCGATTCCGATTGGTGCGGCAGCTCCTGGTCGAAAGCCTGCTTCTTGCTTTTCTGGGCGCGGCCGTGAGCGTGCTGCTGGCGCAATGGACGATCGGACTGTTGCTTCGCATGGTTTCGCGCGCGTCCTTCGAATCCGGAGTCATACAAATCAGTCTGCGGCCCGACGCCCGTGTGCTCGGCTTTACGTTGGCAGTCGCCGTTCTCACAGCCATCCTCTTTGGATTAATTCCGGCCTTGCACGCGACTCGCCAGGAAGTTTCTGCAACTCTCAAATCCCCCACGGGCCTTGCCGGCGAAGGTGTCGGCGGGTTTTCCGCAGGGAAAGTCCTGGTGATCGCTCAAGTTGCCGTCTCCCTTATCCTCCTGGTCGTCGCGGGTCTTTTCGTTCACAGTCTGTCGAAATTGGGCGAAGTGAGCCTCGGCTACAATCGCGAGAACATGCTTGTATTCAGAGTGGACTCCGCCTTGGCGGGCGAGAAGGGACCCGAAGTCATCCGCTTCTATCAGGATCTCCTGGCGAAATTCTCGGCCATCCCGGGCGTACGCGTGCCCTCACTTTCCAGCAACGGATTGTTTCAAGACTCGGATTCTGGAGATCCCATCGAGGTCGAGGGATACACGGCAAATGAGAATGAGGAAATGCACGTGCGCATGGACCACGTGGGCCCCGGGTACTTCTCAGCCGTGGGAATCCCGTTGTTGATCGGACGCGAGATCGGCGTCCAGGACAGTGGAAACGGTCCGCGCGCCGCGGTGATCAATCAGGCGTTTGCCGGCAAGTACTTTCCCCATCTGAATCCTATTGGAAAACATGTGCGGGATACCTTCCCGGGAAATCCGGGTGAGGCGGAAATCGTCGGCGTTGTCGCGGACTCGAAAATCAACAGCCTTCGCGAACAGAACAGGCCGCGTATTTATTTTCCCCTCTTCAACCCAGTCTGGGAACATACGGCGGCCGTATTTGAAATCCGCACCTACGGCGAGCCTTCTACTCTCTCCGGCGCGCTTCGCAAAACTTTGGGAGATACCAATGCACACCTCCTCCCCGTCAAGATTGAGACGTTGTCGTCGCTGGTCGACCACTCGCTGGGGAACGACCGCTTCATCATGCTGCTTGCCAGCGCATTCGGATCCCTCGCCCTGTTGCTTGCCGGAGTCGGCCTTTACGGTGTCATGGCCTATACCATTGCTCGCAAGACCCGCGATATAGGAATTCGCATGGCGCTAGGGGCCCAACCTGCCAAAATTCTTCGCGATGTCGTGCGCGAGACTCTTGCTCTCGTCGTCCTCGGAATTGCCGTCGGCGCCCCCATCGCTCTGGGTGGGACTCGTCTCATCAAGAGCTTGTTATTCGGATTGGGTTCGGTTGATCCCTCCGTGCTCGCGCTGGCAGCTGCCCTTATGGTTTTGGTTGCAGTGTTGGCTGGTTTACTCCCTGCGCGCCGCGCCGCGCGCGTAGACCCCATGGTGGCGCTGCGGTCGGAGTGAACCTATTGTGCGATTGAGCGATCGGGTGATTGGGTGAATTGAGGAAAAGTGCCTTCAATCACGCAATCACAAAATCGCTCGATCGCAAATTTGTCCTAAGGATTTCTCATGCGGCGACTTCGCGCCTTGCTCTTGCGTCTCGCCAGCCTGTTCGTTGGGCGGCGTCACGAGCAGGAAATGTCTGATGAATTCGAGAGCCATCTTCAGATGCTCATTGAAGACAATGTGCGCGCCGGGATGACTCCGGAAGAGGCGCGGCGGCAGGCACTGATCAAGCTCGGTGGGATGGATCAGGCGAAAGAAAATTATCGGGACCGAAGGAGATTGCCCATGCTCGAAACACTCTGGCAGGATATTCGCTATGGAACCCGGATGTTACGCAAGAATCCCGGCTTCACGGCGGTGGCCGTTTTGACGCTTGCCCTCGGCATCGGCGCCAACACGGCAATCTTCAGTTTGATTGACACCGTGATGCTGCGCATGTTACCGGTGCATGAGCCCGAGAAACTGGTGCAGGTCGAGATGAGCGATCCCTTTTCGCCCGGCAGGTCGGATCCCGAATTCACCAATTTTCTCTGGGAGCAGATTCGCGACCGTCAGGATATTTTTTCCGGGGCCTTTGCCTGGAGTGATGACCGCTTTGATCTCTCCCAGGGCGGCGCAGTGAACATGGTGGAAGGGATGTGGGCCAGCGGCGGATTGTTCCAGGCCCTTGGTCTCCAGCCCGCCACCGGGCGCTTGATGTCCGCCGCCGATGACCAGCGTGGTTGCGCGGGCGTGGCGGTGTTGAGCTACGGATTTTGGCAGGACCATTTCGCCGGCGACCAAAGCGCGGTTGGGAGCATCCTTTCGCTCAACAATCATCCGGTGCAGGTGGTTGGCGTCGCGCCCCGGGGTTTTTCCGGCCTCAACGTGGGCAAAAAATTCGACGTTGCCATCCCCATTTGCATGGCCACAATCTACGACAGCCCCAAGTCCCGCCTTGACCAACGGTCGTGGTGGTGGCTTCAAATCATTGCGCGAATCAAGCCCGGTCTCAGTTTGGAAAAAGTGCAAGCGCGGCTTAAGGTCCTTTCGCCCGCTGTGATGTCGGGCGGGTTGCCGCAGAATTGGGAGCCCAAAGACCAAAAGGAGTTTCTCCAGCAGGTGCTTCAGGCCCAGCCGGCGGGGACTGGAATCTCCGATTTGCGCGACCGCTTCACGGGTCCGCTGGAAATCCTGATGGCAGTCGTTGGATTGGTTCTTTTGATTGCGTGCGCCAATATCGCCAGTCTGATGATTGCCCGCTCGGCCTCCCGGCACAAGGAGATCGCCGTGCGCCAGGCGCTGGGAGCGTCGCGGCTACGCCTGATTCGCCAACTTCTGACCGAATGTGTGCTGCTCTCGACGGCGGGCGCAGTGTTGGGTATCTTTTTCGCTCGGTGGGGAAGCACGTTGCTGGTCCATCTGATGTCGACAACAAGGACACCTCTGGCCCTTCAATTTCCGCTCGACATTCGGGTCCTTGCTTTCACTGCCGCGGTTTCAGTTCTCACCGGAATCCTTTTCGGAGTGTTGCCGGCCTTTGGTTCCACGCGCGTGTCCTTAACCGCGGCGATGAAGGGGAGCCTGGCGGCGGAAACCGCCCGTCACGCGCGCTTTCGGCCAGGGATATTGATCGTCGGCGCCCAGGTGGCTCTGTCACTCGTCTTGCTGGTGGCCGCGGGACTTTTCCTGCGCAGCTTTTGGAAACTCGTCACGCTCGACATTGGCTTTGACCGCAGCAACGTTTTGATGGTGGGCGCGAATTTGAAGATTGCCCACGTTCCCACCGACCAGCAAATGGCAACCTTCGAAGAGATTGAAAACCGTTTGCGCACCCTTCCCGGAGTGGTTTCCGTGGGACGATCAACCATCACACCGATCAGCGGTTCGGGATGGAACGGCTTTTTCCACCCCGATTCGCCCAATCCGCCCACTGGACGTAACTCGCTGGCTTTCCGCAATTTCATTTCACCGGGATATTTCCCGACCCTGCGCACCCCGCTTCTGGCCGGCCGCAATTTCACTAGCCACGACACCAAGGATTCCCAGCATGTGGCAATTATCAACCAGACTTTGGCGCATCGGTTCTACCCCAATCTCAATCCGATTGGAAGGTACTTCAACATCGAAGGGGCGCCGGGAGAGACGCCGCCGCAGGTCCTGATTGTGGGATTGGTGAAAGACGCAAAATATCGCAGCGTCAGTGAAGTTACCTTGCCTACTGCCTATGAACCAATCGTGCAAATTCCGGAGCATAGCGACGTGGATAATTTCGAACTGCGGACGGCGGCCCGGCCATCGGCTATGGCTTCTGCCGTCCAAAATGTGGTGGCCAGCGTAAACAAAGAGATCCCGCTCGAGTTTGGGACGCTCGCCGATCAAGTGGATGACTCGCTGGTCCAGCAGCGCACCCTCGCCACGCTTTCCGGATTTTTTGGCGGCCTCGCCCTGCTGCTGGCCATGCTCGGCTTATACGGCGCGCTCAGTTATTTGGTGACCCAGCGGCAAACTGAGTTCGGAGTACGAATGGCATTGGGCGCCCAACCCGGCTCTATTCTTCGGCTGGTCATGCGCCAGGTCGCATCCATTCTGCTGGTCGGGATCGTGGCGGGCGTCGCGATTTCGCTGGCCGCCACGCGCGTCCTGCAAAGCATGTTGTTTGGACTCGGCCCGCGCGACACCGTAACCATGTTGGCCGCCGTGGGAATCCTCTCCGCCGTGGCCATGGTGGCGGGCTATCTGCCCGCCCGCCGCGCCACCAAAGTGGACCCCATGGTTGCGCTGCGGTACGAATAATTCCGCCGGCAGTACCGTTGGGCAAAACATTTCTGGCCCGCCTATTTCGTCGGGCCAAGCGGCGTTCAGCCTTGTCGGAGGCCGGACGTCATCTGGCGCTTGTGTCAATTTCCGCCCCATTAATGCATTCAAATCACGCAGTGGCTTTATAATCTTCGGACCCAAAAACGGGGTAGTTGTGTCATTTGGAGTTGCATTCCTTTCGAGGAAATGGTCATTCCCGCGAAAGCGAATCCAGTCTTTACTTAGTGAAATGGCTTCCCGCCTTCGCGGGAATGACTGCGCGGAAGAGCTCGCACCAGGCAAATGACACCACTACCAAAAACGGCTTCGACTTGCAGCGGGCGCGCGCGCGATGTAAACTGATGTTTTGGCTGAGTGTTTTAACAGAGCAATCTGCTGCGTATTGGCGGGTTTATCCCGCCATCGCGCGCAAGTTTGCAAAATGAGCTCGACGAGTGAGCTCTTCCTGATATCCACAATTTTCCAGCACGATAGGGAGTTGAACCATGTTGCCCTCGATTCGAAGTGAATGGATAAGGAAGCGCCTGGCGCAGCAGGGCGACGACGTGAACGTGACCCAGATGCATTACGCGCGCCAGGGCGTGACGACGGAAGAGATGGAGTACGTGGCCAAGCGCGAAAACCTGACGCCCGAGGAAGTTCGGTCGGAAGTGGCGCGCGGGCGCATGATTATTCCCGCCAACATCCGCCACGTGGAACTGGAGCCGATGGCCATCGGCGTAGCGGCCAAGTGCAAGATCAATTCCAACATCGGGAACTCCGCCACCACCTCGAACCTGGAGGAAGAACTGGAAAAGCTGCACGTCTCCGTGCATTACGGCGCGGACACGGTGATGGACCTCTCAACCGGCGGCGACATCCACGCGATTCGGGAATCGAATTTGCGCCACAGCCCGGTGCCTGTGGGCACGGTGCCGATTTATGAGGCCCTGAGCCGCGTGAATCACGTTCGCGAGCTGACGCCATCGCTGATGCTGGAGGTCATTGAAGAGCAGGCCGAGCAGGGCGTGGACTACATGACCATCCACGCCGGAGTATTGCGCGAATATATTCCCATGACCAGCAAACGCATTACCGGCATCGTGAGCCGGGGCGGCGCGCTGATGGCGCAGTGGTCGGTGGAAAACAATCAGCAAAATTTTCTCTACACCCACTTCGAAGATATTTGCAGGATTTTCCAGAAATATGACGTCTCGTTTTCCCTCGGCGATGGGTTGCGTCCGGGCTGCCTGGCCGACGCCAGCGACGAAGCTCAATTCGCGGAACTCAAGACGCTGGGTGAATTGACCCGCAAAGCCTGGGAGTACGATGTGCAGGTGATGATCGAAGGTCCGGGACACATTCCCATGGACCAGATCAAACTTCAGGTGGAAAAGGAAATGGAGTTGTGCAGCGAGGCGCCGTTCTACACCCTGGGCCCGCTGGTGACGGACATCGCTCCCGGCTACGACCACATCACCTCCGCCATCGGCGCGGCCATGATTGGCTGGCACGGCGCGTCCATGCTTTGTTACGTCACGCCCAAAGAACACCTGGGGCTGCCCAATAAGGACGATGTGCGCCAGGGCATCATCGCCTATAAAATTGCGGCGCACGCCGCTGATGTGGCGCGGCACCGTCCGGGCGCGCGTGACCGCGATGACGCCCTTTCCTACGCCCGCTTTTTGTTTGACTGGAACAAGCAGTTTGAGCTGTCTCTCGACCCGGAGACAGCACGCTCCATGCATGATGAAACGCTGCCGGATGAGTCTTACAAGGAAGCGAAATTCTGCGCCATGTGCGGCCCGAAATTCTGCTCCATGAACACCACCCAGGTGATGGAAAAACATCTGGGTATTACTCAGGGCGAACGCGAACAGAAGTTTGTGGAACTTTTGGGGAAAGTTCAGAGTTGACCGAACCAAGGAATTTGCAATGGGATTATTCGACGTGAAGGTAAAATTGGGAAGCCTGACCGCCCCCGAGCGCACGGAAGAGGTATCCCCGCTGGTCGCACAGGAGTGACGTTGTCCTGGATTCCGCGGGCCATCTTGGAAAGACTGGGCGCGCCGGTTGTTTCGCGCCTGCCGTTTACGCTTGCAGATGGTCGCGAGCTGGAAAAGGAAACGACGGCGGTGCTCTTGACGATTGACGGAAGACGCGCCGCTGTGCAGGTTGCGTTTGGCGAGCCGGGCGAGGAACCCGTCTTGGGCGCAACGGCGCTGGAAGGTCTGGGTTGTTGGTGGATCCATTGGCGAAGAAACTTCTTCCTCGCAATCTACTTGCGCTTTAGAGAGGTTAAGTTACTTGAAGCAGGGTCAAATTGATTTGACTGACGTAAAGCATTACATCGCCGAGGTTGGTATCACTGCGTCCGCGCTTAGGAATCAGGGGAAAAAAGGATTGGTGGAAAAGGCGCGCAAGTTTCTGTCGACGATTGACATGGACCCTTTGCGGAATATTGACCCAGCGGGATATCCAGAATGGCTAGATGGCGAGACGGAAAAGCTTGAGAGGGCGTTTCAGACCAAGAAAAAGCTCTTCGGCCCGGCCAGGAAGTGCGTGAATATTTTCATGGTTATGGCTTCGCTGAACCGCTTCCTATGTGTCGAATACAATTTGAATCGACTGGAAAACATGCTCGAAGTACCTTTGGATAACAAAAATGCACAAAGGCTATTGGAGTGGGCTAAAGGGAAGGGCTTACCCGATTTTGAGATTCCGAAGTGGAAAAGGATTAAGACCCTCGATGGTCAGAACAGCAAGAAGTTTCAGGATCTCGCGGCCCACAGGGCAAATGAGCTGGGCGTTCCCAGGGGTCGCCTCGACATTATTCTGTTTCGTAACGACCCGGAGCGACGATGATTAAAATGAAATACTCACTCATAATCGATGCCACGGATGACCCCAGTTTCTTTGGGTTTTACTCACCCGATCTTGAGGGCTTTACCGGTGTCGGGAACTCGATTGAGGATTGCCTTTACAAGGCCCTGTGGGGGATGGAAGAGCACGTGGCCTTGCTGGTGGAACAACATATCCCGGTTCCACCACCCGCGGATGATCCTAGAGTGATCATTCAGAATGCCAAGCCTATGTTAACGCCGGTTTCAAAGTGACCGGAAGATTGCGCTAACCGCTCAATGATCCATGATGGCGGGTCTCATCGCCGCTGGTGAAGGATTAAGGGTAAAATAAGAACTGGATTCGGGGCGGCCAACGGGAGTAACATCGCGCGCCTAAAGGCAGGGTATGGAACACTTCGAATACAAGCACGACCACAATTTCGTCCTCACCACGGTGGACTACGTTTTCAACTGGGCGCGGAAATCGGCCTTGTGGCCCATGACGTTTGGGCTGGCCTGCTGCGCCATTGAAATGATCGCCTCCACCACTTCGCGCTTTGACATGGCGCGATTCGGCGCCGAAGTTTTTCGACCCAGCCCGCGGCAGTCCGACCTGATGATCGTGGCCGGCACGGTGACGCTGAAAATGTCGCCCGTCATCCAGCGCATCTGGGAACAGATGCCTGACCCGAAGTGGTGCATCTCCATGGGGGCGTGCTCGAGCGTGGGCGGGCCGTTCAATACTTACGCGGTGTTGCAGGGCGTGGATAAAATTGTGCCGGTGGACGTTTACGTGGTCGGCTGCCCGCCGCGGCCGGAAAATCTTTTTTATGCCCTCCTGCGCTTGCAGGAAAAAATCGACGACATGTGCATTAAGGATAATTTCCGCCCCCGGCCCACTACCGTGCGCCTGGATGAGACGATGATTGACGAATTCAAGAAGTCGATTCGCATTGGCAAGGCGGGCACGCCGGAATTCGTTCAGATTGGATGAAGGGAATACAGTCCACAGCTGACAGCTCACAGTCCACAGTTCAAAGCTAGACACATTTGATTGAATTGGAGCCCTAACTGTCGACTGTGAACTGTCAACTGTAAACTTTTTCTGGAGATTCCATGGCTGATTTTGTGAAGGTATTATCGACCGCAGACTTGGCGGAAGGTCAGGGCAGAACGGTCCAGGCTGGCGGCAAAGCGATCGCCCTGTTCAATGTAGGTGGCACCGTATACGCGCTCGACAACACCTGCCTTCATCGCGGTGGGCCGCTGGGCGAAGGGATGCTGGAAGGCAGTGTGATCACCTGCCCCTGGCACATGTGGGAATACGACGTGCGCACCGGCGAAAAAGTGGGGGAACCGTCCATCAAGGTGGCCACTTATCCAGTACAGGTCGAAGGCGGCGACATTAAAGTCGCGGTCTAGTTTCGGTGTCGTCCGTCGGACCCTTGTCAGCCAAATTCATATCTGTTCACTCCATCAACCTACCTTATCTCGCGGTGGAAGTCTTGGGGCGCTTCATGTGGAAAAACCGTTTAACGCTTCTCCTGGTTGGATCACTGGCTTTCGGCCTCTGTTCACGGACTTTGCACGGGCAGCAGGCCGATTCCCTGGCCAAAGTATTCAGCGAAATTCAGTCCAGTCAAATCGAGGTGATCGATCTCACCCATCCCTTGGACGATCAGTCTCCCTATTGGCCCGAAGGGAGCGGACCGTCGCCATTCCACGCCAAGGTAGTGTCCACATTTGAGAAGGGAGGTTATTTTGCGCGCGACTTAGATTTTCCCGAGCACTTTGGCACACACATGGATGCGCCGGCGCATTTTGATCCTAAAGGAAAAACCATCGATCAAATTCCCGTGACCGAATTTCTGCGGGCAGCTATTGTGATCGATGTGAGTGAGGCTGCAAAATCTAACGTTGATTATCGTGTCACAGCCCAGGACCTTAAGAATTGGGAGAAGCGCAACGGAGCCATTCCCCCCGGGTGCGTCGTCTTCTTCCGTACAGGCTGGGCGCAGCGTTGGCCCTCGCAAAAGGAATACATGAATCAGGACGCACAGGGCAGGCTACATTTTCCAGGTCTCTCTTTGGAAGCGGCACATTATCTTCTCGACCGGTCGCATCCGGTCGCGATTGGCATCGATACGGCCAGCATTGATTACGGCCCATCGCAAGATTTCGAAGTGCATCACCTCACCATGCCTGCCGGCTTGTATCATCTTGAGAATGTCGCGAACCTGGATCGCCTGCCGGCGCGCGGCGCCTACGTAGTGGCGCTCCCCATGAATCTAAAGGGCGGATCGGGAAGTCCCACGCGTGTGCTGGCGCTTCTTCCAAGGAAGGAAATTCGAAACTCGAACCTTGAAATTCGGAAGTGACAGTTCTCGCTTTTACTTTCGCTCGTCACTGGTCACTTGTCACTCGTCACTTTTTCAAAATGCCTGAACTCCCTGAAGTCGAAACGGTTCTGCGGGGCCTGAAGAAACGCATCTTGGGCCGATGGCTGGGTGCGGCCGAAGTGCGCCATCACCAGGTGATTGCAGGCTCGCCGGATGATTTCGTCCAGCAGGTCAGCGGCCGGCGAATCCTGAGCGCCCAGCGCAAAGGCAAGGCCATTGCAATCGAACTCGGTCCCCGGAACGAAGATGAGGTTGCGCATAAACAATATCTTCTGGTTCGTTTGGGAATGACGGGCCAATTCACCATCAATTCAATTGCCGAGCCACTGGAGCCCCACACCCACGTGCGTTTAAGGCTCGAAGACGGTGATGAAGAAATTCGTTACGTGGATGCACGACGTTTTGGACGCTTGCGCTGTCTGATGCGGGCAGAATTGGATAAAGTTTTTGGCGGCCTCGGCCCTGACGCACGAAGAATCACCGAGGAACAGTTTCAAGAAACGTTGCGGGGCCGGCGAAGCCCATTAAAAAGCTGGTTGATGAATCAGCAGTTTCTGGCTGGCGTTGGGAATATCTACGCGGATGAATCGCTCTACCTTGCGCGGCTGAATCCGCTGATGGAGGCGGGGCGGCTTTCCGCGGAACAATCGCGCCGATTGTTGCGGGCCGTAAAGCGCGTGCTCGATCACGCCGTGGAACTTCAGGGCACCAGCTTCCGCGATTACATTGACATTGAAGGCCGGCCCGGAAATTTCCTGCCCCAGCTTCGCGTATACCAGCGGACCGGCAAGCCGTGCCGCCGATGCCGCCAGCCTATCGAACGCGTAATCATCTCCGGACGCAGCAGCCACTTCTGTCCTCAATGCCAGCCCAGACCGAGGCGCCGGGCTCCGACAGGAAGAACGAAATCTCGAAGCGAAGCCTGAAGTGGATGCTATGCCAAATACTTAGAATTGCGGGCTCACGGATTTTCCATTCGATGGGGTTTACCCGCCCTTGCCACCTCCCCTCATTAATATCATTTGTCTTATTCAACCATTCGACAAATCTTCTGATATAATCCGGCCAGACAGGGCAGGACTCTGCCAGTCTCTTGGGCCGCGGGCGATGCCGGCTGACGCCAACCACCCACCTCGATGAGTCCCGCGTGAAAAGAGCTCCGTGCTTTTTAAAACTCAAAGCGCTGCCGTTTTCGGCATTGACGCCTATCTGGTGGAGGCGGAGGTCGATATTTCCGCCGGCAACGGTCACTTTATGACCGTCGGCCTGCCTGACGCCGCGGTGCGTGAAAGCAGCGAGCGGATCAAATCGGCCATCCGAAATTGCGGCCTTGAATTTCCTTTCCAGAACATCACCGTGAATCTGGCGCCGGCGGACGTGAAGAAAGAGGGCTCGGGATTCGATCTGCCCATCGCCCTCGGAATCCTCGGCACTACGGGAGTTCTGCTGAAAACAGAACTGAAGGAATTTCTATTTCTGGGTGAACTTTCACTCGACGGAAGTATCCGTCCCATCAAAGGCGCGCTTTCCATCGCCAGCATGGCGAGGCAAAAAGGGATTCCCAAGTTGGTTGTTCCACTGGAAAACGCCAATGAGGCCGCCGTGGTGCAGGATGTGCAGGTCTACGGGATGCGGTCGTTGCCCGAAGTTCTGGACTTGGTGAATGACACCCGCGAGTTTGCGCCCGGGAAAGTGAAGGTATCGGAAATGCTGGCAGCGGCAAGCCAATACCCGGTGGATTTCCGCGACGTGAAGGGCCAGCTCCACGCCAAGCGGGCCATTGAGGTTTCATCCGCGGGTGGCCACAACATTCTGATGATCGGGCCGCCGGGCGCGGGCAAAACCATGCTGGCCAAACGCATTCCCACCATTCTTCCTCCTCTGACGTTTGATGAAGCGATCCAGACCACCAAAATCCATAGCGTGGCCGGCGTGCTGGAAGCGGGCCTGGGACTGGTGGGCACCCGCCCGTTCCGCTCGCCTCACCACACTATTTCCGACGCCGGATTGATTGGCGGCGGCGCCATCCCCCGGCCGGGTGAAGTAAGCCTGGCCAACAACGGGTTGTTGTTTCTCGATGAGCTGCCGGAATTTCAGCGCAATGTTTTGGAAGTCCTCCGCCAGCCGCTCGAAGATGGCACGGTGACCATCGCCCGCGCCGCCATGTCCCTGACCTTTCCGGCGCGCTTCATGCTGGCGGCGGCGATGAATCCCTGCCCGTGCGGGTCATTTCATTGCGACTAACCGAATCTGCCAGCAACGAAAGACCCACTACCTCGTAGTCCCGCACGTGAATCTCAGGGACGATACTCTGTAACAGGCGCCTTCGATCCTCCATCGAAAGAAATTCCCATTCGTGAAACGGTCCAAAGGCATCGGCCAACTTTTCTGAAGAGAGCTGGGTTGAACTCTGGCCACTCTTCAGTGCGAGATCTTGATAAAACCTGACATCCTTTTCTATCTCCTGTATGCGGCAATCCCGCTCATCACTTTGGATCAAATTGTCGAAATATGCATCCAGGACCCGTTTGTGTTTATTTTTGAGCCCTTCAATTTGTTTTTGAATTCGAAGCAGCTCTGTTCGCGGCTCATTCCCGGTTGAATGGTTTTCGTAATCCGACGCAATCTGCCCAAGAAATCTCCGATCCATCAATCGGTCTGAAAAAAGCTGATCGATCTGTTGCTCAAGTCTCTCGCGGCGCATGTACGGATTTCTGCACGGGTCGAGGCCACGCTGCTCTCTCATCCGCCTTTCACAGGTTGTCCGGCTCTTACAAACATACCAATCATGAGGGTGTCTGACATGAGTGTAGATTAGATTTCCACATCCGCCGCACCTCAGGAAGCCGTGGTACGTGAACCTATGGTCGTAGTCCGGGTTGCTCCTCCAATGATTCTGCTTTTTCAAATCGAGAATCCGTTGGAGTCTTTCGAAATCCTCGGTGCTGATCAAGGGCTCGAGGACTTTAACGCTTATAATCTCGTCGGCCGATCTTGGAATTTTCGGACGGTCTCCTTGTCTTCCATCAGACTTAATCCGGATAGCACCCGGAGATGGATTGCGCTTTTGTGTATAAACACGCCAGCCTGTGTAAATGGGATTTCGCAATATTATTCGCAGGTTACAAGGTGCGATGTCGAGTTTTTTTCCAACAGACCAGTAGCTGGTTTCGCCAGAAAGAAACATCCGAACCGCGGCCTTGACCTTTTCTGCCTCGGGCTTGTAGTACCAGCGCCCCTTCTGCCTTTCATATCCAACACCATATGGAAGACTGTTCAAATTCTGAGGATGTTTCCCTGCTCGACGTTTTTCCTCTTTTGCAGCCCAGACTCTTTCAAGAATCTCGGACCTTTCAAGGCCGGCGATCGCCGCGCGGATGGTACCTAATAGGCGGCCAGATTTTGATCTGAAGTCGATCGGACCTTCTGGGAGGTAAAGAACAGTATTGGTGTCGGCGAAGGTTTGGAGAAGACCATAGTCCAGATAGTTTTCGGGCCGCATCAGACGACTGAATTCCTTGGCAACAACACCGTGAATATCAGGGGACTCCATGAGGCGCAGCAATTCTGTTATCTCTGGCGTATGAAGTACCGCTGCTCCCGAAACATCTTCCAGATTAATCGTCTTGATGATTTCGAGACCATACTGCGCGGCAGTTCGCTGGTTTGCAGCTCGCTGAGCCGGAATACCAGCTCTGCCATCGGCAGCCTGGCCCTCAGTTGATACGCGAATGAGTGCGATCACTTTCTTCATGGAGTCCACACAATTCCTTTGCAAGGTTCAAAGCTTCGCTGTTGTTCCCACTCTCAAGAGCTGCGCGAAGTTGCTTTAGAGTTTCGCGCCTTCGACTCGCGATTTCAAGTGCAACTTCAACCAATCCGTTGAGTGACGGATCAGCTTCGGTTTCGGTCTCACTTCTAGGCCGCACGTTTTCTTGTTTCATGTCAAACCTTCGTAGCAACCTCGCAGAACAGCCCCTTGGGGAACACCGTGAGAGCCTAGTGCATGATCATCAACCTCGTCCCCTCTTCCACAACCCCAACGACCACCGGGTATCCCCTCGGCTCTCCCGCGGTTCACGAGGTTCACGGGGTTCTCGTATTTGTTTTCAATCCCTAAAAATTCTTATCTCGATGACGGAGATAAGAGAGCAGACAACAATGAAGGAACCCTGTGAACCCCGTGAACCCTGTGACCCCGTCGAACGACACGCGGTTCTCTCATTCTTCCGATGAGCGCAGACCCAGGCCGAGCCACACCCACTCCATTTTCTCTGCAACTTTTCTTTGGGCGTCCTGGAGGTTTGGCCGCAATTTTCGCAAAGCTAGACCAAAGCCTGTTGCGGTCATCGAAGGGCGCCCCTCGGCCGCTGACGCTGAATTGTAAGCAGTCAACAAGGCATTTTTCGTCACGAAGCAGTCACTCTGGTAAATTGTCCACCGGTCCAGCCAGACCGCAAGGGGGTCGGTTGCTTTTCGGAATTCCTCCCCGGCAACTGCCATAGACTCCGACTCAGTCAGGCCACCCTGCTCTTGCAACTGGCCGATGGCTTGGAGGGCCTTGTTCAATACGCCACTCAACTCTCCAGGGCTTGCCAAGCGGGCATCCATTAATGGACGCGGAATCGCGTCTCCTTCTTCGAAGGTTCGGTTGAAAGGAACGACGAGCCAGCGGCGAAAGAAAGCGTGCGACGAATCGCTGCTCTGCGGAACATAGTTCGCGGAGAAAACCAGTCGTACAAAAGGCTCGAATTCAAAGCTATCGTGGTATTTGCGCTCAGCAAGCAGGGTGTCGCCGCCCGTCAGCGCTTTGAAAATGGACGTACCTACCAAATGGGAGCTGGGAAGGTCAGGGCAAATGTTCGCCAGTTTACCCATTAACCGGGCTACTGAGAAGCGATCCGACTCCAGCCTGTGCAAACTGACCGCCGCGACATTAGAACGCCCAAGAAAGGTAGTAACGCCGGTCAGGAAAGTGGATTTTCCATTTCCGCCTTCTCCAAGAAGAAGAATAGCCTTTTGGATCGACACGTCGGGACGCATCAGCCACGCAATGATTTGCCACGCCACTTCTTGCGCATCGTCGGGAAACACCTCCTGCACAAAAGTCTCCCACACAGTGCATCGGGCAGCCGGATCAAAGGCAATGGGAATCTGCACCGCTGAAAGATGCTTCGGAGAATGTTGCAGGAGTTGTCCGGTTTCGGCATCGAGCAATCCATTTTGCACGTTGATTAAGTTCAAAGGTGGACGCACCCACAGGTTCGGTGCATCCACTCGAATATATTCCTGAACTTCTTCGCAACGAGCAGATGTCCAACTTTTGGAAAGACTCCAATCCTCCAAGAGTCTCTTGACAAGCCTTTTCACCTGGCCGCTGCCATCTGGTTTGTAAACGCCGGCACTGAAGCGGTAGAGTTTTCCTCCAGGGTCTTGCGCAAAATGTTCTGCAAGCTTGATCTTGTCAGCTAGCAGCTTCACCAAACCGATATTCTTGATGATTGTGGGGCCAGGGACATAGCGACTAACGCTCGCCGCGATCGCTTTAACCTCAGATTCAGTGAGGGGAGGCTGACAACGTTTCACATTCTCTATCTTCAACGCAGCGAAAATTGACTCCTCAGCCATACTCCGATTGCGCATAGTTCCCGCAAGACTCGTGAGGTGAGTATTGCGCGTTCCTTCGCTGACACACTCATTCCCTGTATCCTTTCTATGAGTCTTAGTGGACGAAGCAAGAATGAGGGTGTTCAACCAACCGGGTAGCGGTGACAATGCGATGTGGTCGAGATTGTGGGCTTGGGCGAACCGGTATCGTTGCCCTGAAACGTGGCGGCTTGGGACCGCGGCAACGTAGCCCCCGTCACCTCTAAAATCAATGCCCTCTGAAAACCCTACCTTATTTTTGACTTTGTACCCAGGTGCCTGAAAATAATAATGGAAACCACCTCCCCCGGTGTTAACGGTTGGCCCTGCAGGAATCTCGCCATGCTCTTCCTGGAGGCGACGGAGCGATTCAATACCACCGTGGCGAGGGTCTACATCGAGCACGATAACATCCGATACCAGACCGGTCGCAATCCCTATGTTGGCATTTGGCCATTTAGCCCACCAGCCGCGAATTTTTGCCTCGTCGGCGCTCGCATCCTTGACGCCGTGCTCGGTCCGCGGATGTTTCCCGATGCTCTTGCAATTTGGGTTTCCGCACGAGCAAACTGAGCCCCTTGGTGAATGAAGAGGAAGCACATGCCACCCGCGCCTGGAATATGCAAGGGCTGAAATGAGAAATTCATTGCCGGATGTCTCACTTTTTTTCACGATATCTTCCCCTTCCCACAACTTACGCTATTGGTTTGCCGTCGCCGTCCGCGTCAACGTTCACGACCTTCCGTCTCAAGTTCGAGCCAATAGAAACCGTACGCCATGGCCCCTTGTTGACGGCCGATCATAGCAGTTGAAGTTTTTGCGCCATTCTGGGGAAGCGAATGAACCTATTGATATGTATGGACTTATGATGCGATCGGATGGATGCTAGGGAAGTGAGGAAGTGGGAAGTCGAAAGCTTCGCTGGTCTTGGTTGGTAGCTAGCATGACTCTTTTGTGGGTCCGCCAGGCCCTGTTCGAGCCGGCTTAATCCCCTCTTTGCGCCAGCGCTTTATCCTGTTGAACATCTTAAACGCATAATTGTCGGATATGCACCAATCTGCAAGGAATTGTTGGTGTTCACGAATGAACACAGCGGGCGTATTACCAGCGTCGAGCCATTCGCACATCGTCACGTATGCATGCGCATAGGCAGACTTCCTGACCCTCGCCTTAACGGCCTTCGCAATTGGGTCGGAATCACGGCCATATTTCTTCGTGGAGGCGTTGTGGGATTTGATCTGACCGAACTTTTCAGCACTTACAGCCTCTGCTATTTTTTCCTGCCAATGGTTGAGTGCTTGTTCATGAATGCGCTCAGCACTCTTCTCGAATCGTCCGATTCGTTCCTGTAGGTACGATAAATCGTCTCCTTGGTACTCACTCTTGAGATTGTCTTCAACTCTCCGCAACCTATCTTTCCAGAGCGGCTCGATAATTTTGTCCCAGACCTCTTCCACCTCTCTGGAACTTAGATTTTTTGGAAGACGCCGAAAATATCCGTCATATATCTGCATCACCCCCTGCAAGTAGGGTCGCAGAAAGTCAGCCTCTACTTCGGTTCTACTGATCCAATATGCCTCTTCATGGGTGTATCGGCGGCAACCAGAAAATGCAACCACCTTTGAACTCATAGTCATTTTCTTCAAGCACAGAGCCCCAACCGCCCGATTGATGTTTTCGTCCTGGGGACCGCGCGACCTTTCTTCAAGATTTCTAATCTTAATGTTTATTTCGTCTTGGTTGACGTTATCTAGGGGTGATGGCTCGTTGCGGACTACTCGTGCGAACTTCCTCGGTTTCTGGACTCCGTTGTGCCTTGCCAATGCCATCTCCCGCACGGTCCCGATTCTGAGGAAGGTCGGCAGGCGGCTCGGGATGCGGCCGCCTTTCGGGGATCAGCCTAGCCGACCATAAACGACTCCATTATATCTCCGAAACAGGTGGGACGGATGGTTACGCCGCTCGCGGTTCGTCCGCCACGTCTTGCAGTCACTGCAGGCCTGCAGTAACCAATCTAGCTACGTCGGCTGAGGGCAAACAGAATGGGCACCTTATCGGCGCCCGGTTCACCTCGGGATGCCGCCGATCTAATTTGGGGGCTTCATCCGTATTGCCGGCAGTCGCTGCAGCCCTGCAGTGACCAATCGGTCTAACGAAATCGCACAGCGGGGCACTGGAGAGCTTTGCCGGCTGGTCTCAGAAGTTACTGCAGCCCTGCAGTAGCTCTTGCAAATGTCCCATGGTGCGAGTCAATGTTCCGGAAGCTGGAAGTCCGGAAGTCTGCAAGGGAGAAACCCATGAATGTAAAACTCAACGAGACTCGATCGAGGGCTCGGCTACACTTGGGGGTAGGCGGTTGGCGCGACATTCGCGACTAGCAGTTACATTGCCATTGAGACTCCCCCCAACGAAATTGTCTTGCTACAAGACCAGCAACCGCCGAAACTTCCAGGCACAACTCTTGAATGTCAGCTACGCTCTGTGATACTCACTGATATCAATGGCCTACCCTCACGCTAACCCGACTCTCGCTGTTCTCATCTGGGCAAGGCTAAGTTCCGGCCTGACTGTTGAATCCGCTGCTAAGAGGGCGGGGATTGCGGTGGAGCGACTTGGCGCCTGGGAATCTGGTGAACAAAAGCCAACATTCGCGCAACTTCGAAAGCTCGGCGAGATTTACAAGAGACCGTTAGCGATTTTCTATCTGGCTGAGCCGCCGCGCCAATTTGAACCAATGCATGATTTCAGGCGAGCTCCCGTCCGTGCCAATTCGCCGCAGTCTCCGGAACTTACTGTCGAGATTCGAAAAGCCCATGATCGTCGTGAGTGGGCGCTTGAGCTCTTTCGTGACATCGATAAAGAGTTTCCCCGAATAAGAACATCCATCTCGTTAGACCAAGGGCCAGAGACGGCAGCATCGAGCACTCGAGAGTTCTTGGGTGTGTCGCTAGAACGTCAAAGGACTTGGAATACCGACTATATGGCCTTCAAACAGTGGCGATTGATGATCGAAAAGGCGGGTATCCTGACCTTTCAAGCCAACGACGTAGACACAACTGAGGCGAGAGGATTCTCGATCAGTGATAGGCCGTTGCCTGTAGCCGTCGCGAATATCAAAGACGCTCCGCGCGGGCGGATCTTCACCTTGTTGCATGAATTGGCGCACATACTTTTAAAGGCCGGTGGCATTTGTGACCTGCACGAATCGAACGAAAACGAGGGATCACGAATCGAGGCATTCTGTAATCACGTTGCTGGCGCGACTTTATTTCCTAAAGAAGCTCTGCTCGCCACAAATGTAATTCGGAACCATAAAAAAGATGATGTCGCGTGGAGGGACGAAGAACTCGCTGAGCTATCAAGGGTCTTTGGCGGGAGCCGCGAGGCAGCCCTCGTCAGGCTGTTAACGCTTGGATTTACCACAGAGGCGTACTACCAGGAAAAGAGAGATGAATTTCTGAAGCAATATGCCGAACAGCGAAAACGGCAAAAGGGCTTTGCACCGCCGCATGAGGTCGCCCTCACCAGCGCCGGGCCAACCTTTACGAGTCTTGTCATCGAGAGTTTTAACCGAGAGCGAATCACCGCCAGCGATGTGTCCGATTACCTGCAGATTCGCCTGAAGCATCTTGTCAACGTCCAACGCGACTACTCCAAGTTAGCGGTGTAACGAGATGCCGTACAGTGTTGACACTAGCGCGTTCCTGGATGCTTGGGTCCGTTATTATCCACCCGACGTATTTCCCGGCATATGGAATCAAATGGATCGCGCTGCGAAAAACGGGACAATAGTCGCGAGCGACGAAGTTTTGCGCGAACTGAGTAAGAAAGATGACGGCGCGCATAAGTGGGTCAAGGCGCGTCGCGAAATGATAATCGAGCTTGATGCTGAAATCGAGATGGAAGTAAGGAGGATTATGCGGCGCTATCCTCGCTTGGTCGACACGAGGAGGGGGAGGTCTGTGGGAGACCCCTTCGTAATCGCATTAGCTCACTTGCGAAATTTGACGGTAATCACAAGTGAGTATGCGACAAACAAAATCGATGTGCCGCGGATTCCGGATGTTTGCACTGAAATTGGGGTCCGCTGGATCCGTATTATTGATTTTTTTCGCGAGCAGAGGTGGGTATTGTTATGAATCGCCTGAAATTAGCGCAAACCTCTTGGAATATTTACAGCAGATGAGCACCACAGGAGGGTGGTTGTCAGGCAATTCGTTGACACTCGATACCCGCCTTTGTCTATTCTGCTGCCCTGCCGCATGAAGCTACTGCAGGCGTGCAGTGATGTTTTTGACCAAAAACGTGTGTTCGCCAAATCCCAGAACCGCAGGTCTCCTAGGGACTCCGATGATTTCGCTCGCGGGGGTAGAACGCCCATGGACCCGACAGGTTAATGTCTTTCTCCACCTCCCGTCTCATCTACCTGACCCACTCATTTGATCCCTCCGTCTCAGACTCTGAGAACGTGGAGAGGACCGTGAACAAAATGCAGGAATGGCAATTGGATATTCTAGGCCATTTCCACTTGACATTTGTGTCTATAGGTGTATAAAGGCAGATATGAAACGCACGAACATTTGGCTCAACGCGGATCACCTGAAAAAGTTGAAGGCCATTTCGAATGAAACCGGGGCTCCAGTCAGTGCGCTCATAAGAAAAGCAATCGACGAGTACTTGAAGAAAAGAAGGCAAAAGTAAGACGCGCCGCACCCAGTGCTAGAACACTGAGTACGGCGCTAACCACAGTGACCTAAACAGGAGGTCCTCATGGCTGACACCAAAACTAGCACTCCTTTCATTTCATCTCAACTCTCCGCCAATCCAAATCAGGTCGTTAGAGCGGGTGTGTATAGTCGCGTAAGTACGAACGGGCAGAATGTCGAGGTTCAACTTGTCGAACTTCGCTCGTTCTGCAAACGGCGCGGGTGGGAAATCGTTAAAGAGTACGTTGATTCTGGTGTCAGCGGCGCTAAGGAACATCGGCCAGCCCTGGACCAGCTACTTTCAGATTGCCAGAAGCGGCTCGTAGATGTTGTGGCTGTTTATCGTTATGATCGCTTCGCTCGCAGCCTACGCCAACTTGTAAATGCCCTCGAAGAATTCCGCGCGTTAGGAATCGAGTTTGTCAGCTTACATGAAGGGGTGGACACGTCCACACCGAATGGCCGATTGATTTTTGGGATCTTCGCCAGCATCGCGGAATTTGAAAGGGAGTTAATCCGGGACAGGGTTCGCTCGGGTATCGCACATGCGCGGTCCAGAGGTAAAAAGCTCGGCAGGCCGCGGGTCGCTGTAGACGCTGCAAATGTAGCCGCTCTTCGGTCTGAGGGCCAGTCCTGGAGTCAAATTTCCTCTAAGCTAGGCATCGGCCGTGCGACCGCTCAGAGGGCCCTTCATTGCCTGACCCAGAACCCTACAGTTGCAGCTCACTAAACTCTCGCGCAAAGGCAGATTCTGCGCGGCATTGCTGAAGCCCCATCCGGTCGCTCCAGATTGATAATTCGATCGGAAAGGAGCCGGCAGATGAAGCGAACGGCTGTCGAAGTGGGACGAGATGTCGCATGTGGTTACGGAATCGCGGATGCTGTTTTGAGCGGCTGTCGTCTAAAAGAAGGACGTCGGTCCCTGTGAGGCGAAGTTGTGAACTGCCCGTTCCCGTACACTGACCAGTGCCGCGGTCCGTGGAGGCACCCAGCACTGAAAACTCGACTGGACTTTGCACTCAGAGGCTGTCGGGTGTATGTTTCAGATCGACCGGAAAATGAAAACGGAAATTCCAGCTAATCCATTTCGCCGGGAGGAGGAGACCATGAAAACTAGGACTATCCTGACTTTGGCGTTGTTTGTTATTGGCGCGACGACGTGTCTCGCCGCTGATTCGCATATGGGAACTTGGAAACTCAATGAGACCAAGTCGAAGCTCGCACCCGGAGTAACAAAGAACAACACGGTCGTGTATGAGGCCGCGGGCGAGAACGTAAAAGTAACGATAGATGGCACCGACAGCGACGGAAAGCCGACGCATACCGAGTGGACAGGCAAGTTCGACGGAAAGGACTACCCGGTTACTGGTGATGCGACCTCGGACACGCGGTCATATAAGAAGGTCAATGACCGTACTTTGTCCTTCACCGCCAAGAAGGGTGACAAAGCTACCATAACTGGTCGGATTGTCATCTCCGCCGACGGCAAGAGTCGCACCGTTACGACGCACGGAACCGATGCGGCAGGCAAAAAGGTCACCGGCACCACCGTGTACGACAAACAATAGCTGCCCGGCAAACAACAAATAAATTTTTAGCCCACTCTGGTGGGTAAGCAGGATTGGGGCTATCGCTGGCTTCGGCGGAAAAAACCTGAGAAGCTACAGGCAAGAGCACGCCAGGGCAAGACCGAGAAAATTGCTGACAGGCGGCAAGGCGCTTCGCGGCGGCACACTCCGTGAAGGATTTTCCCCGGACCTTACCCTAACTTTGGTGTGAGAATAATTCGCGCTCTGCAATCTTCTTGAACTCAAGAAGAGCGGATAGCCGTTCAACAATCTCAACCTTCATGCCAAGTCGTCCCAATTCACTTCGCAGCAAATTGAGAACGGCAGATTCAGTGGACCACGCCAAGCAGATAGGCGATGAGGAGAATCAACACTATTGTCCCCAGTCCTACACCAGCACCACCTCCGGGACCCCAGCGGCTATGGCCATAGTATCCCCCACCGCCGCCAAAAAGCAGCAGCAAAATGATGATGAGTATCAGCATTGTCGTTCCTCCTGTCTTCTTAACCTTAAGTCGCAGTCCGTCCTGCAGAAGTTATTCACCGGAATTAGTTTTCTTCATCCAGCGAGCAAAAGTATGCATACAGTGGGTAGTGGGCTACTTTGAATATCAATCCAAATCATAGATGTTTTGGTGAACCTTTTGGTCGGCTAGGTCAGTATGCTCACCGCGCAGTTTGCGAGTTACATCTAAAGCTTGCACTTTAATCCTCACCACACTTGCGGTGTGGTCTGGATGAATAATCCAAAATGTGGCCCCACAAACATTGTTCTGCCTATCGGTGAAGCCACACACCACCTGCCCCATTTTTTGATGTTGCTGAGGCAGCTTTTGCCCCACCCTTATTGCGATATCACCAATCATGCGCTTTTTCCTTTAAGCCGCAATTTCTCGTTCGCGCTCCTTGCTCTCACCTGCGCTATACCTCCTCGATTTCAAGTTCACGTTGTCTTGGTGCATCGGGCTTGCCAAACGATGCGGTAGCGTAAATTGCTGATTATATTTGGAATATTCGAGGCCCTTCCAGATAGACCTCAAATACATTTCTGCAATTCTTACCATAGGCGGGTAGAAGTGTTATTGCCATTTGGTGGCGCGAAGTTCATTTCCTGATGTATTGTCGGGGTGACAGACTCGGTCACAAACTTTCGTTTGTTCTCTCGTCTACTGGTGTCATTTGATTCTGGATTGGAGAAGAATTCCTACCGCCTTGATTCCCCCCATTTCCCGTTCAAGGTGCGCCTCGACTTGGCGGCGAGACTGCAGCTCCCGCAGCTACTGGGATGATGGCTAAGGTGTGGCGGAGCTGGAAATGCGTTCCCCCGCCGTCACCAGATCAGATCAGGCTCGATCTCAAGGAGATGGTCAGATAAAGTCTGCCGTGTTTTAATCACCCGGTTGCACTCAACGGAGGCAGCCAGATGAAAACGGGAATCCTTTTTGCCATTGCTGTGGTTTTAGCCGGCCTCCTCCTGGCGCGCCCGGCTCGGGCTCAGTCCAGCCGCATTGGCCCTGCGGACATTTATCCAAATTCTGCGAGGACACCAGGGGCAGCGAATCGGCAGATCTCGCAGCAGAACATCCAGGACAACATTTGCAGCCGCCAATGGAGCACGAAGCAAATCCGGCCGCCAGCAGGATACACGGGCAAGCTGAAGAGGAAGCAACTGCGGGAATACGGGGACACTGTCCATCAGACAAGAGCGCAGCTCATCAATCCAAACACTGGAAAGGTCGATATCAAACGTTGCGTCGCGCATTCCGACAACATGGCCTGCTCCGAAGAGGACCACCTAATTTCGCTCGAAGACGGCGGGAATCCGACGGATCCAAAAAACCTCTGGCCCGAGCCATATAATACGAGTGTGGGCGGCACAATCATGGGCGCTCACCAGAAGGATGTCGTGGAGGGCTTCGTCCATGACGAAATTTGCTACGACATTCCCCACTCCAAGAAAAACTCACATATCCCGGCGACGACCTCGGTCACGCTAAAGCGGGGCCAGGAGATTCTAGCCGGCGACTGGTATGCCTGCTACGAGTCGATAAAGAAAGGGAACCCGTGCAAATAAGGCTCTCGCCACAACATCATTCACCTCCCTGCCCAGGGGAGGTGACCAAAAGGGGGTGTGCTGCCTGTTTTGGACGCAGGACGGCAATCCTCGGCTGGGCCGGTGAATTGGCGGAAGCCGCCAGAAAACACATAGCATCTAAGCCATTAACATGTCCAAACAGCTTTCACGTCAAAAACAGATTAGCGAATTGAAAAGGTGGATAGCAACACTCAAAGACTCCTACAAAACCCAGCTCAAAAAAGACCTGGAGCCTTTGCAGCGCCGATTGGCGAGTCTGCAAGTGCAGAAGACAAAGAAGCGCAGATAGCGTCGGAGGACAAGTGCTGCAATCAACTGAAGGTCCACTAGTTGGCAGGCATCCCATGACGCGGCGCGTGAGAAGTGTCCCTCGCATAAATATCGGGAGCAGGCTCCGCGAGCTGCGTGAGGCAAAAGGCTTGTCGCAATATGTCCTCGCGAATCGGACCGGACTTCTCCGCTGTAACATCTGGCGCATGGAGAAAGGGCGGTTCATCCCCGGTCTCGAAACGCTTGAGACATTGGCAAGAGCACTTGAAGTGGACCTTTACCAACTCTTTCTCGAGGGTGGCACGGAACAGCCGACATCTGATCTAGGAAAGCCATCAATTCTTGGTGCTGAGCGACGCAAGCAATTTAAAACGCTCAAGAATCTGGGCAAAAGAGATAGAAAACTACTGCTCGATCTGGCACAAAAGATGGCCTCGAAGAATCAAACTATTGGATGAGAAAGTTGCAGCGAAGAGCGGCGAGCCTTGATGTGATCGGAGGCCGATGGCAAAGAGTTAGTGAGCGATACTTCGGAGGCTAATATGGCAGATCGAAAAGAGAGGGTCACTGTAGGCGTTCAGGAATTGGCGCTCGCTAATTCGTTGACCCTGACGGCTCTAATGGAAATCTTGGAAGAGAAGGGCCTGATTCGACAGGCGGAAGTTTTGCAAAGGGTGAAGCTTATCCGTGACAGAAAGCCAAACTGAAAAGTTCTCTCCACGAATACAAGTAGCGAGCGCCGCCACAACGGATGACACTGACTTCAACTCGCAGCTTTCATTAAGTCAGTTCGTTTTCTGTTTGTCATTTTTCTAGCCATCGCAACCAAAACTTTTCTATCTCCTTTGTCGAGGTTCTTGAAGGTTTCGATTAACCAACGCTCTTCTGAACCTAGCTTCGCCGCAACTCTTGGGCCGACGGGCTGAGGCTTTCCTTTCCCTGCGAAAAAGAGTTGGTACATCTCGACTTCTAGGGCAGCGGCCAATTTCTCCAGGGTTTCAAGACTCGGACTAGTGTGCCCATTTTCCAAGCGGGAGGTATAGCAGCGAAGGAGCCCCGTCCGCTTCTCGATGTCACCTTGGGAGAAGCCTCTTGCTGCACGCAGTTCGCGGAGTCTGGTTCCAATGTTCATGGGAAGGAGATAGCAGAATTTAGCGGAGCCGACAAGGTTAAACACTATCAAGAGTTACTTCTTGAACCCCACAAACGCTCACAACCCGCAGCTTTCACAACGGGGCCGCTAAGGCTCGTTCGCTAGTTCAAGCTCGCTTTCCTTAGCCCATTCACGGGTAGCAAAATTACTGCCGAGCTGAACCCAGTATGTGGTTTCACCGCCGGGCATTTCGCGGATTTCCTCCACCGTGAGAACTTCCTGTGTGCCGTTTATTCTGACATGGTCCTTTATTTTAAACTCGGCCATTTGATATCCCAATCACCGCCCAATCTTCCCAAGCATCTCTTCGATTGCCAAAGTCCATCGAAATGGTCCAGACAGGCGCAAGGACAATTTAGGATGACGCGTAGACCTCGCATTTAGTGCTTCAGTCTGCCTCCTGGGTTATGGGGGTTATCGCCGTCGCCTTTGTCACCGCCCAACTTAAGAGGTGGCAATTTCGTCGTTCCAAGTAGTCCGCGGGGCGCAATGCCAAAGAGATATTTCTCACCTTCTGGCATTAGAGGTGGCCCGGGGGACTGGCTTTGACCCTGTTGGCCGCCCTGATCTGGGCCGCCGCCACTCTGGTCGGGTACCAACTCAAACAGATATCTTTTCCCCTTGGTCATGTAATCCTCCGCAAGGCAAAAGTGTGCAGCTCATGGTCTAAGTCAGCGGTTGCTTCGCGGCTGACACACTTTGCCAACCGGATGCTGGACGGTGACTCACGACACATCCTTTATACGCTGGAAGGAATTGTCTGTCTGTTCATTTTGACTCGCGGGTTAGGTTAATACTGCTCAGGGCGACTAACGTGACCACGCTCAGTAACCCTTTGGCGCGATGATGGCCTTGGGGCAGTAGGGGGGAGTGAATAACGGAGGACGTGAGGACCTGCATGAGGGGGATTTCAGTATCTGAAAGCGAAATTACGGAATGGGCGAAATCCTGCCAACGAATCAATCATATGAACACTCTCGTGCAGCGGAAGGTTGATTGGGGGAATCTCAAAAGGGCAAAGCGACTTTCGGAACGGGCCAAGCTCCTTGCTTGGAGTCTCGTGGATACAATGGTGAGGAGCGGCGAAAAGAAGCCATCCGGCTATCGTGGGCCAGATGAAACTGCAAAGTAGCCCAACTGCCGAGTTTCCCTCAAACGCTCAATTTGCCTGGTGCGCTGCCCTGATTGAGTGATACTACTTCTTCGAGAGTTCGCCTGCGAAATGACTTTCAACTTCTTCACAACTCATCGGATTTCTTGCGTTGGCTAATATGACCGAATAGACCACGGCGTTACCTGCAAGCTGCGCTGTGAGAAATGCACCGTCCCCCGGCAGTTCTAGATAGAAGAATTTTACCCTTCGCCTGTCCTCAAGCGTTTTAATCCACTCTTGGTTTATCATCCTTGCTTATATCCAAGCGAGGCAGGCGTCCAATCCGGGATTTCTATTTTGGGCTTGTTGTACTTAGGTGGTCGGTCTTCCAGCTCGCTTACTGCCTGCCATCTTCCTTGCCATCGCAACCAAAAAGCTTCTGTCTGTTTTGTTGAGCTTCTTGAAGGCATCGACTAGCGTGCGTTCCTCTGGACCCACCTTTCCTGCGTCCCTTGAGCCGACGGCCTGCGGCTTTCCTCCGCCTTCAAAAAAGAGCTGGTAAAGTTCGACCTCTAGGGCTCCAGCATATTTCTCAAGCGTTTCGAGGCTCGGGACGGTGTGCCCGTTTTCAACACGGGAGGTGTAGCAACGCAGGCAGCCAGTCCGCTTTTCAATATCACCCTGGGAGAAGCCCTTTGCTTCACGCAGTTCACGTAGTCTAATTCCAATGTCCATGGGAAAGAGATATCAGAATCGAAGCGGGCGTTCAAGGTCAAACTTAGATCGAGTGGCGTGTCTGCCAAAGGGAGCCGAATCCCCTCGGTGAGAGTCCTCGTCAATAGAATAATGTCGATTCAAAATATCAGTCTCCCCTTCTTGCCTTTGACTGTTTCGGCGTGTCCGGCGCTGGCGGGTGCTCTCCCCGGCGCTCCCCCACCCTGCGCCCCAGCCCAACCTTGCTCCTTGCCCTTTTCCTGAGGCCCGCCCGCCTTTGCTTCGACCTCTTGTCCTTCGACTCCAGTTCCGGCCCTTGGACTGCCATGGGTTGTTTCCTCCCCGCCCACAATATAATTTGGCTGGGGCCTCTTTCCGGCGGATTCTTCGAGCTCCGGCTCATTGAATCTTTCCGTCAGGCCTGGGCTCCTGTGGGATGGCTCCCCGAACGGGACTTCCGGGGAGTCAGGGGACGCACTTGTACGAATAGCCCGTCATGCAAGAGTGTGTCGGCAGCAATCGCTGTGCGTGCCCTTCTACATTTGCTGAATTGGGTCAAGTGAAACTTCCCCAAACTGAATTCTCGGGAGTGTTTTCGGTCTGTCCTCCCAGGGGGGCAAAGTTGAGAGGTCGGGCTTCCGCGGCTGCCCTAGTGAGATTGGGCCACTTCCGCGCGGCGCATCCAAAAATAGGCGGCTACGACAGCCACCACAAGGGTGAATCCGATGCCGAACTCCCCGAGGATGTATTTCGCGCGGCCAGTGTAGGCGGTCATGGGGTCGAAGAACTGTTGGATGAAGTGGTTGCTAGAAGCGTGCAGAATGACTCCGGTCCACAAGCTGCCGGACTTCAGGCGCAGCCATGTCAGGATGAAGCAAAGGCCGATCATGTTGGCGGAGACAACGGCCAAACCATACCAACCGGTTCCCATGTTATAGCCGGCAAAAACGATGATGGGTACATGCCACAAGGCCCAAATTACGCCGGAGAGTACTGCGGTTGCTGTGAATGAAAAGTGTTTGGCTAACTCGGGTACGAGGAATCCACGCCAACCGATTTCTTCGCCCAGAGTGGTGGCGCAGTTTTGGATTACGCCGATGGTTGCGACCATCAGGAAATAGAGCCCTATACCGGCAGGTCTGGACAATGGACCGAGACCGAAGAAACGCGAAAAGGCATCGGCAGTCTGGATCGGGTTTAACGCGGCGATGCCCGTCAACCAAGCGATAGAGTAGGTGAAGGTGGAATAGCCGAGGGGAATAAGGTAGCTGAGTACTTGGTAGCGAGTTTGGCCCCACTTCCAACCCAGGCTAGCGATAGGGCGACCGAGATACCTGCAGGTGAGCAGGGCCCCTATGGCCGGACACCACATCAGCCCACTGGTGTAGGCACCGTCCGCAGCATTGCTGCCTGCGGATTTGATGATGAGGAAATAGAATAGGGAGCTTGCCGTCCACGTGAAAACCAGGTACACCAAAATCGCGCGGCGGCCGGAAGCCAGAATCATTGGGACAGTTTACAGCATTCTGGCCCGGCCGCAACCACTGCACACCTTAAGGTGGAGTTGGGGACCCGAGGTCATGGAAAAGCCGTCGCAAAGCCAGATTGCACAACCAGGAACAGCGCTCTGGGAAGTGTCAGATTGGGATTCACTTCCGGACGCCAGAGGGAGCTGGCCTACCCCTTCGCGGATTACTCCTGCCTAGTCGCCCAGTGTTTACTGAAAATTGTTGAGAACAGCCCAATCCACCACTTAACCCGGATTTGGAACGAAAAGCGGCCTTCTCAGGCTGAATCCCCTGCAGCGACGGAACCTCCTGGCCGACTGAAGCTTGCAGTGAGACGAGCGAATGAAATTCTTGGCGAACTCTCCGAGGTTACTCTCCGAGTGGACGACCATCCGGGAGTTACCTGCTACCCGGGTGCTTATGGCGCACCTCGATACGCGTCCGCCCCGCATTCACTCAGTGGATCGCTCCGATAATTTCAGGTTCTGTAAACTTCCGCTTTGTCAACGCCCTGCCTCCCTTTTTGTCCCAAAATCATATCTGCTTTTGGTACAGTTTTTGGGGTAGGCCAGGAGGGACCAGGATGGAAGAAAACGAACAGCCAAAATCGCCACTTGAGGCATTTCAAAAGTTAGCCGCCCAGGCTCCAGAAAACGTAATGGTGCGCTATAGCCTTGGCCTTGAATATCTCAAGGCGAATCGCAACGCCGAGGCCGAGGGCGAATTCCGCGAGGTCCTGCATCTCAAACCTGACTACTCAGCGGCCTACCGCGAGCTAGGTAAGGTTCTCTCTGCCCTGGAGCGATTCTCCGAGGCGAAAGTCATTTATGAGAAGGGTCTCGATGTCGCTTGTCAGAAA